>NZ_JAMSHO010000001.1:2521278-3781917 GCF_040147005.1 Halomonas sp. H10-9-1 | reverse complement strand
GCGACGTCACCACCTTGTCGAAAAACGGCCGAGCATTGTATCGCCCCGGGGGCTGGTTATCCACACCCCCGACGCCTCTCCACGGCCTGTGGAAAAGTAGGCCGATGATAGGCTGACTTCCTCGGGGTGGAACTGTGTGCAACCGGCGGCTGTGTAGAAGATCATCTTCCATCCACAGGATACCCCACTCTCACGCACCCTTCATCCCGCCATTGTCCACAGCCGTATCATCTCTTTAAATCCTTGTGAATGTTAATGTTAATTGACTTATCCACAAAATGGCTCCCCAGTATTAATAACAACGTACTACAGGTTATAAACATTGTAATTATGGTAGCCGGACATAGGCAGCGAACGGGTTGTGCGAGCCGCCTGCCGCTCCTCGTGTGAGCAAATCGGGGCAACGGCATCCGGGCAATCGAGCGATCGACACACAGAAAAATTGCACCGCCCGGAGGAAATCACTACAATTTCCGGTCTTGAACCGAATACGCTCGGGTTCCCAGCGGGAATCCAGGCGCCTCGAAAACGACGAATCGTCCAGAAAACCACGTGGGAATAACGAGTTATGAAACGCACCTTTCAGCCCAGCGTCCTGAAGCGTAAGCGTACGCACGGTTTCCGTGCCCGGATGGCCACCAAGAATGGACGTGCCGTCCTGGCGCGTCGTCGCGCCAAGGGTCGCAAGCGCCTGAGCGCCTGATCACGGACCCTGCGTGCCCCGTCAGTCGTTTCCCCGCCGTCTGCGCCTGCTGACGGCAGGGGACTATCGCCAGGTCTTCGAGAATGCATCCTTCAAGGTGCATGGCAAGGGGCTGATGGCACTGGCCACGCCCAACGATCTGGGGCATCCCCGCATCGGCCTTGTCATCAGCAAGAAGAGTCTGCGCCGTGCCGTGGACCGCAACCGCGTCAAGCGGCTGGTGCGTGAGTCGATCCGGTTTCAACAGCATCGTCTCCCGGCCGTCGACATCGTGATACTCTCGCGACGCGGCGTGGGCGATCTGGACAACGAGACCCTGCACCGGCAGCTGTTCGGGATGTGGCGACGACTGACACGCGAGGCCCAGAAGACGCCCGCAGGACACCCGTCATCAAGCGTCGCGCCGTCTTCATCCGATCGGAGCCCGCGTAAGCATGAGCACATCCCTTCGCAAGGCTAGGCTTGACGCAGCCGGGGCAACCCTCGAGAGTCCGTGTTCGGAATTCAGCCTGCCATCGGCAGGCTTTTGTCTATCTCGGGCGGCTGAATCGCCTTCCGCCCCTGGCATGTTCACTTCCCACTGGGCAGAACCTTCATGGACGTAAAACGACTCCTATTGCTGATTCCACTGGCGGTGCTCGCCTATTTGATCGTCGTGCAGTGGAATCAGGACTATGGCCAGACGGCCGTCGAGCCGCAGGCTCCCTCCTTCACCAGCAATCAGCCCGGAGGCAACGATTCCCTGGCCGAAGGCGCCGCGGATGGCCTGGCGGTTCCGGCAACGAGCAGTGGCAATGGCATGACCGAGGCCATGCCCGACGAGCCGGAATCGGCCGCCAGCCGCGATCTGGTTGCCGTGATGACCGACGTGCTGGACCTGCGCATCGACCCCCAAGGCGGCGATATCGTCTATGCGGCGCTGCCCCAGCACAAGCTGACCCTCGACTCGGACCGCTCCTATGTGATGCTCTCCGACGGCGAGACGCGCAGCTACGTGGCACGCTCCGGGCTGCAGCTGGACGGCCAGTCGGGACGCATCGCCTACGCTCCCGAGAAGACCGAGTATCGCCTGGCCGAGGGTGACAAGCGCCTGGAGGTCGATCTGGTTGGCGAGGTCAACGGCATCCAGGTGACCAAGCGTTTCACCTTCGAGCGCAACAACTATGCGGTGGACGTCGAATACTTCCTGGCCAACACCAGCGCGGAGCCCGTCTCGGCCCGCTTCATCGGCCAGCTGGCCCGCGACAACAGCAGCGATCCTTCCAGTGGTCCCAAGATGGGCATGCGCTCCTTCCTTGGCGCGGCCTATTCCACCCCCGAGGATCGCTACCTGAAGGTCGACTTCGAGGATATCCAGAAGGGTAATTTCGAGAACCGCGAGGCCGAGGGCGGCTGGGTCGCGATCATCCAGCACTACTTCGTCAGCGCCTGGGTTCCGTCCCAGAGCCAGCAGAACCTCTACTACGCCACCACCGACTCCCGGGGGCGCAATGTGGCCGCCTTCGCCGGCCCGGTGACCCAGGTAGCCGCCGAGGGCGAATCTCGCCTCGCCGCCACCCTCTATGTGGGCCCCAAGGTGCAGGACTACCTGGAAGCCGTGGCTCCCAACCTCAACCTCACGGTCGACTTCGGCTGGCTGTGGTTCATCGCCAACCCGCTGTTCTGGCTGCTCGACAAGATCCATGACGTGGTGGGCAACTGGGGCTGGTCCATCGTGCTGCTGACCATTCTGGTCAAGGCCGCGCTGTGGCCACTCTCCGCCAAGGCCTACAAGTCCATGGCCCGCATGCGCAAGCTGGGCCCGGAGATGCAGCGCCTCAAGGAGCAGTACGGCAGCGATCGCCAGAAGATGTCCCAGGAGATGATGAAGTTCTACCAGAAGGAGAAGATCAATCCTCTGGGTGGCTGCCTGCCGATCCTGGTGCAGATGCCGGTGTTCATCGCCCTCTACTGGATGCTGCTGGAGTCCGTGGAGCTGCGCCATGCGCCCTTCATGTTCTGGATCCAGGATCTCTCGGTGAAGGATCCGCTGTTCATCCTGCCGATCCTGATGGGTGCCTCCATGTTCGTGCAGCAACTGCTCAACCCCACCCCGCCGGATCCCATGCAGGCGAAGATCATGCGCATGCTGCCCATCGTCTTCACCTTCTTCTTCCTGTGGTTCCCGGCCGGCCTGGTGATCTACTGGGTGGTGAACAACATCATCTCCATCGCCCAGCAGTACGTGATTACCCGCAAGATCGAGAACGACCCCAGCGTGGGCAAGGGCATGAAGACCAAGTGACCGAGCTCGCCTGAGCGACTCCCTGGACCCCCGCCCCGAGCGGGGGTCTGGCGTTTCAGGGGAGCCGCAACGACAATGCTGGCATCACGCCGAGGAGACCCCCCATGGCCCCGCTTCACGACCAGGACACCATCGCCGCACTGGCCACACCGCCGGGACGCGGCGGGGTCGGTATCATCCGCGTCTCGGGCCCGCTCAGCGCGACGCTCGCCGAGGCGATGATAGGCCAGTGCCCCGCGCCACGCCGCGCCCATTACGGGCCCTTCCGGGGCGAAGAGACGGTACTCGACGAGGGCATCGCGCTGTTCTTCCCGGGTCCACACTCCTTCACCGGCGAGGATGTCCTGGAACTGCAGGGCCACGGTGGACCGGTGATCATGGACCTGCTGCTGGAGCGCTGCATCGCGCTGGGCGCGCGCCCGGCCCGCCCGGGCGAGTTCTCCGAGCGCGCCTTCCTCAACGACAAGCTCGACCTGGCCCAGGCCGAGGCGATCGCCGACCTGATCGACGCCAGCTCCCGTGCCGCCGCCGAGAACGCCCTGCGTTCCCTGCAGGGAGACTTCTCGCGCCGGGTCGAGGGCCTAGTGGAGCGCCTGATCGAACTGCGCATCTATGTGGAGGCGGCCATCGACTTTCCCGAGGAGGAGATCGACTTCCTGGGGGATGGCCGCGTCACCGAGATGCTCGCCAGCGTGCTGCAGGAGCTCGCCGCGGTGCGTGCCGCCGCCGGCCAGGGTGCACTGATGCGCGAGGGCATGAGCGTGGTGATCGCCGGTCGCCCCAATGCCGGCAAGTCCAGCCTGCTCAACGCCCTGACCGAGCAGGAGACCGCCATCGTCACCGACATTGCCGGCACCACCCGCGACGTGCTGCGCGAACACATCCATATCGACGGCATGCCACTGCATATCATCGACACCGCCGGCCTGCGCGACACGCCGGACGCCGTGGAGCAGATCGGTGTGGCTCGCGCCTGGGCAGAGATCGAGAAGGCCGACCGGGTGCTGCTGCTGGTTGATGCCGCGGCCACCGACGCCACCGACCCGATGGCGATCTGGCCCGAGTTCGTGGCCCGGCTACCCGACCCCTCGCGGCTGACCCTGGTACGCAACAAGATCGACGCCAGCGAGGAGCGCCCGGGACTCGACTTATCCACAACCACTCCCATCGTCAGGCTCTCCGCGAAGACCACAGAGGGTGTGGATAACCTGAAGGCGCACCTCAAGGAGGTGATGGGCTTCAATGCGACGGCAGAGGGACGCTTCTCGGCCCGCCGCCGCCACCTCGACGCCCTGGATCGCGCCGAGCGGGCGCTTCACAACGGCGAGGCCCAGCTCTCGGGCTTCGGGGCCGGCGAGCTGCTCGCGGAGGACCTGCGCGACGCCCAGCAGGCACTGGGCGAGATCACCGGGGAGTTCAGCGCCGACGACCTGCTCGGCGAGATCTTCGGCAGCTTCTGTATCGGCAAGTAGGCAGGCCTACTCGCCGACCCACCAGTCGCCGCGATAGCTCGCCGCACCGCTCAGCAGCGGGGCTACCCGCCCCATGGCCGCGGCGAGACGCTGGTCGAGTCCCCACGGCGGGTTGACCACCAGCATGCCACTGCCGAACATGCCGCGCGCCTCGTGGCCCGGCGCCTGCAGGCGAAATTCGCTGCGCCATACCTTGCGTACGCCACCGGCCTTCACGGCATCGAGCAGCTCGTGGTGCCGGCCTGCCGGCAGCAACGGGTACCACACCAGCACCACGGCATGCCGCGCCTTGTGCAGTGTCGCCAGCAGCGCCTGGGCCACCTCGACATACTCCTGCTTGCGCTCGTAGCTCGGATCGATCAGCACACACAGGCGCGGCGTCTTCACCGGCAGGCGGTCGACGAGACCCTTCAGTCCGTCGCCATGAATCGTGCGGATATCCCCCTCCAGCGGCTGGCCCGCCAGATGGGCATGCTCCCCGGGATGCAGCTCGAAGAGCAGCTGGCGGTCACCGGAGCGCAGTCGCCGCCCCATCCACCAGGGTGACCCCGGATAGAGGGTCAGGTGGCGGGGGTCCGGCTGCGCCTCCACCAGCGCCGCCAGCCAGCCGCCCAGCAGTTCCTCAGCCATGAGCGAATCGCGTCCCTCCCACAGGGGCAGGACGCCCTGGCGGTATTCATGCAGCCGGGATGTCTCCTCAGCGGCCAGGGGATAGAGGCCGCGACCGGCATGAGTATCGATGAACGTAATCGATGATTCTTTACGTAATAGATAATCGATGACCCCATGCAGGGTCAGATGCTTGTGAACGTCGGCGAAATTACCGGCATGGTAGGCGTGCTGGTAGGAGAGCATGGCTGCGGATCCGCGTATCGGCAGGGTATAGAAAGGGCCCGCCACAGGAGTGGCGAGCCCGACGGTTACCGCTGGGTATCGAGGTAGCGCTTACTCGAAGCGGCTCTCGATGGGAGAGAGGGTGATCTCGACGCGACGGTTCTGGGCACGCCCCTGCTCGCTGTTGTTGCTGGCCACCGGCTGGCTCTCGCCATAGCCGGTCATGTTCAGGCGGCTACCGGCGACACCGGCCTGGGCCAGGTAGTTGCCCACCGCCTGGGCACGGCGCTCGGAGAGCCGCTGGTTGTAGGTGGCATCACCGGTGCTGTCGGTATGTCCCCCGATATTGACGCGGGTATCGTCGTACTGGGTCAGCACCCTGGCCACATCGTTGAGGGCGTTGCTTGCGCTGAGGGTCAGCTCGCTGGAGTCGAAGCCGAAGGTGACCTCGCTGGGCATGTTGAGCACGATATCGTCGCCGCGACGATCGACACCGATGCCGGTGCCCTGAGTGCTCTGGCGAAGCTGCTGCTCCTGTCGATCCATATAGGCACCGATACCGGCACCCGCGGCGGCACCCACGGCGGCACCCACCAGGGCACGGTCGCGGCGACTGGTGCTGCCGTCGCCGCTCAGTGCGCCGGCGGCGGCGCCGACCACGGCACCGATGGCGGCACCGGTGCCGGTCTGGTTGCGGTCGGTCTGGCCGCTGTAGGGGTCAGTGGTGGCACAGCCGGCCAGCAGCACGGCAGCGGCCAGCGGGGCCATGAAACGAAGTGGCTTGGTCATCGTGGTGTTCTCCTTGGTTTGGGTCATTGGTCATTGGCCCGTTCGTTCATCCCTGGGGCCGTCAATGGCAGCGATTGCGATGAGCGTAGCACAGGCACCATCAGGACTCGTCGATGGACGCCAGCAGTTCGTTCAAGAATAGTAGACCTCGGGGGGAAGCTTGAACCCTTTGGCCATCTTCCACCAGAAGTCCTTTTTTGCGTGCGCTGGCGAGACGTTCGACCAGCACCGCTTCCGGCAGGCCGGTGGTCTCGCTCCATAGCGCCAGTGGCACACCCTCGGGCAGCCGCAACGCGTTCATGGTGAATTCCAGCGGCAGGTCGGTCTCGTCGACGGGATGCACATCGGCCACGAACCCTCGCGGATCGTGACGCCGCCGCAGATAGGCCTCGGGCTGGCGGCTCTTCCAGCGTCGTTCGATGCGCAAGCGGCCATCCTCGCCCGGGGCGCTCAGTTTGCCGTGGGCGCCGGCACCGATGCCCAGGTAGTCGCCGAACCGCCAGTAGTTGAGGTTGTGGCGTGAGCGGCGCCCCTCCCGGGCATAGGCCGAGATCTCGTAGCGATGGAATCCCGCCGCCTCGAGGCACTCATGGCCTTGATCCTGGATCTCCCACAACGCCTCCTCCTCGGGCAGGAGCGGCGGGTAGCGGTAGAACTCTGTATTGGGCTCCAGGGTGAGCTGGTACCAGGAGAGGTGTTCCGGCTCCAGCGCCAGGGCATGCTGAAGGTCCTTCAACGCCAGTTCCGGTGTCTGCCCGGGAAGCCCATGCATGAGGTCGACGTTGAGGTTGTCGAAGCCCGCCTGGCGCGCTTCGGAAAAGGCCGCCTCCGCATCATCACCGCTGTGGATGCGCCCCAGTGCCGTGAGCTGTGGCGTCTGGAAACTCTGCACGCCCAGCGACAGGCGATTGATGCCCGCCTCGCGGTAGCCGGCGAAGTGACCGCGCTCCAGGGTA
The DNA here is from genome assembly GCF_040147005.1 of Halomonas sp. H10-9-1. Taxonomy (NCBI): domain Bacteria; kingdom Pseudomonadati; phylum Pseudomonadota; class Gammaproteobacteria; order Oceanospirillales; family Halomonadaceae; genus Halomonas; species Halomonas sp. H10-9-1. The sequence continues at coordinate 3,774,879 of NZ_JAMSHO010000001.1, read as the reverse complement.
CCGGGATTGGCCTCGAGGGTGATCTCGATATCGTGGGCCAGGGGCAGGCGCTCGGCCACGCCTGCCAGCAGGCGCCGGTAGAAGTCGGCGGAGAGCAGGCTCGGCGTGCCGCCCCCGATAAACAGGCTAACCAGCTCCCGCTCCGCGGCCAGCGGCAGGTCGGCATCGAGGTCAGCGAGCAGGGCGGCGAGATACGCCTCCTCGGGCAGGCCGGCGGAGCGGCCGACAGCGTGGGAGTTGAAGTCGCAGTAGGGGCACTTGCGCACGCACCAGGGCACGTGCACATAGAGGGCCAGCGGGGGGAGCGCCAGGGGTGGCAGTGCCATCAGTGGCTCCCGTGGTCCTGGCGGAACTGCTCGACCAGGGCCTGCAGGGCCCGGCCGCGATGGCTCAGCCGGTTCTTCTCCGCCGCCGGCAGCTCGGCCACGCTCATGCCCTGGTCGGGCAGCCAGAACAACGGGTCATAGCCGAAGCCTCCCTCGCCGCGCGGATGGGCCAGGATCTCGCCCTCCCAGCTGCACTGAACGATCCGCGGCACGGGATCCTCAGGATGACGCAGATACACCAGCACGCACCAGTAGCGCGCGCTGCGAGCTCCCTCGGGCACCTCGGCCAGCGCCTCGAGCAGGCGCGCGTTGTTACGCTCGTCGCTCTTCGGCTCGCCGGCATAGCGGGCGGAATAGATGCCGGGGGCCCCGTGGAGGGCATCGACCTCCAGGCCGGAATCATCGGCCAGGGCCGGCAGGCCACTGACGCGGCTGGCCTCGCGCGCCTTGAGCAGGGCGTTCTCGACGAAGGTCAGGCCGGTCTCATCCACCTCGGGTACGGCGAAGTCCGACTGGGGGCGCACCTGCATGCCCAGCGGCGCCAGCAGCTGGGCGAACTCGCGCAGCTTGCCGGGATTGCCACTGGCCAGCACCAGGCTAGCAATGGGGGTCATGGGATTCCTCTCAGGCAAGCTTCACATGCTCCTCGATAAGGCTCAGCAGGGACTCGGCGGCATTGTCCGCGGTGGTGTCGAGATGGACCAGGTGCAGGCGCTCCTCGTCGGCGAACGGCTCGAAACGTTGCTGCTGCTGGGCCAGCACCGACAGGCTCTCCTCGACGGCCACGCCCTGGCGTGAGGCACGCTTCTCGATACGCCGGCGCAGGGTGGCGTCGTCGGCCTCGAAGCTGACCAGCAGGCAGGGCAGGCCGCGGGCCTCGGCCTGCTGGCGCAGCAGGTCACGCTGGACGCGGGTCAGGCAGGTGGCATCCACGCAGGCCGGGATGCCGGCATCCAGCAGATAGCTGGCGCAGGCGGCAAGCCGGCGATAGGTCGCCGCCGTGGCCGCCTCGCCGAAGATATCCACACCCCCCGAGTCGCCATCGCCCTGTGCATGAATCGAGTCGTCATCGGCCTGGGCGAGTCGCTGCCGCTCGGCCTCGGAGCTGACGCGGATCGCTCCCAGGCCGGTGACCAGTCCGCGGGTAAAGCGACTCTTGCCGCTGCCCGAGACGCCCACGGCGATGATCAGCGGCGGGAAGCGGAACTCGGCGATACGCTCGGCCAGCGCCAGGTAGCGACGACACTCGGCCATGCTCTCGGCCAGCAGGGCCGGGTGTTCCGGGTCGAGCCCCCGGACGGATCGACGACGCAGGGCTCGCCGGGCGGCGGTCAGGGCATGACAGGTGCCGAACAGCGACAGCAGCCGAGAGAGCTCGTAGTCCCCCGAGTGGCGCAGATAGCGATCCAGCGCCAGCCGCGTCAATTCCGGGGTCTCGCGTCCCTCCAGGCCCACCAGCAGCGCCGCCAGGTCGCTGGCGGGATCATCGGCGAGCTCGGCGCCGGCCACCTCCAGGTCTCGCCCGATGGCATTGGCCAGCAGCGGTCTACCCGCGTGGAACAGCCGGCTGGCGGGGTGGCGCAGCGCCCAGCTCGGTACCCGGCGCGCGGCGCGTGCCTCGAGGATGGGCGTCAGGCGCACCAGGTCCTGCTCCAGCCACCCCCCCAGCTGATCGAGGCGCGTGCGCTCCTCCTCATCGAGCAGGGCCTCGCGGATCGCCGCCAGTTCGGCCGCCATGATCCTGGCGAGGGGCTCACCGGCGGCCTGGCCCTCGGCATCATGGGAAGCCGCCCCGCGGTGATAGGCCACCAGAGCATCGATAAGCGATTCCAGTTCCAGACTTTCGCCACTGCCGGCCTTGTCGGCATCCTGGGTATCACGCATGGCGGTTCTCCCGGTGGTGATTCGATGAGGCGTCAGTCCTGACGCTGCTCAGTCCTGACGTTGCTCAGTCTTGACGTTGCATAGCCGCAAAGGCCTTTTCAGCGGCATCCAGGGTGAACTGGATATCCTCCGGCGTGTGAGCGCTGGACATGAAGCCCGCCTCGTAGGCCGAAGGCGCCAGGTAGACCCCCTCGTCGAGCATCGCAGAGAAGAAGCGACGGAAGGCGTCGGCGTCACAGGCGGTGGCCTGGGCGAAGTTGTCGACTCGGCTCTGGCCGGTGAAGAAGAGGCCGAACATGCCACCGGCACGCTGGGTGATCATCTCCACGCCGGCCGCATCAGCGCGCTCCTGGAGACCGTGGCAGAGGGTCTCGACGCGCTGGGCCAGGGCATCATGGAAACCCGGCTCGCGCAGCTTGGTCAGCAAGGCGATGCCCGCCGCCATGGCCAGCGGGTTGCCGGAGAGGGTACCCGCCTGATAGATGGGGCCCAGCGGCGAGATATTGGACATGATGGTCTCGCTGCCACCGAAGGCACCCACCGGCATGCCGCCGCCGACGATCTTGCCCAGGCAGGTGAGGTCGGGGCGCACGCCGTAGTGGGCCTGGGCACCGCCCATGGCCACCCGGAAGCCGGTCATCACCTCGTCGAAGATCAGCACGCTGTCGTGGGCATTGCAGACCCGACGCAGGCTCTCCAGGAAGCCGGGCTGGGGCGGGATGCAGTTCATGTTGCCGGCCACCGGCTCGACGATGATGCAGGCCACCTGGTCACCGATCTCCTCGAAGCACTGCTCCACGGCATCGATATCGTTGTAGGACAGGGTGATGGTGTGCTCGGCCAGGGACGCCGGCACGCCGGGAGAGCTCGGCTCGCCGTGGGTCAGCGCCCCGGAGCCCGCCTTGACCAGCAGCGAGTCGGAGTGGCCATGGTAGTTGCCCTCGAACTTGACGATCTTGTCGCGGCCGGTGACACCACGCGCCAGGCGGATCGCCGACATGGTGGCCTCGGTGCCGGAGTTGACCATGCGCACCATCTCGATGGAGGGGATCATCTCGCAGATCAGGTCCGCCATGGTGGTCTCGATGGCGGTGGGGGTGCCGAAGGAGAGGCCGTTGTCGAGCCGCCCACGCACCGCCCCCAGCACGTCCGGATCGGCATGACCGGTAATCATCGGTCCCCAGGAGCCCACGTAGTCCACGTAGCGCTGGCCTTCCACATCGAACAGGTAGGCGCCCTGGGCGCGTTCCATGAATATCGGCGGACGCTGCAGCCCCTTGAAGGCGCGTACCGGGGAGTTGACCCCACCGGGGATATGCCGGCAGGCCTGGGCGAAGAGCTGGGCGGAGGTCGTCATGTCGTGTCGTGTCCTCGAGGCTGTGGATAATTCTCTGGATAAGCTATTCACAGGAAGTGAAGTGGCGGCAATTTCCGCCGATCTGAGCGCCGCGGCGGCATGCCTGAACATTGCCCCCATTCTCGATGCTCCGGCCGCCAAAGGCCAGACCCCCCTCAGGGAGAAGCGGGTGATGCGACGCTCGCCACCGTCGGCAGTCGCCAGAGGCGACGAGGCAGCGCCTGGCCCTCGCCGGGCCGCCAGCCGTGGGCCAATGCCTCCCAGGTGAATGCCTGTGCCTGCTCGCAGGCCATCACCAGTGACTCCCCGACGGCCAGACGCGACGCCAGGAAGGCCGCCATGGTGCAGCCTGAGCCGTGATAACGCCCCGCAAGCCGCGGCCAGCTCCACTGGCGACTCTGGTCCGGGGCATGCAGCGTATGCGCCACGCGCTCCGCCGGTACCCCCGGCGCCGGGTCATCGGTGCCGGTCACCAGCACCGCCTGACAGCCCAGGCGCATCAGCGCCACGGCCCGCTCGGTATCCTGCAGCAGGCTTGGGGAGAGCCGCGCCAGCTCCCCCCGGTTGGGGGTGAGGATATCCACACGCGGCAGCAGCCGCTCGCAGTAGGCATCGACGAGCTCGGTTGTGGATAACTCCCTGCCGCCGCCGGCAGACAGCACCGGGTCGGCCACCACCGGCACCCCGGGAAAGCGCCGGAGGATGTCGGTGATCGCATCCAGGGTCGCCAGGTCGGCCACCAGGCCGATCTTGATCGCCGCCACCGCGAACTCGTCGAGGGCGGCAACGCTGGCGCGCATGACCTCGGGATCGGCGGGGATCACCCGCGAGACATCGCTGCAGGACTGCACGGTCAGGGCGGTTGGCACGGTCAGCGCCCAGCCGCCGCCGGCGGCAACCGCCTCGGCATCGGCCACCAGGCCGGCGCCGCCGGTAGGGTCGTGGCCGGCGAGCACCAGCACGACCGGCAGATGGGGGTCGTGGTCCGTGATGGCTGCCATCAGAACGGCTTGAGCACGGCGAGGAAGATGATGATCAGCAGGGCAATCACCGGCAGCTCATTGAACCAGCGGAAGAACACGTGGCCACGCTTGCAGCGCGCCTCGGCGAACTGCTTCAGGTAGATCAGGCAGACATGGTGATAGCCCACCAGCAATACCACCAGCAACAGCTTGGCGTGGATCCAGCCCTGGGTCAGCCAGCCGGGATTGAGCACCAGCATGACGCCGCCGAACAGCAGCACAGCGATCATGGAGGGGGTCATGATGCCGCGATAGAGCTTGCGCTCCATGACCAGGAAGTGATCGATCGCCTGCTGCTCGCCGCGGTCGCGCGCCATGGCGTGATAGACGTAGAGCCGCGGCAAATAGAAGAGGGCGGCGAACCAGGTCACCATGGCGATCAGGTGCAGGGCCTTGAACCACAGGTACATGCAAGCTCCTTGCGGGTCGGGGGAAAGGGCGTAGCGTCAGTGATCGACGCGGTAGAATCGCTCGATGGCGCCACGGGTGATGATACCGGAAATCCGCTTCTGCTTCGGCCGATGGCCGTGCTCCACGTAGAGGGCATCGAGCATCGAGTCATTGAGCTTGCTGAAGGCCTCCGACAGGGTAGCCTGCAGCCCGATCGGGGCCAGCTCCAGGCGCACGCCGGGAATCTCCAGCAGGTCGATCAGGGATGTCTCGTCCTCCGCTGGGTCGCCCTCGAAGGCCTGCCCGGCACTCGGTCGAGCCGCTATCGCTTCGCCCCCCTCGGCGTGGGACGCCACCTGGTCACTGGCCGCCTGCTCGGTGAGCCAGCGGGCCAGGTCGGCGGCCTTGAGCGCCAGCACCGGCTTGTCGTCGCTGGAGCGCTCGATCAGGATCCACACAGGCTCCGACTCCAGCAACCCGCGTGCCTTCTCGGGGGACACCATGCGCTGGGTGCGCACCAGCCGGCGCTCCATTACCGCCGGCACCGAGACGCGTGAGAGCGCCTGCATCAGCGGCTGCTGGAGGGGGTGCAACCCCTGGCGCGTAACGCTGATGAAGAACCCACCGCAGCGACACAACTGGCGCGCGGTCAAGCAGGAGACCACCACCGCCAGCATGCCGGGCAGGATGATATTCGGGTTGTGGGTCAGCTCGAGCAGCGCCATCAGCGCCGCCAGCGGCGCCTGCAGTACCGCGCCCATCATCGCCGCCATGCCGAGCATGGCGTAGAGTGCCGGATTGGAGGCCTCGATGGGCAGCAGCCATTGGCCGGTCATGCCACATAGCGCACCGGCCGCGCCGCCGACCACCAGCACCGGGCCGATGATGCTCACCGGAATCCCGCAGGCCACGGTGCCAGCGGTGAGCAGCAGCTTGCCAATGGCCACGGCGAGCAGCACGTCCACCGCCACCGAACCGCTGAGGGTGGCCTGGAGGGTGTCATAGCCCATGCCCTGCACCTGAGGATACCACCAGGCCACGGCGGCCACGGCACCGCCGGCCATCAAGAAGCGTAGCGCCATCGGCAGGCGCTCCAGGCGCGGCCCCAGCCGCGATACCCTGACGAACAGGCCGGCCAACAGGCCGATCACCAGGGCGCTGACGATGATCCAGGGCAGGTCGAGCAGGGAGTTGAGGTGCAGGTCGGGCACGCCGATGGCGGGGTCGGGACCATAGACCAGGTGGGCTACCACCGCGCCCATGGTGGAGGCCAGGATCACCGGCATGAAGCCGATGATGGTGTACTCCATCATCACCACTTCCATGGCGAAGATGACCCCGGCGATGGGTGTGTTGAAGGAGGCGGCGATGCCCGCCGCGGTACCGCAGGCGACCAGCACCCGCAGGCTGTTATGGGGCAGGCGCAGGTGCTGGCCCAGGCCGCTGGAGGCGGCGGCCCCCAGGTGAATGGCCGGCCCCTCGCGGCCGGCGGAGAGTCCCCCCAGCACCGAGATCAGGCCCACCACCCATTGGGTCAGCCAGTTGCGCAGCGGGAAGCGTCCCTGGTGATAGGCCAAGCGGTCGATCACGTGCACCACCCCAACCTGGCGGCCGACCTGGGGGGTGAGCCACATCCACAGGCCGATCAGCAGCGCCGCCCCCAGCGGCAGCAGGCTGCGCAGCACCGGCGACAAGGATTCGAATGCCTCGGGGTTGTCGGTGGGAAACAACCACAGCCCGCCCAACGCCAGCAGGCTGCGGAACCCCACCATCAGGATACCGGTCAACACCCCTGCCACGACGCCCAGGACGCAGAGTTGCGGCAGGGCATCCACATTGGCAAGCTGATGTCGAAAGCGCTCCAGTCCTTGACCAGCATCGAGGCGAGGCAAACGCGGCACGTCGCGGCTTCCTTTAAGACTGAGTAACGACCCTTCCGGTCCTCCACCTGTGTATCATATCCCCAGGGCGATGACAGCCCGCCGCTTGCGGAGCGTCCTCCCTTTATTTCGTCAATCAAGGAGACTCACGTGATCAAGGTCGGAATCGTCGGCGGTACCGGTTACACCGGCGTCGAACTGCTCAGGCTACTGGCCCAGCATCCGGAGGTGGAGGTCGAGGCCATCACCTCGCGCTCCGAGGCCGGCCTGGGTGTCGCCGAGCTCTACCCCAACCTGCGCGGACACTATGACGGCCTGACCTTCAGCGAGCCCGACGCCGAACGCCTGGGCGCCTGCGATGCGGTGTTCTTCGCCACCCCCCATGGCGTGGCCCACGCCCTCGCCGGCGAACTGCTGGAACGCGGCACCCGGGTCATCGACCTCTCCGCGGACTTCCGCCTGCGTGATGCCGCGGAGTGGGCGGAGTGGTACGGCCAACCCCACGGCGCTCCCGAGCTGCTCGCCGAGGCCGTCTATGGCCTGCCCGAAGTCAATCGGGAGCGCATTCGCGGCGCACGCCTGGTGGCCGTCCCCGGCTGCTACCCCACCGCCGTGCAGCTGGGCCTGCTGCCGCTGCTGAAGGCGGGGCTGATCGATGCCGGGCATGTCATCGCCGACTGCAAGTCAGGGGTCACCGGCGCCGGCCGCGGTGCCAAGGTACCCTCGCTGCTGGCCGAGGCCAGCGAATCCATGAAGGCCTACGGCGCCTCGGGCCATCGTCACCTGCCCGAGATTCGCCAGGGTCTCGGCGACGCCGCCGGCCAGGCGGTCGGCCTGACCTTCGTTCCCCATCTGGCACCGATGATCCGCGGTATCCATGCCACCCTCTACGGTCGCCTCACCGGCGATCCCGGCGATCTCCAGGCACTGTTCGAGACTCACTTCGCCGGCGAGCCCTTCGTCGACGTGATGCCCGCGGGCAGCCACCCGGAGACCCGCAGCGTCAAGGGCGCCAACCTCTGTCGACTCGCCGTGCACCGCCCCGGCGACGGCGATACCGTGGTGGTGCTTGCGGTGATCGACAATCTCGTCAAGGGTGCTTCGGGCCAGGCGATCCACAACCTCAACCTGATGTTCGGCTGCGACGAGAACGCCGGCCTGGCTGCCCCCGCCCTGATGCCCTGATCCGGCTCTCCCACCAGACATTGAGGGCGCCAGGGAAGGTCCCTCCCCGGAAAGTTGACCCTTTTACTGGGGTTTGCGGATAATGACCGGTCAAGCTTCCATCCTTTGGAGTCCACCATGAGCGAAGCCGAATCCTTCGTCCCTACGCCCCTGATGCTGTCCAGCAGTGCAAGGGCCCGGCTGCGCACCCTGATTGCGGAAGAGGGCAACAGCGCGCTGAAGCTGCGGGTCTACGTCACCGGTGGTGGCTGCTCGGGTTTCCAGTACGGTTTCGATTTCGCCGACGAGACGGCCGATGACGACACCGTCATCCCGTTCGGCGACGTGGCGCTGGTGATCGACCCGCTCTCCTATCAGTATCTGGTCGGCTCCACCGTTGACTACGAGGAGGGGCTGGCCGGCGCCCGCTTCCTGATCCAGAACCCCAATGCCACCACTACCTGCGGCTGTGGTGCTTCCTTCATGGTATAGCGGCGCCTTCCCCATGCGTGGACCGTGAGCGACCCCGACTTGACGCTCTGGGGGAATCTCGCCAAGGTTGAAACGGCTGAAACGGCGAGTCCCATCAGAAAAGTCCTAAGAACGGGGAATCTCATGAAACAATCGACTCTGGCTTCACCCTTCCTGAAGCACTCCCTCCTGGCCAGCGCCCTGGCACTGGGCACCGGCCTGGCAGGCACAGCCCTGGCCCAGGACACCACCGTCAACGTGGTCACCGACCCCAGCTTCGTGCCCTTCGAGATGCTGGATACCGAGACCGGTGAGATGATCGGCTTCGACATGGACATCATCCACGAGGTCGCCGAGCGCGCCGGCTTCGAGGTCAACCTCACCACCATGGAGTTCAACGGCATCATCCCGGCCATCCAGACCGGCAGCCAGGAGATCGCCATCGCCGGTGTGACCATCACCGAGGAGCGCGCCAAGATCGTCGACTTCTCCGATCCCTACTACGACTCCGGCCTGCGCATCATGGTGCGTGCCGACAACGATGACGTGGAGACCATCGAGGATCTCGAGAACCTGAACGTGGCCACCAAGATCGGCTCTACCAGCTACGACTTCCTCCAGGAGAATCTGGGCGATGGTGCCGAGATCACTCCCTACCCGGGCACCTCCGACATGTACATGGCGCTGCTCGGCCGCAACGTCGACGCCGCCTTCTACGATGCGCCCAACGTCGGCTACTTCGCCAAGACCCGCGGCGAGGGCCGCACCAAGGTAGTGGGGCCCCTCTACGAGGGCCAGCAGTACGGCATCGTCTTCCACCAGGGCAGCGAGTGGGTGGAGCCGGTCAACCAGGCGCTGGCCGAGATGCGGGAAGACGGCACCTACGACGAGATCTACACCAAGTGGTTCGGCGAGGCGCCCAGCGACGACTGAGGCGACTCCCCACCCGATATCATCGCCCTATTGGGCGATGCGAGAGTCCGCGGGGCCGGGCGGTGTGACCACCCGGCCCCGTGTCGTTCAACGCTCCCGGAGACCTCCTCGTGGACGTGACCTTTCAATTCGACTGGGCGGCCGCCTTCAGCTCGATACCCTACCTGTTGCCGGGCATTCCCTGGACGCTGCTGATCTCCTTCGGTGGCCTCGCCATCGGCTTCGTGATCGGTATCGTCTTCGGCCTCATGCGCATCAGCCCGCTCTTCTGGCTGCGTCTGCCCGCCATTTTCTATATCGAGGTGTTTCGCGGCACTCCCATCCTGGTGCAGGTGCTGTTCATCTTCTACGGCCTGCCACAGATCCTCGGCGAGCCGATCAACGCCCTTACCGCGGGGATCGCGGCCATTGCCGTCAACTCCGGCGCCTATATCTCCGAAGTGGTCCGGGGCGGCGTGCAGTCCATCGAACGCGGCCAGCGCGAGGCCTCGCTCTCCCTGGGCCTGTCCCGTAGCCAAGCCTTCCGCTACGTGATCTGGCCCCAGGCCCTGCGCCGCATGATCCCGCCGCTGGGCAACCAGGCCATCATCAGTATCAAGGACACCTCGCTGTTCTCGGTGATCGGGGTGGGCGAGCTGGTGCGTCAGGGGCAGATCTATATCGCCACCACCTTCACCGCCATGGAGGTATACCTGATGGTGGCACTGCTCTACCTGGCCATCACCTGGACCCTGTCGATCCTGCTGCGCCAGCTCGAGCGGCGTGGCCTGGTCGGCCAGTGATCGGGTCAACACAGAGCAAGGGAGGCCAATCACATGACACAGAACGAGAACCCGACCACCGCCATCGTCCGCATGGAGAGGGTCAACAAGCACTTCGGCAAGCTGCACGTGCTCAAGGACATCGACCTCGAGGTGATACCCGGCGAGGTGGTAGTGATCATCGGCGCCAGTGGCTCCGGCAAGTCGACCCTGATCCGCTGCATCAACGGCCTGGAGGAGTTCCAGGGTGGTCATATCGAGGTGGATGGCAACGAGCTGACGCCCCATGGCAAGAGCGGCCGCGCGTTGCAGAAGATCCGTACCGAGGTCGGCATGGTGTTCCAGCAGTTCAACCTCTTTCCCCACCTGAGCGTGCGCGACAACGTCACCCTGGCGCCCATGAAGGTGCGTGGCTGGAGCCAGGAGGACGCGGTGGAGACCTCCGAGCGCCTGCTCGAGCGAGTCGGCATCGCCGACCAGGCCGACAAGTACCCGACCCAGCTCTCGGGTGGCCAGCAGCAGCGCGTCGCCCTGGCCCGCGCCCTGGCCATGGAGCCGCGGCTGATGCTGTTCGACGAGCCTACCTCGGCGCTGGACCCGGAGATGATCGGCGAGGTGCTCGACGCCATGCGCGAGCTGGCTCGGGAGGGCATGACCATGATCATCGTCACCCACGAGATGGGCTTCGCCCGCGAAGTGGCCGATCGCGTCATCTATGTCCACCGGGGAGAAATCGTCGAGGAGGCCCCGCCGGAGACGATCTTCGATAGCCCAAGCGATGAGCGCACCCGCAGCTTCCTCTCGCGGGTACTCAAGCACTAGCTCAAGCACCAGAATCGGCTCCACCAGGATGGAAAGGGCCCTGTCGCATCGCGACAGGGCCCTTTTTTGGATCTTCGCACTTTGGCGTGATTCAGGTTGTAGGAGGGATGCTCTGCATCGCGATTGGCGCCGTCAGGCGCCCTGGTGGTGGTGCCTAGCCTCGTGGCATTACCGGGAGGCCTTCGGCCTCCAGTCGCGAGGCGGAGCCTCCCTCCTACTGTTCGCTTTCACGCCAGTCTGCAAAGAACCCCTTTTTTCGCCTGTGGACAGAATTCCCTCCAGGCGCCCCACATCCTGGCTGAGAGCCCCGTGCTGCAGGGGGTCGTGGATAAGAGGCCCAGTTGTTCACAGCCGCGGGCACAAGCAGGGTACCCGCCGGTGGACAAGCCGTGCAGGGTTGGTGGTGTGGACAAGGCACCATTCCATCCACAGGCTCACGACCGCTAGTCCGCAGGCTGTCAGCCTTTTCTCCTGCGTATTATCAACAGTGTAAACTGCTGAAGTAATTGATAGAAAATTACTTATCCACGGGTTTTGTCCACACCAGTAGTTACTACCACAACAGAACTTCTTTATTTATATACTGATATTAATTGATAAGTGAGGTGGGTACCGGCCCGAGCGAGAGGCCGGGTGTGGAAAACCCTGACGATTACCCACAGTCGGTTTATACTGCCGGGCTGATTTCACCCCCCTGACAGAAAGACAGGCGCCCCGGCGCCAACGAGGTGCACCTTGGATTACCCCGACCGCTTCGACGTCATCGTCATCGGCGGCGGCCATGCGGGAACCGAAGCCGCCCTGGCCGCCGCTCGCATGGGCTCTCGTACCCTACTGCTGACCCACAACATCGAGACCCTCGGCCAGATGTCCTGCAATCCGGCCATCGGCGGCATCGGCAAGAGCCACCTGGTGAAGGAGGTCGATGCCCTGGGCGGCGCCATGGCGCTGGCCACCGACCTTGGTGGGATCCAGTTCCGCGTGCTCAACGCCCGCAAGGGCCCCGCAGTGCGCGCCACCCGGGCCCAGGCCGATCGAGTACGCTACAAGGCGGCCATCCGCGGCCTGCTCGAGAACCAGCCCAACCTGACGCTGTTCCAGCAGGCTGCCGGCGACCTGATCGTCGACCACGACCAGGTACGAGGCGTGGTCACCGAGACCGGCATCCGCTTCCTCGGCGAGACCGTGGTGCTGTGCACCGGGACCTTCCTCGGCGGGGTGATCCATATCGGGCTCGACAGTACCCGCGGCGGTCGCGCCGGCGACCCGCCCTCCAACCGCCTGGCCGAGCGGCTGCGTGCCCTGCCGTTCCGGGTCGATCGCCTCAAGACCGGTACCCCGCCGCGCCTCGATGCCAGGAGCCTGGACTTCACGCTGCTGGAGGAGCAGCCGGGCGACACCCCGACCCCGGTGATGTCGTTCATGGGCAATCGCGACCAGCACCCTCACCAGGTCAGCTGCCATATCGCCCATACCAACGAGCGCACCCACGAGATCATCCACGCCAACCTCGACCGTTCGCCGATGTACTCCGGGACGATCGAGGGGGTCGGTCCACGCTACTGCCCCTCCATCGAGGACAAGGTGCATCGTTTCGCCGACAAGGCGAGCCACCAGGTCTTCATCGAGCCCGAGGGGCTCGATACCCACGAGCTCTACCCCAATGGCATCTCCACCTCGCTGCCGTTCGATGTGCAGCTGCAGGTGGTGCGCTCCATGCGCGGGCTGGAGAATGCCCATATCACCCGGCCCGGCTACGCCATCGAGTACGACTTCTTCGATCCGCGAGACCTGCGGCACTCGCTGGAGACGAAATACATCGGCAACCTGTTCTTCGCCGGCCAGATCAACGGCACCACCGGCTACGAGGAGGCCGCTGCCCAGGGGCTGCTGGCGGGTCTCAACGCCGCGCGCCGGGCACAGGGGCTCGAGGCCTGGTGCCCGGGTCGCGACGAGGCCTATCTCGGCGTGCTGGTGGACGACCTGATCACCCTGGGCACCCGCGAGCCCTACCGCATGTTCACCTCCCGGGCCGAGTACCGCCTGCTGCTGCGCGAGGACAACGCCGACCTGCGGCTCACCGAGATCGGGCGCACATTGGGGCTGGTGGACGATGCCCGCTGGGCGGCCTTCAACGAGAAGCGCGAGGCCATCGAGCGCGAGAGCGCCCGGCTCAAGGCCAGTTGGGTGCAGCCCGGTAGCGAGGCAGCGCAGCGTATCGCCGAGAAGACCGGCAAGGAGCCGACGCGTGAGTACAGCCTGATGGATCTGCTCAAGCGTCCGGAACTGGGCTATGCCGACGTGGCCGACCTGCCGGGAGTCGACGGTCAACCGTTGAGCGACGAGGCGGCCGCCGAGCAGGTGCAGATCCAGGCCAAGTACCAGGGCTACATCGACCGCCAGCAGGAGGAGATCGCCAAGCTCAAGCGCCACGAGGCGACTCCGCTGCCGGCCGACCTGGACTATGCCCGGGTCGAGGGGCTCTCCCACGAGATCCGCCAGAAGCTCGCCGAGGCGCGCCCCGAGACTCTGGCCCAGGCCGCACGCATTTCCGGGGTCACCCCGGCGGCGGTGTCGATCCTGTTGATTCACCTCAAGAAGCGTCGACTCCTCGACGATCGCAAGGCGGCCAACGCATGACGGCAAGCAAAGACGGCGTGGCGACGCGCCTCGACCAGGGACTCGAGCAGTTGGGCATCGTCGTGGACCCCGAACAGCGTCGTCGGCTCCTCGACCTGGTCGGGCTGTTGCACAAGTGGAACCGCGCCTATAACCTCACCGCGATACGCTCTGCCGAGGAGATGGTCTCGCGCCACCTGCTCGACAGCGCCGCAGTACTGCCCTATTTGAGCGCTGGGACACTGCTCGATGTGGGGGCCGGACCGGGCTTCCCGGGGCTGGTGCTGGCGATCCTCAAGCCCGAGCTGGAGGTGACCCTGCTCGACAGCAACGGCAAGAAAGTACGCTTCCAGCGCCAGGCGGTGATGGAACTGGGCCTCACCAACGTGACGCCGGTGCAGGCACGCATCGAGGCCTTCGAGGAGCGCTACGACCAGGTCATTTCGCGGGCCTTCGCCAGCCTCGGCGACTTCGTTTCGCTGACCCGTGACTGCGTGGCCCCGGGCGGGCAGTGGCTCGCCATGAAGGGGCCGGCCGTGGATGAGGAGCTTGCCGGCTTGCCGGCGGAGGTCGCGCCGGTGGCCCGCCATCTCCTCGAGGTGCCCTTCGAGGTTGGCACACGCCTGCTGGTGGTGCTCGAGCGCCGGACACGAGTCCCGGCTCCCTGACAACCCGCGTTTCCTCGCAACGGAGTTGCCCGTGACCAAGATCATCGCCTTGACCAACCAGAAGGGTGGCGTCGGCAAGACCACCACCGCGGTCAATCTCGCTGCCAGCCTGGCGGCGCTGGATCGTCGTGTGCTGCTGGTCGACCTCGATCCCCAGGGCCATGCGACCATGGGCAGTGGCATCGACAAGCACGAACTGGATGGCAGCGTGCTGGAGGTGCTGCTGGGCGAGCGCGATGCCGCCGGGGTGATCCTCGACTGCCCCGAAGCCGGCTATGCCCTGCTGCCGGGCAACGGCGACCTCACCGCGGCCGAGGTGGCGCTGCTGGATCGCGAGGCGGGGCGCGAGCGCTGTCTGGAGAACGCCCTGGCCGGCGTCGCGGACGAGTACGACGTCGTGCTGATCGATTGCCCGCCATCGCTCAACATGCTCACCGTCAATGGCCTGACCGCCGCCCATGGCGTACTGATTCCGCTGCAGTGTGAGTTCTACGCCCTGGAGGGCCTCTCGGCGCTGCTCGACACCGTGGAGCAGATCAAGGACAGCGTGAACCCCCGGATCGAGGTCTACGGCATCCTGCGCACCATGTTCGATGCCCGCAACAGCCTGACCCGCGACGTCACCAAGCAGCTGCGCGACTACTTCGGCGAGACCCTGCTCAAGGCCACCATCCCGCGCAACGTGCGGGTCGCGGAGGCGCCCAGCCACGGCCTGCCGGTAACCAAATATGCGCGCTTCTCGCGGGGCAGCCAGGCCCACCGGGTGCTGGCCAAGGAACTGATTCGGCGCCTGTCGCTGTAACCCTGTTGTGCAACATCAGTGATGAGGGAATGTCGATGACGCGTAAACGCGCCCTGGGACGAGGCCTGGATGCCTTGATCGGTGGTAATGCCCGCCGTCGCGAGAGCCTCGACCTGCCCGAGATGGAACTCGCCGATGGCGAGGTGGCGGCCAGCACCCCGTCTGCCGAACCGGCACCGGCCGAACGCCTCGAGCGCCTGCCGCTGGGACAGCTCTCCCGCGGCAAGTACCAGCCGCGCCGCGACATCCAGCCCGAGGCGCTGGAGGAGCTGGCCGACTCGATTCGTGCCCAAGGGGTGATGCAGCCCATCGTGGTGCGCCCCGTGGCCGAGGACCGCTACGAGATCATCGCCGGCGAGCGCCGCTGGCGCGCCGCCCAGCTGGCCGAGCTCGACGTGATCCCCGCGGTGATCCGCGAGGTCAGCGACGAGGTGGCCCTGGCCCTGGCGCTGATCGAGAACATCCAGCGTGAGAACCTCAACCCGATCGAGGAGGCGATGGCCCTCAAACGCCTGCTGGAGGAGTTCGAGCTCACCCAGCAGCAGGTGGCCGACGCGGTGGGCAAGTCCCGGACCCAGGTCACCAACCTGCTGCGCCTGCTGGCTCTCGACCCCGAGGTACAGACCCTGCTCGAGCGCGGCGACCTGGACATGGGCCACGCCCGCGCCCTGCTCGTGCTCTCTGCGGCCAAGCAGCGCCGGGCCGCCCACGAGGTGGTCAACCAGGACCTCACCGTGCGCGCTACCGAGGCGCTGGTGAAGCGTCTCGCCGAGGGAGGGAGCAGGACGGCCGAGCAGGCACCCGTAAGCCCCGATGTCGCGCGCCTGGAGACGCGTCTCGGCGAGGTACTCGGCGCGCCGGTAAAGATTCAGCATGGGCGTGGCGGCAAGGGGCGCGTCACCATTCGCTACTCGAGCCTCGACGAGCTGGATGGCATCCTGGAACATATTCGGTAGGCGATGCGGCATGATACGCGTCAAGCTGTCGACAACTTCTGCGCCTTTGGTCGAGAAATGATCGAAAATCAGGCCGAAAGCATGATGCCTCAGTTGAAGCCCCGAGGGGGCTTCCCTATAATCCGCGGTGGTTTTGGCCTGGCGCCAGGTCCGCCCGAGGGGGCGGTGAGAAGACGATGAGGCATACCGTCACCCGCCGGCGTACCATGGGCTGGCGCCTGCTGCGGCTGGAAGCATTGGGAATGCTCGTCGTGATCACGGGGGCGGCCCTGCTCGGCGGCATCGAGGCGGGACAATCCGCGTTTTCAGGCGCCCTGGTGGGGCTGGTTCCCCAGGCATTCTTCGTCTGGCGTAGCAGCCTGGCGCGAGGAGGGAGACAGGCACATCGGTTCGTGATGAACCTTTACCGTGCGGAAGCGGGCAAGTTTGGTTTGACGGTGGCACTGCTGGCATTGGTCTTCGTGGCCGTGCCCCCCTCAAACCCGATTTCTTTCTTCAGCGCATACGTGGCGACCCACCTCATGCCCTGGCTGGCAATATGGCTTAGGCGCGAGCGGTCGACCCCTTAACCGAGGTGAACTTCGCATGGCAGCAGGCAGTGATAACACGGCGGCTAACTATATACAGCACCACCTCCAGAACCTGACCTTCGGCCACCACCCCGAGAATGGCTGGTCGCTGGCGCATAGTGGTCAAGAGGCCAGCGAGATGGGCTTCTGGGCCATTCACCTGGATACCATGGGCTGGTCCATCGCCATGGGCGTGCTGTTCATCTGGTTGTTCCGCAAGGCCGGCAAGATGGCGACCACCGGTGTTCCCGGGCCGCTACAGAACTTCGTGGAAGTGGTCATCGAGTTTGTTGAGCTTACCGTGCGTGGCGCCTTCCATGGCCGCAACCCGGTGATCGCTCCCCTGGCATTGACGCTGTTCGTCTGGATCTTCCTGATGAACCTGCTCAAGCTGATCCCGGTGGATTATGCGCCGGAGCTGTTTGCCCGCCTCGGCATCAACTACATGAAGATCGTGCCCACCACCGATCCCAATGCCACCCTGGGCATGGCCATCGGCGTGTTCGCCCTGATCATCTACTACAGTCTCAAGGTCAAGGGAGTGGGTGGCTTCGCCAAGGAGCTCTCGCTGACGCCCTTCAACCACTGGTCGCTGATCCCCTTCAACCTGGTGATGGAGACCATCGGACTGCTGGTCAAGCCGCTTAGCCTCGGCCTGCGTCTGTTCGGCAACATGTTTGCCGGTGAGGTGATCTTCATCCTGATCGCCCTGTTGCCCTTCTGGGTGGCGTGGACCCTGAACGTGCCCTGGGCCATCTTCCACATCCTGATCATCACCCTGCAGGCCTTTATCTTTACCGTGCTGTCTGTCGTCTACCTGAGCCAGGCTCACGAGCACCACTGAAGTCGAACCCCTTGCAACACCCTTAACCTCAACCCTTAACCTTTACCCTTAACTACTCTCAATCAGGAGCACTACCATGGAACTCGTCTATATCGCTGCCTCTCTCATGATCGGTCTGGGCGCGCTGGGTACCGGCATCGGCTTCGCCATCCTGGGTGGCAAGCTGCTCGAGTCTACCGCTCGCCAGCCGGAGCTGGGCGACCAGCTGCAGACCAAGACCTTCCTGATGGCCGGCCTGCTCGACGCCGTGCCGATGATCGGCGTGGGTATCGCGATGTACCTGATCTTCGTCGTTGCCGGTTGATGCCTGACAGCACCGAGCGCCTGGCGCTCGGTTTGCTTGTTTCCGGACAACACGAACCTGTCAGAGGTACCGCCCCGTGAATATCAACATGACGCTGATCGGGCAGACGATCGCCTTCGCGATCTTTGTCTGGTTCTGCATAAAGTACGTGTGGCCGCCGGTCAGCAACGCGCTTGCCGAGCGCCAGAAGAAGATTGCCGATGGGCTGGATGCGGCCAGTCGTGCCACGCGCGACCTGGAGCTCGCCCAGGAGCGTGTCGAGCAGACGCTGCGCGAAAGCAAGGAGCAGGCTTCACAGATTCTCGAGCAGGCCAACAAGCGCTCCTCCCAGATGGTCGAGGAGGCCCGCGAGCAGGCCCGCGTCGAAGGTGAGCGTATCGTCGCCTCCGCCCGCGCCGAGATCGAGCAGGAAGTCAATCGTGCCAAGGACGAGCTGCGTGCCCAGGTGTCCCGCCTGGCGGTCACCGGCGCCGAGCGTGTCCTGGAAGCCTCCATCGACGAGAAGGCCCATCGCAAGCTGCTCGACCAGCTTGCTGCCGAACTGTGAGGAGGTGATCCATGGCGGAACTGTCTACCGTCGCCAGGCCCTATGCCAAGGCGGCGTTCGAGTACGCACGCGATCACCAGACGCTGGATACCTGGTCCGACTGGTTGAACAAGCTGGCCATCGTGGTAACGAGCCGCGAGGCGCTCAAGCTTCTCTCCAGCCCCAAGCTCGACGTCGAGCGCAAGGTGGCCCTGGTGGTCGAACTGGCGGAGGTCGAGCTCGATGAGGCGGCCGCCCGCTTCCTCGCCACTCTGGGTGAGAAGGGGCGCCTGCCGGCGCTGGCCGCGATCCGCGAACAGTTCGAGACGCTGCTCGCCGATCACGAGAAGCGCGTCGACGTTAGCGTGGTGTCGGCCTACAAGCTCACCAAGGCCCAGCAGGACAAGCTCGCCGGCGCGCTCAAGCAGCGCCTGAATCGCGAAATCTCCATTACCACTCAGGTGGATCCCGAGCTTCTCGGTGGTGTCATCCTGCGTGCCGGCGACACCGTCATCGACGGGTCGGTGCGTGGTCGATTGAACCGCCTCTCCGAAGCCCTTTCCGCCTGAGTCTGAGGGACATGGCATGCAGCAACTGAATCCTTCCGAGATCAGCGACATCATCAAGCAGCGTATCGAGAAGCTTGACGTCGCATCCGAAGCCCGCAATCAGGGCACCATCGTCAGCGTTTCCGACGGCATCGTGAAAGTGCACGGCCTCGAGGACGCGATGTTTGGTGAAATGATCGAGTTCCCCGGCAGCATCTTCGGCATGGTGCTCAACCTCGAGCGCGACTCCGTGGGCGCCGTGGTGCTGGGCGACTACCTGCAGCTCGAAGAGGGCATGACCGCCCAGTGTACCGGTCGTATCCTCGAGGTGCCGGTGGGCCCCGAGCTGTGCGGGCGCGTGGTCGATGCGCTGGGTAACCCCATCGACGGCAAGGGCGATATCAACGCCAAGCTGACCGACGCGGTAGAGAAGGTCGCCCCCGGCGTCATCACTCGTCAATCCGTTGACGAGCCGATCCAGACCGGCTTCAAGTCCATCGACGCCATGGTGCCGATCGGTCGTGGCCAGCGTGAGCTGATCATCGGCGACCGCCAGATCGGCAAGTCAGCCATCGCCATCGATGCCATCATCAACCAGAAAGGCACCGGCGTCACCTGTGTCTATGTGGCCATCGGTCAGAAGCAGTCGACCATCGCCAACGTGGTGCGCAAGCTCGAAGAGCATGGCGCCATGGAGCACACCATCGTGGTCGCCGCCGGCGCCGCCGATCCGGCCCCGATGCAGTTCCTCGCGGCCTACTCCGGTTGCACCATGGGCGAGTACTTCCGCGACCGCGGTGAAAACGCCCTGATCGTCTACGATGACCTCTCCAAGCAGGCCGTGGCCTATCGTCAGGTCTCCCTGCTGCTGCGCCGTCCGCCGGGCCGCGAAGCCTACCCGGGTGACGTCTTCTACCTCCACTCCCGCCTGCTGGAGCGTGCCGCGCGCGTCAACGCCGACTACGTCGAGAAGTTCACCAACGGCGAGGTGAAGGGCAAGACCGGCTCGCTGACCGCGCTGCCGATCATCGAGACCCAGGGGGGGGACGTCTCGGCATTCGTGCCGACCAACGTGATCTCCATCACCGATGGCCAGATCTTCCTCGAGACCGACCTGTTCAACTCGGGCATCCGTCCGGCCATCAACGCCGGCCTCTCGGTCTCCCGTGTCGGCGGCTCCGCCCAGACCAAGATCATCAAGAAGCTCGGCGGCAGCGTGCGTCTGGCCCTGGCCCAGTACCGCGAGCTGGCGGCCTTCGCCCAGTTCGCTTCCGACCTGGACGAGGCCACCCGCAAGCAGCTGGAGCACGGCCAGCGCGTGACCGAGCTGATGAAGCAGAACCAGTACTCGCCGATGTCCGTGGCCGAGATGGCGCTCTCCCTGTATGCCGCCAACGAGGGCTACCTGGAGGAGGTCGAGGTCAGCAAGATCCTGGACTTCGAGCGTGCCCTGCGCGACTTCATGAAGGCCGAGTACGCCGAGCTGCTCGACAAGATCAACCAGACCGGCGACTACAACAGCGAGATCCAGGATGGACTGAAAGAGGGTCTCGAGAAGTTCAAGGCCACTCAGAGCTGGTAATCCCGTTGGCCCGTCCCGTCAGCGGGACGGGCCCTGGAGCTTACTGAGTGCCACGAACGGAGTAGATCGCTATGGCAGCTGCAAAAGAGATACGCACCCAGATCGGGAGCATCAAGAACACGCAGAAGATCACCAGCGCCATGGAAATGGTCGCGGCGTCGAAGATGCGCAAGGCCCAGGACCTGATGAAGTCCAGCCAGCCCTACGCGCGCCAGATTCGCAACGTGGTCGCGCATGTCGCCGATGCCAACCCGGAGTACCGTCATCCCTGGATGGTCGAGCGCAAGGTAGAGCGCGTCGGTTACATCGTGGTGTCCACCGACCGCGGCCTGTGTGGCGGCCTGAACGTCAACCTGTTCAAGGCCGTGATCAAGGATGCCAAGGAGTGGCGCGACCAGGGGGCCGAGCTGGATTTCTGTGCCCTGGGCAGCAAGGCCGGCAGTTTCTTCAAGAGCTACGGGGGTAACCTCGTCGCCGCGAAGAGCGGCCTGGGCGAAGCGCCCGAGGTCGAGGCCCTGATCGGCAGCGTGAAGGTGATGCTGGATGCCTATGACGAGGGCCGGCTGGACCGCTTGTGCGTGGTGTACAACGAGTTCGTCAACACCATGACCCAGAAGCCGGTGGTCCGTCAGCTGTTGCCCCTGTCACCCGATATGGGCTCGGATTCGAACGACGAAGAAGACAAGCGTCCCGGTAGCTGGGACTACCTGTATGAGCCGGATGCCAAGGCGCTGCTGGACAGCCTGCTGGTGCGATTCGTCGAATCGCAGGTGTACCAGGCGGTGGTCGAGAACGGGGCCTGCGAGCAGGCCGCGCGGATGATCGCCATGAAGAGTGCCACCGACAACGCGGGCAATCTGATCGACGACCTGGAGCTGGTGTACAACAAGGCCCGTCAGGCGGCCATTACCCAGGAAATCTCCGAGATCGTCGGTGGTGCCGCGGCCGTATAAGCGCCAGGGAGGCCATGGTCCTCCCGGCATGCAGGTTTCATTTTCAGGTATTTGAGAGGAACCAAGATGAGCGGACGTATCGTACAAATCATCGGCGCGGTGATTGACGTAGAGTTTCCGCGGGACAATGTTCCCAAGGTCTACGACGCGCTGAAGGTCTCGAATGTCGAGACCGTGCTCGAGACCCAGCAGCAGCTGGGTGATGGCGTGGTGCGTACCATCGCCATGGGCTCCACCGAGGGGCTCAAGCGTGGCATGGACGTCACCAACACCGGTGCGGCCATCTCCGTGCCGGTGGGCAAGGAGACGCTGGGTCGCATCATGAACGTGCTCGGCGAGCCCATCGACGAGGCGGGCGAGATCGGCGAGCAAGAGCGCATGCCGATTCACCGTAGTGCGCCGGGCTATGCCGACCAGGCGGCCTCCAACGAGCTGCTCGAGACCGGCATCAAGGTCATCGACCTGGTCTGCCCGTTCGCCAAGGGCGGCAAGGTCGGCCTGTTCGGCGGCGCCGGTGTGGGCAAGACCGTCAACATGATGGAACTGATCCGCAACATCGCGACCGAGCACAGCGGTTACTCGGTGTTTGCCGGTGTCGGTGAGCGTACCCGTGAGGGTAACGACTTCTATCACGAGATG
The DNA here is from genome assembly GCF_040147005.1 of Halomonas sp. H10-9-1. Classification (NCBI taxonomy): domain Bacteria; kingdom Pseudomonadati; phylum Pseudomonadota; class Gammaproteobacteria; order Oceanospirillales; family Halomonadaceae; genus Halomonas; species Halomonas sp. H10-9-1. The sequence continues at coordinate 3,752,859 of NZ_JAMSHO010000001.1, read as the reverse complement.
ACCGAATCCAACGTTATCGACAAGGTATCGCTGGTCTACGGTCAGATGAACGAGCCGCCCGGGAACCGCCTGCGCGTGGCCCTGACCGGCCTGACCATCGCCGAGAAGTTCCGCGATGAAGGCCGTGACGTGCTGCTGTTCGTCGACAACATCTACCGTTATACCCTGGCCGGGACCGAGGTTTCCGCCCTGCTGGGCCGGATGCCCTCCGCGGTGGGTTACCAGCCGACCCTGGCCGAGGAGATGGGTGTGCTCCAGGAGCGCATCACCTCCACCAAGACCGGCTCGATCACCTCCGTGCAGGCCGTCTACGTGCCCGCGGATGACCTGACCGACCCGTCTCCGGCGACCACCTTCTCGCACCTGGATGCCACCGTGGTACTGGCGCGTTCGATCGCCGAGCTGGGGATCTATCCGGCCATCGACCCGCTGGACTCCACCTCCCGCCAGCTCGATCCGCTGGTGGTCGGCGAGGAGCACTACAAGACCGCTCGCGGCGTGCAGAACGTGCTGCAGCGCTACAAGGAGCTCAAGGACATCATCGCGATCCTGGGCATGGACGAGCTTTCCGACGAGGACAAGCTGGCCGTGTCACGGGCGCGTAAGATCCAGCGCTTCCTGTCGCAGCCGTTCTTCGTCGCCGAGGTGTTCACCGGCTCGCCCGGCAAGTATGTGTCCCTCAAGGACACCATCCGCGGCTTCCAGGGCATCCTCGACGGCGAGTATGACGAGCTGCCGGAGCAGGCCTTCTATATGGTCGGCACCATCGACGAGGCCGTCGAGAAAGCCAACCAGATGAAGTAATCCCGTCTACCTGGGAGACGTCGTCATGACGAAGAGCTTCAAGTGCGAGATCGTCAGTGCCGAAGAGGGAGTCTTCTCCGGCCAGATCGAGCGGATCATCGCCAACGGGCGTATGGGCGAGCTGGGTATCCTGCCCGGCCACGCCCCGCTGCTGACCGAGCTCAAGCCGGGACCGGTGCGCGTGCTTCATGATGGCGGCCAGGAAGAGAGCTACTACGTTTCGGGGGGCTTCCTGGAAGTCCAGCCGGACGTGGTGACCATCCTGGCCGACTCGGCCACCCGTGCCCATGACCTCGATGAGGCGGCGGCCGAAGAGGCACGTCAGCATGCGCTGAAGAGCCTCAACGACAAGTCCGCCGAGTTGGACTACACCCGTGCATCGGCCGAGCTGGCCGAGGCCGTGGCCCAACTGCGCACGATCCAGCAACTGCGCAAGAAGGCCGGCAAGGGCTGATCATCGCCCCTGCGTGAGTCTCGCGCCCCCTGCTCGTCGGCAACGACGCGTACGGGGGCGTTCTTGTCTCTGACATCCCGGTGGCCTGTCCCTGGGGCGCCGTGGAGGATGCCATGTCAATCAGCGAGAGCCTGAACACGCACCGGCTCGCACTCTGCCAGGCCCTCGACGAGGAGGATGGCGAACGCCTCGATGCCCTGCTGCCCGAGCTGCGTTCGGCGGATATTGCCGAGATTCTCGAGGCGATCCTCAAGGAGCAGGCCGACCCGCCCCGGGCCCTTGCCCTGCTGGGACGCCTGCCATTGGAGCGTCGCGCCAGCGTGCTCGGGCATCTGCCCGGTGATGCTCAGCTGGTGCTCGCCGAGGCGCTCAGTGATGAGCGCCTGCTGGCGATCCTCGAGGAGATGGGGTCCGACGAGCGTGCCGATCTCTTCAACCTGCTCGACGAGGATCGCCGCCAGCGGCTGTTGCGACGGATGGCACGCCACGAACGCGAGGAGCTCAAGCGCCTGGCCAGCTACGCAGAGGGCACCGCTGGGGCGATCATGACCGCGGATTATGTGGCCATCCCCAGTGGCATGACGGTCTCCCAGGCGATGATGCGGGTGCGCCAGACGGCCCCCGATGCCGAGACGGTCTACCAGCTTTATATCGTCGACGCCCAGGGGCGGCTGGCCGGCACGCTGTCGCTGCGCCAACTGATGGTGGCTCCCCCCGGGGAGCGTATCGACGCGCTGATGATCCGTGACGTCATCCACGTTCCGGTGGACGAGACCCAGGAGGCGGTGGCGCGCATCGTCGCTCGCTATGACCTGCTGGCGCTGCCGGTGGTGGATGCCGACACGCGGCTGGTGGGCATCGTCACCCACGACGATGCCATGGACGTGGTCGAGTCCGAGGCCACCGAGGATATCCACAAGGGGATGTCGATCGGCACGCTGGAGGACGGGGTCAGCCGGGTGCCGCTGTGGAGCCTGTACCGCAAGCGGGTGACCTGGCTGGTGCTGCTGGTGTTCGCTAACCTTTTCTCGGGGGCGGGCATCGCCTACTTCGAGCAGATCATCGCCGCCCAGGTGGCGTTGGTGTTCTTCCTGCCGCTGCTGATCGGCAGCGGCGGCAACGCCGGTGCCCAGGCCGCCACCCTGATGGTACGCGGCATGGCCACCGGAGACGTGGGGATCAAGGACTGGAGCAAGCTGCTGGGGCGCGAGCTGCTGGTGGCCGGCTCCCTGGGGCTGACCATGGCCCTGGCGGTGGCACCCATCGGGGTCATGCGCGGCGGCGAGGCGCTGGCCCTGGTGGTGGCCATGAGCATGGTCACCATCGTGCTGTTCGGCAGCTTGCTCGGCATGTGCCTGCCCTTCCTGCTCGATCGCCTGGGCTGGGATCCGGCCACCGCCTCGGCGCCACTGGTGACTACCCTGATCGACGCCTCGGGAGTGCTGATCTACTTCGGCATCGCCACGGCGCTCCTTTCCGCGGCATGAGGCTTGGCCCGATGGCAAGCGGGGCGGACAGTCCGCCGCCGGGCGTGTATCCTCTGCGCGGCGTGTCGCCTGCGGGCGTTGGCTACAGCTGACAGGACATCTCCATGGATTGGCTTCAGGTCGTCGTACTCTCCATCGTCCAGGGACTCACCGAGTTCCTGCCGATCTCCAGTTCCGCTCACCTGATCCTGGTGCCGGCGCTTACCGACTGGGGCGACCAGGGCCTGGCCTTCGACGTTGCGCTGCATATCGGCAGCCTGGCCGCGGTGGTGCTCTACTTCCGCCAGGAGCTGGTACGCATGGCGCTGAGCTGGGGAGGTTCCCTGGCGGGGCGCGGGGCGGATCCGGACGCCCGCCTGGCCTGGTGGGTGGTACTGGCGACGATCCCGGTGTGCCTGGTGGGCCTGGCCTTCCACGATCCCATCGCGGAAGGCATGCGCTCGCCGCTGATCATCGCCTTCGGCCTGATTGCCTTCGGGCTGCTGCTGGCCTATGCAGACCTGCGCCAGCGTGGCAGCCGCGACGAGTATCAGCTGACCCTGCGCGATGCCCTGCTGATCGGGCTGGCCCAGGCACTGGCGTTGATCCCCGGCACCTCGCGCTCGGGCATCACCATCACCGCGGCGCTGTTGCTGGGCATGAGCCGGGAAGGCGCGGCGCGCTTCTCGTTCCTGATGTCGATCCCGGTGATCGTGCTGGCCGGTGGCATGGAGGTTAGCGGGCTGATCCGCGACGCGACCCAGGTGGACTGGTTTACTCTGACGGTGGGAGCCCTGCTTTCGGGGATCAGCGCCTATCTCTGCATCCACTACTTCCTGGCATTCATCAAGCGGGTCGGCATGCAGCCCTTCGTGATCTATCGGCTGCTTCTCGGTATCTGGCTGCTGTGGCTATTCTGGTAAACACCCTGTGAGGAGGCTCCGCGTGACCCGACGCCCGTTGCTGTGGCCCTTGTTACTGCTGCTGCTTGCGCTGGCGGCCTGCTCCGAGCGTGACCGGCCGCTCGATTCGCCGGTACGCCTCGAGGGCGCCATCTTCGGCAGCTTCTATCAGGTCACCCTCGTCGATGCCCTGACCCAGGCCGAGGTCAATGCCCTGGAAGAGGGGATCCTCGCCGAGCTGGAGGCCGTCGATGCGAGCATGTCGATCTACCGTGATGACTCCGAGCTCACGGCCTTCAACCAGGCCCCGACGGGGGAGTGGCAGCCCCTCTCCGACGAGCTGGTCGAGGTGCTGGCCATCGGTCGCTCGGTGGCCGAGGCCAGCGGCGGCGCCTTCGACATGACGGTCGGCGGGCTGGTCAACCTGTGGAGCTTCGGCGCGGAGGCGCGTCCCAGGGAGATCCCCGCCGCCGGTGAGCTGGCCGAGCGACTGGCGCAGATCGGCACGGATGCCCTGGAGCTCGACGAGCAGCGCCGCGAGGCCAGGCGAACGCGGGAGGTGACCGTCGACCTGGGCGGGGTGGCCAAGGGGCACGCCACCGACCGGGTAGCCGCCTTCCTGGACCGCGAGGGCATCGAGCACTACCTGGTGAACCTTGGCGGTGACCTGCTCGCCAGCGGCTACCGCGACGGCGCTGAGGAGCCCTGGCGCATCGGCATCGAGGCCCCCCTGGAGGATCGCCAGCAGGCGCGGCACCTGCTGCCGCTGCACGATGTCTCGGTGGCCACCTCCGGCGACTACCGCAACTACTTCGAGGAGAACGGGCGGCGCTACTCCCACACCCTGGACCCGCGCAACGGGCGGCCGATCACCCATCGGCTCGCCTCGGTGAGCGTCTTCCACGCCTCCAACGCCTGGGCGGATGCCTGGGCCACGGCGCTGATGGTACTGGGCGAGGAGGCGGGCATGGCACTGGCCCGGGAGCGCCAGCTGAGTGCGCTGATGATCATACGCGAGGACGACGGCTGGACGAGCCGGGTCACCCCCGCCTTCGTCGAGCGGTTCGGCCAGGCGCGGGTGGAGGAGCTCGGCCTCGAGGCCATGGCCGGCGTCCGCCCGCAGCCACATGGACAACAGGATCAGGAGTGATGGATGACACTTGACGTCGTGATACTGGCCGCCGGGCAGGGCACCCGGATGCGCTCGACCCTGCCCAAGGTGCTGCACCGCCTGGCCGGCAAGCCGATGGTGCGCCATGTGATAGAAACCGCCGCAGGCCTACATGCCGAGCGTACCCATGTGGTGGTGGGCCATGGTGCCGAGAAGGTGCGCGAGGCGCTGGCCGACTGCCGGGTGCACTTCGCGCTGCAGGCCGAGCAGAAGGGCACCGGCCATGCCGTGGCCCAGGCCCTGGAGGGGCTCGGCAACGGCCGTGTGCTGGTGCTCTACGGCGACGTGCCGCTCATCCATCGGGCGACCCTCGAGCGGCTGCTGGAGGGTGTCGATGATGACCACCTGGGGCTTCTCACCGTGACCCTCGACGACCCCAGCGGCTATGGGCGCATCCTGCGCAACGCCGAGGGGGAGGCGGTGGCCATCGTCGAGCACAAGGATGCCAGCGAGAGCGAGCGGGCGGTGCGCGAGTGCAATACCGGTATCATGGCGATGACCGCCAGCCAGCTGCGCCGCTGGCTGCCGAGGCTCTCCGCCGACAATGCCCAGGGCGAGTACTATCTCACCGATATCATCGCCATGGCCGCCGCCGAGGGGGTCAGGGTGGTCACCGCCCAGCCGGCCGACCCGGTCGAGGTGGAGGGCGTCAACAACCGCCTGCAGATGGCGCGCCTCGAGCGGGCCCACCAGCAGGCCATCGCCGAGCGGCTGATGACCGAGGGCGTGGCGCTCGCCGACCCAGCGCGTCTCGACGTACGTGGGTCCCTGCACTGTGGTCACGACGTCAAGATCGACGTGGGCTGTGTCTTCGAGGGGGACGTGGAGCTCGGCGAAGGGGTGCGTATCGGCCCTCACTGCGTGATCCGCGACAGCCATATCGGCGCCGAGAGCGTGATCGAGCCCCATAGCGTCATCGAGGGTTCGGTGATCGCCGGACGCGCTACCATCGGGCCCTTCGCGCGGCTGCGTCCCGGTTCGCGCCTGGCGGTGGGGGCCAAGGTGGGCAACTTCGTCGAGACCAAGAACGTCGAGGTGGGCGAGGGCAGCAAGATCAACCACCTGAGCTACGTGGGCGATGCCCGCCTGGGGCGGGGCGTCAACGTGGGTGCCGGCACCATCACCTGTAACTACGACGGCGCCAACAAGCACCGTACCGAGATCGGCGACGATGCCTTCATCGGCTCCAACAGCGCCCTGGTGGCGCCGGTGAGCATCGGACGTGGCGCCACGGTGGGGGCCGGCTCCACCGTGGCCAAGGATGTGCCCGACAACGCCCTGGCGGTAACCCGGGCACGCCAGGTCAGCAAGGCCGAGTGGCCGCGACCCCGTAAGCAGGACGACTGAGGAGAAAGACAGCGATGTGTGGAATCGTCGGAGCCGTTGCCGAGCGCAACGTGGAAGGGATACTCCTGGAGGGACTCAAGCGCCTGGAGTATCGCGGCTATGACTCCGCCGGCATGGCGGTGCTCGCCGCCGACGGCAGCCTGCAGCGGCGTCGTGCGATGGGCAAGGTGGCGGCGCTGGAGGAGCGCCTGGTTGCCGAGCCGTTGCTGGGCCACAGCGGGATCGCCCACACCCGCTGGGCGACCCATGGCCGGCCCAGCGAGGAGAACGCGCATCCCCACCAGTCCGGCGAGAGCCTGTCGGTGGTGCACAACGGCATCATCGAGAACCATGAAATGCTACGCCGCGAGCTCGAGGCCGAGGGCTATGTGTTCAGCTCCGAGACCGATACCGAGGTGATCGCCCACCTGCTGGAGCGCGAGAGCCGCCAGGCCGGCGACCTGCTCACCGCGGTGCAGCGGGTGCTGGCTCGGCTGGACGGAGCCTATGCGCTGGGGGTGATCCACGCCGAGGAGCCGGGTGTCGTGATCGGCGCCCGCAAGGGCAGCCCGCTGGTGGTGGGCGTGGGCATCGGCGAGGCCTTCCTGGGCTCCGACCCGCTGGCGCTGCTGCAGGTCACCGACCGCTTCATCTACCTGGAGGAAGGCGACGCGGTGCGGCTCTCCGCCGGCGGACGCATCGAGGTGTTCGACGCCGAGGGTGCGGCGGTGGAGCGCGGAGTGCAGGCTTTCGAGCACGGCGACGGCGCCGCCAGCAAGGGCGAGTACCGCCACTTTATGCTCAAGGAGATCCATGAGCAGCCGGCGGTGATCGCCGCCGCCCTGGAGGGGCGGCTGGGGGATCGCTCGGCGCTGGTGGAGAGCTTCGGTCCCGACGCCGAGGCGCTTTTCCGGCAGGCCAGGCAGATCCATATCGTCGCTTGCGGCACCAGCTACCATGCGGGCATGGTGGCGCGTTACTGGCTTGAGAAATACGCAGGCGTGCCGGTACAGGTGGAGGTGGCTTCGGAGTATCGCTACCGCCAGGTGGTGGTGCCCGAGGGCACCCTGTTCGTGACCCTCTCCCAGTCCGGCGAGACCGCCGATACCTTGGCCGCACTGCGCTTCGCCAGGGCCGGTGGCTATCTGGGCAGCCTGGCGATCTGCAACGTGCCGGGCAGCTCCCTGGTGCGCGAGTCGGACCTCTCGCTGATGACCCAGGCCGGTCCCGAGATCGGCGTGGCCTCCACCAAGGCCTTCACCACCCAGCTCACCGCGCTGATGCTGCTGACCCTGGCGCTGGGCCGCATCCGGGGCCTCGACGAGGCCGTGCAGGCCGAGGTGGTGACGGCACTGCGTGGCCTGCCGCGACTGGTGGAACAGGTGCTGGCGCTGGATCCGGCCATCGAGGCACTCTCCATGGCCTTCGCGGAGAAGCAGCATGCCCTCTTCCTGGGCCGTGGTGCCCACTTCCCCATCGCCCTGGAGGGGGCACTGAAGCTCAAGGAGATCTCCTACATCCATGCCGAGGCCTACCCGGCCGGAGAGCTCAAGCATGGCCCCCTGGCCCTGGTGGACAGCGACATGCCGGTGATCTCCGTGGCGCCCAACGACGAGCTGCTCGACAAGCTCAAGTCCAACCTCCAGGAGGTGCGGGCCCGGGGCGGCGAGCTGTTCGTATTCACCGACGAGGGGGTCGGCCTCGCGCCGGCCGAGGGCATCCATGTACTGCACCTTCCACGGATACACGAGGCGCTGGCACCACTCCTCTATACCGTGCCGCTGCAACTGCTCAGCTACCACGTGGCGGTGCTCAAGGGCACCGACGTGGATCAGCCGCGCAACCTGGCCAAGTCGGTGACGGTGGAGTAACCCTTATCCCCGATAGCGCTGAGCCCCGCCTGCACCTGGGCCTGCCCATGTGGGCCAATGCCGACTGGCGCGGGGGGCTCTACCCGGCGGGTGGTGGTGGGCTCGAGGAGTATGCCCGGGTGTTCGCCGCCGTGGAGGGCAACACCACCTTCTACAGCGGCGCACCGCGGAGCGAGACGGTGGCGGCCTGGGCCCGCCAGGCACCGCCCGGGTTCCGCTTCTGCTTCAAGCTGCCCGCCACCCTGACCCATGAGCGGCGCCTGGTTGGCATCGAGTCGGATCTCGACGCCTTCCTCGCGGCGCTCGAGCCGTTGCATGATCGCCTGGGCCCGCTGATGGTCCAGTTGCCCCGAGACTTTGGTGGCACCGAGCTGGGACGACTGGAAGCCCTGCTGGCGCGCTGGCCGGTAGGAATTCCCTGCGCCGTGGAGGTGCGTCACAGCGAATTCTTCCACAAGGGGTGGGCCGAGATCGCCCTGAACAGATTGTTGATAACTCACGGCGTCGACCGCGTGATGCTCGACGTTCGGCCGCTCTTCTCGACGCCTGCCGGTGACCATGCCGGATTGATCCAAGCCCAGCGCGAGAAGCCGAGACGCCCATTACACGTGCTTTCCACGGGGAATCGACCGCTGGTGCGATTTATCGGGCACCTGGATGCGGAGGTCAACGAGCGCTATTTCGAGGCCTGGATCGAGCGACTCTCCCTGTGGATAGATCAGGGGAAAACCCCTTTCTTGTTTGTGCATACTCCCGATAATCGCCAGGCACCCCAGCTGGCCAGGCGCCTCTATGAGCGGCTGGCGGAAAGGCTGTCATTGCCACCGCTTCCCGCCTTTCCCGGCGAGGCCCAGGCCAGTCTGTTCAGTCCCTAGGGGGGCTCCCGGGGACAAGTCTTATAGCCCAAAAGACGCTGGCCATTGGGCGTTTGATCGGATAGTTTTATGGGTCGGAGCGTCCATATCTCTGGATTTTGACTGGATCTAGCGCCTAATTCGCGTGGATCTTTCGATATTCTGGCGCTCCAGCACTCACGACAGATGGCCACCCGCCGGCTGTCGCGAGCGCAACGGCAGCGATCCTGCCTGGATCCCTGCCACTCTTGACGGTGCCCCGTGACCCGGGGCGCTCTGGACGTGGCAATGACAAGCACAAGCCGCCATCGCGCCGGATCGGCCGTTGGTGACACGTACATTCAGGGTGAAACATGTCGAAACTCTCCCACGCACAGTGGTCATCGAAGATGGCCTTCATCCTGGCAGCCACCGGTTCGGCGGTGGGGCTGGGCAATATCTGGCGCTTCTCCTATATGGTCGGTGACAGCGGAGGCGCGGCCTTCGTGCTCGTCTACCTGGCTTGCGTGGCCCTGGTGGGCCTGCCGATTCTGGTCGCCGAGTGGCTGATCGGCCGCCGTGGCCAGGAGAACCCGATCAACTCCATGCTGGACCTGGCCCGCCAGAGCGGTCGTCTACCGGCCTGGGCGATGGTCGGCGTCAGCGGCGTGCTCGCCGCCTTCCTGATCCTCTCCTTCTATAGCGTCATCGGCGGTTGGTCGCTCTCCTATACCCTGGGCTCGATCACTGGCCAGTTCAGCGGCCAGGACTCCGATGGCATCGGCGCCCTGTTCAGTGGCCTGCTGGCCAACCCCATGGCCCTGACCCTGTGGCACACCGCCTTCATGGCGCTGGTGATCTTCATCGTCGCCCGCGGCGTGACCAAGGGCCTGGAGGGCGCCGTGCGCACCCTGATGCCGTCATTGGTGATCCTGATGGTGATCCTGGTGATCTACGGCATGACCACCGGGCATTTCGGCGAGGCCATGGCCTTCATGTTCAGCCCCGACTGGAGCGCCATCAACGGCGAGGTGGTGCTTGCCGCCATGGGCCAGGCCTTCTTCACCCTGTCGCTGGGCATGGGCATCATGATGGCCTACGGCTCCTACCTGGGCGAGGACATCAGTCTGATCAGCACCGCCCGTACCGTGATCATCTTCGATACCGTCATCGCGCTGCTCGCCGGCATGGCGATCTTCCCCATCGTGTTTGCCAACGGCCTGAGCCCGGGCGAGGGACCGGGACTGATCTTCGTCACCCTGCCGCTCGCCTTCGGCAACATGGCAGGCGGCGCCATCCTCGGCCTGATGTTCTTCCTGCTGCTGACCTTCGCCGCCCTGACCTCGGCCATCTCCCTGCTGGAGCCGACGGTGGAGCTGCTCGAGGAGCGCACCCCGCTCTCCCGCATGGCCGCCACCCTGGTGGCCGGCGTGGCAGTCTGGGCGCTGGGCATCGCCGCGCTGATGTCGTTCAACGTCTGGAGCGAACTGTCGATTGTGGGCCTGAACATCTTCGACTTCCTGGATACCCTGACCAGCAAGTTCATGTTGCCGCTGACCGGCCTGGGGGCGATCCTGTTCGTGGCCTGGCGCCTCGATCGTGACAGCGTGCTCGGCGAACTGGGCCTCTCCGGCATGCAGGCTTCGCTGTGGCAGATCGTCGCCCGGGTGATAGCGCCGATCGGCGTGATTGCGGTGTTCGTCTATGGCCTGATCTAGCCGCGAAAGCCCCTGGCGGGGCATCCGTCGGCCCTGGCAAGCCCCACCTCCGTGGGGCTTGCTGCCGTTGGATCATAGGGCATCAGTGCATGGCGTCGTCGGTCATCTCCTCCTCGGCCAGTTCGGCGATCTCCTGGGTCAGCTGCTTGAACTCCTCATGCAGCTCGATGCCTCGCCGCGCGCGCAGATGGCGCTGGGCCGCCGTGCGGGCGCGCTGCTGGTGCTCCTGGACCTCCATGCTCATGAAAATATCGAGAAGCTCACTCTTCAGGGACGTTAACCGTTCGGCGTCGTGCATCTTCGACTCTCCTCGAGGGTTCGCGACACTGCACTATCTACTATACCGTACTTGACAGAATTATGACGCTGTGAGCTTCGGGGCGGAGTGGGGCGCCTGCGCCGGGGGGAGTGGCGGGCCGTATGGCGATGGGCTGCGCATCCCACCCCGCCTTGGGGCATACTGTAGCGAGAACCCATGATCGTTTGCCGCCGCCCGGCGGCCAGCCGAGGAGTCCCGCGTGAGCCGTGCCTTGTTCGATGAGATGAGACGCCGCATGGAGCACTTCCGCCGCTCCGAGCAGAAGGTGGCACGCTTCGTGCTTCGCAACCCCGACGATGTCATCCATATGCGCATCGTCGATCTGGCCACCGAGGCCAAGGTCAGCGAGCCTACCGTGGTGCGCTTCTGTCGTGCCCTGGGCTGCAATGGCTTCCAGGATTTCAAGCTGCGCCTGGCCCAGATGCTGGCCGCCGGCAGCCAGTTCGCCCAGTTCTCCATGAACGACAGCGACTCGGTGGCGGAGTTTTCCCACAGCATCTTCGACTCCACCGTAGGCACCCTGCTGTCGGTGCGTGACCGCCTCGACAACGAGGCGCTGAGCCGCGCGATCAACTCCCTGGCGATGGCCAACCGGGTCGAATTCTACGGCTTCGGGGCCTCCGGCGCGGTGGCCTTCGATGCCCAGCACAAGTTCTTCCGCCTGCAGATCTCCACCGCCGCCTATGCCGACCCGCATATGCAGAACATGTCGGCGGTGACCCTCAACGAGGGCGATGTGGTGGTGGCGATCTCCCAGACCGGGCGTACCCGGGCGCTGGTGGCCAGCGTGCGCCTGGCGAAGGAGGCCGGCGCCACTGTGATCGGGCTCTGCCCCAGCGGCTCGCCGCTGGCCGAGGAGGTCACCCTGCCGCTCTACATCGATGTCCACGAAGACACCGAGATCTATACTCCCATGAGCTCGCGCATCGCCCATCTGGTGCTGGTCGATGTGCTTGCCGTCGGCGTGGCCAAGACCCGCGGGCCGAAGCTCGCCGAGCAGCTCAAGGCGGTCAAGAAGAGCCTGACGCCGCTGCGTTTCCCCGAACCAAAGCCATAAGCTTTAAGCCGTAAGCTATAAGTAAAACCGTTGCCGTTAGTGGGCTGGGGTAACCTCGCGGCTTACGGCTTACGGCTTACGGCTTACGGCTTACGGCTTACGGCTTACGGCTTACGGCTTACGGCTTACGGCTTACCCCTTGGGTGGGGGGCATCATGCTGCCTTCCAGCTTGCGGCTTGCGGCTATGCTAAGCTGTTCGCCCATTTTCCCAGCAGCGATGCCCTCTCCATGGACGACGTCACGCCGATCCTCGACCACCTGAATGCCGCCCAGCGCGAGGCGGTCAGCGCCCCCCAGGGCAACATGCTGGTACTGGCCGGGGCCGGTTCCGGCAAGACCCGGGTGCTGGTGCATCGCATCGCCTGGCTGATGCAGGCCGAGGGGCTCTCCCCCTACGCGGTGCTGGCCGTGACCTTCACCAACAAGGCGGCGCGCGAGATGCGTACCCGCCTGGAGGCGCTGCTCGGCCTTTCGCTGCGCAACGTCTGGGTCGGCACCTTCCACTCCATCGCCCACCGCCTGCTGCGCACCCATTGGCAGGATGCGCGCCTGCCCCAGCACTTCCAGATCATCGACTCCGACGACCAGCTGCGCCTGGTCAAGCGCTTGATCAAGGAAAATGAGATCGACGACGAGCGCTTCCCGCCGCGCCAGGTGCAGTCGTTCATCTCCGGCTGCAAGGAGGAGGGGCTGCGTCCCCACCAGGTGGACGTCCACGGTGACGCCTACCTGGGGCAGATGGTCGAGCTCTACGAGCGCTACCAGCTCACCTGCGAACGCGGTGGCCTGGTGGACTTCGGTGAGCTGCTGCTGCGTAGCCTGGAGTTGCTGCGTGACACCCCGGCGCTGCTGGCCCACTACCAGGAGCGCTTCGCCCATATACTGGTGGACGAGTTCCAGGATACCAATACCCTGCAGTACGCCTGGCTCAAGCTGCTCAGCGGCATGACCACGCCGATGACCGTGGTCGGCGACGATGACCAGTCGATCTATGGCTGGCGCGGCGCCCGGGTGGAGAACATCCGCCGCTTCGAGCGTGAATTCTCCGGCACCAGGACCGTGCGCCTGGAGCAGAACTACCGCTCCACCAGTGCCATCCTCGAGGCCGCCAACGCCCTGATCAGCCACAACGCCGAGCGCATGGGCAAGACGCTATGGACCGCCGGCGAGCGCGGCGAGCCGATCTCGGTCTACAGCGGCTTCAATGACCTGGACGAGGCGCGCTTTATCGTCGATACCCTGCGTGAGCGCGTCGAGGAGGGCATCAATCGCCGCGAGATCGCCATCCTCTACCGCTCCAATGCCCAGTCGCGGGTGATCGAGGAGACCCTGATCCGTCAGGGCGTGCCCTACCGCATCTACGGCGGCCATCGCTTCTACGAGCGCCTGGAGATCAAGAACGTCCTGGCCTACTTGCGCCTGCTGCTCAACCGTGATGACGATGCCTCCCTGGAGCGAGTGATCAACGTGCCGGCCCGCGGCATCGGCACGCGAACCGTGGAGCTGCTGCGCCAGCGGGCACGGGAGGGCGGCGTCTCGCTGTGGCATGCCCTCCACGACGGCCTGGCCGATGGCTCCCTCAAGGGGCGTGCCGGCAGCGCCCTGCAGCTCTTCGCCAACCTGATCGACGCCCTGGACAACGACAGCGCCGGCCTGGCACTGCATGAGATCATCGACCATGTGATCGAGCGTACCGGCCTGCTTGAGCACCATCGCAACGAGCGGGGCGAGAAGGGGCAGGCTCGGGTCGAGAACCTCGCGGAACTGGTCACCGCGGCCAGGGCCTTCACCCAGGGGGAGTCCTTCGACCCGCCGCAGGCCGGCGAGGGAGCGGTGGCACTCGAGGCCTTCCTCTCCGAGGCGGCGCTCAACGCCGGCGAGCACGAGGCCGACGAGTTCGAGGACGGCGTCCAGCTGATGACCCTGCACTCCGCCAAGGGGCTCGAGTTTCCGGTGGTCTTCATCGCCGGGGTGGAGGAGGGGCTGTTTCCCCACCGCATGTCGGCGGAGGAGCCGGGCCGCCTCGAGGAGGAGCGCCGCCTCTGCTACGTCGGCCTGACCCGGGCCATGCGCAAGCTCTATCTGACCCACGCCGAGATTCGTCGGCTCCACGGCAAGGAGACCTTCCAGCGCGCCTCGCGCTTCCTGAGCGAGATTCCCGAGGAGTACCTCGAGGAGGTGCGCCTGCGCGGCCAGGTGTCGCGGCCGGTAACCGTCTCGCGTCCCGCCGGGCTGCGCCAGAGCGAGGTCAATGGCGGCAACGACCTGCCTTCGCTCTCCCTGGGCCAGCGGGTGCGCCATCCGGTATTCGGCGAAGGGGTCATCCTCAATGCCGAGGGCGAAGGACCCCGTGCCCGGGTGCAGGTCAGTTTCGAGGGCGAGGGCGACAAGTGGCTGGTGCTGGGTTTCGCCAAGCTGACGCCGCTGTGAGCGGCTGCGTGCGTTAACTTTCACGTCAACGGCATACGCTTGGCGCCCCGGGCCCCTTGACGCATACTGCCTGCTGGACACCAGCGCCTCCTGGCGCCCTTATAAAAATCCGTACGGAGCCTTCTGCATGCAACGCCGTCTCTTCCTCAAGAACAGCATCAAGACCCTGGGTGCCGGCGCTGCCGGTATTGCAGCTGCCCCCTTCGTCTCCACCGCCAGTGCCCAGGAGACCATCACCTGGGACATGGTCACCTCCTGGCCCAAGAACTTCCCGGCGCTCGGCACCGGTGCTAGCGAGTTTGCCCAGCGCATCGAGACCCTCTCCAACGGCCGCATGCGTATTCGCGTGCACGGCGCCGGCGAGCTGGTGCCCGCCCTGGAGGTCTTCGATGCCGTGGCCGCTGGTACCGCCGAGATGGGCCACTCCGCCTCCTACTACTGGCGCGGCAAGGTGGCCGCGGCGCAGTTCTTCACCGCGGTGCCCTTCGGCATGAACACCCAGGAGACCAACGCCTGGCTCTATCATGGTGGTGGCCAGGAGCTGTGGGACGAGGTCTATGCCAAGCACAACCTCAAGCCCTTCCCGGTGGGTAACACCACTACCCAGCCCGGTGGCTGGTTCAAGAAGGAGATCAACTCCCTGGAGGACCTGCAGGGGATCAAGCTGCGCCTGCCCGGCCTGGCCGGCGAAGCGATGAACCGTATCGGCGTCACCACCGTCAACATGCCGGGCTCGGAGATCTTCACCTCCATGCAGACCGGGGTGCTGGATGCCGCCGACTGGGTCAGCCCCTACAACGACCTGGCCTTTGGCCTGCACCAGGTGGCCGACTACTACTACACCTCGGCCTGGAACGAGCCCAGTGCGATCCTCGAGGGGACGGTCAACCTGGATGCCTGGAACGCCCTGCCCGACGACCTCAAGGTGGTGGTGACCGAGGCGGCCCGGGCGGCCAACCTGGCGATGATCAGCGAGTTCACCTTCCGCAACGCCCAGGCCCTGGAGACACTGGTCAACGAGCATGGTGTCGAGTTGCGCAGCTTCCCCGAGGATGTGATGAAGGCGCTCTATGAGGCCTCCCAGGAGGTGATCGCCGAGCAGGTCGAGAACGATGCGGACTCGAAGAAGGTCCATGACTCCTATGTCGCCTTCCAGAAGCTGGTGCGGCCCTCCAACGACGCCGGCGAGTTCGCCTACCTCAAGGCCCGCGAGGCGGTCGGCGCCTGAGGGAGGCGTGCCTGGCAGCCTGTGGTTCGGCATGGCAGGCTCCCGTCGAGCATGACCCAGCAGAGTAGAACGGGGGCGCCGAATGGCGCCCCCGTTGCATTGGGAAGTCCGCTGGGGAGATGAGTGAACCTACTGGCGCACCGCGCGGATGCGCCCCTTGTCATCCATGGCCACCATCACGAAGCGTGCCTCGGTGACCTTGTGTAGCTCGTCGGGATTGCGTTCATGGGGTTGGCGGATCCACACCTCGACGTCGATGCGAATGGAGCTGTGGCCGATCTCCACCAGGCGGGTGAAGATGTTCACCACGGAGCCGACCCGCACCGGGCACAGGAAGTCCATGGCCTCGATGGCCACGGTGGCGGTACGGCCATTGGCCTCCCGGTCGGCGGCCAGTTCGGCGGCCTGATCCATATGGGCGACCAGCCAACCGCCGGCGATATCACCGTGGAGGTTGGTGTCCTGGCGACTGGCCAGCAGCTTGAGGGTCAGCTCGCCCCGTGGGCGGGGGCTGTCGTCGAGATCTGTCATGAAAATGTCATTGTCCTGGCTTGTTATTGGGAGCGAGACCGCGGCCCATGGTAAACCCAGCCCGGCCCGCCCTCCAGCCCCGTCCGGCCTGTCGGGTACGAAGGGGTATCATCAGCCGGGGGAGCAACGATCGGTGGAGGTAGCATGGTGGTAATCGGCAGGCCCAGACGAGGGCACAGGCGAGGGCGCTGGATGGCGCTGCTGCTCGGCGGGCTGTTGAGCCTGATGGCGGCACGGCTGTCGGCGAATGACGTCGTCGGCCCCCTGGGCGCGGTAGGTTCGGACACCCTGGCGGGGCTGATGCTGCGCTGGGGCGAGCTGCTGACCGAACGCCACCCGGGCGTGCGTCTGCAGCTCCAGGCCAGCGGCTCGGCCAGCGCCCCCGCCGCCTTGACGGCAGGTACCACGCGTCTGGGGCCCATGTCGCGTCCCATGAACGAGGTTGAACGCGAGGCCTTCATCGAACGCCACGGCTATCCTCCCGTGGAGCTGGAGGTCGCCTACGACGCCCTGGCGGTCGTCGTGCATCGCCACAATCCGCTGGAAAGCCTCAGCCGACGGGAGCTGGATGCCATCTTCTCCGAGTCGCGCCGGTGTGGCGCCGAGCACCCCATCGAGCGCTGGAGTCAGCTTGGAGTGACGCTGCCGGGCGATCGCGTCGTGCTGCATGGGCGCAACGCCGCCTCGGGTACCCACGACCTGTTCCGCCTGCGAGCGCTGTGTGGTGGCAGCTACCGGGTGGATCTCAACGAACACCCCGGCTCGGCGGCCGTGGTGGCCGCGGTGGCCGCCGAGCCCTCGGCCATCGGCTTCGCCGGCCTCAACCACCTGAACGCCGGGGTCAAGGCGCTACCACGCCGCGACGCGGCAGGCGAGCTCGCCTGGCCCACGCCGCAGGCGGTACGCCGTGGTGACTACTCGCTGTCGCGCTCCCTCTATCTCTACCTTAACTTGCCTCCCGGCGGCGCGTTGCCGGCTCCGGAGCATGCCTTCCTCGAGCTGGTATTCTCCCCGCTGGGACAGACAGTGGTGGAGGAGCAGGGCTTCGTCGTCCTGACCGAGGAACGTCTGGCCCGGCAGCGCGAATGGCTAGCCTCGCTGCCGCCTGCCGAGTAGCGTTGTCACGTGATTGTCACCACAGTGTCGTAAAGTGGTGCCTTCACCCCTTATTCAACGCCCATGAGTGGCCATGAACGATCCTCGTCACCCCCTCTCCCTGCGACTACGCCGCCGTCGCGTCCGTGACCGCCTGGCGACCCTGCTGATTACCGCGGGGGGCGTCGGCGTGGTGGTCTCGGTACTGGCCATCGGGGTGTTCCTGGCCCTGGAGGTGGTGCCGCTGTTTCTGGGGGCCGATGCCCTGGAGCCCCATGAGTTGTGGCGTCCCCAGCCGGTGGAGGGATATGCCGAGCCCCAGCATCGCTGGCGGCCCGGCCCCCTGGTCGAGGGGGATACGCCCCATTTCGGCATGGCGCCACTCGTCTGGGGCACCCTCAAGGCGGCGCTCTGGGCGCTGCTGTTCGCGATTCCCCTGGCACTGGGCGCCGCCATTCACTCGGCTCTCTACATGCCGCGTCGCCTGCGTACCCGCCTGAAACCCACCCTGGAGCTGATGGAGGCGTTACCCGGGGTGGTGATCGGCTTCGTGGCCGGCATGCTGCTGGCCCCCTGGGTGGAGCGCCATCTCGCGGGCGCTCTGGTGCTGCTGGTGACCCTGCCGCTGGGGGCCGTGGCCGCCGGTGGTCTCCGGGCGCTGCTGCCCATGCCCCTGCGCAGGCGACTCTCGCTGGGCTGGGCGGGGCTGTGGCTGATGCCCTGGCTGATACTGGTGGGGGTTGCCACCCTGTGGCTGGCGCCGGTGGTCGAGGCCGCACTGTTCGGGGGCGACCTGCGTGGCTGGCTCGCCGATACCCTGGGCCTCGACTATGCCGCGCGCAATGCCATGATCGTTGGCCTGGCCATGGGCTTCGCGGTGATCCCCGGCATCTACGCCCTGGCCGAAGATGCCCTGAACAGTGTCCCCGGAAGCCTCGGCGAGGGTGCCCAGGCGCTGGGGGCTACCCGCTGGCAGACGCTGTGGAAGGTATTGCTGCCCGCCGCCGCGCCGGGCATCTTCAGCGCGATCATGATCGGCGCCGGTCGTGCGGTGGGGGAGACCATGATCGTGCTGATGGCCAGCGGCAATACCGCCCTGATGAGCCTCTCCCCGCTGGAGGGGTTGCGCTCGCTGTCGGCCACCATCGCCATCGAACTGCCGGAGGCCGCCGTCGGGGGTACCCACTACCGGCTGCTGTTCCTGGCGGCGCTGGTGCTGTTCGCCTTCACCTTCCTGGTCAATACCCTGGCCGAAGGGGTGCGCACGCGACTGCAGCGCCGCTATCGGCGGCTGGAGGGGGGATCATGAGGGCCCTGTGGCGACGGTGTGGCGAAGGCCTCTGGCCCTGGCTCGCCGCCGGCAGCGTGGCGCTGTCGCTACTGATGTTGCTGGCTCTCCTGTGGCTGCTGGCTACCCGAGGGTTGGGCCACTTCTGGCCCGATGAGGTGGCCCTGGTGACGCCCCAGGACGGCCAGCCCTTCGCCGGGGTGGCGGTGCGCGAGGAGCGGATTCCCGGCGAGGAGGCGCGTGAGCGGCTCTATTTCACCGCCAACCGCGACCTGGACGGCGATCGCTGGCGCTGGATCGAGGTGAGTGCCATCGCCGCTATTCGCCATCCTGCCGAACTGGTGGTGCTGGAGCGCAGCCATTGGGGAGAGTTCCACGGTCGACTGGTGGCTGTCACCGCCGGTGACGAGCACCACACCGGCGAGGCCGCCTGGCCCGCCCTGCAGGCGCGGTTGGCCGAACTCGACGCCCTGCGCGACGAGCGCGACCGGCTGCGCGACGCTGTGGTGGTGCCCCTGGTTCGGAGCCTCGACAACGCCGGGAACCATGGCGACGCCGATGCCCGTGCGGCGCTGGCCGCAGCCAATGCACGGATTCGCGAACTCCAGACGGCCATGGGTAGCGAGACCCTGCTGCTGGAGAGTGTCGACGGGCGCCGTATCGAGCAGCCCCTGGACGTGGTGCTGCGCGCCTGGCGTCCCAATGCCATGTCGCCTCCGGACAAGCTGGTCGCCTGGGCTGGGGGGGTATGGCGTTTTCTCTCCGAGGGGCCGCGCGCCGCCAACAGCGCCGGTGGCGTCTGGCCGGCGATCTTCGGCACCGTGCTGATGGTGCTGCTGATGTCACTGGTGGTGACCCCCTTCGGGGTGCTGGCGGGCATCTACCTCAACGAGGTGGCCCACCAGGGGCCCTTAACCCGGCTGGTGCGCATCGGGGTGCGCAACCTGGCCGGGGTTCCCTCCATCGTCTATGGGGTGTTCGGGCTCGGGGTGTTCGTCTATGGCATCGGCAGCACCCTGGACGAGTGGCTCTTCGCCGAATCGCTGCCGTCGCCCACCTTCGGCACCGGCGGCCTGCTGTGGGCTTCGTTGACCCTGGCACTGTTGACCCTGCCGGTGGTGATCGTGGCCACCGAGGAGGGGCTGGCCCGGATACCCGACCACCAGCGGGAGGGCGCCCTGGCCCTGGGGGCCACGCGCATGGAGATGCTGACCCGGGTGGTGCTGCCGATGACCCTGCCGGCCATGCTGACCGGGATGATCCTGGCCGTGGCCAGGGCCGCCGGCGAGGTGGCACCGCTGATGCTGGTGGGCGTGGCCAAGCTCGCCCCCCAGGTGCCGGTGGACGGTGACTTCCCCTTCCTGCATCTTGAGCGCAAGTTCATGCATCTTGGCTACCACATCTACGATGCGGCCTTCCATGGCGATGACGTCCAGGCCGCCATGCCGCTGGTCTTCGCCACGGCGTTGCTGCTGGTGCTGGTGATCCTGGTGCTTAACCTGACTGCAATATTCCTGCGTCATCATCTGGGGGCGCGTCATGGGGCGCCGTCGCGCTGGTAGCGCCGGCCCTGGGGAGAGACTGTTTCGTGTCCGTTTTCACGTCGTCACCCGCCGCCAGCGGGCCGATCATCGATTTCGCGGCCTCCGAGAGCAGCTTGGAGATCGTCGGCCTGAGCCTTGCCTATGGCGAGAAACCGGCGCTGCGTGATCTCACGCTGCGCATTCCGCGACATCGAGTGACGGCCTTCATCGGGCCGTCGGGGTGCGGCAAGTCGACCCTGCTGCGGGCCCTCAATCGGCTCCACGACCTCAACGATGAGGTGGTGCGGCGCGGTGAGATCCACCTCGAGGGGCAGGATATTCACGCCCCGCAGGTGGATGTGGCGGAGCTGCGGCGCCGTGTGGGAATGGTGTTCCAGGCCCCCAATCCCTTCCCCATGTCGATCTACGACAACGTGGCCTTCGGCCTGCGCCTGCAGGGCGGCATGCGCAGGCGCGTGATCGATGACACCGTCGAGTGGGCTCTGCAGTCGGCGGCGTTGTGGGAGGAGGTGAAGGATCGCCTGCGTGCCTCGGCGTGGACCCTCTCCGGCGGCCAGCAGCAGCGCCTGGTGATCGCCCGGACCCTGGCGGTGCAGCCCGAGGTGCTGCTGCTCGACGAGCCGGCCTCGGCCCTGGACCCGATCTCGACGCTGAAGATCGAGGAGCTGATCCGCAACCTCAAGTCACAGCTCAGTCTGGTGCTGGTCACCCACAACATGCAGCAGGCCGCTCGGGTCTCCGACTACACCGCCTTCCTGCAGAAGGGCGAACTGGTGGAGTATGGCCCCACTCAGACGCTGTTCACCAATCCGCGCCTGCGGCGCACCGAGAACTACATCACCGGGCGCATGACCTGACCGGTCCGGCCCCCAAGGAGAGTCCCATGGACATCAGCAGCGATATCCACAGCCAGCATATTTCCCGGCAGTTCAACCAGGAGCTCGAGGAGCTCAAGACCCACCTGATGGCGATGGGAGGCCTGGTCGAGAAGCAGGTCCAGGATGCCGTCACGGCCCTGCTCGAGGGCGATTCCGCGTTGGGCCGCCAGGTGGTCGACAACGACCGCGCGGTCAACGACATGCAGATCAAGATCGACGCGGAGTGTACCCAGGTGCTGGCGCGCCGCCAGCCCACCGCCTCCGACCTGCGTCTGGTGCTGGCGGTGATCCGCGCCGGCTCCGATCTGGAGCGCATCGGCGACGAGGCGAGCAAGATCGCCCGCAATGCCTGCGAGCTGATCGATGGTGACAACGGCACCCGTGGATTCGTCGAGGTGCGCATGATCAGCGAGCATGTGCGGCGCATGGTGCGTGACGCCCTGACCTCCTTCGCCCGCTTCGATACCGAGCTGGCGCTCAAGCTGGTCCACGAGGACGAGGAGGTCGACAACGAGTACCAGAGCGCCATGCGTTCACTGATGACCTTCATGATGGAGGACGCGCGCTCGATCTCGCCGGTGCTCAGCCTGATGTGGATCCTGCGTGCCCTGGAGCGTATCGGCGACCACGCCAACAACCTGGCCGAGTACGTGGTCTACCTGGTCAAGGGCATGGACATCCGCCACATCGACCCCGAGGACCTCGACGCCGAGGCGATCTCGCGCAGGGATTGACCTCGGGCGACGATTGATCGTCAATAGCGCAGGCCATCGCCCCAAGGCGATGGCCTGCTTTCATTGATCGTCGCTCCCGCGAGGAACTGCAATGCTTGATGCCCTGACGGCGCTGACCCGTGGCACCCGCCTGGTCTACGGGGCCGGCCTGCGCCGCTACGTGTTTGCTCCCATCGTCGTGAACCTGCTGGTCTATGTGGCCATGCTGTGGTTCGTGCTGGCCAATTTCGGCAGTTGGCTGGACCACTGGATGGCCATGGTGCCCGGCTGGCTCGCCTGGCTGGAGTGGCTGATCTGGCCGCTGTTCGTGATCAGCCTGGTGCTGGTGGTGTTCTTCACTTTCACCCTGGTGACTCATGTCATCGCCGCGCCCTTCTATGGCTTCCTGGCCGAGAAGGTGGAGGTCGCCGCCACCGGTCGAGCGCCCCTCGACGACCGTGGCCTGGCCAGGAGCACGGTGGACGCCCTGGGCCGCGAGATGGTCAAGCTCGCCTATATCCTGCCGCGCATGGCGGCGCTGTTCGTGCTCAGCTGGATTCCGCTGGTCAACCTGGTGGCGCCGCTGCTGTGGGCGCTGTTCTCGGCCTGGATGATGGCGATCACCTACCTCGACTACCCCATGGACAACAACAAGGTGAGCTTCGCCGATATGCGTCGCCGCCTGAAGGCGCGCTGGTGGCCGACCCTGACCTACGGCGGCGGGGTCACCCTGATCACCTGGATCCCGCTGGCCAACCTCTTCCTGTTGCCCGGGGCGGTGGCCGCCGCGGTGCTGATGTGGGATGGCCACTACCGGAACTTGCCGGCGCACAGCGCCTGAGCCGGGGCTAGTCGGCGAGGGCCTCGGTCGCCAGCCGCGTGGCGGGGAAGAGGCAGCGGAAGGTCGCTCCCTGGTGAGGCCGGGAGTCGATCTCCAGGTAGGCGTCGTGGCGCAGCAGCACGTGCTTGACGATGGCCAGGCCCAGGCCGGTACCGCCGGTGGAGGCGCTGCGTCCCTTGTCGACCCGGTAGAAGCGCTCGGTGAGACGCGGGACATGCACTGGGTCGATCCCCTCGCCATTGTCGATCACCTCCAGGCAGGCGCCGTGTTCGGCGCCGGGTCGCCAGCTCAGGGTGATATGGCTGCCTTCGGGGGTGTAGCGCACCGCGTTGAAGACCAGGTTGGAGAGGGCGCTGCGGATCTCCTGGTCGCTGCCTGTCAGGGCACGCGACTCCTTGAGCTCCACCACGATGGTATGGCGCCCGCCGGAGAGCGCCTCGGCGTCGCGCTTGACGCTTTCCAGCAGTGCCGCCATGTCCAGCGGCATATGGTCGGCACCACCGCGGTCGATCTCCAGCCGCGACAGCAGCAGCAGGTCCTGGACCAGGTTCTGCATGCGCGCGGTCTGCTCCTGCATGCTCGAGAGGCCGCGACCCAGGCGGGGCGGCAGCAGCTCGGCCTGGTCGGCATAGGTCTCCAGATAGCCGGCGAGCACCGTGAGCGGCGTGCGCAGCTCGTGGGAGACGTTGGCCACGAAGTCGCGGCGCATCTCCTCCAGGCGGTGCAGGCGGGTGATGTCCCGGGCCATCACCAGGCGCTCGTCGTCGCCGTAGAGGGTGATCTGGAACTGCAGGATCATGCGCTCGTCGATGGGCGAGGGCAGGGTGAGAGGGTCGCGGTAGTCGCGGCGGTGGAAGTAGTCGACGAAGCGCGGGTCGCGCAGCAGGTTGGTGATATGGTGGCCGCGATCCAGGGCCGGCTTGAGCCCCAGCATCTGCTCCGCGGCGCTGTTCCACCACTCCATGTCGCCGTGGCGATCGAGCATCACCACGCTGTCACGCATCGCCTCGGAGGACTCCTGGATGCGTCGCAGGGTGCTGAGCAGCCGGCCCTGGGTGATGCGCTGGCCCTTCTGATAGCGGTAGAGGCGGTCCATCAGGTCGCCCCACAACCCCCCGGCCGCTGGCGGTTCCGCCTGGGTGTCATGGGTCAGCCAGCGATAGAGGCTGCGCAACTGATGGAGGTGGTAGGCGAGGCACAGCGCCAGCCCCAGGGCCAGGCCGGCGCCCGGGGCGCCCAGCGGCCAGCCGATCAGCAGGCCCAGGCCGGCGAGCAGGAGAAGGCGCCATAGCTCGCGCTTCCAGAGCCTCACATCAAGCCTTGGCGGAGAACCGGTAGCCGGTGCCACGCACCGTCTGCACCAGGTGCTGGTGGCGCTCGCCCAGTGCCTTGCGCAGGCGGCGGATATGCACGTCGACGGTGCGCTCCTCGACGTAGACATTGCCGCCCCACACCTGGTCGAGCAGCTGGCTGCGGGTGTAGGCGCGCTCCTGGTGGGTCATGAAGAACTGCAGCAGGCGGTATTCGGTGGGTCCCATCTCGAGCCCCTGGCCGTCGGCGCTGACCCGGTGGCTGACCGGGTCGAGCAGCAGGCCGTCCACCTCCACCGGATCCTCGACGCCACGCGGCGTGGCGCGGCGCAGCACGGCCTTGAGGCGGGCCACCAGCTCGCGGGGCGAAAAGGGCTTGGTGATGTAGTCGTCGGCGCCGGACTCGAGCCCTTGGATCTTGTTGTCCTCCTCGCCCTTGGCGGTGAGCATGATGATCGGCAGCTCGGCGGTGGTCTCCTCGCGCTTGAGGCGTCGGGCCAGCTCGATGCCGCTGGTGCCGGGCATCATCCAGTCGAGCACCAGCAGGTCGGGTTGGTGGTCCACCACCATGGCGTGGGCGGTCTGGGCGTTGTCCGCCTCGAGCACACGATAGTCGGCCATTTCCAGTGCCATCGCGATCATCTCGCGAATCGGCGCCTCATCGTCGACGATCAGTACGGTTTTGGCGGTCATCCTGAAGCCTCGGGTCAATGACGGTTTGCTGACGATTCCATCATGGCATTATGACACTCGCGTGACAGGGGCACCCGCGAACCGACAGCGCGAACTCTCTACCTACACGAACTCCCTACCTACACGAACTCCCTACGCGAGCCCCGGCCACAGGCTCAGGGCGATGCCGGCGAACACCAGCAGCCCCGACCAGTAGTTGTTGAGGAAGGCTCGGAAGCAGGGCTCGCGTTCGCGCTCGCGGATCAGCCAGTGCTGCCAGACAAAGGTGGCGGCCATGGCCATAAGGCCCAGCCAGAAAAAGCCGCCCAGGGCGAGTCGTGCCCCGGCCCAGGCCAGCAGCAGCAGCGTCAGGATCTGCAGCAGGCCAATCATGAAACGGTCGGCAGCGCCGAACAGCACCGCGGTGGACTTGATGCCGATCTTCAGGTCGTCGTCGCGATCGACCATGGCGTACTGGGTGTCGTAGGCCACGGTCCACACCACGTTGGCGGCGAACAGCAGCCACGCCTCGAAGGGCACATGGCCGAGCACCGCGCCGAAGGCCATGGGGATCGCCCAGGAGAAGGCGGCCCCCAGAAAGAGCTGGGGCAGGTGGGTGTAGCGCTTCATGAAGGGGTAGATGAAGGCGAGGACCAGGCCTCCGATCGACAGCAGGATCGTGAACAGGTTGGTGAACAGCACCACCACGAAGGCCGCGGCCACCAGCAGCAGAAACAGCGCCTGGGCCTCGCCTTCACTGATGCGACCGGTCGCCAGGGGGCGGTCCAGGGTCCGCTTGACGTGGCCGTCGAAGTGGCGATCGGCGTAGTCGTTGACCACGCAGCCGGCGGCGCGCATCAGGTAGACGCCGGCAATGAAGATCAGCAGCAGGTGGCGCTCCGGCAGGCCCTCGGCGGCCACCCACAGCGCCCACAGGGTGGGCCACATCAACAGCCAGGTGCCGATGGGGCGGTCGAGCCGCATCAGGCGCAGGAAGTCGGGTACCCGGGCCAGGCCCGTGGGGCGCATCAGGGAGCGGTCCATCTCTACCTCGTAGTGGGTGTGGGGTGGGGGGATGCGCGGACGGGGCTGTTCCGGCGATACGTCTTCGGGGAGGCGCGCTACCGGCGCCCTTGGGCATCGGGAACCCCAGAGCCTAGCGCGAAGGCAGGCCGAGGTCATCCGCCATGGCGTCGAGGAACCACTCCTGCACCAGGACGCGGAAGTCGCCGTGGCGAAACAGCGAGCGGCGCCCCCAGGGGCCGCGGCCCGGATGGAAGCCGGCAGGGCTGCGGGTCACCTCGATCTCGCCGCGTGCGAGGTCCGGCTGGCGGAACAGCCAGGAGCCCAGGGAGCGTTCGCCGAGATGCCCCAGGTCATGGGCGGGCAGACCCTCCAGGGGGGCCACCGAACGCGCCACTACCCAGGGCGCCTCGTCCAGGCACAGCGCCACCTCGCGCAGCCAGGCCTGGCGTCCCGGCGGCAGGCCGAGGGCTTTCGCCTCGTCGCGCCGCGGGGTGCCGGTGCGCTGGTCGAGCAGCTGGACCCGGAAGGGGCGCGGCCGGCCGGCCTCGGTGAGGCGCAGGGTCAGCGAATCCCGGGAGCCGACCCAGCGCCGCCAGACGGGGCTCATGGCGGGGTGTGCGGCGGCCAGCGGCAGCCAGCGCGCCGGGCCGGCCAGGGCGTGACGTGAGGAATCGGGCACCACGGGCTCCGTGTCCATCCTTGAGGCCGGGTAGTGTACCATGCGCCACCATCCCCCTTCCTCGACGAGGAGAGCCATGAGTGCCCCCCTGACCATCCTCGGCAGCGGCATGGCGGGCCTCGGCCTGCTGCGCCAGCTGCGTGCCCTGGATGCCGAACGGCCGGTGACCCTGATCACCGCCGATGCCGGCGACGACTACGCCAAGCCGCTGCTCTCCACCGGCTTCGCCAAGGGCCTGCCGCCCGAACGGCTGGCCACCCGCGGCGCCCTCGCGACCGCCGAGTCGCTGAACGCCGTAGTGCGCACCCAGACCCGGGTCGAGGCCATCGATACGGCGACCCGCACCCTGTGCATCGGCGAGGAGCGGCTGGCCTATGGGACGCTGGTGCTGGCCACCGGGGCGGCGCCGGTGTCGCCCTTCCGGGTGCCCGAGGCGCTGGCCGGGCGGGTGATGACGGTCAACGACCTGGACGATTACCGCGCCTTCCATGCCGCGTTGAGCGGCCTGGGCCGGCCGGCGCGGGTCGTCATCATCGGTGCCGGCCTGGTGGGCTGCGAGTTCGCCAATGACCTGCTGGCCGGCGGTCACCGGGTGAGCCTGGTGGCGCCGGAGGCCACGCCGCTGCCGCGCCTGCTTCCCGAACCACTGGGTCGAGCGCTGGGCGAGGCCTTCCGGGAGGCCGGCATGGACCTGCACCTGAGCGTTGGAGTCGCGAGCCTCGAGGCCGAAGGTAGCGAGGCGCGGGTGTGTCTCGAGGGTGGTGAGGCCGTGGGGGCCGACCTGGTCCTGCTGGCCACCGGCCTGTCGCCCCGCACCGCGCTGGCCGAGGCGGCGGGCCTCGAGGTGAGCGCCGCGGGCATCCATACCGATCGTACCCTGGCCACCTCGGTGGCGGAGGTCTTCGCGCTGGGCGATGTGGCCTGCGTCGATGGCCTCAACGCCATGTATGTGCAGCCCCTGCAGGCCGGCGCCAAGGCCCTGGCCCGGACCCTGACTGGCACCCCCACCCCGGTGCATTACGGAGCCTGGCCGGTGCTGGTCAAGACGCCGCTGCTGCCGGTGGTGGCACTACCGCCTACGCGCGCTCCGGCACGCTGGCGGATCGAGGGCGAAGGGGGGGATCTCACGGCCCTGGCGGAGGCCGAGGACGGACGTTTGATCGGATTTGCGTTGACAGGGGCCTGCGTGCGTCGGAAAGTCGAACTGGCGCGGGCTGCGCCGGCGTTGTTAGGCTAGGTCGGCGATGGCGGCCCGAGGCGGTCGCCGCAGCGCACCCTGCGACGCCACTCGTCCGTCGCCCGATCCATCACCGGGCGAACGCCGGGCGCCGTCTGCCATGACAACAACGTCCCGAGCCATGCGCCGGGATCCCGTGCCACACCAGGAGGATTGTATGCGTAAACCAGAACTCGCGGCGGCGATTGCCGAGCGTGCCGACCTGTCGAAGGACAAGGCGAGCCAGGTCCTCAATGTCATCCTCGACGAGATCACCGGGAGTGTCTCCCAGGGGCAGGATGTCTCGCTGATCGGCTTCGGCACCTTCGCCGTGCGCGAGCGCGCCGCACGCACCGGCAAGAATCCCCAGACCGGCCAGCCGCTGATCATTCCGGCCAGCAAGACGGTGGCTTTCAAGCCGGGCAAGGGCCTCAAGGACGCCGTCGCCAAGTAACCCCGGGAAAGTAACCCCGGGACGCCTGGCCAGGTTCCGGCGCCAGGCGTCTTTGTTTCCACCCTCCAGGGCTCCGGTGGTGATGACATGAAGCTGAAACTGATGCTCTGGGTGCTGGGCTGGCTGCTCGGCCGCGCCCTGCGTCGCAACCCTCGCTTCCGCGAGCTGCTCGGCGAGATGCGCGGCCTCGACTGGGGGGTCGCCACCGAGGACCTCTCCATCGCCCGCCACTATCGCATGTCGCCCCGCGGTATCGAGCATGGTCGCGGCCTGCCGGTGGACCTGGACCTGGAGCTACGCTTCGCAGATGCGGCCACCGCACTCGAGGTGCTGCGCAAGCCGACCCAGCAGGCCTTCCTCGACGGCATGATGGAGGGGCGCGTGCGCCTGGTCGGCGACGCCGCCGATCTCCAGCGCCTGCAGAAGCTGCTGCGCCACCTCTGAGCGCGGGAGACTCGTGCCCGCCATGTCCCCCTCCCTGGTCCTGCGCCGCTTCTGGACCCTCGAGCCCGCCGCCTACAGCCTGCGGGTCTTCATCGCCCTGGCCGGTATCACGCTGCTGTGCTGGTGGCGTGGCGACATGGCCAGCCTGATTCCGCTGTTCCTGGGCGCCATCGCCAGTGCCCTGGCCGAGACCGATGATGACTGGCCCGGCCGGCTTGCCGCCCTGCTGGTCACCCTGGCCTGCTTTGTGCTGGCCTCCCTGGCGATGGAACTGCTCTTCACGCACCCCTGGCCCCTGGCGGTGACCCTGGGCCTGGCGGCCTTCGGCATGACCATGCTCGGCGCGGTCAGCCAGCGCTATGCGACCATCGCCAACGCCACCCTGATCCTGACCATCTACACCCTGATCAGCCTCGAGCAGCGCGGCAGCCCGGCGCTGGGTGAGTTGTGGCGGGAGCCGGCGCTGCTGGTGGGCGGCGCCGCCTGGTACGGGGCGATCTCGGTGGCGTGGTGTGCGCTCTTCTCGCGTCAGCCGCTGCAGCTGGCCATGGCGCGGGTCTACCGCGAGCTGGCCCGCTACCTCGGCCTCAAGGCGGCGCTCTTCGAGCCGCTGCGCGGACTGGACGTGGAGAGCCGGCGCCTGGAGCTGGCGCGCCAGAACGGCCGGGTGGTGGAGGCCCTCAACGACGCCAAGGAGCGCCTCTTTCGGCGCCTGGAGGGGCAGCGCGCCTCACCGCGGCTGGCGCGCTACCTGCGCCTCTATTTCATCGCCCAGGATATCCACGAGCGGGCCAGCTCCTCCCACTCCCCCTACGCCGAGCTGGCCGAGGCCTTCTTCCACCACGACGTGCTGTTCCGCGTCCAGCGGGTGCTCCAGGCCCAGGGCGAGGCGTGCCGGACCCTGGCCCGGGGCCTGCTGCTCAAGCGCTCCTTCGACCTGGCCCCCAGCGAGCAGGCGCTGGTCGACCTGGAGGCCTCCCTGGCGCACCTGCGGGGGACGCTGCCCGCCGAGCGCCAGCCGCTGCTGCCCGCCCTGGAGGCCGTGGCCGATAACCTGGCGACCCTGGGACGGGCCCTGGCCGGTGCTCGCCACCCCGAGCGCGGCGTGGGGGGACGATGATGCGCTCCATGACCGCACGCCCCACGGCCTGGGCGACGTGGCGGAGCGCCTGCAGGCGCAGCTGACCCCGCGCTCCCCGGTGTTCCGTCATGCCGTGCGGCTGGCTGCCACCCTGGTCGCCGGCTATGCGCTACTGCACCTGATCCACCCCACCCAGGGCTACTGGATCCTGCTGACCAGCCTGTTCGTGTGCCGGCCCAGCTTCGGCGCCACCCGGCGCTTCCTGTGGCAGCGCATCCTGGGCACGGTGCTGGGGCTGGTGGCGGGCTGGGCGCTGATCAGCCTGTTCCCGTCGCCGGCGCTCCAGGCGGGGATCGCGGTGGTCGCCGGGGTCGCCTTCTTCGCCCTGCGCGGGCGGCACTACACCCTGGCCACGGCGGCGATCACCCTGATGGTGCTGAGCTGCTTCAACCAGGTAGGGGATGGCTTCGGGCTGATCTGGCCGCGTCTCCTGGATACCCTGCTGGGCGCCGGCATCGCCGGGCTTGCCGTGCTGACGATCCTGCCCGACTGGCAGGGCAGGCGGCTGCATCGCCAGGCAGCCGCCACCCTGGCGGCCGGGCGCGACTACCTGGCGGCGCTGGTCGAGCAGTATGCCAGCGGCAAGCGCGACGACCTGGCCTATCGCCTGGCCCGTCGCAATGCTCACAACGCCGACGCGGAGCTCGCCGCCATGCTGGCCAACGTGCAGCAGGAGCCGGGGCCCTTCCGCCGCGACGCCGAGCGCGGGCTGCCCTTCCTGCTCCACGCCCACACCCTGCTCAATTATCTCTCCGCCCTGGGGGCCCATCGCGGCGAGAGCCGCGGGGTGACGCCGGCGGAGAGTGCCAGGGCCGCGGCGCTGCTCGCCGAGCTGGACGCGCTGGCCTGGGCGCTGGAGCGGCGCGAGCCGATCGACCCCGGCGCGGCCCTGGTGGCGGCCGAGGCGGCGTCGGACACCCTGCTGGGGGCCCAGCTGGAGCTGATCGGCGATCAGCTGGCGCCGCTGCGAGAGGCCGCGGCGCGGCTGATCGAGGATCAGCCTTGAGCGGGACGATGCAGGCTTGCGGTCGTCACACTTGCCCGTAGCGGCCGGCCTCCTCGCCGAGCCAGCGACGGATCAGGGGCTGGCTGGCCTCGGGGTGGGTGGCCATCAGCGCCTCGGCCAGGGGGGCAACGCGGTCCAGCAGGTCGGCGTCGCGCTCCAGGTCGGCGATCTTCATCTGTGCCAGGCCCGTCTGGCGGGTGCCCAGCACCTCGCCGGGGCCGCGTAGCTCCAGGTCCTTCTCGGCGATGCGAAAGCCGTCGCTGGTCTCGCGCATCACCGCCAGGCGCTCCCGGGAGTGGGCTGACAGCGGCGGGTGGTAGAGCAGCACGCAGAAACTGTGGGTGGCGCCGCGCCCCACCCGGCCGCGTAGCTGGTGCAACTGGGAGAGCCCCAGCCGTTCGGGGTTCTCGATGATCATCAGGCTGGCGTTGGGCACGTCGACCCCCACCTCGATCACCGTGGTGGCCACCAGCAGGTCCAGCTCCCCGGCCTTGAAGGCGTCCATCACCGCCGCTTTCTCGGCGGCCTTCATGCGCCCGTGGACCAGGCCGATGGCGAGCGTCGGCAGCGCCTCGACAAGTTCGTCCCGAGTCGCCTCGGCGGCCTGGCACTCCAGCACCTCCGACTCCTCGATCAGCGTGCAGACCCAGTAGGCCTGACGCCCCTCGGCGCAGGCGTGGCGGATGCGCTCGACCACCTCGGGACGCCGCTCGCCGGGCATCGCCACGGTCTTCACCGGCGTGCGCCCGGGGGGCAGCTCGTCGATCACCGAGACATCCAGGTCGGCGTAGGCGCTCATCGCCAAGGTGCGCGGGATGGGGGTCGCGGTCATCACCAACTGGTGGGGGGTGAGGCCGCCGGCCTCGCCCTTCTCGCCCTTTTTGCCTTTCTCGCGCAGCGCCAGGCGCTGGTGCACGCCGAAGCGGTGCTGCTCGTCGACGATCGCCAGACCCAGGCGCTGGAAGTGCACGTCGTCCTGGAAGAGTGCATGGGTACCCACCACCATTCGTGCGCGCCCGTCCTGAATGGCGGCCTTGGTATCCAGGCGCGCCTTGCCCTTGAGCTTGCCGGCCAGCCACGCCACCTCGATGCCCAGCGGCGCGAACCAGGCCCGGAAGGCGCGGTAGTGCTGCTCGGCGAGTATCTCGGTGGGCGCCATCATGGCCGCCTGGCAGTCGCCGGCGATGGCGGAGAGTGCCGCCATGGCGGCCACCACCGTCTTGCCGGAGCCCACGTCGCCCTGTACCAGGCGCAGCATCGGTACCTCCCGGGCCAGGTCGGCGGCGATCTCATCGAGCACCCGGCGTTGGGCGGCGGTCAGCGAGAAGGGCAGCTGGGTCAGGAAGCGCGCCTGCAGGCCGCGCCCCGAGGACAGTGCCGGGGCGCCATCCTGCTGGATGCGCAGGCGCACCGCCTGCAGGCTGAGGCGGTGGGCGAGCAGCTCCTCCAGCGCCAGGCGGCGGGTGGCCGGGTGGCGGCCACCGGCGAGCTGTTCGGGGTCGATCTCCGGCGGCGGTTGGTGCAGCACGTGCAGGCAGCGGTGCAGTTCGGGCAGCCGGAAGCGTTCACGCAGGTCCGCGGTGATCCAGTCGGGCAGCGCCTCCGGGGCGTCGTCCAGGCGCGCCAGGGCCTGCTCGATCAGCGCCCGCAGGCGGCTCTGGTGGAGCCCCTCGGTAGCGGGATAGATCGGTGTCAGGTGGTCTTCTACCGGGGGGGCATCGGCCTTGAGCAGGCGGTATTCCGGGTGGTAGAGCTCCAGGCCGGTGGCGCCGGCGCGGGCCTCGCCGAAGCCGCGTACCCAGGTGCCGGGCTGGAACTGCTGCTGCTGGGCCGGCGAGAAGTGGAAGAAGCGCAGGCTGAGCAGGCCACTACCGTCACGCAAGCGTACCAGCAGGCTGCGGCGGCGGCCGCGCACCACCTCGGCGGCAATCACCTCGCCCTCCACCACCGCCTCGTGACCGGCGCGCAGGGTGCCGATGGGGGTGATGCGGGTGCGGTCCTGATAGCGCAGCGGCAGATGGAAGAGCAGGTCGCCCACGTTGTCGATACGCAGCCGGGAGAGCTTCTGGGCCAGTGCCTCGCCGACACCCTTGAGCGACGTGACCGGCGCGTCGAGAGCCATGGGGTCGGCGCTCATGCTGGGGCGGGGTCGGTCCGCCGGCAGCGGGCGACGGCGTCGGTGATGGCGTCGATCGCCTTGGGCCGCGGGAAGCTGGCGCGCCAGGCGATGGCCACGGTGCGCATCGGTGCGGGAGATGCGAAGGGCAAGCTGGCCAGCAGGCCACTCTCGTAGTGGACGGTGCCGATGGCAGAGCGCGGCAGCACCGTGATGCCGAGCTTGGAGGCCACCATGTGGCGGATGGTCTCCAGCGACCCGCCCTCGGCGGTCAGGGTATTGTGGGGACTGGCGAGCTTCTGGCTGATCGCCGGACAGGCCTCGAGGATCTGGTCGCGGAAGCAGTGTCCCTCGCCGAGCAGCAGCAGGCGCTCCTGGAGCAACTCCTCCTTGTGCACGCAGTCGCGGCCGGCCATGGGGTGATCCGCCGGTACCAGTACCTCGAACTCCTCCTCATACAGCGCCTTGGTGAGCACGTCGGTCTCGGTGAAGGGCAGGGCGATGATGATGGCGTCGAGCTCTCCGTTGCGCAGCTTGCGGCGCAAGTTGCCGGTGAAGCCCTCCTCGATATAGAGCGGCATCTGGGGGGCGCTGCGGGCCAGTTCCGGCACCAGGTGGGGGAAGAGGTAGGGGCCGATGGTGTAGATGGCGCCGATGCGCAGGGGACTCGCCAGCTGGTCGCGGCCGGCGGTGGCCAGCTCCTTGATCACGCTGGCCTGTTCCAGCACCCGCTGGGCCTGCTCGACGATCTTCTCGCCGAGCGGCGTGACCTGGACCGTAGACTTGGAGCGCTCGAAGAGCGGCACGCCGAGCTCCTCCTCGAGCTTCTTCACCGCCACCGACAGGGTCGGCTGGGAGACGAAGCAGCGCTCGGCGGCACGACCAAAGTGGCGTTCCTGGGCCAGTGTCACGATGTAGCGGAGTTCTGTTAGAGTCATGCTGGTTGCCTTGCAGGCATCCTCTTGAAATTCCAATAGGGACTTTTTATCAGGGGGCAGGGAAAAGGTGAAGACAACCACACTGATTCTAGGTTGCGGGGACATCGGCACCGCGCTGGGGCGGCGCCTGCAGGAGGCGGGGCAGCGGGTGATTGGCGCCCGGCGTAACGTCCAGGCGCTGGCCGACAGCGGGCTCGAGACGGCCGCCATCGACCTCACCGACCCGAGCAGCCTGGCGGCGCTGCCGGATGCGGAGATCGTGGTCTACGTGGCCAGCGCCGACCGCTTCGAGGAGGCCGCCTATCGGGCCGCCTATCCCGAGGGACTGGCGGCGACCCTGGCCGAGTTCGGCACCCGTGAGGTGCCGCCGCGACACGTCTTCTTCGTCTCCTCCACCAGCGTCTATGCCCAGCGCGACGGCGAGACGGTGGACGAGACGAGCCCCACCGAACCCACCGGCTTCGCGGGTCAGCTGATGTACGAGGCCGAGCGGGTGCTGCTCGAGCATACCCTGCCCGGTAGCGTGGTGCGCTTCTCGGGCATCTACGGTCCCGGCCGCGACCGCCTGATCCGCCAGGTCGGCGAGGGGCGCATCGCCCCCCCCAGCCCCGCCATGTACACCAATCGCATCCACCGCGACGACTGCGCCGGAGTGCTGGCGCACCTGATCGGCCGGGTGCTCGACGGCGAGGCCGTCGATGAGCTCTACCTGGCCACCGACTGCGAGCCGGCGCCACTGCACGATGTGATGGCCTGGCTGGCCAAGCAGCTCAAGGTCGAGGCGACCGAGACCATCCAGTCGCCGCTGCGCCGCCGCGCCAGCAAGCGCTGCAGCAATGCCCGGCTGCTGGAGAGCGGCTACCAGTTCCGCTATTCCAGCTTCCGTGAGGGCTACGCCCAGGTACTCAGGGAGGGGGGCTTTCTGCCCGAGAAGGCCTGAGGCGCCTACGCGCCGGCCGCTCAAGCCGAGCGCGCCAGGACCTCGTAGCGAGGCCCGTCGTCCAGGGTGAAGGAGCGCAGCAGGGTCAGCCGTCGCCAGCGCCAGGCAAGCTCGACCGGCGGCAGCGCCTCGGTCGACAGGTGCCGCGACCGCCGCAGCAGGGTGACGTGCGGCATGAAGCGTGACGGCCGCCCGCCATGGCCCAGGCGCTCCAGCCCATCCCATAGCCGCGCCTGCAGCGCGGTGAGTGCCGGGTCGGGCGTTCTCCCCCCGACCCAGACGATGCCAGGGCGCCGAAAGGCGCCCCAGCAATCCAGGTGCCACTCGCCACCCGCGGGCGTCTCGCCCTGCAGCCACGCCACCAGCGCCTCGGCCTGCGCCGCTTCCACCTCGCCGAGGAAGGCCAGGGTCAGGTGCAGGCTGGCGTCCGACACCCGCCGCCCGCCGCAGCGGGCCCGGGCGATATCGGCCAGCGCCCCCAGCCGCGCACGCAGCTCGGGGGGCGGTTCCAGCGCAAGAAACAGTCTCAAGTCGATTTTCCAGCACTTCAGAAAAGGATGGAGTCGCGTTACGAGCGATGAGAGGCTGGTTGCCGCCGGAGCGCAGCTCCCGGAGTGTAGCCTGCTACATGAGGAGAGCGAGCACCGCCGGCGGCCAGGATCTCGAGCGCAGTAGCGAATCCGCCTT
Organism: Halomonas sp. H10-9-1; assembly: GCF_040147005.1. Taxonomy (NCBI): domain Bacteria; kingdom Pseudomonadati; phylum Pseudomonadota; class Gammaproteobacteria; order Oceanospirillales; family Halomonadaceae; genus Halomonas; species Halomonas sp. H10-9-1. Next base: position 3,717,760 of record NZ_JAMSHO010000001.1, on the reverse strand, counting down.
TTCTGTTAGTCGCCGATGACCATCACGCCTTCCGCCTCGAACTGCGCGCCCTTGGGCAGCGCCTTGATGCCGACGGCGGCGCGCGCGGGATAGGGCTTCTCGAAGAACTCCTCCATGACGGCGTTGACCACCGCGAACTGGCCCAGGTCGACCAGGTAGAGGTTCAGCTTGACGATGTCCTGCAGGGAGCCGGCGGCCTCCTCGCAGACGGCACGCAGGTTGGTGAAGACCTGGCGGGCCTGGGCCTCGAAATCGTCGGAGACCAGCTCCATGGTGGCCGGGTCCAGCGGGATCTGGCCGGAGAGGTAGACGGTGTTGCCGGCCTTGATGGCCTGGGAGTAGGGGCCGATGGCGGCGGGGGCCTTCTCGGTGTTGATCACGGCCTTGTTGCTCATGGTGTGCTCCTTAACGTTGGGAGTGTGTCGACGCTGTTCGTCTATGAAAGACGGCCCGATCGCCCGCATGGGGCGCTGTCGGGCCGTTGGGGGAAGCTTAGTTGCCGAGGCGGTTGATACGCTCGACATGGGAGAGGTTGCGCAGCCGCTTGATGATGCGTGCCAGGTGGACGCGGTCGCGCACCGCCAGGGTCAGGTTGACCGTGGCCAGGTGAGCATCGCGCTCCTCGATGCCGATGCGCTCGATATTGGCATCGGCATCGGTGACCACCCCGGCGAGTTCGGCCACCAGGCCACGGCGACTCTCCACCTCGAGGCGCAGCGCCACCGGGAAGTCCTCGTCGATGCTCTCCGCCCACTCCAGGGGGAAGAGCTTTTCGGGGTCATCCTTGAGTTCGCCGAGGTTACGGCACTCGGCGCGGTGGATCACGATGCCCTTGCCCACCGAGAGGTGGCCCACCACCGGGTCGCCAGGCAGCGGGTGACAGCAGCGAGCAAACTTGATCACCATGCCCTCGGCGCCGCTGATCACGATGGGCCCGTGCTGGCGGTCGGAGCGAACCGTCGCCTCGCCATGCTGCAGGTCCATCAGGCGCCGGGCGATGACATGAGCGACCCGCGAGCCGAGGCCGATGGACTCGAGCAGGGCATCCTCGTTCTTCAGGCCCAGCTCGACGAGCAGGCCGGGAAGCAGCCCGTCGGGTAGCTCCTCCAGGCTGGTCTCGAACTCGCCGAGGGCCTTGTTGAGCAGTCGTCGGCCCAGCTGTACCGCCTCGGTGTGCTGCTGGTGCTTCAAGGCATGGCGGATCGCCGAGCGCGCCTTGGCGGTGGCCACGAAGTTGAGCCAGGAGAGGTTGGGGCGTGCCCCGGGGGCGGTGATGATCTCCAGGGTCTGGCCGCTCTCCAGGCGGGTCGAGAGGGGGGTCAGGTGGCGGTCGATGCGGCAGGCGATGGTGCTGTTGCCGATATCGGTGTGCACGCTGTAGGCAAAGTCGATCACCGTGGCGCCCTGGGGCAGCTCCATGATGTCGCCCTTGGGGGTGAACACGTAGATATCGTCGGGGAAGAGGTCGTTCTTGACGTGCTCGATAAACTCCAGCGAGTCGCCCGCGTGGCGCTGCATCTCCAGCAGGCCCTTGATCCAGGAGCGGGCCCGGGCGCGGCTACCCTCGGCGATGGGGTGGTCGGTCTGGCCCGCCTTGTAGAGCCAGTGGGCGGCGATGCCGTTGTTGGCCATGGCCTCCATTTCGCGGGTACGGATCTGCACCTCGATGGGCATGCCGCCAGGGCCGAACAGGGTGGTGTGCAGGCTCTGGTAGCCGTTGGCCTTGGGGATGGCGATATAGTCCTTGAAGCGCCCGGGCACCGGCTTGTAGAGGTTGTGCACCATGCCGAGGATGCGATAGCAGCTGTCGACATCCTCGGTGAGGATGCGGAAACCGAAGACATCCATGATCTCGTTGAACGACTTGCGCTGGTCGCGCATCTTGCGGTAGATCGAGAGCAGATGCTTCTGGCGCCCCACCACGGTGCTGGGCAGCCCCTCAGCGTCGAGGCTGCGCTGCAGGTTGTTCTGGATCTGGCGGATCGTCGAGCGACGGTGGCCCCGGGCGCTGGAGACGGCGCGCTTGATGCGCTCGGCACGCATCGGGTGGAGGGCGTGGAAGGAGAGGTCCTCGAGCTCCACGCGGATGGTGTTGATGCCCAGCCGGTTGGCGATGCGGGCGTAGATCTCCAGGGTCTCGCGGGCGATGCGGCGCTTCTTCTCGGGGCGCAGGGCACCCAGGGTGCGCATGTTGTGCAGGCGGTCGGCGAGCTTGACGATGATCACCCGGATGTCCCGGGACATCGCCAGCACCATCTTCTGGAAATTTTCCGCCTGGGCGACCGCCTTGTCCTCGAAGGCGATCTGGGTCAGCTTGGAGACGCCATCCACCAGCTCCGCGACCGGGGCCCCGAACTGGCGGGCCAGGGCTTCCTTGTCGACACCGGTATCCTCGATGACGTCGTGCAGCATGGCCGCCATCAGGCTCTGATGGTCCATATGCATGTTGGCGAGGATGTTGGCGACCGCCAGGGGGTGGGTGACGTAGGCTTCGCCGGAGCGCCGGCGCTGGCCGTCGTGGGCCTGCTCGGCGTAGTAGAAGGCGCGCTTGACCTGCTGGATCTCGCCCTGGGGTAGGTAGCCGCCGAGACGGTCGGCCAGGTCATCGATGGTGAACATGCGGCGCGCCCTGACTCCTGCGTGAGTGTCCGGAAAGGGAGGACGGCGCCCAGGCGCCGTCATGGATCACTCCTCGGTGAAGCTGCCGTACTGGGGCTGGGGCGGACGCACCAGGGCCTCGATGGGCTCGTCGAGCACGCTGGAGTCGACCAGGCCGGCGGCGATCTCGCGCAGGGCCATGACGGTGGGCTTGTCGTTCTCCCACGGCAACATGGCGTCGCGGGAACCGCGAGCCAGCTGGCGGGCGCGGTGGGTGGAGATCATCACCAGCTTGAAGCGGTTTTCGACGTTTTCCAGACAATCTTCGACTGTGACTCGCGCCATGGGTGCCTTCCTGAAGAGCTGACGGGACCCCGACGTCAGGCACGCGCCGGGCGCGTGGACGGGAGTCCGCTATGGGTAGACCCGCTAGGTTACTCGACGCCCGGCAGCGCTGACAAGCGCCAAGGAGGCAGGGCTCAGGCGAGCAGCGCCTGGAGCAGGGCGGCGTGGGTGGTGGCGGCGCGCTCGCGGGTCAGCCGCCGCGACACCACCAGGGCACGCAGCTCATCCAGGGCGGTGGTGAAGTCGTCGTTGATCACCAGGTAGTCATACTCGTCGTGGTGGGACATCTCGCTCACCGCATCGCGCATGCGCCGCTGGATCACCGCGTGATCGTCGGTGCCTCGACCCGCCAGGCGCCGCTCCAGCTCCTCACGCGAGGGCGGCAGGATGAACACCGACACCGCCTCGGGCATCTGCTGGCGCACCTGGCGCGCGCCCTGCCAGTCGATCTCCAGGATCACGTCCTGGCCGGCGGCCAGCGCTGCCTGCACTGCCGGGCGCGAGGTGCCGTAGTAGTTGTCGAACACCCGGGCGTGCTCGAAGAACTCGCCGCGCTCAATCATCGCCTCGAAGGCGGGCACGTCAACGAAGTGGTAGTTGACGCCGTCCACCTCGCCCTCGCGACGGGCGCGGGTGGTATGGGAGACCGAGACCTGGAGGCCATCGAGGCTCTCGATCAGCTCGCGCACCAGGCTGGTCTTGCCGGCGCCAGAGGGGGCGGAAACGATGAAGAGGGTACCCTGGTGCATGGTCGGCATCCCTGTATGGCAGCTGGATGAAGCGGCATGGCCGTCGCGGAGCGCGAAGTATCGCATGAATCGTCGGCGTGCTGCAGGGGCTGTTCATTCCCTGCCGCGGGCTATCCCAGCACTTTTCTCAGGTTTTCCTGCATGGACGACTTGAAGGCTTCATCGTGGGCCAGCAGCTTGTAGAGTTCTAGATCGGCGCGGCGGCGCTTCAGCATCACCTCCTCGAAGATCTTTTCGAAAGCCAGCACCCGGTTGTGGGTGTCCTGGTTGTTCTTGTACTTCTCCTCGAAGTCCGGGTGAGCTTCGATGCTCCTGGCGATGCTGAGAAACTTGACGCGCTGCTCTTCCGGCGTGGCTTCCCAGCCCTGGAACCAGCGTTCGTTGAAGGTGCGGATGATCTCGTCCAGCGGATCGGCATCGGCGCCACCGTCATGGGCGCCGCGAGGGTTCGGGTTGGTGGGGTCGAGCTCCGTGGGTGTCTCGTCCAGCCCGATTCGATGGCCAAGTTTGACCCGTTCCAGGCCGTAGGACGACAGGTCGACCGACTCCAGCAGCGCATCGATCTGGTCGGCTTCCCTGTCACGGACGATAAGCTTGGGAATCAGGAACTTGAGAAACCAGAACAGCTTTTCCCAGTCGACAACCTCATACGGCATGATCGAGGCCATCTGGCTGTAGATCTTCACGAACTGCTTGGCCTTGATCTTGAAATCTGCCTTGTGCGGATCGTCGAGCTCCAACTCATTGTTGAAGCGATCGGCCGCCGTATCGATCAGCGGGCTCAGCACTTGGGCATCGGCATTACCGAAGTAGTGCCCGATGAAGCTTTCCACCTCCTGCCACTCATAGACACCGACCTCGTCCAGGGCCTCCTTGAGCTCATGCAGCACGTTGACATCGGTCGGCTCCGACAGGCTGGTGGCCGTGTAGAAATCATCGAAGGCCTTCTTGATGTCGTCGGTGGTGTTGAAGAAGTCCAGGACGAAGAGATCCTCGGTCTTCTTGCCCAGCTTCGTTGCCGCGCGGTTGAGGCGGGAAAGGGTCTGGACCGCGAGTACACCCTGGAGCTTCTTGTCCACGTACATGGCCGTCAGCTTCGGCTGGTCGAAGCCGGTCAGGTACTTGTTGGCCACCACCAGCAGCCGGTACTCGTCGCCGTCGAACGCCTCCCTCGTCTCGGCCTCGGGGAAGCCGTTGATGTCGGCCTCGGTGTAGTCGATGCCATCCATCGTCTTGGTTCCCGAGAAGGCCACCAGCGCCTTGAAGGGTGTGCCACGCTCTTCCAGCAGGCGCGAGATGGCCTGGTGGTAGCGGATGGCAGCCTCGATGTTCTGGGTGACCACCATGCCCTTGGCCTTGCCCTTCAGCTTCTTGTGATTGACCACCTGCTGGATGAAGTGGTCGAGCATGATCTCCGCCTTGGCACGGATGGTCTGGGGGTGCCGCTCCACGTAGGCACGCAGTTTCTTCTGGGCCCTGGCCGTATCGAACAGCGGGTTATCGTCAATGGACTTCTGGATCTCGTAGTAGCTGCGGTAGGTGGTGTAGTTGGCCAGCACGTCGAGGATGAAGCCCTCCTCGATGGCCTGCTTCATCGAGTAGAGGTGGAAAGGCTTGAACTCGCCCTCTGGGGTGGCCTGGCCGAACTTCTCCAGCGTGCTGCGCTTGGGGGTGGCGGTGAAGGCGAAATAGGAGGCATTGCCGCGCATCCGGCGGGCGCGCATGGCCTGGAGCACCTGGTCCTGCACGTCCTCCTCGGACTCGGCGTCGCCACCCATGGCCTGGTTCATCTTGCCGTGGGCATCGCCATCCTGAGAGCCGTGCGCCTCATCGATGATCACGGCGAAGCGCTTGTCGCTCAGGTCGCTGATGCCATCGATGATGTAGGGAAACTTCTGGATGGTGGTGATGATGATCTTCTTGCTCTGTTCCAGGGCCATCTTCAGGTCGGCCGAGCGTTGTGCCGGCGCAACGATATTCTTGATCTCCGAGAAATCCCGGATGTTATCGCGTAGCTGCCTGTCGAGTAGCCGCCTGTCGGTGACCACGATGACCGAGTCGAACAGTGGCGTTTCCAGCCCGCGGGCACCGCGCACGTCCTCGGCGCTTGGGTAGGTCTCGATCAGCTGGTAGGCCGCCCAGGTGATCGAGTTGGACTTGCCCGAGCCGGCCGAGTGCTGCACCAGATAGGTCTGGCCGACGCCATGCTCGCTGACGTGGGCCACCAGGCGGCGCACGACATCCAACTGGTGATAGCGGGGGAAGAACAGTGTCCGCCTGGTTAGCGGCATGCGGCTGCTGCCGTCCAGGCGCATGAAGTGCTGGATGATGTTGGCCACGCTCTCGCGGGTGAAGACCTCCTGCCACAGGTAGGCGCTGCGATGGCCGTGCGGGTTGCGCGGATTGCCCGCGCCGTGGCTCTCGCTGCCCTGGTTGAAAGGGAGGAAGTCGGTTCTCGGGCCCGACAGCCGCGTGGTCATGTAGACCTCGTCGGTATCCACGGTCATGTGCACCAGGCAGCGCCCGAACTGCAGCAGCGGCTGGCTGGGGTCGCGGTCCTGCCGATACTGCTTCTGGCCGTGATAGCGCGCGGTCTGCCCGGTCCAGGGGTTCTTCAGCTCCAGGGTGGCGAAGGGCAGGCCGTTGATGAACAGCACCATGTCGATTTCTTCGAGGCTGTTGGCCAGCGAATAGCGTACCTGGCGGGTGCAGCTGAACCGGTTGGCCGCGAAGCGTTCCTTGACGCTGGCCGAGCTGCTGGCCAGCGGCGCGGGATACATCAGGGTGAAGTGAGCGTCATCGAGGCTCAGCCCCTTCTTGAGCAGGTGCAGCAGGCCATGCTTGCCGACCAGGCGGTCGTAGCGCTCCAGCAGCTTGCGCTCCCAGTCCGGGTGGCGCTGCCTGAGCTTGTCCAGTTCCTTGGCCTGGGTGGCCTCGAGGAAGCGCCACAGCTGGTGGGTATCGACGGCGTAGTGCGGATTGAAGTGCTCGGGGCGGCCCGGGTGGTAGCCATGCGCCGGGCTGAAGGGGCGTTCGGCCTGGCTCTCGCCCAGTGTGATGCCGTCCTCGCGGCAGTTGCCCGTCAGGGCGCGCTCGATGCTCGCTTCCAGTGCCTGCTCGTTCGTCTGGCTGACCATGACCTCTCCTGCGTATGACCTGGCGTCCCTGTGCCTTGTCAAATGACGAATTTTTTATAATTCATTGTTATTAATAGACTTTCTTGTGCTCCGTTGCTTCTGTCAGGGTGGCCCATCAAATGGCCGTCAAATGAAGCTTTCCTGCCCCTCTTTGCCTTCGAGCCGCAGCCATTCTTTAGCTTGTAGGGCCGAGGGAATGTCTAGAAATGTCTAGCGAGTGGCGGTTAGACATTTGTCGATGACCGCATAACCATTTGTAAAATATAGCTTATTTTCAAAGATTCCTGCAGCTTCCGGCTCGCTTCGCGTCTGCATTCGTCTAATTCTGTGGGTTAGTAGCCTCTCTGGCACGGAGAGAAAGCGAGCGCCATTAAATGAGAACGTCCCAGGCCCAATAGGGAACGTAACGGTAGGCCTTGCCCTTCCGTGGAGTCGGACGCCGCTGGCAACAGCGCAATGACTACTCCTCATCGCCGGGTAATTTACCAGACTGTCTTTCAAGCCGTTTTTGTTCACTTTTTACTCGGCGCTGCAACTTCTTGATGTCTTCCTCGGGCGGCAGGTTTTCCGGCTGAATACCACGCTGACCCAGCATATCGCGGACGCTTACATTGTTCTGTTCATGCTCCTGGGTAATCGACTTTTCGCCTTGCAGGTTTTCCTGCATGACATTGTGGTTGGTCATCTCTGTGGCCAGGTTCTTGGCCGCGATGGTCAGTGTGGGCAGAAAGTCGGCGAGTGGGCGGCTTTTGGTGATGCCGTAGCGCTGCTTCATCAGCTGGGTGGTGTTACCGCCGAAGAGGGCGGCATCTCCCCGTGAGCGGATACGTCCAAAGCCCTTGTCATCCACGCCCCGTTCGTAGATGTTCTGCGACAGGCCCTTTTCGGATTCACGCAGACGCTCCCGGGCATCCATCCGGGCAATCAGCCGCATGCGGTCTTCAATCAGCTCCTGCTTGCGGGTCTGTACGGCGAAGTAGCTTTGGGCAAAGGCAATGGGTTCCTTGCGTGGATCCCCGTTCTGCGCAATCAGATAGCAGGCATAGCGAGTGAGCATGAAGTCATCCACTGGTCGCTCAGAGCCACTGCCCAGGGGGACCATTTTCGTGACGCCACGAAAATGGTCTTCATGGCTATAACCCGTTGATTCAAAAGACTCTATGGCCCGGCGGATGGCGGTCTGGAAATTCTCCCATCGCGCATAGCCCAGCGGCTTCATCAGGTCGCGGGCAAACCAGAACTCGATGTCTTCTTCAGGAACGGTGTGGCTCAGGTCGTCAAACTGGCTTCGCATTCTATTTATATCCATGAGTTCTCCTTAGGTCCATCCATGGAAAGGGCGGGGGCGGGATCCTCCACGCCGGGCACCCGGATCTTGCCGGTGACGGCGCTATCGATCAGGGTGGCGCGATACTCCTTGAGGCGCTCGATCTGGCCTTGGAAGAGGGAAATAGCCCTGTCGATTCGGGTCGATTCCTGGTCGATATAATGAACGATGTGATCCTGTTCATCGAGTGGAGGAATGAGGGTGAGCATTTGCTTGAATTCTTGCCAGTAGAGTCGCTTGCGGAAATCGGTAATACCCTTGGAGTGGCGGTCCATCTGGTGGACGAAGAGCGGGGTCCGATACAGGTGCTCGAAGTATTTTGACCGAATAGTGGAATCCGGAATCGCCACTGTGTAGGCCGGGCTTACCATGCCTGTCGTCGTCACGGCACCGATGGCGCCCTGCCAGGCGCGCATCATGTTGTAGACGATATCGCCGGGCTGGACGAGGCTATATTTGGTTTGGTCCCCGATCTTGACCCTCCCTCTCAGGTTTTCGTCTTCGCTTAGCTCGCCACTGGATACGCCGGAGCGAATGGATACGGTGAGAAGCGGCAAGCCTTCCTTGCCAGGCTCGACACGCTCGGTAAATAGGGTGCGATTATGACTGACTCCCCAGTGCTGCGGGATCTCTCCAAGCCACTCAATGCCGGAATCCTGCATGGGCGCGTCTGGATAAAGCCCGCGGGTAACGGCATTCTGAATCAGGATCTGTTTGCGTTCTTTTAGCAGGGAAATCTGCTTTTCTTTTATCCTGATGGCAGCTTTGATTTTACGGAAATTGCTCTCAATAAATTTGGAGATGGCAATTTGCTCATCCGTTGGAGGCAGAGGGAAGTGTACATTCTCGATGACGGCAACAGAAATTCCAGGCTGAGCGGTAGATTGAGACAGTCGGTTGAAATCCGCTGACCTGATTGCTTCACCTAACCATGTGATTGCAGTTGGTTCCTTGGGAGTCACAACAATGGCATGTTCAGAGGCATAGAATTTACCTTCTGAATAATTTATGTTGCCGCATAGTGCGCCTTGGCGACCAATGAGCGGAAGCCGTCCCTCTCGGTTATAGGTTGCAGTGTACCCCCGGAAGCCGTTTCCTCCAAAAACCGGGTAGCCAGATTCACTGAAATGGTCTGGTGATATGCTGTCGCCACTCTGCAAAGATGCAATATGCTTTAGAGCCTTGCAGCTCCAGTGTGATGGAATCCTTCCAGCCCATTTGGCACTGGAGTCTTTATACGACCTATATGAGGATACTTTGTGTGGGGTGTTAAACACTTTCGACCCCCGTTACTTCTTCAACCCCAATACCCAAAATATCGGCAATCAGCCCTTCCGCCTGCTGCTCCAGCGCCACGATATCGCGGGCGACCTCCTCCATGCTGCGCAGCGGCTGGTGCTTGTAGAAATACTTGTTGAAGCTGATCTCATAGCCGATCTTCACCGATGCCATGTTGATCCATGCTTCCGGCACATGGGGCTTGACCTCGTCCAGGAAGAAGCCGTGGATGCTCTGGTCGAGGGGAATGCTCTCGCTGTCGCGTAGCTCCGCGCTCGCCTCATAGGTGACATACTCGCCCGGCTTGCCGGTGGGCGTATAGCCGAAGTCGGGCAGGTCCTCTTCCCGGCAGCCCAGGAACGCGAGGCGCTGGGCGAGTACCTCGCCGGTCAGTTTCACGGTCTGCTTGATGACCTTCTCGGCATCCTCGCTGTACCAGCTCATGGCGTTGAGGATGGCGCCCTTGTCGCCGGCGGAGAGCTTGATGCCCTTCCGCTTGCCAAGCGCCTTGAACTCCTGTTCCACCAGTGCCTTGAAGCGGTTGTAGTCTTTGAACTCCTCGACCCCGATGGCCGCCATCAGCTCCTGGGCGGCGCTGACCAGGGTGAGGTGTTTCTGCCAGGTGGCCTCATCCAGCAGCTTCCTGCGCTGCTTGGCATTGAGGCCCAGCCCCTGCTCCTCGCACCAGGCGAGGATCGCCTTCTCGTGCTCCTTGAGGGCGCCAGGCTCGTAGATCGCGTCGCCCCACTGCGCATAGGCCCATGCCATGGGCTCGCGCAGGGCCTTGTCGAAGCGCAGGGTCTCGATGCGCTCGGCGCTGAACTGCGCCTTGCGCCGATCGGGGCGTTCGATGGTGACCTTGTGGTAGCCGAAGTCGCGATTGTCGAAGACCTGGGCGGCGATGCCGTCGCCTCCCGCCGGGCGGTCGATGCGTTCCAGTGCCTGATAGCACCGGGTGATCTCGCCGATATGCTCGGGCGAGAACTCGCAGTTCTTGTTGCCGAGGTTCCAGCGCAGCTTGCGGTAGAGCAGGCTGGCGTCGATCAGCTGGACCTTGCCACGACGTGCTTCGGCCTTGCGGTTGCTGAGCAGCCAGATGTAGGTGGTGATGCCGGTGTTGTAGAACAGGTTGTTGGGCAGCTGGATGATGGCCTCCAGCAGGTCGTTCTCGATGATATAGCGGCGAATGTTGCTCTCGCCGCTGCCGGCGTCGCCGGTGAACAGGCTGGAACCGTTGTGCACCGAGGCGATGCGTGAGCCCGGGCCGCTCTTGTCGGCCTTCATCTTGCTGATCATCTCCATCAGGAACAGCAGCTGGCCGTCGCTGGAGCGGGGTGTGGCATCGAGGGTTTCGCGATCGCCCCAGTAGTCGGCCAGTGTAACCTTGAAGCGGGGGTCGATGACCTCCTTACCGTCCTTGATGAACTTCTGCTCGCTGGCCCAGCTCTTGCCGTAGGGCGGGTTGGAGAGCATGAAGTCGAAGCGGTCACCGGCGAACTCGTCGGTGGAGAGGGTGGAGCCGGAACGGATGTTGGCTGGGTCGTTGCCCTTGATCATCATGTCGGACTTGCAGATGGCGTAGGTCTCGTCGTTGATCTCCTTGCCGTAGAGATAGACGTCGCCACCGGCGCGGATGGCGCCTTCCTCGTCCTTGATGAAGTTCTGAGACTCGGTGAGCATGCCGCCGCTGCCGCAGGCGGGGTCGTAGATAGTCATCACCGGTGGCAGATGGTCCTTGACGGGATCGAAGACCAGGTGAGTCATCAGCTCGATCACTTCGCGGGGGGTGAAATGCTCACCCGCTTCCTCGTTGTTCTCCTCGTTGAACTTGCGAATCAGCTCCTCGAAGACATAGCCCATGCCGAGGTTGGAGAGCGCCGGCAGGCGGTTGCCGTCCGGATCCTCGACGTCTTCGTGGGTCAGATTGATATAGGGCGAGGTGAACTTCTCCAGCACATCCAGCAGCACGTCCTTGCTGGCCATGTGCCGGATCTGACGGCGGAGGTCGAACTTGTCGATGATCTCCTTGACGTTGGGACTGTAGCCCTCGAGGTACTCCTCGACGTTGGCCAGCAGGATCTGCTGGTTGTTGGTGGCCGTTTTGTAGAGCTGGCTCAGGGTCCACTTGCTGGTGTTGTAGAACACATAGCCGGAAGCGTCGCGCAGCCCCGCCTCGTCCAGCTCTGCCAGACCCAGCTCATTACGCTGCAAGGCCATCTCTTCGGACACTTTCCGCTTGGTGGCTTCCAGCAGGGCGTCGAGCCGGCGCAGAACCACCATCGGCAGGATCACGTCGCGGTACTTGCCGCGCACGTAGACGTCGCGCAGGCAATCGTCGGCGATCGACCAGATGAAGGCAACCAGCTTGTTGTGGGCGGCGTGATTCATGGTACGAAGAGGTTCCTTTCCCTGGTTTATTCGATGTTCTGGATCTGCTCGCGCATCTGCTCGATGAGCACCTTGAGCTCCACCGCGCAGCGGGTAGTGCTGGCCACCACCGATTTCGACGACAGGGTGTTGGCCTCGCGGTTGAGCTCCTGCATCAGGAAGTCCAGGCGGCGGCCCACCGGGCCCTTCTGCTTCAGCTGGCGTTCCACTTCGGCGACGTGGGTGGCCAGGCGGTCGAGCTCCTCGTCGACATCGGCCTTATGGGCGAGCAGGGTGAGCTCGGCCTCCAGGCGCTGGGGGTCGAGCTCGGAGATCACCGCCTCCAGGCGCTCGAGGAGTTGGGCACGCTGGCGCTCGAGAATCTGTGGCATCAGGCGGCGCACTTCGCCGACCTGGGCCTCGATGCCGGCGAGGCGTTCGCGGATCAGGTCGGCGAGCTTCTCTCCCTCCCGGGCGCGACCGGCGACAAGATCGTCCAGGGCGCGCTCGAACAGCGCCAGGGCCTCGGCCTTGATCGTCTCGGGGTCGGGGCCCCGGCTCTCCAGCACCCCGGGGTAGTCGAGCAGGGCCAGGGCGTCGGGCGGGGTGGTCGCTTCCACCGTCTGGCACACCTCGGCAAGCGCCTGGGCGAGCTCGGCCAGGCGTGCGCCGTTCACGGCCAGCCTGGCGTTGTCGCCGGCGGCGTCGAAGCGCAGGCTGACCTCCACCTTGCCTCGTGCCAGGCGGGCGCGCAGGGCATCACGAAAGGCCGGCTCCAGGTCGCGCAGGCTCTCCGGCAGCCGGAAGTGGGGCTCCAGGTAGCGCTGGTTCACCGAGCGCAGCTCGAGTTGCAGGGTGCCCCAGGGCGCGGCGTGCTCCTGGCGGGCGAAGGCGGTCATGCTGTGCACCATGGCGAGGCTCCTGGCGAAGGCGGGCGTCAATGAAATGGTGACGCGAGTGATGAGGAGGGAATAGGCCGTAGTGTAACCGATTCGCCGTCACGGCCGGGCCAAGCGTGTAGAATGGCGGCCAGCCGATTCCCAACCGACTCCGATCATGAGGTGCCATGTCTACCGATTTTCGTCGCCCCAGCGGGCGCGCCCCCGAACAGTCCCGCGAGATCCGCCTGACCCGCGACTACACCCGCCACGCCGAGGGCTCGGTGCTGGTGGAGTTCGGCGATACCAAGGTGCTGTGCAACGCCAGCGTCGAGCCCGGCGTGCCGCGCTGGCTGCGCGGCAAGGGCCAGGGCTGGGTCACCGCCGAGTACGGTATGCTGCCCCGGGCCACCCATACCCGCGGTGGGCGCGAGGCGACCCGCGGCAAGCAGGGCGGCCGCACCCTGGAGATCCAGCGGCTGATCGGCCGTTCGCTGCGGGCGGCGGTTAACCTCAAGAAGCTGGGCGAATTCACCATCACCGTGGATTGCGACGTGATCCAGGCCGATGGTGGCACGCGTACCGCTTCCATCACCGGCGGTTGCGTGGCGCTGGTGGACGCCATCCGCTACCTGCAGCGCAACAAGCTGATCAAGGGCGACCCCTTCAAGCAGCTGGTCGGCTCGGTGTCGGTGGGTATCTTCAAGGGGGTGCCGGTGGTGGACCTGGACTACCCCGAGGACAGCGCGGCCGACACCGACATGAACGTGGTGATGGCCGAGGCGGGCAGCCTGATCGAGGTGCAGGGCACCGCCGAGAAGGGCAGCTTCAGCCGCGCCGAGCTCAACGCCATGCTGGAGCTGGCCGAGAACGCCGGCGCCCAGCTGTTCGAGCACCAGCGCGAGGCGCTGGGCATCCCGCGCTGAGGCACCGGGCTGCCGCCATCAACGCAGAGTGCCGGCCTCGGGGGCCGGCACTCTGCGTTCCGGCGGAGCGGAACGGCGACGGGGTCAGGGCTCAGAGCGGCAGGTCGTACTCGACGATCAGCGGTGCGTGCTCGGAGAAGGTGGCGTCGTAGTCGATCCAGGCATCCACCACATGGCGGCGGAAGTTGGGGCCCACCACCTGGTAGTCGATGCGCCAGCCCTCCTGGCGGGAGCGCGGCACCTCCTGGTCGAGCTTGGGCCACCAGGTGTACTCGCCGGCGTCGCGGTTGATCTCGCGGAAGCAGTCGATGAAGCCGGTGGGGCCGAACACCTGATCCATCCAGGCGCGCTCCTCGGGGGTGAAGCCTGGGGTCTCCTGGTTGTCGGCCCAGTTCTCCAGGTCGATGGTCTTGTGGGCGATGTGCCAGGTGCCGCAGATGATGTACTCGCGGCGCTTGCGCGCCATCTTGCTCAGGTACTCCTGGTACTGCGCCATGAAGGCCTGCTTGGCGGCGGGGTCGCTGCCGTCGGGCATCAGGAAGCTGGCGATGCTGAAGCGGTCGTAGTCCGCCTGCAGGAAGCGCGCCTCGTGGTCGCACTGGGGGAAGCCCAGCCCGTACATGATCGCCTTGGGGATCTTGCGGCAGTAGAGGCCGACCCCGGAGAAGCCGTCCTGCTCGGCGTCGAGGAAGTAGCCCTCGTAGCCTTCCGGGTAGAGGATGCTGTCGTCCAGCTCGAAGCTCTTGGCCTTGGTATTCTGGATGCAGACGACATCGGCGTCCTGGTTGGCCAGCCAGTCGAGGAAGCCTCGCCCGACGGCCTCGCGGATGCCGTTGACGTTGATGGTAGCGATTTTCATACGTGGTCCCTTTACCGTCGCGCGTGTATGATACCCGACGTTTCGACGTTTGGGTAAATGGCGAAGGCCAATAAACGTGATAGGAGGCCCCGTGGCGGATCGACGCATGCAGCCCTACCAGCGCGAGTTCATCGAGTTTGCCATCGCGCAGGGGGTGCTGCGTTTCGGCGAGTTCACGCTCAAGTCGGGCCGCATCAGCCCCTACTTCTTCAACGCCGGGCTGTTCCGCACCGGCGGCGCCCTGGCCCGGCTGGGGCGCTTCTACGCCCGCGCCATCGCCGACCAGGCGCCGGCCTTCGACGTTCTCTTCGGCCCCGCCTACAAGGGCATCCCGCTGGCCGCCACCACCGCCGTGGCACTGGCCGACCACCACGACCGCGACCTCCCCTACGCCTTCAACCGCAAGGAGGCCAAGGCCCATGGCGAGGGCGGCAACATCGTCGGCGCCGAGCTCGAAGGCGATATCCTGATCATCGATGACGTGATCACCGCCGGCACCGCCATCGGCGAGGTGATGACGCTGATCGAGGACGCCGGCGCCCGCGCCGCCGGGGTGGTGATCGCCCTGGATCGCCAGGAGCGCGGCAGCACCGAGGGCGAGGCGCGCAGCGCCATCCAGGAGGTCGAGGCGCGCTACGCCATGCCGGTGATCAGCATCGTGACGCTGGACATGGTGCTGGCCTATCTTGAGGAGCAGGGCGGCGAGCGCCTGCGTGGCCACGCCGACGCCATCCGCGCCTATCGGGAGCGCTATGGCGTGACGCCGGAGTGAGCTATGCTGTACGTTAAGTGTACAAGATTTTTGTTTCGTACAGCTTTAGGCGTCGACAGGAGAGAGGGAGAGACGGGATGCGAGCGATGACGAGAGGCCTCATCGGCCTGGCGCTGCTGGTCGGCGCGAGCGGCGTGCAGGCCAGCGAGCTGGACCTCAACCTGGGCGCCGATGCGGTCCAGTTCGAGGCGGCGGGCGAGCTGGTGGAGGGTATCCGCTTGGGCGGCGGCGTGGTGGACAGCGATTACCGCGAGGACGCCACCGTCTTCCACGCCCAGCTGATGGGCAGCCAGCACACCTCGCGTCGCGAGATCGGCGTGGGCGCCCGCTGGACCCACTACGACACCGACGTCGGCGCGGGCGGCGGCCTGGGGCTGGGCGGCTACGGCTACGTCTACCTGCCCAGCCTTCCCGAGGTCTCGCTTGGCGGCTACGGCTACTACACGCCGGATGCGGTGACCAGCCGCGAGCTGGAGGAGGGCTACGAGGTCGGCCTGCGCGCCCGCTACGCCTTCACCCCCAACGTCGACGGCTACCTGGGCGTGCGCCAGCTCGACGCCGACTTCAAGGATGAGCGGGGCAGCCGTACTCTGGATCGCGGCGCCCAGGTCGGGGTTCGCCTGCGCTTCTGACTCCCTGTCCCCCGACCCCCGGCACCGATGGCGGGCCCCCTGGCGGGGCCCGCCTGCGTTCCACGGGGCCTTACCGGAGCCACCATGCTCGACGTCGTCCTCTACCAGCCCGAGATCCCCCCCAACACCGGCAACCTGATCCGCCTGTGCGCCAACACCGGCTTTCGCCTGCACCTGATCGAGCCGCTGGGCTTCGTGCTGGATGACAAACGGCTGCGCCGTGCGGGGCTCGACTACCACGAGTGGGCGGCGGTGCGGGTGCATCCCGGCTGGGAGGCGTACCTGGCGGCGGCGGGCCCGGCGCGCCTGTTCGCCGTTTCGACCCGCGGCCGGACCGGCTATCATGAGCCTCGCTACCGGGCCGGCGACGCCCTGGTGTTCGGCCCCGAGACCCGCGGCCTGCCCCAGGCGCTGCTCGACGCCCTGCCCGAGACACAGCGGCTGCGCATCCCCATGCGCGAGGAGAGCCGCAGCCTCAACCTCTCCAACGCCTGTGCGGTGCTGGTCTATGAAGCCTGGCGACAGCTGGGCTTCGCCGGTGCCGCCGGAGTCGATACCCGATGAACGCGCCTCCCTCCATCCAGCAGCGCCTCGCCGGCCTCAACCCTCGCCAGCGCGAGGCGGTCGCCCATATCGACGGCCCCTGCCTGGTGCTGGCCGGCGCCGGTTCCGGCAAGACCAGCGTGATCACCACCAAGATCGCCTACCTGGTGCAGGTGTGCGGCATGAGCGCCCGGCGCATCGCCGCGGTGACCTTCACCAACAAGGCCGCCCGGGAGATGAAGGAGCGCGTGGGCAGCATGCTCAAGGGCCGGGAGGGGCACGGGCTCACCGTCTCCACCTTCCACACCCTGGGGCTCAACATCATCCGCCGCGAGCTCAAGGCGCTGGGCTATCGCCCCGGCTTCTCGCTGTTCGACCCCGAGGACGCCAAGGCCCTGCTGCGCGACCTGATGCACAAGGATGCCCAGGTCGACGCCGACCAGATCAACGCCGTGCAGCACCGCATCTCCGACTGGAAGAACGACCTGGTGCTGCCCGGCCAGGCGCTCTCCCATGCCGCCGACGAGGACGAGCTGTTCGCCGCCCGAGTCTATGAGGCCTACAACCGCCACCTCAAGGCCTACAACGCGGTGGACTTCGACGACCTGATCCTGCTGCCCGTGGTGCTGCTGCGTGACGACCCCGAGGCCCTGGCGCGCTGGCGCAAGCGCATCCACTACATGCTGGTGGACGAGTACCAGGACACCAACGTCAGCCAGTACCAGCTGGTCAAGCTGCTGATGGGGGAGCGCAAGACCTTCACCGTGGTGGGCGACGACGACCAGTCGATCTACGCCTGGCGCGGCGCACGGCCCGAGAACCTGGTGACCCTGGGCGAGGACTTCCCGCGCCTCAACGTCATCAAGCTGGAGCAGAACTACCGCTCCACCGGCACCATCCTGCGCGCCGCCAACACCCTGATCGGCCATAACCCCCACGTCTACGAGAAGACCCTATGGTCGGACATGGGCGAGGGTGCGCCGATCCGTGTGGTGGTCAACCGCCACGAGGAGGCCGAGGCCGAGCGCGTGGCCAGCGAGATCCTCACCCGCCGCATCAAGGAGCGCGCCGAGTGGCGTGACTTCGCGGTGCTCTACCGTGGCAACTTCCAGGCCCGGCTGCTGGAGCTCAAGCTGCAGCACTACCAGATCCCCTACAAGCTCTCCGGGGGCACCTCCTTCTTCTCGCGCAACGAGATCAAGGACGCCATGGCCTACCTGCGGCTGTTGATCAACCCGGCCGACGACAACGCCTTCCTGCGCATCGTCAACGTGCCGCGCCGGGAGATCGGCCCCGGTACCCTGGAGAAGCTGGCCAACTACGCCACCGAGCGGGGCATCGCGCTGTTCGCCGCCTGCCACGAGCTGGGCCTGGCCGAGCAGCTGTCGACCCGCGCGGTGGAGCGCCTGGGGCGCTTCACCCACTTCATCGACGGGGTGCGCCGGCGCATGGATGGCGGCGATGCCATCGCCGCCATCCGCGACATGCTGCGCGAGATGGACTACGAGGCCTGGCTCTACCAGAACGCCAGCGCGCCCACCATCGCCGAGCGGCGCATGGCCAACGTCTGGACCCTGATCGACCAGCTCGAACGCTCCATGCAGGCCGACCCCGAGGAGAGTTCGGTGACCGAGGAGACCGAGACCGATGACGTGGAGTCGGCGATCTCGCGGCTGGTACTGCGCGACATCCTCGAGCAGCAGGCCGAGGAGGACGACTCCGACCGGGTCCAGCTGCTGACCATGCACGCCTCCAAGGGGCTGGAGTTCCCGCATGTCTACCTGATGGGGCTGGAGGAGGAGCTGCTGCCCCACCGCAACGCCATCGAGGCGGGTACGGTGGAGGAGGAGCGCCGCCTGGCCTACGTGGGAATCACCCGGGCGCGGCGCACCCTGACCCTGACCCTGGCCCGCCAGCGCAAGACCTATGGTGAGTTGATGGACTGTGCCCCGAGCCGCTTCCTGGACGAGCTGCCCGAGGCCGACCTGGAGTGGGAGGGGCGCCCTGACCGCGAGGACCCGGAGAAGAAGCAGGCCCGCGGCCAGGACGCCATCGCCGGGCTGCGCTCGCTGCTTGGCTAACCGAGCTACGCCATCATGAGGAGTGACGTGGAGGGGGATTCCAGCGGCCGACCCCACGTCTTGCGCGGGGTCGGCCCAGAAAGGCGCCTTAGCGCTTCTGCTGGTTATAGTAGTTGGCGATGTCCGTGATGTCCTCATCGGAGAGCGAGGCTGCCATCGGCGTCATGAGGGCCGACATGCCACCCTGGCGCTGTCCTTCGCGATAGGCCTTAAGGGCATTTTCCAGATAGGCGACATTCTGTTCCGCAAGATCCGGGTACATCGGTGAGGTGCCTTTACCGTCCGTGCCGTGGCAGGCCACGCAGGTAGCGATCTTGTCGGCACCGGGCAGGTCGGTCGCAGCGACTTCAGCGGCGGCGCCCTCGGCAGCGGCGGTGTCCTCGGCAGCAGCGGCGTCCTCGGCGGCGGCGGCGTCCTCGGCGGCAGCGGCGTCCTCGGCGGCAGCGGTGTCACCACCACCCAGTTCGGGAACCTCCATTACCGGCTCGACCAGATAAGCGGTAACGGCCTCCATCTCGGCGTCGGAGAGGTTGGGGTTGCCGCCTCGCGCGGGCATTGCGTTGAAGCCGTTGATGGAGTGATCCAGCAGGGTGGCGAAGCCTTGCTCGACGCGTCCGGCCCAGGCGGCCTCGTCGCCGCGGATCGGGGCGCCGGCGGCACCGGTCTCGTGACAGGCCATGCAGACACTGTTGTAGATGCTGGCGCCATCGATATCGCCGCCGCTGGAGGCACTGTTGCTGGCGCCACCGGCACTGGCACTGGCGGTGCCGCAATCTTGGCCCTCGACACAGAGCTCGCCCACCGGCTTCAGGCGCTCGGCGATGGCTTCGCGCTCGGCGTCACTCTGCGCCAGGGCGATGCCGGCGCTAGCGGTCAGGCCCAGGGTGGCCAGCCACCCCATGATCAGCTTGCTGGATTTCACTCTCACCACCTCTTCACGGTCCTTTAGGAAGTTGTTCGCGGCAGCGCCCGGCGGAAACGGTGTCGGCAACGCAGCCGAGGGAGATGCCATCTTGTAATCGTTGCCGACAGTATACCGGCAACCTTGGCGCCAGGAAAATGGTGCGCCACCCCGTCGTTGTGGTGAGACGGCGGCCTCCTCTGCGTCCCACGCTGGACAGCGGCTGGCCTGGCAGTTAGGATGTCGTCCGCTCGGCGCCATGCCGGGTGATGCGCCCGTAGCTCAGCTGGATAGAGTACTGCCCTCCGAAGGCAGGGGTCACAGGTTCGAATCCTGTCGGGCGCGCCACGAATTCCGAAGGGCCGGGGAGAGCAATCTCCCCAGGCCCTTTTTTGCGTGCCTGTTGGTGGAGAATGTTTACTGATATGGATCAATAAAACCCGAGTGGCATGTTGATTGGCAATGAAAGCATGATACTAGTCAAAGAACATTCATGTTGTTATAAGAAATATTGTCTTTTATATCGTTGTGTGTTTTGGCAGACTCTGCCGTCCACTTGCAACGATACAGGGACGATGAAGACCTATCTGGGAAAGATGCGCGGTGAGCGCCTGCAGCGTGACACCCTCGATGTCCGCGATGCTCTGTGGTCATGGCTGGGGGCCTTCGCCGGCATGGGGGCGATCTGCTGGCTCAGTGCCCACTGGCTTTCCCAGCATCTGCTGATCGTGGCCTCCTTCGGCGCCACCTCGGTGCTGCTCTATGCGGCACCGGAGAGCCCCTTCGCCCAGCCTCGCAACGTGCTGCTGGGCAGCCTGATCTCGGCGGTGGCAGGGGTCGCCTGCTTCCAACTGCTGGGTGCCACGGCGCTCGCCGTGACCCTGGCGGTCTCGCTCTCCATCCTGCTGATGCAACTGACCCACAGCGTGCACCCGCCCGGGGCGGCGGCGGCGCTGATCGCGGTGATCGGCGGCCCCGAGATCACCGCCCTGGGCTGGTGGTACCCACTGATGCCCATCGGCATCGGCAGCGCCATCATGGTGGCGGTGGCCGTGCTGGTGAACAATCTGGCGCGTCATCGCCGCTATCCCCTGCACTGGTAGTACTGGTAGTGGAGCAGGGAAGGGGGCAGCAGGAAAAACCACAACTTTATCCCCGCGAAAACGGAAAGGATGTCATCTCCTTCGGCTCCCGGAGGGCTCGGTGACGCGGGGGGCTTCTGCTATCGTCTCGGGCGGAACCCGGGCCGCCGGCGCGTCGCCGCGGCCTTTCCCCCTACGTACTTGCCCAGGAGGCAGGCAATGGCGAATCCCCCTGATGCGGCCGTTCCCACCACCATGTCGGCCATGCTGCTGACCGGCCATGGCGACATCGACAGGCTGGTCTATCGCGGCGACGTGCCGACCCCGCGGCCGGGGGCCGGCGAGGTGCTGGTGCGGGTCACGGCCACGGCCAAGAACAACACCGACCGCAAGGCCCGCGAGGGACTCTATCCGGTGAAGAAAGGCGAGGTGACCTCGTTTGCCATGGGCGGCGAGCCGACCCTGACCTTCCCGCGCATCCAGGGCGCCGATATCGCCGGGCGCGTGGCGGCGGTGGGCGAGGGGGTCGACCCGGCCCGCCTCGGCGAGCGTGGCCTGCTCGACTTCAACCTCTACCCGGACCAGCGCCGCGACATCAACCTGACCCCGGACTACTACGGCCACGGTGCCGACGGCGGCTTCGCCGAGTACGTCGTCGTGCCTTCCGACCAGTTCCATCATGTGCCCAACCCGGAGCTCAGCGATGCCGAGCTGGCCGCCCTGGGCATGTGCTCCTACCAGACCGCCTATCACATGCTGACGTCCGCCGGCGTGAGTGCGGGCGAACGGGTGCTGGTCAGCGGCGCCAGCGGCGGCGTGGGCACCGCACTGATCCAGCTGTGCCGCATCCTGGGCGCCACTCCCTACGCGGTGAGCCAGCCGGAGAAGGCCGCGGCGCTGAAGGCGCTGGGCGCCGAGGCGGTGATCGATCGCGGTGACCTCGATGGCTTCGCCGAGCGGGTGCTGGCGGCCACCGGCGGCGCGCCCATCGACGCGGTGATGGACCTGGTCGGCGGCGAGATGACCGACCGCTTCATCGACACCATGATCCAGGACATGCCAGCGCGCACCACCTACCCGCGACTCTCCATCGCCGGCGCCAGCGGCGGCAACATCTCGGAGATCCTGTGGACGCGCATCTACCTCTACCAGGTGCAGATCTTCGGCGTCTCCCACGGCACCCGGGAGGAGGCCGAGCAGCTGATCGCCTGGATCCGCGCCGGCGCGCTGAAGCCGGTGCTGCATGCCGCCTTCAGGCTCTCCGAGCTGCATGCCGCCGAGCGCTACTTCGTCAGCCGCGGCAGCCACTTCCTGGGCAAGATCGTGATCGTGCCCGACAGCCAATGGGACGTGCACGGAGCGCCCTTCGCCCTGGCTTCTTCCTCTGCCAGCCAGCCCTCCGCCAGCCAGGAGACGCGCCCATGAGCCGCCCGCTGACCTTCAGGATGATGGACACCCACGCCGGCGGCGACGTCAGCCGCATCGTGCTCGGCGGCATCGAACCGCTGCCCGGCGCCACGGTGCGCGAGCAGATGCACTACCTGCGCGATGACGCCGACGGCCTGCGCCAGCTGTTGCTGTTCGAGCCCTACGGCGTGCCGGAGATGTCGGTGGATCTGATCGTGCCCGCCAGCGACCCCGAGGCGGCGGCCGGCTATATCATCATGGAGGTGATGGGCTATCCGATCTACTCCGGCTCCAACACCATCTGCACCGCCACCGCGGTGCTCGAGGCCGGCATCGTACCCAAGCGGGAGGGCGTGCAGCGCTTCATGCTCGAGGCCCCGGCGGGACGGGTCAATATCGAGGCCCGGGTGGAGAACGGCGTGGTGGAGGCGATCACCTGCGAGGGGTTACCCAGCTACATCGATACCTACCGTGCCGCGATCCAGGTGCCGGGGCTGGGCGAGGTGACCTACAGCGTGGCCTACAGCGGCGGCTTCTACGCCCTGGTGGATGCCGCCGAGCTGGGCTTCCACCTCAACCGCGACGAGGAGCGCGAGCTCGCCGAGTGCGCCCACAAGATCGTCGAGGCGATCCAGGCCGAGCGCGGCTTCTCCCACTACACCCTGGGCGATGTGGGGCCACTGCCCTTCCTGCACTTCATGGGGCCGGTGGAGCAGCTGGCCGACGACTTCTACCGCTCGCGTTCGGCCACCTATGTGCATCCCGGGGTGATCTGCCGCAGCACCACCGGCACCGGCACCTCGGCGCGTCTGGCGCTGATGCGCCACGAGGGCACAATCAAGCCCGGCGACCGGCTGGAGACCATCTCCCTGCGCGAGACCGGCTTCATCGGCACCTTCACCGGCACCCGGCAGGAGGGGCCCCACACGGTGGTGGAGAACACCATCACCGGCAAGGCCTATGTGCTGGGCCACACCGAGGTGGTGGTCAACTGCGACGATCCCCTGGTGGAGTGTGGCGGCCTGCACCATATCCTCAGCGCCCGCCACGGCTGAGGGGGCCAGGCTTGTTGCCGGAACAGCCCCGAGCAATCCTTGCCCTCGCCACCTTGACCCAGACGATTCGCCCGCCTGCCCCTTGAGCGTCGCCGCCAAAGGGGGCAGGCTGGCGCTCGTTCATCCTTTTGACTCTCCCTCTTTCAACTGACTCCGTTCGACTAACCCTGGAGGCTTGCCGTGGCCATCACCAACTTCTCCGACCTGCTCAGCGAGGCGCGCCTGCAGCCCGATGCCCAGCGCCTGCTGTTCGTCTTTACCCGCGCCGAACTGCCGGACAACCCCTCCGCCGAGCAGCGCGCCCGCTTCGAGCAGGGCGAGGGCGGAGTGCTTACCCCGGTACTGTGTGTCGACAAGGCCCCCGAGGAGCTGACCGACATGGCCGGCCTGGTGGCGGAGTCGCAGAACACCGGCGTCGAGTGGGACATCGTCTTCGTCGGTGCCCTTGCGGGGCGTAGCAGCGAGGCTCCCGCTTCCGAGCAGGCCGAGGCGCAGCTCGAGCGCATGGTCGAGTCGCTGAAGATGGGTAACGTCGAGGCCTTCCTGGCACTGGACCGCCAGGGAGAAGCGGTGCGCATCGGCTGAGCATGCCCCGCCCTTGCCATAGGGTTGAATTATCAAGGCGATGCCCCCATTCAATTTATACTATCGGGTAATACGGGCTACCATGCCTGCGTATTCCAGCCATCCCCAGGCAACGACCAAAGGAGCATCAACGAATGTCCCTGCTTAACACCGAAATCAAGCCGTTCAACGCCACCGCTTACCATAACGGCGAGTTCATCGACGTCAGCGAACAGGACCTGAAGGGCCAGTGGAGCATCTTCTTCTTCTACCCGGCCGACTTCACCTTCGTCTGCCCCACCGAGCTGGGTGACCTGCAGGATAACTACGAAGCATTCAAGAAGCTGGGCGTCGAGATCTACAGCGTCTCCACCGACACCCACTTCACCCACAAGGCGTGGCACGACAGCTCCGAGACCATCGGCAAGCTGACCTACCCGATGCTGGCCGACCCGACCCACACCATCTCGCGCAACTTCGAGGTGCTGATCGAGGATGCCGGTATCGCCGAGCGTGGCACCTTCGTGGTCGACCCCGATGGCAAGATCCAGATCATCGAGCTGAACGCCGGCAACATCGGCCGCAACGCCGAGGAGCTGCTGCGCAAGGTCAAGGCCGCCCAGTACGTGCGTGCCAACCCCAACGAGGTCTGCCCGGCCAAGTGGGAAGAAGGCGAAGCGACCCTGGCTCCGTCACTGGACCTGGTCGGCAAGATCTAAGCCCCGCCTCCGTGGCGAGGCCCCTCTTGCGGTCTTGCCACGCCGCCCCGGGCACTTCCCCCCCGCCCGGGGCTTTATTTCGCATCACGAGCCAGATCGATGGCACTGCCAAACCGGCAGGGCGCGGCCAGCTCGTGGCCTGACACTCTCGAACATGAAGGAACACGCTGTCATGTTGGACGACAATCTGAAAACTCAGCTCAAGGCCTACCTGGCCAAGGTCACCCAGCCCTTCGAGATCGTTGCGTCCCTCGATGATGGCACCAAGTCGCAGGAGCTGCATGGCCTGCTGACCGATATCGTCGGCCTGACCGACAAGATCACGCTCAGGCTGGATGGCACGGATGCGCGCCGCCCCTCCTTCGCGATCAATCGCCCCGGCGAGGAGACCGGTGTGGTGTTCGCCGGCCTCCCCATGGGCCACGAGTTCACCAGCCTGGTGCTGGCGCTGCTGCAGGTGGGCGGCCACCCGCCCAAGGCCAGTGACGAGGTGATCGAACAGATCAAGGGCCTCGATGGCGAGATGCGCTTCGAGACCTACTTCTCGCTCTCCTGCCAGAACTGCCCGGACGTGGTCCAGGCGCTGAACTTGATGGCGGTGCTCAACCCCAACGTTCATCACGTCGCCATCGACGGCGCGCTGTTCCAGGACGAGGTGAAGGCGCGCGAGATCATGTCGGTGCCGAGCGTCTACCTCAACGGCGAACCCTTCGACCAGGGCCGCATGAGCCTGGAGCAGATCCTCGCCAAGGTGGATACCGGTGCCGCCGAGCGTGAGGCCGCGAAGCTCAACGACAAGGCCACCTTCGACACCCTGATGATCGGCGGCGGGCCCGCCGGCGCCGCGGCGGCGGTCTATGCCGCACGCAAGGGTATCCGCACCGGCGTGGCCGCGGAGCGCTTCGGCGGTCAGGTGCTCGACACCCTGTCCATCGAGAACCTCATCTCCGTGCCCCACACCGAAGGCCCCAAGCTGGCCGCGGCGCTGGAGGAGCACGTCAAGGAGTACGAGGTCGATATCATGAACCTGCAGCAGGCGGTCAAGCTGGTGCCGGCCACCCAGCCGGGCGGCGAGCACGAGGTGGCATTCGCCTCCGGCGCTCGCCTGCGCGCCAAGACCCTGGTGCTGGCCACCGGCGCCCGCTGGCGCGAGATGGGCGTGCCCGGCGAGACCGAGTATCGCAACAAGGGCGTGGCTTACTGCCCCCACTGCGACGGCCCGCTGTTCAAGGGCAAGCATGTGGCGGTGATCGGCGGCGGCAACTCCGGCGTCGAGGCGGCCATTGACCTGGCCGGCATCGTCGGCCAGGTGACCCTGGTCGAGTTCATGGACGAGATGCGCGCCGATGCCGTGCTGCAGAAGAAGCTGCGCAGCCTGCCCAACGTCGAGATCATCCTCGGTGCCCGCACCACCGAGGTGAACGGCGACGGCAAGCGCGTCACCGGCCTCACCTATGAGGAGCGCGCCAGCGGCGAGCTCAAGCAGATCGACCTGCAGGGCATCTTCGTGCAGATCGGCCTGGTGCCCAATACCGAATGGCTCCAGGATTCGCTCATCGAGCTCTCCGAGCGTGGCGAGATCGTGGTCGATGCCCGCGGCATGACCAGCGTGCCGGGCATCTTCGCCGCCGGCGACGTGACCACCGTGCCCTACAAGCAGATCGTCATCGCCATGGGCGAGGGTTCCAAGGCCGCCCTGGGCGCCTTCGACTACCTGATCCGCAGCTGAGTCGTGTTCGCGTGAACATGTTCGCGTGAACAGGGGGGGCGCCTCGCGCCCCTGACCCCAGCGCCCCCGCCGGTCATGCCGGCGGGGGCGCTGCTCGTTCGGGCCAGGTCGAAGCGCGACCTCAGGGGGTGGCGTCCAGCACCTCGACCCGCTCGATCACCACCGGCGAGTCGGGCACGTTCTGCATCGGGCCACGATTGCCGGTGGGCACACGCTTGATGGCGTCCACCACCTCCATGCCCTCGACGACCTGGCCGAACACCGCGTAGCCCCAGGTCTGGCCCGACTGCTTGCTGACGTGGTCGAGGAAGCCGTTGTCGGCGACATTGATGAAGAACTGGGCGGTGGCCGAGTGGGGGGCGCCGGTACGCGCCATGGCCAGGGTGCCGCGGCGATTCTTGAGGTCGTTATCGGCCTCATTCTCGATCGGCTCGCGGGTCGGCTTCTGGTCGAACTCGGTGTCGAAGCCGCCGCCCTGGATCATGAAGTCGTCGATCACCCGGTGGAACAGGGTGCCGTCGTAGTGGCCGGACTCGGCGTAGGCCAGGAAGTTCTCGACGCTCCGGGGAGCCTGCTCTTCGTAAAGCTCGATGCCGATCGCGCCCTCGCTGGTGTGCAGTACCACGTCGGGTTCGGCGCTGGACTGGGCGAAGGCGGGACCGGCCAGGGCAGCGGTCAGGGGGGCGGTGGCAAGCAGGGCAAGGGCCAGGCGTCGCATGGGGATTCCTTTTCGGGTGGGTCGGTGGGGTCAGTGCCCAGCATACGGCGCCATGCGACGGCTGTCAGCGGTTGTCGCGGCGGCAGGCCTCCCGGGCGCGCGCCATGGCATCGGTGGCGTCGTCGAGGGCGAAGACCATGAACCAGGGGTCGTCGGGAGCGCGCATGAGGCGTAGTCGCAGCAGTTCGCCTCGGCGCATCTCGTCGAGCAGCAGGCGCTGCCGGGGCAGGTCGAACTGCACGTAGAAGCCGCTGTCGCCGCGTTCGGTGCGAAACTCGGCCTGACCCGCGTGGATGGTCTGCTCGTCGACCCGCAGGTCCACCGGCACGCGGTTGGCCACGCGGCTCTCGGACTGGCGTTCGCCGAGGTCGACCCGCATCTCCAGCCAGGGTGCCTCGCAGGCGCCGGGGGTGAAGGTGACGCCGAAGTGGGCGTCGGCGTAGGTGTTGCCCTCCAGGGCGCGGTAGAGGCGCTCCTCGCCGAGGCTCAGGGTCATCGACTGCCAGGCGCCGTGGCGCTCGACCTCGGCGACGTTGAACTGCACCGCGCCGGCCGACCCGGCCAGGGCCAGGCCGATCAGGGCGGCGGCGAAACGGGCAAGGCGTAACGACATCCATGGGCTCCTCGGGTGGCGGTGCGCCCGAGGCTAGCACGCCGGCCCCCGCCGCGCAGCCTGAGAGGGTCTTTGTTCAGGGCTATCGTAGATAGCAGCACCGCTCAAGGCTGTCCCCGGCGCCTTTCACTACCACCCTGTCAGTAACTGCGATAGCCCTGGGCCGTTGCTCGTTCTACCTACTGCGCGTGTTGCATGCCGCCCATGCTCCCATCGATATCGCCGCCCAGCTCGCCGCGGCCCAGGCGTCCCAGCAGGTCGAGGTCGATCTCGGCGAAGGTGACCAGCTCGCCGCCATGCTCCTCGCGGAATGCCTCGGCGTCGGCCTGCTCGGCAAACGAGGCCAGGGTGTGGCCCATGGCGCCGCGCTGGTCGTGACCCACCACGTAGACGGCCTCGCTGGCCAGCACGAAGGCCTCGTCGTCGGGGGTGGCCCAGGGCGCGGCGGCCACGTCGTGCACATAGGCGTGGGAGACTTGAGTCTCGTTCTCGGGTTGCTTGAGGAAGGCGAACAGATCCATGGTGGAGCAGAATTTCAGCGGCTCCTCCTGCTTGTCCATGAAGGCCTCGCCCTTGGGGCCGGGGTGTCCGGTGATCAGCATGCCGCAGACGTGGCAGCTATCGCCCGCCTCGATGGGCTGGGCGGCGGCCAGCACTTCCGGCTCGGATTCGCCGCAGGCGGAGAGCAGCAGGGTGATGATCAGCAGGAGTGGCAGGGTCAGTTTTTTCATCGATGAATCACTCATCAGCGGGAAGATGGGGCGATCTGGAAGGCTCAGGCGGAGCGGCGGCGGAAGCGCAGCAGCGCCAGCCCCAGGGGCCCCAGGATCCAGGCGGTCAGGATGGCGGTAACCACCGCAGGGTGGAAGGCGCCAGCGGTGGCGATGGAGGTCAGGCCGCTGTAGTTGCGGGCGGCCTCGAAGCCGGCCAGGTTGATCAGGCGGAAGCACTCGGTGGGGTTGAGCAGCAGCAGCCAGGGCAGCCAGTCGCCGCCCTGTTCGACGCTGACCAGCAGCGCCAGCAGCCCGAGGTCGAAGACCAGCACGAACAGGAACCACACCACCAGCGCCAGGCCGGCGGCGCGAGCCTTCTCGGTCACGCACACGCTGATCAGGTAGGCGAAGGCGATGAACACCCAGCCCAGCAGGATGCTGCTACCGATCAGCAGGCCCATGCCGGCGGCCAGCTCGGCTAGCGCCACGCCCTTGGCGCCGATCGCGATGACCGTTCCGGCAATGCCGAAGCCCAGCGCCGTGGCGGCGGCCAGGATCAGGCCGTGGCCGAGGAACTTGCCGAGCAGCAGCTGAGTGCGGCTGATGGGGTAGGTGAGCAGCAGCAGCAGGGTGCCCGCCTCCTGTTCGCCCACCACGGCGTCGTAGGCCAGCAGCAGGGCGATCAGCGGGATCAGGAACACCGCCAGCGTCGCCAGGCTGACCACGGTGGTGGCCAGCGAAGTGAAGCCCAGGCCGCCGCTGGCGGCGGCGCCGAACCAGGCGATGCCCACGGCGAGGAAGGCCAGCACCAGGGCGATGGCCAGCACCCAGCGGTTACGCAGGCCGTCGCGGAACTCCTTGCCGGCGATGGTCAGGATGGCATTCATTCGGCGTCTCCTCGTGGCGCGGGCGAGAGGCCGGCGGAGAAGTGGGTATAGAGGTGCTCCAGGGTCGGCGGCAGCAGCTCGATATCCTCGACGCCTGCGGTGTCGGTGAGCCGGCGCAATACCGCGAGCTTGGCGTCCGGCGGTACCGTCAGCGAGACCTCGTGGCCGTTGAGGGCGGCGACCGCGATACGCGGGTCATCCCAGCCGGCCAGGCGTCTGGCGAGGTCGCCATCGCCGGCGTGGCCCCGGGCGCGCAAGGTGATCGGCAGGGCCGCTTCCTCGCGCAGCTCCGCCAGGCTGCCCAGCGCCAGGCGTTTGCCGCCACCGAGGATCAGCGCACGGTCGATATAGGGCTCCACCCCGGGCAACACGTGGGAGGAGAGCAGCACGGTGCAGCCGCGTTCGCGCAGGCCGCGCACGGTGTCGTAGAAGTCGCGGGTGGCGGCCGGGTCGAGGCCGGTGGTGGGCTCGTCGAGCAGCAGCAGGCGCGGGTCGCCGAGCAGCGCCTGGGCCAGGCCCAGGCGCTGGCGCATGCCCTTGGAGTAGGTCTTTACCCGGCGCTGGGCGGCGTGGCCGAGGCCGACCCGGTCCAGCAGCTCGCCCACCTGGCCGCGGTCGACCCGCTTCAGGCGGGCGAAGTAGTCGAGCACCTCCTGGCCGCTGAGCTGCTCGTAGAAGCTGACGTTCTCGGGCAGGTAGCCCAGGCGGCGGCGTAGCGTCTCGGCATGGGCGCCGTCGGGGGCGCCGCCGAGCACCGCCACACTCCCTTCGCTGGGTGAGAGCAGCCCGAGGATCAGGTGCATGGTGGTGGTCTTGCCGGCGCCGTTGTGGCCCAGCAGGGCCAGCACCTCGCCCTCGTTCACTCGAAGGTCGAGGGCAGCGAGGCGCACCAGGCCGCCATCGCGGCGGGTGACACCCTGGAAATCGATTACCGCGGTCATGCGCTGGCGTCTCCCCTGGCGGGTGTATGGAAGGCGGGTCCGTTCACGTCGGCTGCTCTCGGGTCGGGGTCCTTCATCAGTGGATGGCTGTCCTTGACGCCCTGGGGGCGGAATACCGGGAACTGGCGTTGCACCCAGCGCAGCGCCAGCACCGCGGGACTGTGCATCAGCAGCCGCGCCACCGGATAGCGCCACAGCAGGCGATCCATGGCGTCGTTGGGCTCGTAGGCGGTGTCGCCCACCCCGTCGCCGTCGAGGTCCCAGCCCAGGTAGTCGCTCCAGTAGTTGCCACGTCCCGCCTCGGACCACTCCTGGGGGCGGGTCGCCACGTACATCACCTGCTGGCGATTGTCGACGAAGGCGTTGCCGACGAGTTGGTTGTCCTCGGAGCCGGCCGTGAGGTGAATGCCGATATCGCTCTCGGCCAGGCGGTTGGCCTCGAAGCGATTGTACTGGGAGTTATAGACGAACAGCGCCTTGCCCTCGGCGCCGCTGACCAGCCCCTTGCCCTGGGCGTCGCGGCGCTGGTGAGCGCGAGTGATGCTGTTGTCGCGCAGCAGGGAGTCGGTGATGTTGTTCATCAGGATGCCGTAGTTGCGGTCTCCCTCCGAGCGGTTGCCGATCACCGTGAGGTGCTTGGACTGCATCAGCGCGTAGCCGGTGCGGGTATCCCGGGTGGTGTTCTCTTCCACACGGTTGTCGTAGGCGTACATGTAGTGCACACCGTAGCGCAGGTCCTGCATATGGTTGCCGCGCAGCAGGCACTGGCTACTGGTGTCGATATAGATGCCGTCGCGGGTGTGGCGGATGTCGTTGCCCTCCACCCTGACATTGCGGGAGTTGAACAGGTGCACGCCGTTGCCGCGATCCTGGGAGCGCATGGTGGCGTCGCCGCGGATCACGTTGTCGAGTACCTGCACATCGCTGACGGCGTCGAGCCACAGGCCGAAACCGGGGCCTTCGAGCCGCGAGTCGCGAATCACACTGCCGGTGGCGCTCGTCTCGACGAAGAGCCCGGCATCCATCTCGGTCAGGTTGGTGCCCCAGTTCTCGATGGTCACGCCCTCGATCATGATGTCCGGGGCATCCAGCACCACGGCGTGGCCCTCGCCACCGCCGTCGATCACCGCGCCCGCTGCGCCCGAGAGGGTCAGGGTGCGGTCGATGACCAGCGGGCCGGGGTAGCGGCCCTGGGGCAGGATCAGGCGGTCGCCGTGCTCGGCCCGCGCGATCAGCGGCTGCAGTGGCTCGCCGGGCGTGGCCGTCAGGTCGGCGGCCAGCAGGCCGCCCGGCAGCCCACCCAATAAACATAGGAGCAGCCAGGCGGCAGGTAACAGTCGGGGGACGACGTCTCGCAGTCGTCGGATCATGCGTCTCTCCGTGACAAGGTGGGGCCGGGCAGCCGCCCGGCCCCGGTGGGCGCTATCAGGCCTTCTCGACCAGCATGCGACCGGTCATCTCCATGTGCATGGCGTGACAGAACCACTGGCAGTAGTACCAGAACACCCCGGGCTTATCGGCGGTGAAGGTGACGCTGGCGGTCTGCTGGGGGCTGATCTCCATGGCGACACCGTGGTTGGTCATGGTGAAGCCGTGGCTGACGTCCTCGACCTGGTCGAGGTTGGTGACCACCACCGTGACCTCGTCGCCCTGCTTGACCGTGAACTCGGTCAGGCCGAACTGCGGCGCCACCGAGGTCATGTAGACCCGCACCTTGTTGCCGTCGCGGATCACCGTGTTATCGGTCTCCAGGGTGACGCCATCGGCCTCGGCCATGGCCACGGTCTCGGCGAAGAAGGGGTCGTCGCGGTCCCAGATCTTCTTGGGGTTGATCTGGTCGGCGCGCGCCAGGATGCAGTCGTGGGGCTCGGCGTAGGTGGGGCCGTCGTGGACCAGCTTCATCTCCTCGCCGGAGATGTCGATCAGCTGGTCGTTCTCCGGGTGCAGCGGGCCTACCGGCAGGAAGCGGTCCTTGGCGAACTTGGAGAGCACCACCAGCCACTTGCCATCGGCGTCCTTGGTCTCGGTGAGGCTGGCGTGGTTGTGGCCCGGCTGGTAGTGGACGTCGAGCTTCTGACGCAGGTAGTTGACCTCCTCGCCGGCGTAGGCGCGGACGGCATCCTCGATGTTCCACTTGGCCACCTGGCTGTCGATGAACAGCGTGGTGTAGGCGTTGCCGCGGCCGTCGAAGGTGGTGTGCAGCGGCCCCAGGCCCAGTTCCGGTTCGCCGACCACGGCGTCGCGAGGCTCGATGGCGTCGTCGAACAGCTCGGGCAGCTTGTCGATGGCGATGATCGAGACGGTCGGCGAGAGCTTGCCGTTGGCGATGAAGTACTTGCCGTCCGGCGAGGTGTTGAGGCCGTGGGGGTTCTTGGGCACCGGGATGTAGCGGGTCAGCTTGGAGCCCTTGCGACCGTCGAGCACCGGCACCTCGCTGTCGCCCAGGGTCCTGGA
Source organism: Halomonas sp. H10-9-1 (assembly GCF_040147005.1). NCBI lineage: Bacteria > Pseudomonadati > Pseudomonadota > Gammaproteobacteria > Oceanospirillales > Halomonadaceae > Halomonas > Halomonas sp. H10-9-1. The sequence continues at coordinate 3,685,485 of NZ_JAMSHO010000001.1, read as the reverse complement.
CTCACCGGCGGCCACGGCGGCCTCGATCGCCTCGACATCGAATACCACCACCCAGTCGCGCTCGGCCCGCATGGTGTCGGCCAGGGTCATGCCCTTCTCGGAGTTGTAGCAGGTCGAGGCGACGAAGCGGCCGGTGTAGTCGGCGTCGGTGTTGTCGAGGTTGCCGTCGACGATCACCTGCCAGGCCACCTCCATGCTCTCGGCGTCGATGCCGTTGAACATGGTGTAGTAGCCCTCGGGGTTCTCCATGCCGCGGCCGTCGTTGACCACGCCGTCGTCATGGTGGGGGATGGGGAACTCGGCGTTGGCGAAGACGTACTTGGTGTGCGGCACCTTCTGCAGGCGCAGCCCGTGAATCGCCTGGACGTTGGGGATGGTGATGATCTTGTCCGTCTTCATGATGTCAAGACGGATGCGCGCCACCCGGGTGTTGGCCTTGTCGTTGATGAACAAGTACTTGCCGTCGTAGCTGCCGTCGGTCATGGAGATGTGCGGGTGGTGGCAGTCGCCGTTGAGGAAGCGAGCCGAGTCGCCCAGTACCCGCTTCGACTCGTTGCTGATTCCCCAGCCGGTGGCGCTGTCGATATTGAACACCGGGATGCGCATCAGCTCGCGCATGGAGGGCACGCCCAGCACCCGCACCTCGCCGGAGTGGCCGCCGCTCCAGAAGCCGTAGTATTCATCGAGCTCGCCCGGGGCGACCTCGATGCTGCCTTCGGCGGCCCGGGCTGTGCCGCTGGTGCCGAGCAGGCTGCCGGCGCCGAAGCCGCCGGCCAGGCCTGCCCCGGCCACGCCGGTCACGGCGCTGTTGCGCAGGAAGTGGCGGCGTCCGAGATTCTCGATCTCTTTCTTCTTGTCACTCATGGTCAATCCTCCTGGTAGGTCGGAATCCGCTGCAGCCCACTGCTGGCGGGTTCATGGGTCTCGACGGCGCTCTTGCCGCGGGAGAGACGCGACGCCTTTTCGAAGCGTTTGCGGCGCTTGATCATCGGCGGGCAGCGCCTGTCGTCGTGGTAGGTGATCTGGCAGTCGAGACAGTAGTGGCACTCGTTTGCGTTGATGTGACCGTCCGGGTGAATGGCGGCCACTTCGCATTCGTTGGCGCAGATCTGGCACGGGGTGCCGCAGTCGCCGCGGTGCCGCTTGAGCCAGTCGAACAGGCGCAGGCGGGCGGGAATCGCCAGGCCGGCACCCAGCGGGCAGACGTAGCGGCAGTAGAACTTGTGATTGACAGCGGAAATTGCCACCAGCACCAGGGCATAGAGCAAGAAGCCCCACTCGCGCTGGAAGCGCAGGGTGATGGCGGTCTTGAAGGGCTCTACCTCGGCGAAGCGCTCGGCGGTGCCCAGTGAGTGCAGTGACAGCGCGAATAGCCCCAGCAGGATGATGTACTTCAGCGCCCAGAGTCGTTCGTGGAGGCCAAAGGGGGGCTCGAACTGCTTCACGCCGAGCTTGCGGGCGGCCTTGTTGACCAGGTCCTGAAGGGCGCCGAAGGGGCACAGCCAGCCGCAGAACACACCGCGACCCCAGAGCAGCAGGCTGACCGCCACGAAGGACCACAGAATGAACATCATCGGGTCGATCAAGAAGGAGCCCCAGCTGAAGTCGCTGATCAGGGCGCTGGTGAAGGTCAGGATATTGACCACCGAAAGCTGGGCCAGGGAGTACCAGCCGATGAACACCAGGGTGTAGATCAGAAAGCCCAGGCGCAGTGGGCGCAGGATACGCGGATGCTTCACCAGCACGTCCTGGAACAGCATGATGCCGGTGAGCACGATCAGGCCGGCGGCGAGCACGGCGATCTGGAACGCCTTGTCCTTCCACACCTCGACCCAGATCGGCACCTCCTTGGGCGGCTCGGGGCGCTCGATATACGCCTCGGGTACGCTGTAGCCGGCGCTGAAGCGGCTGAATTCGGTATCCAGGGGGCCGGAGGCGCGGCGCACCAGTAGCTCCAGTTGCCAGGCCTGGCCGGGGTCGAAGGCGGCGCTGTCGCGAATGATGAAGATATCGCGCTCATCGAAGGGGGGAGCACCCTCGATGCCCAGGTTGCCCAGGCGGATATGGTCGCGGTCGTGGAAGCTCACCGTGTTGCCATTCTGGGAGAGCTCGAGGCGATCGAAGATCCCCCCGCGCACATAGCCCGAGCCCTTGAAGGAGTAGTCGCCGCGACCCATCACCGCGATGGCGTGTTCGCCCTCGTCGAGCCTGTCCATCAGTTGCTGGTAGCCGGTATCACCGAGCAGGTTGCGGCCGGCAGTGGGCGGGTTCAGATAGGTGTAGAACAGCTCGATAAAGGTGCGCTCGGCCGGCCGGGGTGTATGCAGGTAGTTCTCGGCCGGGGTGCCGACGAAGGAGTCATCCACCTCGCCATGGGTCAGGTGCAGGCGGCGGATGGTGCCATCGCCGGTCAGTGTGCCCCAGTCGGCCGGGGCGTAGACGTCGTCGCGGACCCGCGCCCGGGGGGTGGCAGAGGGATCTTCGATCAGCCCCTGTTCGGCGGCCACCTGGCGTGCGGCGCGCATCACGGTATCGCTGACCACGATCACCGTGACCGTGGCCCCGGAGATGGCGTCGAGGTTGTCGCCCACCTTCATGCGATCGTTGACGTGGGCGCCGACGTGGGCGTTGGCGAAGCCCTCTAGCTTCTCCTCGGGGATCCCCACCAGCATGATGGGCTCCTCGTGGCCAAGCACGTTGGCCTGGACGATCCTGCCGTCGAGGTCGATGCCCACCAGCAGGTTGACCGGCTTGCCGGAGTAGGCGGGGATCGGCGCCATCTCCACGCTCTCGAAGGCGTAGCCGAGGGCTTCGTCGCCGGCCATCACCCGGCTGACCGGCCACTGTGAGTCGGCGGGTTCGAGGCGGTCCGCCCTGGGAAAGCCTTCGCGTACCTGGTCGAGCTCCAGGGCGAGTAGCGGCTGGCTGATCAGTAGGTACAGCAGAACCAACAGCAAGCCGATAAGGCCGGCTGGCCGTAGAGTTGTCGCGGGCATGGAAAGGTCCTTTGGGGAACACCTTGGCGACACGAGGCCGCCCCCATCAGGGGGTGGGCCGGCATCTGGCCGGCCCGAGCCATTACTCCTGGCTGGAGTAGTAGGCGGCGATGTCGGCGACGTCCTCGTCGGACAGCCCCTGGGCCATCGGCGTCATCAACATGGCGTTGCCGCCCTGACGCTGACCGTCGCGGTAGGCCTTGAGGCTGCTCTCGAGGTAGGTGGCCGACTGGCCGTTCAGGTTCGGGTAGATGGGCGCCAGGCCCTTGCCATCGGTGCCGTGGCAGGCCACGCAGGTGCCGACCTTGTCCGCACCGGCTTCGGCGTTGCCGGCGGCCTGGGCGTCCATGGCCAGGACGGCACCGCCGAGCAGGGCGGCCGCGAGAATCAGTTTCATAAGGAACCTCCAGAATGCATTTTAAGTTGCCTAGAAAAGCCCGGTTGCGACAATCGACCTCACCGGGCAGCTATTGCCATCATGCCAGCCAGCGTGCTGCCTCGGCTTGACGCAGGTCATCTACAGCCTAGACCCATGAAGTAAAAAGCAAAAGGAAAATCTAATAAGGAGGTGGGAGGAGTGTCGCCAGGAGCGCCGTGACCCGGCGAGAACATTGCTGAGAGGCGCGGGAGTAGCCCCCGGCGTGGGCCGCGAGCAAGGGAGGATGAGGCCTCAGGAGGTGGGCGTGTCATCCAGCTGCAGCAGACGAATCAGCGGCTGGCGGCGCGGGCCCAGCAGGTCCTCCAGGGTGTAGTCGTCGAGCACCGCGAGGAAGGCCTCGAGTGCCTCCATCAGGATGTGCTTGAGCCGGCAGGCCGGGGTGATCACGCACTCGTTGTTGTCGCCGAAGCACTCCACCAGGGCCAGGTCACGCTCGGTGCGGCGCATCAGCTCGCCGAGCACAATGTTGCGGGGCTCCTGCCGGAGCAGCAGGCCACCGTTCTTGCCACGGATGGAGGTGATGTAGCCGTGGTGACTGAGGTCCTGGACCACCTTCATCAGGTGGTTGCGCGAGATGCCGAAGCGCTCGGCGATCTCCGTGATGGTGGAGCGACGCTCGCCCTTCACTGCCAGGTAGAGCAGCACGCGCAGCGAGTAGTCGGTAAAGCGAGTCAAGTGCATGAGAGAAAGCGTTGCCTCCTGGCGTCGTGGATCGAATCAGCGTCGAGGCCCGGTTCGGAGCGCCTCGTAGGGGGGCGAGGCCGCGCTGGTGGGGCGGCTCAGCACATAGCCGGCCACCGCAACGAATAACCCCCCCGCTGCCACCAGTCCCGGGAGCGGCACGCCGCTGGCCCACAGCGTCATCCAGCTGGCGGCCAGCAGCAGCGGTGCCAGCATCTTGGCGCGTCGCGGTATGGCACGCTGTTCGCGCCAGGCCTGCAGGGAGGGGCCGAAGCGTGGATGATCATGCAGCCAGCGCGCCAGCCGCGGTGACCCCTTGGGCGCCGACCAGGCCGCCACCAGCAGGAAGGGTGTGGTCGGCAGCAGTGGCAGCACCATGCCGGCGGTGCCGAGCCCGATACAGCCATAGGTAAGCCCGCACCAGGCGAGCCGCGAGGCGGATCCTGACATGTGGTGACCTCCCGGTCCCGAGGGCGTAGACTACATAAGTGGCAAATTACATGCATCTTAGTGTAGCGGGCAATGCGAGGATTTGCGCCATGTCAACGAAAGCCGACATCACCCGCGACACGGTGCCGGCCTGGCGGCTGTTCTTTCCCCTGGCGGCGTTGCATGCCGCGATCACGGTGCCGCTGACGCTGGCCGTATTCTACCACGGCTTGCCGCTGGGGCTCCTCGCCTCCCCTGCGGCACACGGTCGCGAACTGCTGTTCGGCTTCGCCCTGGCGGTGATCGCCGGCTACCTGCTGGGGCCGTTGTCGCGTCGCGGGCTGCTGGGGCTGGCGGCGTTATGGCTCGTCGCTCGGGTCGGTGGGCTGGTCGGGCCCGAGGCGCTGCCGGTGCTGCTGGCCGATGCCCTGTTCGCCGCACTACTCGCCTGGCGGTTGGTGCCACGCTTCCAGGCCGCCAAGAAGTGGCGCAACCGGATGCTGTCGCCGCTGCTGGGCTTGCTCTGCCTGCTGGCGGTGGCCAGCCTGGCCGGGCGCTTGATAGCGCAGGGCCTGCTGTCCCCCGCGCTGATGCGCCATGCTGTGCTCTGGCTGGTGCTGCTGATGGCCTTCATGGGTGGCCGCGTGCTGGCGCCGGCGGTCAACGGCCATCTAATGGCCAGCAGGCGTCAGGCCGGCGCCGGGGTCCAGCCGCGCCTGGAGGCGGCGCTGATCGTGCTGCTGGGGGCGACCCCGCTGCTCGCGCCCTGGCCGGCCACGGCCACCCTGGCAGCACCCCTGATGGCGGCGGCGGGGTTGGTGGTGTTGTGGCGGCTATGCCGTTGGCGCCCCTGGGCCTGCCGGCGGCGCCCCGACCTGATCGGCCTGTTGCTGGGCTATGCCTGGTTGGGAATCGGGCTGCTGCTGGCGGCGCGCGCTCTGTGGCTGGGCCAGCCGCTGGGCGGTGTGCTGCACGCCTTCACCGTGGGGGCGCTGGGGACCCTGGCCAGCGGCATCATGCTGCGCCAGGCCATCCTCAGGGCCAAGGGGCGCCCCGAGCGAGAGCCGTTGCTGCTGCCGCTGGCGCTGCTCTTCGCCGTGGCGGCCGTGCTGCGCCTGGTGGCCTTTCCGGCGGGTGCCGCCTGGCTGCCCCTGCTGTGGGCCTCCGCCCTGGCCTGGAGCCTGGCCTGGCTGCTTACCGCCTGGCGGCTTGGTGTCTGGTCGCGGCGGGTGCCGAGCCGCCCAGGGACTTGACCGGGGTCAACTACCACCACAAGGGTACCGACGCGCCGGCCCCAGGCTGGCATACTGCCCAGCATTCGGCATCGTCGCGGCGGTGCCAGAGCTTTCAACGAGGCCGTTTGACCATGCAAGACCATCTGCTCTTCAATCGCCCGCTGGTCGAGAAGTACGACCGCCCCGGGCCGCGCTACACCTCCTATCCCACGGCACCCCAGTTCCATGCGGCCTTCGCCGAGGATGACTACCGCGCCGCGGCCGAGCGCAGCAACCGCGCCGAGACGCCCAAGCCGCTGTCGGTCTATGTGCATATCCCCTTCTGCAAGAGCCTCTGCTACTACTGCGCCTGCAACAAGATCATCACCCACAACACCGAGCGGGCCGCCGAGTACCTCGAGTGGCTCCAGCAGGAGATCCGGGTGCAGGGTGCGCTGTTCGACGAGACCCGGCGCATGACCCAGCTCCACCTGGGAGGGGGTACGCCGACCTACCTGAGCAACGCCCAGCTCGGCGAGCTGATGGCCAGCCTCGACGACGCCTTCCACTTCGCGTCACCCGAGGAGCGCGAGTTCTCGCTGGAGGTAGACCCGCGCACCGTGACCCCCGAGCAGATCCATGAGCTGCACGCGCTGGGCTTCAATCGGCTGAGCTTCGGGGTGCAGGACTTCGACCCCGATGTGCAGAAGGCAGTCAACCGCGTGCAGAGCGAGGAGGATGTCGTCTCCCTCGTCCACGCCGCCCGCGCTGCGGGATTCGAGTCGGTGAGCGTCGACCTCATCTACGGCCTACCGCTGCAGACGGTGGCCAGCTTCGATACTACCCTGGACAAGATCATCGCCCTGAGCCCGGATCGCATCGCCACCTACAGCTATGCCCACCTGCCGGAGCTGTTCAAGGCTCAGCGACTGATTCGCCCCGAGGACATGCCGCCCCCGGAGCGCAAGCTGGAGCTGCTCGAGTTGACCATCCGCCGCCTCACCGAGGCCGGCTATGTCTATATCGGCATGGACCACTTCGCCCTGCCCGAGGATGAGCTGACCCTGGCCCGGGAGAACGGCACCCTGCAGCGCAATTTCCAGGGCTACTCCACCCATGCCGACTGCGACATGATCGGCCTGGGCATCACCTCCATCGGCAAGGTGGGGGACACCTACAGCCAGAACATCAAGGAGACCGCCCAGTACCAGCATCGCCTGGGCGAGGGGCGCCTGGGGGTGTTCCGCGGCTACCGCTTGAGTGACGACGACCGCCTGCGTCGCGACGTGATCAACGCCCTGATGTGCCATAACCGCATCGACTTCGCGACCATCGAGGCCGAGCACGGCATCGTCTTCCGCGACTATTTCGCCACTGCCCTGGAAGAGCTCCAGGAGATGGCCGACGACGGCCTGCTGGCGATCCGCGCTACCGAGATCGAGGTGCTGCCTGCCGGTCGGCTGATGATGCGTAACGCCGCCATGGCCTTCGATGCCTACCTGACCCACAGCAAGGGGCGCTATTCGCGCACGGTATAGAACGGTATAGAACGAAAAAAGCCACCCTCTGTGAGGGTGGCGCAAGACCGTGACTAGCAATGAGGAGGGAGAAACCATGGCAGGAGACTGGCGGTTCCTGCCGTGGTGACGGCGCCTCATCAACGCCGACAAACAAAGAGTAATCGTTCGCGTTTGGCTCGTCAACACAAATGCGAATATTTATTATTAGCGGCCCGGCTCAGGCTCCCGCCAGACGCAGCCACAGCGGCAGAGTCGCCATGGCCAGCAGGGTCTGGCCGGTGATCAGCGCCGCCATCATCTCGGCATCGCCGGCCAACTGACGGGCCAGGATATAGGCCGAGGTGGCGGTGGGCAGGGCGGCGAACAGCAGCACTACGTCACGGCTCACCGGATCCAGCCCCAGCAGCAGGGCCAGGACCAGCGCCAGGGCCGGCATCAGGGCCAGCTTCACCAGATGACTGGCCAAGATGCCACGATCGCGGCGTACCAGGGCCGCGGGGCGTAGTGCCACCCCCACCGCCACCAGGCCCAGGGGCAGGGCGGCACGCCCCAGCAGCTCCACCGTTGCCGCACTCCAGCCCGGCAGGCCGATGCCGCTGACGTTGAGGCCGATACCGATCAGGCAGCCGAGGATCAGTGGGTTGCGTCCCAGCGCTGCCAGGCTCCTGCCCAGGCTGCTGGTGCCCAGGGTGCCTGCGGCGATGAAGCTGGCCACGCACAGTACATTGACCACCGGTACCATCAGCGCCACGGCCACCGCGGCCACGGTGGCCCCCGGCGCGCCGTGGAGCGCTGCGGCGCCGGCCACGCCCACATAGGTATTGAAGCGTAGCGCGCCCTGAAAGGCCGAGGTGAAGGCGGCGGCCTCCAGGCCCAGCCGGCCACGTATCCGCCACAACAGGACGGCGAAGGTGCCCATGGCCCCCAGCAGGGAGAGTGCGACCTTGCCCACCGGCACCTGGCTGACGTCGGCGGTGGCCAGGGTGGCCACCAGCATGGCGGGAAACAGCAGGAAGTAGATCAGCCGTTCCAACTGGGGCCAGAAGTCGGCCCCGGGCTGGCGTAGCCAGCCCAGGCCCGCCCCCAGCAGGATCAGCAGGAACAGGGGGCCCAGGGCCCCCGCGACGTCCGCCATGTCGTTCTCCTTGGTCTCGTTGCCTGCGACATCGCTCCGCAGTCTGCCACAGACGAATGCTGATAAGCTTGCCGGCATCACCCCTTGCCGTGACGATCACCCCGCCATGCCCGACTCCACCACCACCGAACCGACCATCCCCCGCCCGCCGCTGCTGCGCCTGCTGGTGCTGTTCACCCTGGGCACGGTGGCCGTGGCACTGTGGTTCCTGGCCAGTCAGCTGCTGCGCGATGCGGGACAGGTGAATTGGTACCCCGAGGCGCCCGGCTGCGAGTTGAGCGCCGGGCCCTGCCTGGCCGAACTGCATGGCGAGGGACGCCTGGCGCTCGACCTCGGCGTGCGGGGCAAGATCCGGGCCCTGCAGCGCCTGCCCCTCGAGGTCACCCTCGACGGCGTGGATGCCGAGCGCGTGGTGGTGGACTTCGTGGGCCGCGACATGGACATGGGGCTGCATCGCTACCCCCTGACCCGTGCCGACGATGGCCGCTATCGTGGCGAGGGGCAGATCCCGATCTGCACCGAGGCGGTGATGCCCTGGCGGGCGCGTGTCATTGTCGAGACCGCCGATGGTAAGCTGGGCAGCGGGTTCGATTTCGATGTGGAGGGTGACGCGCCATGAGAGGCAAGGGAGTGTGGGCGGGCACCGCCCTGATCGTGCTGCTGCTGGTCGTGGGCGGCGTCGGCTGGTACCAGCAGCAGCTTGCTTCCAGCGACGATGGCGGTCCGCTCGGTGGCCCGGTGGAGCTGGCCTCGACCCAGGGCGACTTCTCGCTGACCCAGCTCGAGGAGGACCAACTGGCGGTACTCTTCTTCGGCTATACCTACTGCCCCGATGTCTGCCCGATGAGCCTGGCGGTGGTGCGCCAGGCGCTGGCCGAACTCGAGCCCGCCCAGCGCGAGCGGATCGTGCCGTTGATGGTCTCGCTGGATCCCGAGCGTGACAGCCTGGCGCGGCTGGAGGAGTATCTGGCGTTCTTCGGCGAGCGCTTCATCGGTGCCACCGGCAGCACGGCCCAGCTCGAGGAGCTGGCCGAGCGCTACGGCGTGGTGTGGCGCAGGGTCGAGGCGCCGGATTCGGCCATGGGCTACACCATCGACCATAGCTCGTCGCTCTACCTGGTCGACCGCGCGGGGGAGATCCAGCGCCGGGTGCTCTACTCGCCCTCCCATCGCGGGCTGCTCGCCGCGCTGCGCGAGACGCTCTAGCCCCCCTTTCCCTCACTCGCGACGCTCTCTCGCCACTCTCACCCGCCACCCTCACACACACCACTTTCTCATTCACCACCGGGTCTCGCCCGGCGGTGGTGATCGCTCAGCGTGCCGGCATGGCGTCCTGCAGTCGCTCCAGCATGGCCATCAGCGCGCGAGTCTGGCTGCCCTGGCGGCTGTCGTGCATGGGGTCGAGCTGCCAGGTGCTCTCGGCATAGCCCCACCAGTCCCAGCATGCCTGCGGGTTGCCCAGGCGAGCCTCGGCCTGTGGATAGAGCACGATGCGTCGGTTCTCCGCCGCCCAGGCGTTGAGCCCGGTGTGGCGTACGAAGGCCTCGCCGATCTGTTCGGCGGCCATGCTGCAGCCGTGGAGTGCCAGGCTGACCGCACAGCCACCCTCCTCGCACCCTTCCGGCACGAACAGATAGCCGGTCTCGGCCAGCCCCTTGGCGTCGAAATCGCCCTGATCGAAGCGCAGCAGCTCACCGTGCGGTGCATCGCCGGTGGGAGGCGCCTGCTCGCCGTGCAGCCAGTTCAGGGCGGCGCCGGCGATATCGCTGTCACAGGCCAGCAGGTGGGGAGAGCCCGCGTCATGGCAGTCGGCCAGTTCGCTGTCATCGAGGTGGCCAACCATGGCGTCGACGGGCCAGCCGTGGCCCACCTCGGCGTCCCGGCGCCACTGCAGCTGCGAGGGGTCGCGTAGCCAGCCCTGAAACTGCTCGACCAGCGCCTCTCCCAGCCGTGGCTCGACCACCGCGTCGGCTCCGCCGTGCCAGACATAGACCCTGAGTGACTCAAGCGCCTCGGCCTCGCCGACCAGGCCGCGCTCACGGTAGCCGGCCAGGCGCTGCTCCAGGGCCTGCATGTCGGGCATGCCGCGTCGGGTGGTCATGCACTGGCCCAGGGCCAGCCCCAGCGAGCCCTGGGCACAGGACCAGGGCCCCGCGGCGAGCACGCCGAGCCCGGCGAAGCGTTCCGGCCAGGCCACGGCCAGTTGGGTCGCCATATAGCCACCCGAGGAGATACCGATGACGCTGGCATTCTCGGAGCTGGCGGCCAGGGCCGGGAGCGGCCGGGGGGAAGGGGGGGGCTCGGCGAGCAGCGAAGTCGTGGGCAGCATTGCAAGGATCGCGCCGGCTGCCCAGGTGGTCGGGCGAGACTTAATCACCGGCCTGGTTATCGCTGGCGGCTTCGTCGACGCCGTCGGCAATGTCCTCTTCGGCGGCGGCTTCATCGGCGCCGTCGACGGATGATGCCTGCGCGTCGTTGATGCCGAGCAACTCGACCTTGAAGATCAGGGTCTCGTAGGGACCGATGGGACCCTGACCCTGGGCGCCGTAGGCGAGCTCATGGGGAATGACGATCTCCCAGGTGTCACCCACGCTCATCAGCTGTAGGGCTTCCTGCCAGCCCTCGATCACCTGGTCGACGCGAAAGCTGACCGGGTTGCCGCGCGAGTAGGAGCTGTCGAAGACGGTGCCGTCGATCAGGGTGCCCTCGTAATGCACCTCGACGCTGTCCTGGGCGCCAGGGGTGGCGCCGTCACCGGAGGCCAGCTCGCGATACTGCAGGCCGGTGTCGGTGGTCTCGACACCTTCGCGCTCGGCGTTCTCGGCCAGGTAGGCCTCGCCCTCGGCGCGGTTGGCCTCGGCGGCGGCTTCGGCCTCCGCCTGACGGGCCGCAGCGGCCTGCTGCTGGAAGGCCATCAGTGCCTCGGCCATCTCCTCGTCGCTCATCTCGAGGTCGTCGCCGGCGAAGACATCCTGGATGGCCTGGGTGAAGGCGTCGACATCGAGCTCCTCGACATCCTGCTGGATGCTCTGGCCCAGGGTCACGCCCAGGCTGTAGCCCAGCTTCTCTTCATCGCTTTCTGGGGCACCCAGTGCCAGGGGCGTGGCACCCAGCAGGGCGGCGAGTGAGGCGGTGGTCAGCAGTCGTTTCATGTAGCTCTCTTGTGATTCCAGCTTGTGATTCCGGCGCCGGTGGCGCCTGGGGTGAATGCGAATCATGGGACTCTAACAGGGCCGGTCAGGTTCCGCATCCGAGCGAAACCGGGACGCTGAGGAGGGTCAGACCACCAGGGTGGGGCAGTGGGCGGAACCCGCCACGCGCTGGGCGACACTCCCCAGCAGCAGGCTCTTGTCGCCGCCGGTGCCCTGGGCGCCGATCACGATCAGGTCGCACTCGCGCTTGCGGGCGAAGCGCACGATGGTACGCGAGGGGCGGCCGGCCTTGACGAAGGCGCGTAGCTTGTCGGCTGGCACGCCCATGTCGATGGACTGATTCTTGGCGTGCACGGCGATCTCGGTGGCGTACTCCTTGAGGACGTCGTGGGGTATCTCCACCTTGTCGGGCACGATGGAGAGCGATGCCTCGAGCAGGCTATGGTGCTTGAAGACGCACAGCAGATAGAGCTCCGCGCCGGTCAGCAGTTGTAGCCCCACGCCCTTCTCGAGCGCCTTGAGAGCACCCTTGGAGCCATCCACCGGGATCAGGATCCGATTGAACATGGTTCTCTCTCCTTGGCCTCAGTTGAACGCTATGTCGCGCAGGAACAGGGCGATCTGCGGGAACATGATCAGCAGTGCCGCGGCCAGTATCAGCATGAAGATAAAGGGTGGCGTGCCCTTGATCACATCCAGATAGGGACGCTTGAAGATCGCGATGGCGGTAAAGATGTCACAGCCGAAGGGGGGCGTGGCCGAGCCGATGGCGACCTGCAGGGTGATCAGGATACCCACCAGCACCGGGTCGAGACCGGTGGCCTCGATGGCCGGCGCGAAGATTGGCGTCAGCACCAGGATCACCACGATGGGGTCGACGAACATGCAGGCGACGAAGAAAGCCACGCAGATGGCGATCAGCACGCCGACCGGCCCCGCCTCGTTGATGCCCACCGCCTCGAGGATCGCCTGGGGGATCTGCGCGAAGGAGATGATCCAGGAGAAGCCGTTGCCGGCGGCGACCAGGATGAACACCACCGCGGTGATCAGTCCGGTGGACTTGGCGATGGTGTAGATGTGCTGCAGCTTCAGCGAGCGGAAGACGATGAACTCCAGGAAGACCGCATAGAGCACGCAGGCGGCGGCCGCCTCGGTGGGGCTGAAGATGCCACCATAGATGCCGCCGACGATAATCACCGGGAAGCCCAGCGGCCACAGCGCCTGACGAACGGCGGTGAGTCGCTCGCTCCAGGTCGCCCTGGGCTCGGTGGGAACACCGCGGATCACTGCATAGGCGACGCAGTAGGCCGAGAACATCGCCAGGATCAACAGCCCGGGCCCAATACCGGCGATAAACAGCTCGGCAATGGAGGTTTCGGAGATGACCCCGTAGATGATCATGCCGATGCTCGGCGGAATCAGGAAGGCGATATCACTGGCATTGATGATCAGCGCCAGGGTAAAGGAGTCGGAATAACCGGCCTTGAGCATCTTGGGGCGCAGCGGCGAGCCGACCGCCACCACGGTGGCCTGGGTGGAGCCGGATACCGCCCCGAACAGGGTGCATGAGGTGGCGGTCGAGACCGCCAGGCCGCCCTTTATATGGCCGATGAAGGACATCACCATGGCGATCAGGCGGTCCGCCGACTGGCCGCGGGTCATGATATCGGCGGCAAGGATGAACATCGGTACTGCGATCAGCGAGGCGGGACGGATACCGGCCATCATCTGCTGGATCAGGGTGTCCATCTGGCCCAGGCCATTGAACATCATGAAGAAGCCGATCGCCGCCGCGGTGATCAGCGGGATCATCATCGGAAAGCCCAACAGCAGCAGGGCGATCATGGTGCAAACCATTATGGTGGTCATTGTGCGTTCCCCTCGGGCCTTCGCCCTGCATCAGACTTCCGTTTCTGTATCCTTGTAGCCATCCAGCACACTGGTCGACAGGTAGACATCCCTGGAGGTCATGTTCTTGATGGCGGTAAGCAGATACTGGATCCCGGTGATCAGAAACCCCAGTGGCGCCCAGACGTAGATCCACCAGATCGGAAAGCCCAGTGCCGGCAGCACCCGCCCCTTGGATTGCAGGTCGAGGATGTAGATCACCGAGTAATAGAGCAGGAAGAACATCACCAGCGAGGTGAACAGGGAGATGATGATCATCAGGGCGCGGCGTCCGCTTACCGGCAGGGCATCGTAGATGGCCGACATGCGGATATGCCGGCCATGGCGCGCCGCATAGCCGATACCGGCGAAGGTGATCATGATGATCAGGATGCGGTTGATCTCGCCGGTAAAGAAGATGCTGTCGCCGATCACGAAGCGAGCGATGACGTTGGCGATGGTGTTGACGGCCATCAACAGCACGCCCATGGCCAGCAGCACCGACTCCAGCTTGCTGATCAGGGTATCGACCACCCCCAGGGGTCCGGGGAGGCCGGAGCGATAGGCCTTTTCGGCTTCTTCATCTGTCATGGCTGCACTCCCTTCAGCATGCAGTGTGGTAAGACGCGTCTCGACAGTCAGGATACGCCCTGCAGAGCCGTGGCGTGGCCAGGAGGTCAACGCTGGGTGCACGCAGTGCGGCCCCGCAAGCTGCTGTCATCGTTGTAACGAACAGGGGGTGGCCCGATATGGGCCACCCCCTGAGCATGGCGGTGGGAGGCAGTTACTCCTCGCTGGAGGTCACGGCCTCGAGGTCGGCCTTGAACTGCTCGAGCAGCTCGGCACCGCCCTCGCCGGCCATCTCGATGTAGGCCTGCTCGACCTGCGGCGCACGCTCGCGCAGCGACTGCATCTGCGCCTCGTCCAGGCGCGTGTAGGTGCAGTTGTCGCAGTCCTCCTTGATCTTGTTCAGGGCTTCCTCGGCGAGGCCCTGGATATGCTCGATGGTGTGGTCATAGGCCGCTTCCGAGGCGTCACGCACGAGCTGCTGATCCTCCTCGGAGAGGCCATCGAAGAAGTCCTGGTTGGCCATCATGGCGGTGGTGAACCAGCCGTGACCGGTGAACACAAGGTTCGGTGATACCTCGTAGAGGCCGCCGGACTGAATCCAGAAGATCGGGTTCTCCTGGCCGTCGAGGATGCCGGTCTGCAGGGCGCCGTAGACCTCACCCCAGGGCAGCGGCGTAGGGGTCGCACCGAAGGCGTTGTAGGTCTCGGAGAGCAGCGGGTTGGTCATCACGCGGATCTTCTTGTTCTGGAAGTCCTCCACGGATTCGATGGGCTCATCGGTGGTGATCACCATCTCGCCCTCGGGATACATCTGCAGCAGCTCCAGGCCCTGTTCCGCGTAGAGCTCGGGGAACATCTCGTTGATGGCCTTGCTCTCGGCGAAGAATTCGATGACGGTCTCTTCGTCGGTGGGCAGCAGGTAGGGGACGAAGAATATCTGGGCCTCGGGAATCAGCGAACCGGTGAAGCCCGGTGACTGGTTGACGAACTGCAGGATGCCATTCTGGGTCTGCTCCATGATGTCGTCGGATTCGCCCAGCTCGCCGAAGCGGTAAACCTGCACGCTGTGGTCGGAGTTTGCCTCGACATACTCCTTGAAGGCCACGGCGAAGACGTCCTGCACGTCGCCCTCGTACTCCTCATGGGCATAGCGCCAGTTGTCGGCCATGGCGGCGGAGGTCATGCCGAACATCAGTGCGCCGATACCGGCGGTGGTCAACAGTTTGTGTGACTTCATTCTTGTGGTCCCTCTGCAGGTTTTGCCCAGGGAGTCGCAAACGCTCCCCACGCGACATCTGGTGAATTCACATTCACACGGCTGATTTTTCAGGCTAGCGTGGCCCCCAGGGAGGGTCAAGGCGCGACACCAGGCGATTGAGCGTTGAAAGATGGGCTTTTTTCTGTAGTTGCAGGGCATTCGAAAGAAGTTCCTGTGGTGCCGGATCGCCGGTGTCGCGCGGGCGCAGCGGCCGGGTCATCGCCACGGCCTCCAGGCGTGCGAGCGCCTCGCGTTCGGCCTGCAGCTCGGCTCGCTTGAGGGTCTCGCGCAGCCTGGCGACTCCTTCGCTCTCGGCGGCGGCGGCCTTGAGTTCGCGGCGTAGCCGGCGCAGTGGGCGAGTCACTCCCCGCTGCCAGCGGCGCACCTCGACGAGGCCCGCCTCGCCGTCGGGCCCTGGAATGGCGCCGTGGTGCAGCAGCCAGCAGCGCCACAGCAACTCGCAGACGTCGACGCCGGCATCGTCCTGCAGCCGCAGGCAGGCGGCCTCGATGCCCGGGCGGGCGTAGAGCGCCAGGGCGAAGGGCCATAGCGGCGCCTGGGAGAGTCGGCACCGCAAGGTGGCCAGCATTTCGGTAGAATCGTCGGTCATGGTTTTTTCGTCGCCGCGTCGAGCGGCGGCCGCATCCTCGTGGAGCCCGCATGATCGCACTGCGCCAAGTTTCCCTGCAACGCGGCACCCAGGCCCTGCTGGAGGGCGCCGACCTCACCCTGCACGCCGGCCACAAGGCGGGCATCGTCGGCCCCAACGGGGCCGGCAAGTCGAGCCTGTTCAAGCTGCTGCTCGGCGAGCTGGCGCCGGATCGCGGCGAGGTAGAGATGAGTGGCGGCCAGCGCATCGCTCATATGGCCCAGGAGGTGGAGGCGCTGGACCGCTCGTTGCTCGATCACGTCCTTGACGGCCATGCCGAGCTGCGTCGGGTCGAGGCGGCCCTGGAGGCCGCCAGGGAGGCGGGCGACGACCATCGCGAGGCGGAGCTGCACGGTGTCATCGAGGCACTCGACGGCTACAGCGCCCCGGCCAGGGCCGCCCAGCTGCTGGTGGGCCTGGGCTTTTCGCAGGCCGACCTCGATCGCCCCCTGGCATCCTTCTCCGGGGGCTGGCGGATGCGCGTCAACCTGGCACGCACCCTGTTCATGCCCTCCGACCTGCTGCTGCTCGACGAGCCCACCAACCACCTCGACCTCGACGCCTTGCTGTGGCTGGAGCAGTGGCTGACGCGCTATCCCGGCACCCTGCTGCTGATCTCTCACGACCGCGACTTCCTGGACGCGGTGTGCGACAGCATCGTGCACTTCGATCGCCGCTCCCTGGTGCTCTACCGCGGCAACTACACCACCTTCGAGCGCACCCGGGCCGAGAAGCTGGCGCTGCAGCAGGCCGAGGCCGCCAAGCAGCAGGCGCGGCGCGAGGAGATCGAGCGCTTCGTGGCTCGTTTTCGTGCCAAGGCCACCAAGGCGCGCGCCGCCCAGAGCCGCCTGAAGATGCTCGAGCGCATGGGCGATATCGCCGTGGCCCATGCCGACTCGCCCTTCCACTTCACCCTGCCCGCCGCAGACAAGACCTCCCACCCGCTGCTGGTGCTGGACGAGGCGCGGCTGGGCTATTGCTCCGTGGGGGGCGAGCCGGGGGTGGAGAGGGTCCAGCTCGACAACGTCAGGCTGACGCTGCTGCCCGGGCAGCGTATCGGCCTGCTGGGCCCCAACGGCGCCGGCAAGTCGACCCTGATCAAGACGCTGACCGGTGAGCTCCCGCTGCTCGCCGGCAAGCGCATCGCGGGGGAGCATCTCAAGGTCGGCTATTTCGCCCAGCACCAGCTGGAGGGGCTGGATCTCGCCGCCACCCCCTTCATGCATGTGCAGCGCCTCTCGCCCACCGCCAGCGACCAGGAGATCCGCAACTTCCTGGGTGGCTTCGGCTTTCCGGGTGACGATGTCTTCGGTGAGGTGGGGCGCTTCTCGGGGGGCGAGAAGGCGCGCCTGGCGCTGGCCCTGGTAGCCTGGCAGAAGCCCAACCTGCTGCTGCTCGACGAGCCCACCAACCACTTGGATCTCGAGATGCGCGAGGCGCTGACCGAGGCCCTGGCGGGCTTCGAGGGTACGGTGATCATCGTCTCCCACGACCGCCACCTGCTGCGCGCCAGCGTGGATGAGTTCTGGCGGGTGGCCGACCATCGGGTGGAGCCCTTCGACGGTGACCTGGAGGACTATCGCCTGTGGCTCAAGGCGCGCCTGGAGGGCGAGCGACGAGGGGCCCGCGGCGACAGCGATGAGCGCCAGCTCGAAGGGGGCACGCCCAGGGAGGATCGCAAGGCGTCGCGTCGCGCCGCCGCCGAGCTGCGCGAGAAGCTGCGTCCGCTGAAGAAGCAGCGCGATCGCGCCGAGCAGGCCATGGAGAAGGTCCAGACGGAGCTTGCCGGGGTGGAGGAGGTACTTGGTGATGCCGAGCTCTATACCGATCCCGCCCGCAAGCAAGAGCTCACCGCGACCCTGGCCCGCCAGGGTGAGCTCAAGTCCCGCCTCGACGACCTGGAGGCGGAGTGGCTCGCCGCCGAGGAGGCGCTGGAAACCATGGAGGCCGAACTCGGTGGCTAATTCGGCTAGGTGGCGGTTCACGCCGGGGCAGCGTGAGTCGCGACCCCCGGGTTGAAACCCTGGCGCCGCGCTCGCGACCTGTCCGTCGGGTCACAACATAATCCCTCACGGGTGACCCTCGCTCGCCATCCCTGGCGAGCGCCGGACGTCGCTTCGCTTGCGCCAGCAACCCGGGGTATATGTCGCTTACGCGCTTCCCCGGCGTCGCCCAAGCGGCTCGGCTTCGGCAGGCATCAGCTCTCCAGCAGGAAGGTCACCGGGCCGTCATTGACCAGCGCGACCTGCATATTGGCGGCGAACTCGCCGCTGGCGACCTTCGGCCAGGCGGCTTCGGCGCGCTCCAGCAGTTGATGGAAGAGGCGGTCGCCATCGGCGGGCGGGGCCGCGCTGGAGAAGCTGGGGCGCAGCCCCTTGCGGGTATCCGCGGCCAGGGTGAACTGGGAGACCAGCAGCAGGCCACCATCGACCTGCTGCAGATTGAGGTTCATCTTGCCATCGGCATCGCTGAACACGCGGTAGTGCAGCAGCTTGTGAAGCAGCCGTGCCACCGCGTCGTCGTCGTCACCCTTCTCCACCCCCACCAGGGCCAGCAGGCCATGGTCGATGGCGCCCACGGTGCGCCCCTCCACTGTCACGCTGGCGCGGGTCACGCGCTGGATCAGTGCCTTCATTACGGCTCTCCCTGACGTTCTAGGCGGCGCCAAGGGTAGCATGCCGGGGTGCCGGAGGCGCTTGTAGCGCTGAGCCTTACCAGGCGCGGCACAGCATGATGTCGCAGTGGGGCTCGGCGAGCAGCGACTCGGTGATCTGGCTATGCCGGCCCAGCTGGCCGCGACTGCCCAGCGCCAGCAGGTCGGGCGGCTGACGCCGCAGGCGGTTCATCAGCACCTCCAGGGGGGCGCCCTGCTCCAGCACCAGTTCCACCTCCGGGACGTCGTCCAGTTCGGCCATCAGGCGCTCCACCTCGGCCTCCAGCTGGCTCTGCAGGCGCGCCACCTCGCGGTCGCGCCAGCGGGCGAAGTCGCCGCGTGAGCCGAGCTCGCGCTCGCCGGGGATATCCCAGGCATGGAGCAGGGTCAGGCGGGTGTCGGGGAAGCGACGCAGGGTCTCGCGCAGGGTATGGCGCGAGGTGAGAGAGAAGTCCATGGGCAACAGGATCTCCTCCCAGCCCTGGCTGGCGGTGTGGCTCACCGAGAGCACCGGGCAGGGGGCGCCGCGCAGCACCCGGGCCAGGGTGGTGCCGGCCACCAGGTCGGGCTGGCCCCGCTTGCGGTGAGCCCCCAGCACGATCATGTCTACCTCGCGCTCGTGGGCCTCGCGGATGATCTCGGCATAGGGGGCGCCGGTGACCGTCTGCATCATCACCGGCGGTTCGGGCAGGGCGTAGTCCTCGCGGATATCGGTGAGGGTCGCCTGCATGTCGGCCACCACGGCCTCCTCCAGGTCGTGGAGCACGCGGCGGGGCAGGTAGGGGTCGAGCACGTGGATGACGTCGAGACGGGCGCCCTGTTCACCGGCCAGGCGCACCGCCCTGGCGAAGGCGGCGCGGTTCTCGGCCGAGAGGTCGCAGGCAAACAGCAGGGTCGGGGGCATGACGGCTCCTTGGCGTGGCGCCACGGCGGTGTAGACCTTCAGCATGGGAGGCGCCAGCCGGGCCTGCAAGGCGAGATGTGCGAAAGGTCGCTACCACCAGGCGTGGAAATGGTGCACCGGCCCGTGGCCGTGCCCCACGTCCAGGCGCTGGCTGGCGGCCAGGGCCGCGCCGAGCCAGCGCTTGGCCGCGGCCACCGCCTGCTCCAGGCTGTCGCCCTGGGCCAGGCGTGCGGCGATCGCCGAGGAGAGGGTGCAGCCGGTGCCGTGGAGGTTGGTGGTATCCACCCGGGCGCCTTCGATCCAGGTGGCCGCCTCGCGGGTGATCAGCAGGTCGGGACACTCCTCTCCCACCAAGTGGCCGCCCTTGAGCAGGGTGGCCCCGGCGCCCAGTTCGCGTAGCGCCGGGGCGAGGGCCAGCATGCCGTGGCGGTCGATCGGGGCCGGAACGCCCAGCAGTACCGCCGCCTCGGGCAGGTTGGGGGTGATCAGGTCGGCCTGGGGCACCAGCACCTCGCGTACGGCGCGGATGCCGGCGTCATCCACGAGGATATCGCCGCTCTTGGCCACCATCACCGGGTCGAGCACTACCCAGCGTGGCCGGCGTCGCGCCAGGGCGTCGCGGATCACCTCGGCCACCTCACGGCTGGCCACCATGCCGATCTTCACCGCATCGAGGCGTACATCGTCGAGCAGGGTCTCGAGCTGGACGGCGATGAAGTTGGCGGGCACCGGGTGAACCCCGCTGACGCCACGGGTATTCTGGGCGGTCAGCGCAGTGATCACGCTGGTCGCATAGGTGCCCAGCGCAGAGAAGGTCTTGAGATCGGCCTGGATGCCGGCGCCGCCGCTGGGGTCGGAGCCGGCGATGGTCAGGGCGTTGGGAATCGAGTCTGGGAGGGTCATCGCGGTCATGTCGTCATGGAGTCAATGTTACTGCAGCAGCCTGCTGCTGCAGTGGCGAAGGATACGGCCATCCTGAGCCTCTTCCTGGTGGCCCTGGCCAGTGCCACCCTGCTGCCCGGCGGTTCGGAAGTGTGGCTGGCCCGGCTGTGGTGCCTGGAGCAGCCGGCCCTGGGGCTGTGGGCGGTGGCCACCGCCGGCAATACCCTGGGTAGCCTGGTCAACGTGGCCTTGGGTCGCTACGCGCGCCACTTCCAGGGGCGCCGCTGGTTTCCCGCCTCGCCGGCGGGCCTGGCGCGCGCCGAGCGGTGGTACCGGCGTTTCGGCGAGTGGAGCCTGCTGGTCTCCTGGGTACCGCTGGTCGGCGACCCGCTCACCGTACTGGCCGGACTCTTCCGGCTGCCCTGGTGGCGGGCCATCCTGCTGATCGGGTTGGCCAAGGCGGGGCGCTATGCGCTGGTGCTATGGCTCGCCGAGGCTTGGCTGGCCCCGCTCTGCCGGTAGCGAACCTATATCACCGAGGGCAGCCAGGTCGCCAGCGCCGGGAACAGTGCCAGTGCCCCCAGCATGCCGAGCTGGATCAGGATAAAGGGGATCACGCCACGGTAGATCGCCGAGGTGGGCACCGACTCGGGCGTGACACCGCGCAGGTAGAAGAGCGCGAAGCCGAAGGGGGGCGTCAGGAACGAGGTCTGCAGGTTCACCGCGATCATGATCCCCAGCCAGATGGGGTCGAGCCCCATGGCCAGCAGCACCGGGCCAACGATGGGTACCACCACGAAGGTGATCTCGATGAAGTCGAGGATGAAGCCGAGCAGGAAGATCACCAGCATCACCACCAGGGTGGCGCCCACGACGCCGCCGGGCAGCGCCTCGAACAGCTCGATGACCAGTTCCTCGCCACCGAAGGCGCGGAACACCAGCGAGAAGAGGGCGGCACCGATCAGGATCAGGAACACCATGCTGGTGACCTGGGCGGTGGAGTGGACCACCTCGCGCAGCATGCGAAGATTCAGCCGGCGGTTGGCCAGCGCCAGCAGGAAGGCCCCGGCGGCACCTACCGCCGAGGCCTCGGTGGGCGTGGCGAAGCCGCCGAGGATCGAGCCCAGCACGGCGACGATCAGCAGCACCGGCGGCAGCAGTCCCTTGAGCAGCAGGGGCCAGAGGCTGCCGCTGTGCCCGAGCTCTTCCATCAGTGCCTGGCGGTCCACCGGCGGGGCCAGGCTGGGCCTCAGCCAGGCGGTCAGGGTCACGTAGAGGATATAGGCGACCACCAGCAGCACGCCCGGGACGAGCGCGCCGATGAAGAGGTCTCCTACCGAGAGGGTCTTGGGGCTCCACACGCCCATCGCCAGCTGGGCCTGCTGGTAGGCGTTGGAGAGCACGTCGCCGAGCAGTACCAGGGCGATGGAGGGCGGGATGATCTGGCCCAGGGTGCCGGTGGCGCAGATGGTGCCGGTGGCCAGCGAGGCGGAGTAGCCGCGCTTGAGCATGGTGGGCAGCGATAGCAGCCCCATGGTCACCACGGTGGCGCCGACGATGCCGGTGGAGGCGGCCAGCAGCATGCCGACCAGCACCACGGCGATGCCCAGCCCGCCGCGCAGGGCGCCGAAGGCCAGGGCCATGGCATCGAGCAGTGTCTCGGCGACCCGTGACTTCTCCAGCAGCACTCCCATCAGCACGAACAGCGGGACCGCCAGCAGTGTCTGGTTGGTCATGATGCCGAAGAGGCGGTTGGGCATGGCGCTGAGGTAGCCCGCCTCGAAGGGAACGGGAACCCCCAGATGGGTAAGCGCGAAGCCCAGACCGGCGAAGATCAGGGCGGTGCCCGCCAGCGACAGTGCCACCGGATAGCCCAGCATCAGCACGCCGCAGATGGTGGCGAAGAGCACCAGGGGCATCAGTTCGAGCAGCGTGGCCAGCATCACAGCTTCTCCTCGTGGGTCGACGATTCGGAGGAGAGGCGGCCCTTGAGGATCAGCGTCTGGCGGATCAGCTGGGCGATGCCCTGCAGCAGCAGCAGCGCAGCCATCACCAGGATCAGGCTCTTGAGCAGGAACACCGCGGGGATGCCCCCATCCGGAGAGCGCTCGAGGATCGCCCAGCTGCTGCCGACATAGCCGAGGCTGCCGAGCAGGATATACAGGGTCACCGGAAGCAGCAGGAAGAGGGTGCCGAACAGGTCGGTGGCGGCGCGACCCCGAGGCGAGCGCTTGCGATAGAAGATATCGACGCGCACATGGGCGTCATGGCGCAGGGTCCAGGCGGCCCCGAGCATGAACACCATGGCGTGCATGTACATCACCGACTCCTGCAGGGCGATGCTGTGGACGCCGAAGATGTAACGCATCACCACGATGGCGAACTGCACCGCCATCATTACCAGCACCAGCCAGGCGGTGGTGCGCCCGACCAGGTCGGTTACGGTGTCAAGCCCCCTGAGCAGGGCCGGTGAACGAGTATCGGACATGTCTCCTCCTGCAGGATTGTCAGGAGGCGCATCTTCGCCGATTCGCCGTCAAACGTCACCCATTGCCGCCCCCGTGGCCTGGTTGGCGCCGCCCTGCGGGTGGGTAACAAGCGCCTGCAGACAGGCCGGCGGCAGGCGAACGTCCACCGCAATCGGCAGGTGGTCCGAGAACAGATGATCGAGCACGCGGACCTCGTCGGCCTCCAGGGAGTTCGAGAGCAGAATATGATCCAGGGCTCGACGCGGCTGCCACGAGGGGTAGCTCAAGGGAGGGCGCACCGGGTGAAGCGGCAACGAGGCGGAGAAGCGCTGATGGCCGTGGAGCTGCTCGGGAGTACAGTTGAGATCGCCCATCACCACCACATGGCGGAGCGGCTGAATGATCTCGGAGAGATAGTCGAGCTGGCGGACACGGCCGCGATGGCTAAGGGCCAGGTGCGCGACAAACAGGTGCAGGGCGTCAGGGCCATGCCCGAAGCGGGCATGAATCGCGCCCCGCCCGGGTAGCGTGCCGGGGAGCTGGTGCTCCTCGACATGGGCCGGGGGAAGCCGCGACAGCAGGCCGTTGCTGTGCTGGGCGATGCGGCCCAGGTTGCGGTTGAGCTGCTGATAATGGTGGGGGAAGCCGCCATGGGTGGCCAGATACTCCACCTGGTTGACGTGGCTGGAGCGGAAGCTGCCGCCGTCGGCCTCCTGAAGGCCGACGATATCGAAGCGGCCCAGCACCTCGCTGACCATGGCCAGGCGGCGCAGCCGCCGGGGGTGAGGCAGCAGGTGCTGCCAGCTGCGGGTCAGGTAGTGGTGGTAGGCCGAGGTCTGGATACCGACCTGCAGGTTGAAAGTCAGCAGCTTGAGATGGCCGCCCGTCAGGGGCGGCATCCTTGCCTCGGCGAGGTGAGACATCTTACTCCTTACGCTCCTCGCGAATTTTCTCGACCAGAGTCGCGGCAATCTGCGGCATGTTGGCCAGGCTGCCGGCGCTGCTGGGGGTGACCAGGTAGCGGCCATCGACCATGAGCGCGGGTACCCCCATCAGGCGCATGGCGCGCATGCGGGCATTGGCCTGGTTGACCTGGCTCTTTACCGCGAAGGAGCTCAGTGCCTGCCGCGCCTCCTCCTCGCTGACGCCGTAGTCGCTGAAGAACTCGGCGATCTCATCCTCGCCGGTGAGCCGGCGACCCTGCTCATGGATGGCGTGGAAGAGGTCGGCGTGAAGTGCGTCCTCGATGCCCAGTGCCTCGGCGGCGTAGAACACCTGGGCGTGTCGGTTCCAGTCGCCACCCATGGTGGCCGGCAGGTGCACCACGCTGACGTCGTCGTCGAGGGTCTCGTACCAGGAGGTGACATGCTCCTGCAGGTTGTAGCAGTGCGGGCAGCCGAACCAGAAGGCCTCGGTGACCTCGATCTGGCCTTCGCCCACTTGGGTCTCCACGGGCTCGGGCAGCACCTCATAGTGCTCACCCTCCACCAGGTTCTGGGCGGTGGCCAGGCCCGGCAGGGCGAGGCCGGCGAGCACGAATATCAGGGGCTTCAACATGGGCATCTCTCTCCTTGGGATGAATCGCGTCCCGGCGAGTCCGGGTGTCGCTGCCTTTGAGCGCAGTGTCGGGCTCGGGTTCCCCGCTTACGCTGTGGCAAATATGACAGGGGCGGCCCGAAGGCCGCCCCGACTGAGCACTGTTACGCTGGCCGCGAGGAACTCAGTGCAGGCCCAGTACGTAGTTGGCCACGGCTTCCATGTCGGCATCGCTCATCTTGGCGGCGATATCGCGCATGATGGCGGCCGGATCATTGGTGCGGTTGCCGGCGGCGAAGTCCTGCAGGGTGGCCAGGGTGTACTCGGCATGCTGGCCGGAGAGCGCAGGGTAGACGGCGGTGCCGATGCCCTGGCCGGTCGGCGTGTGGCAGGCGGCACAGGCCGGGATGCCCTTGGCCATGTCGCCGGCGCGATAGAGCTCGCGACCGCGCTCGACCAGCAGCTCATCGGGATCCGCCTGGCCCAGGGCCGCGTTCTTGTCGGCATAGAACTTGGCTACGTCCCAGGCCTCCTGGTCGGAGAAGCTGTCCACCTGGCCGGCCATCTCCGGTACCACGCGGGTGCCGTCACGGATATCCATGATCTGCTTGGCCAGATAGGAGGCCTGTTGGCCCGACAGGTTGGGGAAGGTGCCTACCGCGCTGATGCCCTCCTGGCCGTGACACGCCGCGCAGGTCGCGGCCTTGTCACGGCCCGCTGCCGCATCGGCATCGGCTTCGAGGTCTGCGTGGGCGGCGCCGACGGCGCCCATGGTGATTGCCAGGCTTGCCAGTAACTTTCTCATCGCTAATCCACTTTGCCGTTACGTTGTTGACCGGTACGTACCCTGGGTGTCGCCCGGGTCGCGCCGCCGGCCAGCCTCTGGGTTCTCGAGCGGGCCAATCGCGGACGTCATGGGCGCGGTGGTACACTAGCGTGCCCCGGGTCGCAGACAAAAGACACTGCATTATACCGAATCACCCTGCCGGCGGGAATGCAAGCCGCCAGCCCCTTGATCAATGTCAGGAATTCTTGCCCATGGCGCGACTCGACTCTCGTCTCAACTATCAGACCGCCCGCTTCCTCATCAGCGCTCCGACCCTGGCCAAGTGCCCGACGGACGGCGGTGCCGAAGTGGCCTTCGCCGGTCGCTCGAATGCCGGAAAATCAAGCGCGATCAACACCTTGACCCGACAGAATGCGCTGGCACGGATTTCCAAGACGCCCGGCCGCACCCAGCTGATCAACTTCTTCTCGCTGGGTGACAACCTCGACCGGCGCCTGGTGGACCTGCCCGGCTATGGCTATGCCAAGGTGCCCGAGGCGGTCAAGCTGGAGTGGCAGCGCCACCTCTCCGACTACCTGCAGCGCCGTGCCTCGCTCAAGGGCCTGGTGCTGGTGATGGATGTGCGCCACCCGCTCTCCGAGTTCGACCAGACCATGCTCGGCTGGGCCGATGCCCAGGAGATGCCGGTGCATATCCTGCTGACCAAGGCCGACAAGCTCAAGCGCGGCCCCGCGGCGAGCGCCCTGCAGCAAGTGCGTTCGCGGTTGCGCGAGTGGGAGGATCTGGTGACCATCCAGCTCTTCTCGTCGCTCAAGGGGCAGGGCATCGAGGAGCTCGAGGCGCGCCTGGACGCCTGGCTGCTAGGGCCCACAGAAGAGTAACGTTCGTTCGGAGCGTTGCTCCTCACCCCTGGTCCTCGGACCGCCCCTTTGGCTTATTCTCGGCGCCCCTTGGTCTTCTCCATCCACTGAACCAGCTCCGACAGCTCGCGCACATGACTCAGGCGGTGGATGCCAGTGGGGATCGGGCGGTCGTCGGGGCCGATCCACGCCGCCCGCATGCCCAGGCGGCGGGCGGGCAGGGCGTCCTCCTCCCAGGAGTCGCCCACGTGCAGTGCGCGCTCGGGGTGGGCGCCCAGGCGTGACAGCGCCAGCAGGAAGGGGCGCGGGTCGGGCTTGGGGGCGAGCAGTTCGCCGGCGGTGACGGCCACCGGGAAGTGACGTCCCAGCGGCAGGCGCGCGACCTCGACGTTGCCGTTGGTGATGCTGGCCAGCCGATAGCGCCTGCCCAATGCCTCGAGCAGCGCTTCCACCTCCGGGTGGGGCTCGACCTCATGGCGCAGCGCCATGAAGCGCTCCATGGCCCGCGCCGCCCACCGCTCGGCGTGTTCATGCGCCAGCCCGTACTCCCCCAGCAGCTCGGCCAGCGCCCGCCGGCGTAGCCAGGTGAAGTCGCCGCGCCGCGGGGGGTGGGCGGCGGCCAGTGCCAGGCGCCGTGCCACGAAGGCCTCCAGCGGGAAGCGCGCGGCGAAGCGGCCGGCGGGGGCCACGGCTCCTTGTTCGGCCAGCGCCGCGTCGAGCCAAGCGTAGTGGCCGTGCTCGGTGCGGCGCATCACGCCGCCGTTGTCCCACAGGGTGTCGTCCAGGTCGAAGGTGATCGCCTCGAGGTTCATGTCGGGGTCTCGTCGTTGCGTCGGCGCCGTGCCCGCGGGTGGGCGGCGTCGTAGCTGGTCGCCAGGTGCTGCCAATCGAGGTGGGTGTAGACCTGGGTGGTGGAGAGGTTGGCGTGGCCCAGCAGCTCCTGCACGGCGCGCAGGTCCTGGCTCGACTCCAGCAGGTGGCTGGCGAAGGAGTGGCGTAGCCGGTGTGGGTGGAGGTGCTCGTCGAGTCCGCGGCGCCGGGCGATCAGCGCCAGGCGCTGCTGGATGGCGCGATGGCCCAGCCGCGCGCCGCGGTTGCCTACGAACAGCGCGGACTCGCCGGGGGCGGCCATGACCGCGCGCACGCCGATCCAGGCCTGCAGCGCCTGGTGGGCCCGCGATCCCACCGGCACCTGGCGCGGCTTGCCGCCCTTGCCCAGCACCCGCACCCGTGCGTCGCGCAGGTCGTCGAGGTCCAGCCCCGCCAGCTCGGCGAGGCGCAGGCCACTGGAGTAGAAGAGTTCGAGCATCGCCTGGTCGCGCACCGCCAGGGGCGAACCGTCGTGGGGCGTGTCGAGGAAGCTGGCCAGGCGGTCCACGTCCACCGGCCGCGGCAGGTGACGCGGCTGGCGCGGGCTGCGCACCAGTGCCACCGGATTGTGGTCGAGGTGGCCCCCGGCGAGCAGGTGGTCGGCCAGCCGCGAGCAGGCCGAGCGGCGGCGGGCCAGGCTGCGCGGTGCCAGGCCGCGGGCTCGCTCGCCGCCCAGGAAACGGCGCACCAGGCTGGCATCCCACTGGCGCCAGGTCGTCACCGCCTGCTCGTCCAGGAAGGCGAGCAGGCGGCTCAGGTCGCGCCGATAGGCGTCCAGGGTGGCGGGGCTGGCGGTGCGCGAGAGCCTCGCCAGGAAGGTCTCCACCTCGCCGGCGAGCGGCCCGGGGCTAGGCATGGCCGGGGCCGAGGCAGACCAGCAGTCGCGCCACCACGTCGCCCACATACTCGGTGAACAGGGTGTCCATGCTGGCCCGGAAGTGCTCCTGGTCGGGGCTGGCCAGCACCAGGTAACCCAGCGGCTCGCCCAGGCTCAGTCGGGTGATGGCGCAGGAGCCCGAGCGACGCGGCGCGGAGGCATGGGGCAGCAGGCGCTTCCAGTCGGTGGGTGTCAGGCGGGTGCAGCGACTGGTGCGGCCGTCGAGCAGCGCCGCCAGGCGTGACCCGGCGTGCTCGTCGAGCACCTGGCGGGGCGCCTGGGGCGGGTGTGGCTCGCTATCGGAGAGGCTGGGCGGACACCACAGCGCCACCGCCGGCGTGGCGAAGCGCTCGCCGAGCTGGGTGGCCAGTGCCTGGCCCAGGGCGTCGCGGTCCTGGGCCTCCACCAGCGCCAGCACCAGCTCGCGGGTACGCCGGTACTGGGCCTCGTTGTGGCGGGCCGACTCCAGCAACTGCTCCAGGCGCCACTCGGCCTGTTCGGCGCGGGTGCGCAGGTCGTGGACCAGGCGCTCGAGCAGCGAGGTGGCGCCACGCGCCTCGGGGTGGGGCACCTTGAGCTGTTGCAGCAGCCCCTCACGGCCGACGAAGAAGTCGGGATGGGTGGCCAGCCATTCGGCGACCCGGTCGGGGTCGAGAGTCTTGCGCGGTTCAGGTGCGGCTCGTGGCATGCCATCTCCTCGCGGGGGCGCGGAATCGGATGTGCGCTTCAGTGGGTGTGTCAGTTGAGTGCGTCAGTTGGGTGTGTCAATAGAGTACCAGGCGGCCGTCGAAGACGCGTTCGGCGGGGCCGGTCATGGTCAGGGGGGTGCCGGGACCGGCCCACTCTATGCTCAGCTCGCCCCCCGGAAGATGTACTCGGACCGGGCTCTCCAGCAGTCCCTGGCGGATGCCGCTGGCCACGGCGGCGCAGGCGCCGGTACCGCAGGCCAGGGTCTCGCCGCTACCCCGCTCGTACACCCTCAGGCGGATCTCGTGCGCCGAGACGACCTGCATGAAGCCGGCGTTGACCCGCCTGGGGAAGCGCGGATGGGCCTCGAGGGCCGGGCCCAGGCGCTCGACCGGGGCGCTGTCGACGTCATCGACCCGCAGCACCGCATGGGGATTGCCCATGGAGACCACCCCCACCTCGAGGTGCTCGCCGTCCACCTCCAGGGCGTGCAGCACGCGGTCCTCGGTGGCGTCGAAAAGCTCAGTCGTGAAGGGCAGTGCCTCGGGGGCGAAGCGCGGTTCGCCCATGTCGACGCGGATGCGGCCGTCGTCCTCCACGTTCAGCACCAGGGCGCCGCCGGCGGTCTCGACGTGAATCTCGCGCTTGTGGGTCAGGCGCTGGTCGCGCACGAAGCGGGCGAAGCAGCGCGCGCCATTGCCGCAGTTCTCCACCTCGCTGCCGTCGGCGTTGTAGATGCGGTAGCGGAAATCCATGTCCGGGTCCCGGGGCGGCTCGACCACCAGCAACTGGTCGAAGCCGACGCCGAAGCGGCGGTCGGCCAGGCGGCGCACCTGGGCGTCGGTGAAGTGGGCGCGCTGGGTCACCAGGTCGACCACCATGAAGTCGTTGCCGAGGCCATGCATCTTGGTGAAATGCAGCAGCATCAGCGCGAGCCCTCCGGCAGCGGCTCTTCCGGCAGCAGTGCCTCGCCTGCCCACAGCTCCTCGCGGCGTTCGCGGCGACGCACCAGGTGGGCCTCCTCGCCGTCCACCATCACCTCGGCGGGGCGGGGCCGGCTGTTGTAGTTGGAGGCCATCACGAAGCCATAGGCCCCGGCGGAGCGCACCGCCAGCAGGTCGCCGGGGGCGATGGCCAGTTCGCGCTCCTTGCCCAGGAAGTCACCGGTCTCGCATACCGGGCCCACCACGTCGTAGAGGGCGCTCTGCCGCGGGTGACGGGTATCCACCGGTAGGATCGCCTGCCACGCCTGGTAGAGCGCGGGGCGGATCAGGTCGTTCATGGCGGCGTCGACGATGGCGAAGTTCCGGGTCTCGCCGGGCTTGAGGAACTCCACCCGGGTCAGCAGCACCCCGGCGTTGGCGGCGATGGAGCGGCCCGGCTCGAAGAGCAGGGTCAGCCGCTCGCTGCCTGGCCAGCTCGAGAGTCGCTCGAGCAGGGCGGTGGCGTAGTCGAAGGGTGCCGGCGGCTGCTCGTCGCGGTAGGGCACGCCGAGGCCGCCGCCCAGGTCCAGGTGCTCCACCTCGATGCCGCGCTCGCGCAGGGTCTCGAGCAGCACCAGCAGGCGGTCGAGGGCGTCCAGGAAGGGGGCAAGCTCGGTGAGCTGAGAGCCGATATGGCAGTCGAGTCCGGCCACGCGCACGTTGGGGAGCTGGGTGGCCAGCTCGTAGACGGCCAGTGCCTCGCTCACCGGGATGCCGAACTTATTGTCCTTGAGCCCGGTGGAAATATAGGGGTGGGTGCCGGCATCCACGTCCGGATTGACCCGCAGCGACACCGGGGCGACCTTGCCGAGCCGGCCGGCCACCTCATTCAGGCGCTCGAGCTCGGGCCGCGACTCCACGTTGAAGCACTTGATGCCCACTTCCAGCGCCCGGGCCATCTCCGCCTCCTGCTTGGCCACGCCAGAGAAGACCACCTTGGCCGGGTCGCCACCGGCGACCAGCACCCGCTCCAGCTCACCCACCGAGACGATGTCGAAGCCGGCGCCCAGCCGGGCGAGGAGTCCCAGCACGGCGAGGTTGGAGTTGGCCTTCACCGCATAGCAGATCAGGTGCGGGTGGCTGCCCAGCGCCTCGGTGTAGGCGCGGAAGTGGCGCGCCAGGGTGGCCTTGGAGTAGACGTAGCAGGGCGTGCCGAACTGCTCGGCGATGCGGGTCAGCGGGACCTCCTCGCCATAGAGCACGCCGTCGTGGTAATTGAAGTGGTCCATGGCTACTCCTCGCTCTCCCGGGGTTCGACAGCGTCGCGCTCGGTGCTGTCCTGCTCGCTCTGCTCTTCACCCTGCTGGGCATCGCGGGGGCCGTACTGCTCGGCGGCCTGCTCGTCGTCGGGCAGGTAGAGCGGCCCCTTCTGGCCACAGCCGGCCAGCCCCTGGGCCAGGCCGAGGGCAAGTACAAGGGCCAGGGGGACGGGAACGAGACGCTCCATCAGGCGCCTCCCGCCAGGGCGGCGAGGGCCTCGCGGGCTCGCTGGGCGGCGGCGCGTACCTGGTCGGGAGCGGTGCCCCCGATGTGGTTGCGGGCGGCCACCGAGCCCTCCAGGGTCAGCACCTCGAAGACATCCTGCTCGATGGTGTCCGAGAACTGCCTGAGCTCGTCGAGCGTCATCTCGGAGAGATCCTTGCCTTCGCGGATGCCGAAGGCGACCGACTCGCCGACGATCTCGTGGGCGTCGCGGAAGGCCACGCCCTTGCGTACCAGGTAGTCGGCCAGGTCGGTGGCGGTGGAGAAGCCGCGGCGGGCCGCCTCGGCCATGCTGGCCTTCTTCGGCTCGATGGCGGGGATCATGTCGGCGAAGGCCTTGAGGCAGTCCTTGACCGTGTCCACGGCGTCGAACAGCGGCTCCTTGTCCTCCTGGTTGTCCTTGTTGTAGGCCAGCGGCTGGGACTTCATCAACGTCAGCAGGCCCATCAGGTGGCCGTAGACGCGGCCGGACTTGCCGCGCACCAACTCCGGCACGTCGGGGTTCTTCTTCTGCGGCATGATCGAGGAGCCGGTGCAGAAGCGGTCGGGCAGGTCGATGAAGTCGAACTGGGCGCTGGTCCACAGCACCAGCTCCTCGCTCATGCGCGACATGTGCATCAGCAGCAGGCTGGCGAAGGCGGCGAACTCGATGGCGAAGTCGCGATCGCTGACCGCGTCGAGGCTGTTCTCGGCGGGGCGCTCGAAGCCCAGCAGCTCGGCGGTGACGTGGCGGTCGATGGGGTAGGTGGTGCCGGCCAGCGCGGCGGCGCCCAGCGGCATGATATTGACCCGCTTGCGGCAGTCGAGAAGCCGCTCGTGGTCGCGGGTCAGCATCTCCTGCCAGGCCAGCAGGTGGTGGCCGAAGGTGACCGGCTGGGCAGTCTGCAGGTGGGTGAAGCCCGGCATGATGGTGTCGGCTTCACGGTCGGCCAGCTCGATCAGCCCCGCGCGCAGGCGGGCGAGCTCCAGCGCCACCTGGTCGATCTCGTCACGCAGGAACAGGCGGATATCGGTGGCCACCTGGTCGTTGCGCGAGCGGCCGGTGTGCAGCTTCTTGCCGGTGATGCCGATCTTCGCGGTCAGGCGGGCCTCGATGTTCATGTGCACGTCCTCGAGCTCCACCGACCATGGGAACTCGCCGCGCTCGATCTCGCCGCGTACCTTGTCGAGGCCCGCGATGATGGCGTCGCGCTCTTCGTCGCTGAGCACCCCGACCTGGGCCAGCATGGTGGCATGGGCAATGGAGCCCCGGATGTCGTGGAAGGCCAGGCGGCGGTCGAAGGCCTCCGAGGCGGTGAAGCGGGCGACGAAGGCGTCGGTGGGCTCGCTGAAGCGGCCCCCCCAGGACTGGTTGGTGCCGGGGTTGGAAGAGTTCGAGGTCATCGGCTTGGGATCCTGCATGACGGGTTGCGGTTGGCCGGGGACTGATGCCCCCGCGGCCGCCGGGCTCGCGGCGGCAGGCGCGATATGGCAGGAGTGTACCAGAGTCGCCGGGGCAGGCGAGGGGGGCGCCTTTCACCATCATCCTGTCGGTAGCTGCGATAGCCCTGTATTCGCCGAGGGCAGCGGGCCGCACGGGGCGTGGATTTTTCCTCCTTGGCCGTGTGCTTTATGATGGGGGCAACCGTGCGTCCATGCATGCCAACTTCGCCGGGAGCCGATGCTGGCTCGCCGCCAGCAAGGGTACCGGTACAGGGAGAACTTCGTGCAAGCCATCACCAAGCTGCGTATCGCCACGCGCAAGAGTCAACTGGCCATGTGGCAGGCCGAACATGTCCGCGATCGTCTGCTGGCCCTCCATCCCGGCCTCGAGGTGGAGCTGGTGGCCATGTCCACCCGCGGTGACAAGATCCTCGACACGCCGCTGGCCAAGGTGGGCGGCAAGGGGCTCTTCGTGAAGGAGCTCGAGGAGGCCATGCTCGACGGTCGCGCCGATATCGCCGTGCACTCCATGAAGGATGTGCCCATGCACTTCCCCGAGGGGCTGGGCCTCTCGGTGATCCTGGCCGGCGCCGAGGCCACCGATGCCTTCGTCTCCAACCACTACGCCAGCTTCGATGAGCTGCCCGAGGGGGCCCGGGTGGGCACCTCCAGCCTGCGCCGTGGCCTGCAGGTCAGGGAGGCACGCCCGGACCTGGAGATCCTCAGCCTGCGCGGCAATGTCCAGACGCGCCTGGGCAAGCTCGACGACGGCGAGTTCGATGCCATCATCCTGGCCACCTCGGGCCTCAAGCGCCTGGGGCTGGATGCGCGCATCGCCCAGGAGCTGTCTCCCGAGGTGTGCCTGCCGGCCTGTGGCCAGGGAGCGCTGGGCATCGAGTGCCGCCTCCACGACCCCGAGCTGATCAACCTGCTGGCGCCGCTGGATGACCCCGATACCGCCACCCGGGTGCGTGCCGAGCGTGCCATGAATACCCGTCTGGAGGGCGGCTGCCAGGTGCCCATCGGTGGCCACGCGGTATTCGAGAACGATGGCCAGACCCTGTGGTTGCGCGCCCTGGTGGGTACCCCGGACGGTAGCCGGGTGCTGCGTGCCGAAGGCCGCGGCTCGATCCACGAGCCCGAGGCGCTGGGTATCCGTGTCGCCGAGGAACTGCTGGAGATGGGCGCCGGGGAGATCCTCGCCGAGGTCTACGGCGCCGGCTGATGGCAAGTCTCATGCCGGTGATCATCACTCGTCCCGGCGAGCGCGGCGACGTGCTCGCCCAGGCCATCGAGGCGCGCGGCTACCCGCTGGCGCGCCTCGAGGTGATGCGCGTCGAGGCGCTGTCCGAGACCCACGAGCAGCGCGCCGCCTGGCTCGACTTCGACCACTTCCGGCGAGTGGTGGTGGTGAGCCCCTTCGCCGCCGAGTGCCTGGCCGAGGCGCTGGAGCGCTTCTGGCCCCAGCTGCCACTGGGCATCGACTACTATGCCGTGGGTGCGGCCACCGCCGCCGTTCTGCATGAGCGGCTCGGAGTGAGGGTTCATGTGCCGCCGGCGACCGCCGGCGAGGACACCAGCGAGGCCCTGCTGACCCTGGGCTCCCTGCGCACGCTTGGCGACGAGAAGATCCTGCTGGTGGCCGGCGAAGGCGGGCGCACCCTGCTGGCCGAGACGCTCGTCGAACGTGGGGCGCGGGTGACCCGCCTGGCCCTCTACCGGCGTATCTTCCAGCCCCCCGAGCCGGCCATGGTCGAATGCCTCGCGGCGGGCGACTTCCGTGCGCTGGTGGTCAGTAGCGGAGAAATCCTCGAATATCTGGCAAGATGGTGTTCAGGCGCCGCCTTGAACCAACCGCTAATCGTTTCCAGCGCCCGGTTGGCTACACTGGCCGGCAAGCTGGGGTTTCGTGACACCGTGGTGGCGCGTGGCGCCACCCCGACGGCGCTGGCGGCGGCCGTGGCCGATGCCTGTGACCCGCAGGAAGCCGATGTCGATCAAGACGATCTCGAAAAGGGCTAGCGACAAGATGAGCAAGCAACCACACGAGCAGGAAGAGCAGAAGGCGTCTGATGGCGCGCAGTCGGCGACCTCGGGCGACGAGGCGAGCAGGGGCGGCGCCTCCGGCAGGCGTCGTTCACGCCGGTATGACAAGCCCGGCCAGAGTGGTGGTGCCGCCAAGAGCGAGGCCGCCAAGCCGACCGTGAGCCAGGCGTCCGCCGAGCCCTCGGCCTCCTCCGGTCAGGCCTCGGGCAGCAAGCCACCGGCCGACAAGGCGGGCAAGGCCGCGCCGGCCCCGGCCGCCAAGCCCGCGTCTGGCGGTGGTGGTGCCAAGTCCGCCGCGCCCGCCGGTGGCGGCAGCGGTGATGGCAAGGGGGGCAAGGCCGGCGTGGTGGCGATCGTGCTGGTCCTCCTGCTGGCCATCGCCGCCGGCCTGTTCGGTTGGCAGGCGTGGCAGAAGCTGGAGGCCCAGCAGGCGCGCATCGCCGAGCTGGAAGCGCAGACCCGCCAGGCCGCCACCGCCAGCGACCTGAGCCAGTTGCAGTCACGCTTCGAGGAGGCCGAGGGCGAGCGTCAGGCGGCCCTCGAGGCGGCCGTCACCTCCCTCGAGGGTGAGTTCACCGACTATCGCGGGGAGGTCGACGAGACCCTCGATCGGGTACTGGCCGAGCTTTCCAGCGAGCAGGAGACCGACGAGCGCGACTGGCTGCACGCCGAGGCCGCCTACCTGCTGCGCCTGGCCAACCAGCGCCTGCAGCTGGAGCGCGACGTAGAGGGTGCCGCGGCGCTGCTGCGTACCGCCGATACGCGCCTGAAGGAGGCCGATAACCCGGCGCTGGTGCCGGTGCGCCGCGAGATCGCCAGCGAGCTCGGCGCCCTGGAGTCGGTGCCCGAGGTCGACCGCACCGGCCTTTGGCTGGCGCTCAACGCCCAGCAGGAGCAGATCGCCGGGCGTCCGCTCTCCCAGGATATCGACGAGATCACCGCCAGCTCCGGCATGCAGGAGGCGCCCAGTGGCTCCTGGCAGCAGCAGCTGTCGAGCTTCGGGCAGGAGCTCAAGGACCTGGTCACCGTGCGTAAGCACGACGAGGCCCTGGAAGCATTGATCTCGCCGGAGCAGGAGTCCTACCTGCGGCAGAGTGTGCGCCTGGTGATCGAGCAGGCCCAGTTGGCCCTGCTCAAGGAGGAGGCGGCGCTCTTCGAGGCCAGCCTCGACAAGGCCATCACCCTGATCGAGGGCTACTACGACACCGACGACAGCGGCGTGCAGTCGGTGCTCGCGCGCCTGGGCGAGCTGAAAGGCGAGGCGGTGCGCCCCGAACTGCCCGATATCAGCGGCTCCCAGCAGGCCCTGGCCACCTTCATCGAGCGGCGCTTCGAGTCGCGCCAGGGAGATGAGGCATGAGGAAGCTGATACTGATCATCGTCCTGGGCCTGGCCATCGGTGCGCTGTTCGGACAGCTGATGATGTCGGTGCCCGGCTACTGGCTGGTGCGGGTCGGAGACACCTCCTTCCAGACCTCCTTCTGGTTCGGCCTGGTACTGCTGCTGGCGGCCTTCCTGGTGCTGCACTTCGCGCTGCGCCTGCTGATGCGGCTGTCGCGCCCGGTGTCGCGCTTCAAGGTGTGGAACAGCCGCTCGCGCAACCGTTCCGCCATGAAGCGCACCGTGCGCGGCCTGGTGGCCCTTGCCGAGGGACGCTGGAAGAAGGCCGAGAAGGCGCTGGTCAAGGCCGCGGACGACTCCAGCACCCCGCTGGTCAACTACCTCTCCGCGGCGCTGGCGGCCCATTACCAAGGACGCTTCGAGCAGGCGGATACCCTGCTCAAGCGGGCCCACCTCAGTACCGAGGGTGCCGACACCGCGGTGGGCCTGATGCAGGCCCAACTGATGCTCGACCGCCAGCAGTACGAGGAGGCGCTGGCCATCCTCACCCGTCTCGACCGTCAGCTGCCCAACCATCCTCAGGTGCTCAAGCAGCTCAAGCAGGCCTACCTCAGCGTCAGTGACTGGGATGGCCTGCGCCGCCTGATGCCGCGCCTGGGTGCCCAGCAGCTGATCTCCCGCGAGGAGCGTGACCAGCTCGAACGGCGCGCCTATCGCGAGCTGATCGTGCGCGAGGCCCGCGAGGGCAGCGACATCGAGACGGTGCGCAGCCTGTGGGCCGACATGCCCGACCCGCTGCGTGGCGACGTCGAGCTGATCGTGCTCTACACCGAGGCGCTGGTGCGCGGTGGCCAGGAGCCGATCGCCGAACGACTGCTGCGCCACTCCCTCAAGGAGCACTGGGACAGCCGCCTGGTGCTCCGCTATGGCCTGCTCGGCGTGGATGCCTCGCGCCAGCTGGTCACCGCCGAGAAGTGGCTGCAGGAGCGTCCCAACGATCCCGACCTGCTGCTCACCCTGGGCCGCCTGGCACTGCGCAACGCCTACTGGGGCAAGGCCCAGGAGTACTTCGAGGCGAGCCAGCGCCAGCGCCCCAGCGGCGTGGTCTGCGCCGAGCTGGCGCGGCTCTTCGCCAATCTGGGTGAGCACCAGAAGAGCCAGCTCTACTACCGCCAGAGCGTCGAGCTGCTCGACAAGTCGCTGCCCTCCCTGCCCCAGCCCAGCGAGGACAAGGACGTGCTCGGCGAGGGCAAGGAGGAGAAGAAGAAGGCGTCCTGACGGGGCGGCCCGACCCTTCCCACCCCTCCACCACACCGCTTCAGGGGGCGCCTCGGCGCCCCCTTCGCCTTTCCGACGCACGAAGACGGTGGAGCAAGAAAGAAAAGGGTAGCGTGAATGCAGCCTTGTGGGAGGCCGGCTCTCCCGGGCGAATGGCGCCGCCAGGCGCCCAGGCGGTGTTGCCAATCGTTAAAGACATTACCGGGAGGCCCTTGGCCTCCATTCGCCCGGGGAACCCGGCCTCCCACCACTGCTGCCTGTCCGCCCGTGAAGTGCCGGCCGCTCATGGATCCTGTCGAACTGGCTCACGCCAGTCTGTGATGTATCGAAAAACAGCGGGGCCGCCCGAAGGCGGCCCCGCTGTGGTTCGGCGGCGCGGCGGTCCGCGCCGGGATCAGTTCTCCTCCACATCATCCCCGCTGGGCTTCTCGTGCTCGGGGTTGGCGATCGACTGGCCGTCGCCATCTGCCTGGCGAGA
This sequence comes from Halomonas sp. H10-9-1, assembly GCF_040147005.1. Classification (NCBI taxonomy): domain Bacteria; kingdom Pseudomonadati; phylum Pseudomonadota; class Gammaproteobacteria; order Oceanospirillales; family Halomonadaceae; genus Halomonas; species Halomonas sp. H10-9-1. Next base: position 3,648,001 of record NZ_JAMSHO010000001.1, on the reverse strand, counting down.
GCGCGACTTGCCCGGGATGTAGCGGTCGTCCGTGACCTGATCACCCGACTTGGGCTGCCCGGCAGGGCTGCCATCGATGGTGAAGTCCTGCTGCATGACCCGCAGGTTGGCCGGCGGTGCCGAGCCGGTCCTGTCCTGGCCGAAGTAGAGGGTGGTATGGGGGAAGGGGATCTCGATGCCGGCCTCGTCGAAGCGCAGCTTGACCAGGCGGTTGTAGGCGCGGCCCACCGCCCACTGGTCGCCGGGGGTGGTCTTGATCACCACCCGGATATTGACCGAGCTGTCGGCCAGGGCCACCACGCCGGCCACGTTGAGCGGCTCGAGCAGCTTGTGGCCGTGTTCCTCGCTGGCGCGCAGGTCCTCGAAGGCGAGTTGGAGCTGCGCGATGGCGTCGTCGATGCTCTCGCGGTAGGCGATGCCGTATTCGCCCACGTGGTTGCCGAACTCGCGCATGTAGTTGGAGACGGTGTCCACGCTGGAGAAGGGCACCAGATGGTAGGTGCCGGAGAGATCGCGGATGCCCACCGAACGGATGTTGAGCTTCTCGGCGGTGCCGGTGATGCCGCCCACCGTGACCACGTCGCCGGTGTTCATGGCGTTCTCCACCTGGATGAAGATACCAGTGATGATGTCCTGGACCAGCTTCTGGGCGCCGAAGCCGATGGCCAGGCCCAGCACCCCGGCACCGGCGATCAGCGGCCCGATGTTGATGCCGATCTCGCCCAGCACGATCATCGCCGTCATGGTCACCAGGGCGATGGCCAGGGCGTTGCGGAACAGCGAGAGCAGGGTCTGGGCGCGGGCCGAGGGCACGCCGCCACCGGTCTCGGGGTTGAGCTTGTGCTCGATCAGGCTGGCCAGCGCCAGCCATACCATCACCGCGATGGCCAGGATCACCGCCACGCTGACCACCTTGCCGACCAGGCCGCGGCCCGCCTCGGAGGCGTACCAGGCCGCCAGGTCGAAGGCGCCCCAGGCGTTGAACACCACCATCACCACCAGCACCACGATGACCGTGCGGATCACCCGCAGGGCATTGGGTACATAGCTGTTGAGGCGCGGCTCGAGCAGCGGCAGCTTGCGCCGCAGGTCATCGGAGAGGCGGATGCGCCGGCCGATGGTCTGGGTCAGGAAGCTGGAGAGCAGCAGCCCCACCACCACCGCGGCGATGGTCTTGAGGGTGGCGAAGAGCACGAAGGGCAGGGCGTCCACCGGCCGTGTCAGGGTCACCGTCAGCACCATGACGAAGTAGGCCAGGGCGAAGAGGTGCCAGATGCGGGCGAACAGCTGCAGGGTGACGCGGCTTGCCGCCATGCTGGCCTGGCTCGCCTTGTGGTTGATGGCGTCGCGCAGACGCTTGCGGTTCCTGAGCACCACCACCACGGCGTAGAGGAAGGCGCCGACCATGATCAGGGTGCCCAGCCCCTGCCCCACCGCAGGGGCCACGTAGGCGTTGACCAGCGGCACCACCACCATCAGGCCGTAGCCCACCAGGCCGATCAGCCGGGCGATCCAGCGGTTCCAGTAGGAGGCCTCGTCGGAGCCGATCGGCAGCAGGCGCAGCCCCTCGTAGCGCGAGGCGAACAGCATGCGCACGCCCGCCTTGAGCAGCTCGATCACCAGGAAAGCGTTGAGGAACAGCGAGGCCCGGGTGGAGAGCTCGCCGGTCTCGCCGATGGCGAAGGTGGCGATCAGGTTGCCGCCCAGGTAGGCGAAGGCCACCACCAGCACGTCCACCGCCGCGGCCAGGGCCACGCAGATCACCAGGCGCAGGATGGGGGTCAGTCCGCTACCGTTGAGGGACCACTGGCTGATGCCGGTGAACAGGGGGCGGGCCAGGCGCCGGAAGACGACGAACAGCACGAAGGTCGCCAGGATTACCAGGCCCAGGTTAACAACGGCACTGGTGAAGGCCGTCATGTCGAAGGTGCTCTCCAGGTCGCTTGCGAACATGCCGCCGATGGCCGAGGCGATGGCATCGAACTGGCTGCCGACATCGCCGGCGACGCGGCTGGTCAGCTCGGCCAGCTGGCGTGGCAGGGAGGGGGCGGCGGCGGCGTTCTCGGCGGGGGCCGATTCGGCCAGGTCGCCGGCCATGCCGCGCAGCTGGTCGATCAGCTCCTGTCGGGTCTGCTCGTTCTCGAGCAGGTCGGCCAGGGTGGAGTAGGCCGGCGTCTCGCTGCCGCCGCCCTCCTGCTGTGCCTGTACGGGACCCGCCAGCACCAGCAGTGCCAGCAGTAGCCAGCCGAGCAGCTGGGGTAGGGCTCGCTTGGGGTTCACGCGGTGACCTCCGTCTCTTGGCGTGTGGGCGATGAGTATCAGGCCGTCATGATACGGATTTTGCCGTAAGGCCACGACCCCGGGGGCCGGTACGGCATGTAGATGGACATTGGTCATGCAGGCTGTTTTCCCTGTGTCATGCCTTGCCCGCCGGCGTGCCAGGCGTGCGATACTCTTTTGCCACCCTCGGGTGGCGTTTTTCGTTTCAGGGAGGCGGCCAGGCATGCTGGAACTGCTGTCGGTACTGCTCGGCGGGGGGCTGGGCGGCATGGCGCGGCTGGCCCTCGGCAACGCCGTGGGCCGGCGGCTGGGGGCTCAGCTTCCCTGGGGCACCCTGGCGGTCAACCTGAGCGGCGCCCTGGCCATGGGGCTGCTGGCCGGTGTGCTCGGGCTTCCCGCCGCGGGAGTGCCGGATACGGCCTGGTCCCTGCTCGGCATCGGCCTGCTGGGTGGCTATACCACGGTGTCGTCCCTCAGCCTGCAGGCGCTGTCACTATGGCAGCAGGGCCGCGTGGCGGCAGCCACAGGCTACCTGGCGGTGACCCTGGCCGCCGGTGTCGCCGCCCTGTCGCTGGGGGCCTGGGTGACCGGAGGCCTGGCATGAGCGCCTGGCGGGCCTATGCCGCGGTCGGCCTGGGCAGCGGCCTGGGCAGCGGGCTGCGCTATCAGCTCGGTGCATGGCTCGAGGCCCCTGGCTTGCCCTGGGCGACCCTGACGGTAAACCTGGTGGGGTCCGGGCTGATCGCCCTGTTCGCCGCCTATGCGGCGGGTCGCACCCACGGCCGGGTGGCGCGCTGGCAGCCCTTCTTGGTCGCCGGCTTCTGCGGCGGCTTCACCACCTTCTCGCTGTTCGGCCTCGAGACCCTGGCAATGCTGAGCCAGGGCCACTCCATGACGGCTCTTGGCTACGTGGCGCTGAGCCTGGCCGCCTGGCTCGGTGCCGCTTGGGCGGGTCATCTTATCGGGCGACGCCTTTCACGATCATCCTGTCGTCAACCGCGATAGCCCTGGAGTCGCAGGGCCATCGCTGGGGCGTTGTCGGCCATGCGAGTGAGCCAGCCTCACCGCTCGTCCTGAGAGGGCATCCGGCCCGAGACCCAGGCGCCGGCGTCGGGAATATTCATCGTGTACTCCTGGTCGAGCCAGGGCATGCTTCGCCAGGGTCGTCTCCCAGCGGGCCACCCACTCGAGCAGCTCCTCCTTCTTGCCGTCGTGGGCCACCAGCGCGATGCGCTTGCTGGCCGGCAGGGCGAGATCGACGAACGCACCGGACTGAGGAGAGCCATCCACGACGCCCACTCCTCGACCTTCGATGCCAATCACACCCGGGTGAATGGCCGCCTGGTCAAGGTGATGGCCTGGTATGACAACGAGTGGGGCTTCTCCAACCGCATGCTGGATACCGCCCTGGCGATGCACGCCGCCGATTGAGCGATGTGAGGTAGCTTCTGCTTGGAAGAGGAAACGCAAGACGCCCCGGGAAGGGGCGTCTTGCGTAGAGGCAGGCTCGCTGGGCGGTCAGCTCAGCCGCTGCATGTAGTCCACGTAACCGAAGGTCTTGACCGTGCGCACCTCGCGGCTGGTCTCGTCGACCCGGCAGATCGACGGCAGGCGAATGCCGTTGAAGGTGGTGGTCTTGACCATGGTGTAGTGGGCCATGTCGGTGAACACCAGGCGATCGCCGATCTCGAGCGGCGCATCGAAGGAGTAGTCGCCGATCACGTCGCCGGCGAGACACGTCATGCCTCCCAGGCAATAGGTGTGGGCCTTCTCGCCGGGTTCGCCGCCGCCGATGATCTGCGGCCGGTAGGGCATCTCCAGCACGTCGGGCATATGCGCGGTGGCCGAAGTGTCGAGGATGGCGATGGGGCCGTCGTTGTCGACGATATCCAGCACCGAGCAGACCAGGTAGCCGGTGTTCAGGGCGATCGCCTCGCCCGGCTCCAGGTAGACCGTCAGATGGGGATGACGCTCGCGGAAGCCGCGAATCACCCGTACCAGCCGCTCGACGTCGTAGTCCTCGCGGGTGATATGGTGGCCGCCGCCGAAGTTGACCCACGTCAGGCCGGCGAGGTAGTGGCCGAAGCGCTCCTCGAAGGCCTCCAGGGTCGACTCCAGGTCGTCGCTGTTCTGCTCGCACAGGGTGTGGAAGTGCAGCCCCTCGAGGCCTTCCATCACCTCCGGGGTGAGGTCCGCGGCTCGGGTGCCGAGCCGTGAGCCCGGCGCGCAGGGGTCGTAGAGCGGTACCGCACCGGTGGAGTGCTCAGGATTGACCCGCAGCCCGCAGGAGGCCCGGCGGGGGGCGGCCGCGATGGTCTCGCGGAAGCGCCGCCACTGGCCCGGGGAGTTGAAGCTGAGATGGTCGGCGTAGCGCAGCACCACGCTCAGCTCCTCCTCGGTGAAGGCCGGCGAGTAGCAGTGCACCTCGCCGCCGAAGGCCTCCGCCCCCAGGCGCGCCTCGTCCTGGCCGCTGGAGGTGGTGCCCACCAGGTACTGGCGAACCAGCGGGAAGGTATCCCACATGGCGAAGCCCTTCAGCGCCAGCAGGATGCGAGCCCCGCTGCGCTCCTGGACCTCGCCGAGGCGCTCCAGGTTGCGGCGCAGCAGGGTGTCGTCCACCACATAGGCCGGGGAGGGGCAGGCCCGGACATTGAAGTCCAGGCCCTGCACGCGTGCGTTCGCCATGGCTCAGGCCAGCGGGTCGTGGTCGGGGTCGAGCTCGACCACCTGCCACGGCAGGCCCATCTCGCCGATGCGTGCCATGAAGGGGTCGGGGTCGAGCTGCTCGACGTTGAACACGCCCGCGCCCTTCCAGATGCCCTCCAGCATCAGCATGGCGCCGGTCACCGCCGGCACGCCGGTGGTGTAGGAGATCGCCTGGGACTGGACCTCGGCATAGCACTGCTCATGGTCGCAGATGTTGTAGATGTGCACCTTGCGCCGCTTACCGTCCTTGATGCCGTCGGCGATGATGCCGATGTTGGTCTTGCCCTTGGTGCGCGGGCCCAGCGAGGCCGGGTCGGGCAGCACCGCCTTGAGGAACTCCAGCGGGGCGATCTCGGCATCGCCCACCTTGATCGGCTCGATGCTGGTCATGCCGACGTTCTCGAGCACCTTGAGGTGGGTGATGTACTTGTCGGAGAAGGTCATCCAGAAGCGGATGCGCTCCAGGCCCTTGATGTTCTGGCACAGGGATTCCATCTCCTCGTGGTAGAGGAGGTAGATGTCCTTCTCGCCGATACCGTCGAAGTCGAACTTGCGCTTCACCGCCAGCGGGTCGGTCTCCTTCCACTCACCCTTCTCCCAGTAGCGACCCTTCGCGGTGATCTCGCGAATATTGATCTCCGGATTGAAGTTGGTGGCGAAGGGATAGCCATGGTCGCCGCCGTTGGCATCCAGGATATCGATGCGATGGATCTCGTCGAACAGGTTCTTCTGAGCGTAGGCGCAGTAGATATTGGTCATGCCCGGGTCGAAGCCGCAGCCCAGGGTAGCCATGTTACCGGCCTCGGCGTAGCGCTCCTGGAAGGCCCACTGCTCCTTGTACTCGAACTTCGCCTCGTCGGGATGCTCGTAGTTGGCGGTATCCAGATAGGGCACGCCGGTGCGCAGGCAGGCCTCCATGATGGTCAGGTCCTGATAGGGCAGGGCCACGTGGATCAGCACGTCGGGCTTGAAGGACTCGATCAGCGCGACCAGCTCATCAACGCTGTCGGCGTCTACCCGGGCGGTCTGGATCGGTCGATCCAGCTGGGCGGCAATCGCCTTGCACTTCGCTTCGTTGCGGCTGGCGAGCATGATCTCGCTGAAGACCTCGGGATGCTGGGCGCACTTGTGAGTGACGACGCCGCCGACGCCGCCGGCGCCGATAATCAGGACTTTGCTCATGGGGTTCGAATCCAGATCGGGTAGAGGGGAAGTGTCTTGGCCTAGCCCGCCTCACCGCAGAGGGGAGGAGTGGGCGCGATAATGGCGCCCTATGAGGCTGGTATCAAGTGGTTTTGGCGTCAAGCTGAAGGTGAGGGAGCAGTAACCTGAGGTTAACGGCAATCCGCTAATGTCGATAGGCATTGGGAGCCCTCCGAAAGCTCTCTCAAGTCAGCCTATCCAGGCATGGCCTGGTGGGTTCGAGACAGGCCCGAGCGTTGAGTGAGCAATGATTATCGATGGAGACAAGCCGCTCCGTGGAGCCCTTTCAGGCAGCGTTAGGGACAGAACTCTCCTGCTGGCGAAAACGTCGGCCCTCGCTGACACTCATAGGCCTGGGCGCCATAGGCTATGGGTATTTCGCTGCCGTTGCCCGTCGGCATGACGATCAGACGCTTCCAGATCGCCGCGATGGAGTCGTCCAGCAAGCCACCCCGGCGCATCCCCGCATTCAGTGCCGTGCCCTGCCCCAGGTTGAGCTCGATCACGCCTTCCATAAAAGGCTCCGGTACCACGCGGCTCTCGCTCAGGCGCTCGATCTCGATCACATCTCGACCTCCGGCCAATGGGTCGATCGCGGTTGCCGGTGTCGGCAGGCCCTCATGTACCACCGGATAAGGAGCCTCGAGTGCCAGTGATGTTTGCGTCATCTCACCCCAGGGTGCGACGTTGTCGAGGCTGGCGTCGAGCGATAGGCAGGGTGAGTTAAGGCAATTCATTGATTCGGCTTGTGTGTCGCTGAGCTCGACGCGGCCAGCGGCAAGAATGTCGGCTCGCATGCCCTGTACGGGGTGCGTGATCAATCGCCACGAGACGTGGGGCCCGGCATCGAAGGACTCGAGGGGCGCGGCGTGTTCGGCGCCATAGGCGTCGATGACGTCCTGGTGTATGGCGGCTCCCATGCTGAAGCGATCGACCTGGATAAGGCTGAGGGGGAGCGGGCTGGCTTTCGGTGGGTTCGGAAGCGCCTCGAGCCTATGCGTAATGCGATAGCGGACGCGATCGCGGGGGCCTTCGGCGGTTTCAAGTGCCAGAACGGCCATGGCCAAGGGGCTGATATCCGAAGTTGGTGGGAAAATCGATGCCCCCTGGCTCGACGGCTCCAGGGTGTCGGCGATCCGTTGCAGAACCTGCAGGCTGTCCTGGGCCTCATACCCGTCAAGAAACCGGGTGGACAAGGCATCCAGGGGGTCGGCCTCACTCGCCTGGGCCATGGCCCAGGGGGCCACCGCCGTCAGTGCAGTGACCAGGACCACAGATCCGACGTAACACATGTCATTGCCTCCGTGCCTCACCAGCGGGCCTGTTACGGTTGTTTAGTTCACCTCCACGACCGAACGGCCGAGTAGCTCTCGTCCGGTAATATCCAGGAAGCGAATCTCGTAGAGGCCAGCCTTATCGGGCATTGTCAGCTCCATGGTGTTGGCTTCGCCGATGGGCTGGATACTGATCCAGCTGAAGTCCGGCTGGTCCTTGCGGGCCAGCGAGATGCGCTGGTCGCCGCTGTCGCTCCTCCCGCTCCAGCTAATGGTGATGGTCTCGCCGGGGGCGGCCGATGCTGGTACCGAGAGCCCCGCTCCTTCATCCAGAGGGGCGTCGGCACCGACAACCTCGAGTGAGACGCTGGCCAGGGTCTTCTTGCCCTCGTCCAGGATATAGCGAATCTCGTAGAGCCCCATTTCGGCGGGGGCGGTCAGCCGAGTCTCCGTCACCTGGCCCGTGCGTCGATAGGTGCCGCGCACGCCCTCGTCGGCGCCTGCCGGCACGATGGCGATCATATCGTTGGGGTTGATCGTCGATGACCATGAGATATCCACATCGTCTTCCGCGCGAACGATATCGGGGCCGGACATGCCCATCTCCGGAGCGACGACCTCGATGGGCGCGGTGGCCAGGGTCCGCTTGCCCTCGTCCAGGATATAGCGCAGCTCATAGAGGCCGGTGTCGGCGGGTGCGGTCAGGCGCCCCTCGGTGTCGTTACCGGTGCGCTTGTAGTTGCCGCGGGTGCCCTCGTCGGCGCCGACCGGCACGATGGCGATCATGTCGGAGGTGCTGATGGACGACGACCAGGAGACGTCGAAGGGGGCGCCGGTGACCACCTGGTCGGGCCCGGAAACACTGACCTCGGGTGCGACGACCTCGATGGGCGCAGTGGCCAGGGTCCGCTTGCCCTCGTCCAGGATATAGCGCAGTTCATAGAGGCCGGTGTCGGCGGGCGCGGTCAGGCGCCCCTCGGTGTCGTTACCGGTGCGCTTGTAGTTGCCGCGGGTGCCCTCGTCGGCGCCGACCGGCACGATGGCGATCATGTCGGAGGTACTGATGGGCGACGACCAGGAGACGTCGAAGGGGGCGCCGGTGACCACCTGGTCGGGCCCGGAAACACTGACCTCGGGTGCGACGACCTCGATGGGCGCGGTGGCCAGGGTCCGCTTGCCCTCGTCCAGGATATAGCGCAGTTCATAGAGGCCGGTGTCGGCGGGCGCGGTCAGACGCCCCTCGGTGTCGTTACCGGTGCGCTTGTAGTTGCCGCGGGTGCCCTCGTCGGCGCCGACCGGCACGATGGCGATCATGTCGGAGGTACTGATGGGCGACGACCAGGAGACGTCGAAGGGGGCGCCGGTGACCACCTGGTCGGGCCCGGAGACACTGACCTCGGGTGCTTCCGGTTCTGGTTCCGGCTCGGGAGCCGGGGGCGCCTTGTCGACCGCATCCTTTACCTGCGCCAGGGCGGCGTGCAGCTCGTCGGCATTGCCGGCGGGCACAAACAGGCCGCCGGTGTTTTCGGCGATGCAGGCGAGGCTGGCATGAGCATCGTCTTCCAGGTCGAAACCAACGACATGGGCGGTGAACCCGACGCCCTGGCTGGCAAGTTGCTCGGAGAGTGCGCAGGGGTCGGCATTGCAGGTCTCCACGCCGTCCGAGATCAGGACCACGGTGGCAGGGTTGTCACGATAGGCCAGCAGGTCGGCGGCGTGCTGCACCGAGGCCGAGATCGGCGTCTTGCCGACCGGCTTGATGGCGTTGACAGTGTCGATGAAGCGGGCCTTGTCGATTGGCCCCGGCTCAACCAGCGTTTCGATATCACGGCAGTCACCCTGACGCCGGTGACCGTAGGCAACCAGGCCAAGGTTGGTCTCGGCGTCCCAGTTGCTGACCAGCTCAGACATCACGTCACGAGCGATCTCGATCTTGCTGGTGCCCTCGATCTGCCCCCACATGGACCCCGAGGCATCATAGACAATCACGATATCCTCCGCGGCGATGGCCGATGCTGCCGAGGTGAGGCCACCGGTGATCATCAACGCCGCCACTGTAGGTGTGATCCGTCTCATGTTCACTTCCTCGCGTATAGCAGGCCGAGAGTGCAATCCCCAGCTTAGCCTCGCTGCTTGTGGGCTGGTGGTTGGTTTTCAACGTTCCAGGTGGCATCGAGGCATAGGAGCCAAGGCTTGATGATGGCAGGGCGGATGCTGGCAGCGCCCCCTTCGTTCAGAGGGGTGGGCGACGTCTGGATTTGATTAGTTAACCTCTCAACCCTAACCTGCTGATATGCCGGCCTTGCCGGGTCTTCACCGACAAGCTTCATCAACTCGGCTTGTTCAGTTGCCGATCGACAATAATCGGGTCGTGAACCTGATTCGTCCCTGGGCGTTGGGTCGCACAACAAGCTGTTCGCCGAGTCACTGCGCAGTGCCAGCGCGCCATCACCATCATGAGCCTGATCCAGTGCGCCAGGCTGAATGGTCACGAGCCTTGCGCCTACCTGAAGGACGTGCTGGAACGGCTGCCGGCGCAGAAGGCCGGCCAGCTCCACGAACTCCTGCTTCACCACTGGCGGCACACAGCCTGATCACTGGCAAGCGGTGTTACCGGTTCGCTTACGCAGGTACGGTTCCCGGGGATGGCTAACAGGTTGGCCAATAAACGAAAAAAGCGCCCGTAGGCGCTTGATTCGTCGACTTGATTGGTGGCGGCGTCCAACTAAAAGTGTTGGCATGATTCTGATATTTATATGTTTTTATTGGTTTGTGTTTTGATTGTGCCCCCAAGTGTGCCCCCTTAGAGGCGTTTCTACCCCTCATTCGTCAGCGCCTGGCAGATACCTATCAGCCACTTCAGGAAGCATGCCGCGTCAGGTCGTGGAAGTGGATGCCGGTCGCCTTGATCACGGCGGTCATGGTGCGCAGCGTCGGGTTTCCCTTGGGGGACAGTGCCCGGTACAGGCTCTCGCGTGAGACCTTGGCACGCTCGGCCACGGCAGCCATGCCGCCTTGAGCTTCCACCACATGGCGCAGTGCCAGCAGGAAGGCAGACTCCCCCCCCTCCTCGTCCAGTTCATCGAAGGCAGTGCGCAGGTAATCGAGCACCATATCGGGGTCATCGCGCAGCATCTCGATAACAGCGGTGTCGTGGCTTTTCATGTTCGTGCTCTCCTCCGGTGGTCAGCCAGAAACTCCTTGGCCTGCTCGATGTCGGCCTGCTGGCGCTTCTTGGTGCCACCGATTAACAACATCACCAGGCGCCTGCCCACCTTGGCGTAATACACGCGGTAGCCAGGTCCGTAGTCGATGCGCAGCTCCAGCACTCCGTCGCCAACAGCCTTGGTATCTCCTGCATTCCCAGTAGCCAAGCGGTTGAGGCGAGTCAGCACGCGCATCGCGGCCTGACGATCCTTGCCCTTGGTGGCATCCAGCCAGGCTTGAAACGGATCGTGGCCGTCAGCGGTGAGGTAGTGCGTCAGCTCCATCATTGGGAGCATTGTAGCCTAAAAGCTACAAAAGGGAATGGGCAGCGCCAGCAGCGTCTCGACCACTGCATACCGCTCCCTCGGTGCCCGGCTCGTCAGGTTCGGCCATCAGCTTCACCTTGAGGTGCTGGACCGCTGGACCGCTGGACCGCTGGACCGCTGGACCGCTGGACCGCTGGACCGCTGGGCTCCGGGCGGCCAGGATCGCCAGCCGCGTCTCGGCCTGGCGCATCTCCTCGCGCAGCGACTCGCGCTCCTCGGGCGTCAGGCGGTAGATCGCGGGCGACCGCTTGGGCTTGTCGTCGGCACTCTTCGGGGAAGGGCAGGCGCTCGCCCCTGGCCACGGCACGGGACCATGCCCGGTATCGGCGGCGTAGCTCGGCTTGTTCGTCCATTGGTGGTCCTCCTTGGCGGCCCTTTTTTACCGTCGCAGATAATTCACCCTGGCCCCTTTTTATCGGCGGAAGAAATGCGCCCCGGCCTCGCGTGCGTACTGCTCCGAAAACTCCGCCACCCTTGCCCCACCAGGGGCTCAGTATTCGAACCGGACGCTCGAACCAATGCGCGGCCAGGGTGCGCGATGCGGTGCGCGAACAGCCGTCTACCGCGTTGCCCTTGTCCACCAGCGGTGCAGCAGCAGCCAGCGGCAGCGCCAGCGGCGGGCGACTCGAACGGGCCATTCGTCGGGCAGCACCATGATATGCCGGAGCGGTGGTATGGCGACCATGTAGCGGTCGCCGTTCTGCTCACCGTTGTCACGATCCCTCTGCTCGGCATGGCCCAGGCCAAGCCCGGCACCGGCAGCGTGATCGCCGCCGCCATCGGCCATCTTGAATGCCTTGTCTCTCGGCTTGGCCATTTTCACGGCGGTGGTGGACAGCTTGTTGGTCTGGCGGCTCATTGGGGGCACCTCGGGGCGGTGATCGCCTTATGCCCCCTTTCGGCAGCGCCAGATGCCCCCAAGGGTAGGGGCGGGCTGTCGGCCAGTCAGGCGCCGGCTGGCGCGGTTTCTGGCAGGCTTGGGGGCATCAGGGTATCGGCTTCAGCGTTGTGCCCCCAGATATGCCCCCTTGGGCGGGGGCATGTATGAAACGTCCAGACACAAGAAAGGGGCCCGGAGGCCCCTGTTCATGCGGTTTCTGGAGTGTTTTGGAACTTCTTGAAACCTAGATTTGGTGGAGGCGGCGGGAATTGAACCCGCGTCCGCCAGCACGCACCCATTGGCTCTACATGCTTAGATTCCGTCGTTTGATTTAACGCCTCTGGCTCCGACGGTCAGGATCCAGCGACGCGATTCCTCTTAAGTTTAGCGAACGGCATGAGGACGCTACCGATCGCGATCCCATCATTCTTGGCTCGTATCCCCTCCGTGATGAATGGGCACATCACTTCGGGGCCGGACTAGAAGCTAGCGGCTATTAAGCTGCCAGCGCGCCCTGAGCGTAGTTGTCGTCGTTTGCGACTATTTAGTCGTGATGTTGGATTTACGAGATACATCACGCTCTCGGCATGCACCGCAGGGGTTGTCACCGGCGTCGAAACCATGTCGCCCCCTCAGCTCCCATCCTAACAGGATGTCGCCAGGTATGACACATCAGCCGCGGTTTTGTTCCCGCATGATGCGTCCTTTCTGGCGTTGCCAGTCGCGGTCCTTCTCGGTGGCGCGCTTGTCGTGCAGCTTCTTGCCGGTCACCAGGGCCAGCTCACACTTGACCCGGTTACCCTTCCAGTAGAGCTTGAGCGGCACGCAGGTGTGGCCCTTGTCCTGGGTGCGCGAGAAGATCCTGGCGATCTCCTTCCTGTGCAGCAGCAGCTTGCGCGTGCGCGTGGGGTCGGCCACCTCGTGTGTACTGGCGGTGTTGAGCGGCAGGATATGGCTGCCCAGCAGCCAGGCTTCGCCGTTCTTGACCAGGATGTAGGTGTCGGTCAGCTGGGCCTTGCCTGCACGCAGGCTCTTGACCTCCCAGCCGGACAGCACCAGGCCCGCTTCGAAGGTTTCTTCGATGTGGTATTCGAAGCGCGCCTTCTTGTTCAAGGCGATGACGTTGCTGCCGGGGCCCTTGCCCTTGCCTTTCTTGTTGGCCATGAAACCTCGTATCGTGTCCTTGCCCGTGGCGGCTCCCTCCGAGATGGGGGAAGCGTGGTACCATTCAAGGCCTGAAATGACGGCCCATGATACGCCCTGGGCACCGTGAAGTCAGCGAGGAGCGCAATGCCAACGGTCAACCGAACCGCCATGGTGCGGCATACCCCCCAGGAGATGTTCGATCTGGTCAACGATTTCGAACGCTATCCGGAGTTCCTGCCGGGCTGCCGCCGTGCGCGCCTGGTGGAGCGCGACGAGTCTCACCTGATCGGCGAGATGACGCTGGGGCGGGCCGGCATCGAGCAGAGCATCATGACCCGCAATGACCTGATCGAACCCGAGCGTATCGAGATGTCGCTGGTCAGTGGTCCCTTCAAGCGCCTGCGTGGCCGCTGGCTGTTCACGGCGATGGGCGAGGAGGCCTGCAGGGTGAGCCTGGAGATGGAGTTCGAGTTTGCCAATCGCCTGCTCGGCATGGCCTTCGGCAAGCTCTTCCAGCAGGTCGCCGGGCAGTTGGTCGACTCCTTCACGCGCCGGGCCAACGACCTCTACGGGCGCTGAGGCATGGCCGTGATCGATATCGAGGTGGCCTTCGCGCTCCCCGGGAGGCAGCGCATCATCAGCCTGCGGGTGCCGCTCGGCACCACCGCCGGCGAGGCCGTGGCGCTGGCCGACCTGCCGTCACACTTCCCCGAGCTGCCCGCCGATGCCTTTAGTGCCCCCGACCTTGGCCTGTTCGGCAAGCGCCTTCGCGAGCCGAGCATCCATCGCCTGCGTGCGGGCGACCGGGTCGAGGTCTACCGCGGGTTGATCATCGACCCCAAGGCGGCGCGCCTGGCTCGCGCCAACAACAGAGACTGACGCCCCGCCGGGCTGGTGCGCGGCGGGGCGTCGGTTGGCAGGGTGGGCTGGCCGCCGTCAGCGCTGGTCGGCGGGTACCGCATTGGGTGTCACCAGCGGCGAAGTGGTGCCACCCTCCGGCAGCGGGCCGCCCTCGCTCTGACGCATCTCGATCGCCTCGTCGAAGTCGCCCTCGCGCTGAATGTCCGCCAGGCGGTTGCCGTCGAAGGTCAGGGTCACGCGGCGGCGTTCGGTGTCTTCGTAGGCCTTGTCCAGATAGAAGACGTAGTCCCACTGGCTGGCGTCGAAGGGTGCCTCCAGCAGTGGGCTGCCCATCAGGTAGATGACGTCGTCGCGGGTCATGCCCGTGCGCAGTTGCTCTACCATCCCGGCGGTCACCAGGTTGCCCTGGGGAATGTCGCGCTTGTAGACACCGAAGTAGCTGCAGCCGCTGGCCAGCACCAGGGCTGCGGTAAGGGTGACGATTTTAGTCAACTTTTGCATTTGCGCCTGTTCTTCACTATCGTGGTTTCGGTCGATCATACCCGACCCTACCCGTTACTGCGAAGAGCAACTATGGCCGACCAGAACCACGAATTACGCAAGGCCGGTCTGAAGGTGACCCTGCCCCGCGTGAAGATCCTGCAGATCCTGGAAAGCGCCCAGGGCGAACATCACCTGAGCGCCGAGGATGTCTACAAGACGCTGCTGGATGCCGGTGAGGATGTGGGCCTGGCCACCGTCTACCGCGTGCTGACCCAGTTCGAGACCGCGGGCCTGGTGGTCCGCCACAACTTCGATGGCGGCCACGCCGTGTTCGAGATCTCCCAGGAGGAGCATCACGACCATATGGTGTGCCTGGAGAGCGGCGAGATCGTCGAGTTCTTCGATGAGCTGATCGAGCGTCGCCAGCAGGAGATCGCCGAGGAGCACGGCTACGAGCTCGTTGATCACGCCCTGGTGCTCTATGTGCGCCCGCGTGGCTCCAGCGCCACTCGTCAGGATGGACCGCCGCGCAAGTAGCCGGCAACGTTAGCCAGCAACACCAGCCAGCAACACGACGGCCCCGACCATCGATCGGGGCCGTCGTCTTTCATAGGGGGCTGTGGCGGGTCTTAGTGGTGGGGGCGCTGGCTGGCGTCCAGCATCTCGCGCGCATGGGCCAGGGTGCGGTCGGAGAGATTGACCCCGCCCAGCATGCGCGCCAGCTCGCCCACGCGGCCGGCCTCGTCGAGCAGCGCCATGCGGGTCAGTGTGGTATCGCCCTCGGCCTGCTTCTCGATATGCAGGTGGCGGTGGGCCTGGGCCGCCACCTGGGGCAGGTGGGTCACGGTCATCACCTGGCCCTGCTCGCCGAGCCGGCGCAGCAGCTGACCGACGATTTCGGCGGTGGCGCCGGAGACCCCCACGTCGACCTCGTCGAACACCAGGCTGGGAATGGTGGAGTGGCGTGCCGCCACCACCTGGATCGCCAGGCTGATGCGTGACAGCTCGCCACCCGAGGCGACCTTGGCCAGCGGCCGTGCCGGCTGGCCGGGGTTGGCACTGATCGAAAAGTGCACAGCCTCGAGCCCCTCGGCGGATGGCGCCTCGCGCTCGCTGAGCTCCACCGCGAAGCGTGCCTTACCCATGGCCAGGAAGGCGAGCTGCTCTTGCACCGCCTCACCGAAGCGGTCGGCGGCCTGGCGGCGGGTCTCGCTCACTTCGCGGGCCAGGCGCTTCCAGCGCTCGCGAAGCGCCTCGACCTCGGCGGAGAGGGTGTCCAGGTCCTGGTCGCCCTCTGCCAGGCTCGTCAGCTCGGCATGCAGGCGCTGGTGCAGTGCCGGCAGCTCCTCGGGCATCACATGGTGCTTGCGCGCGAGGCGGTGCACGGCGCCCAGGCGCTCGTCCACCCAACTCAGCCGCTCCGGGTCGAGCTCAGTGTCGGCGGCGAGGTGAGTCAGCTCGCGGGCCGCCTCCTCGACCTGGATGCGCGCCTCACCCAGCAGGGCCAGCGCCTCGCCCAGGCGGCCGCGATCGCAGCCGGGCAGCGCCTCGAGCCGGCCGATTGCCTGGGTAAGCAGGTGGATGGCGCCGCCCTCGTCGTTGTCGCAGCAATCGCTGGCGAACTGCGTCTCGCGCAGGCGCTCTTCGGCATGGGCCAGCTCTTCCTGCTCCTCCTCCAGGGCCTTCAGTTCGCCTTCGGCGAGCCCCAACTGGTCGAGCTCCTCCACCTGGTAGTGCACCAGCTGGCGGCGGGCGCTTAGCTCGTCGTCGTCCTCGGCCAGGCGCTTGAGCCGGCGGCGGGTGGCCTGCCAGGCGCGGAAGGTCTCGGCCATCTCGCCCACCACCTCGCGATGGCCGGCGAAGTCGTCGAGCAGGCGCAGGTGGGTCTCCGCATGCAGCAGCTGCTGGTGGGCATGCTGGCCGTGCACCTCGATCAGGTGCTCGCCCAGGGCGCGCAGGTCGGCCACGGTGGCGGGCTGGCCGTTGATCCACGCCTTGGAGCGCCCGCCGGCGCTGACCACTCGGCGCAGCAGGCAGTCGTCGTGGGGCAGTTCCCGGGCGACCAGCCAGGCGTGGGCCTTGGGGAGGTCGGTGATATCGAAGCGTGCGGAGAGGTCGGCGCGCTCGCGCCCGTGGCGCACGCTGGTGGCATCGGCCCGCTCGCCCAGGCACAGGCCCAGGGCGCCGAGCAGGATCGACTTGCCGGCGCCGGTCTCGCCGGTGATGGCGGTCATGCCGCCGGCGAGCTCTAGCTCCAGATGGTCGACGATGGCGAAGTCGCGAATGGCAAGTTCCGTCAGCATGCTGCCTCCCCGGTCGGGCCTGATGTCGGCTGCCTGGTTATTCATACATGATGTGAGTGTTTATACAGTAGTCCAGGATTTCCGACAATGCATGGTTGACTCGCCGTGTTCGATGCCTTGAGTTCCGACGAGGCGTCCCCATATAGCGGGCATAATCACTTCACATTCACATTGCATCGACGGCCCCCGGCCGCCGCATACCTGTCAGGAGAGACCCCATGGCCAAAGATCCCCAGACCCCGCTGAACGAGGAGCTCAAGCGCCGGGAGGAAGAGGTCGAGCCCCAGGCCGAGCCCGTGGAGGGTGAGCTGGCGGATGCCGTCGAGGCGGCCGGCCACGCGGAGCAAGCCCCCATCGAGGGCGGCGACAACCCCGAGGCCGAGGTGCTGGCTGCGCGTGTCGAGGAGCTCGAGCAGAGCGTGGCCGAGGCCAAGGACCAGGCGCTGCGCGCCGCCGCCGAGGCACAGAACGTGCGCCGTCGCGCCGAGCAGGAGGCCGAGAAGGCCCGCAAGTTCGCGCTGGAGAAGTTCGTCAAGGAGCTGCTGCCGGTGGTCGACAGCCTCGAGAAGGCCCTGGAAGCCATGGCCGACGGGGCCAGCGAAAGCCACCGTGAAGGGGTCTCCATGACCCTCAAGATGCAGCTCGACGTGTTCGGTAAATTCGGCGTCGAGGTGGTGGACCCTGCCGGTGAGCCCTTCGACCCGCAGTACCATGAGGCCATGGCCATGGTGCCCAACCCGGAGCTCGACCCCAACAGCGTGATGGAAGTGATTCAGAAGGGCTACCTGCTCAACGGGCGCCTGGTGCGCCCGGCCATGGTGGTGGTCAGCCAGGCCGCCGGCTAAACGGCAACAATTCCGGGGCGCGGGGCTTGAAATGCTTCTCGCGGCCCCCAGATAGATGGCAACTCTGCGGCGAAGGCCGCTGAACACGACACCTGAACACATTACACGACTTCGAGGATTTCCTATGGGACGCATCATCGGAATTGACCTTGGCACCACCAACTCCTGCGTGGCCGTGCTCGACGGCGACAGCGCCAAGGTGATCGAGAACGCCGAGGGTACCCGCACCACGCCCTCCATCATCGCCTACACCGACGACGGTGAGACCTTGGTGGGCCAGGCGGCCAAGCGCCAGGCGGTCACCAACCCCGAGAACACCCTCTACGCCATCAAGCGCCTGATCGGTCGTCGCTTCAAGGACGACGTCGTCCAGAAAGACATCAAGATGGTGCCCTACAGCATCACCGAGGCCGACAACGGCGACGCCTGGGTGGCGGTGAAGGGCAAGAAGCTGGCGCCGCCCCAGGTCAGCGCCGAAGTGCTGAAGAAGATGAAGAAGACCGCCGAGGATTACCTGGGTGAAGCGGTCACCGAAGCGGTCATCACCGTGCCGGCCTACTTCAACGACAGCCAGCGCCAGGCCACCAAGGACGCCGGCCGCATCGCCGGTCTCGAGGTCAAGCGCATCATCAACGAGCCCACCGCGGCGGCGCTGGCCTACGGGATGGACAAGTCCCGTGGCGACAAGACCATCGCGGTCTACGACCTGGGCGGCGGGACCTTCGATATCTCCATCATCGAGGTGGCCGACGTCGATGGCGAGACTCAGTTCGAGGTGCTGGCCACCAACGGCGACACCTTCCTGGGTGGTGAAGACTTCGACATGCACCTGATCAACTACCTGGTTGATCAGTTCAAGAGCGACAGCGGCATCGACCTCACCGGCGACAACCTGGCCATGCAGCGCCTCAAGGAAGCCGCCGAGAAGGCCAAGATCGAGCTCTCCAGCGCCCAGCAGACCGATGTCAACCTGCCCTACATCACGGCGGACAACACCGGTCCCAAGCACCTCAACGTCAAGGTGACCCGCGCCAAGCTGGAGTCGCTGGTGGAGGAGCTGGTCAAGCGCTCCCTCGAGCCGTGCAAGATCGCGCTCAAGGATGCCGGCCTGTCCGCCTCCGAGATCGATGACGTCATCCTGGTCGGCGGTCAGACCCGCATGCCCATGGTGCAGAAGTCCGTGGCCGACTTCTTCGGCAAGGACGCCCGCAAGGACGTCAACCCGGACGAGGCGGTGGCCGTGGGTGCTGCCATCCAGGGCGGCGTGCTGGGCGGCGACGTCAAGGACGTGCTGCTGCTCGACGTTACCCCGCTGACCCTGGGCATCGAGACCCTGGGTGGCGTGATGACGCCGCTGATCGAGAAGAACACCACCATCCCGACCAAGAAGACCCAGACCTTCTCGACCGCGGATGACAACCAGACCGCCGTGACCATTCACGTGCTGCAGGGTGAGCGCAAGCAGGCGGGCGGCAACAAGTCGCTGGGCCGCTTCGACCTGGCCGACATCCCGCCGGCGCCGCGCGGTGTGCCGCAGATCGAGGTCGCCTTCGACCTGGACGCCAACGGCATCCTCAACGTGTCCGCCAAGGACAAGGCCACCGGCAAGGAGCAGTCCATCGTCATCAAGGCCTCCAGTGGCCTCTCCGACGACGAGATCGAGCAGATGGTCCGCGACGCCGAGGCCCACGCCGACGAGGACAAGAAGTTCGAGGAGCTGGTGGCCCTGCGCAACCAGGCCGACGGCATGGTCCATGCGGCACGCAAGACCGTGGAAGAGGCCGGCGAGCACGCCAGCGACGAGGAGAAGGAAGCCATCGAGAGTGCCGCCAAGGAACTCGAGGAGGCCATCAAGGGGGATGACAAGGACGACATCCAGGCCAAGCTCGACAAGCTGACCGAAGCCTCCGGCAACCTGGCGCAGAAAATGTACGCGGCCCAGGCCGAGGCCGCCCAGCAGGCGGGCGGCGACGCCAGCGATGCCGGTGCCAAGCCGGAAGATGACGTGGTCGATGCCGAGTACGAAGAAGTCAACGACGACCAGAAGAAGCAGTAAACCACGCATCTAAGCCATGGATGACACCGGCGCGGGGGCCTGACTCCCGCGCTGGTGTTTCCGAGGGACCGCGACGGAGGCGGACAGACCCATGTCCAAGCGCGACTATTACGAGGTACTGGGCGTAGAGCGCGGTGCCGATACCAAAGAGATCAAGAAGGCCTACCGCCGGCTCGCCCAGAAGTTTCACCCCGACCGCAACCCGGACGACGACGGCGCGGCGGAGAAGTTTCGTGAGGTCTCCGAGGCCTACGAGGTGCTCAGCGACGGCGAGAAGCGCGCTGCCTATGACCAGTTCGGCCATGCCGGAGTGGATGGCCAGGCCGGCGGCTTCGGCGGTGGCGGTTTCGGGGGTGCAGGGGCTGGTGGCTTCAGCGACATCTTCGGCGATGTGTTCGGCGATATCTTCGGCGGCGGCGGCGGTGGCCGGCGTCATCCCAATGCCCCCGCCCGGGGCAGCGACCTGCGCTACAACCTCGAGCTCGACCTCGAGGACGCCGTGGCCGGCACCAGCGTGGATATCCGCGTGCCGCGCCACGTGGAGTGCGAACGCTGCGATGGTGAGGGTGCCGAGCCGGGCTCCAGCAAGGAGACCTGCCCGACCTGTAACGGCATGGGCCAGGTGCGTATGCAGCAGGGCTTCTTCGCCGTGCAGCAGACCTGCCCGACCTGTCATGGCTCCGGCCAGCATATCAAGGTGCCGTGCCACAAGTGCCACGGCGAGGGCCGGGTGCGCGAGACCCGCACGCTGTCGGTTAAGATCCCCGCCGGGGTGGATACCGGCGACCGTATCCGCCTCAACGGCGAGGGCGAGGCCGGCATCAATGGTGGTCCGCCGGGAGATCTCTACGTGCAGGTGCACCTCAAGTCGCACCCGATCTTCCAGCGCGACGGCCGCAACCTGCAGTGCGAGGTGCCGATCAACTTCGTCGACGCCACGCTGGGTGGCGAGCTGGAGGTGCCCACCCTGGGCGGTCGAGTCAAGCTGAAGATCCCGGCCGAGACCCAGACCGGCAAGCTCTTCCGCCTGCGTGGCAAGGGTGTCAAGCCGGTGCGTGGCGGCGCCCCGGGCGACCTGATCTGCAAGGTGGTGCTCGAGACCCCGGTCAAGCTCAACGAGGAGCAGAAGGACCTGCTGCGCCAGTTCCAGGAGAGCCTGGGGGGCTCCAACAGCGCCCACCACTCGCCCAAGAAGAGCGGCTTCTTCGACGGCGTGAAGAAGTTCTTCGAGGATATGAAGCCGTAACGGCTTTCTTCCTGGCAAGCGCCTGGCAGGGCCCCGTCACCGAGAGGTGACGGGGCCCTGCTACATTCCAAGGCATGGCTCGGCGCCGCCCCATAGAGGCGGCGCTACAACCACCCGGCGCGGCGGAAGCGTCGATAGAGGGCGCCGCAGGCGCCGCCCATGGTCAGCAGGGCAAGAGGGTAGCCGAGGCGCCAGTCGAGCTCGGGCATATGGGTGAAGTTCATGCCCCAGATGCCGGCGAAGATGGTGGCCACGGCGAAGATCGCCGCCCAGGCGGCGAGCCGCTTGTTCACTTCGCCCTCGTCGATGGCCACCATCGAGAGGTTCACCTGGATGGCGGTGATGATCATCTCGCGAATGCTGTCCACCGCCGATTCGATGCGGTGCAGATGGTCGTAGACATCGCGGAAATATTCTCGGGTCTCGAGGCAGAGTGTCGGTACCCGTCCGCTGAATAGATGACTGACCGCCTCGCCCAGCGGCATGGCGGCGCGCTTCAGCTGCATGGCCTGTCGCTTGAGCTGGTAGAGCCGCTCGAGGCTGGTGCGTGCCGACCCCTGTACGAAGATCTCGTCTTCGATGCTCTCCAGCTCCGCCTCCAGCGCCTGCAGCACCGGGAAGTAGCGATCGACCACCGTGTCCAGCAGCGCGTAGAGAGCGAAGGCCGGGCCCCGGCTAAGCAGCACGGGATCGCTTTCGCAGCGCTTGCGCACTTCGCTGAAGCCCTCGCCCGGAGACAGCCGTACCGAGAGCACATAGCCGGGTCCGGCGAATACCGCTACCTGGCCGGACTGCAGCTTGCCG
Organism: Halomonas sp. H10-9-1; assembly: GCF_040147005.1. Taxonomy (NCBI): domain Bacteria; kingdom Pseudomonadati; phylum Pseudomonadota; class Gammaproteobacteria; order Oceanospirillales; family Halomonadaceae; genus Halomonas; species Halomonas sp. H10-9-1. Next base: position 3,626,381 of record NZ_JAMSHO010000001.1, on the reverse strand, counting down.
TCGATCATGGCGACCATGTGCATGATCATGAACAGGGCCGAGTCGTACTCCTCGAGCTTGGGGCGTTGGTCACCCTTCAGGGTGTCCTCCACGGCCAGTTCGTGTAGGCCGAACGCCGCTTGATAGTGAGCCATCTCCTGTGCGCTGGGGTCGTGCAGGGCCACCCAGACAAAGCGGTCGGGCTGCCCCAGGTAGTCGCCGATCTGGTCGGGCTGGATATCGTGCAGGCGGTGGCCCTTGTCGTAGACCGCGCAGTTGATGAGCATTGGCTAGCTCTCCCGATCATGACTGGTGTTCTGGATGGCCCTAGTGTGCCAGGGAGTTGCCCGATGTGACTCCTACTGGCGCCGGTGGCGTGGAGGGCAGCGTAGGCGGTGAGGGGGTAGCGTTCCACGGGATGGCATCATAGTCTGGGGCCTCGACATTTCTGCAGGAGGATAGCGCCATGCCCATTTCACGCGCCGAGCTGCACGCCGAGGATGCGGCGGCCCTGGTCGATCAGCTCTGCGAGCGCTGGTCCGGTGCCAAGGAGGTGGACCGTTCCGGTGATTCGGTGCGGGCCACCTTCGAGGAGGGTAGCTGCTACCTGCAGGCCCAGCCTGACAAGCTGCTGGTGGTGGTGGAGGCTCTGGATGACGAGAGCCACGACGAACTCGAGCGTCAGGTGGACAATGCCCTGGATGAGCTCCGGGGTGTCGAGCTGGATATCGTCTGGGAGGCGTGAGTCGAGGTATTACCCTCCGTGCGGCCCACCTCGGCAGGCAGTGGGGCGGACGGCTGACGGCGGCTTGCCTCTGGTATACTGCGGTGCATTGTTGAGCCGCAAATGTTCCTACAGGAGTCCTCATGACCCGTATTGCCATCGTCGGCGTCGCCGGCCGCATGGGCCGCACCCTCGTCAACGCCGTACAGCAGGATGATGGCGCCACCCTGGCGGGGGGCATCGTCGAGCCGGGCAGCACGCTTACCGGCGCCGATATCGGCGAGCTGGCGGGGGTCGGCAAGCTGGGCGTGAGCGCCGTGGATACGCTGGATGCCATCGTCGATGACTTCGACGTGCTGATCGACTTCACCGCGCCTCGGGTCACCCTGGCCAACCTGGCGTTCTGCGCCGCCCACGGCAAGCGCATGGTGATCGGCACCACCGGGCTCTCCGGCGAGGAGTTGGCCGAGCTCGATGCCTTCCGCGACCGGCTGCCCTTCGTCTTCGCCCCCAACATGAGCGTGGGGGTGAACCTGACCCTCAAGCTGCTGGAAACCGCGGCCCGGGCGCTGGGCGACGAGGGCTACGACATCGAGGTGATCGAGGCCCATCACCGCCACAAGGTGGATGCCCCCTCCGGCACCGCGTTGAAGATGGGCGAGGTGGTGGCCGAGAGCCTGGGGCGCACCCTCAAGGAGCATGGCGTCTTCGAGCGGGTGGGGCAGTGCGGGCCGCGCACCGACAAGGAGATCGGCTTCGCCACCGTCAGGGCGGGCGATATCGTCGGCGAGCACACCGTGATGTTCGCCACCGAGGGCGAGCGCATCGAGATCACCCACAAGGCCTCGAGCCGCATGACCTTCGCCAAGGGCGCGGTGCGGGCGGCCCGCTGGGTGGCCAGCCAGGACAAGGGCCGTTATGCGATGCAGGACGTGCTCGGCCTGGAGTGACGGGGCGCCGTAGCCTAACCCCGAAGCCTAGGAACGAGGTGGTTCGACCAATGGGGTAGTCGCCGGGAGGCGTTTCCTGTAATATCCCCAAAATTTTGGCCGGGCGCCCGGGCGAGAGCCCAACACAGCGCTTGTTGCTTCGGCCCAGGCGTCTCGAGCGAATGACAACAAGCGGGATGAAACCGGTCTGCATCGGGTTCGTCCCGCTTTTTTACGACTGGCGTACGGCGGCGCTGAGATATCCTTGACGAGCAGGAGGACATGACCTTGAAGAGACCCGCGATACTGGCCCTGGAAGACGGTAGCGTGTTCCACGGTACGGCCATCGGTGCCGATGGACAGACCAGCGGCGAGGTGGTGTTCAACACGTCCATGACCGGCTACCAGGAGATCCTGACCGACGCCTCCTACGCGCGCCAGATCGTTACCCTGACCTATCCACATATCGGCAACACCGGCGTCAACGCCGAGGACGTGGAGTCTGAGGGCATCGCCGCGGCCGGTCTGGTGATCCGCGACCTGCCGCTGGTGGCCAGCAACTTTCGCAGCGAGCAGGCACTGTCCGACTACCTGGCGGCGAACGGTGTGCTGGGCATCGCCGAGATCGACACCCGTCGCTTGACCCGCATCCTGCGCGACAAGGGCGCCCAGAGTGGAGCGATCCTGGCCGGGCCGGAGGCCGAGGGCGAGGACGCCGTCGAGCGTGCCCTGGCCGCCGCCCGCGACTTCCCCGGGCTCAAGGGCATGGACCTGGCCAAGGAGGTGAGCTGCCGCGAGCCCTACGAGTGGCACGAGGGGCAGTGGGTGCTGGGGCACGGCTACCTTGATGCCCGCGACGGCGAGCGTCCCTATCATGTGGTGGCTTATGACTTCGGCATCAAGCGCAACATCTTGCGCCTGCTGGCCGCCGGCGGCTGTCGGGTGACCGTGGTGCCGGCGCAGACCCCGGCGGCCGAGGCGCTGGCGCTCAACCCCGACGGCATCTTCCTCTCCAATGGGCCGGGTGACCCCGAGCCCTGCGATTACGCCATCGCTGCCATTCAGGCCTTCCTCGAGACGGATATTCCGCTGTTCGGCATCTGCCTGGGGCACCAGTTGCTGGCGCTGGCCAGCGGGGCGAAGACCGTGAAGATGAATCACGGCCATCACGGCGCCAACCACCCGGTGCAGGACCTCGAGTCCGGCAAGGTGATGATCACCAGCCAGAACCATGGCTTCGCCGCCGACGAGGCGACGCTGCCGGCCACCCTGCTGCGGGCGACTCACCGTTCGCTGTTCGACGGTACCCTGCAGGGCATCGAGCATACCGAGCGGCCGGCCTTCAGCTTCCAGGGGCACCCAGAAGCCAGCTCTGGGCCCCACGACGTGGCGCCGCTGTTCGACCGCTTCATCGAGATGATGAAAGCCAAGCGTTAAGCGCCCGACCGCCGCCCCTCGTCCGTCATTCACTTTGCGGGAAGCACCATGCCCAAACGTACCGACCTCCAGAGCATCCTGATCATCGGCGCCGGCCCCATCGTCATCGGCCAGGCGTGTGAATTCGACTACTCCGGCGCCCAGGCCTGCAAGGCCCTGCGCGAGGAGGGCTACCGGGTCATCCTGGTCAACTCCAATCCGGCTACCATCATGACCGACCCGGCGATGGCCGATGCCACCTACATCGAGCCGATCACCTGGCAGGCGGTGGAGAAGATCATCGAGGCCGAGAAGCCCGACGCCATCCTGCCCACCATGGGCGGCCAGACCGCGCTCAACTGCGCCCTGGACCTCGACAAGCATGGCGTGCTCGAGAAGCATGGCGTGGAGATGATCGGCGCCAATGCCGACGCCATCAACAAGGCCGAGGACCGCGACCTCTTCGACCAGGCCATGAAGCGCATCGGCCTGGAGTGCCCCAAGGCCAAGGTCGCCCACACCATGGAAGAGGCCTGGGAGATCCAGGCCGAGCTGGGCTTCCCGACCATCATCCGCCCCTCCTACACCATGGGAGGCTCCGGCGGCGGCGTGGCCTACAACAAGGAGGAGTTCGAGGAGATCTGCCAGCGTGGCTTCGAGCTTTCCAACAACCACGAACTGCTGATCGACGAGTCGCTGTTGGGCTGGAAGGAGTACGAGATGGAGGTCGTTCGTGACAAGAACGACAACTGCATCATCGTCTGCTCCATCGAGAACTTCGACCCCATGGGCGTGCACACCGGTGACTCCATCACCGTGGCGCCGGCCCAGACGCTGACCGACAAGGAATACCAGATCATGCGCAACGCCTCGCTGGCGGTGCTGCGCGAGATCGGCGTCGAGACCGGCGGCTCCAACGTCCAGTTCGGCACGGATCCGAAGACCGGGCGCATGGTGGTCATCGAGATGAACCCGCGGGTGTCGCGCTCCTCGGCGCTGGCCTCCAAGGCCACCGGCTTCCCGATCGCCAAGATCGCCGCCAAGCTGGCGGTGGGCTATACCCTGGACGAACTGCAGAACGACATCACCGGCGGGCGCACCCCGGCGTCGTTCGAGCCGGCCATCGACTACGTGGTCACCAAGATCCCGCGCTTCACCTTCGAGAAGTTCCCCCAGGCCAACGACCGCCTGACCACCCAGATGAAGTCGGTGGGCGAGGTGATGGCGATCGGGCGTACCTTCCAGGAGTCCCTGCAGAAGGCGCTGCGCGGCCTGGAGACCGGCAACGACGGCCTCGACCCCAAGATCACTCGCTTCGATGCCGACGGGATGGCGCATATCAAGGGTGAGCTGCAGGCCGCCGGCGCTGAGCGCATCTTCTTTATCGCCGATGCCATGCGCGCCGGCATGAGCCGCGACGAGATCTTCGCGCTGACCAAGATCGATCCCTGGTTCCTGGTTCAGCTCGAGGACCTGGTCGCCACCGAGGCCGAGGTGGCCACGCGCTCGCTTTCCGAGCTCGATACGCGTGAGCTGTTCCGCCTCAAGCGCAAGGGCTTCTCCGATGCCCGCCTGGCCGCGCTGCTCGGGGTCTCCGAGAAGGAGTTCCGCAAGACGCGCCAGCAGGCCGGCATCCGCCCGGTCTACAAGCGTGTCGACACCTGTGCCGCGGAGTTCGCCTCCGACACCGCCTACATGTACTCCACCTACGAGGAGGAGTGCGAGGCCGAGGTGAGCGACAGGCAGAAGATCATGGTGCTGGGCGGCGGACCCAACCGCATCGGCCAGGGCATCGAGTTCGACTACTGCTGCGTCCACGCCGCCTTCGCCATGCATGACGACGGCTTTGAAACCATCATGGTCAACTGCAACCCCGAGACCGTCTCCACCGACTACGACACCAGCGATCGTCTCTACTTCGAGCCGGTGACCCTGGAGGACGTGCTGGAGATCGCCGACAAGGAGCAGCCCGTCGGCGTGATCGTGCAGTTCGGCGGCCAAACCCCGCTCAAGCTGGCCCGGGAACTCGAGGCCGCCGGCGTGCCGATCATCGGCACCACCCCGGACGCCATCGACCGTGCCGAGGATCGCGAGCGCTTCCAGCAGATGATCGACAAGCTGGGCCTCAAGCAGCCGCCCAACGCCACCGCGCGCAGTTTCGAAGAGGCCTTCGCCAAGGCCGGGGCCATCGGCTACCCGCTGGTAGTGCGTCCCAGCTACGTGCTCGGCGGCCGCGCCATGGAGATCGTGTACGACGCCTCCGAGCTCGAGAACTACATGACCCACGCGGTCAAGGTCTCCAACGACTCTCCGGTGCTGCTCGACCACTTCCTCAATGCGGCCATCGAGATCGACATCGACGCGGTCAGCGACGGTCAGCAGGTGGTGATCGGCGGCATCATGCAGCATATCGAGCAGGCCGGCGTGCACTCCGGCGACTCCGCCTGCGCGCTGCCGCCCTACTCGCTGCCCGCCGAGGTGCAGGACGCGATGCGTGAGCAGGTGCGGCAGATGGCCATGGAGCTCGGCGTCAAGGGCCTGATGAACGTGCAGCTGGCCTGGCAGGACGGCGAGATCTACATCATCGAGGTCAACCCCCGTGCCTCGCGCACCGTGCCCTTCGTCTCCAAGTGCATCGGCACCTCGCTGGCCCAGGTCGCCGCGCGCTGCATGGCCGGCACCACCCTGGCCGAGCAGGGCTTCGAGGCCGAGATCGTGCCGCACTTCCACAGCGTCAAGGAGGCGGTGTTCCCGTTCAACAAGTTCCCGGGCGTCGATCCGATCCTGTCGCCGGAGATGAAGTCCACCGGCGAGGTGATGGGGAGTGGCAACACCTTCGCCGAGGCCTTCTACAAGGCGCAGCTCGGCGCCGGCGAGGCGATTCCGCCGCTTTCCGGGCCGCGCAAGGCGTTCCTTTCGGTGCGCGAGCCGGACAAGGCGGGTGTTATCGAGGTGGCGCGCTCTCTGGTAACCTTGGGCTTCACGCTATGTGCGACCCGCGGTACCGCCGCGGCCCTCGAGGCCGCCGGTGTCGATGTCGAGGTCGTGAACAAGGTCTTCGAAGGCCGCCCGCATATCGTCGATCTGCTCAAGAACGACGAGATCGCCTATATCGTCAATACCACCGAGGGTCGCCAGGCGATCAACGACTCCTCGGTGATCCGTCGCACCGCGCTGGCTCGTAAGGTTCCCTACGCCACCACGCTGGCGGGGGCCAGTGCCGTTTGCCTGGCGCTCGAGTACGGCAATGAGATCACGGTGCGGCGGCTACAGGAACTGCATGCAGGAGCCGTACAATGAACAAGGTCCCGATGACCGTCGCCGGGGAGTCGCGCTTGCGCAAGGAGCTCGATCACCTCAAGAGTGAGGCGCGGCCGAAGGTGATCGCCGCCATCGCGGAGGCCCGTGAGCACGGCGATCTCAAGGAGAACGCCGAGTACCATGCGGCCCGCGAGCAGCAGGGCTTCATCGAGGGGCGGATCCAGGAGATCGAGGGCAAGCTCGGGAGCGCCCAGGTGATCGACGTCACCCGGTTGCCCAAGACCGGCAAGGTGATCTTCGGCGTCACCGTGGGGTTGCTCAACCTCGATACCGACGAGGAGGTGAGCTACCGCATCGTCGGTGAGGACGAGGCCGATATCAAGCAGAGCCTGATCTCGGTGACCTCACCCATCGCCCGCGCCCTGATCGGCAAGGAGGAGAGCGACGTGGTGGTGGTCAAGACCCCCGGTGGTGACGTCGAGTACGAGATCACGAGCGTCGAGCACCTGTAGCCCTTCGGGCAGCGACAAGCTGCAAGGATCAAGCTACAAGAAAGCCCCGCAGGCGAATGCCTGCGGGGCTTTTGCTGTATGGCGCCGTGGTAGGAGGGATGCTGCGCATCGCGACTGGCGCCGCAGGCGCCCGGCAGTGTCGGGTGGCTCGGGGTGGTCTGTTCGGGAGGCCTTCGGCCTCCGTCGCGAGACGGAGTCTCCCTCCAGCTTGCGCGAAGCGCGGTCAGTGCCGCCCGTGATGGTTCTCGAAGCGCTTGGTGTTGGAGAGCTTGGGGTTGGCCTGGGGGTTGCGTCGATAGAGCAGCGCCATCTTGCCGATCTTCTGGATCAGCTCGGCGCCACTGGCCGCGACCAGCTCGTCGAGCATGGCGGCCCGTTCGTCGCGCTCCGCCAGGGCGATCTTCACCTTGATCAGCTCGTGGTCGTTGAGGGCTCGGTCGAGCTCCGCCAGCACCCCGTCGGAGATGCCGTTCTCGGAGACCATTACCACCGGGTTCAGGTGGTGACCGATGCTACGAAATGCTTTCTTTTGTGCCTGTGACAAGCTCATGGTATCTTGCGTCTTCTCGGTTGCGCGCAGCCAGTCATGGTACGCGCAATTCGTCACGCCGAAAACGTCTTCGGCAAAAGCGCCGGGCTGACCGGCCATTTCTCGGCGCCCCAGTCGCGTATTCTGCCCCGCGCCAGTCACATCCCCGCAACGTTCCAGGTGATGCCGTGGCTCGTCCCCGCACCCCATCCCCCGCCTCCGGCAAGCACTCTGCAAGCAAGACCAGCAAGGGCTGGCTGAAGGAGCACTTCGACGACCAGTACGTGCAGCGTTCCTGGCAGGAGGGCTATCGCTCGCGGGCCAGCTACAAGCTGTTCGAGCTCGACGCGAAGGATCGGCTCCTCGCGCCGGGCATGACGGTGATCGATCTGGGGGCGGCGCCCGGTGGCTGGAGCCAGGTGGCGGCCGAGAAGGTGGGGCCCGAGGGAGTGGTGATTGCCTCCGATATCTTGGAGATGGATGCCCTGGCCGGTGTCGACTTCATCCAGGGCGACTTCACCGAGGAGGTGGTCCTCGAGGCGATTCTCGCCACCCTGGGCAGCCGCCCGGTGGACCTTGTGATGTCCGACATGGCCCCCAATATGAGTGGCATGGCCGCCATCGACCAGCCCCAGGCGATGTATCTGGTGGAGCTGGCGCTGGACCTGGCCGGCCAGACCCTGCGCCCCGGCGGCACCTTCCTGGCCAAGGTGTTCCAGGGCGAGGGCTTCGATGACTACCTGAAGGCGCTGCGTGGCGCCTTCACGCGGGTGGTGACCCGCAAGCCCGACGCATCGCGTGCGCGCTCCCGTGAGGTCTACCTGCTGGCGCAGGGCTTTCGCGGTTGAGCCTGGTGGGATGGAGTGCCGCGATAGTCCCGGCCTATCGGGGAAATTGCCGGACAGAGCACAACAAAGTGTGTCACAGTGCCTGCTGCGGTGGACCGCCTGGCGGGCGGTGGCCGAACACGGCCGGCTCCTGTAGTGTCCAAGGTGCCAGGTCCCTGCGGCCGACAGATTTCAGATATTGAGGGTAGTCCCTTGAACGATATGGCGAAGAACCTGATCCTGTGGTTGGTCATCGCGGCGGTGCTGCTGACGGTGTTCAACAACTTCAGTGTCGATAGTGCACCCCAGGCGATGAACTACTCGCAGTTCGTCCAGCAGGTGCAGAACGAGCAGGTGCGCAGTGTGACCATCGATGGCTACACCATCAACGGTGAGCGTACCGACGGCTCGCAGTTCCGGACCATCCGCCCCGCGGCGGAGGATCCCAAGCTGATGGATGACCTGCTCTCCAGCAATGTGACCGTGGTGGGCAAGGAGCCCGAGCAGCAGAGCCTGTGGATGCGGCTGCTGGTCGCCAGTTTCCCGATCCTGCTGATCCTGGCCATCTTCATGTTCTTCATGCGTCAGATGCAGGGCGGGGGCGCCGGCAAGGGCGGGCCCATGAGCTTCGGCAAGTCCAAGGCCAAGCTGCTCTCCCAGGACCAGATCAAGACCACCTTCGCCGACGTGGCCGGTTGCGACGAGGCCAAGGAGGAGGTCGAGGAGCTGGTCGACTTCCTGCGCGACCCCACCAAGTTCCAGCGCCTGGGCGGTACCATTCCTCGCGGCGTGCTGATGGTGGGCCCGCCGGGTACCGGCAAGACCCTGCTCGCCAAGTCCATCGCCGGTGAAGCCAAGGTGCCGTTCTTCTCCATTTCCGGCTCCGACTTCGTCGAGATGTTCGTCGGCGTGGGTGCCTCCCGCGTGCGCGACATGTTCGAGCAGGCCAAGAAGCAGGCGCCCTGCATCATCTTCATCGACGAGATCGATGCCGTGGGTCGCTCCCGTGGTGTCGGCATGGGCGGCGGCAACGACGAGCGTGAGCAGACCCTCAACCAGCTGTTGGTAGAGATGGACGGCTTCGAGGCCAACGAGGGCATCATCGTCATCGCCGCTACCAACCGCCCCGACGTGCTGGACCCAGCGCTGATGCGCCCGGGTCGCTTCGACCGCCAGGTGGTGGTGCCGCTGCCCGATATCCGCGGCCGCGAGCATATCCTCAATGTGCACCTGCGCAAGGTTCCGCTGGCCGACGACGTCAAGCCGTCGCTGATCGCCCGCGGCACCCCCGGTTTCTCCGGTGCCGACCTGGCCAACCTGGTCAACGAGGCGGCGCTGTTCTCGGCGCGCCGCAACAAGCGCCTGGTGGGGATGGAGGAGCTCGAACTCGCCAAGGACAAGATCATGATGGGCGCCGAGCGCCGCTCCATGGTCATGACCGAGAAGGAGAAGCTCAATACCGCCTACCACGAGTCGGGCCACGCCATCATCGGCCTGGTGATGCCGGAGCATGATCCGGTCTACAAGGTGACCATCATCCCGCGCGGCCGCGCCCTGGGCGTGACCATGTTCCTGCCCGAGCAGGACCGCTATAGCCTGTCGCGGCAGCAGATCATCAGCCAGATCTGCTCGCTGTTCGGCGGCCGCATCGCCGAGGAGATGACGCTCGGGCCGAACGGTGTCACCACCGGTGCCTCCAACGACATCAAGCGCGCCACCGAACTGGCCCACAACATGGTCGCCAAGTGGGGCCTCTCCGAGGAGATGGGCCCGATCATGTACGACGAGGACGAGTCCCACCAGTTCCTCGGCGCCCCGGGCCAGGGCGGCGGCAAGCTCAAGTCCGGCGAGACCATCTCGCGGCTCGACAAGGAAGTGCGCAAGGTCATCGACGAGTGCTATGCCGAGGCCAAGCGCATTCTCGAGAAGAATCGCGACAAGCTCGACGCCATGGCCGATGCGCTGATGAAGTACGAGACCATCGACGCCGACCAGCTCAAGGACATCATGGATGGGCGCACGCCGCGTCCGCCCAAGGACTGGGAGGACGGCGACTCTTCCGGCCCCGGAGCCCCGGTGACCGAGACCTCCGGGGCCGAGGCTGCCCCGGACGAACCGGAGCAGGTCGACGGCGACGAGGATGGCGACGAGGAGCCGCGTCGGCGGCCCTCCGACCCGTTGGGCGGGCCTGCTGGCTCCTGAGGCCGCCGCACGACTCCCTGTCAGGCGCCCCCGCGGGGGCGCCTTTGTCTTTCTGGTTTACTCCCTTTCTCCATACCTGCCGAGCGAAGATGAATCCGAATCACGCCTCCCTGATCTGCGGCCGACACCGGCTCGACCTCTCCTACCCCCGCGTCATGGGGATCCTCAACGTCACCCCCGACTCCTTCTCCGATGGCGGTCGCCATGTGGCCCTGGACGACGCCCTGCGCCACGCCGAGCGGATGCTGGCCGAAGGTGCGGCGCTGATCGATGTCGGCGGCGAGTCGACCCGCCCCGGGGCCGACTCGGTCTCGCCCCAGGAAGAGCTCGATCGTGTGGCGCCGGTGGTGGAGGCGCTGGTTCGCGAACTCGACGCCCTGGTCTCGGTGGATACCAGCTGCCCCGAGGTGATGCGCGCGAGCGCTGCCCTGGGCGCGGGGATGATCAACGACGTGCGTTCCCTGGAGCGCGAGGGGGCGCTGGCCGCGGCCATCGGCAGCGGACTGCCTGTATGCCTGATGCACCGCCAGGGCGAGCCCCGCGACATGCAGCAGGCGCCCCGCTATGATGTACCCATCGAGGAGGCGGTGGCCGGCTATCTTGCCGCCCGCGTCGCCGAGTGTGAGGCCGCAGGCCTGCACCGTGAACGTCTGCTGCTCGATCCGGGTTTCGGCTTCGGCAAGACCGTTGAGCATAACCTGCGCCTGCTCAACCGCATGGCGCATCTCGCCGACCTCGAGCTGCCGCTGCTGGTGGGCATGTCGCGCAAGAGCATGATTGGCAAGGTGCTGGAGCGTCCGGTGGAGGAGCGCCTGTCGGGTGGCCTGGCACTGACGGCGTTGGCGGTGGAGCGTGGCGCCCGCATCCTGCGCGTCCACGACGTGGCCCCCAGCGTGGATGCGGTGAACATGACCTGGGCCGTACTCAAGGAGGGATGCTGATGGCGCGACGCTACTTCGGAACCGATGGGATTCGCGGCACGGTGGGTGAGCCGCCGATCACCGCCGACTTCATGCTCAAGCTGGGCTGGGCCACCGGCCGGGTGTTGGCGGCGCGCAACCCGAAGCGTCGCCACCGGGTGCTGATCGGCAAGGACACCCGCATCTCCGGCTACATGTTCGAGTCGGCGCTGGAGGCTGGGCTCTCCGCCGCCGGCATCGACGTGTCGCTGCTGGGCCCCATGCCGACCCCGGGTATCGCCTACCTGACGCGCACCTTTCGCGCCGATGCCGGCATCGTCATCTCGGCGTCGCATAACCCCTTCGCCGATAACGGCATCAAGTTTTTCTCCGCCGCAGGAGCCAAGCTGGGTGACGACGTCGAGGAGGAGATCGAGGCGATGCTTGAGGAGCCCCTGGTCACGGTGCCTGCGGACCGTCTCGGCAAGGCCACTCGCATCGACGACGCCGACGGCCGCTACATCGAGTTCTGCAAGTCGACCATTCCCGATCGGGTCAGCCTCGGCGGCCTCAGGGTAGTGCTCGACTGCGCCCACGGCGCCACCTACCATATCGCCCCCAGCGTGTTCCGCGAGCTCGGCGCCGAGGTCAGCCTGATCGGCGCGAGCCCGGACGGCCTGAACATCAACCGCGAGGTGGGCTCCACCCATCCGGCAGCGCTGCGCGCGGCGGTGATCCAGCAGGGCGCTGACCTGGGGGTGGCCTTCGACGGCGACGGCGACCGGGTGCTGTTGGTGGACAGCGACGGCTGCGAGATCGACGGCGACGATATCCTCTACCTGATCGCCCGCGACCGCCACGCCCGCGGCGAGCTGGGCGGCGGCGTGGTCGGCACCCTGATGACCAACTTCGGCCTTGCCGCGGCGCTGGAGGCCATGGGCGTGCCCTTCGAGCGTGCCAAGGTGGGCGACCGCTACGTGATGGAACGCCTCGCTGCCAATGGCTGGCAACTGGGCGGCGAGTCCTCCGGGCATATCGTCTGCGGCCATGTGCAGACGACCGGTGACGGCATCGTCTCGGCGCTGCAGGTGCTGGCGTTCATGGTGCGTGAGGATAAGCCGCTGAGCCGCCTGCTCGACGGTCTCGAGAAGGCGCCCCAGGCGCTGGTCAACGTGCGCCTCACGCCGGGCAGTAATGCCCGGGCGGTGATGGCCATGCCGGCCCTTCAGGAGGCGGTGAGCGAGGTCGAGGGTGAGCTGGGCGATGAGGGGCGGGTGTTGTTGCGGCCTTCCGGCACCGAGCCGCTGATCCGGGTGATGGTCGAGGGGCGCCCGCACCTCGACGTGGATGGTCTGGCGCGGCGCCTCGCCGAGCGGGTCGAGGCGCTGCTCGACGCCTGAGCGCCCACGGCGCCGGTTGTCTTGACAGGGCCTCTCCTATACCATTTCGCTCCACCTTGAAAGAGGACAGTCGATGCGCACGCCGCTGATCGCCGGCAACTGGAAGATGAACGGCTCGACCGAGCTGGTCGAGGCCTTCGGGCGGGCCTTCTCCAGTGCCGCGTTGCCGAGCTCGCTGGATACGGCGATCTTTCCGCCCTACCCCTATCTGGAGGCGGCACGGCGCGCCTTCGACGGGACCCCGCTGCAGCTCGGCGCCCAGACGCTCAACCCGCACCCTTCGGGCGCCCATACCGGCGAGGTGAGCGGGAGCATGCTGTGCGAGTTCGGCGTCCGATATGTGCTGGTGGGCCACTCCGAGCGGCGCCAGCTCTACCGCGAGAGCGACGAGCAGGTGCACGACCGCCTGCTGGCCGCCCTCGGCGTCGACATCACGCCGCTGCTCTGCGTCGGCGAGACCCTCGCGGAGCGCGATGCCGGCCACACCATGCAAGTGGTGTTGCGTCAGGTCGGCTTCGTGATGGAGCGGTTGGCGCCGGAACAGCGCGAGCGCGTGATCATCGCCTATGAGCCGGTATGGGCCATCGGTACCGGCCGTACCGCGACGCCGGGGCAGGCCCAGGAGGTGATGGCCGGCATTCGCGAATACCTGGCCGGCTTCGATCGCGACCTGGCGGCCAGGCTGCGGCTGCTCTACGGCGGCAGCATGAACGCGGGCAATGCAGCGGAGCTGCTTGCCCAGCCCGATATCGACGGCGGCCTGGTGGGCGGTGCCTCGCTCAAGGTCGACGATTTCCTAGCCATCTGTCAGTCAGCAGGTTGATTCCATGCAAGTTGCCATTCTCATGATCCACGTGGCGATCGCCATCGCCCTGGTCGCCCTGATCCTGCTGCAGCAGGGTAAGGGTGCCGAGGCCGGTGCCGCCTTCGGTGGCGGTGCCTCCCAGACCGTGTTCGGCTCCCGCGGCAGCGGCGGCTTCCTGGCGAAGTTCACCGCCTTGCTGGCGGCGGCCTTCTTCGCCACCTCCCTGACCCTGGCCTGGTTTGCCAGCCAGAGCGGCGCTGCCCCCGAGGCCGGAATTCCCGACGCGCGGCTGATCGAGCAGCAGAACAGCGTGCCGACCCTTGACGACGAGGGGTCGAGCATGGATAATGCTGCGCCAGTGCTGGAGGGCAGCGACGAGTAGCTCGCTGCGCAGTTTCCAGCCTCCCCTGATGCCGAAGTGGTGGAATTGGTAGACACGCTATCTTGAGGGGGTAGTGACCTTACGGTCGTGCGGGTTCAAGTCCCGCCTTCGGCACCATCTGATTCATCGCGACGCCTATGCAGGTTGTCGACGATCCTTCAGAAGCAGGATTGGCAATGCGGTGTACGCCCCTTGACGGATTCGTCAGTTGCGTGTAACATCACCGACCTAGATTGATGCGGGGTGGAGCAGTCTGGTAGCTCGTCGGGCTCATAACCCGAAGGTCATCGGTTCAAATCCGGTCCCCGCTACCATCTTCCGGCAGGTGCCTGGCGAATAGTGACATGGTCATGTTCGCATGAAGGGGCAGCCAGATAGCCGGAGTGGTCTACAGGTTTTATGTAAAAGCCCCTTCCTGTGAAGGGGCTTTTTGTTAGCAGTTTGCCCAGAGCGCCAGGCGCCAGGGCACTGTTCCGGGCAATGCCAATCAGCCACCTGACTTCCCAGTTCACTCCCGGCCAGGTGCCTGATGCAACGGCTGTAGGAGTCTATTCCGTGGCTACCAAGGATGCAGCGCTATACGCATTGATCGACCCCGTGGTCACCGCCATGGGCTTCGAGTTGTGGGGCATCGATCATCTCTCCCAAGGCAAGCACTCGCGTCTGGTGATCTATATCGACCATGCCGACGGCGTCAGCGTCGACGACTGCGCGGATATCAGCCGCCAGGTGAGCGCGCTGCTCGATGTGGAGGATCCGATCCATGGCGAGTATCGCCTCGAGGTCTCCTCCCCGGGGATGGATCGCCCGCTGTTTACCCTCGATCATTTTTCCCGCTATCGCGGCCATGAGGTGGCGCTGAAGCTGCGCGCGTCCTTCGAGGGGCGTCGCAAGTTCCAGGGCCTGCTGGCCGGCGTGGAGGGCGACGAGGTGCTGCTGCAGGTCGATGGAGAGGAGTACTGCTTCCCCGTCGATGGCATCGATCAAGCCCGCGTGGTGCCCCGTTTCGAGGACTAGCCCGCGGTTCAAGGATTCGGCCTCCCCCGGGAGGCGTGTTGAGCAACAGCTCGAGAACAGGTTTTCTGGCGAGGCAAAGGCATGAGTAAAGAGATTCTGGCGGTCGTCGATGCGATCTCCAACGAGAAGGGAGTTCCCCGCGAGGTGATTTTCGAGGCCGTCGAGGCGGCCCTGGCCAGCGCGTCGCGCAAGCGCTTCGAGGACGAGGAAGCCAGCGTACGGGTGCATATCGATCGCAGTACCGGCGACTACGAGACCTTCCGCCGTTGGGAAGTGGTCGAGGATGATGACTTCGACGGCCCCGACCACCAGATCAAGCTCACCTTCGCCGAGCGCCGCGACCCGCCCCTGGGCCTGGGCGACGTGGTCGAGGAGCGCATCGAGAACGCCGACTTCGGCCGCATCGCCGCCCAGACCGCCAAGCAGGTCATCGTGCAGAAGGTTCGTGAGGCCGAGCGGGCCGAGGTAGTGCGCCTCTACGCCGATCGCGAGGGCGAACTGGTCTCGGGTATCGTCAAGAAGACCACCCGCGACGGCCTGGTCATCGACCTGGGCGACAACGCCGAGGCGTTCCTGCCGCGCGGCGAGATGATTCCCGGCGAGCGTTATCGCATGAACGAGCGGGTTCGTGCCCTGCTGATCAAGGTCGATGCCGAGGCCCGCGGTGCGCAGCTGATCCTGTCGCGTACCTGCCCCGAGTTGATCATCGAACTGTTCAGCATCGAGGTTCCCGAGATCGCCGAGCAGCTCATCGAGATCAAGGGCGCCGCCCGGGACCCGGGCTCGCGTGCCAAGATCGCCGTGAAGACCAACGACCGTCGCATCGACCCGGTGGGCGCCTGCGTGGGCATGCGTGGCTCGCGGGTCCAGGCGGTCTCCTCGGAGCTGCAGAACGAGCGCGTGGATATCGTGCTGTGGGACGACAACCCGGCCCAGCTGGTGATCAACGCCATGGCGCCGGCGGACGTCGCCTCGATCCTGGTCGACGAAGATGCCCACGCCATGGATGTGGCTGTCGCCGAGGACAACCTGGCACAAGCCATCGGCCGCAGCGGCCAGAACGTGCGCCTGGCCTCCGAGCTGACCGGCTGGCGGATCAACGTCATGACCGAGGCCGAGGCGGAGGACAAGCGTGATCAGGAGATCGACAGCCTGGTGGAGCACTTCGTGCAGCACCTCGACATCGACGACGACGTGGCGCGCCTGCTGGTGGAGGAGGGCTTCACCACCCTGGAGGAGATCGCCTACGTGCCGGTCGAGGAGATGCTCGAGATCGAGGAGTTCGACGAGGAGATCATCGAGGAGCTGCGCGCTCGCGCCAAGGATGAGCTGCTCAACCTCGCCATCGCCTCCGAGGAGGAGCTGGACGGTGCCCAGCCGGCCGACGACCTGCTGGAGATGGAAGGCATGGAGCGTCACCTGGCCTTCATCCTGGCCAGCCGCGGGATCGTCAGCATGGAGGATCTGGCCGAGCAGTCCGTCGATGATCTGCTGGATATCGAGGGCATTGA
This sequence comes from Halomonas sp. H10-9-1, assembly GCF_040147005.1. Taxonomy (NCBI): domain Bacteria; kingdom Pseudomonadati; phylum Pseudomonadota; class Gammaproteobacteria; order Oceanospirillales; family Halomonadaceae; genus Halomonas; species Halomonas sp. H10-9-1. Next base: position 3,609,988 of record NZ_JAMSHO010000001.1, on the reverse strand, counting down.
CGAGGAGCGTGCCGCGTCACTGATCATGACTGCCCGTGCGCCCTGGTTTGAGAGCGAGTAGCTCGCATACGAACCGCTCGAAGGCGAATAGCGTGCAGACAAGGGTCCGATGCCCCGCGCTCGGACCGGCAGTATTCGAAGCGAACAGAATTGGGGTCACGGGCTCAGGAGGGTCTACATGTCAGACATGACCGTTAAGGATTTTGCAGCGAAGGTGGGGCGCGACGTTCCCCGCCTGCTGGAGCAGATGAAAGAAGCCGGGCTCAAGCACAAGTCCGAGGGCGATGCCGTGTCCGAGGAGGACAAGCGTCAGCTGCTCGACTACCTGACCAAGAGCCATGGCGGTGATACCGAGAAGGCCGCGCCGAAGAACCGCATCACCCTGACACGCAAGACGCGCAGTCGCATCAAGACCGGCGAGCGTGGCAAGACCATCGAGGTGCAGGTGCGCAAGAAGCGCACCTACGTCAAGCGCGCCGAGGAGGAGAGCAAGCCGGAGCCGGTGGAGGACACCGGTCCGCGCCAGCTGGTCGGCGACATGGCCGACTCCCAGCAGGCCCAGGCCGCCAAGGAGGCTCGGGAGGCCGAGGAGGCCAAGGCGCGGGCCGCGGAACAGGCCGCCCAGGAGGCCGCCGCCAAGCTCGAGGCCCAGAAGGCCGCCGAGGTGCCTGACATTCCGGTGCCCGACCTCGAGGCCCCGGCACCCTCCGACGAGCCGCCGGCTCCCCCCAAGGAGGGGCGTTCGGATCGCCGTACCGCGCCGTCCAAGAAGGCCGCGGCCAAGAAGGGTCGCCACGAGCGCGACGACGACGATCGCGAGGAGCGGCGGCGTGGCGGTGGCAAGAAGGTCAAGCGCGCCGAGCGCCGCGGCGGTCGCCGTGGTGGCAGCAGCCAGGGCGGCGGCAAGCATGGCTTCCAGAAGCCGACCCAGCCGATCATCCGCGAGGTCTCGATCCCCGAGTCGATCAGCGTCGCCGACCTGGCCGACAAGATGTCGATCAAGGCCAACGAAGTCATCAAGACCATGTTCACCATGGGTGCGGCGGTGACCATCAACCAGATCATCGATCAGGACACCGCGGCCATCGTGGTCGAGGAGATGGGCCACACGCCCAGGCTGGTCAAGGACGATGCGCTGGAAGAGGAAGTGCTGGAGAGCATCTCCTACGAGGGTGAGGAGCTCACTCGCGACCCGGTGGTCACCGTCATGGGTCACGTCGACCACGGCAAGACCTCACTGCTCGACTACATCCGCCAGGCCAAGGTGGCCACCGGCGAGGCCGGCGGCATCACCCAGCATATCGGCGCCTATCACGTCGCCGCCGAGAAGGTGAACGGCTCTCACGGTGTGACCTTCCTGGATACGCCCGGACACGCGGCCTTCACCGCCATGCGTGCCCGCGGTGCCAAGGCCACCGACGTGGTCATCCTGGTGGTGGCCGCCGACGACGGCGTGATGCCCCAGACCATCGAGGCCGTGGAGCACTCCAAGGCCGCCGGCGTTCCCATGGTGGTCGCCGTCAACAAGATCGACAAGCCGACCGCCGACCCGGATCGGGTCAAGAACGAGCTCTCCCAGCACGGTGTCATTTCCGAGGAGTGGGGCGGCGACACCCAGTTCGTGCACGTCTCCGCCAAGACCGGCGAGGGCATCGACGAGCTGCTGGAGGCGGTGCTGCTGGTCTCCGAGGTGCTCGAGCTCAAGGCCGTGCCCGAGGCGCCCGGCAAGGGCGTGGTGGTCGAGTCGCGCCTGGACAGGGGTCGCGGTCCGGTGGCCACGGTGCTGGTCCAGAACGGCACCCTGAAGAAGGGTGATATCGTGCTGGCCGGCCTGCACTACGGCCGCGTGCGTGCCCTGACCAACGAGCTCGGCAAGCAGGTCGACGAGGTCGGGCCGGCGATGCCGGTGGAGATCCAGGGTCTCGACGGCACTCCCGAGGCGGGTGACGACTTCATGGTGGTGGCCGATGAGAAGAAGGCCCGCGAGGTCGCCAACTTCCGTCAGGGCAAGTACCGTGAGGTGCGCCTGGCGCGCCAGCAGAAGGCCAAGCTGGAGAACATGTTCAGCCAGATGGGCCAGGACGTGGCCGCCAAGCTGACCATCGTGCTCAAGGCCGACGTCCAGGGCTCCCTGGAGGCGATCAAGGGGGCGCTCGAAGAGCTCTCCACCGACGAGGTGGAAGTGGCCGTGGTCTCCTCTGGCGTCGGCGGCATCACCGGCACCGATGCCAACCTGGCGCTGGCCTCCGAGGCCATCGTGATCGGCTTCAATGTGCGTGCCGATGTTGCGGCCCGCGAGATCATCGAGCGCGAAGGCCTCGACCTGCGCTACTACAGCGTCATCTACCACCTGATCGATGAGGTCAAGCAGGCGATGACCGGCATGCTGGCGCCGGAGTGGAAGGAAGAGATCGTCGGTGTAGCCGAGGTCCGTGACGTCTTCCGTGCGCCCAAGATCGGTGCCATCGCCGGGTGCATGGTCATCGAGGGCAGCGTGCACCGCAACAAGAAGATCCGTGTGCTGCGCGACGACGTGGTCATCTACGAGGGTGAGCTCGAGTCGCTGCGCCGCTTCAAGGACGATGTCCAGGAAATGCGCAACGGCATGGAGTGCGGCATCGGCGTGAAGAACTACAACGATGTCCAGGTCGGCGACAAGATCGAGGTCTTCGATCAGGTCAAGGTCGAGCGGACGCTCTAGGCGCCAGGAGCCAAGCATGCGCGAGTTCAAGCGTACCGACCGGGTGGCCGACCAGCTCCAGAAGGAGCTGGCGGTACTCATCCAGCGCGAGGTCAAGGACCCGCGCCTGGGCATGGTCACCGTCAGCGGCGTCGAGGTCAGCCGTGACCTCGGCTATGCCGATGTTCATGTGACCCTGCTGGGCGAGGATACCCCGGAGCGCATCAAGGAGAACCTCAAGGTTCTCAAGCAGGCCGCCGGCTTCCTGCGCGGGCAGATCGCCCGGCGCATCAAGCTGCGCCACGTGCCGGAGCTACGCTTCCACTACGATGAGAGCGTGGTGCGCGGCCAGCGCCTCTCCTCGCTGATTGACGAGGCGGTGGAGCGTGACCGCGCCCGTCACGGCGAGGCGCCGTCGTCTGCCGAAGACGAGGGTGAGCGCGACTGATGGCGCGTCGACGTCGCGGCCTGCCGGTCAACGGGGTGTTGCTGCTGGACAAGCCCGCGGGCATGTCCAGCAATCATGCGCTGCAACGGGCACGGCGGCTGTTCCAGGCCCAGAAGGCGGGCCACACCGGCACCCTGGACCCCATGGCCACCGGGCTGTTGCCGGTGTGCTTCGGCGAGGCGACCAAGTTTTCTGCCCACCTGCTGGCGTCCGACAAGGTCTACCGCACCCGGGTGGAACTGGGGGTGGTGACCGATACCGGCGACGCCGAGGGTGAGGTGGTCGAGCGGCGGGAAGTGCCGGCGTTGACCGTCGCCGATGTGGAGGCGGTTCTCGCGGGATTCCATGGCGAGATCGAGCAGGTGCCGCCGATGTATTCGGCGCTCAAGCACCAGGGCCGCAAGCTCTACGAACTGGCGCGGGAGGGCAAGTCGGTCGAGCGTGCAGCACGGCGCGTGACGGTGTATGATGCGCGGCTCATTGCCTTCGAGGGCAGTGCCTTCGAGCTGGAAGTGGCGGTCAGCAAGGGAACCTACGTGCGCACCCTGGCCGAGGATATCGGCCGCGCCCTGGGCACTGGCGCGCATATCAGTGTGCTGCGTCGCCTGGCCACCGGCCCCTTCGGCGCCGAGGGCATGCTGACCCTCGAGGCGTTGGCGGCACTGCCCGACCAGGCCGCCCGGGAAGCGACGCTGCTACCGGTGGACATCCTGGCAGCGCATCTGCCCCGCCTCGAGGTCGAGGCCGCGGCGGCCCGGCGGCTGACCCAGGGTCAGTCGGCCCGGGTGGATGCCAGCGGCATCGCCGCCGGCGAGACGGCAAGACTCTACTGCGACGGGGCCTTCCTGGGCCTCGGCGCGGTAACGACGCCACAGGAGGTGGCGCCGAAACGGCTGCTGAGTACTGCGGCCGACTAGGGAGCAACGCCGAGACTGCAAATATGCGTGGTCTCCTACATTCATCATTCAGGCATATTGCTTACTGGAGAGACAGATGGCACTTACCGCCGAACAGAAGGCCTCAATCGTCAACGAATTCGGTCGTGGCGACAACGATACCGGTTCCCCCGAAGTGCAGGTTGCCCTGCTGAGCGCCAACATCGATGGCCTGCAGGACCACTTCAAGACCAACAAGCAGGATCACCACTCCCGTCGTGGTCTGATCCGCATGGTCAACCAGCGCCGCAAGCTGCTGGACTACCTGAAGCGCAAGGACTTCGAGCGCTATCAGGCACTGATTCAGCGTCTCGGCCTGCGTCGCTAAAGAAAAGGGTAATTCGCTACTGCGCTCGATATCCTGGCCGCCGGCGGTGCTCGGAATCCTCATGTAGCAGGCTACATTCCGGTTCCTGCGCTCCGGCGGCGACCAGCCTCTCGTCGCTCGTGACGCGAATTCCTCCTTTTCTTTCTGACGCAGACGTCAAAACGGGCAGCCTTCGGGCTGCCCGTTTTGCGTGTATAGGGCGGAAATCTTGCTATCCGGTGGCCGCGGGGCGCGTCAACCCCTAAAATGGTCGGCGAGTCGAAACGACCCAAACACAGAAAAGTAGATATGAAGGAAGTCGCCGTGAATCCGGTCAAGAAGACATTTCAGTACGGTCGCAGCACCGTCACCCTGGAAACCGGGCGTATCGCCCGCCAGGCCACCGGTGCCGTGATGGTCACCATGGACGATACCGTGGTGCTGTGCACCGTGGTTGCCAGGAAGGAGGCCAATCCGGCCCAGCCGTTCTTCCCGCTCTCCGTCCACTATCAGGAGAAGACCTACGCGGTCGGCAAGATTCCCGGCGGCTTCTTCAAGCGCGAGGGGCGTCCCACCGAGAAGGAGACCCTGACCTCGCGGCTGATCGACCGCCCGATCCGCCCGCTCTTCCCCAAGGGCTTCATGAACGAGGTGCAGGTCGTCTGTACCGTGCTCTCTACCGACCGCAACCATGACCCGGATATCGCGGCGCTGCTGGGTACCTCTGCGGCCCTGGCCATCTCCGGCGTACCCTTCAACGGTCCCATCGGGGCGGCCCGCGTCGGCTTCGACGAAGAGAAGGGCTACTTCCTCAACCCCACTGTCGAGGAGCTCGCCACCTCCGAGCTTGATATGGTCGTTGCCGGTACCGAGAAGGCGGTGCTGATGGTGGAGTCCGAGGCTGATGAGCTGCTCGAGGACGAGATGCTCGGCGCGGTGCTCTACGGCCATATGGAGATGCAGGTCGCGATCCAGGCGATCAACGAGCTGGTCGCCGAGGCGGGCAAGCCGAAGTGGGGCTGGCAGCCGCCGGCGGAGAATGCCGCGCTCAAGGCCGCCGTGGCCGAGGCTTTTGAGGCCCGCGTGGGCGAGGCCTATCGCATCACCGACAAGATGCAGCGCCAGGACGCCCTCTCCGCCCTCAAGGCCGAGGCGGTCGAGCAGCTCGCCGGCGAGGGCGAGGGCAAGTTCGACAGCGATGAGGTGAAGGGCGCCTTCTCGGGCCTGGAGAAGCGTGTGGTGCGTGCGCGCGTGGTCAAGGGTGAGCCGCGCATCGACGGCCGCGACCACAAGACCGTGCGCCCGCTGGATATCGAGGTTGGCAGCCTGCCCAAGACCCACGGTTCGGCGATCTTCACCCGCGGCGAGACCCAGGCCATCGTGGTGGCGACCCTGGGCACCCTGCGCGACTCCCAGCTGATCGAGTCGCTGGAGGGCGAGCGCAAGGATCGCTTCCTGCTGCACTACAACTTTCCTCCCTACAGCGTGGGCGAGGCCGGCTTCATGGGCGGGCCCAAGCGTCGCGAGATCGGTCACGGACGCCTGGCACGTCGCGGTGTGCAGGCGATGCTGCCCGACGAGGCGGACTTCCCCTACACCATCCGCGTGGTCTCCGAGATCACCGAGTCCAACGGCTCCAGCTCCATGGCGTCCGTGTGTGGCTCCTCGCTGGCCCTGATGGATGCCGGCGTGCCGATGAAGGCCCCGGTGGCGGGCATCGCCATGGGCCTGGTCAAGGATGCCGACGGCTTCGCCGTGCTCACCGATATCCTCGGCGACGAGGATCACCTCGGCGACATGGACTTCAAGGTGGCCGGCAGCACCGAGGGTGTCACCGCCCTGCAGATGGACATCAAGATCGAGGGCATCAACGAGGAGATCATGGAGCAGGCGTTGCAGCAGGCCTACGACGCCCGCCAGCAGATCCTCGAGCAGATGAATGCGGTGATCGCCCAGAGCCGCGCCGAGGTCTCCGAGAACGCCCCCGCCATGGCGACCATCAAGATCGCCCCGGACAAGATCCGCGATGTCATCGGCAAGGGCGGCGCCACCATCCGCAAGATCTGCGAGGACACCGGCGCCTCCATCGACCTGGACGACGACGGCACCGTGCGCATCTACGCCGAGGACAAGTCGGCGGCCAAGGCGGCCATCGACACCGTGCTGGCGATCACCGCCGAGCCCGAGATCGGCAAGCTCTACCGCGGCAAGGTGGTGCGCATCGCCGACTTCGGCGCCTTCGTCAACATCATGCCGGGTACCGACGGGCTGGTGCATATCTCCCAGATCGTGCCGGAACGGGTCAACGACGTGCGCGACTTCCTCAACGAGGGCGATGAGCCCATCGTCAAGGTGCTCGATATCGACAACCGCAACCGGGTGAAGCTCACCATCAAGGAGATCACTCCGGAGGAGAAGGCGGCGTTCGAGGCCGAAGCGGTCGCCGAGCCCGAGCTATAAAGCTTGAAGCCTTAAGCTGTAAGCCGTAAGAAAACCCTCCATGGTCCAACCGTGGAGGGTTTTTCAATGGGGTAGCAAACGAAAGAAAAGCCCTTGTGGAACTCGTCCGCAAGGGCTTATTTCATTGTGCTTACAGCTTACAGCTTACAGCTTACAGCTTACAGCTTACAGCTTACAGCTCGCGCGCAGCGCGTTACCGTTCGATGGCGAGTGCCACGCCCTGGCCGCCGCCGATGCACAGGGTCGCCAGGCCCTTCTTGGCGTCGCGGGCGATCATCTCGTGGACCAGCGTCACCAGGATGCGGCAGCCGGAGGCACCGATGGGGTGACCGATGGCGATGGCACCGCCGTTGACGTTGATCTTGCTGGCATCCCAGCCCAGCTCCTTGTTGACGGAGAGCGCCTGGGCGGCGAAGGCCTCGTTGGCCTCGACCAGGTCCAGGTCGTCCAGGCTCCAGCCGGCCTTCTCCAGGCAGCGACGGGTCGCCGGGGCCGGGCCGATGCCCATGATCGTCGGGTCGACGCCGGCGTTGGCGTAGGCCGTGATGCGCGCTAGCGGCTCGAGGCCCAGCGCCTTGGCCTTCTCGGCGGAGCAGAGCATGACCACGGCGGCGCCATCGTTGATGGAGGAGGCGTTGCCGGCGGTGATGGTGCCATCCTTCTTGAACGCCGGGCGCATGCCGGCGAGCTTCTCGGCGGTCACGTTGCGCGGGCCCTCATCGGTGTCGAAGATCACCGGGTCGCCCTTGCGCTGGGGAATCTCGACCGGGACGATCTGCCCCTTGAACTTGCCCGCGCTGATGGCGGCGGCGGCCTTCTGCTGGGAGCCGGCGGCGAACTCGTCCATCTGCTCGCGGGTGATGCCGTACTTCTCGGCCAGGTTCTCGGCGGTGATACCCATGTGGTAGTTGTTGAAGGCGTCCCACAGGCCGTCGTGGACCATGCTGTCCACTGCCTTCCAGTCGCCCATGCGCTGGCCGTTGCGTGAGTTGGGCAGCACGTGGGGTGAGGCAGACATGTTCTCCTGGCCGCCGGCGATGATCAGCTCGGCGTCGCCGCAGCGGATCGCCTGGGTGGCCAGGTGCAGGGCCTTGAGACCGGAGCCACAGACCTTGTTGATGGTCATGGCCGGCACGGTCTCGGGCAGGCCGGCCTTGATGGCCGCCTGGCGGGCAGGGTTCTGGCCGACCCCGGCGGTGAGTACCTGGCCGAGCAGCACCTCGTCCACCTGGTCACCGGCCACGCCGGTGGAAGCCAGGATGTCCTTGATGACCATGGCACCCAGGTCGCTGGCGGGGATGCTGGCCAGGGAGCCTCCGAAGGAACCAACGGCGGTACGGCGAGCGGCAACGATAACCACTTCTTGCATGTGAGCACTCTCCTTGCTGGAAAGACGGGCTTACGGCCTTGTCGCGACAGCCGGACACGACCGGTCTATTCAGCATAGGGGAGTCTTGTGCGGTGCCGCAATGTTTGCGTGGCGGTAATTTGGTGGTAGGCGAGCGTCCCGGGCAGGAGGCGGGTGCTAACCGAGCAGGCATTGCCCGATTAGCACCCTCGGGTTCAGGCCATCTGGACGGGGATGGCGCGGCTGGTGTGGCTGACGTGGTTGCCTTCCTGGAGGTAGACCAGGGCGGGCTGGTGGGTCTCGAGCTCGGCATCGCCGTAGTGGGCGTAGCTGCAGATGATCACTCGCTGGCCTTCGCTGGCCAGGTGGGCGGCGGCACCGTTCACCGAGATCACCTTCGAGCCCTCTTCGGCACGGATGGCGTAGGTGGTGAAGCGCTGGCCATTCTCGACGTTATAGATCTGGATCTGCTCGTTCTCGCGGATGCCGGCCATGTCGAGCAGCTCGCCGTCGATGGCGCAGGAGCCCTCGTAGTTGAGCACGGCATGGGTGACGCGGGCCATGTGCAGCTTGGCCTTGAGCATGATGGTGTACATGGAAATAGGGTCCTCCAGGGGGCTGCCTCAACGGGGCAGGGTCAGGGTCAGGTTGTCGATCAGTCGGGTGGTGCCCAGCCGGGCGGCGGCGAGCAGTGCCGCCTCGCGGGTGGCGGCGGTGACAGGCCCGAGGTCGGCAGCGCGTAGCTCGAGGTAGTCGGGCTCGAAGCCGGCCTCCTTCAGGCGTGTCCGGCCGTGCTCGAGGAGCGCGGACGGGGCGCCACCGGACTCCAGGCCCTCGCGCAGCTCGCCTAGGGTGGCGTAGAGGCGCGGGGCGATGGCACGCTGCTCGGGGTTCAGGTAGCCGTTGCGCGAGGAGAGGGCCAGGCCATCCTCGGCGCGCACGATGGGCACGCCGACGATCTCGATGGGGAAGTGCAGGTCGGCGACCATGCGCCGGATCACCGCCAGCTGCTGGTAGTCCTTCTCGCCGAAGCAGGCGAGGTCGGGTTGCACCAGATTGAAGAGCATGCCGACCACCGTGGAGACGCCATCGAAGTGGCCGGGGCGCGAGGCACCGCATAGCCCCTCGGTGACCTCGGGAACCACGATGCGGGTCTGAGCCGCGAGGCCACGGGGATACACAGTGGCGGCGTCGGGGGCGAACAGCAGGTCGCAGCCGGCCGTCTCGAGGCGTGCCTGGTCCGCCTGCAGGGTGCGCGGGTAGGCGTCGAGGTCCTCGCCTGCGCCGAACTGCAGCGGGTTGACGAAGATGGTGGCGATCACTACCTCGGCTCGCTCGCGGGCGGCGGCGACCAGGGCCAGGTGGCCATCGTGGAGGTTGCCCATGGTGGGCACCAGGGCGATGCGCTCGCCGCGGCGACGGGCGTCGCCCAGCGCCTCGCGCAGGGCGGATATCTCTCTCAGGGTTCGCATGGCAACGTTCCGGCTAGAGGCGGTATTTAACACCGTGCTTAAGAGCTCCATAGCGAAAAACATGCAGTTCAAGCACGCAGTCAGCAATCGCAGTTAGAAGCAGTGCTCCTCGGCGGGGAAGCGCCGTGCCTTGACGTCCTCATGGTAGCGACGGAAGGCGCCCTGGATGCTCTCGGCCTCGGCCATGAAGTTCTTGACGAAGCGCGGCTTGCGCCCTGGGGTGACGTCGAGTATGTCGTGCATGACGAGGATCTGGCCGTCGGTGCCGGGTCCGGCCCCGATGCCGATCACCGGCACGTCGAGGGCCTCGCTGACGGCGCGACCCAGGCTCGCTGGCACGCACTCGAGCAGGATCACCGAGGCGCCGGCCTCGACCAGGGTGCGGGCGTCCTCGAGGATCCGGCTGGCGTGATCGGCATCGCGTCCCTGTATCTTGTAGCCGCCCAACTGGTAGACGGTCTGCGGCGTCAGGCCCAGGTGAGCGCACACCGGCACGCCGCGGCGAGTCAGCTCACGGATGCCGTCGGCCATCCACGCCTCGCCCTCCACCTTGACCAGCTCGGCCCCGGCACGCATCAGCTCGCCGGCGTTCTCCAGCAGGCGTTCGGTACTGGGATTGCCCATGAAGGGCAGGTCGACCATCAGCAGGCTGGCGCCCTTGCCTCGTGCCACGCAGCGGGTGTGGTAGCAGATCTCCTCCAGGGTGACTGGCAGGGTGCTGGCGTGGCCTTGCAGGACCATGCCCAGGGAGTCGCCCACGAGTAGCACCTCGATGCCGGCATCGCTGGCGGCCCTGGCGAAGGAGGCGTCGTAGGCGGTCAGGGAGCTGAAGGTGTCACCGGCGCGCTTGTAGGCCTGCAGCGTGCTCAGGGTGATGGGTTTCATGGCGTGCTCTCTCATTTGTGACGTCGGGTCGCGGCGCGGGTTGCCGGCCCGTGTAACCCACGATTGTTACCTGAATGGCCGCGTTGTGTCGATGGGTAACACTCGCAGTGTCGCTGCGTCGGCATGCGCGGCGTCCAGGTCGGCCAGCCGCCGGCCATCGGGCAGCCGCATCCGCGGATCCACTGCCAGTAGTGGTACCAGCACGAAGGCGCGCCGGGTCATCTCCGGATGTGGCACCGTCAGCCGCGGCAGGTGCAGAGTGCTGTCATCAAACAGTAGCAGATCCAGGTCGAGGGTGCGGGGCCCCCAGCGGCGCGCCCGAACGCGGCGGTGGCGCTGTTCCAGGGCCTGCAACTGGTCGAGCAGCGCCAGCGGCGAGAGGCGGGTCTCCAGGCAGGCCACGGCATTGATGAAGTCGGGCTGGTCCCTGGGGCCGACAGGGCGGCTGGCATACAACTTGGAGGCGGCGAGGCGCCGCGTCAGCGGCAGTCGGTCGAGGGCGTCGAGGGCTCGGGCGACCTGCGTCTCGGGATCCTCGAGATTGCTGCCCAGGCCGACCCAGGCGCGGTGCATGCTCATGCCTCGGGGCTGCCGCCACCGTTGTCGCGGTGCGGCTTGCGCCGGCGGCGGCGCTTCTTGCGGCCGGGCTTGCCGCTGCCGGCGGGATTGGCGCCGGCCTTGTCGAGCAGACGGGCCTGTTCATGCTCGCCGGCATTCTGGAAGTCGGTCCACCAGTCGCCGAGTCCGGGGGTGAGTTCGCCGGCCGCTTCGCGCAGCAGCAGCAGGTCATAGGCGGCGCGGAAGCGCGGATGCTCCCGGGTCTGGAACACCCGCCGCCCGCGGCGTAGTGGCAGGCGCTGCTGGAGGTCCCAGATGTCGCGCATGGGCAGGCTGAAGCGTTTGGGAATCGACACGTGCTGGAGCTGGCGTGAGACCACCTGCTGGGAGGCAGCCTGCAGGGCCGGGATCGGCGGGAGGCCAGCGGCCTCCTGCTCGGCCTGGCGCTGCACCACCGGCGCCCACAGCATGGCGGCGAACAGGAAGGCCGGGGTCACCGGGCGCTCCTCCTGGATGCGGCGGTCGGTGCTGGCCAGCGCCTCCTCGACCAGGCGCTCGGCCCAGGGCAACTCGTCCATGGCCTCGGCGGCCTCGGGGAAGAGCATCTCGAACAGGCCGTAGTGGCGCAGCAGGCGAAATGTCTCGACGCCGTGACCGGCCATGAACAGCTTGAGCACCTCGTCGAACAGGCGCGCCGGGGGAATCTGCAGCATCAGGGGGGCGAGTTCGCGGATCGGGTACTCGCTGGACGGGGCCAACTGGAAGTCGAGCTTGGCAGCAAAGCGCACGGCACGCAGCATGCGCACCGGGTCCTCGCGATAGCGGGTCGCCGGGTCGCCGATCAGCCGCAGGGTGCGCGCCTCGATGTCGCGAACGCCATTGGCGAAGTCGTGGATCGAGAAGTCGGCGATGTTGTAATAGAGGGCGTTGATGGTGAAGTCGCGGCGCAGGGCGTCTTCCTGGATGTTGCCCCAGACGTTGTCACGCAGCAGTAGGCCGTCGTCGGACTGCTGGGCGATATGGTCGGCGTGATCGTCACCGGGCTTGCCGCGGAAGGTGGTGACCTCGATCACCTCGCGGCCGAAGCGCACGTGGACGATGCGGAAGCGGCGGCCGATGATTCGCGAGTTGCGGAATAGCTCCTTCACTTCCTCCGGCGTGGCGTCGGTGGCCACATCGAAGTCCTTGGGCATGCGCCCCAGCAGAGAGTCACGGATGCAGCCACCGACCAGGTAGGCCTCGAAACCGGCGTTGTGGAGTCGATAGAGGACCTTGAGGGCGGCATCGCTGAAGTGCTGGCGCGATACCGGGTGCTCCTGGCGGGGAATGACGCGGACCTCGGGCACGCCAGCGGCGACCTCGGTGCCGAACAGCGACTTCAGGCTCTCGCCGGGGCTCTGCAGAAAACGGGTAAATCCTTTGAACATGCGGCGATATCGACTCGCAAGGCGGAAAAGGCGCTTGGAAAGCGCGTAAAAGCGTTGAGTGTAGCGGACCCCCGTAGGCTTGCATAGCGCCGGGACCTGTCAGGCGGCCACACGTAAAAGGGGGAGGCCGCTGGCCTCCCCCCTAAGCAACGATGCAGCGTCCGTGCTGCTGGTTCTTCTTCGTGATGGCACATCGCCTTGAATACGCACCACAGTCACCAAGGAGTGGTTCAGGCAAGCAGTGTTGTTATCCTTGTTGGCGCTCCTGGTGGTGACCGCCTCGTATTCAAAACAATAATCCAACCACGACGGCAATGAATTTGCCTTCCCCCGGCGTATTGGTGTTGTTTCCGGGGGTGCGCCTCGCTTGCCCGCTGTTCTTGTTATGGGCGTGGCTGGCGCGTCGCGTCCTATCTCTTCCGGTGCCTCGAATTGTTGCTGTTGTTGTTGTTGTTGTTGTTATGGACCGAGGGGCCGGGCACTCAATGCTGTTGTTGTTAGACTCGGTGCCGTCTTGGCGCGGCCCGCCAGAATTATTGTTGTGGCGGCGGACCTGTGTCACCCGGGCTACGTTGTTTGCGTTGTTGTTGTGGTGCGCAGCGGGTAACGCCGGAACTTGTTTTTCTTACCCTGTAAGATAGCAGGCAGCGTGCCACATAGGATTAAATCCTTTTATTACATGAGCTTATTGTTTCGGCGTAACGGGAGGGCAATACCTGCGAGGAGAAGTGTTACCCGCAGGGCGTCCGGATGGGGGGCGGCTGTGTGGGACGGTAACAAATAGGCCCGTTGGGGGCGGTAACGCCGCCTGCAGCGCCTGTCGAGGGAGAGGAAAGGCGTCTAGCACCATGGTCGCATGGGCTATGGTCGCATGGACACCGGCCGGCTCACTCTGCTCGGCGCCGCGTGCTCTTCTTGCGGGGGATGCCGAGGCGCTGGCGGCGTTCCCATAGCGACTTGCGGCTGATGCCGAGCTTCTGGGCCAGTTCGGTCTCGCTCATGAGATCCTGATGCTCCAGCACGAAGTGCTGGAAGTAGTCCTCCAGGGACAGGTCACCCTCGGGAGGGCTCTCCTCCTTGTCGTCCGCGGGTGCCTCCGGGGGTGGGGTAGGGCGTCGGGCCACCGCCGGGGCCCCGCCGGCCGCGGAGAGGCCCAGGTCATCGGGGTGGATCAGATGGCCCTCGGCGAGGATCACGCCGCGCTCCAGGGCGTTCTCCAGCTCACGCACATTGCCGGGCCAGGGGTAGTGGCGAATCTCGTCGCGTGCGGCCCGGGAGAGGCGCAGCCCCTCGCGCTCATGGCGCCGGCAGGCCTTCTCCAGCAGGGCGTCGGCGATCAGCAGCACATCCTCCTCGCGCTCGCGCAGGGGCGGCAGGTCGATCTGCATCACGTTGAGGCGATAGTAGAGGTCGAGGCGAAATTCGCCGGTCTTCGACAGCGACTGGAGGTCACGGTGGGTGGCGGCGATCAGGCGCACATCGACGTGACGGGTCTCCACCGAGCCGATCTTGCGGATCTCGCCCTCCTGCAGCACGCGCAACAGCCGCGCCTGGGCGTCCAGGGGCAGCTCGCCGATCTCGTCGAGGAACAGGGTGCCGCCGTCGGCGGCCTCCACCAGCCCGGTGCGTGCGGCACTGGCCCCGGTGAAGGCCCCCTTCTCGTGGCCGAATAGCTCCGACTCGATCAGTGTCTCGGGAATCGCCGCGCAGTTGACGCAGATCAGTGGCGCCTGGGCACGCCGGCTCTGCTGGTGCAGGGCGCGGGCCACCAGTTCCTTGCCGGTGCCGGACTCTCCCTGGACCAGCACGGTGACATCGGCCGGGGCCGTCTTGCGGATCCGCGCGTAGACCCGCTGCATCGCCTCGCAGTGGCCGATCATCGGCCGTTCCTGGCCATCGGGTTCGGCGATGCCGGGGGGCTCGGCACGCAGGCTGCCCTGCTGGTGGAGCACCCGGGCCACGGTCTCGAGCAGTTCATCGTGGTCGAAGGGCTTGGCCACATAGTCCACGGCACCCAGCTTGAGGGCGTCCACGGCGGAGCGCATGCTGGCATAGCTGGTCATGATCAGCACCGGCACCGGGGCGGCGCGGGCGATCAGCTCGGTGCCGGGTTCGCCCGGCAGGCGCAGGTCGCTGATCACCAGGTCGAAGCGCTGCGGATCCAGGGCCATGGCATCGGAGACCGATCCGGCCTCGTCGACCCGATAGTCGTGGCGCTCGAGCAGCCGGCGCAGCGCGCTGCGGATGATGGCTTCGTCTTCTACGATCAGGATCCGGCTCATTGGGGTGTCTCACCCTCCTTCTGGTGGCGCGGCAGCCACAGGCTGATGCGGGTGCCACGCGCGCTCCCCGGCGGTGGCGACTCGACCTCCAGGGTGCCGTGGTGCTCGGCGACGATGCTGTAGACCAGCGGCAGGCCGAGGCCGGTGCCCTCGCCGGGGGGCTTGGTGGTGGTGAAGGGCTCGAAGAGGTGGTCGCGCACGCTCGGGTCGATGCCGGCCCCCTCGTCGGTGATGCTGATCCTCAGCCCCGCGTCCTTGGGGATGGCCTCGATGGTCACGCCATCCCCCGGCCCGCTGGCGTCGCGGGCGTTGCCGAGCAGGTTGACCATCACCTGCAGCAGGCGCTGGGCGTCGCCCTCGACCCGCTCCGTCGCCGGGCAGCGATTGTCGAAGCGCACATCCTCCCCCGAGCGGGCGAGGTGGATCAAGTGAATGGCCTCGTCGACCACTTCGGCGATGCCAACCGGGGCGAGCGTGCGGCCGGCCAGGTGACGTCCGCCATGGGCGAAGCCCACCAGCGAGGAGACGATGCGCGAGACGCGATCGGTGAGCTGCTGGATCTGCTCGGTGGTCTCCAGCACCTCGGGGTCGTCGGTCTCGTAGCGCAGGTTCTGGGCCAACGAGGAGATGCCGGTGATGGGGTTGCCGATCTCGTGGGCCACGCCGGCGGCCAGCTGACCGATGGAGGCCAGGCGGGCAGCGTGGACCAGTTCGTCCTCCAGCCACTTCATCTCGCTGTGATCCTCGACCAGGATCACCGTGCCGCCGGGTTCGCTGTCGCTGCCCTCCAGGGCGGCCTTGTGCAGGCTCAGGTAGCGGGTGGCGCCGTCCAGGCTGACCGGCTGCTTGTAGAGGTGGCTGTCGGGCTCGGCGATGCTGCGCCCCAGCAGTTCGCCCCAGGGGGCGGGCAGGCTCTCGCGCCGGGAGCCGATCACGCTGGTGCCCTCGATGCCCGAGAGCCGGGCCAGGGCGTCGTTCCACATCAGCAGCTCACCATCCTCGCCGAAGGCGCATAGCCCCACCGGCAGCCGGGTCAGGGTGCGGCGGTGGTAGCGGCGCAGGCCGTCGAGTTCACGGGCCAGGCCGGTGAGCCGCGAGCGATAGGCCTCCAGGCGGCTCTCCACGAAGTGGATGTCTTCGGTGGCGCCGGGGCCATCCTGGCGGTAGGGCAGGTAGCGGTCGACGATGTCCTGGGCCACCGAGGGGCCCATAAGCCCGGAGAGGTTGGCCTGCAGGCGGTCGCGCAGCCGGCGCAGCGCATAGGGCCGGCCATCCTGCGGCGACAGCCCCAGGTCGTCCAGGGCGCGATCCACCTCGCGTGCCGCCGCCGGTTCCCCCAGGGCCTGGGCCAGGGGCGCCTTGAATGCCTCGCCGTTGGCAGCTTCCAGCGGCAGGCGCTTGGGGCGGATCACCGCGTCCACCGAGCAGGCCTCGGCGGCGGCGCGCTCTCCCTCGGAGGTCGGGGTGGCCAGGGAGACCACGATGAAGACCAGGGCGTTGCTCGCCAGGGAGACCAGGGTCACCGCATACCAGGCGGGCTCGTCGGCCAGCGCCTCGAGCCCGGGAGGGATCAGCACCAGGGCGGGCAGTCCGCTCAGCAGTGGCGGCCAAAGCCCGGCGAGCCACACCAGGATGCCGATGGTCAGCCCGGCCAGCATGCCTCGCCGATTAGCGCCCGGCCAGTAGAGCAGGGCCAGCAGGCCGGGCAGGCACTGCGCCATACCCACGAAGGCGGCCAGCCCCAGGCTGGTCAGGTCATGGTGCATGCCGACGATGCGGTAGAAGAGCCAGCCGCCGAACACCACGGCCGCGACCAGGCCGCGGCGCAGCCAGCGCAGCCAGCGGTAGAGGTCGTGGTGGGCCCCGGGAGGGTGCGCCACCAGGAAGACGTGATTGACCAGCATGCCCGACAGCGCCAGGGCAATCAGCAGTGTGGTGGCGCTGGTGGCGGCCAGGCCGGCGAGGAAGGCCAGCGCCTGGAGCGTTACCGACTCGGAGAGGCCGAACGCCAGGTAGGCCGTGTCCAGGGGGGCATCGGTGCCCAGGCGCTGGCCTGCCCACAGGATCAGTGGCACCGGCAGCGCCATCAGCAACAGGAACAGGGGCAGCCCCCAGCTGGCCTGCAGCAGGGTGTGGCGCGAGGGGGTCTCGGTGAACACCAGGTGGAAAATATGGGGCATCAGCAGGCCGGCGAAGAACAGCAGCAGCAGCGAGCGCCAGTGGGCCGGGTCGGTCTGGACCACGCTGGCCTGGAAGGCCTGGCCCGGGCCCTCGAGCCAGGCCTGGACGTCGGCGGGGCCATCGAACACGACGAACAGGGCGAAGCCACCCAGGCACAGCATGGCGCCAAGCTTGATCAGAGAGGAGAGCGCCATCACCGCCAGCAGGCTGTCATGGTGGCCGTCGATTCGCCTTCGCCCCACGAAGGTCATGTCGAACAGCGCCAGCAGCACGCAGAAGAGCAGTGCCAGCGTGGCCGGCGAGGCGGCACCGGTCATCAGGTAGATGGCATTGCCCATGGTCTGCACCTGCAGCGCCAGCAGCGGCAGTACCGCCAGCAGGCTGACGAGGGTGATCAGGGTGCCGACCCAGCGTGAACGGTAGCGGAAGGCGAAGAGGTCGGCCAGGGAGGCCAGCTGATGGGTGCGCACCATGCGCTGGATCGGTACCAGCAGCACCGGCGCCAGCAGGAAGGCACCGGCCACGCCCAGGTAGTAGGTCAGGTAGCCGTAGCCGGAGGTGGCAGCCAGCTCCAGGCTGCCGTAGATCGCCCAGGCACTGGCGTAGACTCCCAGCGCCAGGGCGTAGACCAGCGGGTGGCGGGTGACCCGCGTGGGGATCCAGCCACGATCCACGGCCAGGGCGCAGAGCCAGAGCAGCAGCAGGAAGCCGGCCCCCACGCCGAGCATGGTCGCCAGGCTAGCGTTCATTCTGCTTACTCTTCTGCATCAGCCACGGGGTCGGGGCGACCGGCACGCCTCGGATGACGCCAGGAGAGGCGGTACTCGGCGAGCTAGCGTTCATCGAGCTTCCTCTTCTGCTCAAGCCACACGGTCAGGGCGATCAGCACGCCCCAGATGACGAAGGGACGGTACCAGGCGACGCCGGGAGTGGCCCAGCCGCTCATGATCAGCGGCGAGAGCAGGTAGCCGCCGAACACCAGGAACAGCATCAGCCGATAGACGTACATGGGGCCTCCTTCTCCTTTTACCGCGCCATTACCCCGGCGTGTCGGCGCGCGGGCGTTCGGCCAGCGGGCGGATGCGTGCCACCGACCAGGCCGCCACGGCCCAGGCGAGCTGCTCGGTCACCGGGGCAGTGGCCAGGGCTTCCGGCGGCGCCTGGTCCAGTGCCGCCAGGGCGGCGTGCAGCAGCGGGCGTACCGCGGCATCACCGGTGGGCAGGGCCGGTGCCAGGTTCTGCTTGGAGAGCTTCTGGCCGTCCTCTCCCGTGATCAGTGGCAGGTGCAGGTAGCGCGGCTCGGGAGCGCCCAGGGCGTGCTGCAGCTGGCGCTGCCAGGGGGTATTGTCGAGCAGGTCGAAGCCGCGCACCACGTCGCTGATGCCCTGGTCGGCGTCGTCGACCACCACGGCGAGCTGGTAGGCCCAGAGGCTATCCTTGCGCTTGAGTACCACGTCGCCGAGCGCGGCCGGGTCGAAGCGCTGCTCGCCGAACAGGCGGTCCTGCCATGACACCGGGCGTAGCCCCAGGTCGCTGCGCAGCCGCCAGGCCACCGGCTGGTCGGGCTCGCGCACGCCAGCGCGGCACCAGCCGGGGTAGACGGGATGGTCGCGCCACTGCTTGCGCGAGCAACTGCAGGGGTAGGCGAGGCCCAGCTCGGTCAGCCGCTCGAGGGCGGCCTGGTAGGCATCGTCGCGGGCGTGCTGCCAGCGCGCCGGGCCATCCCAGTGCAGGCCGAAGGCCTCCAGCTGACGGAGGATCTCGTCGGCGGCGCCGGCGGGGCAGCGCGGTAGATCAATGTCCTCGATACGTAGTAGCCACTCGCCGCCGGCGCGGCGGGCATCCAGGAAGCTGGCCAGGGCCGCCACCAGGGAGCCGAAGTGCAGCGGCCCGGATGGGGTGGGGGCGAAGCGTCCGCGGTAGTCGCTCATGGGCGGCTCCGGGCGTCGGATACGCGGACGGGCACCCAAGGGTGCCCGTCACGGAGGATCGGCCAGGACATCGGCATGTCCGGATCAGCCGCCCAGCTGCTTTTCCTTGAGCTCGGCCAGCGTCTTGCAGTCCACGCACAGGGTGGCTGTGGGACGGGCCTCGAGCCGACGAATGCCGATCTCGACGCCGCAGGCCTCGCAGAAGCCGTAGTCGTCCTCGTCGATCATCTCGAGGGTCTCGTTGATCTTCTTGAGCAGCTTGCGCTCGCGATCCCGGGTGCGCAGCTCCAGGCTGAAGCCCTCCTCCTGGGTGGCGCGGTCGGCCGGGTCGGCGTAGTTGTTCGCCTCTTCCTGCAGATGGCGCACGGTGCGGTCCACCTCTTCCATGAGCTCCTGCTTCCAGCCCAGCAGGATCTGTCGGAAGTGCTCTAGCTGCGCCTCGTTCATGTACTCCTCACCCGCCGCCGGCTCGTAGGGGGTGAACTTCTTGGGCGCTTCCGGTTTCTTGTCGACTACTGGCATGGGACTGCCTCATTACTTGAGTGACTGCTGATCAATACCTGCCGCGATGCAAGGTATCTCACGCCAAAGGCCTGCTTGTTTAGCCGAAAAGTCGCTAGGTTGCAACCTCGGCCACGCCATAGGCTGCGATCTTGCCACCAAAGTCGCTACACTAGGACCTTCCATGACATCATCCTTTGACCACGCCGTGGGGCACTGGCTCCCCGGCGTACTGGCCTACCGACAGGAGTCCTGACATGGCGTGGAGCCCGCGCATCGACCAGGTTGCCCCCTTCCGGGTGATGAGCCTGCTGGAAACCGCCCAGGCCCGCGAGGCGGCCGGCCATGACGTGATCCACCTGGAGGTGGGGGAGCCGGACTTCGCGACTCCCGAGCCGGTAGTGGCCGCGGGCCAGGCGGCTCTGGCGGCGGGGCATACCCGCTACACGCCGGCGGCGGGGCTGCCGGCGCTACGCGAGGCCATCGCCGAGCACTATGCGCTGCACTTCGGCGCCGAGGTCGACCCGCACCGTATCCTGGTCACGCCCGGCGCCTCCGGGGCGCTGCTGCTCGCCAGCCAGCTGCTGGCGGGCCCCGGCGACCGGGTGCTGATGGCCGACCCCAACTACCCCTGCAACCGCCACTTCATGGCCCTGGCCGGGGCCGAGGTGGATGCCGTGCCGGTGGGGGCGGAGAGCGGCTGGCAGTTGGATGCCGCGCTGGTCGATTCCCACTGGCACGATACGACTCGCCTGGCGATGCTCGCCACGCCCTCCAACCCTACCGGCCATATGCTGGAGGCGGGGCAACTGGCAGCGGTGGCGGAGACGGTGGCGGGGCGAGGCGGCCACCTGCTGGTGGATGAGATCTACCAGGGGCTCTGCTATGACCTCGAGCCGCTCTCGGTGGCGGCGATCACGCCGGACGCCTTCGTGGTCAACAGCTTCTCCAAGTATTTCGGCATGACCGGCTGGCGTCTGGGCTGGCTGCTGGCGCCGGAAGAGGCGGTGGAGCCGCTGACGCGGCTGGCCCAGAACGTCTTCCTGGCCGCCCCCACTCCGGCCCAGCACGCCGCCCTGGCCGCCTTCACCCCGGAGACCCGGGGCATCCTCGAAGCGCGCCGGGCCGAGCTGGGCCAGCGCCGCGATGCCCTGCTGGCCGGGCTGGCGAGACTCGGCCTGGCACCCTCGCTGCCGCCCCAGGGCGCCTTTTACCTGTGGCTCGATATCTCCCGCTACAGCGCTGACAGCGAGGCTTTCTGCCGGCGTCTGCTGGAGGAGGAGAACGTCGCCATCACCCCCGGAATCGACTTCGCCCTGCAGGGCGGTGAGCATCATGTGCGCATCGCCTTCACCACCGGGGTCGAGCGGCTGGAAGAGGCGGTGAGCCGCCTCGAACGCTTTCTGGCCCGCCAGTAGGGAGCGGCATGGACTATCCCGAGCTGGTGCCCGGCACGCTGCTGCGGCGCTACAAGCGCTTCCTGGCCGATGTGCGCCTCGACGATGGCCGCGAAGTGGTAGCCCATTGCCCCAATACCGGCTCCATGCGAGGAGTGAACGTGCCGGGCTGTCGGGTATGGCTGTCGCCCAGCGATAACCCGAAGCGCAAGCTGGCCTGGACCTGGGAGCTGATCGAGCTTCCCCAGCCCGACGGCCGCCTGGCCATGGCCTCGGTGCAGACCGGGCGGGCCAACCGCATCGTCGAGGAGGCGCTGCGTGCCGACCGGGTGCCGTCGTTGACCGGGTATGCCGAGCTGCGGCGCGAGGCGCCGGTGGCCCGCGTGGGGGAGAAGGCCTCGCGACTCGACTTTCGCCTCGACGACCCCGCACGGGGCACGGCCTTCGTGGAGGTCAAGCAGGTGACGCTCAGGGAGGCCGATGGGCACGGCTACTTTCCCGACGCGGTGAGCGATCGCGGCAGGAAGCACCTGGAGGCGCTGATGGCCCTGGTCGAGGCGGGGCAGCGTGCGGTGCTGCTGTTCTGCGTGGCCCACGAGGGCATCGCCGATGTGGCCCCCGCGGAGCATCTGGATCCCGCCTATGCCGCCGCCCTGCGTGAGGCGGCGTCACGCGGGGTGGAGGTGCTGGCGCAGCGCTGCGATATCCTGCGCCAGGCCGGGCGGCCGGTGGCGATCTGTCTGGGGCAACGGCTTGCGGTTGACCTCGAGCGCCGCTTCACCGGCTGAAGTAGTGCTCGCCTAGCAGTCTGTCGGGTTATGGGTGTCGCTCACAGTAACGACACCCACTTCTCTCCATTTTCGTATTGGCGCCGGCCATGTCAGCAACCTGGCGTCGTTCGGCGATCCTGGAGTGGCCTGAGCGCTTGTGACGCCGCCCTATCAGGCTAAGGGACGGCCCTCAGCCTGCTGCCAAGCGATGCATCCGCTTGATATTCCATGCCAGGGTGGCCAGTCGCCACTCACCGCTGACCTTATCCAGACCGCGTAGCGAGAACTGCCGGAACCCCATCACGTGTTTGATGATCCCGAAGACCGGCTCCACCGTGTGCTTGCGCAGCGCATAGAGCGCTCGGCCCGCCTGCGTCTTCAAGCGGTACGCCATGTGCTCGACGGGATCCTCGCTCTCCGGTGCGGGCGGGTCCGCGGCGAAACGTTCGAAGACCGGCAGGTGATGGATGTCACGCTTCATCGCCAATAGCGGTTCGATACCATGGTCATGGCAGGCCTGGATATTGGCGGTACTGAAGTAGCCGGTATCACCCAGCAGGTGGTCAGGCTTGCCCAGCGTCTCCGGGTAACCCTGCCAGGCCGTCAGTAACGGCATGACTTGCTGCTTGTCGTTGGTCGCCTGAGTGACGTGGACATGGGTCACCAGCAGACTCTCGGTATCGACGGCGGCCTGGGCGTTGTAGCACTGATCAAACCCCTTGCCGGTGACCGGCATGATGCGAGACTGCGGGTCGGTGAAGTTGATCTGGTCCTTGTCACGCGGGCCGCCAGTCGGCGGTTCGGGATCACGCCCACGGGGCTTCTTGCCGGCCTTGCGCTGTGCGTCTCGTCGCGCCACCTTTTCCTGGTAGGCGGCTTGCTCGGTGGCGTCCCGCTCCTCGGCACGCGCCTCGATCTTGGCCTTCGCCTCGGCGATGGCCGCCAGGCGTGCTTCACGGCGGGCAATCTCGGCGGGGATATCCATGCCATCGGCCGCATCCTCCTTGTCCGCCGACTCGGCCCGCTGCGTCAGCGCTTTCACCTCAGCCCTGAACTGCGCCTCCAGCTTCTTGGCGTGGCCATACGATAGCGCCTTGTGCTTGCTGGCGTTGGCCTTGAGCTTGGTGCCGTCCAGGGCGATGGTGCCGAGCTTGAGCAGCTTCATCTCGCGGGCCAGCAACAGCACCTGCACGAACAACTGTTCCAGTTCCGGCAGAAAGCGGCGGCGAAAGGTGGCCAGCGTGTCATGGTCGGGATGGGTATTGGCGGCCAGGTAACGGAACGCCACCGAGTCATAGGTGGCGCGCTCGATCTTGCGGCTGGAGACCACCCCGGTGGCGTAGCCGTAGACCAGCAGGCTCAGCAGTACCGCCGGGTGATGCGCCTTGTGCCCGCGGCCGGCGTAGCGCCGCGTTAATGCCGAGAGGTCCAGCTGCTCGACAACATCCACCACGAACCGTGCCAGGTGGCCATCGGGCAGCCACTCATCCACCGAAGGCGGCAGGAGATAGTCGGTCTGGCGGTCAACGGGGATGAAGCGACTCATGGCGACGTTCCAGTAGTGGCGGCATGCTGAGAGTATCTCACGGCATTATCGAAAACCCGACAGACTGCTAGGCTGCGTTAACAATTGCTGATGGAGATCGGGCTGATTTAGAATATCAGCATTTTTCGGTGATCTATGCCTCGGCTAATGCTACGTGATGACCAATGGGAGCGCATCGAGCACATGCTCCCCGGCAAAGCTTCAGATCGCGGGGTGACGGCCAAGGACAATCGCTTGTTCGTGGAAGCCGTCCTGTGGATCGCCCGGACAGGCGCTCCCTGGCGTGATCTGCCCGACGCCTTCGGTCGCTGGCACACTGTCTACATGCGCTATAACCGGTGGTCTAAGAAGGGGGTCTGGCAGCAGGTTATCGACACATTAGCCGATGATCCCGACATGGAGCAGCTGATGATAGATGGCAGTATCGTCAAAGTTCATCAGCATGGGGCGGCAAAAAAACGGCTCAGAGCACCGAAGCCATGGGGAAATCGCGTGGGGGATTGAGCACCAAGATCCACGCGGCGGTCGATGCCCTCGGCAACCCGGTACGGCTAATCCTCACACCGGGCCAAGCGTCTGAGTACGGAGCCGCCCCAGCGTTACTGGCGGGCTTTTCTCCAGCGGCGGTGCTTGGCGACAAGGGGTATGATTCCACCGCTTTGAGGGACATCATTCGAGCGGTGGGCGCCGAGCCGGTGATTCCGCCGAGAAAGAATCGCTTGGAATGCCCCGAGATAGATTGGCACTGTTACAAGGATCGCAATCTGGTAGAAAGGTTCTTCCAGAAAATCAAGCAGTTCAGGCGGCTGGCAACACGCTATGAGCGACTGGCGAGAAACTACCAGTCGCTACTCAACCTTGTATCCGCCGTCATATGGCTGGCCTAATTGTTAACGCTCCCTAGCGGTCGATATAGAAGCGCTGGATGAAGCGCACGCGGGCCGGCTCGGCGTTGCGGTCGTGGTACACCTCCAGGTCGAAGCGCATCGGCTCGTCGTCGATGCGGAACACCGCCACCTGGGAGGGAGTGTCGCCGATGCGCAGGGTGCGGAAGCTCAGCGGCGTGCCATCGTCATCCTCGGCCATGCTGCCGACCCGGCCATCGACCCGGGCGGGTATGCTGCGGGTGGTGCCGTCCTCGCGCTCCTCGAGCACGCTGACATTGAGTAGCGCCAGCGCCGGACTGCGCTGGATCTGGTATTCGTGAGCCACCGCCTCGGGCAGGAAGCTGGTGGTCACCGCGCTGTAGTGGATCTGGACGTCGCCTACCTGCTCGAACTGCTGGGCGGTGGCCTGTCCCGCCAGCAGCGTCAGTGCGCCCGCCAGCAGGGCGCTCAGGATGCCTCGCTTCATCGTCTTTCCTCTCTATACGGTCAATCACCGCGTCAATCTCCGGCCGCTTCTGAATCAGCCGCGGGTGACCCGGAAGATCGCGATCTCGCCGAACAGGTTGGGCCACAGCCGCGAGGTCCAGTGCCCCTCGTGATCGCCGACACCCACCGCCCGATCGACGATGATCAGACCCTTGTCGCGGCAGAGTTGTTCAAAGTCGTTGAAGGTCGACAGGTGGATGTTGGGGGTGTCGTACCAGGCGTGGGGCAGCGACTTGGAGACCGGCATGTAGCCGCGGATGCCGAGGTGGACTCGATGACGCCAGTAGGCGAAGTTGGGAAAGGTGATGATCGCCTCCTCGGCGACCCGCAGCATCTCGTCCAGGGCGAGGTCGGGACGGCGCAGGGCCTGCAGAGCCTGGGTCATCACCACCAGGTCGTAGGCGCCGTCGTCGAAGTTAGCCAGCCCGTCGTCGAGGTTCTGCTCGATGACATTGACGCCGCGGGCGATGCAGGCGGTGATGCCGGCGGAGTCGATCTCCAGGCCGTAGCCGGTGACCCCCTTGTCGCGGGCCAGGGCGGCCAGCAGGGTGCCGTCGCCGCAGGCCAGGTCGAGGATATGGGCGCCGGCCGGCACCCACTCGTGGATCCGCTTGAAGTCGGGGCGGTTCATGGGCGTTCCTCCAGGCCCAGGTCCCGAGCGACCCGCGACATGAAGGCGGCAAACACCGCCTGGTAGCGAGGCTCGGGCATCAGGAAGGCGTCGTGGCCGTGGCTCGAGTCGATGTTGGCATAGCTGACCGGCTTGCCGGCGCGGGTCAGGGCGTCGACCAGCTCGCGGGAGCGCGAGGGCGGGAAGCGCCAGTCGGTGGTGAAGCTGACCACCAGGAAGGGGCACTGCGCCGGGGCCAGGGCGCGGGCCAGGTCGCCGCCATGAGGGGATGCCGGGTCGAAGTAGTCCAGCGCCTTGGTCATCAGCAAGTAGGTGTTGGCGTCGAAGGAGGTGGAGAAGGTGTCGCCCTGGTAGCGCAGGTAGGACTCCACCTGGAACTCCACGTCGAAGCCGAAATTGAGGTCGTCGCTGCGCAGGTCGCGGCCGAACTTGTGGCCCATGGCGTCTTCGGAGAGGTAGGTGATATGCCCCACCATACGCGCCAGCTTGAGGCCGCGCCGGGGGATGGCGTCGTGCTCGGCGTACCAGCCGTCATGGAACTCGGAGTCGGAGCGGATCGCCTGGCGGGCGACCTCGTTGAAGGCAATGTTCTGGGCCGAGAGCTTGGGGGTGGCGGCGATGACCGCGGCGCTGGCGACTCGCTCCGGGTAGCTCAGGGTCCATTGCAGGGCCTGCATGCCGCCCAGGCTGCCGCCGATCACCGCGGCGAAGCGCTCTATTCCCAGGCGGTCGGCCAGGCGCGCCTGGCTGTGGACCCAGTCGACCACGGTCATCATCGGGAACTCGGGGCCCCACTGGCGCCCGGTCTCCGGGTTGACGCTGGCCGGGCCGGTGCTGCCGTGGCAGCCGCCGAGGTTGTTGAGCGAGACCACGAAGAAGCGCTCGGTGTCGATGGACTTGCCCGGGCCGATATGGGCATCCCACCAGCCCGGCTTGTGCTCCTCGGCGGTGTGATAGCCGGCGGCGTGGTGGTGCCCGGAGAGCGCATGGCAGATCAGCACGGCGTTGGAGCGCTGGGTGTTGAGGGTGCCGTAGGTCTCGTAGACGAGGTCGTAGGCCGGCAGCGTCATGCCGCAGGCCAGGTCCAGGGGGTCGTCGAAGTGCGCCGTCTGGGGCGTCACCAGGCCAACCGAGTCGCGTGCGATCTTGGGCATCAGTCCTTCCGTGTCCAGTCGTTGCGGGGGTGATTCGCCACTGCCATCAGAGCCCGACCAGGGCCCCGGCGACCCCGGCGGCGCGGGTCAGCGAGGCCACCACGATACCATCGATCAGGCTGATGGCGATGAAGACGAAGATCGGCGACAGGTCGATCATGCCCAGCGGCGGGATCACCTTGCGCACCGGAGCCATGATCGGCTCCAGCAGCTGCATGACCAGCAGCGCCCCCGGGTGGCTGGCGTTGGGGGCCACCCAACTGAGGATGATCATCACGATCAGGGCGAAGAAGTAGATCTTGAGAATGGCGTTGGCCAGCGCCGCCACGGCAGCGATGGCGACGCCCGTGATGGAGGGCATGCCGAAACCGGCGACCTGCAGGATGAGTACGATGCTGACTGCCTTGATCACCAGGCCGGTGGCCAGGGTGGCCAGGTCGAAGCGGCCCATCACCGGCCCCAGGAAGCTCTGGAAGGGGCGCACCGCGGGCTGGGTGACCCTGACCACCGACTGGCTGATGGGGTTGAAGTAGTCGGCCCGGGATGCCTGCAGCAGGAAGCGCAGCATCAGCAGGAAGATATAGATATTGATCAGGGTGTTGACCAGCATCAGGCCGGCGCTGCCCAGTTGGCTGCCCATAAGGGCCCTCCTCAGAATTCGCGTGAAGTTGCGAGGCGCGTGGGTGCGCTATCGCTCAGTTCTTGCCCAGTTCGTCGGCCATCTCACGAGCACGCGCCGCACAAGCCTCCATGGCCTCGGCCAGGGTGGTGCGCAGTCCGGCCTGCTCGAGATGCGCGATGGCGCGTTCGGTGGTGCCGCCGGGCGACATCACGTTGCGCTTGAGTTCTGCCGGCGGCTTGTCGCTGGCCATGGCCATCTTCGCCGCCCCGAAGGCGGTCTGCATGGCCAGGCGACGCGCGGTATCGGCGGGTAGCCCCAGGCTGGCGCCGGCCTCCTCCATGGCCTCGAGCATCAGGAAGAAATAGGCCGGGGCGCTGCCGGAGACGGCGGTGACCGCATCGAGCAGGGCCTCGTCGTCGACCCACTCGACCAGTCCCACGGCCTCCATCAGCTCGCTGGCCAGGCGGCGCTGCGCCTCGCTGACCCGGGTATTGGCATGGAGGCCGGCGGCCCCGGCGCCGACCAGGGCGGGGGTGTTGGGCATGCAGCGCACCAGCGCCAGCTCGCCGCCCAGCCAGCGCTCGAGGGTCTCGGCGGACAGGCCGGCGGCCACCGAGACGATCAGCGGCCGGTGCGCCTGCACGGCGTCGCGCATGTCCTCGCACACCTGGTGCATGATCTGCGGCTTGACCGCCAGTACCACCACGTCGGCGTCGGCCACCGCCGCCGCATTGTCGGTGCTGGTATGGATGCCCAGCCGCTCGCGCAGCGGGGCCAGCATGCCGTCATCGGGGGAGGTGGCGGTGATGGCATCGGCGGCGAAACCGCTGTCGATCATGCCGCCGATGATGGCGCCGGCCATGTTGCCGGCGCCGATGAAGGTGACTCGGTTTGCCATGGGGATGTCCTGTGTCACTCGCAAAAGGCGGCCGCCGCTGGCGGCCGCGGTGTTGGGTCACGCGTGTCGCTGTCTTGCCCCGAAGATGGCGGTGCCCAGGCGTACCAGGGTGGCACCCTCCAGCACGGCGGCCTCCAGGTCGTCGCTCATGCCCATGGAGAGGGTGTCCAGCGGCGCTTCGGGGAAGCGCTCGCGAAGCCCCTCGAGGGCCTGGCGCAGCCGGGCGAGAGGCGCGCGCTGGGCGTCCAGCCCCTCGGCCGGGGCGGGGATCGCCATCAGTCCACGCAAGCGCAGGCGCGGCATCTCCAGTACCGCCGCGGCCAGGGCCGGCAGCCTGTCGAGGCTCGCTCCCGACTTCGATGCCTCCCCGCTGATATTGACCTGCAGGCAGACCTCCAGGGGGGGCAGCGCCTCGGGGCGTTGATCGTTGAGGCGCTGGGCAATCTTCACGCGGTCTACGCTGTGTACCCAGGCGAAGTGCTCGGCGGCGTCACGGGTCTTGTTGGATTGCAGCGGGCCGATGAAATGCCACACGATACCCTCGAGATCGGCCAGTGCCGCTTGCTTGTCCAGCGCCTCCTGGACGTAGTTCTCGCCGAAGTCACGCTGGCCCAGGTGCCATGCCTCGCGGATCATCGCTGCGGGCTTGGTCTTGCTCACCGCCAGCAGGCGCGCATCGGCCGCCGGGCGGCCAGCCTGTTGCAGGGCATCGGCCAGGCGCTGTCGGGCAGCGGCAAGGGATTCGGAGATCACCGGCTCC
Source organism: Halomonas sp. H10-9-1 (assembly GCF_040147005.1). Lineage (NCBI taxonomy): Bacteria > Pseudomonadati > Pseudomonadota > Gammaproteobacteria > Oceanospirillales > Halomonadaceae > Halomonas > Halomonas sp. H10-9-1. The sequence continues at coordinate 3,581,422 of NZ_JAMSHO010000001.1, read as the reverse complement.
GTCATGTCTCAAGCTCTGTCATACTGGACCTCACAAGACGCACCACATCGGGAGCAGGGAAAACGCATGGATATTACCGAACTGCTGGCGTTCTCGGCAAAGCAGAAGGCCTCGGATCTCCATCTCTCGGCGGGCCTGCCGCCAATGATCCGCGTGGATGGCGATATCCGTCGGCTCAATGTGCCGGCCATGGAGGATCGCGAGGTCCGTAAGCTGATCTACGACATCATGGCGGATCGTCAGCGCCGCGACTACGAGGAGTTCTTCGAGACCGACTTCTCCTTCGAGGTGCCGGGTATCTCGCGCTTCCGTGTCAACGTCTTCAACCAGGCCCGTGGCGCGGGGGCGGTGTTCCGGACCATCCCCACGGAGGTGCTGACTCTCGAGGACCTGGGGATGGGGCAGACATTCCGCCAACTTTCCATGCTGCCACGTGGGCTGGTGCTGGTCACCGGCCCTACCGGCTCGGGCAAGAGCACTACCCTGGCGGCGATGATCGATTACATCAACGACAACCGCTACGAGCATATCCTGACCATCGAGGATCCGGTGGAGTTCGTTCACCGCAGCAAGCGCTGCCTGGTCAACCAGCGCGAGGTACACCGCGATACCCATGGCTTCGCCCCGGCGCTGCGCAGTGCCCTACGCGAGGACCCGGATATCATCCTGGTCGGTGAGCTGCGTGACCTGGAGACCATCCGCCTGGCGCTCACCGCGGCCGAGACCGGCCACCTGGTGTTCGGCACCCTGCACACCACCTCCGCCGCCAAGACCATCGATCGGATCATCGACGTCTTCCCCGGCGATGAGAAGTCCATGGTGCGCTCGATGCTCTCGGAGTCGCTGCAGGCGGTGATCTCCCAGACCCTGCTCAAGCGCATGGGCGGTGGTCGGGTGGCGGCCCACGAGATCCTCGTCGCCACGGCGGCGGTGCGTAACCTGATTCGCGAGGACAAGGTCGCTCAGATCTACTCGGCCATTCAGACCGGCGGTAATCTGGGCATGCAGACCCTCGATGCCGCCCTGGCCAAGCTGGTGGCGGACAACGTGGTGGCACGTGACGAGGCCCAGGCCAAGGCCAAGGGCATGATCTGAGCGAGTCGGGGCGAGACAGCACGACACTACAGACAGAGGGAGCAGGGACATGACGGCTCAAGAGTGGCTCAACCAGCTGCTGGACATCATGGTGCAGAAGGACGCCTCGGATCTGTTGATCTCCGTGGGGGCGCCGCCGACCATCAAGATGGCCGGCAAGCTCATCCCCATGGGCGAGCAGGGGCTCAGCGTTCAGCAGGTCAACGAACTGGTCAACGCCACCATTCCGGAGATGACGATGGCGCGCTTCGAGGCCGAGCACGAGGCCAACTTCGCGCTTAGCCTCAAGAACAAGGGGCGCTTTCGTGTCAGCGCCTTCCAGCAGCGCAACCAGAAGGCCATGGTGATCCGGCGCATCGGCTTCGAGATTCCCCATCTGGAGGAGCTGTCGCTGCCCTCCACGCTCGGCGACCTGGCCAACAACAAGCGCGGCCTGGTGTTCGTGGTGGGCGGCACCGGCACCGGCAAGTCGACCACCCTGGCGTCGATGATCCAGCAGCGCAACGAGACCCTGGGGGGGCATATCATCAGCGTCGAGGACCCCATCGAGTACGTGCATCCGCACAAGAAGGCGATCATCAACCAGCGCGAGGTGGGTATCGACACCGAATCCTTCGAGGTGGCGCTGAAGAACACCCTGCGCCAGGCGCCGGACGTGATCCTGATCGGCGAGGTGCGTACTCGCGAGACCATGGAGCATGCGCTGACCTTCGCCGAGACTGGTCACCTCTGCCTGGCCACGCTGCACGCCAACAATGCCAACCAGGCGCTGGATCGTATCATCAACTTCTTTCCCATCGAACGGCATGCCCAGGTGTGGCTCGACCTGTCGCTCAACCTGCGCGCCATCGTCGCTCAGCAGCTGCTGCCCACCCTGGATGGCGGGCGCTGCCCGGCCATCGAGATCATGCTCAAGTCGCCGCTGATCGGGGATCTGGTGCGCAAGGGGGAGGTCTCGGAGATCAAGAACGTCATGTCCCGTTCGCGGGACCTCGGCATGCAGACCTTCGATCAGGCCCTCTATGACCTGTTCTCGGCGGGCAAGATCTCCGAGGAGGTGGCGCTGGTGCATGCCGACTCGGCCAACGACCTGCGCATGATGATCAAGTATGGCGGTGGGGTAGAGAGCGAAGGGATAGGCCAGGCCAAGGAAGCCGCCAGTCAGCTGTCGCTGAGGCGTGACGACGACTTCTGAACCGCTGCCGAAGGGCGGCGATCAGGCGGCGTAGACCCCTCCCAGCACCCGGGGGCCGGCGGCGCCGGTGACGCTTTGCAGGTTGCCCGGGAGCCCGGCCAGTCTTCGCTGGGCCAGCCAGGCAAAGGCGCCTGCCTCCAGCCAGTCGGCGGGCCACCCCCATTCGGCGGCATCGGCCAGGCGTGCCTCGGGCAGGCGGCGGGCCAGCCGCCCCAGCAGGTCGCGATTGTGGGCGCCGCCGCCGCAGGGGATCAGGCGCTCGGGGGGAGGAGCCGCGAGCCGTTCCCGCGCCATCCCCACCGCCAGGGCGACGCTCGTCGCCGTCAGCTCTGCCAGGGTTGCCTGCACGTCCTCGGGCCTTTCATCGCCGCTCAGCCGTTTCTCCAGCCAGTCGAGATGGAAGAGCTCGCGACCGGTGCTGCGCGGTGGCGGCAGATGGAAGAAGGGCTCCTCCAGCAGGCGGGCCAGCAGTGCCTCATCGACTCGCCCCGAGGCGGCCCAGGCGCCGTCGGCATCGAAGGCAGCGCCGCGGTGGCGTGCATGCCAGGCGTCCAGCAGGGCGTTGGCCGGTCCCGAGTCGAAGCCCAGCGGCGCCAGCGGCTCCTCATGCGGCGGCAGCAGGGTCAGGTTGGCGAAGCCGCCGAGGTTGAGCACCAGCCGCCATTCGTGGGGGGCCCGGAACAGCGCCTGGTGGAAGGCCGGCGCCAGAGGGGCGGCCTGGCCGCCGGCCGCCAGGTCGCGGCGGCGGAAGTCGGCCACCACGGCGATCCTGGTGAGCTCGGCCAGCCGGCTGGGGTTGTCGAGCTGCAGGGTGTAGGCGGGCCCGCTGGCATGGCCCCCATTTGCATGTCCATAGGGAGCGTGCTCGATGGTCTGGCCATGGCTGCCGATTGCCGCTATTGCCTCCCGCGGTGTTTCAGCGGCGGCCAACAGTGCGGCCACGGCCTGGGCCTGGAGCCGACAGAAGGCCTCCTCGGCCGCCGCCAGGTCGGCGAAGCTGGCGCGCTGGGCGTGGCACAGCTCCCAGAGCAGCGCTCGCAGGGTTGCCGGCATCGGCTCGGCGTGGCTGGCAAGCAGGCGGGGATGCTCGCCGGCCGGCGTGTCATCGATCTCTACCAGGGCGGCATCGATGCCGTCCAGGCTGGTGCCGGACATAAGGCCGATATAAAGAGGCATGGCGGTCTCCCGGAGCAGAGTGGCGTCAGCGCGACGCATCGACTCATGCTACCATCCTGACCCACTCGATGGTCCCGCCGGGGCCGGGCAACCTGACATACGTGGAGTAGGAGACGATGAGCGATGTGGCGAGCGCGCTGGCGCTGCTGAAGCGGGGAACCCAGGAGATCCTGCTGGAGGAGGAGCTGGTCAAGAAGCTGGCGTCCGGGCGCAAGCTGCGCATCAAGGCGGGCTTCGACCCCACCGCCCCCGACCTGCACCTGGGCCACAGCGTGCTGTTGACCAAGATGCGCCAGTTCCAGGACCTGGGGCATGAGATCGTCTTCCTGATCGGCGACTTCACCGGCCGTATCGGCGACCCCTCCGGCAAGAATGTCACTCGCAAGCCCCTCACCGTGGAGGAGGTCAGGGCCAACGCCCAGACCTACAAGGAGCAGGTGTTCAAGATCCTCGACCCCGAGAAGACCGAGGTACGCTTCAACTCCGAGTGGTTTACCGCCATGAGCGCCGCCGACATGATTGAGCTGGCCGGGCAGAGCACGGTGGCTCGCATGCTCGAGCGTGACGACTTCGAGAAGCGCTACAGGGGCGGGCAGTCGATCTCGATTCACGAGTTCCTCTATCCGCTGGTCCAGGGCTACGACTCCGTGGCCCTGAAGGCGGATGTCGAACTGGGTGGCACCGATCAGAAGTTCAACCTGCTGATGGGGCGCGAAATCCAGAAGCACTTCGGCATGCAGCCCCAGGTGGTGATCACCATGCCGCTGCTGGAGGGGCTCGACGGCGTGCAGAAGATGTCCAAGTCGCTGGGCAACTACGTGGGCGTCGACGAGGCGCCGGGGGCGATGTTCAACAAGCTGGTCTCGATGCCCGACAGCCTGATGTGGCGCTACTTCGAGCTGCTCTCCCTCAAGCCCAATGAAGAGATCGAGGCGCTCAAGCGCGACGTGGAGGCGGGCGCCAACCCGCGTGACATCAAGATGGTGCTGGCCCGTGAGCTGATCGGTCGCTACCACGGCGAGGAAGCCGCGGCCAATGCCCATCGCTCCGCCGGCAACCAGCTGGCCGAGGGCGAGCTCCCCGAGGATCTCCCGGAGATCGAGGTGGACTGCGAGGGCGGCGCCCAGGCACCGATCGCTGCCGTGCTCAACCGCTCCGGGCTGACCAAGAACAGTGCCCAGGCCAAGGATATGCTCGGCAACGGCCGGGTCAAGGTCGATGGCGAGGCGGTGGCGCGTGACCACATGCTGGATACCGGCCGGAGCTATGTGATCCAGGCGGGCAAGAAGCGCTACGCCCGGGTCGTGCTCAAGTAACAAGTCAGTAGGGCTTCAAGCTCTCGAAACTTTTTATCCGAAGGTCTTGCACCCCGCCCGAGAAAGCCGTAAAATACGCATCCGCTGCCGGCGACGAGCAAGCGTTGCAGGCGGTGGAAGTGGCAGAAGTGATTGTTCTGCATGGATTATTTTTCGAAACAGGTCGCATCGCTTCGAAACATTCCGATTGACAATCACCGCGCATTCGGTAGAATGCCCGCCACGGTTTCGCAGCCGCCTCGAGGGGCGGGGCAGTCAGCAGTCACGGCAAGCACGCTTCGCCAAACAGCGCTTGACACCGCCAGGCGAAACGGTAGAATACGCCTTCCTCGCAGGGCGCTGACGACACGGAGTTCGCTTCGGTTGGCAGCAAGCGAGACGCTTCACTCAAAAGAGTCGAAGCCGCTCTTTAACAATCGATCAGGTAATTCATGTGGGCGCTTGTCGATGGCTCGGTGATTCATATCATTGAACCATCAAGGCAAGCGACTCGTCATAGATCTTCGGGTCTATTTGAGAACGTTTGAACCTTGAGCCAAGTTTGGTGCTGCTTCAAGCACTTATGATCTTAAACTGAAGAGTTTGATCATGGCTCAGATTGAACGCTGGCGGCAGGCCTAACACATGCAAGTCGAGCGGAAACGATGGAAGCTTGCTTCCAGGCGTCGAGCGGCGGACGGGTGAGTAATGCATAGGAATCTGCCCGGTAGTGGGGGATAACCTGGGGAAACTCAGGCTAATACCGCATACGTCCTACGGGAGAAAGCAGGGGATCTTCGGACCTTGCGCTATCGGATGAGCCTATGTCGGATTAGCTAGTTGGTGAGGTAGTGGCTCACCAAGGCCGCGATCCGTAGCTGGTCTGAGAGGATGATCAGCCACATCGGGACTGAGACACGGCCCGAACTCCTACGGGAGGCAGCAGTGGGGAATATTGGACAATGGGCGAAAGCCTGATCCAGCCATGCCGCGTGTGTGAAGAAGGCCTTCGGGTTGTAAAGCACTTTCAGTGGGGAAGAAAGCCTCGAGGTTAATACCTTCGAGGGAGGACATCACCCACAGAAGAAGCACCGGCTAACTCCGTGCCAGCAGCCGCGGTAATACGGAGGGTGCGAGCGTTAATCGGAATTACTGGGCGTAAAGCGCGCGTAGGCGGCGTGATAAGCCGGTTGTGAAAGCCCCGGGCTCAACCTGGGAACGGCATCCGGAACTGTCAGGCTAGAGTGCAGGAGAGGAAGGTAGAATTCCCGGTGTAGCGGTGAAATGCGTAGAGATCGGGAGGAATACCAGTGGCGAAGGCGGCCTTCTGGACTGACACTGACGCTGAGGTGCGAAAGCGTGGGTAGCAAACAGGATTAGATACCCTGGTAGTCCACGCCGTAAACGATGTCGACTAGCCGTTGGGGTCCTTGTGACCTTTGTGGCGCAGTTAACGCGATAAGTCGACCGCCTGGGGAGTACGGCCGCAAGGTTAAAACTCAAATGAATTGACGGGGGCCCGCACAAGCGGTGGAGCATGTGGTTTAATTCGATGCAACGCGAAGAACCTTACCTACTCTTGACATCGTGCGAACTTGGTAGAGATACCTTGGTGCCTTCGGGAACGCACAGACAGGTGCTGCATGGCCGTCGTCAGCTCGTGTTGTGAAATGTTGGGTTAAGTCCCGTAACGAGCGCAACCCTTGTCCCTATTTGCCAGCGATTCGGTCGGGAACTCTAGGGAGACTGCCGGTGACAAACCGGAGGAAGGTGGGGACGACGTCAGGTCATCATGGCCCTTACGAGTAGGGCTACACACGTGCTACAATGGCCGGTACAAAGGGTTGCGAAGCCGCGAGGTGGAGCCAATCCCGAAAAGCCGGTCTCAGTCCGGATCGGAGTCTGCAACTCGACTCCGTGAAGTCGGAATCGCTAGTAATCGTGAATCAGAATGTCACGGTGAATACGTTCCCGGGCCTTGTACACACCGCCCGTCACACCATGGGAGTGGACTGCACCAGAAGTGGTTAGCCTAACTTCGGAGGGCGATCACCACGGTGTGGTTCATGACTGGGGTGAAGTCGTAACAAGGTAGCCGTAGGGGAACCTGCGGCTGGATCACCTCCTTACCGATATGTCGCCGACTGTCGGCAAGTGCCCACAATGAATTACCTGATCGACCAGAGCAAAAGACTGTTTGGGTATAGGCCCAGCGTGACCCTAGGGTTTTCGCTCAGTTGGTTGGAGTGCGCCCCCTGACCTTTATGGACAGGAGGGTGAGGTCGGCAAGCCGGCCTCGCTCAGCCAGCGAGAGAAATGGTGTTGGGTCTGTAGCTCAGTTGGTTAGAGCGCACCCCTGATAAGGGTGAGGTCGGCAGTTCAAATCTGCCCAGACCCACCAGATTTTATCCAGTACCGCGTTGTTTTGTGACTCGCATGGCAGGTTATGCGTCGCCGCAAAACGCCTTGTCCTGAATAAAATTTCCCCATGTCGCGTATGGGAATCAGAGGGGCCATAGCTCAGCTGGGAGAGCGCCTGCCTTGCACGCAGGAGGTCAGCGGTTCGATCCCGCTTGGCTCCACCATCTTCCCCACAGTCTTCGCTGATCGGATCCGCAGTCATAAGCCAGCATCGCATCACCGGATGTCAGGTTTATGACTGTCGATTGACAGTCTGCTCTTTAACAATGTGAATCATGCTGACAAACGTTCTTTCCGCAAGGAAAGAGCACGAGATACGTCTCAAGCGTATCCGGCAATGTCGTGTGTCATCGCGGACCAGACCCTTTGGGGTTATATGGTCAAGCGATGAAGCGCATACGGTGGATGCCTAGGCAGCCAGAGGCGATGAAAGACGTGGAAGCCTGCGATAAGGCTCGGCGAGGTGGCAAACAACCTGTGACCCGGGCATCTCTGAATGGGGAAACCCACCCAGCATAAGCTGGGTATCCCACACTGAATCCATAGGTGGTGGGAGGCGAACCAGGGGAACTGAAACATCTAAGTACCCTGAGGAAAAGAAATCAACCGAGATTCCCCCAGTAGCGGCGAGCGACCGGGGACCAGCCCTTAAGCATGTGACGGATTAGACGAACGCGTTGGGAAGCGCGGCCATAGTGGGTGATAGCCCCGTAGTCGAAAATCTGATCATGTGAAATCGAGTAGGTCGGGGCACGAGAAACCTTGACTGAAGACGGGGGGACCATCCTCCAAGGCTAAATACTCCTGGCTGACCGATAGTGAACCAGTACCGTGAGGGAAAGGCGAAAAGAACCCCGGAGAGGGGAGTGAAATAGATCCTGAAACCGTATGCGTACAAGCAGTGGGAGCAGACACGTTCTGTGACCGCGTACCTTTTGTATAATGGGTCAGCGACTTATTTTCAGTGGCGAGCTTAACCGAATAGGGGAGGCGTAGGGAAACCGAGTCTTAACTGGGCGACCAGTCGCTGGGAATAGACCCGAAACCGGGCGATCTATCCATGAGCAGGTTGAAGGTTGAGTAACATCAACTGGAGGACCGAACCAGGATCTGTTGAAAAAGATTTGGATGACTTGTGGATCGGAGTGAAAGGCTAATCAAGCCCGGAGATAGCTGGTTCTCCTCGAAAGCTATTTAGGTAGCGCCTCACGTAGCACCGCCGGGGGTAGAGCACTGTTTCGGCTAGGGGGTCATCCCGACTTACCAACCCGAGGCAAACTCCGAATACCGGTGAGTGACGCGTGGGAGACACACAGCGGGTGCTAACGTCCGTTGTGAAAAGGGAAACAACCCAGACCGTCAGCTAAGGTCCCGAAATCCTGGTTAAGTGGGAAACGAGGTGGGAAGGCTCAGACAGCTAGGAGGTTGGCTTAGAAGCAGCCATCCTTTAAAGAAAGCGTAATAGCTCACTAGTCGAGTCGGCCTGCGCGGAAGATGTAACGGGGCTCAAACCAGGTACCGAAGCTACGGGTGTGCCTGCATCACTTAAGACTATTCGCTTGGCGGAGCGCAGCGACGCCCAAGCCCTCCCGAACGTTGAGTCGGGAACGATGAGTAGACTTAAGGATGCAGGCACGCGGTAGAGGAGCGTCGTGTAAGCCGATGAAGGGAGATCGAGAGGTCTGCTGGAGGTATCACGAGTGCGAATGCTGACATGAGTAACGACAAGGGGAGTGAAAAACTCCCCCGCCGGAAGACCAAGGGTTTCTGTTCGACGTTAATCGGAGCAGAGTGAGTCGGCCCCTAAGGCGAGGCCGAAAGGCGTAGTCGATGGGAAACGGGTTAATATTCCCGTACCTCACTGTATTGCGATGGGGGGACGGAGAAGGCTAGGTGAGCCAGGCGTTGGTTGTCCTGGTGAAAGTCAGTAGGCTGAGGATTCAGGCAAATCCGGATCCTCAAGGCCGAGAGACGAGACGAACTGACCACGGTCAGGAAGTCATTGATGCCACGCTTCCAGGAAAAGCCTCTAAGCTTCAGATACAGTGGGACCGTACCCCAAACCGACACAGGTGGTCAGGGTGAGAATCCCAAGGCGCTTGAGAGAACTCGGGTGAAGGAACTAGGCAAAATGGTGCCGTAACTTCGGGAGAAGGCACGCCGCGTTAGTGTGAAGGCCCTGCGGCCGGAGCACGAGGCGGTCGAAGATACCAGGTGGCTGCAACTGTTTATTAAAAACACAGTACTCTGCAAACGCGTAAGCGGACGTATAGGGTATGACGCCTGCCCGGTGCCGGAAGGTTAAGTGATGGTGTTAGCGCAAGCGAAGCTCTTGATCGAAGCCCCGGTAAACGGCGGCCGTAACTATAACGGTCCTAAGGTAGCGAAATTCCTTGTCGGGTAAGTTCCGACCTGCACGAATGGCGTAATGATGGCCACGCTGTCTCCACCCGAGACTCAGTGAAATTGAAATCGCAGTGAAGATGCTGTGTACCCGCGGCTAGACGGAAAGACCCCGTGAACCTTTACTATAGCTTCACACTGGACGCTGATGTTGCTTGTGTAGGATAGCTGGGAGGCTTGGAAACCCGGACGCCAGTTCGGGTGGAGCCAACCTTGAAATACCAGCCTGGCATCATTGGCGTTCTAACTCAGGTCCGTTATCCGGATCGAGGACCGTGTGTGGTGGGTAGTTTGACTGGGGCGGTCTCCTCCCAAAGCGTAACGGAGGAGCACGAAGGTACCCTCAGTACGGTTGGAAATCGTGCAGTGAGTGCAAGAGCATAAGGGTGCTTGACTGCGAGACAGACACGTCGAGCAGGTACGAAAGTAGGTTCTAGTGATCCGGTGGTTCTGTATGGAAGGGCCATCGCTCAACGGATAAAAGGTACTCCGGGGATAACAGGCTGATACCGCCCAAGAGTTCACATCGACGGCGGTGTTTGGCACCTCGATGTCGGCTCATCACATCCTGGGGCTGAAGTCGGTCCCAAGGGTATGGCTGTTCGCCATTTAAAGTGGTACGCGAGCTGGGTTTAGAACGTCGTGAGACAGTTCGGTCCCTATCTGCCGTGGGCGTTGGAGATTTGAGAAGAGCTGCTCCTAGTACGAGAGGACCGGAGTGGACGCACCTCTGGTGTTCCGGTTGTCACGCCAGTGGCATTGCCGGGTAGCTATGTGCGGACAGGATAACCGCTGAAAGCATCTAAGCGGGAAGCCCCCTTCAAGATGAGATCTCCCCGAGGCCTCGAGCCTCCTGAAGGACCCAGCGAGACCAGCTGGTTGATAGGTCGGATGTGGAAGCGCTGCAAGGCGTTGAGCTAACCGATACTAATTGTCCGTGAGGCTTGACCATATAACACCCAAGGGGTCTGTGATGACCCACGACACCGGATACGCACGAGACGTAGCGTGTCAGCATGATTCCGCGTTTTTCGCCTGACGACCATAGCGAGTGTGAACCACCTGATCCCATGCCGAACTCAGCAGTGAAACCGCTCAGCGCCGATGGTAGTGTGGGGTCTCCCCATGTGAGAGTAGGTCATTGTCAGGCACTTATTGAAAAAAGCCCCGAGCTCCTTGTGAGTTCGGGGCTTTTTGCTTTTGGGGATTCTTGTATATGAGGCCGCCATGCGGAGGGCTGTGACTCGATAAGGGCTGTGACTCGATAGTCGCCACGACCGGCAGGCAGTAAAAAGCCCGACCGGTGGCCGGGCTGGAGGCAGGTGGCCAAAGGGCCGGCTGCTCAGAGGGCGGCGATCTTGTCGCGCTGTTCGACCAGCAGCCGGCGCGCGGCCTCGAAGTCGGCGAGCTTGGCGCGCTCCTTCTCCACCACCGCGGCCGGCGCCTTGGCCACGAACCCCTCGTTGGACAGCTTCTTCTCGATTCCGCCGATCAGCTTGTCCTGCTTGTCGATCTCCTTGTCGAGGCGGGCGAGTTCTGCCTGCTTGTCGATCAGATCGGCCATGGGCACCAGCACCTCCATCTCGCCGACGAGTTGGGTGGCCGAGAGCGGTGCCTCGGCCGGGTCGTCGAGCCAGGTGATGCTGTCGAGCTTGGCGAGCTTGGCGAGGAAAGGCCGGTTGGCGTCCAGGCGCTGGCGGTCGCCATTGCTACCCTTGGTCAGCAGTACGTCCAGCGGCTTGCCGGGAGCGATGTTCATCTCGGCGCGGATATTGCGTACCGCGACGATCACCCCCTTGAGCCACTCGATATCCCGGGTGGCACCCTCGTCGAGCAGCGCCGCGTCGGCGGCCGGCCAGGATTGGGCCATGATGGAGTCGCCCTCGCCCTGGAAGGTGCCGGCCAGCGGTGCTACGCGCTGCCAGATCTCCTCGGAGATGTAGGGCATCATCGGGTGGGCCAGGCGCAGGATGGCTTCCAGCACGCAGACCAGGGTCCGGCGGGTGCCGCGCTTGGCTTCGAGGCTGGCGTTGTCGTCCCAGAGTACCGGCTTGGAGAGCTCCAGGTACCAGTCGCAGTATTCGTTCCAGACGAACTCGTAGAGCGCCTGGGAGGCGTGGTCGAAGCGGAACTCCTCCATGGCCTTGGTGACCTGGGTCGCGGACTGCTGCAGGCGCGAGAGGATCCAGCGATCGGCCAGCGACAGCTCGACCGCTTCGCCCGCCAGGCCGGTATCCTCGCCTTCGGCGTTCATCAGCACATAGCGCGAGGCGTTCCACAGCTTGTTGCAGAAGTTGCGGTAGCCATCCAGGCGGCCCATGTCGAACTTGATATCGCGTCCGGTGGTGGCCTGGGAGAGGAAGGTGTAGCGCAGCGCATCGGTACCGTGGGGTTCGATGCCCTCGGGGAACTCGCTGCGGGTGGCCTTGGCGATCGCCTTGGCCTTCTGCGGCTGCAGCATGTTGCCGGTGCGCTTCTCCACCAGGGTGTCCAGCGCGATGCCGTCGATCAGGTCGATGGGGTCGAGCACGTTGCCCTTGGACTTGGACATCTTCTGGCCCTGGCCGTCGCGCACCAGGCCGTGCACGTAGACCTGCTTGAAGGGCACCTCGCCGGTGAACTTGAGTGTCAACATGATCATCCGCGCGACCCAGAAGAAGATGATGTCGAAGCCGGTGACCAGTACGCTCGTCGGGTGGAAGGTGGCCAGTTCCGGGGTCTGCTCGGGCCAGCCCAGGGTGCCGAAGGTCCACAGCCCCGAGCTGAACCAGGTGTCCAGCACGTCCTCGTCCTGGGTGAGGGCGAGATCGGCGGGCAGGCCGTGCTTCTCGCGGGCCTCGGCCTCGCTTCTCGCCACGTAGACGTTGCCTTCGCTGTCGTACCAGGCCGGGATGCGGTGGCCCCACCACAGCTGGCGGGAGATGCACCAGTCCTGAAGGTCGCGCATCCAGGCGAAGTACATGTTCTCGTAGTTCTTGGGCACGAACTGGATGTCGCCGTTCTCCACGGCCTCGATGGCGGGCCTTGCCAGGCTCTCCACGGCCACGAACCATTGGTCGGTGAGCAGCGGCTCGATGACATCGCCGGAGCGATCGCCATAGGGGAGGGTGTTGCTGACCGTCTCGACCTGCTCGAGCAGGCCGGCGGCCTCCATGTCGGCAACGATGCGCGCACGTGCCTCGAAGCGTTCCAGGCCGGCATAGGCCTCGGGCAGGCTGGTGTCGATCTCGGCCAGCGGCCTGCCCTGGATGTCGAAGGCCTCGGCGCGGGCCAGGATAGAGGCGTCCTGGGTGAAGACGTTGATCAGTGGCAGGCCACAGCGCTTGCCGACCTCGTAGTCGTTGAAGTCGTGGGCCGGGGTGATCTTCACGCAGCCCGAGCCCTTCTCCATGTCGGCGTGTTCATCGGCCACCACCGGGATGCGCCGCCCGACCAGCGGCAGTTCGACGAACTTGCCGACCAGCGAGGCATAGCGCGGATCCTCCGGGTTGACCGCCACGGCGCTGTCGCCGAGCAGGGTCTCGGGGCGGGTGGTGGCGACGACCAGGTGATCCTTGCCGTCGTCGGTGGTGACGCCGTCGGCCAGCGGGTAGCGGAAGTGCCAGAAGCTGCCCTGCTGGTCGCGGTTCTCGACCTCGAGGTCGGAGATGGCGGTGTGCAGGGTGGGGTCCCAGTTGACCAGCCGCTTGCCGCGATAGATGAGGTTCTCTTCATGCAGGCGCACGAAGACTTCCTGCACGGCCTTGTAGAAGCCGTCATCCATGGTGAAGCGCTCGCGCGACCAGTCGACGCTGGCCCCCATGCGGCGCAGCTGGCGGGTGATATGCCCGCCGGACTCCTGCTTCCACTCCCAGATCTTGTCGGTGAAGGCCTCGCGGCCCAGGTCATGGCGGCTCTTGCCCTCTTCCGCGGCGACCTTGCGCTCCACCAGCATCTGGGTGGCGATGCCGGCGTGGTCGGTACCCACCTGCCACAGGGTGTTGCGTCCCTGCATCCGCCGCCAGCGGATCAGGGTGTCCATGATGGTGTCCTGGAAGGCGTGGCCCATATGCAGGCTGCCGGTGACGTTGGGCGGCGGGATCATGATGGAGTAGGGCTCGCCTTCGCCTGTGGGGGCGAAGCGGCCATCGGCCTCCCAGCGCTGGTACCAGCGGGATTCGATCTGCGCGGGTTGGTAGGTCTTGTCCATAGGCGTTCCGGGTCCAGAAATGATCACCGCCGGCCAGGTGGCCGGACGGCAGGAATGACGACGAAAAATGGGCTTGATTATAGCCCGGCGGGGTGGCTGGCGTCAGCCTGACTGGCCGCGCAGCTGATGCGCCTTGACCGGATAGCCGCGCTTCCGATAGGTCTGCCAGCACTCGCGCTTGGCGGTCAGGACCGCTTGGTGCTGGTTGATGATCTCGGCGACCCGCGCGAAGCGCGAGAACCACTCGGGGATGCCCGGCGCGAGGTTGAGCAGGGCCTGCGCCGCGCGCTCGGGTGGCGGCGGCTCGGCCCAGCCGATGGTGACCGGCACCTCGCTGGCCAGGGGGGCGTTGGCCAGGGCGTGGGGCACATAGGCGTCGGCCCGGAAGGTCCACAGTGCCTCGTCGAGCTCGCGGGCCATGGCTTCGTCCTCGGCATGCAGGTGCAGCCGATAGCCCTTGCGCTGGATGGTCTCGGCCAGCCGGCAGGCGAAGCCGAGGCGTGCCTCCAGGGTGGTATCGGGCAGGATGTAGAAGTCGACCTGGGTCACGCCCTACACCAGCCGCGTCAGCCAGCCGTGGGTGTCCTCGGCGCGGCCATACTGCAGGTCGAGCAGCTTGGTGCGCAGGCGCTTGGCGATGGGGTTGCCGTTGTCGCCCGTCAGGCGGATGCGCTCCTGTTCGCTGACCAGCTCGCCCACTGGGGTGATCACCGCGGCGGTGCCACAGGCGAAGACTTCGGTGATCTCGCCGCTGGCGGCTCCCTCGCGCCACTCGTCGATGCTGATCGGGCGTTCCTCGGGGGTCAGCCCCTCGTCCTGGGCCAGGATCAGTACCGAGTCGCGGGTCACCCCCTCGAGGATGGTGTCGGTCAGGCGCGGGGTGGCAATGCGCCCGTCCTTGAACACGAAGAACAGGTTCATGCCGCCCAGTTCCTCGACCCACTTGTTCTCGGCGGCATCGAGGAAGGCAACCTGGCCGCAGCCATTGGCGCTGGCCTCCTTCTGGGCCGCCAGGGAGGCGGCATAGTTGCCGCCGCACTTGGCGAAGCCGGTGCCGCCGGGGGCCGCGCGCTTGTAGTGCTGGGAGAGCCAGATCGAGACCGGCTCGATGCCGCCCTTGAAGTAGGCCGCCGCTGGCGAGGCGATGACGTAGTAGTCGACCTCCTGGGCAGGGCGTACGCCGAGGAACTTCTCGCTGGCGATCATGAAGGGGCGCAGGTAGAGGCTGCACTCGTCGGCCTCGCTGCGGGGCGTCGGCACCCAGGCATGATCCTGGGCCAGTAGCGCCTTGAGCGAGCCGATGAAGTCATCATCGGATAGCTCCGGCAGCGCCAGGCGGCGGGCGCTGCGGCGAAAGCGCTCGGCGTTCTTCTCGGGCCGGAAGGTCCAGATGGAGCCGTCGGCGTGACGATAGGCCTTGATACCCTCGAAGATCTCCTGGGCGTAGTGCAGCACCGCCGCCGCCGGGTCCAGGGTCAGCGGTCCATAGGGGCGGACCTCGCGGCCATGCCAGCCGCCGTCCAGGGTCCAGCGCACATGGGCCATGTGATCGGTGAAATACTGGCCGAAGCCTGGCTTGGCGAGGATGCCCTCACGGAGCGAGTCGGCCGTGGGAGTGGAGTTGGGCAGGAGTTCGAAGCTGGCATTCGACACGGCAAGAGGTCTCCGTCATGCCCGGGGTCGTGGCCCCGGGCCGGTAAAGGTAGCTCGGGCCATCAAGCGCCCGGGGCGTGGATTCATCGTCTGTCCCACATGAGAAAGGCGACGCGGAAAAAACGCAAGAGCGAGGTGCTATTCCGCTTCGGTTTCCACCACGGCGTCGGCCTCGCGGTCCAGCAGGTACTGGGTCAGCAGCCCCACCGGGCGGCCGCTGGCACCCTTCTGCTTGCCGGAGCTCCAGGCGGTGCCGGCGATGTCCAGGTGCGCCCAGGGGAAGCTGTCCGCGAAGCGCGCAAGGAAACAGGCGGCGGTGATGGTGCCCGCAGGCCTGCCACCGATGTTGGCCAGGTCGGCGAAGTTGGAGTCGAGCTGCTCCTGGTACTCGTCCCACAGCGGCAGGTGCCAGGCGCGGTCCCAGGCCGCCTCGCCGGCGTCGAGCAGGTCCAGGGCCAGGTCGTCGTCGTTGGCGAGCAGGCCGGTGGCGTGGTGGCCGAGGGCGATGATGCAGGCTCCGGTCAGGGTGGCGATGTCCACCACGCTGGCAGGCGTAAAGCGCTCGGCATAGGTCAGGGCGTCGCACAGCACCAGGCGACCCTCGGCGTCGGTGTTGAGCACCTCCACCGACAGGCCCTTCAGTGTCCTGATGATATCGCCGGGCCGGGTGGCACGGCCGTCGGGCATGTTCTCGGCGGCGGCAACGATCGCCACCAGGTTGACCTTCGGGCGAATGCCGAGCACCGCCTCGACGGTGCCGAACACGCTGGCCGCACCGCACATGTCGAATTTCATCTCGTCCATGGCCTCGCCGGGCTTGAGCGAGATGCCGCCGGTATCGAAGGTGATGCCCTTGCCCACCAGCACATGGGGGGCCTCGTCGGCATCCTCCGCTCCCTGGTACGTCATGACGATCAGCCGCGAGGGCTGCTCGCTGCCGCGGCCCACCGAGAGCAGGCTGTGGGCGCCGAGGGCCTCCAGGGCCTCCTCGTCGAGGACCTCCACCTGGAGTGCGCCGCCGGAGGCCTCGCCCAGCGCCTCGGCCCGTTCGGCCAGGTAGCTTGGGGTGCAGACGTTGCCCGGCAGGTTGCCCAGGGTACGGGCGGCGTTGATGCCCCGGCCCACGGCGTCGCCGATGCGGGCGCCCTCTCGGGCCGCCGCGGCGTCGTCGCTGTCGTTGACCAGCAGGGTCACCGAGGCCAGGCGCGACGCGGGGGCCTTCTCGGACTTGAACTCGTCGAAGCGATAGAGGGCACGCTGGGCGGCCTCGGCGACCATGCGTGCCTTCCATGCGGTATCGCGATCCGCCAGGGGCACCTCGGTGAAGGCCACGGCCGCCTCGTCCACCGGCAGTCCCGCCAGGGCGGTGAAGGCGGCGTCCAGCGCCTTGCGGAAGGCCGTCTCCTGGCATGCTTCACGCTTGCCCAGCCCGACCAGCAGCAGGCGCTCGCTGGAGAGGCCCGGTGCGAAGGGGATCAGCTGAACGTTGCCCAGCCTGGCGTCGAAGTCGCCGCGCTCGAGCAGCTGAGCCAGCAGCCGTTCGCTGGCGTCGTCCAGGCGCGAGGCGGTGGGCAGCAGCGCCTCCTCCTTGAAGACCGGGATGACGATACAGGCGCTCTCGACCTTGGCGGGGTTACCCGTCCTGACTGGGAATTCCATGGCGTCTCCACAAGACAAGCATTGGGGTTACTGGCAATTGGGGTTACAAGCGTAGAGGGAATCTGGATAATGCCGGCACGTTGCCGTGTCGCTCCAGTGTACCCAAGGCATGGCCCCATTGCATGGCAGACGCCGCATGATCATCTTCCGCTACCTGACCCGCGAGATCCTGCTGACCATGGCCGCCGTTGCCGGCGTGCTGCTGCTGGTGATCATGGGCAGTCGCTTCATTCGCTACTTCAGCAACGCCGCCGAGGGCGAGATACCCGCCGACATCCTCGGCACCCTGATGCTGCTGCATCTGCCGGGGTTCCTGGAGCTGATCCTGCCGCTGGCGTTCTTCCTGGGTATCCTGCTCGCCTACGGCCAGCTCTACCTCAACAGCGAGATCACCGTGCTGGTGGCCTGCGGTACCAGCCCCAGCAGATTACTGCAGGTAAGCCTGGTGCCGGCCGCCCTGGTGTCTCTGCTGGTGGGGATGTGCAGCCTGTGGCTGACGCCGGTCGGGGCACTCGAGACCGAGACGCTGCTCGAGGATCAGCGCAGCCGAGTCGACTTCTCCACCCTGGGGCCCGGGCGCTTCCAGGAGTTCGGCAGCGGGCGTACCGCCTATACCGAGGGCTTCAGCGAGGATGGTGACGAGATGCGTGGCATCTTCATCAGCGAACGGCAGCGGCGCAGCGACGGCACCCCCGAGAGCGTGGTGACCCGCGCCGAGGCCGGCCACCAGGCGGTGGACGACGGCACCGGCAGCCGCTTCCTGGTGCTGACCGACGGTGAACGCTACAGCGTCGAGCCGGGCAGGCATCAGGCCGAGCGGCTCGAGTTCGATACCTATGCGGTCCGCCTGTCGCGCGCCGAGTCGCTGCGCGAGCTCGACTCTCCGGAGCTCACTCCCACCCGCGAGCTGTTCGGTGACGAGTCGCCCGAGGCGCGTGCCCAGCTGCAGTGGCGGCTGAGCATGCCGCTGATGGTGTTCATCCTGACCCTGCTCGCCATGCCGCTGGCGCGGGTCAATCCACGTCAGGGCCGCTTCGCCAAGCTGTTGCCGGCGATCTTCCTGCATGTGGCCTACCTGAGCCTGCTGCTGGCGGCGCTGGACGCCATCGGTCGTGGCAAGCTGCCGGCCGCAGTGGGCATGTGGCCGATCCATGGCGCCTTCCTGGCGCTGGGGTTATGGATGATGGTGCGCGCCCAGCGCAAGGGGATGAGCGGATGATTGCCGATCGCTTCGATCGCTACCTGGCGCGGAATGTGCTGGGGGCCATCGTCATCGTCCAGGTGGTGCTGCTGGGCCTCGACCTGATGATCACCTACATCAACGACCTGGGTGATGTGGAGGGTGGCTACGGCGCCTTCCAGGTGCTTCTCTACCTGTTGATGCGCCTGCCCTGGCGGCTCTACCAGTATGCGCCGGTGGCGGTGCTGATCGGCGCGCTGATCGGCCTGGGCAGCATGGCCTCGAGCAACGAGCTCACCGTGATGAGGGCCGCCGGGCGTTCCCTGGCGCGGATCCTGTGGGGCGCCATGAAGCCGATCATCCTGGTGGTGATCGTGGTGCTGTGCATCGCCGAGTACGTCTCCCCGCGCACCGAGCAATTTGCCAGCGCCTGGCGGGTCGAGAAGATCCAGGGGGCCGGTGCCCTTGTCACCGAGCGTGGGGGCTGGCAGCGCGAGGGCGATAGCTTCTATCGCTTCGGTGCCATCCGTGCCGACGATACCGTGCTCGACCTCACTCGCTACCGCTTCGAGGGCCAGCGCCTGGTCGAGGCGCTGAGCGCCGCGCGGGCCATCTGGCGAGAGGGACACTGGGTGCTGGAGGATGTCTCGCTGACCCGGTTCACCGAGCAGGGCACCGCGGCGCACCACCTCGCGACTCGGGAGTGGGATACCGAGTTGACGCCGGAGCAGCTCTCGCGCCTGTTGCGTGACGTCGAAAGCCAGTCGCCGAGCGAGTTGTGGGCCTACGCCCGCTACTTGCGCGACCAGGGCCAGCAGGCCACCCAGCCGCTGCTCTACTTCTGGCAGAAGATGCTGCTGCCGCTGACCATGGGCTCGCTGGTGCTGGTGGCCGCCTCCTTCGTGTTCGGCCCGCTGCGCAGCGTGGCCGCCGGCACCCGGGTGTTCTACGGCGTGATTACCGGCCTGGCGTTCAAGTACCTGCAGGACCTGCTGGCGCCGGCCTCCACGGTGTTTGGCTTCTCGCCCGCCTGGGCAGTGCTGGCGCCGACCATGATCTGTGCCGCGGTGGGAGTCCTCCTGCTGCGCCGCAGCGGCTGAGACCAGGAGAGCCCATGCCCCGACGCTTCCCCCACCTCGACGATGTCTGGCCCGCCGGCCTCGGCCGCCGGCTGGGCGCCATGCTCTACGACGCCTTCCTGGTGGCGGCCATCTGGCTGCTGATGGCCGGCCTGCACCTGCTGGCGGTGCGTCACCTGGCCGGCCTGCCTGCCGATCGGGTCGGGGTGGGCCTTGTGCAGGTCGCCTCCCTGCGGCTGATCATGCTGGTGTCGGCCTTCTCCTTCTTCGCCTTCTTCTGGTGCCGTGGCGGCATGACGCTGGGGATGCAGGCCTGGCGGCTGCGGGTGCAGACCCGGGAGGGCCACGCCATCTCCCTGCGCCAGGCCATGGTTCGCTACCTGGTGGCCTGGCTCTCCGTGGCCGCCCTGGGGTTGGGCTACCTGTGGGTGCTGTTCGATGCCGAGCGTCGCAGCTGGCCGGATATCGCCTCCGGCACCCGGGTCGTCGTGCTGCCGAAGCCGGCCCGCTAGCCGGGGGAGTTGACCGGGATCAGACCTTGGTCGAGTCCCGCTTGCAATACCTTATGCGAATCATTTACATTTAATCTCGCTATCCAACGCGAGGTATTCGCATGTACGTCTGCATCTGCAAGGGAGTCTCTGATCATCGAATCCACCGGGTCGTCGAGGCGGGCGCGCGCAGCTGGCGCGAGGTCCAGGCCGAGACCGGGTGTGGCACCCAGTGCGGCAAGTGCGCCAGTGAAGGCAAGAGCCTGACCCGGGAGGCGGTCAGGGAGGCGCTGATGATCTCCGACGGGGATCTTGCCTACGCCGTGTAACGGCAGCCGTGCCGCCGCCTCCTCGGAGTTTGGCAATTGCCTTCCCGGCATGCCAAGCTTAGGGGCGACTCCCGACGTCATGAGAGGCAGATCCATGAAAGGCGATAGCAAGGTCATCGAGTACCTCAACCGTGCCCTGGGCAACGAGCTGGTGGCCATTAACCAGTACTTCCTGCATGCCAAGATGTACAAGGACTGGGGCCTGCAGAAGCTGGCCAAGTGGGAGTACGATGAGTCCATCGAGGAGATGCAGCACGCCGACAAGTTGATCGAGCGCATCCTGTTCCTCGAGGGCATTCCCAACCTGCAGGACCTCGGCAAGCTGCATATCGGCGAGAACGTGCGCGAGATGCTCGAGAGCGACCTCAAGATCGAGCACGAGGGGCGCAACGACTATATCGAGGCCATCGGCTACTGCGAGCAGGTGAAGGATTACGTGACCCGCGACCTGTTCCGTGACCTACTGGCCGACGAGGAAGGTCATATCGACCATATCGAGACCGAGCTTGGCCTGATCGACAAGGTCGGCATCGAGAACTACCTGCTCAAGCAGATGCAGGAGGCCGGCGACGAGTAAGCGCCTCGCCGCCCCTGCCCCTACCGACAACGGCGCCCGCGTGGCGCCGTTGTTCGTTCCCGCCCCTGGAGGCCGCGAAGCAGGTCCGCCTCAGAAGGCCTTCTCCAGGTCGAAGCGCGGCACCGGCTCGCCCTGCACCTCCACCAGTTCGGTGAACATCGAAAGCGGCCGCACCCACAGCCCGTAGTCGCCGTAGAGGGCGCGATAGACCACCAGGGGTTCCTCGCTCTCGCTGTGGTGGGCGACGCCGTGGACCTCGTAACGGTTGCCCTTGTAGTGGACGTAGATGCCGGGGACGGGATGCGGGCGGGGCATGGCGAAGACTCCTGGAGAGGGTGGGTTGGTCAGGGGGAAGCCTGGGCACTGCGGCTCAGGCGGGCGAGCACGCGGGAGGCAGCAACGAAGCCGAAGCTGCCGGTGACGAAGGTGGCGGCGCCGAAGCCCGAGGCGCAGTCCAGGCGGGTGGCCGCGCCGCTGCCCGGCTTCTGCAGGCACACCTCGCCGTCGCTGCTCGGGTAGACCAGCTGCTCGTCGGAATAGACGCACTCCACCGAGAAGCGCCGCTTCGGATTGCGCGAGAAGCCGAAGTCGCGGCGCAGCCGCGAGCGCACCTTGGCCAGCAGCGGGTCGTGCTCGGTGCGGGTCAGGTCGGCCACCCGAATGCGGGTGGGGTCGGTCTGGCCACCCGCCGCGCCGGTCACCGTGATCGGCAGCTTGCGCCGCCGGCACCAGGCGATCAGTGCCGCCTTGGCCGCCACGCTGTCGATGGCGTCGATCACATGGTCGGCGTCCTCGGGAATGCGCTCGGCCAGATTGCTGGGCGTCACGAAGGCGGCGTCCGCCAGCACCTCGATGCCGGGCTGGATCGCCCGGCAGCGCTCGGCCAGTACCTCCACCTTGGGTTGGCCCACGCTACCGTCCAGGGCATGCAGCTGGCGGTTGACGTTGGAGACGCAGACGTCGTCCAGGTCGATCAGCGTCAGCCTGCCGATACCCGAGCGTGCCAGGGCCTCCACGGCCCAGCTACCCACGCCGCCCACGCCGACGACCACCACATGAGCGGTGCGAAAGTGGGCGAAGGCACGGGCGCCATAGAGGCGCCGGATGCCGCCGAAGCGCAGCGCGTAGTCGTCCTCGGCGAAGCCGGCGGGGGAGGGGGTAATGGGATCGCTCATGGTCTCATGGGGTCGTGAGTGGGGCGGTGGATGGCGTCGGGGCCCCGGGCCAGGGAGCCTCGGCGGGGGCGAGCGCGCGCACGCTGTCTGCCGGCAGGTGGCCGGCCCAGCCGAAACGCGCGAGCAGGGCGGCCATGGCACTATCCGGCGCGCACTCGACGCGCAGCCGCTGCCCCGTGGCGGGATGCTCGAAGGCCAGCCCCGTCGCGGCCAGCAGCAGCCGGGGTGCTCCCAGGTGTTCGGCGAAGAAGCGGTTGTGGTTGCCCTTGCCGTGCTTGGCGTCGCCAATGATCGGATAGCCGCGCCGTGATAGGTGGCGACGGATCTGGTGGCGGCGCCCGGTCAGGGGGCAGGCCTCCATCAACGAGTAGCGGCTCCGGGGATAGCGGTCCACCCGCACCGGCAGCTCCACGCTGTCCAGGCGGCGCACCTCGGTGATGGCCTCCATGGCCGGCATCTCCGCCTTGGGGCGACTGCCATCCTCCTCGCGCAGCGCATAGTCGAGGCGTTCGGCCGCGGGGCCAATGCCGCGCACCACCGCCAGGTAGCGCTTGGCCACCTCGCGTCCGGCGAAGGCCTCGCCCAGGCGGGAGGCGATCCCGGGGGAGAGGGCGAACACCATGGCCCCGGAGGTGGGGCGGTCGAGGCGGTGGATCGGATAGACCCGCTGGCCCAGCCGGTCACGCAGGCGCTGCAGCAGGAACTCGCGCTCGCCCCGGGCCAGGGCGGTGCGATGCACCAGCAGCCCGGCGGGCTTGTGCACGACCACCAGGTGCTCGTCGCGATAGAGGAGGCGCAGCTCGTCCGCCATGGCCCGGGTCCGATTCAGGAAGGGCGGCCATTGTCGCCTTCAGTCGGCGTGATGTCATCCCTCCCTTGCCGAGCCCCGGAGCGTATCAGGCGGTGGCCGGCAGATAGGGGGTGCCGGCCAGGCGGCGCACCTCGACGCGGGAGAGCCAGTCGATGTCGTCGGCGTGCGCTTCCAGATCCTTCGCCACCGCCAGGCTCTCCCGTGGGCACGCCTCGTCCAGGCAGATGACCACGGTGACCCTGCCCTCCAGGTAGTGCAGTTCCATCTCGCGGATCTCCGGCCAGACCGCAAGCGAGGACCAGCGCCTGGCCAGGGCGGTCTCCACCTCGGGGCGCAGCGGCAGCCCCGGGAAGCGGCTGGGGTCGCCCTCGCCGGCGTCGTCCTCGGGATCGATATGGAAGGTCAGGTCGGTGAGGGCGGGGAAGCCGTTGCGCAGTCGGCGGCTCACCTCGTTGCCGATCTCGTGGCCCTCGGAGACGCTGATCCGAGGCGGCACCACCACGTGCAGGTCGAGCATGGTACGTCCCGCCGACTGGCGGGTGCGCAGGTCGTGGATGCCGTGCACCCCGGGCACGCTCATCGCCATCCGGCGCATCTCCTCCTGGGTGGCCACGGGCAGGGCGGTATCCACCAGCTCGCGGCCCGATTCCCACAGCAGGTCCCAGCCGACCTTGCCGACCAGCAGCCCGACGATCACCGCCGCCACGGTATCGATCCAGGCGACACCGAACTGGCTGCCGATCAGGGCCACCATGACCACCCCGGTGGAGAGCACGTCGCTGCGGTGGTGCCAGGCGTTGGCCTCGAGCATCTTCGAGCCGATGCGTCGCGCCACCCGGCGGGTGATATGGAACAGCCACTCCTTGGCGAGCAGCGCCAGGGCGGTGAGCAGAATCGCCCAGAGTCCGGGGGGCGGGATCTCGGCGGTGGAGAACAGCCGTTCCACGCTCGACCAGGCGATGGCACCGGCGACGAAGATCAGCACACTGCCCAGGAACAGCGTGGCCAGGGTCTCGATTCGTCCATGGCCGTAGTGGTGGTCGTGGTCGGGGCCCTGGTGGCCATAGTGGGAGGCGGCGAGCACGAAGCCGTCGGTCACCAGGTCGGAGAAGGAGTGCACGCCATCCGCCACCAGCGCGGCCGAGCCGACAATCCAGCCCACGAAGATCTTGGCCACGCCCAGCACGCAGTTCACCGCGACCGACAGGAGGGTGACACGAAAGGTGGCCTGATGTTTCTCGGGATTGGTCTGCATGGTCGATCCTGGGACGCTTCCCTGGAGGAGCCGCATCTGCGGCAGCGCTCAAATGGTACCGAATAGGTCCTGATTTGCGCAAGGCGCCGGCTGCCAGGGCCATCGCAGATGGCGGCACCGTTCAAGGCTTCCCCGGTGCCTTTCGCTATCGAAGCATAGCTAACTGTGATTGGCCTGGGGTGGCTGCCACCATGGTCGGCTCGTCGTGGTCGCGAGTCCTGTTCATGCTGTAGGCTCGCCCGATGCCCTCCGGAGCCGATCATGCCACTCTCGCCCAGCTACCGACTCGCCGCCACCATTCTGCATGGTTTCGACGAATACCGTTCGCGCTTCAAGGCGATCACCGCGGATGCCAGCCGGCGTTTCGCCGAGGCGGCATGGCGTGAGGCGCAGCAGGCGTCGGCGGAGCGCATCAACCTCTACGAGGAGAAGGTCCAGGCGACCCTGCACCGGCTGCGCCGCAGCTGCGCCGATGATGTCCTCACCGACGTCGAGTGCTGGCGCGAGGCACGTATCCACTACGCCGCGCTGATCGGCCAGCGGCTCGACTACGAGCTGGCCGAGACCTACTTCAACTCGATGTTCTGCTCGCTCTTCCACCATCGCCACATCCGTAACGACTGGATGTTCGTCTACAGCTCCCGGGAGCAGGCGGCGCACCATTCCGGGCTGACCCTGTGTCGGCATCACCGGGTCGCGGGGGACTGGGTGGCCGGGCTGCGCTGGGCGCTGGGCGAGGCGCGCTTCACGACGTCCTTCATCGACCTGGAGCGGGATGCCGGACAGGGGGGAGAGGCCCTCCAGCGGCTGTTGCCGGAGGCCCTTCGCGATGATCCCGAGGCCGAGATCGAGCTGATCAAGAGCGTCTTCTATCGCAACAAGGGCGCCTACCTGGTCGGCCGTGTGCTGGGCGGCGGCAGGCAGGTGCCGCTGGTGCTGCCGGTGCTTCACGGGGAAGGGGAAGGCCTCTTTCTGGATACCGTGCTGATCGAGCCGGATGAGGTGTCGATCATCTTCTCCTTCACCCGCGCCTACTTCCAGGTCAAGGTCGTGGTGCCCAGCGAGTTCGTCCATTACCTCCAGGAGCTGATGCCCGACAAGCCCCAGGGCGAGCTGTACGCCGCCATCGGCTTCTTCAAGCACGGCAAGACCGAGTTCTTCCGGGCGCTCAACCACCAGGTGGCACGGCGCGAGGACCAGTTCATCATCGCCCCTGGGGTACGCGGCATGGTCATGGCGGTGTTCGTGCTGCCCTCGTTTCGCACGGTGTTCAAGATCATCAAGGACCGTTTCGACCCCGGCAAGGCGATGAGCCGCGATAACGTCCGCGACAAGTACCGGCTGGTCAAGCGCCACGACCGGGTGGGGCGCATGGCCGATACCCAGGAGTTCTCCAACTTCATCGCCCGCCAGGACCACTTCGACCCCGACTGCCTGGCGCACCTGCTGGAGGTGGCCCCCTCCACCGTCTATCTGCGCGGCGACAAGGTGATCATCAAGCACTGCTACACCGAGCGCATGATGACCCCGCTCAATCTCTACCTCGAGCAGTGCGACGAGCAGGAGACCCGGGCGGTGCTCAAGGACTACGGCAACGCCATCAAGCAGATGGCCGCCGCCAACATCTTTCCCGGCGACATGCTGCTCAAGAACTTCGGGGTGACCCGCCATGGCCGGGTGGTGTTCTACGACTACGACGAGGTCTGCTACCTCACCGAGTGCCACTTCCGCCATATCCCCGAGCCGCTCTACCCCGAGCAGGAGCTCGCCGACGAGCCCTGGTACTCGGTGGGGCCCAATGACATCTTCCCCGAGGAGTTCGGCCCCTTCCTGTTTGCCGACATCCGTCTGCGCAAGCTCTTCTACCAGATCCACCCCGAGCTGTTCGACGCCGACTACTGGAAAGGGCTGCAGCAGGCGATCCTCGATGGCCGGGTCATCGACGTCTACCCCTATCGCAACAAGCAGCGCTTCAGCGGCGACGCAGATAACGGTCTGGTCCACTAACCGCAGCACGGCACGCTATGCTGAAGGCGAGGAGGCATCTTGCCGCTCTCAACCCCAAGGAGAACGCCATGTTGGACCTGATTACCCATTCGGCGGAGCATGTCGTGGCGATGAAGGCGGGAGGCGTCGTTACGGGATCTGAGCTGCAGCGCGCCATCGATGCTGTAGAAGCCGCCAAACAGGCCCACCCCCGGGTCAGCCTGGTGGTCGAGATCGACGGCCTGCGCTGGCTGACCCTGAGCGCCCTGCTCAAGGACCTCGGCTACGGCCTGACCCAGCTCGGCGATCTCAAGCACTACCACCGGGCCGCCGTGGTGACCGACCAGGAGTGGGTCAAGCACATCGCTCACCTGGAGGAGCAGCTGTTCAAGTCCGTGGAGATTCGCACCTTCCCCAAGGGTGATCACGCCACCGCCATGGCCTGGGCCGCCGAGCTGCCCAGAGGCGCCCACGAGAGCCCCGAAGAGGATGGCTATCACGGCGCCTGACCTCGAGCCGTTCGTCCCCGTCGGCCCAGCGGCGGCGAGTCACTGCCCCACCGCCAGCCGGACCTGGTCCGGGGCGTCAGGTGCCGGTGCAGCGCCGGTATAGCTCGATCAGCTCGCCGGCCCGGGCGTCTTCATGCCAGTTTGCCGCATAGGCGCAGCCCCGCACGCCCAGGGCGCGGCGCAGGTCCTCGTCGACCAGCAGCCGATTGACCTTCCCGGCGAAGTCGTCGGGATCCTCCTCGGCGATCAGGCAGCCCTCACCGTCGACCAGCACCTCCCGAGTACCCATCACCGCGCTGGAGACCACCGGTGTGCCCAGGGCCATGGCCTCGAGCAGCACCAGCCCCTGGGTTTCGGTACGCGAGGCGAACACGAACACGTCGGCGGCGCGGTAGGCCGCCTGCAGGGGGCCGTCGCGGTCCAGGTAGCCCAGGAACAGCACGGCCTCGGCCAGGCCGGCCTCCCGGGCCTGATGGGCGAGGGCGGCCTGGGCCGGGCCCTCGCCGGTGATGACCAGTCTCGCCGAGGGGTGTTCGGCCAACACCCGGGGTAGCATTCCGATCAGAAAGCCGATGTTCTTCTCGAAGGCGGCACGCCCCACATAGAGCAGCAGGCGGGCCTCCGGGGGAAGGCCGTAGCGGGCGCGGAAGTCGCCTCCCTGCGGCGGGCGAGAGAACGCCTCCAGCGCCAGCCCGGTGGGTATCACGGCCATGGACGTGGTGGCCCCGTAGCGCGCCAGTGCCTCGCGCATGGCATGCGATGGTGCTACCAGCGCGCTGACCTGATGGCACTGGCGCACCGAGACGCGGCGCGCGGCGAAGCGCAGCCAGCGGCCTGGCATCCAGCGCACATAGTGGTGCAGGTACGCCTCGAAGAGGGTGTGGTAGGTGGCTACCACCGGAATGCCCAGGCGACGACCCAGGCGAATGCCGGCGTAGTGGGCAACGAAGGGGGTGTGCACATGGATCAGGTCGAAGGCCTGCCCGGCGAGCCGCGGCGCGAGAGCAAGGGCGTCCCGGTAACGCATCATGCGGTCCTCCGGGTCGCCCGGCACGCCGTGCGAGAGAATCCGTATCACGCCGGGCTCGTCCATCTGACCCACCGGGTAGTCGGGGCAGACCAGCGTCACCGAGTGGCCCGCCCGTGCCAGGGCATCCCGGAAGCTGGCGATTGAGGTGGATACCCCGTTGACCCGTGGAAAGTAGACGTCCGAGATCATCAGGATCTTCAAGGCGCCCGGCTCCGAGCCCCCGGGCCCGCGGGTGGGCCTTCGCATGGTGGCATAACGCGCCGCGCGTTGGGCGCCGAGGTGGCGGGCGATGGCGTTACCCCGCGCCAACCGGATCAGTCGGTCGATCGCCACTTCACTGAGTGGTTTGCTCGGGCGTCGAGACATGCCAGGGGGGCTCCAGCGATGATTACGCTCATGCTGGCGCCGGAGGGTGACGCTTTCATGAACGCCTTCGCCGTGGCCACCGGCCAGGAGCCCGCCGGCTCCAATGGGCCCACGTCTGCGTGGTGTCATGCCGCCGTCACCTGTGGTTGGCAGGCTATGCCCCGCTGATCATTGGCCCCTGGAGACCGTCATGCGCCTTGCCCTCTTCGACCTCGACGACACCCTGCTGGATGGCGACTGCAGTGCGTTATGGAACGACTGGATGGTGGAGCGCGGCTGGGTCGCCTCTCCAGGTGAGTACCTGGCGCGCACCCTGGCCATGAATGCGGCCTACCGCGCCGGGCGGCTCTGGCTGGAGCAGTACCTGGCCGTCACCCTGTCGCCGCTGGTGGGCCGTCATGAGGAGGAGGTCACCCTCGAGGTGGAGGCCTTCGTTGCCCAGCGCATCGTGCCGCGGGTGTTTCCCCAGGGGCGCGAGCTGATAGCCCGCCACCGGCGCGCGGGAGACCGGCTGTTGCTGATCTCCGCCTCGTCGCGGCACCTGGTGGTCCCGGTCGCCAGGCAACTGGGCATCGAGCAGGTGATCGCCGTGGAGCCGGCGCTCGCGGCCGGGCGCTTCACCGGCGCCACCACCGGCGTGCTCTCCTATCGAGGCGGCAAGGTCACCCGGCTGGAGGCCTGGCTTGCCGAGCACAACGCCAGCGCCAGCCACCTGAGCTTCTACTCCGACTCCCAGAATGACCTGCCCCTTCTCAACCGGGTGGACCGCCCGGTGGTGGTGAACCCCGACCCTGTGCTGGCGGAGGTCGCCCGGCTCGAGGGCTGGGAGCGGCTGGACTGGCGGGATGCGCTCGAGCCGCCGACGCGGGTCGCGCTGGCATAGCGACAGACACGCCTGTGCTGTGGCCGTATTCGGGCCGCTGATGGTACCGTCTGGGGGAGAGCGATCCAGCGCCATGAGCGGAGACAGCGGTGATGACTGAGCGACAGGCCCCGCACCTGGTGGTGTTGAGCGGCGCGGGCATCAGCGCCGAGAGTGGTATCCAGACCTTCCGCGCGGCGGATGGGCTGTGGGCCGATCATCCCGTCGAGGAGGTGGCCACCCCCGGCGCCTGGCGGCGTGACCCGGCGCGGGTGCTGGCCTTCTACAATGCGCGTCGCGACCAGGTGCGCCGGGCCCGGCCCAACCTCGCCCACAGGGCCCTGGCAGCGCTGGAGCAGCAGGGCTTCCGGGTCAGCATCATCACCCAGAATATCGATGACCTGCACGAGCGGGCCGGCTCTCGCCACGTGCTCCACCTGCACGGCGAGATCCTCAAGGCGCGCTCCTCGGTGGATCGGCGCATGCACTATCCGCTGCCCCGGGGCGGCATCGAGCTGGGCGACATCTGCGACAAGGGCAGCCAGCTGCGCCCCGACGTGGTGTGGTTCGGCGAGGAGGTGCCCCACTTCGGTGAAGCCTGCGAGATCGTCGGCAGCGCCGACCTGGTGCTGGTGGTCGGCACATCGCTGGCCGTGATGCCGGCCGCCTCGCTGCTGCAGCACGCCCCCCTCGAGGCGCCCTGCGTACTGGTCGATCCCGAGGCCGAGGCACTGGCCCCGCCGGGGGTGGCGTGCCTCAGCCAGTCCGCGGGCGAGGGAGTGCCGGCGCTGGTGCGTCACTGGCGGCGCGAGGGGCGGCTATGGCTGCCGGAGACACTGTGGGCGCCGTGATGGTGGCAGAGCCATCGACGCCCCGCGGCGTGCTAGACTGCGCCTCCTTTTTTAGCCCATCAGGCCACCATGCAGGACGACACTCTCCCTCAAGACGGCCGTGATCCCGGAACCGGTCATCCTCGACCGCCGCGCCGCGAATTCAAGGCCCGCGGCAGCTTCGTTGTGCGCTGTCCAGGGTGCAACCTGCCCATGCTCAACTGCCTCTGCCCCTATGCGGTCGGCGCCGAGAGCGCGGCGCGGGTGTGGTTGCTGACCCACCCCATGGAGCACCTCAAGCCCACCAATACCGGCCGCCTGATCCGCGACGTGTTGCCCGACACCGAGGTCTTCACCTGGTATCGCACCACGCCGGACGAGCGCCTGCTGGCGCTGCTGGAGGATGCGCGCTTCGCTCCCTTCGTGGTCTTCCCCGATGACCAGCCCGACTATGCCGACCGCGTGGTGGGCATCGACGCCGTGGCCGAGGCGAAGGCCGCGGGGCGCACGCCAGTCTACCTGCTGCTCGATGGTACCTGGCGCCAGGCCCGGCGCATCTTCCGCAAGAGTCCCTACCTGGAGCCCCTGCCGGTGCTGCCACTGCATACCGAGCGCCTGACCCGCTATCGGCTGCGCAAGCCGGCTTCCTCCGCGCACCTGTGTACCGCCGAGGTCGCCGCCGAGCTGCTGCGTCAGGGTGGGGACGAGGATGCCGCCCAGGCCCTGGACGACTACTTCGATGCCTTCAACGACAGCTACGCCGCCAGCCGGCGCTTCGAGAAGATCGAGGCACCGACGGCGGCGATGCGACGCCTGCTGGCGCGAAAGGGATAGCGCTATAACGCAACGACAGGGGCGCTGGGGGCAAGCCGTAGAGGAGGTAGGCTTGTCGCCAGGTCAGCCCCGGGCGCTGGGGGCTCCTGGATTGATCAAGGCGAGCCGCCGAACAGGGTGCCGGCGATGCGGAAGCCGGCGATCCAGGTGCCGGCGGCGGAGCCCAGGGTGGCGGTCAGGAACACCAGCAGGGTGCGTGACACCCGGTTGTGCCACCACCCCTTGAGGTGGGTCACGTCGTGGCGCAGCGTGGAGAAGTCGCGCACCTTGGGCTTGCGTAGCCACAGTTCCACCCCGGCCGCGACGAAGCCGGCGCCGATCGTGGGGTTGAGCGAGGTGAGCGGGGCGGCGAAGAAGGTGGCGATGACCGTAAACGGATGGGCCAGGGCCACCAGCGTGGCCCCCGCGGAGAGCACGCCATTGATCAGGAACCACTCCGCCACCAGTTGCCAGCCCAGGCTGGTATTGCGCGAGAAGCCGATGGCGAAGCCGGTCAGTACCAGGGCGGTGATCAGCCAGGGCAGCGCCTTCCAGATCTTCGACGGCGGCGGTGTGGCCTCGAGTGCCTCGCGCTCCGGGCGCGGCGTCTCGGGAAGCGGTGCGGCGAAGTGTTCGGCCATGCCCTTCATGTGGCCGGCGCCGATCACCACCAGCACGTTGCGGTAGCGCCCCGGCGGCGCCTCCTCGGCCAGGCGCAGGACCATGTAGCGGTCGCGCTCGCTGATCAGCGGCGTATAGAGGCTCTCGGACTCCGCGGCGAATTCGCTGAAGGTGGACTCCAGCACGTCCCCCTCCTTGAGCCGCTCGATCTCCTCGGCGGAGACCTCCTGGCGCGACAGCACGCTGCCCAGTAGCCCCGAGAACAGCGAGAAACGCTGCCACCAGGGCACATTGTGATAGATGCGCTTGAGGGTGACCCCCACGTCGCGGTCGATCAGCAGCAGCGGCAGCTTGGCCTGCCGAGATTCCTCCAGGGCGGCGCGCATCTCGGCGCCGGGCTCGATGCCGGACTGCTCCGCCAGGCGTTGCTGGAAGGCGCCCAGGGCCAGGCTCGCCGCCACCACGCCGGCCTTACCCTGGCGGAAGACCTGGAACAGATCCTGTTCGCCCAGGGCGTCGGGGTTGGTGAGGCTATGGTGGCGCGAGTCGCACAGCTCGATGGCCACGGCGTCGAACTCGCCGGAGCGGATCAGCCGACGCACGTCCTCGGCGCTCTCGGCGGAGACGTGGGCGGTGCCGAGCAGGGTGTAGCGGGTCTCGCCGATCTGCAGAACCCGCTGCGGGCCGCTGGTGGCATCGTCCGGGCGGGTCGGGGCCTGGGTCTCGGTCATGGAGGCTCGCTTCGAGGGAGTGAAGCGTCGATTATCCACGAACGCCAGCCCTCGGCCAAACCCGGGGAAGGTGTCAGCGCCGCCAGAAGGCCGGGGTGAACAGCACCAGTACGGTGAAGATCTCCAGCCGGCCCAGCAGCATGGCCAGCACCAGAATCCACTTGGCCAGGCTGGGCAGGTCGCCGTAGTGGGCGGAGGCCTCGCCCAGGGCCGGCCCCAGGTTGTTGAGGGCCGAGCCCACCGTCGACCAGGCGGTGACCTGGTCGACGCCGGTGGCCATGACGCCCACCAGCATCAGGAAGAACAGCATGACATAGACCGAGAAGAAGCCCCATACCGCCTGGGTGATGCCCTCGGGCACGCTGACCCTGCCGATCTTGACCGTGATCACCGCGCTGGGATGGATCAGGCGCATCACCTCGCGCATGCCCTGCTTGAGGATCAGGATGATGCGGATCACCTTCATGCCGCCGCCGGTGGAGCCCGAGCAGCCGCCGACGAAGGCGGCCATGAACAGCAGGAAGGGCAGGGCGCCGGGCCACAGCGAGAAGTCGGCCACCGCAAAGCCGGCGGTGGTGGCCACCGAGACCACCTCGAACAGCGCGTGGCGTAGTCCAAGCTCGGTCTCGTAGGTGCCGGTCAACCACAGCGAGACGGCGGTGATGGCGACCAGGCCGGTCAGGAACAGCAGCAGGAAGCGCGCCTCGGGGTCCTCGAAGTAGTGCAGGATGCTGCGTTCGCGCCAGGCGGTGAAGTGTAGGCTGAAGCTCACCGCCGAGACCACCAGGAAGAAGACGCAGATCAGCTCGATAGCGGCGCTGTCGAAATGACCGATGCTGGCGTCGTAGGTCGAGAAGCCGCCGATGGCGATGGTGGAGAAGCTGTGTCCCAGGGCGTCGAACCAGTCCATGCCGGCGGCCATGTAGGCCAGCATGCAGGCGATGGTCAGCGAGGCATAGATATACCACAGCGCCTTGGCGGTCTCGGTGATGCGCGGCGTCAGCTTGGAGTCCTTGAGCGGGCCGGGAATCTCGGTGCGATACAGGGCCATGCCGCCGACTCCCAGGGTTGGCAGGATGGCGACCGCCAGCACCACGATCCCCATGCCGCCGAGCCACTGCAACTGCTGACGATAGTAGAGGATCGACTCGGGCAAGTAGTCGATGCCGGTGATCACCGTGGCGCCGGTGGTGGTCAGTCCCGAGAACGACTCGAACACCGCATCGGTCAGGGAGAGCGCCGCCTCGCCGGTCAGCATCAGCGGCAGCGAGCCGAACAGTGCCAGTACGCTCCAGAACAGCGCGGCGATCAGGAAACCGTCCCGGGTGCGCAGCTCCTTGCGCGCACGGCGGTTGGGGAAAAACATCAGCGCCCCGGTGATCACGGTGATGGCGATGGCCGCGGCGAAGGCGTTCCACTGGCCGTCGGCGAACAGCAGCGAGATCAGGATCGGCGGCATCATGGTCAGGCTGAAGAGCATCAGCAGCAGCCCCAGGATGCGCAGGATCATGCGCAGGCTCATCGGTGACTCCCTGTCAGAAGAAGGTCAGCCCGACCTGGAACAGCCGCTCCACGTCGCGGATACGGCGCTTGTCGATCACGAACAGGATGACGTGGTCGCCGGACTCCACCACCACATCGTCGTGGGCGATCATCACCTCCTTGCCGCGCACGATGGCGCCGATGGTGGTGCCTCGGGGGAGGTCGATCTCGCCGATGGCGCGCCCTACTACCTTGGAGGACTGGGTATCGCCGTGGGCGATCGCCTCGATGGCCTCGGCGGCGCCGCGGCGCAACGAGTGCACGTTGACGATATCGCCACGGCGCACGTGGGTGAGCAGGCTGCCGATGGTGGCCTGCTGTGGCGAGATGGCGATGTCGATCTCGCCGCCCTGCACCAGGTCGACGTAGGCGGCGTTGTTGATCAGCGTCAGCACCTTCTTGGCCCCCATGCGCTTGGCCAGCATCGACGACATGATGTTGACCTCGTCATCGTTGGTCAGGGCACAGAAGATGTCGCACTCTTCGATGTTCTCCTCCTCCAGCAGCCGCTTGCTGGTGGCGCTGCCGTGCAGCACCACGGTGCGGTCGAGGCGCTCGGAGAGCACCGTGCAGCGCTCCAGGCTGTGTTCGATGATCTTCACCTGGTGGCTGTGCTCGAGGTGCTCGGCGAGGCGCTCGCCGATGTTGCCGCCGCCGGCGATCATCACCCGCCGGAAGTCACGGTCGAGGCGGCGCAGCTCGCTCATCACCGCGCGGATATCGCGCCGGGCGGCGATGAAGAACACCTCGTCGTCGGCCTCGATCACGGTGTCGCCGCGGGGGATGATGGGCCGGTTGCGGCGGTAGATCGCCGCCGCCCGGGTGTCGACGCTAGGCATGTGCCGGCGCAGGAAGGCGAGATCCTGGCCCACCAGGGGGCCGCCGTAGATCGCCTTCACCGCGACCAGTTGCACCAGGCCGCCGGCGAACTCCAGTACCTGCAGGGCGCCGGGGTGCTCGATCAGGCGGCGGATATGGTCGGTGACCACCTGCTCGGGGCTGATCAGCACGTCGATGGGCACCGCCTCGTGGGCGAACAGGCCGCGGCGGGTGAGGTAGGCGGTGGCGCGCACCCGGGCGATCTTGGTGGGGGTACGGAACAGGGTATGGGCGACCTGGCAGGCGATCATGTTGACCTCGTCCTGGCTGGTCACCGCGATCAGCATGTCGGCGTCCTCGCAGCCCGCCTGGCGCAGCACCATGGGGTAGGAGCCGGGCCCCACCACAGTCCGGATATCGAGCTTGGTATGCAGCTCGCGCAGCTTGTTGCCGTCGGTGTCGACGACGGTGATGTCGTTCTCCTCGCGGGCCAGGTGTTCGGCCAGGGTGCCGCCGACCTGGCCGGCGCCGAGAATGATGATCTTCATCGCATAGGGGTTCCGCTGGGTCGGGGGGCGGCACCTGCTGCTGCGCCGCAGCACGTGGCAGCTAGCCTAAACCAGCCGCCACGGGAAGGACAGACCGCGAGTCAGTCCAGGGTGAAACCTACCTTGATCGTGACCTGCCAGTGCAGTATCCGGCCATGCTCGACATGGCCGCGAGTGTCGATGACCTCGAACCAGCGCATGCCGTGCAGGCTATCGCTGGCCTTGGTGATGGCGCTCTCGATGGCCTGCTGGATGCCCTCCTCGGAGGAGCCGGTGAGTTCGATATGTTTGTAGACGTGATTACTCATGTTGCCTCCAGCGCATGTCAATGATCGGTCACTCAGGCCTGCTGCTTGTCGGCCTCAGCCCTTCCTGAGTCTGGCATAGAAGAAGCCGTCGTGGCTGTCGACTTCCGGCAGCAGCTGCTGCCCGGCGCCGGCTGGGCGGCCCCAGGCCAGGTCCCGCGGGGTGGTCGCCTCGGCATCCGGGGTGTGCGACAGGAAGGCGGCGATCTGCTCGCTGTTCTCCTCGGGCAGCACCGAGCAGGTGGCGTAAAGCAGGGTGCCACCGGGGCGCAGCAACGGCCAGAGGTTGTCGAGCAGGCGCGCCTGCAGCGCGGCCAGCGCCTTGATGTCCGAGGGGCGGCGCAGGCGCTTGATGTCGGGATGGCGGCGGATCACGCCGCTGCCGGAGCAGGGCGCGTCGAGCAGGATCGCCTCGAAGCGAGTGCCGTCCCACCAGTCGCGGGCGGTGGCATCGCCGTGGGCCAGGTGCGCTTCGAGGCCGAGGCGCTCCAGGGCGTCCTCGACCCGGGCCAGGCGCTCGGCGTCGCTGTCCACGGCGTACATGTCGACATCGAAGACCTCCAGCAGGTGGGCGGTCTTGCCGCCGGGGGCGCAGCAGGCGTCCAGCACTCGGGCGCCAGGGCGCGGCGCCAGGGCAGGGCCGAGCAGCTCCGTGGTCAGTTGGGCGGCCTCGTCCTGGACGCTGACGTGGCCGTGATCGAAACCGGGTAGGTCATGGACGTCGCAGGGTGCCTCCAGGGTGATGCCATCCGGGGCGTGGGCGCAGAGCCGACCCTCGAGGCCCGCCGCGCTCAGGCGCTCCAGGTAGGCCTCGCGGTCGCCTTGGCGGCGGTTGACCCGCAGCGTCATGGGCCCGGGCTCGTTGTTGGCCTTGGCCACGGCCCGCCAATCGTCGGGCCAGGCGTGGCGCAGTGCCTTGAGCAGCCAGCCGGGGTGGAGCAGCGCCACCGCCGGGTCCTGGTCCACCTCCGCCTGCAGGGCGGCGGATTCGCGCTGCAGGCGGCGCAGGCAGCCGTTGAGCACGCGAGTGGCCCACTCCTTGCCGATCAGGCGAGCGGCGCCTGCGGTCTCGCCTACGGCGGCGTGGGCGGGCACGCGCAAGTAGAGCAGCTGGTGGATGCCCAGCAGCAGCAGCGCCTGGACATCGGCATCGCGGGCCTTGAAGGGCTTGACCAGCAGCTTCCCGGCCAGCGCCTCGAGGCGCGGCAGGGTACGGCAGACCCCGTAGCAGAGCGCCTTGAACAGGGCGCGGTCGCGGGCCACCACCTGGTGGTCATCGAGGCCGGTAAGCGAGCCCTTGCCGGTGATTACCGGTACCAGGGCGCGGGCGGCGGCGGCGCGAACCGCCAGGCCGCCGTCGTTCTCGATGCCCCGCGAGGCGGGACGGCGGGGCTTGCCGGGGGCATCGCTCATGCCGGAGTCTCCTCGTCGTGGTGGCCCAGGCGCAGGCCAGGGGGAAAGCGGTCGGCGCGGGCACGCAGCAGCTCGCCGACGGGCAACGCCTTGCCGCCGGGCAACTGGGCGTGGATCACCCGCAGTACCTGGTCTCCGGCAGGGCCGCAGGCGATGCGCAGCGCCGCACCGTCATGGGCAAGCAGAGTGCCCGGGGCGGCGGGGGCTTCGCCCTCGGCGAGGTCGTGTGCCTCGGCCAGCAGCAGGCGCAGGCGGTCGCCGTCGAACGCGCACCAGGTCACCGGCCAGGGGTTGAAGGCACGCACCCGGGCGGCGATCTCCGCGGCGGGCAAGCGGAAGTCCAGTTCGGCCTCGGCCTTGGAGAGCTTGGCGGCGTAAGTCACGCCTGCCTCGGGCTGCGGCGTGGCCGCGAGGCCCTCGCCGGCCAGGGCGTCCAGCGCCTCGACGATCGCCTCGCCGCCGAGGGAGGCCAGAGTATCGTGGAGTTCGCCGCCGGTGGTCGTGGTGGTGATCGGCGTGTGCCGCACCAGCAGCATGTCGCCGGTGTCCAGCCCCTCGTCCATCTGCATGATGGTCACCCCGCTCTCGGCATCGCCGGCCTCGATGGCCCGCTGGATGGGCGCGGCGCCGCGCCAGCGTGGCAGCAGGGAGGCGTGAATGTTGAGACAGCCTCGCCGCGGTGCCTCGAGCACCGCCCCGGGCAGGATCAGGCCGTAGGCCACCACTACCATGATGTCGGCGTCGAGGGCGGCGAGCTCTGCCTGGGCCGCGGGATCCTTGAGGCTCTCGGGCTGGTAGACCGGCAGGTCGTGCTCGAGGGCCAGCGCCTTGACCGGGCTGGGTGTCAGCTTGCGGCCGCGACCGGACGGGCGGTCGGGCTGGGTATAGACGGCGATCACGCGGTGGCGGCTGGCCAGCAGCGCCGCGAGGCTCTCGGCAGCGAAGTCGGGCGTGCCGGCGAAGATGACGCTGAGCGAGTGAGAGTCGTGGGGTCGGGACATGGTGAGGGCCTGGCCGGGAGTGAATGTCCTTAATGATAACGGAGCGGGCCGCAAACGACGAAGGCCGACGCATGCTGCGTCGGCCTTCGCTCGAGAGGCGCGATGGATTCAGGCGTCCTGCATCAACTTATGGCGCTTCTGCATCTTCTTCAGGACCCGGTCGCGCTTGAGCGGCGAGAGGTAGTCGACGAACAGCACGCCCTCGAGGTGGTCGTGCTCGTGCTGGATGCAGTGGGCCAGCAGGCCATCGGCCTCCAGTTCGTAGGGCTCGCCGTTGCGATCCAGGGCCGTGAGGTGGACGCGCAGGGCGCGCGGCACTTCGGCGTAGTACTCGGGGATCGACAGGCAGCCCTCCTGCATCGGCTCGCGCACCTCGCCGATGGGCGTGACCTCGGGATTGATCAGCACCAGCGGGGCACTGCGGTCGTCGCTGACGTCCATGACGATCACCCGGCGATGCACGTCCACCTGGGTGGCGGCCAGGCCGATGCCACGGGCGTCGTACATGGTCTCCAGCATATCGTCGACCAACCGGCGCACCTCATCGTCGACCACTTCCACCGGCACTGCCCTGGTGCGCAGGCGTTCGTCGGGGTATTCGAGGATAGGTAATTTGGCCATGGCGTTGGATTCACCGTTATGCTGTCATTTACACAATGACACTATTCTAGATGTGGTGCGCACGGCAACGACAGGGCCGGTGCCGCAACGCGTCGATAACCTCAGACTATAACATGCCGGTAGCGTTCCATGGCATCGGCCGGCGACACCCGGGGAGAGCAGGGATGAGGCACAGAAGTGACGGCAAGGTGCGGCGCGGCTGGCTGGGCCTGGTGGCGGCGCTGGGCATGGCCCTGGCCGCTGGTGTCCAGGGCCAGGGGCTGAGCTGGGAGGATGGCCTGCGCGGCGACGCCCCAGACCGCTATACCGTGGTGCGCGGCGACACCCTGTGGGATATCTCCGGGCGCTTCCTTCGCCACCCCTGGCAGTGGCCCGAGGTGTGGCAGGTCAACCCGCAGATCCGCAACCCGCACCTGATCTATCCGGGCGATGTCATCTACCTCTACGACTGCGGTGGCCGCCCCTG
The DNA here is from genome assembly GCF_040147005.1 of Halomonas sp. H10-9-1. Lineage (NCBI taxonomy): Bacteria > Pseudomonadati > Pseudomonadota > Gammaproteobacteria > Oceanospirillales > Halomonadaceae > Halomonas > Halomonas sp. H10-9-1. The sequence continues at coordinate 3,542,976 of NZ_JAMSHO010000001.1, read as the reverse complement.
CCTGGGGCTGGAGCGTGGCCAGGGAGAGGTGAGGCTGTCGCCCGAGATGCGCACCATTCCGCATCGCGAGGCGATCCTGCCCATCCCGCTGGAAGATATCCGCCACTTCCTGCGCGAACACCGCATCATCGATGACCCCGAGGCCCTCGAGGAGCTGGCCTATGTGGTGGGCGGCGACGATCGCCGGCTGATGAGCGGCGTGGGCGATCGCCTCTACGCCCGGGGCGAGGTGCCTGCGGGCGGCCGCGTAGGCTTCTATCGCGTGGGCGAGCGTTTCCTCGATCCGGCCAGTGGCGAGCTGCTGGGCCTGGAGCTGGAGAACGTCGGCCAGGCGCGTCGCGAGCGCCAGGAGGGCGACATAGTGGTGCTGGAGGTGAGCTCGTCGCGCCAGGAGGTGCGCAACGGTGACATCGTGCTGCCCCTGGAGGATCGTGGCCTGGTGACCGAGTTCATTCCGCGGGCTCCCGACCGCGAGCTGGAGGGTACCATCCTGTCTGTCCCCGGAGGCGTGCAGTTCATCGGTCGCCTGCAGGTGGTGGCGCTGGACCGCGGCCAGCGCGATGGGCTCGAGCCCGGCCATGTGCTGGTGGTCGAGCAGCGCGGCGAGCGGGTCAGCGATCCGCGCACTGGCGAGCAGTTGCGCCTGCCGGGGGAAGATGCCGGCCTGGTGATGGTCGTCAAGACCTACCACAAGATGAGCTATGGCCTGGTCATGGAGGCCAGCCGCACCCTGGGCGTGGGAGACCGCGTCCATAACCCGCGGCGGGCGGTCAGCGCCGCCCTGCGCTGAGTTTGGCATGCTGTCGCCGGCCCTCGGTGCCCGTGAGTGGCTGGCCCTGGCAAGCCTGCCGGGGCTCGGGGCGGGTGCGCTGGCCAAGCTGGCCGCCCGCCGACCGGAGTGGCCCGGCGGCTGGCTGACAGTGCTGCCGCGGGAAGCCGCCACCGCGCTGAGGCTATGGCTCGACCATCCCGCGCGCAGCCCGCTTTCCACCCCGGTGGATGCGGCCCTGGAATGGGTCGAGGGGGACGTCGACCGTCATCTGCTGTACGCCGGGCATCCCGCCTGGCCCGACCTGCTCGCCGAGATCGCCGACCCGCCACCGCTGCTGTGGGCCTGGGGTGACCTCGCGGCCCTGGCGCCCCCCAAGCTGGCCATGGTGGGATCGCGTCGTGCCACCCGCGAGGGACTGACCAATGCCGCCGGCTTCGCCCGTGAACTCGCCGAGCGGGGCTGGTGCGTGGTCAGCGGCATGGCGCTGGGCATCGATGCCGCCGCCCAGCAGGCCGCCCTGGATGCCGGTGGCACCAGCGTGGCGGTGCTCGGCTGCGGTGTCGAGGTGGTCTATCCGCCGCGCCACCATCGCTTGCACGCCCGCCTGCGTGAGGCGGGGGGCCTGCTGCTCTCCGAGCACCCGCCCGGCACCCCGGCCAGGGCCGGCTTCTTCCCCCGCCGCAATCGCATCGTCACGGGGCTCAGTTGCGGGGTGCTGGTGGTCGAGGCGGCCGAGCAGAGCGGTTCGCTGGTCAGCGCACGGTTGGCCGGGGAGCAGGGGCGTGAGGTGTTCGCCCTGCCCGGCTCGCTACACAACCCCCAGGTGCGGGGGTGCCTGCGACTGATCCGCGAGGGCGCCGTGCTGGTGCGCGGGGTCGATGACATCCTGGTCGAACTCACCCAGTGGCAGGCCCCGGCGCTGCCTGTCGCGCCTCGCGGCGAGGCCACGGGACGGGATGATGACCCCCTGCTGCGCTGGCTGAGCGGCAGCCCGACCCCGGCCGATGTGCTGGTGGGGCTGACCGGGCTCGACATTGCCGAGTGCCAGCGGCGCCTGCTGATGCTGGAGCTCGAGGGGGTCGCGGCGCGGGTCGCCGGCGGCTGGGTACGCCTCTCGGCACCGTGATAGAATCCTCGCCCATTCGCGCCCCAGCCGAGCGAGGATCGCCATGCGCCAGGCCCGTCAGATCGAGCACGCTGTTGCCGCCCTGCGTCGGGGCGGGGTGATCGCCTATCCCACCGAGGCCGTATGGGGCCTGGGCTGCGACCCCGACAACGATGAGGCGCTGGCGCGCTTGCTGCGCCTCAAGGCGCGCGACCCCGCCAAGGGAGTGATCCTGGTGGCCGCTCGCCTCCAGCAGTTCAATGCCTGGCTCAAGGGGCTGCCGCCTGCCCAGCGGGTGACGTTGGCGGCCAGCTGGCCGGGGCCCAACACCTGGCTGGTGCCCGACAACGGACGCAGCCACGCCCTGGTGCACGGCGAGCATGACCGGGTGGCCCTGCGGGTCAGCGCGCACCCGCTGGTGGCCGCACTGTGCGAGGCCTTCGGCGGGCCCATCGTCTCTACCTCGGCCAATGTGGCCAGCGAACCGCCGGCGCTGAGTGCCGACGAGGTGCGTGCCATCTTCGGCGATGGGCTCGATGCCATCGTCGAGGGCGAGCTCGGCGGCCTCGGGCGACCCAGTACCATTCGCGACCTGGTCACCGGCCGGGTGCTGCGTTCCTGACCCCTTCCCGTGACTTCACCCCATCCGGAGGCTCCGTTGGCCCACACGCGACTCGATGACGTCAAGACCTACCTGCTCGACCTCCAGGAGCGGCTCTGTACCGCCCTGGCCGCCGTGGATGGCGACGCGGTGTTCCATGAGGATGCCTGGCAGCGCCCGGGGGGGGGTGGAGGCCGCTCCCGTGTGATCGAGAAGGGACGAGTGTTCGAGAAGGGGGGCGTCAACTTTTCGCACGTATATGGCGAACGACTGCCCCCCTCGGCGACGGCGGCGCGGCCTGAGCTCGCCGGGCGCAGCTTCCATGCGCTGGGGGTCTCCTGGGTGCTGCATCCCGAGAACCCCCATGTGCCGACGAGCCATGGCAACGTCCGCTTCCTGATCGCCGAGAAGCCCGGCGAGGCGCCGGTATGGTGGTTCGGCGGCGGTTTCGACCTGACCCCGTTCTACCCGGTATTCGATGACGTGGTGCACTGGCACCGGGTCGCCCGGGATGCCTGCGCACCCTTCGGCGAGGAGGTCTACCCGCGCTTCAAGGCCTGGTGCGACGATTACTTCTATCTGAAGCATCGCGACGAGACCCGTGGGGTGGGTGGACTCTTCTTCGATGACCTGAACGACTGGGGGTTCGAGCGCAGTTTCGCCTTCCAGCGTGCCGTGGGCGACGCCTTCCTGGACGCCTACCTGCCCATCGTGAATCGCCGCGCCGATACGCCCTGGAGCGAGCGTGAGCGCGACTTCCAGCTCTATCGCCGCGGGCGCTACGTGGAGTTCAACCTGGTCTGGGACCGTGGCACCCTGTTCGGGCTGCAGAGCGGCGGGCGCACCGAGTCGATCCTGATGTCGATGCCGCCGCTGGCGAGCTGGGAGTATGCTTGGACGCCCGAGGAGGGCAGCCCGGAGGCGGAGCTCTATGCAAACTACCTGCGGCCCCGGGACTGGCTGGGCGAGGCGGGTCTCGATGACTGATCAAGGAGCGACCATGACCGACCGCTATTGTGTCTTCGGCCACCCGGTGGCCCATTCGAAGTCGCCGGCCATTCATGCCGCCTTCGCCGAGCAGACTGGGGAGGCGATCGAGTACACCGCCATCGAGGCGCCGCTGGATGGCTTCGCCGGGGCCTGGCGGCGCTTCACTGCGGAGGGAGGACGCGGCGCCAACGTCACCGTGCCCTTCAAGGAGGAGGCCTTCCGCCTTTGCGACACTTTGAGCCAGCGTGCCCGGCGGGCCGGGGCGGTCAATACCTTGGCCCTGGGCGACAACGGCCTGACATACGGCGACACCACCGATGGCATCGGCCTGGTGCGCGACCTCCAGCGCCATGGCGTGGCATTGGCCGGCGCGCGCATCCTGGTGCTCGGCGCCGGCGGTGCGGTGCGTGGCATTCTGGAGCCGCTGCTGGCGGCGGGGCCGAAGAGCCTGTGCGTGGCCAACCGCACGGCGGTCAAGGCCTGCGCCCTGGCTGCCGATTTTGCCGACCTGGGCGAGATCGAAGGCGGCGGCTTCGACGCCGTGAGCGGACCCTTCGACCTGGTGATCAACGGCACCAGCGCGAGCCTCGCCGGGGACCTGCCGCCGCTGCCCGACGACCTCTTCGCCCCGGGGGCCACTGCCCACGACATGATGTATGGCGCCGAGCCCACCGTCTTCCTGCGCTGGGCCGAGGCCCACGGTGCCCGCACCGTGGATGGACTCGGCATGCTGGTGGAGCAGGCCGCGGAGTCCTTCTTCCAGTGGCACGGCGTGCGCCCCGCCACCGCGCCGGTGCTGGAGCGACTCCGCCAGGCGCTATAGACCGCCAGGCGCCCTTCAGCGCCGCTTGGTATAGAGCCCCACCATGCACAGCACAAGACCGACCAGCGACAGCAGCATGCCGCCGTTGACCAGCCAGGGATAACGCTGCAGCCAGGAGACGAAGGGCTGGGGCGTGTCGCGGCACAGCCCCTCCAGATAGTCCCAGTGGCCCCCCGCGAGCGTGCATTCACGCACGCTCGAGTACTCCCAGAAGTAGACGCCCATCAGTGCCAGCATGGGGACGATCAGCAACAGCAGCCCGAGTCTCAGCATTTCAGGGCCTCGGGCAGTTGGGGATGCGTCCGGCCTGACGGGCGCGCTCGTAGCGTCCCTGGGCCTCGTGCATGCGCGCCTGCAGGTCCTGAGTGCGCTGGCCGTGGCTGGGGTGGCTGGAGAGCCAGACCGGCGGCCGGGCCCCGCCCTGAGCACTCATGTTCTCCCACAGTGCCAGGCTGGCCCGGGGGTCGAAGCCGGCATCGGCCATCAGGTAGAGGCCCAGCTCGTCCGCCTCGCTCTCGTGGCGCCGCGAGAAGGGCATCAGGATGCCGTACTGGGCCCCCATGCCCAGGGCCCCCATGATCTGCTGGCCACCTGCCCCCTCCAGGCCTGCGGCCGAGGAGAGCACCGACAGGCCCAACTGGGTGGCGGTCTGGGTGGAGACCCGTTCGTTGGCGTGGCGGGCCAGCACGTGAGTGATCTCGTGGCCGATCACTGCGGCCAGCTGATCCTGGTTCCTGGCCACCTTCAGCAGGCCGGTGTTGACCCCCATGTAGCCCCCGGGCAGGGCGAAGGCGTTGGCGTCTTCCGCCTTGAAGACGCGGATCTGCCAGTTCTGGGACTGGCGCTGTTGAGGCGGCAGGGCGTTTACCAGCGTACTGGCCACACACTGCACATAGCGGTGGGTAGCGCCGCCCACGGTGGGGCGCTCCTGCTGATACTGCTCGAAGGCCTGGGCGCCCATCTGGTCGAGCTGTGCGTCCGACACCAGGGTCAGCTGCTGGCGGCCGGTGGGCGAGGTGGTACAGGCGGCCAGGGCGAGGCTGAGGGCGCCGATGGCGAAAGGTGTGATCCAGCGCATAGTGGGACTCCTTGGTGGGGTGTGGCATCCAGCCAACGTAAGACGCTGGACGGGCGTCCGGGTTCGCCACAAGATACTCGGAACGCCTGTGAGGTCAACCACTGACACGGTGTGCCCGATGGCATGAGGCTTACCCGGCGACAGGCCTTCGAGGGGGCGCTGTGAACCCCTCCCTGGGCGTATATGGAGTCCTCCCCGTTTGCAAGCACGAGGCACGATGGTCGGTAGGTACGACTGCACACGTATATCCGGTCTCGTTAATGATGCTCTGATGAGCATCGGACCTTGATGGGCTATCCGCACGTCAGCTCCCAATCGCTACCTCGAGCTCAAAAGGCTCAGCGTCCAGAAGGGGTTGTCTGACGTCGGTTCGACCTGTTCGCCATCCTGCAGCATGCTCAGCAATCGTGGTGGACGATGCTCAATATTACACTAACGTGCTAAATCCAATCGTTTTTCATGCCGACAGCCGCGACGCCAGCGACGCATCATAGGCCGTCTCATGGCGGGTTACCGCCCAGGCGATCCGTGCCGTCTTGTTGGCCAGTGCGACGACCGCCACATTGGCATGCTTGTGCTCGGCCAGGTGCCTGACCCACTGGCTCAGGCCGTCGTCCTTGGTGCCCACATGCCGGAGCACCGAGCGCGCGCCATGCACCAGTAGCTTGCGCAGGTAACTGTCGCCGCGTTTGCTGATGCCCAGCAGGCGGTCTCGCCCCCCGGTGCTGTGCTGTCGCGGCGTCAAGCCGAGCGAGGCGGCAAAATCTCGCCCGCGCCGAAAGCTCTTGCCATCGCCGAGGGCGCCGGCCAGCGCGGTGGCGGTCAGTGGACCGATACCCTGCAGCGTCATCAGCCGCTTGGCCACGGGGTCGGTCTTGGCCTGTCGCTCGAGGCTTGCCGTGACCGTCGCGATGCGCTCATCCAGGTGGCGCAGATCCTCGGCAAGGCCGGCAAGCAGGACACGAAAGGCATCCGTCAGCCCGTTGTCTGCCGCTTCCAGCCAGCGAGGCAGGGCGGCACGCAACTGACCGATACCCACCGGAGCGACCAGGCCATACTCCCCCACCAGCCCGCGTATCTGGTTGGCCTTGGCCGTGCGCTGCCGTACCAGCTCTTCACGAATGCGGTGTGCCGCCTGGGTATCCTGCTGAGCGACGCTCTTGACGGCCACGAAGCGCATACTGGGCCGCCCCATGGCTTCACAGATCGCTTCGGCGTCGACCCGGTCATTCTTGTTGCTCTTCACGTAGGGCGTCACGAACTGTGCGGCGATCAACTTGACGCGATAGCCCCGCGCCTGCAGGGCCCGCGCCCAGAAGTGAGACGAGGCACAGGCTTCCATGCCGATCTCGGCTCCCGCCGGCACCCGCTTGCTGACCGCATTCAGCCATTTTTCGGGTTCTTCGCAGACTGGCGTGAAAGCGAAGCAACCTTAGGCAGAGGCGGGATAGAGAAACGGCGGTAAATCCGAGTAAACTGATGTTCACCACAAACCCCAGCCTACGGATACCGCCGTTGCCATGGATGCTACCCCGCTCTGCCTGTTCTGGAAAGGTTTCACCGTCGCCCATCACGAATTCCTGGATGAGCAAACACTACGGCTCCAGTTGGCGCCTGATGACCTGATCCCGCCAGTCTGCAGCGGCTGTGACCATGCCTGCTTTCTCGTCCATGACGTGCATCACCGTCGCGTCCGAGAGGCGCCGTTGCTGATCTACCGGGTGGAGCTGGAGGTGCCGGTACGTCGCCTGCGCTGCCCCGTCTGCGGCCCGACACGCGAGCGCATTGACTGGTTGCCGGGTCGTTCACCGGTGACCACCACGCTGCGCCAGTGGGTGGAGCGTCTGGTCGAGTTGCTGCCGATCCGGCATGTCGCCGACTTGGTCGGCCTGCACTGGCATACCGTCAAGGCCATCGATAAGCAGCGCCTACAGCGTGACCTGCCGGCGCCGGACCCGACGCGGCTGCGTCGCCTGATGATGGACGAGTTCGCCCTCCACAAGGGGCACCGCTACGCCACGGTGATTGCGTGTGCCGACACCCAGCAGGTGGTGTGGATCGGCGAAGGTCGCTCCCGGGAGGCGATCCGCCCGTTCTTCGAATGGTTGGGTGATGCGCGACAGCAGATCGAGGCCGTCGCCATGGACATGAACGCGTCTTTCGATCTCGAAGTGAAGGACCAGTGCCCTAACGCCGAGGTGGTCTACGACCGCTTCCATGTCGTGGCCAAGTACGGGCGTGAAGTGATGGACCGGGTGCGCGTCGATCAGGCCAATCAGCTGCGCGACGACAAGGCGGCCCGCAAGGTGATCAAGGGCAGCCGCTGGCTGCTGCTGCGCAATCAAGACAACCTCAAGCCTGAGCAAGCGGTGAAGCTGGAGGAACTGCTGGCCGCCAATGCCTCACTGACCAAGGTGTATCTGCTCAAAGACCAGCTCAAGACACTGTGGTTTGCCGAGGACGAGGCGACGGCACGCAGCGGTTGGCAAGAGTGGGCCGGTATGGCGTTGAGCAGCGGTATCGACGCCTTGGTGCGCTTCACCAAGAAGCTGGAGCCCTACTTGGATGGCATCGTATCCAGTGCTCGCCACCGGCTAAACACCAGCGTGCTGGAAGGTATGAACAACCGAATCAAGGTCATCAAGCGGATGGCCTACGGGTACCGCGACACGGCGTACTTCTTCCTGAAGATCCGTGCCGCGTTTCCCGGCAAAATGCGATGAACCATTTTTCGCGGGTGTACTTACCTTGCCACTGCACCTGATCATGGCGATCGACGCCGTGGACATGAAAAACAGACTTTGCGATATCGACGCCGACACGGGTAATGTTCATGACGAGTTCTCCTCACCCTCAGGCTGGTTGGTGTTCTCGCCCACCAGTGTGGCGCAACGACGCCGATATAGGGTGGGGAGGACTCCATCCCATTGCTACCGATGCCATCCCTGGCATAGGACCCCCTCTACGACCTGTCCCCGGCGCCCCATGCGGTGAGTGCGCCGCCATCGACATGGAGAAGGAGATGAACATGGACGCCGAGCTGACGCGTCGCCTGCTGCACCTGCTGGATAGCGTCGAACACTGGCTACCGCCGGCCCCGGTGGAGGTGGACTGGTCGCGGGATATTGCCGCCCTGTGGCAGCGCCACGCCCTGGGCGGCCGTCTGCTGCCGGTGCCACCGCGGGATGCCTTGAGCCTTGACGACCTGCTGGGCATCGAGCGCCAGAAGCTGGCGCTGGTCGACAACACCCGGGCCTTCCTGCAGGGGCTGCCCGCCAATCACGCCCTGCTGTGGGGCTCCCGGGGCAGCGGCAAGTCGTCGCTGATCCGCGCCCTGCTCAACAGCCTGGCCGGCGAGGGCCTGCGCCTGGTGCAGGTGGATCGCCACGACCTCTCGGGCCTGCCGGTGCTGGTGGAGCAGCTGCGCCACCACGACCAGCGCTTCGTGGTCTACTGCGACGACCTCTCCTTCGAGGGCCACGACGACGCCTACAAGGCGCTGAAGAGCGTGCTCGACGGCGCCCTGACCGGCCCGCCGCCCAACGTGCTGCTCTATGCCACCTCCAACCGCCGCCACCTGCTGCCGGAGTCGATGAGCGACAACGAGGGCTCGCGGCTGGTGGGCGATGAGCTCCACCACGGCGATGCCGTGGAGGAGAAGATCTCGCTCTCCGACCGCTTCGGGCTGTGGCTGGGCTTCCACCCCTTCAGCCAGGACGTCTACCTGGAGGCCTGCTGCCACTGGGTCACCCAGCTGGGGCGCCGCGAGGACTGGAGCGCCGAGGCCCGCGCCGCGGCGATCCGCTTCGCCACCCTGCGCGGTGGCCGCAGCGGCCGTGGCGCCTGGCAGTTCGCCACCCAGTGGGTGGGCCGCCGGCGCCTGCACGGGCGCTAGGAGAGCCGAAACGACGCCGCCCCGGGGATACCGAGGCGGGTCGGGCGCTGTCGGCCGTGCCGGGTGCAGTAGGATCAGCGGCGGCTCTTGCGCGCCTCCTTGGTGCGCGAGAGCTCGCGCTTCTTGGCCTTCTCGCGGTCGCTGGCGTCGGCCATGGGGTCGAAGGGGTTCTTGCCGGAGCGGAACTCGAAGCGTATCGGCGTGCCGCGTACCTTGAGCACCTTGCGGAAGGTGTTGGTCAGGTAGCGGTGATAGGCCTCGGGCAGCGCGGCGGTCTGGTTGCCGTGGACCACGATGATCGGCGGGTTGCTGCCGCCCTGGTGGGCCATGCGCAGCTTGATGCGGCGTCCGCGCACCAGGGGCGGCTGGTGCGATTCCACCGCGTCCTGGAGGATGCTGGTCAGGCGGTTGGTGGACCAATGGGCGTTGGCCGAGGCGAAGGCGCGCTCCAGCGAGGGGTAGAGGTCGCCCACCCCGGTGCCATGCAGCGCCGAGATGAAGTGCAGGTCGGCGTAGTCGGCGAAGCCCAGGCGGCGCTTGATCTCGGCGCGCATCTTCTCCTTGGCCTCGCTCTCCAGGCCATCCCACTTGTTCACCGCCAGCACCAGGGCGCGGCCGGTGGTCAGCACGTAGTCGAGCAGATGCAGGTCCTGCTCCACCAGCCCAGTGCGGGCATCCAGCACCATGATGGCGACATGGCACTCCTTGATCGCCTCCAGGGTCTTGATGATCGAGAACTTCTCGTAAGACTCTCGCACGCTCTTGCGGCGCCGTACCCCGGCGGTATCCACCAGTACGTAGGGCTTGCCGCGGCGCTCGAAGGGAATCTCGATGGCGTCACGGGTGGTGCCCGCCTCGTCGAAGACCACCACGCGCTCCTCGCCGAGCAGGCGGTTGACCAGGGTCGACTTGCCGACGTTGGGGCGGCCGATGACGCCGATGCGGATGCCCTTGGTGCCGGTGTCCGCCGGGATGCTCTCGTCGCGCTCCGGGAAGGGGGCGAGCACCTCGTCGATCAGCGTGGTGACGTTGCGGCCATGGGCGGCGGCGATGGGGTGTGGTGCGCCCAGCCCCAGCTCCCAGAATTCGGCGGTGGCGCTGTCCTCATCGAGCCCATCGGTCTTGTTGACGACGAGCCAGGTCTTCTTCTGGTTGACCCGCAGGTGGTTGGCGATGGCCTCGTCGGCGACGTTGAGGCCGGCCCGGGCGTCGACCAGGAACAGCACGATGTCGGCCTCGTCGATGGCGGCCAGCGACTGTTCGGCCATGGCGGCATCGATGCCCGCCTCGTCACCGCTGATGCCGCCGGTGTCGATCACCGTGTAGGCCTTGCCGCCGAGCATGCCGTTGCCGTACTTGCGGTCACGGGTCAGGCCCGGGAAGTCGGCCACCAGGGCATCGCGGGTGCGAGTCAGGCGGTTGAACAGGGTCGACTTGCCCACATTGGGGCGGCCGACCAGGGCGATCACGGGTGTCATCGGATATCCAGGGTCTCGAGGGTGCCGTCATTGGCCAGCACATGAATGCGGTTGCCATCGGTGACCGGGCGCACGCCGATCCCGGAGCCGTCGATGTGCTCGCGACCGACCATCTCGCCGCTGCGCGCGTCGATCAGGTGCAGGTAGCCCTCGAAGTCGCCGAACACCAGCTTGCCGTCGGCGAAGGCCGGCGAGGTAGGCCGGCGGCCTTCCAGGTCGCTGTTGCGCCATACCTCGTCGCCGCTGTCGGCGGCCAGGGCCAGGATGCGCCCCGACTCCTCGACCACGAACAGGGCGTCACCCACCATCAGGGGCGTGTGGTAGCTGGAGAGTTCGCGGGCCCACAGGGGCTCGCCGCGGAGCGCTTCCAGGGCCACCAGGCGGCCGTTGTAGCTGGTCACGAAGAGGCGACCGTCGGGGGTCAGTAGCGGCTGGCCGGCGAGGTCCACCAGGCGCTCGATATCGCTGCGCCCCTGGGCCACGGCGATGCGTCGCTCCCACAGCGGCTGGCCGCTGCGATTGTCCAGGGCTACCAGGCGGCCGTTGGCGAAGCCGGCGAAGGTCACCGGGTCGATGGTCATGGGGGTGCCGGTGCCGCGCAGGGTCAGCGAGGGGAGGCTGGCCTGATAGCTCCAGCGCTCAGCGCCGCTGGCGCGGTCCAGGGCGGAGATGGTGCCGTCGACGCTCTGCACGATCAGCAGCTGCTGGTTGGGCTGGGGGGCGGCCAGCACCTCGCTGGGCACCCGGGCACGCCAGCGCACGCTGCCATCGCGCTGGCTCACCGCCAGCACCTCGCCGTTACGGGTGCCGAGGTAGATGTCCCCGGCCACCGCGGTGAGGGCGCTGGAGACCGGCACCGCGAGGTCCACCTCCCAGCGGGTGTCGCCATCGTCCGCGTCGAAGGCGAACAGCTCGCCGCGGTGGTCGGCGGCGAACAGGGCTCCGCCGTCGCGGGTCGGGGCGATGGGATAGACGGCGCGTCCCAGGCCGTCGCCGGCACCCTCGCGCCAGGCGCTGGCGAGTTCGGCGCTCGCCGCGAAGTCAGCGAGCTCGGTGGGCGGATACTGGGGCTCCACCTTGTTTCCGGCGCAGCCTGCGATCAGGGTCAGGCCCGCCAGGGCGGCGATCAGGAGGGTCGGTTTCATGAGTCCAGTCCCCGGTTGGCAATGCCTGAATTTTCGAGCTCCGAGCTTTCAAGGCCCGAGCTGTCGAGCTTGAGCTGAACGCCATACAGCGGCTGGTCGTTGGCCTCGGCCAGAGCCAGCGCCTCACGCCAGGCCGTGGCGGCCTCTTCGCGCCGCTCGAGGGCGTGATAGGCATCACCGCGCACCTCGGCGCGCTGGGCGGCCAGTGCCTCGGGGACGCCGCTCTCCAGGGCGGTCAGTGCCGCCTCGGCGTCGCCGTCGGCGACCAGCAGGCGGGCCAGGCGCAGCCGCGCCAGGCCGGCGACATAGTCGTCCGCACCGGCGTCAGCCAGGGACTGCAGGCGCTCTCGCGCCCCGGCGAGGTCGCCCTGGGCGACCGCCAGGCGGGCATCCACCAGGCGTGCCAGGTCGGCGTATAGGGTCTTGCCGTGCGCGTCGACGATTTCGTCCACCAGGGCACGGGCCTCGGGCAGCTGCGCCTCATCGAGGGCGTTGCCGGCGGTCAGGTTGATCAGCTGCTGGTAGCGCATCGAGGCGGCGGTGGCCTGGTTCTCCTGGTAGCTCTGCCAGGCGTTCCAGCCCAGGACGCCGGCTCCGGCGATGACCACGCCGGCGATCAGCGAGAGGCCGTTCTCCTTCCACCAGCGCTTGAGCGCCTCGACCTGTTCTTCCTCGGTTCTCAGCTCCGCCACGGGCGGTCTCCTTGTGTGTCTCGTGTGGGCCTTCAGGCCAGCAGTTCGTGCAGCTCGTCGACCAGTGCGTCCCGAGCCAGGCTGCGCTGGTCACGCTCTTCACGCAGGAACTTCAGGGTTGCGGTGCCGCGCGCGAGCTCGTCCTCGCCCAGCAGCAGGGCCAGGCGGGCGCCGCTGCGGTCGGCCTTCTTGATGCGGCTCTTGAAGCTGCCGCCGCCACAGTGCAGCTGGGCGCGCAGCTCGGGCAACTCGCCGCGCAGCCACTCGACCAGCTGCAGGGCAGTGCCGGCGGAAGCGTCGTCCATGGGCAGTACATAGAGGTCGAGCTCGCCGCGGGCCGTATCGGGGATCAGCTCCAGGGTCTCGAGCAGCAGCACCAGGCGCTCGATGCCCATGGCGAAGCCCACCGCCGGGGTCGGCTTGCCGCCCAGTTGCTCCACCAGGCCGTCGTAGCGGCCGCCGGCACACACCGTGCCCTGGCTGCCCAGCGCCGTGGTGGTCCATTCGAAGACGGTGCGGCCGTAGTAGTCCAGGCCGCGCACCAGGCGGGGGTTGATCACGTAGTCGATGCCGGCGGCATCGAGCAGCGCGCAGAGTGCCTCGAAGTGCTCCCGGGAGTCATCGTCCAGGTGGTCGAGCAGGCGCGGTGCGCCGGCCAGCATCTCGGCCATCTCGGGGTTCTTGGAGTCGAGGATGCGCAGCGGGTTGCTGGTGAGGCGGCGCCGGGAGTCTTCATCCAGCAACTCGTGATGCTGCTCGAAGTAGGCCACCAGGGTGTCGCGATAGGCGGCCCGCGCCGCGGATGAGCCCAGGGAGTTGAGCTCCAGGGTGACGTGCTCCATCAGCCCCAGTTCGCGCCACAGGCGGGCCGAGAGCAGGATCACCTCGGCGTCGATATCCGGCCCCTCGAGGCCGAAGCTCTCAACGCCCACCTGGTGGAACTGGCGGTAGCGGCCCTTCTGGGGACGCTCGTGGCGGAACATCGGGCCCTGGTACCAGAGGCGCTGGGTCTGGTTGTGCAGCAGGCCGTGCTCCATGGCGGCGCGTACGCAGCTCGCCGTACCCTCGGGGCGCAGGGTCAGGCTGTCCCCGTTGCGGTCCTCGAAGGTATACATCTCCTTCTCGACGATATCGGTGACCTCGCCGATGGAGCGGGCGAACAGTGCGGTCTGCTCGACGATGGGGGTGCGGATCTCGGCGTAGCCGTAGCGGGCCATCAGGCTGCGGACCTTGCCCTCGAAGTACTGCCACAGGGGCGACTGCTCCGGCAGCAGGTCGTTCATGCCGCGGATGGCCTGGATCTTCTTGCCGGGTGCTTTCTGACTTGCTTGGGGCTTGCTCAACGGTGGCTCCTTGATGGGTACCGGCGACTCAGGCGTCGCGGGCGATCACGTCCTGTTCGGCCTGCTCCTTCTCACGCACCTTGTCGCGGATCAACCGCTCGAGGTCGTCGACCAGGTGGTCGTTGCGTAGCTTGGAGGCCGGCTTGCCATCGATGTAGACGAGGTTGGCCGGGGAGCCGCCGGTGAGGCCGATATCGGTCTCCTTGGCTTCGCCGGGTCCGTTGACCACGCAGCCGATCACCGAGACATCGAGTGGCGTCATGATGTCCTCGAGGCGCTCCTCCAGGACATTCATGGTGCCGATGACATCGAAATTCTGGCGCGAGCAGCTGGGGCAGGCGATGAAGTTGATGCCCTTGGCGCGCAGGCGCAGGCTCTTGAGCATGTCGAAGCCGACCTTGATCTCCTCGACGGGGTCGGCGGCCAGCGATACGCGGATGGTGTCGCCGATGCCGTCCATCAGCAGCATGCCCAGGCCAATCGAGGACTTGACGGTGCCCGAGCGCAGCCCGCCCGCCTCGGTGATGCCGAGGTGCAGCGGCTGCTCGATGCGCGTGGCCAGGTCGCGATAGGCGGCCACCGCCATGAACACGTCGGAGGCCTTGACGCTGACCTTGAAGTCGGGGAAGTCGAGGCGGTCGAGGTGGTCGATATGGCGCATGGCCGACTCCACCAGGGCCGCCGGGGTGGGCTCGCCGTACTTCTTCTGCAGGTCCTTCTCCAGCGAGCCGGCGTTGACGCCGATGCGGATCGGGATGCCGTTGTCACGGGCGGCGGAGACCACCGCGCGCACGCGCTCTTCCTTGCCGATATTGCCGGGGTTGATGCGCAGGCAGTCGACGCCGAGCTCGGCGACGCGCAGGGCGATCTTGTAGTCGAAGTGGATATCGGCGACCAGCGGCACCTCGACCTGGCGCTTGATGCGGCCGAAGGCCTCGGCGGCCTCCATGTCGGGGACAGAGACACGAACGATATCGGCGCCGGCGGCCTCGAGCTGGCGGATCTGCGCCACGGTGGCGGCCACGTCCAGGGTGTCGGTGTTGGTCATGCTCTGCACCGAGATGGGGGCGTCGCCCCCGACGGCTACCCTGCCGACGTGGATCTGGCGCGACTTGCGACGAACGATGGGGGATTGTGCGTGCATGATGGCGGAATCATTCTCCCAGGGTGAAGCGGGCGACGTTGTTGGCCCCGGCGCGCGCCGGGAGGTCCACGGGCTCGCCTTGCCAGAGCAGCTCGACGCCGGTGGCGTTGCCCACGGTCAGGCGGAAGGGCGGCTCACCTTCGACGCTGGCCGTGGTGCCGGGTTCCTGCAGGCCGACGAAGACACGCTGGTTGCTGGCGTCGAAGACCTCGGTCCATGACTGTTCATTGAAGGTAAATGCCAGGCGGCCGGCGGCATCCTGCGCCGCGGCCGGCTCGGTGGCCGCGGGAGCCTCGTTGCGGGCCTGCTGCTCGGCGTCGGTGGCCTCGCCACTCTGCCCGGCGGTAACGCCCTCCGCGGGATTATCCTCGGCGAGGTCGGCGTCGAGCGCATCGCTGCCTTCCTCTGCGGCCTCGGCGACCGCCGGCTCGGTCACCTCCTCGGGCAGCGGTGGCAGGCTCTCCGGCTCGTCACTGACGGTGGCGGGGGCGGGCTCGGTCACGCTGGCGGAGCCATCGAGATGGTCGACGGAGACCGGGTCGCTCTCGCCGATGCTCGGTGGCTCGCCGCCGCCGCGGCTCTGCCACCACATCAGGGTCAGGCCGATCAGGCCGGCCAGCACCAGCAGCGACACCAGGCGGAACAGCCAGGCGCCCAGGCTCGAGGGTGGTTTGCTGATCTGGACCGGCGTGACCTTGCGCTGGGCGGCATCCTGGCTGCCGAAGCGGGCGCGATAGGCCGCCAACACCGGGGTGTCGTCGATGCCCAGCAGGTGCGCATAGGCGCGCAGGTAGCCACGCCGGTAGGTGGCGATCGGCACCTCCTCGTAGCTGTCCTCCTCCAGGCCGCGGACCACCGCCGGCCTCAGGTTGAGCGCGCCGGCCACCTCGGAGACGGAGAGGCCCTGATTCTCGCGTTCAAGCCTCAGCTGCTCGCCGGGCGAGGCCATGGCATCGGCGTGCAGGTCCGGTTCGTGGGTGTCGCTCATGGCGGCGCATCCTTCGGTGGTGTTCTCGGGTCAGGGCGTGGTGCCACGCCCCTCCAGCTGTTGGGTGTAGAAGGCGGCAGTGGCGCTGTCGCCCTGGGCCCTGGCGATGTCGCCGGCCAGCCTCAGGGCCTCCGGCTGGGGCCCGGCCAGGCGCATGAAGGCCTCGACCTGTGCTCGCGCCTGGGCCAGGTTGTTGTCGGCGTACTCCAGCTCGGCCAGGGTGAAGTAGCTGCGCGGCGCACGCGGATCGATCTCCTGGGCGCGCTGCAGATTGCGGCGTGCCTCCTGCACCTCCCCCAGCTCGCGATGGCACTGGCCGAGGTTGGCGAACAGCTGGGCACGATTGGGGTACTGGGCATCCGTCGAGGCCCGTTCGAGCTGCTCGCAGGCCTCGCGCACGCGACCCCGGGCGTAGAGAAAGGCCGCATAGTTGTTGCGCGCTCGGGTGAAGTCGGCGTCCGCCGCCAGTGCCCGGCGGAAGGTCTCGTCGGCCAGGCTATCCTCCCCCTGGCGCTGGTAGACCATGGCCATGGCCTGCAGCGCCTCGGGGTCGTCGGGGGCGATCTCCAGGGCCCGGTCCAGGGCGCCCATGGCGCGGCGCAGGTTGTTGCGCTCCAGGTAGGCAACGCCGAGCTGGGTGTAGGCGTCGGCCGGGCCGGCCTCGTTGCCGCCGCCGGCGATGTCCTGGGGCTGGGTGGCACAGCCGGCCAGCCACATGCTGCCCAGCAGGGCGGCCATGGGCAGCAGCGAGCTTGCGGGCAGACGTGAGCGGCGTGTCATGAACTCCTCCCGAGGGTCGACGGGCTCCCTGCGGCGTGCCGCGGGCTGACGGAAGCCGAGGGGAGGCAGGGCTTGCCCATCAAAGCGTTGTGCCCGGTTGAAGTCAAGGTGGGCTCCCTTCAGTCGGCATCGATCTGGATCGACTTGATATAGCGCTCGTGCCGGCGGGTACGGTCCTTCACCCGGCCGACCAGCTGGCCACAGGCGGCGTCGATATCATCGCCCCGGGGAGAGCGGATCGGCGCGGTGTAGCCCAGCTCATAGAGCCACTGCTGGAAGCGCACCACCTGGTTGCGTGACGGGGTCTCGTAGCCCGAGTGGGGGAAGGGGTTGAAGGGGATCAGGTTGATCTTGCACGGCAGCTCGCGCAGCAGCTCGGCGAGTTGACGGGCGTGCTCCTGCTGGTCGTTGACGCCCTTGATCACCGTGTATTCGATGGTGACCATGCGGGTGTCGTCGCACTTGGCCAGATAGCGCTGGCAGGCATCCAGCAGGCAGCGGATGTTGTACTTGCGGTTGAGCGGCACCAGCTCGTTGCGCAGCTCGTCGTTGGCGGCATGCAGCGAGATGGCCAGGCTCACGTCGAGCTCGTCGCCGAGCTTGTCGAGCATCGGTACCACGCCGGAGGTGGAGAGCGTGACGCGGCGCTTGGAGAGGCCGTAACCGTCGTCGTCGAGCATCAGCTTCATGGCCGGCACGACGTTGTCGTAGTTCAGCAGCGGCTCGCCCATGCCCATCATCACCACGTTGGTGACCGGGCGGTTGGCGGTGTCGCGGCGTGGCCCCACGCTGCGCTGGGCGACCCACACCTGGCCGATGATCTCGGCGGCGGTGAGATTGCGCTGGAAGCCCTGCTTGCCGGTGGAGCAGAAGCTGCAGTCCAGCGAGCAGCCCACCTGGGAAGAGACGCACAGGGTGCGCCGCTTGCCGTTGTCGGCGGGGATCAGCACCGTCTCCACGTAGCTGCCGTCTTCCACCTCGAGCACCCACTTGCGGGTGCCGTCGCTCGACGAGCCCTCATAGACCACGCTGGGGCCGCGAATCTCGGCCACTTCGGCGAGCCTGGCGCGCAGCGCCTTGGCGAGGTTGGTCATGGCCGCGAAGTCGTCACAGCCCTCGTGGTGAATCCACTTCATCACCTGGGCGGCACGGAATTTCTTCTCGCCGATGGAGAGGAAGAAGGCTTCCATCTCCTGGCGAGACATGCCGAGCAGGTTGGTCTTCTGGGGTGCGGTGTCAGCGGTCATGGCGGTCAGCGGGTCGGGGAAGGGAGGAGGGGAGGCGGGGACAGGGCCCCGCCAGGAGCCTCGATCAGCGCGGGCCGAAATCAGCGCGGGCCGAAATCAGCGCGGGCCGAAATCAGCGTGGGCAAAGCTCGCTGCTCTCGAAGAAGTAGGCGATCTCGCGCGCGGCGGACTCGGCGGAGTCGGAGCCGTGCACGGCATTGGCGTCGATGGTCTCGGCGAAGTCGGCGCGGATGGTGCCCGGCGCGGCTTCCTTGGGGTTGGTGGCGCCCATCAGCTCACGGTTCTTGGCGATGGCGTCCTCGCCCTCGAGCACCTGCACGACCACCGGGCCGGAGGTCATGAAGCCGACCAGGTCCTTGAAGAAGGGGCGTTCCTTGTGCTCGGCGTAGAAGCCGCCGGCCTTGTCGTCGTCCAGCTTGAGCATCTTGGCGGCGACGACCTGGAGGCCGGCCTTCTCGAAGCGGGAGATGATCTCGCCGATGGCGTTCTTGGCGACGGCATCGGGCTTGATGATGGACAGGGTGCGCTGGGTAGCCATGGGCGTGTCTCCAGTAAGGGATGATGGGGTGTTGAAGGAGTGCGCCGCGCCGCCCTCGAGCTTGCGGGAAGCCGGGGCGACGCGGCGAATCGGGTAATGCGGCTCGGCGTCCGATGGTTCGGCGGTACGCCGACTGGGCGGGGATTATAGCGTCCCGGGGCGGCGTTGAACAATCGTCGCCGTGTATGGACGGTCGCCGTCGGCCGAGGCCGTTTCCGCGGCAGGCCTAGACGGTGAAGCTCTCACCGCAGCCGCACTCATCCTTGACGTTGGGGTTGTTGAAGCGGAAGTAGCGGTTGAGTCCCTCGTTGACGTAGTCGACCTCGCTGCCGTCGAGCATCTCCAGGGCGTCGGGCGCGACGAAGACCTTGACCCCGCGCTCCTCAAAGCAGGTGTCGTCGTTGGCCGCCTCGTCGGCGAAGTCGAGCACGTAGCTGTAGCCGGAGCAGCCGCTGGGCTTGACCGAGACGCGCAGGCCAAGGCCCTGGCCGCGCTCGTCGAGTACCCGGCGGATCTGCTCGGCGGCGGCGTCGGTAATGGTGAGATGCGCCATGGTCTCTCTCCTGTGGGTAGCTGGCTGTTGCAGGGGGTGCGTCTGTTGCAACGCGTCAGTGGGCCTGGCGGCGCAGGCCGCTCAGGGCGTGGCGCAGGGCGTCGA
Organism: Halomonas sp. H10-9-1; assembly: GCF_040147005.1. Lineage (NCBI taxonomy): Bacteria > Pseudomonadati > Pseudomonadota > Gammaproteobacteria > Oceanospirillales > Halomonadaceae > Halomonas > Halomonas sp. H10-9-1. The sequence continues at coordinate 3,523,699 of NZ_JAMSHO010000001.1, read as the reverse complement.
TGGCCCGGTCGATGTCGGCCTCGGTGGTGAAGCGTCCGAAGCTGAACCGCAGCGAGGCCAGTGCCAGCGCCCGGGGCAGGCCGATGCCCTTCAATACATAGGATGGCTCGACGCTGGCCGAGTTGCAGGCCGAGCCGGTGGAGAGGGCGATATCGCGCAGCGCCATCAGCAGCGACTCGCCCTCCACGCCCGCGAAGGCCAGGTTGAGGATGTTGGGGACGGCCACCTCCAGCGCGGTATTGCGATGGATGCCGTCGAGGTCGGCCAGGCCGTCGAGCAGGCGGTCGCGCAGCGTCGCGATGCGTGCCTGGTCGGCGGCTCCCTCGGCGCCGGCCAGGGCGAAGGCCTCGCCCATGCCCACGATCTGGTGGGTGGGCAGGGTGCCGGAGCGCATGCCGCGCTCGTGGCCGCCGCCGTGGATCAGCGCCTCGAGGCGGATATCGGGGTGGCGCCTGACGTAGAGCGCACCGACCCCCTTGGGACCGTAGGCCTTGTGGCCGGAGAGCGACATCAGGTCGATCCCCAGCCGGTTCACGTCGAGGTCGAGTCGACCCACCGCCTGGGCGGCGTCGACGTGGAAGGCGGCGCCGCCGGCGTGGGCCGCCTCGGCCAGCCCCGCCAGGTCGTGGATCGCGCCCAGCTCGTTGTTCACCGCCATCAGCGACACCAGCACGGTATCCTCGCGCAGTGCCTCGCGCAGCTGCTCGGGCGTGATGCGGCCCTCGCGGTCGGGGGTCAGCCAGGTGACCTCGAAGCCTTCGTTCTCGAGCGCCCCGGCGGTATCGACCACCGCCTTGTGCTCGACCACCGAGGTGACCAGGTGGCGGCCGCGGTGGCGATTGGCGCGCAGGAAGCCGGTCAGGGCCAGGTTGTTGGCCTCGGTGGCGCCGCTGGTCCAGACGATCTCGCGTGGGTCGGCGCCGATCAGGTCGGCGACCTGGCGGCGGGCGTTCTCCACCGCCTGCTCGGCCTGCCAACCCAGCATATGGCTGCGTGAGGCGGGGTTGGCGAAGATGCCGTCGAGGGTCAGGTGGCGCGCCATCAGCTCGGCGACCCTGGGGTCGACGGGAGTGGTGGCGGCATAGTCTAGATAGACGGGTGTGGTCATGGCCTCGGGAAGTCTCGGGTTCGGCCTGGCGGTCAGGGCGCCGAGGCGAGGATGCCGCCGTCGCCAGCGAGGCGACGACGCTGACGGCCGGCGATCTGCTGGATCTCCTGGCGCTCGGCGAGCTGGCCCAGGGTGACGCCTTCGAGGAAGCCCTGGATATGTTCCGACAGCTCGCACCACAGGTAGTGGGTGAGGCAGGTGTCGCCCTGCTGGCAGTCGGAGAGGCCACCGCAGCGCGTGGCATCCACGGATTCATCCACGGCGTCGATCACCCGGGCCACGGAGATGGCCTCGGGCGCCTGGGCCAGCAGGTAGCCCCCGCCCGGGCCGCGCACGCTCTCCACCAGGCCGGCACGGCGCAGGCGGGCGAACAGCTGCTCGAGGTAGGAGAGCGAGATTTCCTGACGTCGCGAGATGTCGGCCAGGCAGATCGGCCCGCTGCGGGCGTTCATCGCCAGGTCGAGCATGGCGGTGACGGCGTAGCGACCCTTGGTGGTCAGGCGCATGGCGTCCTCGGCGCCGCCGGGGCGGCGTTCGGTAATCGTTGGCTCCGCTGGGAGCGCACGGATCGAGGAGGCATTATGGGAAAGACCGAGTGCCGCGGTCAACCTTTTGGGTCGTCCGGTGCCGGTGCCTTCTCCGGCATCTTGCAGGCGTCATCGAGTACTTCGGCGAAGTCCTCGTCACGCAGCTCGGGCATCTCCCCGGCGCGGTAGCTGGCGTCGACCTTGCGCAGGGTCTGGCACATGCGCTCGAGGCGCTCATCCACGGCGTGCATATGATCGAGCATCGCCTGGATGGAGCGCGCCACCGGGTCGGGCATGTCCTCGCTGACCCCGTAGGCGTCGAAGCCGAACTTGCGGCGAATCGCCTCGCGGCGACCCGGGTCGACGTCCAGGGTGTCGGCGGCATCCGGCTCCTCGCGCTTGACGATCTTGCCGGGGATGCCCACCACGGTGGCGCCGGCGGGCACCTCCTTGGTCACCACGGCGTTGGAGCCGATCTTGGCGCCGACGCCCACGCTGAAGGGGCCGAGGATCTTGGCGCCGGCACCGACGATCACGCCGTTCTCCAGGGTGGGGTGACGCTTGCCCTTGTTCCAGCTGGTACCGCCCAGGGTCACGCCCTGGTAGAGGGTGACGTCGTCACCCACCTCGGCGGTCTCGCCGATCACCACGCCCATGCCGTGGTCGATGAAGAAACGCCGGCCGATGGTGGCCCCGGGATGGATCTCGATGCCGGTCAGCCAACGCGAGAAGGTGGAGAGGCTGCGCGCCAGCCAGCGCAGGTTGGCGCGCCACAGGCGATGGCTCAGGCGGTGGAGCAGCAGGGCGTGCAGGCCCGGGTAGTTGGTCAGCACTTCAAGAAAGTTGCGTGCCGCCGGGTCGCGGTCGAAAACGCTGTTGATGTCCTCACGCAGGCGTTGAAACATGCAGCGGTCCTTGGGCTTGGATGGGCAGGGCGGCAACCGCCGCGGATGATCATCTCAGTGTGGGGGCGGCGGTGGGGAGCTTCAAGGCGAGCCTGCCCCTTTCCGCCGGGCGTTGGCCATCACTCATCCCGCGGCGGGGCGAGCTTCTCGGTCTCCGTGAGGATGCCGCGCAGGATATTGAGTTCCATGCGCTCGGGGCGGGCGCGCAGGGTGAAGCGGCGCAGCCGGGCCATCAGCTGGCGAGGGGTGGCCGGGTCATGGAAACCGATGGCGACGAGAGTGCGCTCCAGGTGGGCGAAGTAGTGTTCCAGCTCGGCATGGGTGGCCAGGGCCTGGTCGGCCTCCACGGGGTCGGCCGGCTCGCCCGCCAGCCAGGCCTGGCGGCACTCGTAGGCCAGCACCTGCACCGCCGCGGCGAGGTTCAGCGAGCTGAAGTCCGGGTTGGTGGGAATGTGCACGTGGGCATGGCAGCGTTGCAGCTCGGCATTGGTCAGGCCGCTGTCCTCGCGGCCGAACACCAGCGCCACCCGGGCGTCCGGGGCGGCCAGCTCCTGGGGGAGGCGCTCGCCCAGCTCGCGCGGTGAGAGCATCGGCCAGGGCAGGGTGCGTGAGCGGGCGCTGGCGCCCACCACCAGGGTGCAGTCGGCCACGGCCGCCTCCAGGGTGTCGACGACTCGGGCGCCGTGCACCAGATGGTCGGCGCCGGAGGCCCGCGACACGCTGTCGGCGTTGATCGGCTCGCAGCGCGGCGCCACCAGGGTCAGGTCGCTCAGGGCCATGTTGTGCATGGCGCGGGCGGTGGCGCCGATATTGCCGGGGTGGCTGGTGCCGATCAGGACGATTCGGATGCGCTCGAGCATGGGTCAGGGTCCGGTGCTGCGGGAAGTTGAGGGGCGCAGTCTAGCATGCGAGCGTCGCTGTGGATGGCGCGCGCCGAGCGCTTCTGTTAGGATTCGCGCCAGCGTTTCGAGAGAACGCCCCGTTCTTTAACACCACCGACTCCCCAAGGCCCGATCATGCATCCGATGGTCCAATACGCGCTGCGCGCCGCGCGCAGCGCCGGCGAGCAGTTCCTGCGCATTCGCGAGCGCATCGAGAACTCCCGCCAAGAGCACAACCTCGACCGCCTGCTGGAAGACGCCGCGCGCAACGCCGAGACACTCATCGTGCGTCAGCTCTCCCGCGGTTACCCCCAGCACGGCGTCGTCGGCCGTTTCACTCCCCACCGCGAGGGTGAAGGCGAGGGGCGCGATGTGCTGTGGCGCATTGAGCCCTTCCACGGCTATTCGAACCTCGAAGTCGCCGCCCCTGGCTTCGCGCTGTCACTGGTATGCCTGGTCAAGGGCCGTGCGGAGCATGCGGTGGTGATCTGTCCCTTCAGTGACGACGAGTACCTGGCCAGCCGTGGCCGTGGTGCCCAGCACAACGGCAAGCGCATCCGTGTCCCCGGCCATCATGCCGTGGCCGGTACGCGCATCGCCATGGGGCTGCCCGACAGCTCGCTGCGCAATCGCTACCTGCCCACCTACCTGACCCTGATTCAGCAGCTCGGCCCGCTTATCGGGGGGCAGCGGGCCAGCGGTAGCGGCTTGCTCGATCTCGCCGAGCTGGCCTCGGGGCGTGCCGATGCCGCCTTCGTGCTGGGCCTGGAGGAGCAGGACCTCCACGTCGGCGGCCTGCTGCTCAAGGAGTCCGGCGCGCTGATGGGGACCCCGGACGGCCAGCCCAGGGTGGATGCGGATGGCCTGCTGATGGCCGCCGGCCCGCGCCTCTACAAGGCGCTGGTACAGCAGCTCAAGCCGCACTTCTGAGTCCGCGGCGAGCCTGGCCCGAGCCCAAGAGAAAGCCCCGCGGCGCGCAAGTGCCGCGGGGCTTTCGTGTGTTTGGAGGGAGGGAGGCTGGGGCTCAGGCCGGCGCCTGGCAGAGCAGCGTCAGCGTCTCGATGAGGTTCTCCATCTCGTCATCGGTGCCGATGCTGATGCGCAGGTGGTCGCGCAGCGCCTCGGTGTTGAAGTGGCGCACCAGCACCCCCCGCTCGCGCAGTCCCACGAAGAGCTGTGCGGCGTCCTGCCCGGGGTGGCGTACCAGCAGGAAGTTGGTCTGGGAGGGCAGCACGTCGAAGCCCAGTCTCTCCAGGGCGCTGCGGGTTTGCTCGCGAGTAGTGATCACCCGTTCGCGGCACGCCGCGAAGTGCTCCTGGTCGGCCAGGGAGGCGATGGCCACGGCACTGGCCAGGCTGTCCACCGGGTAGGAGTTGAAGGAGTCCTTGACCCGTTCCAGTCCCTCGATCAGCTCCCTGGAGCCCACCGCATAGCCCAGCCGCAGGCCGGCCAGGCTGCGCGACTTGGAGAAGGTGCCGGTGATCAGCAGGTTGGGGAAGCGCTCCACCAGCGGCACCGCGCTCTCGCCGCCGAAGTCCACGTAGGCTTCGTCGATCAGCACCACCGACTCGGTGACCCTCTCGAGCAGGGCGGTGATCGCCGCGCGCGTGTGGCCGTGGCCGGTGGGAGCGTTGGGGTTGGCGAGCACCACCCCGCCCGCCGAGGCGTCGAAGGCCGCCAGGTCCACCGACCAGTCGGCGGCCAGCGGCAGGGCCTGGCGCTCGATGTCGTAGAGCCGGCAGTAGACGGGGTAGAAACTGTAGGTGATCGCCGGCATCTGCAGCGCCGCTGCCTGGCGGAAGAAGGCCTGGAAGGCCAGTGCCAGTACCTCGTCGGAGCCATTGCCCACGAACACCTGCCCGACCTCGACGCCGAACTCCGCGGCCAGCGCCTCGCGCAGCGCCCGGGACTCGGGGTCCGGATAGCGGCGCAGGTGGTCGCTGGGGAATTCGCGCAGCACGGCGCCGACTCCCGGGGCCGGGGGGTAGGGGTTCTCGTTGGTGTTCAGCTTGATCAGGCGCTCGCGGGGCTGCTCGCCGGGAACATAGGGCGTCAGCTCGCGGACCTCGGGGCTCCAGAACTTGCTCATGGCTCTCGCTCGGGACAGTGAGGGATAGCAGGCATGGTGACCCGCGCGGCCGAGCCGCGCAAGCCGTGCTAGGCTGGTGCCCCCTGACCCCGATCACAATGACTTCGCGATGACCGCCCAGATCCTTGCCACCCTGCTGCCGGTATTCCTGATCGCCGGATGCGGCACCCTTTACGGCCGCCTGCGCAACCCCGATATCGCCACCCTCAACACGCTCAACATGGAGCTCTTCGTGCCCATGCTGGTGTTTGCCGTGCTGGCCGACGGCCAGGCCCCGCTGGAGGAGTATGCGGGGCTGGCGCTGGGTGGCACGGTGGTGGTGCTGGGCTCGGGGCTGGTGCTGTGGCCATTGGTGAAGTGGTTGGGGCTGGAGGTGAAGACCTTCCTGCCGCCGATGATGTTCAACAATTCCGGTAACATGGGCATCCCGCTGCTGCTGCTGGCCTTCGGCGAGGCGGCGCTGCCCGCCGCGGTGGTGCTGTTCATCGTCGAGATGCTGCTGCACTTCACGGTGGGGCTGTGGATGCTGAGCCCCGGCTCCTCGTTGCTGCGGATCCTGCGCTTGCCCATCGTGCTGGCCACCTTCGCCGGCCTGGCGGTCAACCTGCTGGGGGTGGCGCTGCCTGGCTGGCTGCTGGAGGCGTTGCATATGCTGGGCGGGGTGTGCATTCCGCTGCTGCTCTTCGCCCTGGGTGTGCGCATGCTCGACATCGACTTCTCGGACTGGAAGACCGGTCTGCTGGGCGCCGTGCTCTGCCCGCTCTCCGGCCTGGTGCTGGCCGCGCCGCTGGTCTGGCTGCTGGGGCTCTCCGGCCTGCAGGCCGCGGCGCTGTGGGTGTTCGCCGCGCTGCCGCCGGCGGTACTCAACTATCTGGTGGCCGAGCAGTATCGCCAGGAGCCACACAAGGTCGCCTCGCTGGTGCTGATCGGCAACCTCGGTTCACTGGTGGTGATGCCGGTGGTGCTGGCGCTGGTTTTTGCCCACGTGCATGCCGGTATCGGTGGATGAGGGGCCACGAAACTGTGCGTCGGCCTTATCAGCGGTTATGCTGTGACTCAGGCCGCCGTAGATAACGGTGCAACGCCCACTGCCCAGGAGGACACATATGCAAATCAGGACCTTGCTTGCCGGATCGGCGATGCTTGCGCTGCTGGCCGGCTGTGCCGCCGGCCCCACCGATGGCCCAGCGGGTGCCGCTGTGGAGCCCGACGAGGAGCGTTACCAGGGCACCTTGCCGTGCCGTAACTGCGATGGTATCGACCTCGATGTGCTGATGCGTGGCGATGAGCAGGCCGCTGCCGCAGAGCGCACCTTCGAGCTCAGTGCCGCTTATCGCGGCCATCCGCAGAGCCCCCCGGACGAGACCTACGCCGGTAACTGGGAAGTGCTGGAGGGTACCGCCAACGAGCCCGACGCCACCGTCTACGAGCTCACGCCGGACGGCGAGGGACAGATCTATTACTTCCTGCGCCTCGACCCCCAGACCCTGGAACTGATCGATCCCGAGCGTCGTCGCTTCCAGAACGGCGAGATGCTGCAGCTCAAGCGCCAGTGATCGCTCGCGGATAACCCCGGGTGATCCGGTGGGGGCGGCCTTCGGGCCGCCCCTTGCCGTTGTGGCTGGCCGCATGGCGCCACCCAACTCGCGACCCTTCACGATCCATCCACCACGAGATACGCCATGGCCAAGGCAAAGAGCGCCTTCGTCTGCACCGAATGTGGTGCCGAATACCGCAAGTGGCAGGGGCAGTGCACAAGCTGCCGAGAATGGAACACCTTGAGCGAGGTGCGCCTCGCCCCGGCGCGACCGGGCGCCGGGGGCGCGGCGCCGGCCTCGGGTGCGGCACGCGGCGGCTACGCCGGTGCCCTGAGCCGCGAGGTGGTCGACCTGGCCAACGTCGACCTCAGCGAGGTGCCCAGGCTCTCCTCCACCTTCGCCGAGTTCGACCGGGTGCTGGGCGGTGGCCTGGTGCCGGGCTCGGCGGTGCTGCTGGGTGGCCATCCTGGTGCCGGCAAGTCGACCCTGCTGCTGCAGACTGCCTGCAAGCTGGCCCAGGGCCGGGGCGTGCTCTACGTCACCGGCGAGGAGTCGCTCTCCCAGGTGGCGATGCGTGCCCATCGCCTGCAGCTGCCCACCCAGGGGCTGAAGATGCTGGCCGAGACCAGCGTGGAGACGATCCTCGCCGTGGCCGAGCGTGAGCGCCCGGAGATCCTGGTCATCGACTCCATCCAGACCATGCACCTGGAGGATATCGCCTCGGCCCCCGGGGGCGTGGCCCAGGTGCGAGAATCGGCCGCGGCGCTGACCCGTTTCGCCAAGCAGAGCAACACCGTGCTGCTGCTGGTGGGGCACGTGACCAAGGATGGCAGCCTCGCCGGACCCAAGGTGCTGGAGCACATGATCGACGCCTCGCTGCTGCTGGAAGGCGGCGCCGATTCGCGCTTCCGCACCCTGCGCGGCCAGAAGAACCGCTTCGGCGCGGTCAACGAGCTGGGGGTCTTCGCCATGCTCGAGCACGGCCTCAAGGAGGTGAAGAACCCCAGCGCCATCTTCCTGTCACGCACCGAGGAGCAGTCGCCGGGCAGCCTGGTGATGGTGGTGTGGGAGGGCACCCGGCCGATCCTGGTGGAGGTGCAGGCGCTGCTCGACGATTCGCCTCTGGGCAACCCGCGGCGGGTGGCGGTGGGCCTGGACGCCAACCGCCTGGCCATGCTGCTGGCCGTGCTGCACCGCCACGGTGGGCTCTTCACCGGCGACCAGGACGTCTTCCTCAACGTGGTGGGCGGCGTCAAGGTGCTGGAGACCAGCGCCGACCTGGCGGTGCTGCTGGCGGTGGTCTCCAGCCTGCAGAGCCGTCCGCTGCCCCGCGAGCTGGTGGTGTTCGGCGAGGTGGGCCTCTCCGGCGAGATCCGCCCGGTGCCGAGTGGCCAGGAGCGCATCGTCGAGGCGGCCAAGCACGGCTTCACCCGCGCCATCGTGCCGCGGGGCAACGCCCCCAAGCGCAGCCCCGAGGGCATGGAGGTGGTCGCCGTGGACAAGCTCGCCGACGCCCTGGAGGCGCTGTAGCGATGTGTGTGGCTATCGCGTTGATCATGTTGTGATAGCGAAGGCCTGTCACCGGGGAAGCCTTGAGCGGTGTTTCCACCTGAGACGTTCGGCGATGCCCCTGGTGTAGAATGACCGGTAACGAACCTGAGGAGACTTCGATGAGCGCCATCCGCCTGACCCAGTACAGCCACGGTGCCGGTTGTGGCTGCAAGATCGCCCCCGACGTGCTCGACGGCATCCTGGCCAAGGCCGGCCCCGGGGCGAGCCATTCGCGGTTGATCGTCGGCAATCAGGGCCGCGAGGACGCCGCCGTCTACGACCTGGGTGACGGCCGCGGGATGATCGCCACCACTGATTTCTTCATGCCCATCGTCGACGACCCCTTCGACTTTGGACGCATCGCCGCCACCAACGCCATCAGCGATATCTACGCCATGGGCGGTACCCCGGTCCTAGCCCTGGGCATCCTCGGCTGGCCGCTGGACAAGCTGCCCGCCGAGGTGGCCGGCGACGTGATGGCCGGCGCCCAGGCAGTGTGTTGCGAGTTGGGCCTGGCACTGGCCGGTGGCCACTCCATCGACGCTCCGGAGCCGATCTTCGGCCTGGCGGTCAACGGCCTTGTCGAGCTCGAGCACCTCAAGCTCAACAAGGGCGCCAGGCCCGGCGACCTGCTGTTCCTGACCAAGCCGCTGGGGGTGGGCATGCTGACCACCGCCGAGAAGAAGGGGCTGCTGGAGCCCGGCCACCAGGGTCTGGCGCGGGAGACCATGTTGCGCTCCAACCGCATCGGCGTGGAGCTGGCAAGGGTCGCGGGCGTGCATGCCATGACCGATGTCACCGGCTTCGGGCTCGGTGGCCACCTGGCCGAGGTGTGTGCGGCCAGCGAGGTCGCCGCGCGTATCGACTTCCGTCGCCTGCCGCGGCTGGCCGAGGCGGAGGCCTATCGCCGCCAGGGCGCGGTGCCCGGGGGTACCCTGCGCAATCGCCAGGCCCTGGGGGAGAGCCTGCCTGACATGGATGAGGCCCACTGGCAGTGGCTATGCGATCCCCAGACCTCCGGCGGCCTGTTGCTGGCCGTCGATCCGGCCTGGGAGGATGACGTCGAGCGCATCGGCCGCCAGCATGGCCTGACCCTGGAACCCTTCGGCGAGGTCGTTGAGGCCAGTGGCCCGGTGCGTATCGAGGTGCATGGATGAGTGAGCTGCCGCTGGTCGACCCCGACCCGGCGCTGTTGCGCGAGGGGCGGCGCCTCATCGACGTGCGTGCCCCGGTGGAGTTTGCCCAGGGGGCGCTGCCCGGTGCGGTGAACCTGCCGTTGATGGATAACGAGGAGCGCCGCCGGGTCGGCATCGAGTACAAGCAGCGCGGCCAGGCCGCGGCGATCGCCCTGGGCGAGCGGCTGGTCAGCGGTGAGGTCAAGGCGGCGCGGGTGGCGGCCTGGCAGGCGGAGCTCGAGCGTTATCCGGACGCCATCGTCTACTGCTTCCGCGGCGGGCTGCGCTCGCAGATCGCCCAGCGCTGGATCCGCGAGGCGGGCATCAGCCGGCCGCGCATCCGCGGCGGCTGGAAGGCGATGCGCCAGGCGCTCTGCGCGCGCATCGATGCCGCCGCCGAGCAGCCGTTGCTGGTGGTGGGCGGACTCACCGGCTGCGCCAAGACCGACCTGGTGCTGGCCCTGGACACCGGCCTGGACCTGGAGGGGTGTGCCCGCCACAAGGGCTCCGCCTTCGGCCGCCATCCGCTGCAGGCGCCTGGCCAGATCGACTTCGAGCATGCCATGGGCCTGCGCCTGCTGGGGTTGCCAGGCCCGGTGGTGGTGGAGGATGAGTCGCGCCACATCGGTGGCGCCAACCTGCCCCAGACCTTCTGGGAGGCGATGCAGCACGCCCCGCGATTACGCGTGGAGATGCCCCTGGACTGGCGCCTGGCACAGATCCACCGGGACTATATCGAGGCGCTGTGGGCGGTCTATCGCCAGCAGTTCGGCGAGTGGCTGGGCTGGGCCCTGATGCGCAAGCAGCTGGAGGAGTCCCTGGCCAAGCTGCGCAAGCGCCTGGGCAGCGCACGCCTGGCCCGGCTACAGCGGCTCCAGGCGCTGGCCTTCCGCGAGCATGAGCGCGGCAACCCCCAGGCCCACGAGGCGTGGCTGGCGCCGCTGTTGACCGAGTACTACGACCCCATGTATCGCTATCAGCTGGAGAAGCGCCCCTCGGGCCACTTTCTCCACGTGGGTGATTGGGAGAGCTGCCTGGCGGTGGCCCGGCAGTGGTCGGAGGAGCAGGCATCGACCAGGCGTACCGGCCCCCGGTGAGGAGGGGCTGGAGCAGATAACCTGCATGGGGAAACCTCTCCAGAGAATGCAGCGGACAGGGGGCAAGGGGACATGAAGGCCGGCTGGAGGGTGCAGGTCCTGACCGTGATCGCCGAGATCCCGCCCGGGCGGGTGACCACCTACGGCCGCATCGCTGCCATGGCCGAGGGCGCCACGCCACGGCTGGTGGCCCGCGCCCTGCGCGAGCTGCCCGAAGGCCACGGCCTGCCGTGGTTTCGCATCATTACCGCCTCGCGCCGCCTGGCGGACCACCCCGGCGCCGCGGAACAGCGCCAGCGCCTGGCCGCCGAGGGGGTGCTGCTGGATGCCCGCGGCCGGGCGCCGGCGGAGCGGATGTGGCCGTGAACCATAACGCCTAACCGGGGCTTTCTCGGGGACAGGCCTGCGGGAAGGCGCTGTGAACCCCTCCTTGGGCGCTACCGTAGGACCTCCCCTACGACCTGTCCCCGACGCCCCTCGCGCTTCAGCGAGATTTTGACAATGTGAGCCCAAGGAGAGTCCATGAGCGGTTTCTTTCAGCGTCTACAGGGCCTCGAGCCGCGCCGCCAGCAGGCCTTCATGGCGGCGCTGTGCGAGCGCCTGCTGCCCAACTATCTCTTTTACTATCAGGCGCTCTATGCCCAGACGGCCGGCCAGGGTAACCCGGCGGGGCTGCGCGCCATCCTCGACCTGGTGTGGGAGCGGCTGGTGATTGCGGGGGCGCGCATCGACTTCGAGCGCCAGGCCGAGAAGCTGGCCGAACTGGCGCCGCCGGAGGGTGACGACAGCTTTGGTGCGCGACGCGCCACCGAGGCGGTGGCGGCGCTCTCGGCACTGCTCGATACCCTGCAGGGCGAGGCGCCGGAGGCGGTGCTGGAGGTCAGTCGCGCGTCGCGAGGGGGGGTACGCGCCTTCATCGAGCTGACCGAGGGGGAGGAGGACGCCGAGCGTCTCGCCGTGCTGGTGCGCGAGCATCCGCTGATGGCGGACGAGAACGACTTCCAGGACGCGGTGCTCGAGGCCGTGGAGGGCGAGCTCGATCGCGAGGCGCTCAAGGCGCTGCGCCGCCTGGGTCGCAACGACGGCGTCAGCAACCTGGGCCTCTCCGTCGAGGAGTAGCCGCGCCCGCAAATCGACCGGAACGCAAAGGGCTCACCTAGTGGTGAGCCCTTCGTTTTTCTAGAGCCGCATCTCGATTCCCCGCTCGGCCATGTAGCGCTTGGCCTCGGGGATGGTGTACTCGCCGAAGTGGAAGATGCTGGCGGCGAGTACCGCATCGGCGCCGCCCTCGATCACGCCCTCCACCAGGTGGTCGAGGTTGCCGACCCCGCCGGAGGCGATCACCGGTACGGGCACGGCGTCGGCGATGGCGCGGGTCACGCCGAGGTCGAAGCCGGCCTTGGTGCCGTCGCGGTCCATGCTGGTGAGCAGCAGCTCGCCGGCACCATACTCCACCATCTTCCTGGCCCACTCTACGGCATCCAGGCCGGTGGCGCGGCGCCCGCCGTGGGTGAAGATCTCCCAGCGCGGGGCCTCTCCCTCGGCGGAGACCCGCTTGGCATCGATGGCCACCACGATGCACTGGCTGCCGAAGCGTTCGCTGGCCTCGCGCACGAATTCGGGATTGGTCACCGCGGCGGTGTTGATGGAGACCTTGTCGGCACCGGCGTTGAGCATGGTGCGGATATCGTCGCAGGTGCGGATGCCGCCGCCCACGGTCAGCGGGATGAACACCTCGCCGGCGATGCGCTCGACCATCTCCACGGTAGTGTCACGGTCCTCGTGGCTGGCCGTGATGTCGAGGAAGGTGATCTCGTCGGCGCCCTGCTGGTTGTAGCGCTGGGCGATCTCCACCGGGTCGCCGGCGTCACGGATGCCGATGAAGTTGACGCCCTTGACCACGCGGCCGGCGTCGACGTCGAGGCAGGGGATGATGCGTTTGGCGAGTCCCATGGTCAGCTCCCGGCTCGGTCGAGCCCTGCAGTCAGTTCATCGCACAGCCGCTGGCCCTCGGCCAGATCCAGGCTGTCCTCGTAGATGGCGCGGCCGGTGATGGCGCCCAGGATGCCCGGCTCCTCGGCGGCTACCAGGGCACGCAGGTCGTCGAGGTTGGTCACCCCGCCGGAGGCGATCACCGGCAGGCCGCCGTCGCGGGCCAGTGCCGCGGTGGCCTCGACGTTGACGCCGTTCAGCATGCCGTCCCGGGCGATGTCGGTGTAGACGATGCTCGAGACGCCGTCGTCGGCGAAGCGCTTCGCCAGGTCCACCGCCTTGACCTCGGAGACCTCGGCCCAGCCGTCGGTGGCCACGAAGCCGTCGCGGGCGTCGAGGCCGACGATCACGTGCCCCGGGAAGGCGCGACACATCTCGCCCACGAAATCGGGCTCCTTGACCGCCTTGGTGCCGATGATCACGTAGCTGACCCCGGCCGTGAGGTAGTGCTCGATGGTCTCGGCGGAGCGGATGCCGCCGCCGATCTGGATCGGCAGGTCGGGGTAGCGGCGGGCGATGGCGGTGACCGCCTCGCCATTGACCGGCTTGCCCTCGAAGGCGCCGTTGAGGTCTACCAGGTGCAGGCGGCGAGCGCCGGCGGCGACCCAGCGCTCGGCCATGGCCACCGGATCGTCACCGTAGGTGGTGGCATCGTCCATGCGACCCTGCTTGAGGCGCACGCACTGGCCATCCTTGAGGTCGATAGCGGGAATTACCAGCATGTCAGTATCCTGTTGATCCGTGGTTGGGCGGCGCGAGATGGGACGCCCAGTTGCCCCGGGGGTGGCCTAGGGCGCCCAGTTGACCCGGGCGCGGCTTAGGGCGCCCAGTTGACAAAGTTCTCGAGCAGCTTGAGGCCGGCCCGCGAGCTCTTCTCGGGGTGGAACTGCACGGCAAAGGTGGCGTCGCGGCCGATCGCCACGTGGGCCTGGACGCGCCCGTAGTCGGTGGTGCCGAATACCGTGGCATCATCGCTGGCTGCCACGTAGTAGCTGTGCACGAAGTAGAAGTGCTCGTCCTGGTCGATGCTTTCCCACAGCGGGTGCTCGCGCTGCTGGTGCACCAGGTTCCAGCCCATGTGCGGGACCTTCAGGCGCTGGTTCAGGTCGTCGCGCATGTCGGCGGGGAAACGCTTCACTTCGCCGCCGAGGAAGCCCAGGCAGTCGATCCCGCCGTTCTCCTCGCTGTGGTCGAGCAGCATCTGTTGGCCCACGCAGATGCCCAGCAGGGGCTTCTCCTGGCTGGCCAGCAGCTCCTCCACCAGGCCGCGCAGCTCGGTCTTCTCCAGCTCGCCGAGGCAGTCGCGAATGGCGCCCTGGCCAGGCAGCACCAGGCGGGTGGCGCCGAGGATGCGGCGCGGATCGCGGGTGACCACCACGTTCTCGTGGGTGACGTGCTCCAGTGCCTTGGCGACGGAATGCAGGTTGCCCATCCCGTAATCGATGACGGCAATGGTCATGGAACGCTCCTCGTGGGGGGGTGCGTGGGCCTCACAGGCTACCCTTGGTGGAAGGCATCTGGCCGGCCATGCGCGGATCGGGCTCCATGGCCATGCGCAGGGCACGACCGAAGGCCTTGAAGATGGTCTCCGCCTGATGGTGGGCGTTGAAGCCCTTCAGGTTGTCGATATGCAGGGTGACCATGGCGTGGTTGACGAAGCCCTGGAAGAACTCCCAGAACAGCTGGGTGTCCAGGCGGCCCACGGTGGCGCGGGTGAACTCCACGTCCATGAACAGGCCAGCGCGGCCGGAGAAGTCGATCACCACACGGGAGAGGGCCTCGTCGAGGGGCACATAGGCGTGGCCATAGCGACGGATGCCGCGCTTGTCGCCGATGGCCCTGGCGAAGGCCTGGCCGAGGGTGATGCCGAGGTCCTCGACGGTGTGGTGATCGTCGATATGCAGGTCGCCCTCGGCCTTGATGTCGAGGTCGATCAGGCCGTGGCGGGCCACCTGGTCGAGCATGTGGTCGAGGAAGGGCACGCCGGTCTCGCAGTTAAGCCTGCCGCTGCCATCGAGGTTGACGGTGACGCTGATCCGGGTCTCCTGGGTGTCGCGGCTGACCGTGGCAATACGCTCGGACATTGAGGCTTCTCCAGCGCCTGGGCGCATATCGAGGCGGACCGCTGGAGCAGCGATCCGCAGTAACGAGGGTGACAGCGGGGCTCGCCCACGGTCGGAAAACTGCCATTATAGTGAATCGCCGACCCCATCCGCTACAATGCCCCCATCGCGCGGTGGCGACACACGCTGCCCCGGCCCAGGAGACCCATCTATGCCGGTGACTCTGCACCCCGTCGATCGGGGCGCCTGGGAAGTGGACGCCCAGGCACAAATCGACCTTGCCCGAATCTATGCCGACGCTCCCGCCGAGCGCCTGCCCGCCCCCGCGGATGCCTTTGTCGAGGACCACCTGGCGGCGGGAGGGGCCTTCCTGTGTGCACGCTTCAATGATCGCCTGATCGGCGCCATGGCGCTGCGCGATGATGGTCAGGCGTGGTGGCTGTCGCATTTCTGCGTGCGCAAGCCGACTCGGCGCCGAGGCGTCGGCTCACGCCTGCTGACGCTGGTCGGCGAGGCCGCCAGTGCCGCGGGCAAGCCGCTGCGCGTGGAGGTGGTCCAGCTGCAGATGGCCGACCAGCTGATGCTCTCGCGGCTCGGCTATCGGCTCGACCGTAGCACCGATCACTATGAGCTCATCCTGCCCGGTTGCCACGTCAAGGAGTTGCCGCGATGAAGCGTTTGCTGAGCACCTTGCTGGCCGCCATCGGCATCCTCGCCGTGCTGGCGGTGGCGGCGGTGATATATGTCACCACCTTCCTCGACCCCGAAGACCTCAAGCCGCGGCTGGAGGAGGTGGTGCAGGAGAAGGTCGGCCTGACTCTTGCCCTCGAAGGCCCCATCACCTGGTCGTTCTACCCGCGGCTGGGGGTCAGCGTGGAGCAGGCCGAGGCCTGGCTGCCCGAGCAGTCGGCCGGCGAGGATCCCGCCTTCATGGCCTTTCGCCGCGCCGAGGTCAGCCTGGCCTTCGCTTCGCTGCTGCGCGGCGAGGTGGCCATCGACGGCATGGCCCTGGATGGCCTGCGCCTCAACCTGGCCCGCGACGAGGATGGTCGCGGCAACTGGGAGGTGCTGATGGAGCACTTCGCTGCCGGAGGCGCCCCGTTGTCGCCGGCCAGCGCCTCCGCGGCGCCGGTTCCCGGCGCTGGCAATGGGCCCTCCGTGGCCTTCAATATCGCACGCGTGGAGGTCAATGACGGCGAAGTGAGCTATGCCGACCGGGCCGTCGGGCACTCGCTGCGCCTCAAGGGGCTCTCCGTTACCGGACGCAACGTCAACCCACGCCGCCCCTTCCCCTTCACGGCAGACTTCCAACTGCTTGGCCATGATACTCCGGCGGGCGTGGATGACACCGTGCCGCGGCTGGCCAGCGAGGTCACCATGAAGGGGCGTCTTGCCCTGGCTCCCGACCAGCGCCGCTATACCCTCGAGGACCTGTCCCTCGCCACCCGCAACCAGCTGGCCGGCACCGGGAATCCGCAGCTGCTGGAGCTGAGTGGCCAACGGCTGGTGGTCGACATGGCCGAGCGCCAGCTGCTCCTGGAGCCGGGCACGCTGAAGGCCACCCTGGCACACCCCTCGCTGGGTGGCGCGCCTCTCACCCTGTCCATGGATTTCGCCCTGGAGTCCGACCTGGCCACCGGCAGCGCCCGGCTGCGGGACCTGACGCTGAGCGGTGACGATGGCCTGCGCCTCAGCGGCAACCTCAACCTCGCCGGCCTCTACGAGACACCCCGTTACGATGGCCAACTGCGCCTGGCGCCGCTCTCGCTACGGCCCTGGCTCGAGCGCTTCGACAGCCTGCCGGCCACGGCCGACCCCGAGGCGCTCAGCGACGTGGCATTGACCACCCCCCTGGTGGGTGACCTCGAGCAGGTGGACCTTACCGGCATGACCCTGGTGCTCGACGGCAGCACTTTCACCGGGCGCCTGGTGGCGGGCCTCGACGGCCATCGCCTGGACGCCGAGCTGCAGGGGGACAGCCTGGACCTGGACGCCTATCTGCCGGCATCCCCGGCACAGGTGCCGGACGCCGCCGGCCTGGGGCTGCCCGGTGTCGGCCGTGCCCATGCCCAGGCCCAGGCGGAGGAGGCACTGCTGCCTGTCGAGTGGCTCCGCGAGCTGGCGCTGGATGCGAGCCTGAACCTGAGCAGCCTGCGACTTGCCGGCCTGGACTTCCGCGACGTGGCGTTGCGACTCGAGGGAAGTGACGGCCAGCAGCGGCTGGTGTCGCTGGAGTCGGCCTTCTACGAGGGTAGCCTGGCCGCTGATGGTGAGCTGGACCTCACCCGCGAGCCCATCGCCTGGCGGCTGGCGCCGCGCCTGGAGCGGGTGCGCGTCGATGCCCTGCTGGAGGCGCTGGACGAGGGCGAGGGGTCGGCTCCCCTGCGTGGCCGTGCCTTCGTCGAGGGCGAGCTGACCAGCCGGGGCAATGCCTGGCCGGCGATGAAGCGCGGCCTCGACGGGCGCCTCGCGATGCGCCTGGACGACGGTGCCATCCTCGATGTCAACGTTTCCCGGGAGTTGTGCAGCGCGGTGGCGAGCCTGCAGGGGGAGCAGACCCAGCGCGAGTGGGAGGCAGATACCCGCTTCGAGCGTGCCGAGGCCACCCTGACGGTGCGTGACGGTGTGGCGGAGAGCGATGACATCATCATCACCTTGCCGGGCATCGAGGTGAGCGGCGAGGGCAGCCTCGATCTAACCAGCGAGCGTTTCGACCTACGCGCCGCGGCGCGGATGGTGGATACCGCCGACCTGGCCTGCGAGGTCAACCGCCATCTCGAGCGCCTGCCCCTGCCGGTCCGCTGCGAAGGCAGCCTCGGCGGCGACAGCGCCGAATGGTGCCGCTTTGACCGCGAAGGCTTCCGGGATGCCATCGGTGAGGCGCTGAGTGAAGAGCTGGGCAGCCGTGCCGGTGACAAGGTGGAGCAGCGCCTGGAAGGCGCCCTGGAAAAACTCGAGGAGCGCGTCGGCGAGGATGCCGGCCGGGAACTTCGCGACGCCCTGAAGGGTCTCTTCGAATGAGCAAAGTCAGTCCCTGCGTCGGCCCCGTGCCGGCGCCTTTTTTTGAGCCGCAATGACCGATACGCCGACTCCCGTACTCGCCCCCGCGACCTTCCAGCGGCGCCTGCTCGACTGGTTCGATGAGCACGGCCGCCACGACCTGCCTTGGCAGCGCGGGCGCACGCCCTACCGGGTGTGGGTCTCTGAGATCATGCTGCAGCAGACCCAGGTGGCTACCGTCATCCCCTACTTCGAACGCTTCATGGTGCGCTTCCCCGACGTGCGGAGCCTGGCGGCGGCAGACCAGGACGAGGTGCTGCACCTGTGGACCGGGCTGGGCTACTACGCTCGTGGGCGCAACCTCCACAAGGCCGCCCGGGTGGTGGTCGACGAGCATGGCGGGGAGTTTCCGCTCCATAGCCTGGAAGAGATGGCGGCCCTGCCCGGCATCGGGCGCTCCACCGCCGGGGCCATCGTCGCCCAGAGCCAGGGCCGCCGCGCGGTGATTCTCGATGGCAACGTCAAGCGCAGCCTCAGTCGTCTGCACGCCGTGCCAGGCTGGCCGGGGCGACCGGCGGTGGAGCGTCGGCTATGGCAGCTGGCGGAGCACTACACCCCCCACGAACGCCTGGCCGACTATACCCAGGCGATGATGGACCTGGGCGCGACCCTCTGCCGGCGCGGCACTCCAGAGTGTGGTCGTTGCCCCTTCAACGATGTCTGCCTGGCCCATGCGCATGGCGAGGAGCGCCGTTTCCCGGAGCCGAAACCCAGGAAGGCGCTGCCCACCCGCACCACCCGCATGCTGCTGCTGCGTGATGCCAGTGGTCGAGTGCTGCTGGAGCAGCGTCCGCCCAGCGGCCTGTGGGGCGGGCTCTGGAGCCTACCTCAGTTCGATGACGCCTCGGGCCTCGAGGCCTGGCTGGATGTCCATGCGCCGGGCAGCGAGCTCGCGCCCACTTGGCCCCCCTTCACCCATGTCTTCAGCCACTTCCGGCTGGAGATCACCCTCCAGCCGGCGCGGGTCAAGCGCCTCGATTCGATAGGCGAGACGCGCCGCTGGTACGATCCCGATAACCCCGATGCCGTGGGCCTGGCGGCCCCGGTGAAGGCGCTGCTGGCGAGCCTGGCACCCTTCACCCTGGACACGCCGCCGGGACCCTGAGTCCGCCCTTGCCAAGGAGTCGCCCCATGAGCCAGACCGTGTTCTGTCGCAAGTACCAGCAGGAGCTCGAGGCCCTGCCGTTCCCCCCGCTGCCCGGCAAGAAGGGGCAGGAGATCCAGGCCAGCGTGTCGCGAAAGGCCTGGGAGGAGTGGCAGGCGCTGCAGACCCGGCTGATCAACGAGAAGCACCTCAACATGCTCGACCCGGCTTCCCGGGAGTATCTGATGGAGCAGATGGAGCGCTTCCTGGACAACCGCGAGACCGACCGTGCCGAGGGCTATGTGCCACCCTCATCTTGATGAAAAGAAAGGGGTTGACGAGAAAGGGCGGTTAAGGTTTAATACGCACCGTTGGCAAGGGCCAGATAGCTCAGTTGGTAGAGCAGGGGATTGAAAATCCCCGTGTCGGCGGTTCGATTCCGTCTCTGGCCACCACGCTGCTGGGGTATCGCCAAGTGGTAAGGCACCGGTTTTTGGTATCGGCATTCCCAGGTTCGAATCCTGGTACCCCAGCCATCGCCAACCTCGTTTTCGAAAGACCGTGGACTCGAGTTCACGGTCTTTCTCGCTGAGAGGACCGCGTCCTCCATGCCGTAGCAAGTGCGGCCGTTGCCGGCATAGCTCAGTTGGTAGAGCAACTGACTTGTAATCAGTAGGTCCCGGGTTCGACTCCTGGTGCCGGCACCATCTCAAGCAGTGCAAAATCAGCTACTTACGAGCAAGAGTGGAATCCCCACCTGGCGTGTCAGTAGACCTGACAGCTTCGTGAAATAGAGACAGATCATCAGCCTCACACTTGTTTCCATCTGGAACCGAGGTGAGGTTATGCGCGTTGTATCTGTTATTTCGACCAAGGGCGGGGTCGGCAAGACCACCGTCACTGCCAATCTGGGCGGCCTCCTGGCCGATGCGGGCCTCAGGGTCCTGTTCATTGATCTGGACAGCCAGCCGACCCTCTCCAGCTACTACCCCCTTCGCACCGAAGCCCCTGGCGGCACCTATGAGCTGATCGCGCTCAGCGACACGGCGCCCGATCGCGTCATATCGCAGACGGCCCATCCCAATCTGGATGTGGTGATCTCCAACGATCACGCCGGCCAGCTCCCTCAGTTGCTGCTCAATGCCCCGGACGGCCGCTTCCGGCTTGCCCAGCTGCTCTCCAACCTGTCGGACTATGACCTAATCCTGATCGACACCCAGGGGGCGCGCTCCATCACCCTGGAGATGGCGGTCCTCGCCTCCGATTACGCTCTCTCTCCCATCACCCCCGAGCTGCTCTCAGCCCGTGAGTTCGTGCGCGGCACCGTTGGCCTGCTGCGCGACCTTGAGGCGCTTAGCCAGTTCACGCACCTCTCTGTTCCCCCCGTTTCCGTACTCGTGAACCGCCTGGATGAAACCGCCGATGCGCGGGGCATCCACCAGACCCTGGCAGAGATGTTCGCTGCCGGCGAGCAGGGCGTCACCGTCATGCAGAGCACCATCCGCGCCGGTGTCGCCTTCCGACAGGCGGCCAGCGCCGGACTGCCGGCTCACCAGTTCGAGCCGCGCAAGCCTGCCGGCCGCAAGTCTCCTTCTGCTGCCGACCAGGTCAAGGCGATGGCCCGTGAGCTCAACCCCGAGTGGCAGCCGCTGATCGACGCCATGGTCAGTACCACCGCCATGCAGGGAGGCTGCCACGATGAGTGTCATTGAGAACCTGGTCGAGCTCCGGGTGGCCGAGGAGCGCCCGGAAGCCGGCTATCTGCCGCCGCACAGCCTGGAGGCGGAGCAGTCGGTGCTGGGCGGTCTCTTGCTGGATAACGCCATGTGGGACGAGGTCGCCGACCGCCTGGCGCCGGCGATGTTCTACCAGCAGGGCCATCGCCTGGTGTTTCAGGCGATCAAGGCGCTGGCCGAGCGCGACCAGCCGATGGATGTGGTGACCGTCTCCGAAGCACTGGAGGAAGCCCACCAGCTGGAGCAGGCGGGAGGGCTCGCTTTCCTGGCCGAGCTGGCTCGCAATACGCCCAGCGCGGCCAATGTGGCGGCCTATGCCGAGATCGTGAAGGACCGCCATGCACTGCGGCAGCTGATCCACACCTGCTTCACGCTGAACCAGCAGGCCCTGAACGCCCAGGGCCGCACGGCCGCCGAGCTGATCGAGGAGGCCGAGCAGAAGCTCTTCGCCCTGACGGAGGAACGCCACGACCGGCTGAGCTCTATGAAGGAGATGCTGGGGGAGGCCATCAACGTCATCGATCAGGCCTTCAATGCACAGGGTGGGGTGACAGGGGTCCCGAGTGGCCTGAGCGAGCTGGACGCCATGACCGCGGGCTGGCAGCCCGGAGACCTCATCATCCTGGCCGGCCGCCCCTCCATGGGCAAGACCGCCATGGGGCTCGGCTTCGCGGAGCATGCCCTGATGGCAGAGGAGGCTACCGATCCGGTCTTTATCTTCTCCCTGGAGATGCCCGAGTCGCAGCTGATGCTGCGGCTGATCGCCAGCCTGGGCAATGTCTCCCTGCAGAAGCTGCGCA
Organism: Halomonas sp. H10-9-1; assembly: GCF_040147005.1. Taxonomy (NCBI): domain Bacteria; kingdom Pseudomonadati; phylum Pseudomonadota; class Gammaproteobacteria; order Oceanospirillales; family Halomonadaceae; genus Halomonas; species Halomonas sp. H10-9-1. Next base: position 3,502,093 of record NZ_JAMSHO010000001.1, on the reverse strand, counting down.
CCGGAAAGATGGAAGACGAGGATTGGCCCAAGGTAACCGCCGCGGTCAGTCGACTCACCCAGCTGGACGGGAAGCTCTTGATCGATGATGCCTCGGGCATCACCGCTTCCAGCCTGAAGGCCCGCGCTCGCCGCATGACCCGCCGCTTCGGCCGCCCCTCAATGATCCTGGTGGACTACCTGCAGCTGCTGCAGGAGCCGGGCAGCGAGAACCGCACCCTCGAGGTGGGCAAGGTCAGCCGCATCCTCAAGGAGACCGCCAAGGAGTTGCGCACCCCAGTGATTGCGCTGTCGCAGCTCAACCGCTCCCTGGAGACCCGCCCCAACAAGCGTCCCTGCATGGCTGATCTGCGCGACAGCGGCGCGCTGGAACAGGATGCCGACCTCATCGCCTTCATCTACCGCGACGAGGTGTATCACCCCGATAACGAAGATAGCCACGGCCTGGCCGAGCTGATTCTGGGCAAGCAGCGCAATGGGCCCACTGGCACCGTGCACCTGGCGTTCCAGGGAGCGTCGGCGCGCTTCAAGCCGTTGGCCTGGCAGCATCAGGAGGTGACCCCATGAGCCAGTATCGCGTGCGCACACCCGAGCCCCGCTCCCGACTTTCAAAGGCGCTGGCTCAGGTCATGAACGAGACTCGCCAGCGTCAGCTTGAGGCTGAGCAGCAGGGGCTCTCATCCCTCGAGCATCTGATCCGTGTGGCACAGGGCCACAGCGGCCAGTCCCACCACCTGCGCCGCCTCCTCCTCGCGCTCTACAACGGCTACCGCTGGCCCTTCGAGATGCAGCGGCTGCGAGGGCTCGACGCGTCGCTACAAGCGGATGCTCTCGCGGTGATCCAGATGGCCACCTATAGCGGCCACGAGATCCACACCTTCATCGAGGGTGGTGATGCCTTGCTGACACGCTTCTGGGAGATCGAGGAGGCCAACGATGAGTAAGTCGCTGTCGGCAGCACGAGGGTGCAAGGGGATGCAGCGCCTGGTGCGCTATGCCGCCACCCGGGGGTGGGAGGTGCAGCGAACCAGCGGCGGGCACCTGAGGTTCAGTAAGCCCGGCTGTGCGCCGGTCTTCACCTCATTCACCACCAAGGACCGCCGCGCCGAGCTCAATGCACGCGCCCAGCTGCGCCGCGCGGAGTGGCAGCAGAGGTTCCGCAATGACGAGTGATGCCACTGTCATCAGCACCCAGGCGCCGCTAGCCGGCGCTCTCTCTGCCCGCTTCGTCACCGAGGAATACCGCCGATGAAACGCCCGACCGACCAGCAGCTTCGCGAGCGCCTGATGCAGCCCGGCCCCAAGCGTCAGGGGCGGCCCGTAGATGCTGTGACCCCGCCCGACCAGGAGATGGCCGTCTGGGTCACCCTGGACATGCTCAAGCCCTACGAGCACAACCCCCGGCAGGTCCAGAACCCCAAATACGAGGAGATCAAGGCGTCGATCCGTGCCGCGGGCCTCAAGCACAAGCCCCCGGTCACCCAACGGCCGGGCGAGAAGCACTACACCATCTGCGACGGTGGCAATACCCGCCTGCAGATCCTGCGCGAGCTCTATGAAGAGACCGGTGAGTCGCGCTTCCATGCCTTCTATGCCCTGTACCGACCCTGGCAGTCGGAAGTGAAGATGCTGACGGGACACCTCAGCGAGAACGACAACCGCGGCCAGCTGCTCTGGATCGAGCGCGCCAAGGGTGTGGTGGACGCCAGGGCAATGTATGAAGAGGAGAGCGGCAACACGCTCTCGCAGCGCGAGCTGGTCAAGCGCCTGGCCGAGGATGGCTACCAGGTCGCCCAGAGCCATATCAGCAGGATGCTCTATACCGTCGAGCACCTGCTGCCCACCCTGCCCAACAGCCTCTACAGCGGACTGGGCCGCTCTCAGGTCGAGAAGCTGATCAGCTACCGAGAAGCCTGCCGGCTGCTCTGGGAACGCTGCACCGAGGAGGTCACTCCCGAGGGCTTTGGCGAGGCCTGGCACCAGACCATGGCCTGGTTCGATGATGAGGGGCAGACCGAGATGAACTGGAGCATGGTGGTGGATCGGCTGTGCGGCATGCTGGCGGACCACACCGGCGTGCACTTCAACGTCTGCGAGCTGACCCTCGATAACATCGTCACCTACCGCAAGCGACGCTGGGACCTGGAAGAGCACCAGGCCTTCGAGGCCCTGGACGTGGAGCTGCAGCAGATGCGCGACCCTGACGCCCAGCCGCCCTCGCTTTATCCGCCGTTGCCCGAGCCCGCTACGGGCGGCGCGCCGGTGGCGAAGGTGCCCGCTACAGATCCTGGCCGTGAACCTCAATCTCAGCCTCAATCCGCCCCCCAGGCCGAGCAGCTGCCATCGCCTCGGACCCTCAGCAGAGACGCGCCTACCGACGATGAGAGAGCAGAGAGCGCCGAGCTGCTTCGGCTACGTGAGCAGGTTGCCGCGCTGGAGCGCGAAAAGCAGCAGCTGAGCGAGTCACCGTCTCCCTCGGTGCCGGTATTCAGCGAGTCGGCATCTGAGGCGGGTCCAGAGCCCATGGTTGCACCCGCAGAAGAGGAGGGTGACTGGCCAGAGGGCGCAGCGCGGACGGAGGCCGAGCGTGCTGCCCGCCTTGAAGGGCTGACCCAGTCCCGCTGGGAAGAGACTCCAGGGAAGCGCGGCTACCGTCACCATCTGGCCAGCGAGCTCGGCGTGCCCAGCTTCGACTTCGAGCAGCTGGCCCCCCTGGCAGCACCGGTGCTCTCCGGTGAGACCACCCCGCCCATTGCCGACGTCTGGTTTATCGAAGGCGTCGAGGATGAGCCTCGCTCACTGCGTATTCGTATCCGGGAACTGGTGCAGGTCATCGCCCGCTGGGGCGGCTTCGGCGGCAGCGACGTGGTGATCGCCGATGACAACGGCATCGGTTTCGACCTCAACCCGCTGCCCGAGGCGTCCGACCGCCGTGCCCGCTTCGCCTGGCAGGCGCTGGCCAGCCTGCGCGGCGAGCTCAATCCCGAGTACCCCGCCGATGCCACCCTGTGGGGAGCGCTGCTGGGCACCCATCGGGAAGAGGGCACTGAGAGTGCCTGGGACGATGCGGTACTGCTTCGTTTTTTCCGTCTGGTGCGGCTGATTCGCCGCCTTCGTGAACACCTGCAGGGACAACAGGAGGCCCAGTCATGAGCTCTTCTTCCGCCAACCTGAATCAGGCGCTGCTCAGCCAGGTCATGGGGTTTCTTCGTGAGGGCAACATGCGCCGTGCGCTGGCTCTCGGCTTCAGTGAGGATGAGCTGCGTACCCTGCGGCGGCTGAGAGCGAGCGATATCGACTCGCTGGCCTGTGCAGGGCCAGTGGTAGCGCGTTTCTCGGTGGATCACGCCGCACTACGCGGCGTTCTGGCGCGCATCGATCGTGACCAGGATCGCGAGACCCTGATCGATCGCTGCCTGAGGTTGGGGGCCAGCGTCAGCATGATGGGAGCGTTCTTCGGCCTGACCGGCAACGACTGCTCGACGCGCCGTCAGCTGCTGGGCATTGCACCGCGCCAGGGGCGGCTGGCGATGCCGTCGGAGCAGGCAGAGCATGATGCCTGGGAGCGCTGGCAGCATATCGCCCTGGACCCCAAGGCAACCGACGACCTGCAGGGCATGGTTACCCTCGCCGAGGAAACCGACATTCCGTTGGCGGTGGTGTGGCACCTGGTCAAGCAGTGGGTCGACCCCGGCCAGCCGCGCACGGCGCCACCGGTCGAAGAGTGGGCGTCACCTGAAGGAGAGCGGTGATGGTGCAGCTGCGCGATGCCACGCGGCAGGGGCTGGATCGCTTGATTGGCCAGGCGGCTTCCGAGATGACCCAGCGCCGGGGTGACCCCCCGGCGCCTGCCGTTGAGAACGGCGAGGCCGCACATTCGGACCTTGATGGATTGCTGTTTTTCGGGAACCCCCATGAGACCGTGCCGCGGTCTCTGCTGCTGGATCCGCGCCTCGGGCACGTCGACAAGCTTGGCTGGCAGATGATGCGCATGCTGGTCAATCCGGACCGAACCACCGCGGTGCCGACCTACGACGAACTGCAGCCCTTGCTGCGGGGGGCGCCGGGCCAGAAGGCGTCGAGGGCCACGGTCGCCCGCGTTATCGCTGTGCTTCGTCTGACCCGCTGGGTCAGTCTCGGTCACCGGGCGCGCAACGCGCAGAACGGCCGCATTATCGGCAACGTCTATATCTTGCACGACGAGCCGCTCTCGCCCGCAGAAGCTTCGGTGCTGGATGCAGACTACGTGGAGTACGTGTGTCGTTGCCTGGATCATCAGAACAAGGTGGTTAAGGCCGTCGCTACCATGGTGCTCGAGGAGCTCCAGGAAGCCGGGGCCCTGCATGAGCTGCCGACGCGTCTCGATACCATGGCCTCTCGGTCCAGGCAGGCCCAGCGCCGGTCGCCTGCCAGGCATGATTCTGCCCAGTTCTCCGCCGCGATTGAGCAGAAGAACCAGGGCAAAAACCAGGGCAGGCAGCCGAGTTCTCAGCGAGAACCCGGCCGAGTGAGCCGAGAGAACTGCCCTGGTTTCCAGAGAGAACTAAGTATGGAATCAAAGGCTTACCGGGCTGTCGAGGCGGTTCTCGATGAAAACTCGGGCAGTTCTTCCCGTACAGTACGTACTTCACACTGTGTAAAACCTACAGGTAACCCAGCCGTGAACCTGCACTGGCCGGCATGTCTCGCGATGGATGAGAGCGAGCGTCAGGCCACTCAGCTCCTCATGGCGGACCTGGCCGGCGACACCCAGCAGGCGATTCTCGACGAGGCGGCAGGGCGCGTGAGCGGTGGCTCGGTGCGAAACCCCAAGGGCTTCCTGCGAGGGCTGATCAAGCGAGCCATCGGCGGCGAGTTCGTGGCGACCGGCTATGCCCAGGCTCAGGCGAAGCGCCGGGTGGGGAGGGCGCCACAGGGGGCTTCCGCCGCCGCCGAGCGGCCGGCAGCTCGAAGCGTACCGCCGTCCTCCCCCCGGACAGCGGAGCCGTCGATTGCCGAGCCGAGCACCACCTCGCCCGAGGAAGCCCAAGCCGCCCGAGAGCAGTGTCTGCGCTCGCTGGGGTTGTGGCCATCGGCCGGGAAAAACCCACTCAGCGGCCATTAACGATTCCCCTGTCTTCCCCGCATCAACTGATTGACAGTGCCTGCCGTACCGCGGACACACATCAGCATGAGGGCAACGCGACATGGCCGTTGATCGCTTGGGAGCACTGCGCAGCAAGATCGAGCTGACGCTTCATACCCACCACGCCGCACGGATCTGGAAGGGACGAGGCGTCGAGACAGGACGTCCGCAGATAATCGGTATGCGGCAGTTCCTGCTGATCTGCGGCGCGATCAAGCAGAACGCCGCCAAGGATGACCCATACGCGGATCACTGGCTGCTGCAGCTGGATGCCAAGCTTGCCGAGACGCGAACTCAGCTGGACCAGCGCCTCCAGGAGTTGGATAGCCTGCTGGCTCAGCTGCCGCCAGAGCTGGACGTGGAAGAGAACCTCAACCAGCAGCCCCTCAAGATTCCCGTCTATACCGGCGGCCAGCACGGCTGGCTCGCCCTGCGCCTGCTGATCGACTTCGACCGGTTCGTCAGGCGCGTCATGCTCGCCCACCATATTGCCCTGATTGGCCGTCGACAGATGGAGGAGTACGTCCGGGTGGGTGGTCACCTCCTGCGCAGCCTTTGCGCGAGCACCCAGAAGTACCCCGGCGTCAGCGGCGCCACCAGGGACGACTTTGCCGCCAACAATGCCAAGGCCCGAAATGCCATCGAGAAGTTCGGTGCACTGCCTGACGATGTGCTCTCCGGCAAACGGCGCAGCGAGTTTGCACCGCCGATTGCCAAGCCGGCGGATTCCCGGGTGGCCAGTGGCGAAGGCGAGTCGAAAGGAGACTCACCGCCTTCCGCTGGGGAGCCAGGAGACGCTCCCTCGACGTGATTCCACTGGAATCACCTGGGCAGCGGTGCCGAGGAGTCCTCTGGGGTGATGCCAGTGGCATCACTTGGGCGGCGATGCCGAGGAGGTCTTCGAGGTGATGCCAGTGGCATCACTTGGGCGGCGATGCCGGAGAGGATTTCGAGGTGATGCCAGTGGCATCACTTGGGCGGCGATGTCGAAGAGGACTTCGAGGTGATGCCAGTGGCATCAATTGGGCGGCGATGTCGAAGAGGACTTCGAGGTGATGCCAGTGGCATCACGGCAAGTGCGTGAGGGGGCAGCTTGGATACCGCATCTAATAGCTATGGCAACGACGCATTCAAGAGCTAAGCAAAGGGTTTTTTAAAACCCTTTAAGGGTAAGGGGGAGCTGATTAGGCTCCGTGACGAGCTGGAGGAGTCGGCAAGAGCGGCGCGGCAAGAGGCGATCGATATAGCCTCGCAGGCGAATGGGGGCTTGCTGAAGTCGACCGACCTCTGGCTGACCCCATGGGGTAAATCAGGCGTCCCTGCCAGAACACTGCAGTGGCGCGATAACAGGCAGAGAAGCATGGGGCTTTGGCTGCTGGAAACGTTCCTGGCTCGCGACGACATATCAGAGGCGATACGGCAGTCCGTCATCGATCTCGAGGTGCAGCGCTGCGTGTTCAATGCCAAGGCGGCCACGATCAACTGGTCGATCAAGCGAATCGGCAAGGCGCTGGCCGATATCGAGCATGCCGTCTCATTTCAGCGATAACGACCAAGGAGGAGACTTATGGGCACACGCTTCTACGGTGAGGGGAATATCGGCAGCGATCCGGAGGTGCGGACCTTCCCCGTGCGTGAGAACCAGCCGCCCCGCACGCTGCTCAGGCTCAATGTGCGATTCGATAACCTGGTCCCCAAGGACGGAGAGATCGTGGATCGTGGTGGCTTCTGGGCCGATGTGGAGTGGTGGCACCGTGATGCCGAGCGCTGGTCGCGACTGTACCAGCGGGGCATGCGGATTGTAGTAGTGGGCAAGATGGTTCAGGACAGCTGGGAGCAGAACGGTGAGACGCGTACGGCGTTCAAGGTACAGGCAGACCGGGTCGCTATCTTACCTCACCGGGTGGCTCAGGTAATCATGGATACACCCCATAGCCATCAGCAGCCGGCTGAGCAGTATGCCAGCGGCCCGGGAGCCAGCCAGGAAGGCTACGCCTAAAGGCTACGCCTAGTAGCGTTTCCGCATGGCGCTCCGTTAGCGCAGACAGGAGGGCTCTCGGTGACATCGCCAGCGCTGAGAAAAGAGCGGATCGGCATTGGCCACGCGGCGCAGCTGCTGGGCGTTCGTGTGACCGAGCTCAAGGATGCCCTTCGGTATGGCCGCGATCTTCGCGGCCATGCACCGCCCCAGCCCATTGTCAGAGGTGCCGGCTCTAACGGCACCCAGATGCTGTTCCTCCTGGGCGACGTGATGGACGTCGCCGAGCTGATGGCCAGCTCTTGAAGGCGTCGGTGCAAAGCCGTTTCGCTGTCGTTCCCTTTCTTGCTTCGCTCCCTCCCACTGCCTTGCCATGCTGCCCTCCACGCTTATGAGGGAGGTGTGCCAATGCGTCTATTCCTGTGCGAGAAGCCTTCGCAGGCCCGAGATATTGCCCGCGTGATCGGTGCCGGCCAGCGCAGCGAGGGCTTTCTGACGGGCGAGGGGTGTGTCGTGACCTGGGGGTTCGGGCATCTGCTCGAGCAGGCCCCGCCGGAGCAGTACGACCCGGCGCTCAAGCGCTGGTCGCTGGAGGCGCTGCCGATTCTGCCTTCGACTTGGAAGATGGAGATCAAGAAGAGCGGCCGCAAGCAGTTCGGGGTGGTGAAGAAGCTGCTGGGCCAGGCGACCGAGGTGGTAGTGGCCACCGATGCCGACCGGGAAGGGGAAACCATCGCGCGCGAAATCTTGGATCACTGCGGCTATCGGGGGAAGGTCACCCGCCTGTGGCTCTCGGCCCTGGATGATGCCTCGATCCGCAAGGCCCTGGCCGGCATCAGGCCCGGCGAGGCGACTTACCCGCTATATCTGGCTGGCCTTGGGCGTAGCCGGGCCGATTGGCTGGTCGGGATGAACCTGACCCGGGCCTATACGGTACTGGCCCAGCGACAGGGCCATCAGGGAGTACTCTCGGTGGGACGTGTGCAGACGCCTGCACTGCGCCTGGTTGTGGATCGCGACCGGGAGATTGCCAACTTCGTTCCCCAGCCCTTCTGGGAAGTCGTGGCGCATCTGCAGGCGTCGAGCGGGACCTTTCAGGCGAAGTGGCGGCCGAGTGATGCCTCGATCCAGGACGCCGTGGGGCGCTGCATCAGCGAGGAAGCCGCCCGGTCGCTGGCTCAGCATGTCACCGGGCAGCAGGGGCGTGTCAGCCACCTCGAGACGAGCCGCAAGCAGGAGGCGGCGCCACTGGTAATGGACCTGTCATCGCTGCAGCAGGAGGCTTCGCGCCGCTTTGGTTACGGTGCCCAGCAGGTACTGGATATCGCCCAGGCGCTCTACGAAGTCCACAAGGCGACCAGCTACCCGCGAACCGACTGCCGGTATCTGCCGGAGGCGCAGTACGAGGATGCCGAGCGCATCGTGACGTTGCTTCTGCACTCGGACGAGGCGCTGTCGGCGCTTCGCCAGCGCCTGGACACGAGCCGCAAGAGCCGTGTCTGGAGCGACAGCAAGATTACCGCACACCACGGCATCATCCCGACGTCAGCCTGCGACCTGACCAAGCTGAATGATGCTGAGCGCAACGTCTACGACCTGATTCGTCGCCACTACCTGGCCCAGTTTCTGCCGGATCACGAGTATGATCGGACCGATCTGCGAGTGGACCTGGAGGGCGAAGCGTTCGTGGCCTCAGGGCGGCAGGTGCGTGAGGAAGGGTGGCGCGCACTCTTTCCCCGGGCGGCGGCTGGAGAGGGCGACGAGGAGGAGTGGGAAGCGACTCCGCTACCGCCGCTAAGCGAGGGCGAATCCTGCCAGGCTAAGCAGCTTGAAGTGCTGGCCAAACAAACGACACCCCCCAAGCCCTTCACCGAGGGCACCCTGATCGCCGCCATGAAGCATGCCGCCCGGTTCGTGACAGACGAGCGCCTGAAGGCTCGCCTCAAGGAGACGGCCGGGATCGGTACCGAGGCAACCCGGGCCGGCATCATCGAGACGCTGCTGAAGCGGGGCTTCATCAAGCGGCAGAAGCGCGCCCTGGTCTCGACGCCGACCGGCCAGCAGCTAATCGATGTGCTTCCTTCTGTCATCACCAATCCCGGCATGACAGCGCTCTGGGAGCAGGCGTTGGATGATGTTGCGGCAGGGCGGCTGGAACTGCATGACTTTATGGCACGTCAGGCCGGGATGGTAGAGAAGCTGGTGCAGCATGCGCGGGAGTCCACGGTGACGATGCCTCAGTCGAAGAGCAAGACGCCAGGAAAAGGTGCCGGCAGCCGGCGCAAGGCGCCATCATCTTGACCCTAGGAGGGGCAGGCTCAATAATGAGAGCCGTACCCCGTTGGTTGCTGACGGTCATCACGCAACGCCCTTTGAGCGCCAACGCTCAATCCCCCAAAGTATTCGCACCTCGCGAGACGAATACGCCCCATCCCGCCTATACGGCTCACACTGCATCATCAACAGTCGGGGTTCGAGGTTCATTAGTCCCAGGCCAGCTTGGTTGGTTGGCCACCTGTCTCATACGACGACCGGCCTGCCGGCTACCTTGACCCAGGGTAGCCGGCAGGCCGGTTGACGTTTCCGGACTGGAAACGCCTGCCCTTCTGCGGAGCCCGCCGCATCACCAACGGGAGCCCTTTGTACAGGGATCTGTGCTTGATCGACCGAATGCGTCCGCGAAGAGATTCGGGTGCCACCGTGAGCGAAGCATGGCAACGAGGGACATGCCTTGGCTCCAATTGCATGGCGGACATCCTGGTACTTGTCGATACGGCGACGACCCTGTTGATGCCCTCTATGGTCTTCAATCCCAAGACGTGGCGTGCCGCGTCTTGCGAGTGGGGATATCGAGGAGACGCTGCCGAAGGAGTGAGCAGCCTCCCAGTGGGCAAGTGCCGCCGCTGGCGGCCCGGTGGTCTCGACCGGCTCCAACCGAGACACCCCAGGCACCCAGGCGTTTCAAGGGTGCGTCGCTTGGCGGTATGCCGCCTCCCAAGGCCTCGCGCATCCCGAGACGAGGCCGCCCATCAGGGCTGGATGCCACTGTTACCACCCATTCGGGGAGATGCCTCCCCAGGGGGCGGACCCCCTGGAACCTGGAGGAATGCCCCATGGCCACGATTGTCGACGACCATGTCATGGTCTGTGAGGACTGCCTGATGATCATCGCCAATGACGATGCTACCGGGCTGGATCACTTCCTGGATGAGGAGAGCGCTGCCGCCCGCGAAAGGGAGGTGCGTGAGTCCATCTACGCAGTGCAGCGTGACGGGAACACCCTCGTCGTCGGCGATAGCGAGCACGACGAAGCATTCTCGACATCATCCTGCGACTGCTGCCACACCCACCTGGCGGGCGCTCGGCACCACTGCGTGCTGATGGGCTGAGCCAGCGTCTGAATCCACCCTTTGCCCACCCGGGAAACCACTCGACTTCCCGCAGGGGGCGAGTGTCTCCCGGGTGCAAACTGCAACCCACCGAGGAGACACGCTATGACGGTCACCACTCACCCGAGTGCCAATACTGGCTTCTTCGACCTGCATATCACCGGCCTTGGCTACCTCAATCGAATCCGTGAGGTGAAGCCGAAGCGCGGAGACGCGTTCTGGGCCTGCGATATCGCGGCCCTGAATGGCCCCGCAGACGATGTGGGCTACACCCGCTTCGACTGCCGGATCAGCGGCCGCGATGCCGAAGCGCTCGTCAAACGCTGCCGTCAGGCGGTGTACCAGGGCCGCAAGGTGCTGGTGGGCTTCAAGCTGGGCGACCTCTGGACGGACACCTTCGTCTACTCCAAGGGGGACAAGGCCGGCCAGACCGGCGTCAGTCTCAAGGCGCGCCTGCTGTTCATCAGCTGGATCAAGGTGAATGGCGAGATGGTTTACCAGGCGCACCGCCGCGACGAGCAGGGTGCCGGTAACGACAGATCCGCTGCCTCAGCGGAGCAGTCTGAGGCCGGCAATGGCTACGCCGCTGCCCTCTCGGGAGAAGCGGCCGGCTCCTTCGATTCGCCGGCCATGCACTGATCCACAGCGTTTCCATTCAACCACCCAGCCGGGGAAACGCCTCCCCGCTGGGAAGGTTCTCCCCGGCGTTGCCATGAACGGGAGAACCATGATGGAACACTTTGTCCCCAACCCCTATGCGGTCGAAGGTGCACTGATTCGGGAGGCGGTGCTGCGCGAGCAGTTTCGTCTCACGGTACACGGCACGCGCTGGGAGCATGACGACACCGAGCCCTCGGATCCCTGGTTCGAGGTGACGACGGTTATCGACGCTGGCAGCTTTGCGACGGTCACCGAGATCGTTCATGCAGAGCCCGACCTTCTGGCGCATATCGGCCCGGAGGTCATGCTGTCTCATGCCGAGGTGCGAGACCGGTATGGGCGCCTTGTGGCAGCAGCACGCTTTACGACGGGTGCCTTCGCGTGGCTCATGCCGCCCACCGTTCAGGAAGCGTCTGCGCTACGCGAGCGCGAGCAGGCACTGGAGCAGCGGGCCAGGGAGGAGATTGCCCTGGCAGACAACGTCAGCGCAGCGCGCTGGCTTCGTGAGCAGGCGGCAGGCCTGCGGCTGCAGCTGGCTCTGGACCACTACTATCGACCCTATGTGCGCCGAGAGCTCGAGGCGCTCAGCGTCATGCCGAGGCACTGATGATTCCCAACCCACGAAGAGCGCCCCACCCCGGGGCGTTTTTCCTTTCCCCGCCTGATTACGCTTTCCAATCGACCCGCCCCCGCAAACCCGAGAACCTCCTGCCTCAACGCCATTGAATGGACTCCCTTGAGGCAACCCATGCTCAACCTTTCCATCCTCTCGACCGCTGCGCTGATCGCCACCACGCTGCTGGCGGGCTGTGCCCATCAGCCTCCACAGACTCCCGAGCCCTCGAATGCAGACTCTCTGGTGCTATCGCTGCCGTACTTCGACGTAGACGGCGAGCGGCATCGGGCCGTGGTCACCGGCCCCAATCCGCCGACGACCGAGGCCGTGACCCCGGACATCTACAGCGACGAGCTGCCCTCCGTCGAGGTGATTCGCACTGGGCGTTACCAGTTGGTGGCCACTCAGGCCTCGCTGGGTCAGCGCTACCTCCTGGAGCAGACCATCGATGTGCGCATTCCGGCATCCATGACCACCACCGTGGAGGACGCGCTGCATCACACCCTGCGCCATACCGGCTATTCGCTCTGCCCCGCACCCGGTCCCGCCCAACGCACCCTCTACCGCAAGCCGCTGCCGGCGGCCCACTACCGGCTGGGTCCGATGCCGCTGCGCGAAGCCCTCCAGGTGCTGGGCGGTGACGCCTGGGAGCTAGAGGTCGACCCCGTCGCCAGAGAGGTTTGCTACCAGGTGCGGGATATCCGCTATGTGCCGGGGCACGGCGACGACAGTCGTGACGAGAGCGCTGCTGCGGTGGAGGAGGTGAGCGATGCGTGAGCCCACCGAGCTGTCGCCCGACCAGAAGCAGGCAGAGCCGCAGCATCGCCGCAAGCGCGGGGCAGGGAAGGGCGGCAGGAAGGCCCTCTACGGCCTGCTGGCGGTCAGCCTGGCCGGCGCCGTGGTGTCGGGGGCGCTGCTGTTGAGGCCGGTGCCCGAGGAGGTGCCGATGGAATCCCTGGTGCAGTCCCAGGTGCAGCAGGCGGTGGTACCGCTGGAGGAGGCACTCACCCGAGTGGCATCGCAGCAGGCGGCGCTGGAGCAGCGACTGGAGGAGCTGGGCCAGCGTCTCGAGCGGGCCGAGCGGCGAGGGGAGGTGAATGCCGCCGGCATCACCGCCGCACAGGCTCAGCTGGAGCAGCTGGATCCGCTCGAGCCGCGCCTGTCCGAGCTTGCCAAGACGCTGAGCCGCCTGGATAGCGAGCTCAACCTGCGCGTCACCGCCCAGAACGAGCAGATCCAGACGCTGGAGGAGCGCCTCGAGCAGAGCCGGCAGGCGGCGTCACGCCCTGCACCTGCTCGCCAGACGCCGCGGCCAGCGGCCCCGTCGTCGCCACCGTTTCAGGTCTCCGGCATCGAGTCCCGGGGCGGGCGCCCCTACGTTGGCGTTTCGCCCAACGGCCTATCGAGCCTGCGCGATATCCGGCTGCTGGGTGTCGGGGATCGCCAGGATGGCTGGGAGCTGACGAGGATCCGCGGCACCCACGCCGTCTTCAGCCGTAACGGCCGCTCGGTCGACGTCCAGATTCCCTGAGCCCACCGGAGATCCTGCGATGAAAAACCGGAAACCTGCTGTGCTGCCTGCGATGGCCGTTGCCGTGGCGCTGCTGGCCAGCCAGGCCGCTGCCCAGCCCAGCCCGGAGCACCGCCCCGATGCCTCATCCGTGATTCAAGAGGCCCTGCAGCGGCTCGAGAGCGAGCGCACCCGCACGCGCACCGAGCAGGCCGAGGCCTGGCAACTGACCGAGCGCGACTGGGAGCGCTATGAGTCCCTGATGGAGGGGCCACGAGGGATCTGGTCGCCCAACCTCGACCCGATCACCGCCCTTGGCGTCGAGGCGCGCACCGCCGAGGAGCGTCGCCGCTATGCTGAATTGCTGGTGGAGGTGGAGCGCGCCCGCACCGAGCGTGAGCTGGCGTTCCAGCGGGCCTATGACGCGGCCTGGCAGCGCCTCTACCCCAACGAGATGCCGGTGGATGAGTTCACGCTTAGGCCACGCAATGCCTTCCATTTCACCGACGAGGGCGCGCTGCAGGCGCGCTTGACGGTGCACGTGGCAGTGAACGGCTGCGAGCGTTGTGACAGCACCGTCCGCGAGCTGTTGGCCCAGGGCACCCAGATGGACATCTTCGTGCTCGACAGTGACGGAGACGATTCGGTGATACGTGACTGGGCGCGACGTGTGGGGGTGCCGGCCGACCGCGTGCGCGCACGAGACATTACCCTGAATCACGGCCAGTCGGACCCCGAGCGTGGCATCGCCGTGGGGTCGCTGCCTCAGGTCTACCCGAGATGAGGGCGACGATATGGGGCTGAAAGCGTATCGGCGCCTGGTGATGGGCTGTGCCGTCGGATGCAGCCTGGCGGCGTTGTCATCGCTGGCGAATGCCACCGTAGTACCGCCGGCCTACTTCGACGCCGCAAGCCTGCACCAGGTCCCACCAGAAGTGCTCTATGCGGTAGCCACGGCCGAGTCGGCGGTCAGCCTGAAGGTGGGGCACCGGCCTTGGCCCTGGACCCTGAACGTGGCAGGGGAGGGCTTCCACTTCGCGACCCGCCAGGCGGCCTGCGACGCCTTGCTGCTGGCTCTTGAGGAGACCCGCCTCGTGGACGTGGGCATCGCCCAGCTCAATGTTCGCTGGCAGCCGCAGCTGTTCGGTGCTGGTAAACGCTTCGCGCAACCCTGCGATGCCTTGAATCCCTACGCCAACCTGGAGGAGGCGGCACGCCTGCTGCGTGGCCACTTTGATGCCGCCGGCGACTGGGTGCAGGCGGCCGGACGCTATCACCGTCCCGCCGGGGGTGAGCCGGCGGCCCGCTATCGCCGCCTCGTGGCCGCCGAGCTCGAGCGGTTGAAGGCGTCTCGCCAGCGGCAGCTGGCGGCCAACTAAGGGAGGTTCCACCGATGATTCACTCTGCCCCCTATCGCTGCCCTTACTGCGGGGCACCGGCATGGAGAGAGCCCCGCGAGATCGAGCCCCCGATGGACTACTGCCATGGTGATGCCCATGGCTCCCGGGAGGAGTACCTAGAGGAGTGCTATGAGGATGCGTTTGGAGGGGACGCTGATGGTGACGTGTGATCACTGCCGCAGGGCGTTAGCCGCCCTGGTCGGGCTCGTCGGGGGGCTTGCCGGGAGTGTCCAGGCCGAGACGCTGCCCCGAATGCCACTCACCGATCGGCCTGCTCTGGAAGTGCTCGCCGATCATGGTGGAGAGCCGGCACGCCCCTACTTCGTCGCCATCGGGATGGCCGGCGTGGCGGAGGAGCAGGGCTATGCGCCTGATTCGCGCGCACCGGTGGCATTCAGCGAGGCGGATATGCTGCCGGTGACCAGTGAGCGGCTGTCGCCCGGCGAGGTGCACTTTCGCCCGCTCGAGCTCCCGGGCCGCATGACGCCCTTCTTCCTGGTCGGGGACGACCCGCTATCGCTGCGCTGGCTGGAGGCCCGCGGAGAGATCCTGCGCGAGCTTAACGCCGTGGGGCTGGTCGTCGAGGTGGCCACACCCGAGGGGCTTGAGCGCCTGCGCGAGGCGGTGCCGGGGCTCGAGCTGCGCCCCACACCGGGGGACGACCTGGCCGGTCGGCTGGGCCTTGCCCACTACCCGGTGCTGGTGACGGCTCAGGGGCTGGAGCAGTAGGAGCGAGCGATGAGCCAGTCACACCCTCTGGAAGCGCTGCTGCGCCCTGCGGTAGAGCTCAACACTGCCTTGGTCTGTGTAGCCTGTGCGGTGCTCTGCATTATGGCGCCCTGGTCACTGGCCTTGTCACCCAGCGTGGGCTACGGCATGGCGGCGGGTTTTGCTGCCTTCGGGGTGTGGCGTGCCCGACAGGCCTGGGTGGTGCTGCGCTACCGCCGCAACATGAAGCGCCTGCCGCGCTTTGCGTTGCGCAGCCGGCAGATTCCGGTCAGTCAGCGGCTGCTATGGATGGGCAAGGGCTTCAAGTGGGAGGCGCGCCACACCCAGCGGTTGCATGAGAGCCAGCAGCCCCATGTGCAGCGCTATCTGCGACCGGGACCGGCCTACCGCGTGGCCCGAGGGCTGGAGAACCGGCTGGAGCGCCATGCTGTCGGCCGGCCACTGGTGAAGCTGCTCGCCGCGGACGTGCCCTGGAACCCGGTGCGCCCGCTGCCGCCGGTGGGCGGTATGGCGGCACTGCATGCCGTGGAGTGGAGGGAGCGCGATGTCTACCTGCCCTTGGGGGAGCGGGTGGGTCACACCCTGGTGGAGGGCACCACCCGGGTCGGCAAGACCCGGCTCGCCGAGATCCTGATCACCCAGGACATCCATCGCGGCGACGTGGTGATCGCCTTCGACCCCAAGGGCGACGCCGACCTGATGATCCGCATGTATGCCGAGGCACAGCGCGCAGGTCGCGGCGACGAGTTCTACGTCTTCCACCTGGGCTGGCCGGATATCTCGGCGCGCTATAACGCCGTGGGGCGCTTCGGGCGCATCTCCGAGGTGGCGACCCGGCTCGCCGGCCAGCTCTCAGGAGAGGGCAACAGTGCCGCCTTCCGCGAGTTCGCCTGGCGCTTCGTCAACATCGTGGCCCGGGCCCGTCATGCCCTGGGGCAGCGCCCCACTTACGAGCAGATCCTCTCGGACGTGGTGAACATCGACGGCCTGATGATCGAGTATGCCCAGCAGACCCTGACCCGCCACGACCAGCACGCCTGGGAGCGTATCACCACCATCGAGGGCAAGCTCAACGACAAGAACATCCCCCGCCAGTTTCAGGGCCGCGACAAGCGGGTGGTGGCCATCGAGCAGTATCTGCAGCAGATCAAGGTGGTGGACGCCGTACTCGAGGGGCTGCGCAGCGCCGTGCGCTACGACAAGACCTACTTCGACAAGATCGTGGCGAGCCTGCTGCCGCTGCTGGAGAAGCTGACCACCGGGCGCATCGCCGAGCTGCTTTCGCCGGACTATGACGACATCGAAGACCCGCGGCCGATCATAGACTGGCAGCAGATCATCCGTAAGCGCGGCATCGTCTACGTGGGTCTGGATGCCATGAGCGATTTCGAGGTGGCCCAGGCGGTGGGCAATTCGATGTTCGCCGACCTGGTCTCGGTGGCCGGCCATATCTACAAGCACGGCATCGATGACGGCCTGCCGGCGGTGAACGGCAAGCGCATGGGCAAGGTACCGATCAACCTGCACTGCGACGAGTTCAACGAGCTGATGGGCGACGAGTTCATCCCGCTCATCAACAAGGGGGGCGGCGCCGGCATCCAGGTCACCGCCTATACCCAGACCCTCTCCGACATCGAGGCACGCATCGGCAACGCCGCCAAGGCCGGTCAGGTGGTCGGCAACTTCAACAACCTGGTGATGCTGCGGGTACGCGAGGAGAAGACCGCCGAGCTGCTGACCCGACAGCTGCGCCAGGTCAACGTGGCTACCCGCATGCTGGTCAGCATGGCCTCCGATTCCAGCGACATTGCCAACGATATCGACTTCACCAGCTCCGGCGGCGACCGCATCAGCACCGTACAGGTGCCGATGATCGAGCCGGCGGACGTGGTCTCGCTGCCCAAGGGGCAGGCCTTCGCCCTGCTCGAGGGCGGCCAGCTCTGGAAGGTGCGCATGCCCTTGCCGCTGCCCGACAGGCACGAGGACATCCCCGGCAGCATCGCCGAGCTCGCCGAGCGCATGAAGCGCGACTACACCACCGGCGAGCAGTGGTGGACCGCGGTGATGCCACCGCCGGTGAACCTGGAGCTGGGCGAGCTAGGGGCTGAACTCCCGATGCGGGCCCGCGATGCCCAGGAGCCGTCCCCTGCGCGGGCAGAAGCTCGAGCGGAGGCGCGGGACAAAGACGAGGCCAAGGCGCGCCGGCAGGGGGAGGAGGCTGAGGATCAGCTGCTCAACGAGTGGCTGCTGGCCCAAGAGATGGAGAACCGTGATGAACATCGAGACAACGCCCATGACGCCTGATACCGCGGCAACCGCCATCGTCTCCAGTGTTGCCTTGGAGAGCGGCTCCCTGAGTGAGCTGCCTCAGGCCCTGTTCGGGCTACTCGACTACGTGGTCATCGGGATCGACCGCGTCGAACTGACCCAGCACGCCTATCGCAAGGGGCTTTCGCCAGTATGGGAGCAGGGTGAGCACCCTCATGAGGGGCGGCTGATCCTGCACTACCACGATCGCCGCTGGTCGCTGCTCTGCTCGCTGACGCCAGTCAGGGTGCACTGAGATGGCCACGGCGGAACGTGCCCAGGAAACTCGACGCGGCTGGTTCTCCACGCTGTTCGGGCTTCCATTTCAGATTATGGCGGTGCTGGTCGTGTCGCTGCTGATGTCGGTGCTGGTCGAGTGGGCGGGAATCCACTGGCAGTGGTGGAGCCAGCCCGGGGCCCAGCATGCGCTGGAGACCCTGGAAACCGAAGTGGCCCGACTGGATACCCACTTCACGCGCTCGCTGCTGGTCTCGGACCCGGTCGCCCTGGCGACCCGAGCCGTCACCAGCGCCCACGAGTGGCTGTTCGTGAGGAGCGGGATAGCGGACTGGCTTGAGAACAGCGCCCATCACGGGGGTTGGCTCGGCACCCTGCATGTCTACGTGCAGGCGGCGCTCTACGTCACGCTGATGACCCTGACCCGTGTGGTCATTCTGCTGCTGACCTCGCCGCTCTTTGCTCTGGCGGCCCTGGTTGGTTTCGTCGACGGCTTGGTGCGCCGTGATCTGCGCCGCTTCGGTGCGGGGCGCGAGTCCGCTTTCATCTACCACCATGCCAAGCGGGCCATCACGCCGGTCTTCGTGGTGGGCTGGCTGTTCTACCTGAGCGTGCCCTTCGCTATTCATCCCAACGCCTTCCTGCTGCCCTGCGCGGCCCTATTTGGCTTGCTGGTCAGCATCGCCACGGGAAGCTTCAAGAAGTACCTCTGAAACTCCACATCGCAGGCCTTCCGCGGCCTCGCCGCTATCGTCCGGAGCCGGTGCGGGCTCCGGTGCTTGCGTGCCTAGGGTATTGAGCAGGCGAAGATAAACGTCGTGTGCGGCGCTTATGGTTTCCTGCTGCGCTGCACCCTGGCGGGCGACAGGATGAGGACAATGCCAGCCAACGGATGGACTGTCTTGCCATGACGTTTCGCCGCTTGCCACGGGCCCTGTCGCCCCTGCTTCTGATGCTGCTGACCGCTCAGTTCGGCGCTACCTACTCCGTCTATGCCAACGACCACGACGGCGTGCGCGATGAGATCGCCCGCCAGGACCTGGCCCTGATCCAGGATCAGCTGGCCCAGATCCAGCGCATTGTGGATCGGCTCGAGAGCCGCGTTGGGGAGTTCGACCCTGAGACCACTCGTGTCTTCCTGGATGTGCCGCGCCTGCGCCGGGATATCCAAGCCGTGGACAAGGGCATCGATGACGTACTCGAACCGCCTCGATTGCCGCCCCGCCAGCCGGTGCCCCTCGCCGGGGACTACCTGCGGGAGTTGCGCTAATGGAGGCCTTCGCCGCCGGTGCCGGCTTCGAGGCGCCACCCCTGGGAGTCCTTATTGCCGGGGCGGGCTGCACCGTGGTGCTGCTCTGGGCGTGTTGGAGCGCCATCTCCTCCTATCGAGGCTACGCCAAGGGGCGCGTCAGCGGCGATGACTTCGGCTTTGCCGCGCTGCGCGCCGTCTTTCTGGTCGTGGTGATGTTCTGGATTTTCCTCTGAGGTCACCGGCCTCGAACCCTGCGTCATTCAGCAATTCGTTACTCAAGAAGGAGCTCGTTATGACTACCGTGCGTTCACTCTTCTCTCGTACTCGTACACGGGGACTCGCCGCCTTGGCAGCGGTGGGGCTAGTGCCGCAGGCCATGGGGCAGGGGCTGCCCACCATGGAGGCGCCGTCGCGAGGGGAGGGGGAGGGCCTGCTCACCACCCTGCAGAATTACCTGTTCGACTTCGGCGCCCTGGGCGGTCTCATCCTGGCCACGGTGGCATTCATCATCGTCGCCATCGCATCCATCGCCACCTTCAACGAGGCACGGGTTCGCGGGGAGTGGTCGAAGTTCGGCGTAGTGGTCGTCGTGGGGGTAGTGCTGATCGTGGCCATCATCTGGCTGGCGACCAAGGCCGCGGAGATCCTCTGATGGTCAATCGTCTCGACTTTCTGCCGACCCGTCTGAATGCCGCACCGGTGGTGTTTCGGGGCATGACCGGGCACGAGGTTGGGATGATGGCTCTGGGCGGAGTAGCCGCGGGCTTGCTTCCGGGCGCGATCGGCGCCTGGCTGCTGGGAGCCATCGCCATGGTGCCGACCGTGGCGTTTGCCTGTGCCGGCATGGCGCTCTACGTCGGTGGCGCCGTGATGCGGCGGCTACGTCGCGGCCGTCCCGCCTCCTGGCTCTACCGCAGCCTGCAGTTTCGTCTCGCTCGGCAGGGCATCCGTCTCAGGGGAGCCGACGCCTTGATCACCCGTTCCGGTCCCTTCTCACGGCGGCGGATGCGCTACCAACCGGGAGGACGCCCATGAGCCGCTTTCGTCACGCCCTTAGCGCACGGGATGCCCATATCACCACCCTGCGCCTGGTCATCGCGGTGCTGGCCCTGCTGAGCGCCGGCCTGTGGTGGGGCTGGAAGTCGGCCCCGGAGAACCTGACCATCCACAACCCGCCCGACCTGCGCTCCGGCAGCACCCGCGCCTGGTGGGAGGTCGACCCGTCGAGCGTCTACGCCTTCGGGTTTTACGTCTGGCAGCAGATCAATCGCTGGCCCGCGGATGGTCAAGCCGATTACCGCCGCAACCTGAGGGCCTATTCACCCTTTCTTACCCCCTCCTGTCAGCGCTACTTGGCCAAGGACTACGAGGACCGCGATCGCCGCCAGGAGCTTTCCGGCCGGGTACGCGGCATCTACGAAATTCCCGGGCGAGGTTATCGCACCGATTCCGTGGAGATCCTTAGTCGTGATGCTTGGGTGGTTACCCTGGATATGGCCATCGACGAACAGTACGCCGGCACGCCGGTTCGCGATCTGTTCATTCGCTACCCGCTGCGGGTGGTGAGGGCCGACGTAGACCCTCAGCGCAACCCCTGGGGCCTGCAGGTGGACTGCTTCGATGGCATTCCACAGCGGCTGTCGGTACCAGATGCAGAGAAGCAAGGAGGCTCCTCATGAAGCGTGTGATGCTGGCCTGGTTGGTCACCGCCGTGTTCGCCGGTGAGGCGCTGGCGGTGGAGGTCATGCACTGGGAACGTCGACCGCTGGCGATACCGCTGCCGGTGGATGAGGAGCGGATTGTCACCCTGGACCGCAACGTTCGCGTGGGCCTGCCACCGGCATTGGCCAATCCCGAGGTACTGCGCGTCCAGAGCGCCGGAGGCGTGCTCTATCTCAAGGCCTTCGACTCCTTCGACACCCAGCGTGTTCGCGTGCAAGACGTGGAGAGCGGGGACGTGCTGCTGCTGGACCTCTTGGCCCGGGAGGGAGCCAGCAGCGAGGAGATCCTGGTGGTGGACAGCCGCGAGGTGTCGCCGGCCAGGGCAAGTGCTTCGACGGGTTCGTCCACGGGAAGCCGCGGGGCGCAGGCGTCAGAGGCGTCCCGGCCGGCGGCTCAAGCGTCAAGCGGTGAGGCGCAGCAAGCCACCGCCACGCCGGTGCCCGTGCTGCTGACCCGGCATGCCGCCCAGTCCCTCTATGCGCCGCAGCGCACCATCGAGCCCCTGCGCGGCGTCTCTCGCGTCCCCATGCGGCTGCCCGAGTCGCTGAGTACCCTGCTGCCGTCACTGCCGGTGACCGCCACGCCCCTGGGCGCCTGGCGGCTCGATGGCTGGATGGTCACCGCGGTGAAGCTCGAGAACAACGATCGGCGGCGTGCCTTCGAGCTCGACCCGCGCTGGCTGCAGGGAGACTTTTACTCTGCGACCTTCATGCACCCCTACCTGGCCCCGCGGGGCTCCGTGGAGGACACCACCACGGTATTCCTGGTTACCCGCCGCGGTGGTCTGGACAGGGCGCTGATTCCCCTGGAAGAGGCGGATGATGCCGAGGAGGGGGCCTCATGACGCTGCGTAGCAACACCCTGCTGAAGATTCTGGTGCCTGGGCTGTTGGTGATCGTGCTGCTGATTCTGGTGCGTGGCCTGAGCAGCGATAATGCCGGCACGGATTCTGGGACAGCCGAGACTGACCCGACGCTAAGCCTGACCGATGACGAGCTGCAGGCGCTGGGCATCGAGGGCGATACCCCGCGGGACACCGTAGCCACCCTGGTGGGCCACGTGCAGGCCATGCGTCGCGATCTGGAGCAGGCCCAGGCGGAAACCCAGGCGCTGCGTGACCAGAACGAGCAGCTGATGAGCCGCCACCAGGATGTGGACGGTGCCATCGACGAGGCGCTGCGCCGTGAGCGCGAACGGCTACGTCAGGAGATCGCGCGGTCCAAGCCGGACAGCTCCATGCTGGGGACCTTGCAGCGTCAGCTGGATCAGCTGCGCCGCCAGGTGGATGGGCAACGTGATGATGACCTGCCCATTGGCCTGGGCCTTGAGGGAGGTGGTGGCCCTGATGGGACATCCTACTCGGGCCCTGGCTCGGAGCATGCGCTGACCTGGGTCGAGCCCCTGGACGCCCAAGAGGATGAGCGTGGGCGCGGCGAGACTACCTTCCCGACCGGCTTCCGTGAGGCCGCCGATGAACTGGGCGAGGCGGCCCGGAGCACTTCGAGTGCGGTAGAGAGCCGGGTGACCGGACGTCCCGATGAATCCAGCGTGGAGCCCGTCTATACGCTGCCAGAGAACTCCACACTGATGGGCTCGGTGGCCATGACGGCGCTACTGGGCAGGGTGCCCATCGATGGCACCGTCAACGACCCCTATCCGTTCAAGGTGGTGATCGGCCGCGAGAACCTTACCGCCAACGGCGTCACCCTGCCTGAGGTGGAGAGTGCCATCGTCAGCGGCACCGCCACCGGCGATTGGACGCTCTCCTGCGTGCGTGGCCAGGTCAACTCGATGACCTTCGTCTTCGAGGATGGAACCGTGCGCACCCTGCCGGCTCCCGATGACGTCAACTCGGGAGACGGCTCGGGCCGCACCACCCTCGGCTGGCTCTCAGACCCGCGGGGCTTGCCCTGCATCCCCGGGGATCGCAAGACCAATGCTCAGCAGTTCCTGCTCACCAGCTTCATCCTGGGCGCCGCCGAGGCCGGCGCCGATGCCATGGCGATGAACGAAGTCACCACCAGTGTGGACAGCGGTGGAGTGGTCAGCGGCCTGACTGGTGACTCGGGTCGCTATGCCGCCAGCCAGGCCCTGGCTGGCGGCGTGTCCGACGTGCGCCAGTGGGTGCAGGAGCGCTTCGGCCAGACCTTCGATGCCGTGTACGTGCCGCCCGGCCAGCCGGTGGCCATCCATATCGAGCGGGAACTGCCCATCGACTACGAGACACAAGGAAGGAGGGTGCGATATGACCGCACGGGCGCGGATGTCCTCGATCTGCCGTAGTTCTACAAATCATGCCGCCAGAAGCGCCGTCAGGCCGTTGGCGGCTCTGATGGCCACCCTACTGGTGGCGGGCTGCGCCACCTCCCAGGAAGAGCTGATGCCGGTGGGCGATACCACCATGATGGAGATTTGGCAGAACCAGGCCGGCCAAAGTACTGGTGAGCGCCGCCCGCTGGATGTGCGCAGCGAGCTTCGCCGTCCGCTGAAGAGTGATGACATGGTAACGGAGCACCTGCGCTACAGCCGCGATGTAGGCAACGAGATCTACAGCCAGTTCCGCCGCCTACCCAACCCGGACCTGGTGATGTACGTCTTTCCCCACCTGGCAGGAACTGAGCAGGTGCCGGTACCCGGCTACTCGACGGTGTTTCCCCTCTATCAACGCGTTCAGTACGCCATGCCCGGTGAGAGTGCGCGAGCCACTGCGGACTGGGTCGACGGGAGGGCTCTCTGATGTCGCAGTTCGACGACCTGATGAACCGGCTGTTTGGCAGCGCCAAGGCGGGTGAGGGCGATCAAGGCCAGGTGCTGGATGCCGTGCTATCAGACCGGGATGAGTCCGAAGAGCACAAGACTCAGGCGGCCGAGCCAGAGGGGTTGGTCGCGCTCAGCAGCGACGTGCAGGGCCGGCCGCTGGCTCTGCCTCGGGGCAAGGCACCTTCCGTTGCCGAGCTGCGCTCGCACTTCCGCCGGGCGCCCTCGTTCAGCAACTACCTGCCCTGGGTGGAGTACCTGCCCGGATCGGGCTGCTTCCTCCTCGAGGACGGGGCCTCGGTGGGCGTGGTGGCCGAGATCTTTCCCATTGCCACCGAGGGCCGCGCCCCGGAGTCCCTGGAGGCGATTCGTGACCAGATCGAGGCTGCCTTCCAGGACAGCCTGCCGGAGTATGAGCAGCACCCCTGGGTGGTGCAGCTCTTCGTCAAGGATGAGGTCGACGCTCGCCCCGACCTGGAGCGCATGCGCGACTATGTGCGGCCGCGGGCCCGGGAGACCGAGTTCACCCAGGACTGGCTGGCGAGCATGGGCGCTCACCTCAAGGCCATTTCCAAACCGGGCGGGCTGTTCCAGGATGACGGCGTGACCCAGACCCGCTGGCGGGGCCAGACCCGCCGCACGCGCCTGGTGCTCTACCGCTGGCTCGGCAAGAAGCGCCAGGCGGGGGAACGCCAGCGGGGACTCTCCCCCGAGCAGGCCGCCAATCAGGTCTACGAGCGGCTGGCCGCCGCGCTGCACGGCGCGGGCCTGCGCCTGAAGCGCTATGACGGGCGCGCCTTTCACCGCTGGCTGCTGCCGCGCTTCAACCCGCGGCCGCGGCTGGCCCCCGATGACCCGGCGCGCTTCTACGCCCTGTGCGACTACCCCGAGGACGCCGGTGACGTGGCCTGGAACTACGACCTGGCCGAGGGAATGCTCTTCAACTCGCCCCGGGGCGATGTAGAGACCGGGCTCTGGTGGTTCGATGGGCTGCCCCAGTGCTGCGTGGTGGTGGAGGAGATGCGCCGGGCGCCGGTGGTGGGCCACCTCACCGGCGAGGTGCGCCGCTCCGACGGCCAGGCCAGCAACGCCCTGATGGACAAGCTGCCCGAGGGCACCGAGGCGGTGCTGACCATCGTGGCGACGCCCCAGGAGCCCCTGGAGGACCATATCAATCGCCTGCACAGCAAGGCGGTGGGCGACAGCGTGCTGGCCCGCCAGGTGCGCGAGGACTGCGACACCGCCCGCCGCTACCTGGGCCAGAACCACAAGCTCTACCAGAGTACCCTGGCTTTCTTCCTGATGGGTGAGGATGAGCAGGATCTCCAGCAGCGCAGCATGGAGCTGGCCACTCAGCTGCTGCAGGTGAACCTCTCGCCGGTGGATCCTGAAGATGAAGTCGCCGGCCTGAACACCTACCTGCGCTGGCTGCCAATGAACTTCGACCCGGAGCAGGATCGCAAGAACCGCTGGTACACCCAGTTTAACTACGTCCACCACTTGGCAAATCTGGCGCCGGTATTCGGGCGCGGCCGCGGTACCGGCCGGCCGGGGATGACCTTCTTCAACCGTGGCGGCGAGACCTTCAGCTTCGACCCGCTGAACCTCGAGGACCGCTCGGCCAACGCCCACATGCTGGTGTTCGGCCCCACCGGGGCCGGCAAGTCGGCCACCCTGAACGGCGTGTTGAGCCAGGTCATGGCCATGCACCGCCCGCGGCTCTTCATCATCGAGATGGGCAACAGCTTCGGGTTGCTGGGCCAGTATTTCGAGCGCAAGGGGATGAGCGTCAACCAGGTCAAGCTCTCGCCGGGCTGCGGGGCCAGGCTGCCGCCGTTCGCGGCGGCCACGCGGCTGCTGGAGAACGAGGTGGAGGAGAGGCGCCTCGCCCGAGACGCCGAGGACGCCAACCCCTTCGAAGAGGCGCCCCTGGAGGAGGACGAGGAGCAGCCCGATGAGGAGCGCGACCTGCTGGGCGAGATGGAGATCACCGCCCGGCTGATGATCACCGGCGGGGATCCCAAGGAGGAACGGGAGTTTCGCCGCGCCGACCGGCGCATGGTGCGCGACGCCATCTACCGGGCGGCGGAGCGCTGTCGGGAAGAGGGCCGCGACTGCATGACCCAGGACGTGCGCGAGGCACTCTATGCAATCTCACGCGACACGGCGATCCCTGAGGAGCGGCAACGCCGCGCCTATGACATGGGCGAGGCCATGGGGCTTTTCTGCGACGGCTTCGACGGCGAGGTGTTCAACCGCCCCGGTACCGCCTGGCCCGAGTGCGACGTGACCATCATTGACCTGGCCCACTTCGCCCGGGAGGGCTACGAGGCACAGCTCGCCCTGGCGGTAATCAGTGTCACCAACATGATCACTAACCTGGCCGAGCGCGACCAGTACAGCGGGCGGCCCATCGTCCAGGTCATCGACGAGTGCCACCTGCTCACCGTCAACCCGCTACTCAGCCCCTACCTGGTCAAGGTGGGCAAGATGGGTCGCAAGCTCTCCCACTGGATCTGGATGGCCACCCAGAACCTCGAGGACTTCCCGGACGCCGCCCGCAAGCTACTCAACATGATCGAGTTCTGGCTGTGCCTCTACATGCCGCCGGACGAGATCGAGCAGGTCAGCCGCTTCAAGGAGCTCACCGCCACCCAGCGCAAACTGATGGCCTCTGCCACCAAGGTCTCGAAGAAGTACACCGAGGGGGTGGTGTTGTCAGGGCGCTTGGAGGCGCTGTTCCGGGTGGTGCCCCCCAGCCTCTACCTGGCCCTCGCCGGCACCGAGGGCGAGGAGAAGGCCGAGCGCATGCGGGTGATGCGCGAGCAGGGCTGCTCGGAGCTCGAGGCGGTGCTGCATATCACCCAGCGGCTGGATGAGAAGCGAGGTTTTTTTCAATAAAAATGAGCCGAGCAGGTGACACCTCCCCCATTGTTTTGTCAAAATGTTCAAATTTTCAGCAACGCTAATTTCTGGCCATGCCAGTAAAGTAATGAGGTCTTTTATTTTTTTAGATGGAAAATCATTGTAATATTTAAACTGTGTTAGGAGAAAAAAGGTTGAGCACATCGCAGCAAGATTACTTGTATAGAGTGTTTTTTAAGCTCAAGCTTCATGAGTCCAGTGGTGATGGATTTCAGGCACTTTTTTCTAGATTGATGGCTTATGCAAAGCCTGGCTTTCAAGCAGTGTCTCCATGGGGTAATTGGGGGGACGGTGGGAATGACGGCTGGGTGGAAAGTGAGCTCCATTATTATCAAGTTTTTGGTCCGAAGCCTAATAGTAATATAAAAGAATTTGAAGTGGTGAGGAAGGCCGTAGAGGACTTCGATAAGTTGATAGAGAAATGGGGAAGTGTTCAAAAGTACTCATTTGTGATGAATGACCGGTTTCAGGGAATCCCAGCACCTGTTGGTGCTGCGCTGTTAAAATTAAAACAGGATAAGTCTCTTCTCCATTCGGCTGCTATGGGAGGGGATGAGTTGATGAGGCTTTTTATGGGGCTGGTCGATGATCAGCGCCAAGATATTGTTGGATATATCCCACCTGAAGCCCCAGATTTTATTGACTCTCGAGCTGTAGGGGAGTTGCTAAGTTTTTTGGCTGAAAAGTCAGTTTCGAATCTTGATTTTCTGAATGAAGATGCGCCGGATTTTGATGTTAAAATTGACTTTAATGGGTTGAGTAAGCGCGTTGGAGTAAGGCTTGAATCAAATTCATATCAAGTGTTTTTAATAGATGATTTTTTGGAGTCGATCGGTGAAGATTACAAGCAGTCTATATCGAAAGAAGTAAGGGATATCTACGAAGAAAGCAAGCTGGTAATTCCTGATAGTATTGAAAGTTTTTCAGATATGCGCTATTTTTGGATGGTGGATAGCCTTATTCCTCCAGAAGTTAAAAGCCACCCTCAGCAAATGTCTGGGTTTAGAATGGCCGCTGAGATTGTGTTGGCGAAATACTTTGAGACTTGTGATGCATATGAAAATCCAGACAATGTTATTGCCTCATAAGCATGTGCGTTTTTCCAGCTCCCTAGTGGCTATTGCTGGTTATATCCGTGGTTATTTGGTTGAGCCGAAGAGTGTTGACGAGTTGTGGGCAGTAATGTCAAGTGATCGAAATGGAAGCATGATAAAGCCTAGTTTTACTCAGCTTGTTCTGGCTGTTGATGTTTTGTTTGCAATTCAGGTGGCTGAGGCAACCCCAGACGGTAGAGTTTATGTTGCTGATCATAGTCGAGTCTCAATGAAATCTGAAGACAAAGGTAGTGGCTAATGCGCTTAATTAGTTTGACTTGTGACCGCCCTACTTTTAAGCCAGTGTATTTTAACAGATCTGGTATTACTCTAATTATTGGGGATAGTTCGCACGAGCAAGAAGGCAGCAGCAACGGGGTAGGTAAGACACTCGCTTTGGGACTTGTCCACCACTGTTTAGGAGCCAACGCTGATCCGAGGCTTGTGTCAGCAGTTCCTGACTGGTGGTTTAGCCTTTTGTTTTCATTTAAGGGGAAGGAGTACAGGGTCTCCAGGACTGGTGATGGAAAGAAAATAACTATTAATGACTCCCCTATAAAGTTAAGAAAATATAGAGAGTGGCTGGATTCGGTCGGGGTTTTTAAAATAGATGGCGATGTTCCTTTTATATCATTTAGGTCGTTGTTTAAGAGGTTTGCGCGTTACTCGAGAGAAGACTGTCTAGACCCTATAAAAACAAATAGAGAGTCAGATTTCGATGCTAGGCTTCGGACTTTCTATTTGCTTGGCCTGGATTGCTCATTGATCGTAAACAAGAGAAAGCATAAACTTGAGCTTGATGATATAAATAAAGCCGTGAAGAGTTGGCAGCAAGATTCTGTCCTGAAAGACATGTTCAGGGCTGGAGCTCAACCAAAAGTACGTTCCGAATGGCTCGATAGAGAAATACCTAGGCTGAAGGCTGATCTTGATAGATTTCAGGTGGCTGAAGATTATAGAGCTTTAGAGTTGGAAGCTGGTGAGCTTACCAAGGAAATTAGAGGCCTGGGGAAAAAAATAGATTTGTTTGATTTTCAGGTTAATAACATTGAGAAGTCGATAGCTCAACATCCTGATATTTCTAAGAAAGATTTGATGGATCTTTATGATGGACTTAAGGAAATATTCAAGCCAGAGGCGCTTGCGCATTTCGATGCAGTCGAAAATTTTCATAACACGCTGTCAATAAATCGGCGTAGGCGTCTTGAGAATGATAAGTTAAAAATAATAAGCCAGAAGAGAGAGTTGGAGCGTAAAAGAGAGGTTTTGTCAGATGAGAGAGATGAGAAGCTCAAATACTTACAAGGCAAGAGAGCCTTGGATGAATATGCTGCTATTGCAAAGCAAGTAGCAATTTATGAGGAGGAGAGAGAGCGTCTTCATAAGTTTTTGAATTTCACAGATGAGCTGCAGGAAAAAGCTCAAAAGATTCGAGAAAAGCGTGTCGAGGAAGATCGGCTTGCTGCCTCCTATATTGCCTCAGACCCCTTGCATGAGTATGATGTTGAGTTTTCGCGCTTGGCGGAAAAAATGTACCCAAGAGCTCCTTCAGGAATAGTGGCAGAAGCAAATATGGGCGACAATCAAGTTCGCTATGACCTAGCTGTGCAAATTGAGGGAGATGATTCTGATGGAATAAATGC
The DNA here is from genome assembly GCF_040147005.1 of Halomonas sp. H10-9-1. NCBI lineage: Bacteria > Pseudomonadati > Pseudomonadota > Gammaproteobacteria > Oceanospirillales > Halomonadaceae > Halomonas > Halomonas sp. H10-9-1. The sequence continues at coordinate 3,472,750 of NZ_JAMSHO010000001.1, read as the reverse complement.
AGCTCGAATTCTATGCTTTGATTGGTTGATTTATGCGCACGGGGCAAACCATGCAGTAGATATGCTATGGCATGACAATAGGTTGTTCGCTGACATTGATCCGGGGGCAAGAGCGAGTTGGTTTAAATTTGTGAATCAGGCCCTGAGAGATAATGGTAAACAGTATATTGCCACATTGAATACAGAGAATTATAGCTCAATGATTCCATATTTAGATGGTGAAGGGATAGATGGCTTGTCTAACTCGGTGGTTCTTAAGCTGAAAGGTGACGATGCGGAAAGCAAGCTGCTTGGCATACAATTTGGGAAGCCGTCTTGAGAACTCTAGGATGGCGATATTTTTGCCTTCTATGAGCATGTTAATCCGGCAACTGTTTAGACCATTTTGGTCAAAGTGATTATCGCCGGTACTGTGCCAAACTATCTCAGATATTTTTATCTGCTGCAGTGGCATAGATTCTCGCCGGCCTCACGGCCGGCGACGGCACAACCTTGTGCAGTTATTTAACCTGAAATAATGAGTGATGGGTCGATGGGTTACATGTAGAAGGCAGCCTGCTTCGTGGGTTAAGAGTCATCAAGGTAGACCTTGATTTAATCCTCATTTTTCACCAGCCACCCCTCAACGGTCTCGGGGCCGTACTCCTCTTTCCATGCCTTCAGCGTCTTCTGGTTGCCGCCGCGGGTTTCGACGACTTCACCGGTGTTCGGGTTCTTATAGATCTTCAGCTTGCGCTTGGCGCGGCCAGTGCACGTGGTGCTGGCGGCCTTGGCGGTGGCCGGCTTCGGGTCCAGCAGCTTGATGACGTCAGCGGCTGACTTGTCGAACTCGCGCATCAGAGCTTCGAGCTTGTCCTTTAATTCCAGCTCGGCCTTGAGGCGGTCGTCGTTCTTCAGCTTGTCGAGCTCTTCCTGGAGCTGCTTGAGCTGCTGTTCCTTCTGCATGTAGGTGTTGAGAATGGACATGCGTTTCCTTGCGTTGGGTGAGTGTTGGAGACAAGTATGGTGGCTGCTGTTATTTGAATCAATGTCTCTCTTCAATTAACCGGGGCTGTGACAGTTGCCAGCATGATGATGGGTGCGCTGGGATGTGGATGGCTGCTGATCCAGAAAACACCCTGCGGCAGAGTTAACATTCTCTGCTGCAGCTCAAAGTTGACTCCGTAATGCTGTGCCAGTTCCTTGTTCTACTGGAGTGGCAAGCATGGAGAGACACCACCCACGCCGCTGGCTGGTCGTTTTCGGGCTATCTGCCTGCCTGGCAGGCCCTGCACTCGCTGGGCCAGCTATCGAAGTCTTTACCATCGCCGGGGAGCCGGCCGTCAATGTGCCCTCGGGCGTGGCGGTGATCGAACTCGATGCCTCCGGTCGCCTGGATGCCGAGCTGTCGCAAGATCTTCCTGCTGATCCCGAACTCGCGGAGGCCATGATGCGTGAGCGCATGGCGACGCCTGAGTGGCAGGAGATGGCCGACCGCTATGCCGATAGCTATCTCGGGCTGGTCAGGGCCTGGCAGTTGGGCGTTGAGAAGGTCCCCGCCGTGGTGATCGATGGCCGCCATGTGATCTACGGCCAGCCGGACGTGGCCAAGGCGCTGAGAGAAGCCGAGCAGATAGTGGGGAAGGAGGGCCGCCGATGAGGCTCTTCAAGACGGCGGGGGTTGTGCTGGGCGGTGCGCTGTTGAACCTGGGGGTGGTGGAGCGGCCTGCCCAGGCCCTGACGACGCCGCAGATCGTCGCCTCGGCACTCTCCACTCAGTGTCTGGACTACCAGGTCATCGGTGTCTGTGTCTGGCTCAACTGCTCCTGGTCGGGCTGCTCGATCCGCACCTCGGTGCAGGTACGCCACTATATCCCCGAGCTGGTGGTCTCCAGCTACGAGAACACCGGTGACAACCCCTGGTGGGAGGTGGCCACCCTCTCGCCACCCTTGGGTGAGGCCTTGGCAGGCGGGCAGAGCACCTCGGATGCCAACCGGGCGCGACATGAGCACCTGCGCTTCAAGAACGTGGATGCCATCGGCCACCCCGCCGGCGGTGCCTTCAGCAGCTTCGCCAGCGCCTTCGGCATGTCGTGCGCTGGGGCAGCGACGCCCTTCCAGCCCTACCACCTCTCGACCCTGGATGCCCTCGCGTGGCGCAGCGGCATTCCCGAATCGCTCTACCCCGAGGCACTCACGCCCGGCATGCGTGAGCTAGGCCAGCCCGGCGACCTGTGGGGCAACATCTACCCGCGCAGCGGCTTCCTGACCCAGGTGCACGACTACAAGACCGCGGCGACCACCGCCCAGCGCTCTGCCGATGTCGTCACCCGCAGCGGGCAGCCCCACGTCTACACGCCGCTGGTGGCCGCCAGCCGCGACGGCTACTGGCCGCCCGGGCCGGTCAAGGAGGGTGATGCCTCGACCCATCGCTGGCAGCGCCTCACGCCCAACATAAGCAACGCCTGCCGGGTGTGGCCGGACCGCGGCGTCACCGACACCTACGCCGACCGCCTGGACGCGGGCGGTGACTACGCCTGGTCGCTGTGGCGCCCCTATCGCTGCTGCAAGCGTCGCGGCCAGACCCTGCTCTACGCAGTCCCCTGAAGGAGAGAGGCACGATGAAAGGATCTCGCATGCAACGCGTCGCCCTTACGCCACTGGCAGGCGCCTTGGTGGTGGGGCTGCTGTCTACCCAAGCCCAGGCGCAGTCCGCCGATGCGCTCTATTACCAGATTGGTGGTGCTTCCCCCTTCAGCGTCTCCGCCGGCCGGGGCTACAACCCCAACAGCCGCGGCATCGGCATCAGCTGGAACATGAACGCCTCCTGCGGCAACTTCGACATCGGCGCGACGGTCTCCAACCAGCTCAACGGCATCACCAATGGCTTCCAGAACCTGATGGGGACGGTGGTCCAGAACGCTCAAAGTGCTGTGGCCTCGCTGCCCGCCATGATCATTCAGCGAGCCAACCCCGGGCTCTACGACCTGCTGAGCAACGGGGTACTCCAGGGGCGGATCGACTTCGATCGTGCCTCCCTGTCGTGCCGCAAGATGTCGGAGCAGATGGCGGATATGGTCTCCGGCCAAGGGTGGCAACAGATGGCCATGGCCGAGAGTTGGCAGAGTGCCGCGCAATCCAACGCCGATGTGGTCTCAGCTCAGGAGCAGGTCGACCAGTCCGGCGGCAATCAGGGCGTGACCTGGGTAGGTGGTCAGCACCGCGGTGGCCAGGGTCAAGCGCCAATTCGTGTGGTAGAGGACACCGCCCGCGCCGGCTACAACCTGCTGCACGGCCGTGACGACACCACCAGCACGGCCCCTATCGCGGGTGGCGGTGGCGGCTGGGGATCGGTGGCCACCAACGAGGGCACCTGGATCGGCGGCGGTGGGCTGGGCGGTGCTTCTGATGGGAGCGGTGGTGGCTCGGGGTCAGGCAGCGGAGCAGGGAGCTGCCTGGGCGGCATGTGCACGGTCTGGCAGAGTCCCGAGGAGGCCGCCGAGTGGACCCAGACGGTGATCGGTGAGCAGTCGATTCGCACCTGCGACGGCTGCGAGCGCAGCGAGACCCAGGCCGGCAGTGGCCTGGTCCGCGAGCTGGAGCGTGAGCAGCAGGAGGTCTACGGGCTGCTGCAGGGGCTGGTCGACGGCAGCGAGCCGCTGACCCCGGAGAACCTGCGCCAGGTCTCCGCCGGCGACGGCCTGACCGTCTCCCGCGGGGTGATCGAGTCGCTGCGCAGCGATCCCGAGGCCTCGCTGCTGATCCATCGTCTGAGCGGTGAGATGGCCCTGGCCAGAACCCTGACCAAGGCGCTGTGGGCGCGCCGGCTGTTGCTGGCCGGCAGCAGTGACCCGGGCATCGCCGACAACGAGCAGGGCATGTCGGCGCTGGATCGCAAGCTGGTGGCCCTGGATCGGGATATCGAGTCGCTGCGCTCTGAGATGGAGATCCGCCAGGCGCTGGGCAACAGCGCGGCCGGCATCGCCCTGGAGCGGGCCGCCCGGCGCAGCCAGGGCGCCTCGCAGGGCGAGACCTTCCGGCCGGATGCGGCCCTGGACGGCCGCGGACGCCCAGTCGGCGAGGAGGGCGGTGACTGATGGCCCCACGTGTTTTCTCCTGGATGAATCCGGCCCGCTGGCCGTCGCTGCTGGTCGCCATGGCGGTGCTGGTTGTCATGTTCCTGCTGAGCGGTGCCATTCTGGCCATCAGCGTGCGGCTGCTGGGTGGGATCGAGGCCCACCATAGCGCCTGGCAGGCCGCCTGGCCGTGGCTGCTGGCCTGGCGGCTGAGCCTCTACGCCGCGCTGTACCTGGTCTGGTGGCGTAAGATGCGCCCCCTGGCGGTGGCGCGGCTGCGCCGGGATCGCGACGATGGGCAGCAGGCGCTCGCCAAGCTGCGGCGGCTCGAGCTGATGGCTCTGGGCATCCTCGTCCTGCTGGAGGTCACTAACCTGATCAACCAGTTGGGAGGTGCCTGATGGGGGGCCTGCTTACTGCGCCGCTGGTGGTGTTCGACTACTTCGCCAACGCCATGACGCTGCTGGGCTGGATCATCAACAACGCCATCTGGAACGTCATGGTGGGCACCGGCATCGCCGCGGTGCCGTTCATCACCCTGGTTCTCTCCGAGTGGTTCAAGGCCCGGCAGGAGGGCGACGAGGCGGGGACCAAGGGCATCCTCACGGTCAACCGCATCGAGACCCGGCTCTACGCCATGATCCTGGCCTACGCCTTCACCTGCCTGCCGCTGCTGCAGGTTCAGTTGGCCACCGCCGATATCGACGAGAGCCGCTCGCTGGAGTGCGGCACTCGACAGTTCGCCGCGGGCGGCTGGTCCGAGGGGGCGTTCGGTGCGACCGAGAGTTCGATCGGTGGCCAGCAAGCGAGGATTCCGCTGTGGTGGGCGGGGGTGCATGCGGTATCCCACGGGCTGACCGCCGCGGCGATCCACGCCATTCCCTGCTCCACGGACTTCGAGTCCATCCGCATGGAGCTGGACCTGCACAGCGTCGAAGACCCGGGGCTGCAACAGGAGGTCGGCGAGTTTCAGCGCCAGTGCTTCGGCCCGGCGCGTAATCGGCTGCTGCAGGAGGGCGGCACCATCGAGGCGACCCGCGCCATGGACGTGGACTGGATCGGCTCGAACTACTTTCAGACCACGGCCGGCTACTACGACAGCTTCTACGCCGGGCGGCCCATCGCCGGCTTCCCCTACGAGGCCAGCCGGGATGTCTCCCGCCCCAACACCGGCCCCGGCATGCCCGGCTACCCCTCCTGCCAGGAGTGGTGGTCAGCCGAGAGTGTTGGCCTGAGGGCCCGGCTGCATGATGAGGTGAGCACGGGGTTCTGGGATGACTTCCGCAGCGTCTTCACCGGCAGCGACGCCGAGGACTATGTGATTCGGCGCCTGGTCAGCCCCCGCTCGGGTGCCGCCAGCGGCAACCTGGATCAGGCGGTGGTGGGCTTTCGGGGGCTGGATGGTGGTAGCAGCTTCTGGGATGCCACCGTCACCGCCGGTTCGGCCATAGGCGGCACCCTGTCGATCCTGCCGTTCCAGGCCGGCATGGACATGCTCAAGCAGGCGCTGCCGATGGTGCAGGGCATCTTGGTGATGGCCATCATCATCTGCCTGCCGTTTGTCATGGTCATCTCCGGCTACAGCTTCAAGGTCGCCGGCATGGCCACCTTCGGGCTCTTCGCCATGTGGTTCCTGACCTTCTGGTGGGAGCTCGCCCGCTGGATCAACGCCAACCTGGTGGATCTGCTCTACCGCAGCGACGCCGCCAAGCTCAGCTGGCTCTCCGCCGCCAACAACCTCTACGACCGCATGGTGCTGCAGTTCGTGGAGGGGATGATGTTCCTGGTGCTGCCCGGGCTCTGGGTGGCGGTACTGGGGTGGGCAGGGATGAGGGTGGGTGACTCCTTGGGGCGTAGCGTTACTCAATCCACAGCACCCTCTCAAAGTGCCGGGCAGAAGGGGGGGAGCCAAACCCAATCGAGCGGCTCTGGTGGAAAACTGAGGTAGGAATAGTTGAGGGGGGACTACGGCTTTGGCAGCTTGCGGTCACTGAGTTTGTCGGATACGCCTCAAGAGGGTTCATAGAACATGGAGAGTCCGGTACTGAACTCACTCATTGACTCGATGGCCGGCGCGATAGATTCAGCGAGGAGATATGGCATCTGAACAGGGTCGCGAGCCGCTCGGCACCGGGGTGGAGGGGCACGCCGCGCAGCTTGAGCAGGCCGATAGTATAGGCAGGAAAGGTGGCCAGGGTGTCGAAGCAGGCCAACCCACGGCCGGAAAGCGGATCGTCGACAAAGAACCGCGGGCCGAAGCCGATCAGATCAGTGCGTCGCATCAGCTCGACCATCATGATTGGAGAATCGCACTTCACCACTCGCTGCGAGATCGAGATGTCTTGAGCCTCGAGCCAGTCGATCAGCCGCTGTGCCGAGCTGCCGACCTCCAGGTTCAGCACCCAGCGCGCCTCAGCCATCTGCGACCAGTCGGTGGCACCCAGCAATGCGTGACCTTCACGCGCCATGGGTTCCGAGAGCAGCTCGGTCAGCGGTTCGAAGGTGATCTCGTGGGGTAGCTGATCCGCCTCGGCCACGGCGATGGCGAAGTCGATGCGTCCCTCCATCAGGCCCGGTAGCACCGTGCTCATCATGCCTTCCTCCAGGCTGAGGCTGGCATCAGGCTGCTCGCGCTCGAACTCTCGAAGCACGGCGGGCAGAGACGTGGTCGCGATTGCGGTGGTCACCGCCACCGTGACCTGCACGCCCGAGTCGCCGCGCAGCCAACGTATTTCATCCCTGGCCTTGTCCAGGGTGGAGAACGCCAGGCGCGCCCGTTTCAGTAGCACCTTGCCCGACGGTGTGAACTCGACGCCGCGGTAGCTGCGTATCAGCAGCTCCGATCCAAGGTCGGCCTCCAGTTCGCGCAGCGCGCGGGTCAGGGCGCTCTGACTCAGATGCAGCGCCCTGGCGGCCCCTCGAATCGACCCTTCTTCGGCCACCTTCAGCAGGGCCCTCAAATGGTGGTTTTTCATCTCAAGTGAACACCTATGCGTGTCATCAAGTAGATTTTATCGTCTTTTCGATATCAGTCACCACTGACAACATCGGTTTTCTTGACGCAAATTCCAATGCTAAGAGGCGAAGCCAATGACAGCCCATTCGACGATCACGCCAGATATCGACCAGATGCAGGCCTGCCGCCGCCATATCCATCAGCACCCTGAGCTCGGTTTCGAGGAGTTTGCCACCAGCCAGCTAGTGGCAGAGCGGCTGGAGGAGTGGGGCTATGAGGTTCACACCGGCATCGCCACTACCGGCGTGGTCGGAGTGCTGCGCTGGGGCGACAATTCGGGCCCGCGACTCGGCCTGCGCGCCGACATGGATGCCCTGCCCATCCAGGAGGAGACGGGCTTGCCCTGGGCCAGCCAGGTACCCGGCAAGATGCACGCCTGCGGCCATGACGGCCACACCGCCATCCTACTGGGTGCTGCCGAGGCCCTGGCCCGCCAGCATCGCGAGCAGGGGCTGCCCGGCAGCGGCACCCTGAACCTGATCTTCCAGCCCGCTGAGGAGCTGGGTGGCGGCGGCGGCGCCAAGTGCATGATCGAAGACGGCCTCTTCGAGCGCTTCCCCTGCGACGCCCTCTTTGCGCTACACAACTTCCCCGGCAAGCCCGTGGGCCACCTGTGTTTCCGGGAGGGTGCCTTCATGGCTTCCTCGGACACGGTCACGCTGACCTTCATTGGCAAGGGCGGCCACGGGGCCCTGCCGCAGCTGGCCGCCGACCCCACTCTGCCAGCGGCTGCCACCGTGCTGGCACTGCAGAGCATCGTCGGGCGCAACGTCGATCCCAACCTCGTCTCTGTGATCAGCGTAGGTCGGATGCAGGCCGGCACCAGCGCCAACATCATTCCCAACAGCGCTGAGCTAGAGCTCAGCGTGCGTACCCTGGACCCCGAGGTGCGCGATACCCTCGAGCGCCGCATTCGCACCCTGGCCGAGTCCCAGGCAGAGTCCTTCGACTGCCGCTGCGAGATCGACTACGTGCGCGGTTATCCGGTGTTGATTAACGCCCCGGCCGAGACCCAGCTTGCCATCGACACCGCCCGAGAAATGTTCGGCGACGAGCGAGTCGAAGCACCCACCGCGCCTCTTACCGGCAGCGAGGACTGCGCCTACTTTCTCGAGCAGGTGCCTGGCTGCTACTTCATCGTCGGCAACGGCGATAACGGCCACGACGAAGGGTTGCCCCTGGGACCATGCAGCGTGCACAACCCGCACTACGACTTCAACGATGACTGCATGGGACCCGCCGCCACCTTCCTGATGGGCCTGGTGTCCCGCTACTTCTCGCAGGGAACTTCCCGCTCCGAGTGATCCACAACCCACGACAACTCCAACGAGGTCGCACAGCGACCCAAAGGGTGACCATGAGCCAACAACAGTCCGATGACCGCAAGCCTGCCGCTTCCCGGAAACGTCAGTGGTTCCGAGAGTTTCCAGACCCCATGGTCCTGATCTTCATGGTGCTGGTGGTCGTCTATGCGATGACCTTCTTCGTGCCCGCCGGCGAATTCGCGCGGGAAGTGGTGAATGGCCGGAGCAGGGTAATTCCAGGCTCCTTCGAGTACCTATCCGATATTGCCAATTTGCACTTCTTCCGTGTCTTCGTGGCCATTCCCGAGGGCATGATCAACGCCGCCCAGTTCCTGTTCATCGTGTTCATCGCCGGCGGACTCTTCCACATCCTCAAGGGCACGGGGGCGCTGGAAAACGCCATAGGCATTGCTGCCTACAGGATGGGCGCGGGCAACAGCATCAAAAGCCGCAACCTGATTATCACCGCGGGCACCTTCATCTATGGCTTCTTTGGCATGGCCGTAGGCGCCGAGAACAACATTGCCCTGGTGCCCGTCGGTGTGCTGATCGCCGCGGCCATCGGCTGCTCGCGCCTGGTGGGTGTGACCATGGCCGTGGGCGGTATCGCCATCGGCTTTGCGCTCTCGCCCATCAACCCCTACACCGTGGGGGTGGCACAGAGCATTGGCGAACTGCCGCTGTTTTCCGGCTGGTGGCTGCGCACCCTGATGATGGTGACCTGCCTGGCGACGCTTGCCGCCTATATCTGCCTGCGCGTGGTCAACATCGAGTTCAAGGACGACGAACCGGTGGAGATGAGCCGGAAGCTCAAGGACTACGCCCTGTCGCGCAACAACCTTGCCGTCCTCGGCATCTTCCTGGCCGGCCTGGTGATCATGCTCTTCGGCGTCTTCACCCGCGGCTGGTACATCAAGGAGATCGCCGGCAACTTCCTGCTCATGGCCATCCTGATCGGGCTGGCCAGCGGTCTCAGCGCCAATCAATTGGTACAGCGGATGATGGAGGGCGCCTCCTCCGTGACCGCCGGGGCGCTGGTGATTGGCCTTGCCGCTTCGATCCAGGTCATCCTCAGCGATGCCCACATCATCGACACTATTGTTCACTCGCTGAGCGCCATCGTGGGGGACATGCCGGTGGCACTGGCCGCGGTGGTGGCCAGCGTCATCCAGGGTGTGATCAACCTGTTCATCCCCAGTGGCTCGGCCCAGGCGCTGGTGACCATGCCGATCCTGATCCCGCTGGCCGACCTCGTCGGCATGAGCCGGCAGCTGATGATTACTGCATTCCAGGTGGGCGACGGGCTGACTAACCTGTTCACTCCTACCGCCGGTGGCATCCTGGCCATGCTGGCCCTGGGCCGTGTTTCCTATGCCCAGTGGCTGCCCGTGATCCTGCCGATCATGGTGCCACTCTACGCTATGTGCTGGATTGCTCTGGTCGTGGCTCACTACATCGGTTACTGAGGCCATGCAATTTCTCGCCGACGCCGACCTCTCGCTTCCCCAGGCCCTTCGGGATATTCACCGGCTGGCCGTGGAGCAGCCCATCGAGGGCCGGGTAGCCGACTACATCCCGGCCCTGGCCACGGTTGACGCTACTCGTTGCGGAATCGCCTTCGCCACCCTGGATGGGGAGGTCCATGCCGCCGGCGATGCCGACCTTCCCTTCTCGATCCAGAGCATCTCCAAGGTGTTCGGATTGGTGTTGGCGATGCAGCGGATGGGCGACGGTCTGTGGCGCCGGGTCGGCATGGAGCCATCCGGTCAGCCGTTCAACTCCATCGTCCAACTGGAGTGGGAGCACGGTATTCCCCGTAATCCCTTCATCAACGCCGGCGCCATTCTGGTGGCCGATACCCTGGTCTCGCATTTTTCGTCCTCTCGCCAGGCCTTTCTCAGCTTCGTGAGACGCCTGGCAGGCAGCGAGTACTGCGACGTGAATGACGAGGTGCTGGCCTCGGAAACCCGCCACGGCAGCCGCAACGCCGCCCTGGCTTACCTGATGAAGAGCTTCGGCAACCTCGAGGCCGAGGTGGACGAGGTGCTGGCCCACTACTTCTTCCAGTGCTCGGTGGAGATGAGCTGCAAGGAGCTGGCCACTAGCCTACTGTTCCTCGCCAACCAAGGTATGCATCCGATCACCGGCGAAAAGGTAACCTCGCCGCGCGACGCCCATCGCGTCAATGCCATCCTTTCCACTAGCGGTATGTACGACCAGTCCGGCCAGTTCGCCTTTTCTGTGGGCCTGCCTGCCAAGAGCGGCGTCGGCGGCGGCATCGTGGCAATTGTGCCAGGCCACGGCGTTATCACCGCCTGGAGCCCGCCCCTCAACAGTCATGGCAACTCCACCCGAGGGCTCTCGATGATCACCGAGCTGGCGGGCCGCATGGGGCTGTCTATCTTCTAATCATACAACTAGGGCAGATGTAGGGTTCCGAATGAACAACCTACCGAGAGATCACAGCTAGCTGTGTGGCTGGGTCCGTTATACCAGGGCGAGTACCCGCAAGGTGAGAATAGATGGCTACCCTTCTTGCAGAGGGTTGCCGAGACTATCGATTGGGGCCCCAGTATGGTCGAAGTAGACCCCTACACTGCGGTTAGTGCGGGGATCGCTAATATCTGCATTCCATGGATCGTTTATATTGGAGCCCTCTGCCTCTGAAGCAGAGCTCACGATGCCCTGAGCCACACCACCAGCCACTACAGCCGCTCCCCCGGCTACCTTGCCGGCTCCCCGGGCGATGCGCTGCCACCCCTCCTGGGTGGTGGCCGTTTGGGCAGTGGACTTGGCCACGCCCACGGCGGAATCGCGCAGCAGGCGAAGCGAGTCTGTCGTGCTCGCCTGGGTGTGCCAGCCGTCGGACCAGCCTTCCTGCCGCCCACCGTCGAGAGTCTTCCGAGCTGCCAGGCGGCCAGCGCTGGCGGCTCGCATCAGTAGTGATTTCAGCGCCATGGGCGTCCCTCCCTGGGTACATCAGCCTTTTAGCATAGACGCTTGCTGGGCGAGCCTCCACCGGGTGGAGCCCACAAAGGGGCGAGGACAAAGGTTGAAAAGCCCAAAGACTGGAAGGGAAGGGGGCTCAAGGGGAAGGGGCTTGCCCTGAAAGGCTGAGTAGAGCGAGTACAGCAAAGGGAAAGGGCAAAGGGTTGCTGCCGGCGCTGGTTGTTTCTCAACCGGTCGCGGCGCCGCCTGCTTGAAGCGGCGCTGCAGAAAGAAACCGCAGCTTTTGCAGAAAGCCTCCTACCTAAATCACTGATTATGCGGTTTTTGCAGTATGCGCTTCCCAGGCGTCGGCGCACTTGTGCAGAATGCAGCGCTGTCTGCATCTACCGACAAGGAGGTCGCCGTGGGATTTCGCTTCCAGCGCCGTATCACCCTCGCGCCGGGTATCCGCCTCAATCTGAGCAAGCGGGGCCTCGGGCTTTCGGTGGGCCCGCGGGGCGCGAGCCTCAGCGTGGGGCCAAGGGGCGTGCACGGCCACGCGGGCATTCCCGGCACCGGGCTCGCCTATCGCCAGAAGCTCAACGCCCGGAGCCGTTCGGCTGGGCGGGGAAGCAGCGGCGCCGGCCGCGCAAGCCCCGCGGGGAGCCTGGAGGCGCTGCTGGCTCAGGGCGAGTCGCTGCCCATCCGGCTGGATATCGACGGTGATGGCGGCATCCACTATGCCCACGGTGACGGCACGCCGATGAGCGACGACGAGGCCCGGGTGCTGCGGCGTCATGCCGGAGACTCTCTGCGCGAGCAGCTGGCTCAGCACTGCGAGCGCCTCAACGCCGACTTGGATCGCCTGGGCGGCTACACGAGGAGACGCCCCACCCGGATATCACCGGCTACGTCACCCGAGACTTCGCCGAGACTTCGCCGAGGCGCCGCCGGCGCCACCGGCGCTGCGTCAGCCCGCCTGGTGGCATCGGCTATGGCCGCCCGCCAGGCGGCGCGTCGAGGAGGAGAACCGGCGCCGGCAGGCAGCCTTTGATCAGGCCTATCGCGACTGGGAGTGGCGCAAGGCGACGCACGACCAGGCCGAGTTCTCGCGCCATCTTCGCGAGGGGGAGGGTGTGCTGCACGACCCGGACGCCATGGAGCAGACGCTGCGCGAACGCCTGGAGGAGATCGACTGGCCCCGTGAAACCGCCATCGACTTCGACCTCGGCAGCGACGTCAGCACCATTGCCGTGGATATCGACCTCCCCTGTGAAGACGAGATGCCCGACCGCTACTGGACCATGCCCGCCAAGCAGATCAGGCTGACGCCTCGCCGGCTCAGCGACACCCGGCAGCGCGAGCTCTATCGGGACCACGCCCACGGCATCGCTTTTCGCGTGCTGGGTGCGGTGTTCGCCCGCCTGCCCGCCGTGCAGGAGGCGAAGATTTCCGGCTATCGCCAGATCACCGACCAGGCTACCGGCGGCGAGCGCGACCAGTACCTGTTCAGCGTCAAGGTCACTCGCGAGCAGTGGAGCAGGATCCACTTCGACAGGCTGGACCAGGTGGACCCGGTAGCGGCTATGGAGGCTTTCACCCTGCGCCGCGACATGACCAAGACCGGCATCTTCCGCGATATCGAGCCGTTCAAGCTGGTGTAGCACCCCGACCCTCAGATCCCCTTACCCATCCGACGCGGCTGGCGTAACATGACGTGCAAAGAGCCATAAACGAGCTGGCCAGGGCTCCAGGCCTCGTGGAGGCAGCTCTGGCGCCACTGCAGGGAGCAACCGATGCGCGACGTTTTATCCACCTGTCAGCCACGCCCAGAGATCCTGGCGGGCACCTTCAACCCCGAGATCTTCACCGCCAGCCTGAGCAAGGTGCTGGGTGACTATCGCAAGGGTGAAGCTCGCGAGGGAGCCGCTTCGCTCTACTCTGATCCGGTGGCCTTTTTCCGCGATGCCACGCACCCGACCCAGGGGCTGTGTACCATCCTGGACAACGCCCTGGCGCGGCTGACCAACGGTGACCTGTCGCGTCCGGCCATGCAGCGTCTCGATACTGCCTTCGGGGGCGGCAAGACTCACACCCTGATCGCCCTGGCCCATGCTGCCATGCAGGGGCAGCCGCTGGCCGAGCATATGACCGGCATCCTCGCGCCCGAGCGCTTGCCGGCGCCGGGCCAGGTGCAGGTGGTTGGCATCATTGGTGACACCGTGGATACGCTGCGTGAAACCGCCGGTGGCGCCGCGCCAAAGCCAAATACCCTGTGGTGGATGATCGCCCAGCAGACGCTTTCCACCGAGCAGCAGGCCTCCATCCAGTCGCGTCTTGATGACGCCTCCGCGCCGGCTTCGGATGAGTTCTTCGATACGCTGTTCGGGGACCGACCGACGCTGATCATAATCGACGAGATTGCCCAGTACCTTTCGCGCATGGAGGCGGCCTTCCCCGGTGTAGGCGCCGAGCAGTCGGCGGCCTTCCTGATGTCGCTTTCCACCTATGCGGCAGGCAGGGCCAATGTCTCGGTGGTGCTGAGTCTGGCCTCGGCCACCAATGCCTTCGGCGACTTCAACAAGCTGATCCGCAAGCTGCAGTCCACCCACAGCATGAGCTCGGCCGAGGCCGAGGCTGTGGTGCGCGAGGCACAGCGTGGCGTGCTGGATGTGGTCAACCGAACCTCGGAGGCCACCACCCCGGTGCAGGAGGGGGATCTCTCTCGCATCATGGCCAAGCGCTTGTTCGTCTCCGTGGATCATGCGGCAGCCAGTGTAGTGGCCTCGGCATTTATCGAGACCTACCGCCAGGCTGGTACCGATCTTCCTGCCGGTGCCAATGACCCGCAGCTGCACGATCGTCTGGTGGCGCACTATCCGTTCCACCCCACCCTGATCGAGTTTCTCTCAGAGGAGCTGGCCCAGGTGGAGAGCTTCCAGGGCACCCGCGGCCTGCTGCGTACCCTGGCGCGCGCCGTGCGCCGTATCTGGGAGGCGAAGCTGGCGATTCCGCTGATCCAGACTGGTCATATCGATCTCTCGGACACCACCATCCGCAATGAGCTGCTGGGTAAGACCGAGAACAGCGACCTCGTTCCGGTGCTGGATTCCGATATCAGCAAGGCTTCTGGCACCCAGGCCACCAGCCGCACCGTGGCTGGCGAGCTGGATGCCGCCAACCCTCATCCGGATGGCTACCCGGTGCATGAGTGGGCGTGGCGTGCAGTTTTCCTGCACAGCTTGATCGGCCGTGGAGGAGGCCTGCAGGACGAGAAGTTCGGTATCGACATCACCTCGGCGGTCTACGAGATGGCCTCGCCGGCCATCAAGCCCGCTACCGTGCGCTCGGCGCTGGAAACCATTGAGCGAGAGGCCAACTACCTGCGTGAGCGCAATGGGCGCCTCTACGCCGATACCGTGCCGACTCTCAACAACATTCTGCGCCGCATCGAGGGCAACGTCGCTCATGCCGAAGCGATGACGCGGGTCGAGCAGGTGGTGCGCAGCCTGATCAAGGGCTCCTCTGTGTTCGATGTTCACCCCAACATCGATGACAGCGAAGGCATCCCTGACAAGACCCCCAAGCCGCAGCTGGGTATCCTCGCCTTCGAGGTGGAAGAGATGGACCCGGCGCGCTTTATCGAGCGGCGCGGTGACGCGGTGCGTCAGTATCAGAACCAGGTGTTCCTGCTGGCTCCCAGCACCACCCACATCGCCAGCACCACCTGGACCGAGTCGCGCACCCACCAGGAGCACCGCGCCCGGCAGAACATCCTCACCCTGGCGCGCAAGGCGATCTCCCTGGAGCGACTCAAGGAAAACCCCGAGAACTGGGGCGTCAGCCACGACCAGCTGCAGAAGGGCGAGTTCAAGGAGCGCGCAGCCAAGAGCCCGGCCGAGTTGCGAACCGCCATCGACGAGGCCTATCGCTTCCTGATCTACCCGGGGCGTGAAGGCGGCCGCGTGGTGGTCCGGGACCTGGGCAAACGTGGCGCCGGCCCCACCGCGGGCGGCTCCGGTGGCCTGCACCTGGAGGATGCCATCCTCAAGCAGTTGGCCGAGGAGGGCGAGCTGATCACCGACGAGCGTGCCTCCACCGCGGAGGCTATCACCCTGCTCGGCAAGCTGTTCTTCGATAGCCTCAAGCAGGTCAACGTCAGCGACCTGGTCGAGCGTTTCGCCACCCGCCGGAACTGGCCGATCCTTCAACGCCCGGCGCTGCTGGCCACGGTGCTGGTGGAGGGCGCCAAGCGCAGCAGCTGGTGCCTGGGCCATATGCCCGACAAGTCCAGCCACAAGCCCGATGCCCTCTACCACAAGGACAACCCGCCTCCGCTCACGGTGGAGCCCCTGGAGAACGGCGGCGAAGGCTGGATTCTCTGCACCAAGGAGCACGCCAAGCAGCTGGGCTGGTTGGAAAGCATCGTGCGCGATCCCAACACCGTGGGTGCCTGGATTCGCCAGACCATCGAGAGCCGCGACCAGGTCGACCTTGGCCAGCTGCCGAAGATCATCGAGCAGGAGCACGACAAGGTCGATGCCCACGTTTACCAGCAGCAGCTGGAGAACCTCTTCGCCCAGCGGCAGCTGGTGGCCTACCCGCAGGACGCCTTCGGTGACGGCGGGGATGCTGACCCCGAGCAGGCGATGACCGGCGACAGCGTGCCGGTAGGTGGCATCACCAGTGGCATCGTGGTGCCCTATCAGACGGCCCAGGCCCGAGGATGGATCACCAAGCCCAAGGTGGAGAACCGCTCCTTCGTGCTGCGTACGCCCGAAAAGATCAAGCAGCTCTTCAACCTGCTCTCCGGTACCGGGCTGGCCCAATCGCAGACCGAGGTGCAGGCGCTGCAGATCGGCGCGGAAACTCCTGACAAGGGCCGTTTCCAGCTGATGCTGGGTCCGAGCACGGTCGGCGCCCTGGTCGAGAGTCGGGCACTGTTTTCGGCGTTGAACAGCCGCCTGAAGTTCACCACCGAGCAACATCAGGTACGCCTGACTCTGGGTGAGCTGGACCCGAACTGCAAGTTCACCAAGATGCTAGAGCAACTGGAAGGATAATCACCGTCGATGGCCACTACCGCAAAGAAGGCGGCCCCCCGCGCGCGCCGCAAGAGTCACCAGGCCGATGAGGCTCAGCTGGCCAAATTGGCCAAACGCTCGCCCTATGCGCTGCGCCTGACGCGCCACAAGGACCTGCCGCCGCCGGTGCTGATCATCAAGGAGCGCATCGCCCCTGAGGACCGTGACGACATCGAGGGGCTCACCAACCCGCGCGCCAAGCATGTGGAGCGTGGCACCCTGCATGGCGACAGCGTGCGAGCCTGCCTGCCGGTGCTCAAGCGCATACTGGAAGAGGTGAAGGACGAGCAGGGCATTCCCCTTGGCCTGGAGAGCTATATGTCCACCCAAGGGCTCAAGCGGAGTGATCTCAACTTCCCCCTGGATGAGGCCGCCGGCGCCCGCCTGGCGCTGTTCTTCCGCCTGCAGAGCAAGGTGAAGGACGTCGACCGCATCGAGTTGATCGGCCGCCGGGTAGCGATGTTCTCCCGGGAGGAGGCCGTCTACTGGCTGGCCAACGTCACCACCGCCGACCCCGCGCTGCGCAGTTGGGCCACCAGCGGGCTGCGCATGTTGCTGTGCGGTGAGGCCGGCGACAAGCGCGTGCCGCGCATCCTGGAGAAGGTGCGTGCTCGCGGCTGAGCAAAGATACATAAGCTGCCAGGCGGGTACCGCCAGGCACGCAAGGTAACCGGCCGCCAAGCGCCGCAGACATCATCAGCCAGGCCCGCCGCCTGGCTGTCGCTTTACAAGGACGCAGCACCATGGATTTCAGCAACGACCAGCGCTTGATCGAAGCCGGCTTTCCCTGTCATCAGGTGGGGGCAGAAACACAGCGTGAACGTGGAGCCAGCTCGGCGCTGCCGCCGCTCTACTACCTGCACGTATGGTGGGCACGTCGGCCGTTGACACCCAGTCGTGCAGCGATTTTGGCCTCGCTTCTGCCAGCCGATGCCGATCCTGAACAGTTTGTAAAAGGGCTAGGGGTTCGTATTCTAGTTGCCAATGTTCATGACGGCTACTGGGTACTAGGCGAAGATAAGATTCGCAAACGAATAGTAAATATCGGTGGAAGCCTCAAGCTCGAGGTAGATGCCGTTGTACTCCGTGCCTACGAGCGCGAGCAGAATATTCGCGAAGAAAATAGAAAACAAATTGGCACGTTGATTGATAAAGATGCCACATTAAATGATGATCCTGTAATAGTGGCTTGGAAAAATGAATCTATCGAGCTGCCTAGTGTGAGAGAAGGTGAGATTTTAGATGTCTCAGAGGCTATGGGGGATCCTGCATGGGCAAAAGAAAAGATGGCCTTTACTAAGCAGCACGGAATTCGTTTTTCTGGTGATGCTTACAACTATCCCCGTGCATTTTCTCAGCCAGTTGTACCTGTTGATAAAAATGATCAGAAGGTTATCCTTGATCCAACATCTGGAGGCGGGTCTATACCATTTGAGGCTCTCAGGCTAGGTCATAAAGTTATTGCTAATGAGCTTAACCCTGTTGCTAGTGTGATCTTGAAAGCAACGATTGACTACCCTTGTAAATTTGGGAAAAGTCTCCTGGGGGATTTAGAATTTTATGCGGAAAAGATTCTTTGCAAAGTAGAGTATAGGCTGGCTCCATATTTTGCTTTGGGTCAACTTGTTAATGACATCGGTCAACATGAGATAAACCTGCCAGGCCAGCTTTCTCAAGAAGAGATGGCTAAGTGCAATAGTGAAGACATTGTCGATTTTCTCTACTGTCGCCAGGTGACTTGCCCTCACTGCGCCGGCGATGCGCCACTACTCAACTCCCTGTGGCTTTCCAAAGAGGGGAATAAATGGGGTGTAGCGATCAAGCCACAGCCGGATAAGACCGTGCACTTCGAGCCTTTCGAGATCACTGCTGGTAACCGCGGTCCCAACGGTGAAGATCTGGATGCTGGTACTGTCACCAACGCTGTTGGTCAATGTGTGCACTGTCATCAGGCGATTTCGGGCGATGAGATCAAAAGCCAGGCTCGTGGCGAGTCCGAGCTGGGCAAATGGAAGGACGTGCTCTACTGCGTGGTCGGCATTCGCATCGAGCCCAAGCTGGACAAGCATGGCAAGGTGCAGCGCTTTGCCTCAGGTGAGCGGAAGGGAGAGATCAAGACAGGCAAGGTGCGCTACTTCCGTGCGGCGAATCAGAAAGATTTGGAAGCGCTGCATGCGGCAGAGCAGGAGCTGGAGGAGCGTCGCCTTGAGTTTGAGATGAAAGGGCTGATGCCAAATGGGTTAATTCCACCTGGAAGTAAAACCAGTGAGCCCCTTCGCTATGGTATGAACTGTTGGGAAGACCTGTTTACGCCACGTCAACTGCTGGGCCATCTTAGCGTGATGGAGGCACTTCAGGAGGCGAAACCTGAAATTCTCTCTGAGTTTGGAGAAGACAAGGGGCGTGCACTGATTACCTACCTTCAGTTCGCGATCGATAAGATTGTGGACTATAACAGCCGACAGACTCGTTGGATTTCCCAGCGCGGAACTATTTCCGGCACATTTAGTCGGCATGACTTCTCTCTGAAATGGACCTTTGGTGAAATGGTCTATGCTGGTCCTTCTTCAGGTTTCCGTTGGGGACTTTCTCAGGCAATGGCGGCCTACAAAGGCATAGAGGAGCTTGTAGAAGAGCGCGGAAAGCTGGACTTGAAAGAGAATGATATTACCCAAACACAAGGCTCGGCGACTGAGATGCCCGATGTGGCCGATAATAGCGTCGATGCCGTGGTGATGGATCCTCCTTACTACGACAACGTCCAATACAGTGAGCTTTCCGACTTCTACTACGTCTGGCAGAAAAAGACGCTGGGTGACCTTTACCCTGGTTGGTTCGATCACGAAGTGACCGATAAAGCACTGGAGGCTGTTGCCAACCCGGCCCGCGATGGCTCAGCCAAAGGTGCCAAGGCTCGCTATGAAGAGCTGATGCAGGGCATATTTGCCGAGAGCAAACGGGTGCTCAAGCCGGACGGCATCATGACGCTGATGTTTACTCATAAGAGCTCAGATGCCTGGGAAACTCTGACCAACTCCCTGATTCAGTCTGGCTGGGACATCACGGCGACTTACCCTGTCGATTCCGAGTTCGGCGCGTCTACCCACCAGCTGAACCTCGCTGCTGCTGCCTCGACTATCTTTATCGCCTGCCGCCCGGCGGATCGTGGGAATCGCGAACCCTCCAGCTGGGCCTACGAGGTCAAGGGCAAGCTGGAAGCTGCGGTGCGTGAAGGTCTGGGCGAGTTCGAGCGCCTCAAGCTCAACCCCGTAGACCGGATGATCGCCTCCTGGGGCCGTGCACTGCGCGTCTACTCCGCCCACTGGCCGGTGCAGGATGGCGATGACGAGGTGCCGCCTACCCGCGCGATGCAGGAAGCGGCCCGCGTGGTGGCAGAAGAAGAGGTCAGCCGCCTCTCCGGTGGCCTGGTCACCGTCGATGACCTGGATGCCGAGTCTCGCCTGGCGGTCATTGCGCTCGGCATCAACGGCCTCGGCGACTTCGCCTTCGACGACGCCCTGCAGATGAGCCGTTCGCTCAACTTCCGGCTGCAGAACCGCAACGGCAACTACCGCGTCAGCGATGACATGGTGGCCTATGCCAACGTCGGCGAAGACGAGCGCGCCGCCCCGCTGGCCATCAAGGGCAACAAGCTGCGCCTGCTCAAGCCAGAGGAACGCGCATCCGCCCGCCTGGAGAACCCCCAGACGCTGTGGGACGTTCTTGGTGGGCTGATCATGACGCATCGTGAAGGTGGCATCGTCGCCGCGCGTAACTACCTCAGCGAGCATGGCAAACGCGACAGCGACGCCCTGCGCGGCCTGCTCAAGGTGTGGGCCAAGGAGTGCCGCGACGACGAGCTCAAGCGCGAAGCTCAACTGATCGACTACGAGCTGTAAGGAGAGAGGCCCATGCTCACTGAGCTGCGACTGCAGAATTTCAAGGCCTGGCGGGACACCGGGCCGATGCGCCTGGCGCCGTTGACGGTGATCTTCGGCACCAACAGCTCAGGGAAATCGAGCCTGGGCCATCTCCTGTTGGCACTCAAGCAGACAGCGCTGCTGACTGATCGCAAGCGCTCCCTGCACCTGGGCGACGACAACTCGCTAATCGATCTGGGCACCTTCGAGGACTGCCTGCATGACCACGATCTGAACCAGGCGCTGGGTTTCTCGCTTAGCTGGAAGAGCCGCACTCCACTTGAGCTGAGCGACATCCTCAATCCTGACCAGACCTTTTGTGGCGATGAGCTCACCCTGGAGGCAGAGATCGCTGCCAGCAAGGCGCAGCAGCCCGAGACGCGACAGTTCTCCTATACCCTGCATCAAGGTGATGACGAGGTGCTCAAGGTCCGGCATGGGCGCCGTGACGGCAAGGCATTACTCAAGTGCGAGCCGCTGCGGCTGGTGCATGCCCAGGGACGGAACTGGGGTGTCGAGGCGCCGGAGAAGTTCTACCGCTTCTCGGACAAGACGCTGTCGCGCTACCAGAATGCCCACTTCCTTACCGAGTTCGTGCTGGAAGCCGAGCAGCTGCTGGAGAACTTCTACCACCTCGGCCCGCTGCGCAGCCCGCCCAAACGCGTCTATCCTTGGTCGGGTGATACCCCGCCCGATGTTGGGGCTGAAGGTGAGCTGACCATTCCGGCGATACTGGCCGCTACCCAACAGGGGCGGCAGCTCAACCGCGGGCCCAAGCAGAAGTATCAACCCTTCGATGCCTTTATCGCCGGCTGGCTGAAGAACCTGGGCATCATCCATGAGTTCAAGGTCGAGCCCATTGCGAAAGGGCGCAAGGAGTATGAGGTGCTGATCCAGGCCCATGCCGGTGCGCCCTGGGTGAAGCTGACCGATGTCGGTTTCGGCGTCTCGCAGATCTTGCCGGCCCTGGTGCAGGCCTTCTATGCCCCCCCACACTCGGTGCTGTGGATGGAGCAGCCGGAAATCCACCTCCATCCGCGCGTTCAGGCCAATCTGGCGGATGCTTTCATCAGCGCAATCCATGCGCGAGAGAACGGCGAGAACCGTAACACCCAGCTGATCATCGAAAGCCACTCCGAGCACTTCCTCAACCGCCTGCAGCGGCGCATCGCCGAAGGCGAGGTGACACCCGATGAGGTGGCGGTCTACTTCGTGACGCGCCGTCGCAACGGTGCGCACCTGGAGCCGCTGCGGCTCAACGAGTATGGCGATATCGAGAACTGGCCGGATGGCTTCTTCGGCGATGACATGGAGGACATCACCCAGCGGGCGCTGGCTGCGGCACGCAAGCGCAAGGCAAGGAAGGCGCAGGAGGCTAATACATGAGGCGAGCCGTGGTCGATACCAACGTGCTGTTGGTAGCAAACCGTGACCATGCGGATATCTCCGAGGAGTGCGTGATCACCTGCATCGAGGCGCTCGACAGCCTGCGACAGGGTGGGGTCACGGTGATCGATGACGAGTGGCACATCCTGAGCGAGTACCATCACAAGCTGAACCCGAACCGTGGCCAGCCGGGGCCAGGCGATGTCTTTCTCAAACATCTGCTCCGGCAGCAGGCTAATCCCAAACACGTCGCCGAGGTGTCGGTTACCGCGAGCGCCGATGACTGGTTCGAGGAATTTCCCGACCACGCGCTCCAGCGCGAATTCGACCCGCCGGATCGCAAGTTTATCGCCGTGGCGGCTGCCGACGCCGAGAACCCGCCTATCCTCCAGGCCGCTGACTGCAAATGGCTCAACTGGTGGCAGCCGCTGTCTCAGGCAGGCGTGCACTTTCGCTTCGTCTGCCCCGATGACGTGGGGCGCTTCTACGCGCAGAAGTTTCCCAACCAGACCATGCCCGAGTTCCCGCCTGATGAGTGACTTCTTCCGTTTTCCCCACACCCCGCACCTTGCCTGGCTGGGCGAGGGTGAGCCCCGTGACGACAAGCTGTTGGACCCTCCCGAGGTGGAGGCGCTGCTAGCGGGTGAGGTGCTGGTGGAGGAGAAGCTG
Source organism: Halomonas sp. H10-9-1 (assembly GCF_040147005.1). NCBI lineage: Bacteria > Pseudomonadati > Pseudomonadota > Gammaproteobacteria > Oceanospirillales > Halomonadaceae > Halomonas > Halomonas sp. H10-9-1. The sequence goes on along the minus strand of NZ_JAMSHO010000001.1, from coordinate 3,450,388 downwards.
GATGGCGCGAACCTGGGCATCTCCTGGGGCGAGAACGGCCAACTACGTGCCCAGAACCGGGGTGCCTACCTGGAGCCGCCGTTTCGCGGGCAGTTCTCGCGACTCAACCAGTGGCTGATGCAGCACCTGGCCAGTTTCCAGGCCCACCTTCCAGAGCATGTCATCCTCTTCGGCGAGTGGTGTGCCGCACGCCACTCCCTCGACTACGCCAGCCTGCCGGACTGGTTCCTGGTCTTCGATGTCTACGATCGCCAGGCCCAGCGCTTCTGGAACCGGGAGCGGCGCAATGATCTGGTCGCGCGGCTCGGCCTGGCCACCGTGCCCCTGTTGAAGAGCGGGCGCTTTACTGCCAGGGAGCTGGAAGCGCTGGTGCGCACCGGCCGTAGCGGTTACCGGGATGGCAAGCTGGAAGGCATCGTGATCCGACAGGATGGCCCCGAGTGGTGCGAGCGTCGCGCGAAGCTGGTCCATCCTGACTTCGTACAGCAGATCGAGGAGCACTGGCGGTCCCGGGCGCTGGAGTGGAATGCCCTGGCATCGCTAACCAACTCATAGGATCAGGCTCATTACGCAAGGAGGCCACCATGCCATTACGCGACTATCCCTGGGAACCGAGCTACGCCACCTCCGATATCCGGGAAGATGGCAAGCTGGTGGATGTGCTGCACGACTTCTACATTCCGGCGCTGAGCCGGGCGACGCGCTACGACCGTGTCGCCGGCTACTTCAGCTCTTCGTCGCTGGCGGCAGCATCTCAGGGGTTTTCGCGTTTCATCGAGAATGGCGGAGAGGCGCGCTTCGTTGTCGGGATGCAGCTCGATCCCGACGATGCCGCCGCGATCCTGCAGGGCGATGAGCAGCGTGCCAGCCAGGCCATGCTGGCGGAGCTGGCATCGACTCAACAGTGGCCTTCTGCCATGCGGCATGGTGTCGAGCTGCTGGCGTGGATGGTGGCCAATGGCTACCTCAGCCTTCGCGTTGGCCTGCGGGTGCATGCCAAGGATGGGTCACCACAGCCACTGGACTACGCCCAGGATGGCTACCTCCATGAGAAGTGGGCGATCCTCGGCGATGGCCAGGATGAGCTTTACATTTCCGGCTCGCTCAACGAGTCGCAGACGGCGCTGGCTATCAATGCCGAGAACATTAATGTGCATCCGTCATGGGAAGACTGGGGGAGAAAGGCGATCCCTCAGAAGCACCGTAACTTCAAGGCGCTGTGGCAGGGCAACCACCCGGCGATCAGAACATTCTCGCTGCCTGAGGCTGTCGAGGCCGAACTGGTCAAGATTGCCCGCAACGCCGGTAGCCTGCGCGAGATCGACGGTACGCCGATGGCCACACACACGAAGCAGGTGAGAGAGAAGGATGAGCTCACACCGAGCTTCGCCGAGCGGCTACGCTTTGCCATGCTGCGACTCGCGCCCCTGCTGCCGGGCGGGGAGCGTGTCGCCATCGAAACCACGCCCATCGAGCCCTGGCCGCATCAGCGCTTTGTGGCCAATCGCCTGCTGGAGACCTACCCCCGCAACCATCTGCTGTGTGACGAGGTAGGCCTTGGCAAGACCATCGAAGCTGGGCTGGCCTTCCGGGCTCTGTGGCTGAGTGGCCGTGCCAGCACGATTCGGGTATTTGCGCCGGCCTCGCTGACCTCGCAGTGGCTGGTGGAGATGGCCGAGAAGTTCTATCTGCCCTTCGTCAGGCGTACCAGCCGCAAGGGGCGCTGGGAGCGTATCGACCTGCTGGATGGCGAGCCGATGCAGGGGCAGGGCCAGATGTTCGATGCACCGCTGGAGATCATCTCGACGGGACTGGTGATCAACCGCCACGGCGGCAGGCTGCTGGCGAACCTTCCCGAGACTGACCTGGTGCTGGTGGACGAGGCCCACAAGGCCCGGCGCCAGACGCCTGATAATCAGACCACCATGCCGCGCTTCAACAAGCTCTACCAAGAGCTGCAGGGTGCGCTATATGGAAAGTCGCGAACTCTGCTGCTGGCCACCGCCACGCCGATGCAGCTCAACCGTGTAGAGGCCTTCGACCTGCTGAAGCTGATGCCTTCCGCCGGGGCTGTCCAGTTCTCCGAGGATCTGTGTGAAATCTTCTACCGGGTGCGCGACAAGCTGCTCCACCAGGAGCCGATGGCTCATTATGAAGGCGAATGGCTGTGTCGCTACCTGAACAATGTGCGGAGCTCTTCTCCGGAACAGTGGCACTTCGTCAATGAGCATGTGCTGAGCCCGTTCGGTAAAACTGGACTGGAGGACTTCACTGATCGTTCATTGGAGCCGATGATCTGGGACGAGGTGCAGCCGGCGCTGAGTCTGTTGGCACCGCTGGGGCGCAGTATGCTGCGGCACACGCGCTCGCTGCTGCGTGCCTATCAGCGTGAGGGGCTGCTTAACGCCAACCTTGCCTGGCGTGAGGTTGCCCCCAGCATCATTCCGCTTGGCGGCGTCGAGCGGGAGGTCTATGACCAGCTGCAGGAGTACTGCGCCGACCTGGCAAGTCATATGGCTGCCAACATGGAGGAGGGCCGGCAGCGCGCCGCCATCGGCTTCTACCTGAGCTTCTTGCGGCTACGCTTCGCCTCGTCCTTCCATGCGCTGCACTGCTCACTGAAGCGACGCCTGGACAAGATCCAGCAGACGCTCGACCACAAGGCGCAGCAGGTCGCGACCTCGGATGGCTCACGTGAAGAACTCGAAGAGCTGAGAGACGATGAGGTGGAAGGGTTGGTGCTCAAGCACCGCACAGAGAGTGACCTCACCTGGGAGCAGGGCGCCGTGTCGAGGCTGATTGCCACCATGGACAAGCTACCCTCCACGCCACGCAAGATGCGTCAGCTGCTGGAGCATATCGACCAGCGGCGCATCAATAGCAGCGACCGGGTCCGTCAGCTGGTGCTGTTCACGCGCTACACCGACACCATGGAGTACCTGCATGGGGAGCTGCGCCGGCGGCTGCCGGGTTGTCCGATCGGTACCTTCTCCGGCGCCGGTGGCACACTCCGGCGAGCCGGGGAATTCCAGCCGGAACGGATGGACCGTACCACCATCAAGCAGCGCTTCGTGGCGGGCAACATTGATATCCTGCTGTGCACCGACGCTGCTGCCGAGGGCCTCAACCTGCAGAGCGCCGACCTGCTGATCAACTTCGACCTTCCCTGGAACCCCATGATGCTGGAGCAGCGTATCGGTCGTATTGACCGCATCGGCCAGCACCACACTCAGATCCACGTGCTGAACTATCTCTATCAGGGCAGCGTTGAGGAGGTGGTCTACTCACGCTTGGTAAAACGCTTCCGCGAGGCGTTGACCGTTTCCGGGGAGCTGCAATTCTCGCTTCTGCCCATCCAGCCCGAGGACTTCGAGGACTACGCCAAGGCCGAGGGGGAAGAGGGCAAGATCGACGAGGAGGAGCTGATTCGCCGGGCGCAGGAGCACGCGAATCGGATCCAGGAGCGACAACAGCTCACCGAGTTCAAGGCCGAGGAGCAGAAGGCCGCCTACGAGCATCTGGAGGCACAGCAGCGCCGTGAGCCGCTGCCGGCTTCACTGGAAAGTATCTGGCGAATCATCAGCGAGAGTGCCTACCTGAAGGCACTGGGAGGCGGCATCGAGAGCTTCGCCCACGGTGATGCCTTCCGCCTCGTGGACGTTCCAGGCGTACCGCGCGACACGCTGCTGACTACTTCTCGTGAACTATTCGAGCATGGGCTGGGTGCCGAGGACCGGCGACGCCTGCATTTCGCCACCTACGGTGACCCCGTTTTCGAGAAGTTGCTCGACTACATGTTGCAGCCCTACGAGGCCGTGCTGGCGGCATGGCATGCGCGCAAGCCACTCTCGGCACTGCAGCTCGGTGGCCAACGCTGGGCGACCACGGATGACCTTCTGGAAAGTGAGCTGTCTGAGGGTGGGGAGATCGAGCTGGTGCCTCGGGGGCAGCGGCTGCCGGGGCGTCAGGATGATCGTGTTGGCCGACAGCAGAAGGTGATGCTCGATGCCGCGGCCGCCAGCCTGGCCGAGCAGAAGCTCAAACCCACCCCGGATACGCCCAACAATCAGATTGCGGAGCTCGACCGCTTCCGAGCCGACGTTAGCCAGCGCCATGGCCAACGAGTGCACCTCAAGTTTGATGCTCCTGATCGTAATGGCATGCTTGCCTTGAAGGACACGTTGCTCTGGCCCGTTCGTGAGAAGGCTGCCGGTCTACAGGTCGATTCCGACCCTCTGCTGCTCACTGCCACGCGAGATCTGATCTTGCGGCAACTGGGCGATATGAAGAAGGACAGTCGCACTGGGCATGAGGTCGCGAAGAGGTTGAGAGAGTCGGCTGCCAGTATGTCCTGAGTGGTTGGGTCTCACGGCTCAATGAGGTGTTAATGCTACAAACTTCCTATCGACACTACCCCAGCTTCACCCGCCGCTACGTCCGCTCGGTGATGAAGATGATGGGACTGCCCAAGAAGCCCAGGCTTGAGGCCGAGGTCTTCGGCCAGATGGTGCTCGATGAGCAGGTGGTGCACTCCATCAACGGCGAGGTGCTGATGCTCGAGTGGCACCATGGCCGCGAGGGCAGGGTGGTGGTACCGGAGCCGTCATTGTCGAGCTGGCTGCAGACGGTGCAGCTGAGCAAGGTGCAGGGTGACGCCTGGTCGTGGCCCTGGGCGTTCAGCACCCTGTCGTTTCCGACCAGCCAGACCTTCCATGGCCATTCGGTGGACGGTGCCCTGGTCGCTTGGGTGGATTCCACCACGCTGCCCAGCCGCTACGAGGCTTTCCTGCGAGCTCACCACAACCCGCACGGCGTGGACATGGTGGGGCTCGGGGATCCGTGGCTGATCGTGGCGATCCACAACCCGCTGGACACCCAGCCGAGCCTCAACCCCACCATGCTGCGAGGTGCCTTCAAGCCGAGTCAGATTACCGATTTCATTAACCGCGAGGCGATCGACCATGCCGGCGGTCGCGCCCAGCCGCTGGCGGACGAGGAGGGCATGATCCTGCGCGAGGTGGTGCGCTACGTGCTCTCCCTGGGCATGTACCTCTCCGCCTACCCGGAGGCACAGTCGAACGGGGTGCCGGCCTGGATGAAGAATAAGCACCCCGAGGGGAAGAAGGGCGTTCCGTTCTCCCAGGTCGGCATTGACCGCGAGGATCGTGAGCTGACCCTGGCGATGACCGCCCCGCGCTCGGTATCGCCCTACTGGCGGCAGCTGCGCGACGAGCGCTTCTACCGCGGCAAGTGGGCCGACCACCGCCGCGGCAGCCGCTACGTGCTGGTCAGCGGTTACGAGGTGGGGGCAGCGAAGACGGTGGGGGTGGCTCCGGCCGAACATTCGTGAAGGGCGTGGGGGCTGGGGTAGCATGTGACAATTTCTGGCCTGCTTGTCTTCATAGCAGCGCCACCCATATCCGCTGCAGAGGAAGCGAGCATGTCGATCGAGGTCATAGATGACCAGTTCATGGTCTGCACTGACTGCCTGATGATCATCGCCAATGACGATGCCACTGGGCTGGACTACTCACTGAGCGAGGAGGGGGCAGCCGAGCGCGAGCGGGAAATTCGCGAGGCCATCGCTGAGATCCAACGCACCGAGGGTCAGATTGCGGTTGGAGATAGCGACATGGACGATGAGTTCTCAGCGAGTCCTTGTGCCTGCTGCGGGACTCGCTTGGCCGGGCAGCGGCATCACTGCGTGATTCTTGCTAAACGCTGATCATGTGCGGCCGTTTTGCCCTCTACAGTCCCTATCCGAGCCTGGCAGCGTCGCTGCGCCTGCCGCTGGAGGCCACAGAGGCTGACCTGGTGCCGCGTTACAACGTGGCGCCGGGCACCTGGATCAGCGCCGTGCGCCGGTTGGACGATGAGGGGCCTCTGGTACTGGATGCGGTGTGGTGGGGCTATCACCCTCATTGGGCAGGCAAGGGAGCCCCTGAACCCATCAACGCACGGGTTGAGAAGGTCGCGACCTCAAGGTACTTCCGCGGTGCCTTTGCCCACCACCGCTGCCTGGTGCCTGCCAATGGCTGGTTCGAGTGGACGCCAGTCGATGGTAAGAAGCAGCCCCACTTCCTGACACGAGATGATGGTCAGCCGCTCTGGTTGGCGGGTATCTGGTCGGAGCGGCCTGACGGCAAGCCAGGGTGCGCCATCCTAACTGAACCGGCGCGAGGTGTGGCCAAGCAGATCCATGACCGCATGCCATTGGCTCTGGATGCCGAAAGCCTTGCGCCGTGGCTTGATCCGCATCTGACCGACCGGGAAACCATGCGGCAGACCGTCCATCACCTCGATCCTCGCCAGATCACCCATTGGCCGGTGAGTACCCGCGTCAACGCGTCCACTCACGATGATGACAGCCTGATAGCGCCGCTACCCCCACTGTGAGGCCGGCCGCGGCGCCAGGTGCGGGGGTGGCTGACGAAGCGCTCTATGTGAGCGTGACAGGCGCGACAGCGAATCCTGAAGCGCCTGCTCGAGAGCCATAGGAATTCGAAGCGGTTCCAAGTCCTGGGTTTGTGGGTCAGCCGCTGACTCTGGCCGCAGCCACATATCAGCGCACAGCCGCCGTCATCCAACCAGGTCAGTATGATGGTCTCCATGCTATGTCCCACCCTGCTGGTGTCCATTAAAGAGACTGTGGGCCAGGCGACGGCGACGTGGTGTGAGCGATGTCGGAAAAACACGATGGTGTTTGGCTGACAGGATGTCAGCGCAGTCGCGGCAGCTCGTCCCAGCGTGTGGTCCAGCGCGGCGTGCGGTTGGCGCAACGCAGCTGCCAGGCGGCCTTGGGCGAGGCGCGCCCGAACGTGACGGTACCTCGCCCCATCCTGTGGTTGAGTGCATCCAGCGTCGCCATCAGGTGGTCGCTGCGCTCCCGCCGTGCCTGGCTTTCCGGCGTGTCGAGCAGCGAGAGCTGGGCCCCCCGAGTTCGACAGTTAGGAGCGTAAACTACTGATTAGCCTGGAAACGCGTTTTCAAAATTGGCACTACAAGCGTGATGCAGCAGGTGCCGGCAGGCCAATCGCCTCGAAAAGGTCGCGCTGTTCAGGCTTCAATTTGGTCAGGCCGCTCGCCGTCTCGCGACGGTGGAGCAGGACCTGGTGGAACTGGATCTTGCGGGCAATCTCCAGTGCCCGTGTCGGCGACAGCGGATGACTGCTCGCCTTCAGTCGCATCCTGAGCACCCGGTAGAGCACCAAGGCGAGGAAGCAGATCAGCGCATGAGCGCGGATGCGATCCGGTAGCCGGTGGTAGACCGGCGCGATCTCAATGTCGCTCTTCAGCACTCGGAAGCCGCGCTCGATGTCAGCCAGCGCCCGGTAGCGCTCCACGATCTGTTGTGGCTCATGATCAGCCATATTGGTGACCAGCAGCAGCTTGCCATCCAGCATCCTGGCGCGATCGAGCGCTCGCTGATCCAGCACGTAGTTAAACGTCTCGGCCGTCAGGTCGACCTTCAGGATATGCCCGAGGTGAGCATCAGTGACGGCCTTGTAGAACCTGGCCGTCACGCCGGCATCAGAGAGCTTTCTGCCGCGATAGCGACGCCCGGCATCCTGGTTATCCAGCTTCTCGAACCACTGGCGAGCATCAGCTTGCAGTGCCTCGAGCTTTTGATCGCGCGCCGCCGTCTGCACCTTGGCGACCTCCGGCCGGTGCGCCACGATCAACCGGTGATCCTGCCATGCCATCTCGCCATAGGCTTCGGTGTCGGCGTCCTGGCAGTGGGTCTGATGAAACACCTTCAGCAGATCATCAAACTCGCTGTAGCGGCGACCAGGAACCGCCAGGATGAACTCGAGGGGGCGTCCCTCGACACGCACGGCTGACAAGGCCTCCAGGTTATCGAGGGAGAGCAGCCCACGGTCGGCCACCAGCACGACACGGCGGACGTTGAAGCGCATGACCACGGTCTCGATGGTCGGCAGCAGCGTCTTGGTTTCCGCGACGTTGCCATCGAATACCTCATGGTGGATGGGCAGGCCTTCCGCCGTCTGCACGACGCCCAGCATGAACTGTCGGGCGATCCCGCCCTCCTTCGAGGGACCATAATGGCGGACATCACCATCGAGTGAGGTACTGCCTTCTGCCCGGATCGTGGTGAGGTCATAGAAGACGATCGACAGCTCTTGATCGATCAGCGGCTTGAGTTGCTGTGCCAGCACGTCATTGAGGGCTTCGCTGCAGTTCGACAGCGTGTCCATGGTGCGCAGCAGGTGCTGATGGCTGATCGAGGCTGTGTCGACGTCGGGCACCAGCACATCTTCTAGCCAGCGCAGCACACCGAGCTTCGATTCGGGATCGCATAGCCGATTGAACACCATGACCCGCAGTAGCCGCTCGGCATCGAACTGCCGCTTGGTGCGTAGCACCCGCCGGAAGGCGTCATCCAATCCGAGCTCTTTCCAGAGCGACGTCAGCAGCCAGGTATCGCCAACGGATCGCGCCGGCGCAAAGTCGGTCTCGCCGGTGCCTTCTTCAAGCGTCGGCTGGCCGGAGACGCGCAGCAGGCCATTGATCAGCGCGCTGGATTCCCCCGCCGTGACGGCTTCCAGGCGTCCCAGCGTCGCGATCACGCGTTGGCGCGATTTGCCGGCTTCGTCGCGGTAAGACTCGACGAGCTTCACGTAGCGGCGCGGCCCGGATTTGGTGACTTTGACGAACATGTCACCACCATAGACAGCCTACTCAGCTATTGGCAAGGTGCCACGAGAAAAACGTGTCACTACAAGAATGTTGGCCCCGATTCGATAAGTCACTGAATTCTCAGACCACAGGGGCCGGTTTCAGGCCAAAACCGGGCTGAAAGTGTCGAACTCGGGGGCGCCAGGAGATATCGAGTTCATCGGCCAGCTCGCCGATGCCGAGTGGCGTTTCCAGATTGGCCTCCATCAGCGCGATGGCGCGCTGCAGCAGCGGCTCCTGGGGAATCACGGGATCGCGCTGGCGGCTGGCAGGGCGACGGCCCTGGTCGTGAACCAACTGGTCACGCACCCGGGTAGCCAGCTCCTCGCCGTGCCGGCGTCGGATCAGGTCGAGGCTCATGTCGATCGCGGCACTGCCACCGGCGCATGAGAAGCCCTCGGGGGTCACCTCATAGATCGACTCGACCGCATCGACCCGGGGATAGCGGGAGCGGAAGTCGGGCAAGCACTCCCAGTGCAGAGTCACCGTCTGGTCGTCGAGCAGGCCGGCGGCGGCCAGGATGTAGCAACCGGTATCCATGCCCCCCAGCACACAGCCTGTCGCCGCGCGCTCGCGAAGCCAGGCAATCAGCTCGTCATCGATGGTGCTCTGAGGCTCGAAGCTGGCGCATACCGTCAGGCTGGGCAGCAGCGGTGCCTCGTAAAGCGAGTAGCCGACGTTCAGGGTCATGCCGTTGGAGGCGATTACCGGCTCACCATCGCGGCTGATCAGGTCCCACTCGAATAGCCTCTCCCCGTTGATGCGGTTGGCGATGCGCAGCGGCTCGATCGCCGAGAAGAAGGCCACCATGGCGAATCGCGGTAGTAGCAGGAAGCCGATGCGTTCTGGGCGGGTATCGGGGGGCTGGATTCTCATGATCAGGGGCGCCGAGGTGGTGGCCTGTTGCCGGACGTTTTTCTTCAGTACCTTGCTGCAAGGGTGCGCGCAGAGTAAATGATACTACTTTCTCGATATTTTTGGCGATTCTTCCTGGCTATCATTTTTAAATAGCGTTTTTGGCTATATTTAATATATAAACCTCTTGGCTTGCCTTTTGTTTTATACCGAGTATGGTTGTGCGGTTTGGAAGTAGTGATCCCATATACCATACGGCTGGTATGGCAAGCTATCTATCTTGAGGCGTGACAGTGGCTTTGAGGTCTAGAGTGATTTATGCAAATCGTTCGGTCGGCAAGGTTTTCTCCAAGGGTATGTGTCACCCCTTCTTCTTTCGAGGACGGCCAGTCGATTACGCCTCTGTCGAGGAGAAGATCGAAAAACTGGCGGCTGGTGCGGGAGGGGATCCGAGCGTGGCATCGATTGACAGGATGATACGTATCGTCGACCTGTCGACAGGCGAGCGGCGCACCTATACCTTGACAGAGCCCGGCAAGTCGAATCCGAGACGGGGACTGGTGTCGATATTCTCGCCTCTCGGCGCGGCGCTGCTCTCCTCGAAGGTGGGAGAGGTCGTGAAAGTGGTGATGATGGGGTTTGAAAAAGAGGTGCGTATCATTGAAATTCAGTAAAAATCAATTCTTGTGAAGCTCTGCTGACTTTTGTTTTAATTATGCAAGGGGGCGTCTTTCTTGCTTGTATTGTTTAATGAGAAAGATTTATAAGGTGCTGGCGGAAAGTGGAGGTAAGGCCAAGAGTTTTTTGGTTTCAGTTAAATAGTTTTTTGATTTTAGTTGAAGGGGTAGCTGAAGAGCTAGGCCGAGAGCAGGTTTAAGAGTTAGATTGAGAGTTGTGTTGGAGTAAGTTGTGAGAGATAAATAAGAGTGCCCGCTAAACAGCGGGCACTCTTCTATAAATAATCTATAAATGACAAGGCCCGCCCCGGGCGTTCCGGGGCGGGCCTTGTCTTTGGGGCTGGATGCCTTGTGCCCCGAGGGGTCAGCTCTGCGTGATCGCCTGCCTGGCTCGGCGCGTTGACCAGCTCGATGATGCCGGCGCTACCGGGGCCACCGCTGGCATTGAGCTCCTGATACATGGCGTTGCCGCCGAAGATGATCAGCCAGACGAAGATGATCAGGGTGGGGACCAGCAGGACTCCCAGCACGAACTCGCGCAGGGTACGGCCCTTGGAGATACGTGCGATGAACAGCCCGACGAAGGGCGCCCAGGCCAGCCACCAGCCCCAGTAGAAGATGGTCCAGCCCTGCTGCCACGTCTCCGTCGCCGGCTCGTCCGCGAACCACAGTCCCATGGGAATGAAGTTGATCGCATAGTCGAGCAGGGTCTCGCCGAAGGCGGTGATCAGCCACAGCGTAGGGCCGCCGATCAGGAAGACGCCGACCACGAACAGCGAGGTCCAGATGTTCATCTCCGAGATGATGCGGATGCCGCGGCGTACCCCGGTAACGGCGGAGAGGATCGAGATCACCGAGATAAGGGCGATCAGGATCAGCTGCGTCGGCAGGCCCGAGCCGATACCCACCAGGCGCTCCAGGCCCACGGCCATCTGGCTGACGCCCAGGCCCAGGGAGGTCGCGACGCCGAATACGCAGCCCAGCACGCCGAGGATATCGAACAGATGCCCCAGTGGGCCGAAGATCCGCTCACCGATAAAGGGGTAGAGTGCCGAGCGTAGCGCCAGGGGTAACCCCTTGCGATAGGCGAAGTAGGCCAGCGACATGCCGACGATCACGTAGATGGCCCAGCCGTGCAGCCCCCAGTGAAAGACCGTGACGCGCAGGGCGTCGATGGCACGCTCATGGCCGATGGCGGTGGCCCCGGCCATGTCGGCGTGGGGGTTGTTGGGGTAGCCGAAGCCGCCGGTATCGTCGAGATAGAAGATCGGTTCGGCGACGCCGAAGAACAGGATGCCGATGCCGATACCGGCGGAAAGCAGCATCGAGAACCAGGCGAAGTTGCTGAATTCCGGGCGGCTGTCATCGGGGCCCAGCCGTACGCTGCCATAGCGACTCAGAACAATAAACGCGCATACCGTCAACAGCAGCATCACCGTGATCAGGTAGTAGCCGCTGAAGGTGCTTTCGATCCAGGCGCGGGTGGCGCCGAACAGCATGCCGGCGGTCTCCGAGCCGAAGCCGGTGAACAGCACAAAGGCCAGCACCAGCAAGGCGGAGGTAATGGTCATGCCGCGATGCATGCCCTGGAAGAAGCCACCCTGGGCCAGCTCGGTGACCATGTAGTCGGTGTCGAGCTCTACATAGGGGGACGCATCCTCGGACGGGGATGAGGGACGAATGGGGGAGTGTGATTAGCGATGATCTTATCCTCTTTAACCGGGCCACGGGCCGGCGATCCCGCGGTGCCGCCCAGGGGCGGCACCGTCGTCGAACAGCAGCGAGTGTTAGCGCCGAATGCCGATGGTGCGGCCTGCAAGGGCCGGCCAGGCCGAAGCCTCTGCCTGGGGCAGGGTGGCGATGGCCTCCACGACCTCCGGCGGGAAGGGCGACGGTCGGCCGCTCGCCTGGTTCATGCCCATCAGCATCTGCTCGCTGGTGGCCAGCAGGTTGCCCTCCATGTCGTGCATCTCCAGGAAGGCATGCAGACGCTTGGCGTCACGATCCAGCAGGGTCACGGCGACGCTCAGTGGCTGCCCCTCGTGGGCCTCGCGGCGATAGCAGAGGTGGGTCTCCAGGGTGTAGATCGTATAGCCGTGGCGCTCGCGTCCTGCGGCGTCCAGGCCGATATGATCCATCAGCGCCTCCAGCGCCAGGGAGAACACCCGGGCATACTCGGCGTCGTTCATGTGGCCGTTGTAGTCGACCCACTCCGATGCGACACGGCTCTCCAGGATCACCATCAGATGCGTCCCTCGAGGCCTTCGGCCTCGGGCCAGTACTTCTGCACCAGGTCGAGCAGCTCGACCAGGAAGTCATCGCGACGGCGATCGAGTTCGGCGACCGGCCGGCCGGCGGCCTGCACCAGGCGGGCGTGCTCGCGCAGCCAGTCGGCGGTGTTGATATAGACCATGTCGCCGAAGTTGAGGCTGCCGCAGTCCAGGGTGCACAGCTCGGGCAGCAGTTCGCCCACCGGCTCGTGGCGCTGGGCGGGCGTCTGGATATCGGTGCCCGGGCCGCCGCGGGTCGGGTCCTCGACATCGGGGATCCAATCGCCACCGCCGCCGGCGGTGATGTTCATGACGATGTCGACGTCCGCCTCGCGAACGCGCTCCATTACTTCACGGAAGTGGTCCAGGGAGTGGCTGATGCCGCCGGTCTCCGGGTCGCGCACGTGGATATGCGCAATGCTGGCGCCGGCACCGGTGACGGCGCAGGTCAGAATAACGTTGCGGTTCATGCTCCGCTCCCTGTGTTGGAGGATTTGACCCGCATAGTGTGGCCAGCCATAGATACACATTGTTGGCGTTAAGCAACATTTGATTGACTAAATGCGGCATCTTTGGGGCCCGACACGGAGTACACTCAATCAATAGGGGCTTACGGAGCGCTTTCTCGCTACCCTTGGGCGCCGTAATAAATCCTCCCCGGGAGCCCCAATGCTGCTGCTTGATCTGCTTTCGCCGCTCTCCGCCGGCATCAACCTGTTGCTGATCGTGATCTCCGTGTTTACCTCCGCCTTCACCGCGGCGGTAGGTGTCGGCGGCGGACTGCTGATGATCATGGCGCTGGCCCAGGTGATGCCGGCGGCGGCGCTGATCCCAGTGCACGGCATGGTGCAGACGGGCTCCAATGTCGGACGGGTAGCGCTGACCTGGCGCCATGTCGACCGCAAGGTGATCGCCGCCTTCCTGCCCGGGGTGGTGCTGGGTGCCCTGGCGGCGGCCTGGCTGCTGGTGCGCCTGCCCGCCGGGTTGCTGGAACTCTCGATTGCCGCTTTCGTGCTCTATAGCTGCTGGGGGCCGGGACTGCCCAGGCGCGCCCTGGGGCGCGTCGGGGTGCTGCTGGCCGGCGCCCTGACCACCCTGCTTTCCAGTCTGGTGGGTGCCAGTGGGCCCATGGTGGCGGCCTTCATCAAGCAGGGGCAAGGCGACCGGCTGGCCAAGGTCGCGACCTTCTCGGCGTGCATGAGCGCCCAGCACCTGACCAAGGCCTTCGTGTTCGGCATCGCCGGCTTCGTCTTTCGCGACTGGCTGGGGCTGATGCTGGCCATGATCGCCTCGGGGTTCCTCGGTACCTGGCTGGGCCTGCGCCTGCTCAGCCGGCTCTCCGAGCACCGCTTCGATACGCTGTTCAAGTGGGCCCTGACCTTGCTGGCGCTGCGGCTTATCTGGCTGGGGGGAGGCCGGCTGCTGGGCTAAGGATTGTGGAGGTCGCACTTTTTTGCCGAATCGCGCTGTACAGTGGTGGCATGCCGGCCATAATGGGTTCAGAAGCCGCAAAAGGCGCGTTATCGGACATTCGAGGGAGCAAGAGTATGGTGACCGCGATCAGGGCCATGGGCCGCCCACGGCTGTTGGCGTTCGGGCTGCTGGTGAGCCTGGCGATGCTGTTGGCCGGAGTGGCACAGGCCAACCCGCGCTATGCCGCCATCGTCGTCGATGTGGAGAGCGGCGAAATCCTCCACGCCGCCAATGCCGAGGAGACCCGCTATCCGGCGTCGTTGACCAAGATGATGACGCTCTACCTGCTGTTCGAGGCCCTCGAGGGTCGTAGCCTGAGCCTCCATCAGGCGCTGCCGGTCTCTGCCTATGCGGCAGGAAAGCCGGCCTCCAAGCTCTATGTGAAGGCCGGCTCGACGATTCCGGTGGAGACCGCCCTCCAGGCGCTGATCATCAAGTCGGCCAACGACGTAGCCGTGGTGGTGGCCGAGGCCCTGGGCGGTAGCGAGACCCACTTCGCGCGCATGATGACCGACAAGGCGCACGACCTGGGCATGACGAGCACCACCTTCCGCAATGCCAACGGCCTGCCCGACGCCGGCCAGACCACCACCGCCCGTGACATGGCCACCCTGTCGCTGCGGCTGATGCAGGACTTCCCGCAGTATTATCACTACTTCTCGCGCACCAGCTTCAACTGGAGGGGCAAGACCATCACCGGGCATAACCGGCTGCTCGACAACTACCCCGGGGCAGATGGCCTGAAGACCGGCTTTATCCGCGCCTCGGGCTTCAACGTGGCGACCTCGGCGGTGCGCAATGGCCGCAGGCTGGTATCGGTGGTGATGGGCGGTTTCACCGCGGCCTCTCGGGACGCCCATATGGCCGACCTGCTGGACCGAGGCTTCGTGCGCGCCTCGCTGTTCGGCCGCGGTGACTGGGTCGCCTCAGCCGACTTCTCCGGAGAACGCCTGATACCCGCCGCGGCTGGCGTCGCGCGGCCCGGCCCTGCCGTGCAGCCGGCGCGCCGCCCTGTGGTTCCTGCACCCGCGCCGGAGCCGGTTCAACTGGCTAGCCGCCCTGTCGCGCCTGCGCCCGCGCCGACGGCTCGGCTGGCTAGCCTGGAAGTCCCCGAGCCGCTGCCCCGCACGGCATCAGCCCTGCCGGAGACCGCCCAGGGCTCGGCCAACGACCCGATCCGCGAGCTGATCTCCCAGGCCCACGAGCCGGCCAGCCGCACCAGCCAGCGCCTCGAGCCGCTGGGACGCAGCGGCGGCTGGGGGGTCCAGGTGGGCGCCTTCAGCAATCCCGACAACGCCCGCAGCCTCGCCGGCCGTGCCGCCGACCGCTTGGCCAGCGACCTGGCCAATGCCCGCGTGGATGTCCATGAGGTGCCAGGGCCGCAATCACTGTTCCGCGCTCGCCTGGTCAACCTCGACGAGAACCAGGCCTACCGCGCCTGTCGTAGCCTGGCCCGCGATGGCATCGACTGCATGGTGGTCAACGCCACCCTCTAGTTCTTGCCGTTCGTCTGCGAACCTTCTAGCCTGACCACGATACCACCCCGTTGATCCCTGATCGGCGGGGTGGTGCTTTTGTCACGCGGGATGATCGGGAAGAGGAGTCGCGATGTCTGAGTCGTTCAAGGGAATCGGCTTCATGTGCCTGGGCGTGCTCTGCCTGGCGCTGGGGGATGCCATCACCAAGTGGTTGGGTGAAGTGCACTCGCCGTTGCAGATCATCTTCTTTCGCACCCTGGTGTCGCTGCCGCTGATCGCGCTGATCGCGCGCTTCAATGGTGGCCTGCGGACCCTGGCTACCCGGCGTCCCGGTGTGCATTTGCTGCGCGGCCTGATCTTCACCGGCACCATGATCTGCTTCATGTGGGGGCTGACCCTGCTGCCCCTGGCCGAGACCACCGCCATCGCCTTCGCCGCACCGCTGTTCGTCACCCTGCTCTCGGTGCCGCTGCTGGGTGAGCGGGTCGACCGACCGACACTGCTGGCTACCACGCTGGGCTTTGTCGGCGTGCTGGTGGTGGTGCGCCCTGGTGGTGAGAGCTTCCAGATGGGGGCCCTGGTGGTGGTCGGCGCGGCGGTGTTCTATGCGCTGACCATGATCACCGCGCGGCGCTACGGCAGCCGCGAGCACCTCTGGGCACTGGTCTTCTACACCACCCTGGTGCCGCTGCTGATCTCCGCCATGACGCTGCCGTGGGTGTGGCAGGCGCCGGCGCCGCTGCACTGGCCGGCCTTCCTGGTGGCGGGCTTTCTTGGCGTGGGCGCCATGACCGGCCTGACCCTGGCCTTTCGCTACGCACCGGCCGCACTGGTGGCGCCCTTCGATTACACCGCGCTGCTGTGGGCGGTGCTGTTGGGCTGGTGGTTCTGGGGCGAGGTGCCGGACATCTGGGTCTTCGTCGGCGGCAGCCTGATCATCGTCAGCGGCCTGGCCATCGCCTATCACGAACGGCGAACCTCGCTGGCGCGGCGCCCCGCGGCGTGAGGAGGATCAGCGCCAGAATGCCCGTGCCGCGGCTTCGGGGTCCGGCATGCCGCAGATCGCCGAGATGACCGCCAGGCCCTGGGCGCCGGCCTGGTGGGTCGCCGCCACGTGTTCCGCCTTGAGTCCGCCGATGGCCACGCTGGGCAGGGGGCTCGCCGCCACCAGGCTGGCGAGCCCCGCGAAGCCCAGCGGCTCGGCGTGGTCGTGCTTGCTGGGGGTGGCGAACACCGGGCCAAGCCCCAGGTAGTCGAGGCGCTCGGCATCGATGCGTGCCAACTGGTCCAGGGTCTGCACCGAGAGGCCCAGTATCGCCTGTTCCCCCAGCGCCGCCCGAGCCGCGGCCACCTCGCCGTCGTCCTGGCCGATATGCAGGCCGTCGGCACCACTCTCCACCGCCACGGCCAGGCGGTCGTTGATGATCAGCGGTACCCCGCTGCCGGCAAGAGCCGCCTTGAGCCTGCGCGCCTGGTCGATCAGCTCGCCGTCGCCGGCGTGCTTGTCGCGCAGCTGTATCAGCGTGGCGCCACCGCGCACGGCGGCGAGTGCGGTCTCCACCAGGCCGTGGCCGGCGCACAGGGCCGGATCGGTAATCAGGTACAGGGAGAGGTCAAGGCGCATCGGTCACCTCCAGGGTGGGCAGGGCGAAGAGTTGCTCGTCATCGAGGGCATAGAGGGCATCGATAAAGGCCACGGCGAAGCTGCCGGGGCCTGCTACGCCGACGCCGGCCCGACGGCCGGCCTCGCCGTAGCAGGCCAGGGCCGCCACAGTGGCGATGAAGGGATCCTCGGCACCGACCAGGAAGGCCGCCACCACGCCGGTGAGCGCGCAGCCCAGGGTCGTCACCTTCGGCATCAGCGCATGGCCGCCGGGAACCCGCGCCAGGCGCCGCCCGTCGGTGACGAGGTCGATCTCGCCGGTCACCGCCACCACGGCATCGAGGCGGCGAGCCAGGGCCACGGCAGCCTGTGTGGCGGCCTCGATGGGGTCGCTGCTGTCCACGCCGCGCCCGCCGCTGCCCCGGTGCTCCAGGGCGAGGATCTCCGAGGCGTTGCCGCGGATCACCGTGGGTCGTTGCTCCAGCAAGCGCCTGCCTGTCGCGCGGCGGTAGCCAGTGGCGCCCACCGCCACCGGGTCCAGTACCCAGGGCTTGCCCGCATGCCGTGCGGCCGCGGCGGCCTCCTCCATGGCCTCGACCCAGAGGGGGGAGAGGGTGCCGATATTCACCGTCAGGGCATCGGCGAGGGCGGCGAACTCGGCGGCCTCCTCGCGGGCGTGCACCATGGCCGGCGAGGCGCCCAGGGCCAGCAGCACGTTGGCCATGGGGTTCATGGCCACCAGATTGGTGATGTTGTGAATCAGCGGCGCGCGCTGGCGCAGGCGAGTCAGGTGGGCGGCGGGGTCGATCGGGCCGCGGGTGGTGGTGGTCATTATTCCTCCCGGGCGCGGGAGGTGCAGGCGGCGGGGCGGGCTGCACGACTTCCGGCGCCGGCATGATCCGGGTCAGGTTCCAAGGGTGCGTCTCAGCCACGGCGAGTGCCGCGGCGCCCCTGTCATCGAGCCACACTATCCACGTCCCGGGGAGGGCTGTAAAGGCCGGGCAACGCCTCTGGCGAGACGCTCGAGGCGCGGGGGTCACGCCATCACATGGAAGCCCGCCAGGGTGATCAGGCTGGCCAGTACCAGGCTGTTGACGGTGTCCCGTGCTTCCTCGTCTTGCCAGCGCTCGGGGGTGAGCAGGACGAGCGCCAGGGTGCCCAGAGCAGCAAGCCCCAGCGGCAGCTCGATGGGTTCCCAGCCGGCGGCCAGCACGCCCAGGGCCAGCAACGCCAGGCCGATGAGCAGCAGCGGCACGATGGCGCGATTCTCGGCGACGAGGGTGTCTGCGAGTGTTATTATCGGACTCCGGGTCATGGTGTTGCCTCGGGTTGCGGCGGTATCAGCATGCACCATGACTGTGGCGCGCCTTCCTTAAGGATTGCTTAAGGTGGCATGACCAGAGTGTGACGGCGCCGATCCCGGTATCTTTCCACCACCCGGCAGGCCGAGTATCGCGGCTTCGTGTCGGGCCCTTTCATGATCGTGGCCATCACATGCTTGCATCCCTTCTCCATCGCTGGCGCTGGTTGGGCGCCTGGACCCTGGCCAACCTGCTGCTCGCCTGGCTGATCAGTCTGCGTTATCTCCCCTACATGGCTCCCGAGGGCGCCGAGCAGTGGGGCTACCTGCTGCTGGTGTTCCTCGGCCATATCGGGCTGCTGGTGTGGCTGGGGGCCTTGCCGCTGCTGCTGCTGGCCCCGCTGCTTCGGGCGCCCTGGCTGTGGCTGGTCACCACCCTGTGGGCCGGCCTGTTGCAGCTGGTGCTGCTGCTCGACACCTTCGTCTACGCCCAGTACCGCTTCCACCTGAGCGGTTTCATCCTCGATCTGCTGGTCAACGCTGGCGGCGACGTCTTCAGTTTCTCCTGGCTGGCCTGGGCCCTGGCCATCGGCGGTGTGCTGGCGATGCTGGCGCTGCAGGGGGCCCTGGGGTTATGGCTCAAGCGGCGTCCACTGTCGCGGCCGGTGCTGCCGGCACTCTCCCTCGGCCTGTTGGCCCTGCTCGGGGTGCACGGCTGGCACGCCTGGGCCGACGCCCACTACGACCGCGACATCACCGGCATGACCCGTCATGTGCCGCTGTTCTATCCCGCCACCGCCAAGCGCCTGTTCGTCAAGCGGGGCTGGGTCGACCCCCAGGCGGTGCGCGATCGGGTGGAGCTGGAGGCGGCACAGGGAAAGGCCCATGACCTGGCCTATCCCTCGGCGCCGCTGAGCTGCTCGCCGGCGGCCGCGTCCCACAACCTGCTGCTGGTGGTGCTGGACAGCGCGCGGCATGACCTGCTGAATCCCGAGGTGATGCCCAACCTGAGTCGCTACGCCAACTGCCCCGGCTGGTACCGGGCCGCCGAGCACTTCAGTGGGGGCAACTCCACCAAGGCGGGGGTATTCAGCCTCTTCTACGGCCTGCCGGTCACCTACTGGGATGCCTTTACCGGTGGCCAGACGCCGCCGGTGCTGATGGAGAAGCTCGAGGCCGCCGACTATCGTTTCCAGGTGCTCTCCTCGGCGACCCTGGTGAGCCCCGCCTTCGACCGCAACGTCTTCGCCGGCCTGGAGGACGTCTCGCTGACGCCGGCTGAGGGCGAGCCCTGGGAGCGCGATCGGCAGATCACCGATGACTGGCTGGCCTGGAGGGAGGCCTCGGCAGAGGCACCCGACGCCGCGCCCTTCTTCGGCTTCCTCTTCTACGACGCTGTGCATGGCTACAGCCATCCCCCCGACTTCCCCCGCTTCACTCCCTACTGGGAGCAGATCAACCATATGGCGCTGGGTCCCGACTTCGACCCCGAGCCCTACTGGAATCGCTACCGTACCGCGGCGCGCTACGTGGATGCGCAGCTCGGGCGAGTGCTTGACGACCTCGAGCGACGCGGCAGGCTCGACGATACCGCCGTGGTGATCACCTCGGACCACGGCGAGTCGTTCAACGAGCATGGGCGGAACTACTGGGGACACGGCAGCAACTACACCCCGGAGCAGGTCCAGGTACCGCTGGTGATGCACCTGCCGGGGCGCCCCGGCGGTGTGCTCGAGGGGCGCACCCAGCATGCCGATATCGCCCCGACACTGCTCGAGGAACTGCTCGGCTGCGAGGCCGCCCCCGAGCGCTATACCCTGGGGCGCAGCCTGCTCGCCCCCGGCGCCCCACGCGACTGGCTGCTCTCCGGTAGCTACATGGGCTACGGCATCCTGTTGCCGGAATACCAGATCGCCGTGCATCCGACCGGCGCCTTCGAGGCCTACGACTACCGCATGAACGAGCTCGAGACGGTGCGACCCTCGCCCGAGGTGGCCGGCGAGGTACTGCAGGCGCTGTCGCGTTTCTACCGATGATGAACGCCCCATGAACGCGGCGTTAAGGCTCCTGTAAGCCGCCCTGGCGTAAAACGGTCGTCGTCCATCGTCCGAGGAGGATGACGACATGAACTGGCTGGATTCCCAACACCGTTACGGCGCCGTCTCACGGGCGCTTCACTGGAGCATGGCCACGCTATTGATCCTGATGCTCGGCACCGAGTGGCTGGCGGAGCTCATCGGCATGAGCGAGCGCGAGGCCATGGCGCTGCACAAGAGCGTCGGGGTGCTGCTGCTGGGGCTGCTGGTGGCCCGGCTGCTGTGGCGCGGTATGAACCACGGCAGGCTCGAGGCGCATGCCCACTGGCAGTGGGCGGCCCGGCTGGGCCATCTGGCGCTCTATGGGGCGATGCTGGTGATCCCGGTGAGCGGCCTGCTCGTCGCCCTGGGCAGCGGCCACGGCGTGGAGGTCTTCGGCCTGCCACTGATCGCTCCCGGTGCCGAGATCGAGTGGCTGGAGGAGGCCGCCGAGGAGACCCACGAGGTGCTGGCCAATCTACTCTGGCTGCTGATCGGCGGCCACGTGGCGGCCAGCCTGGCCCACCAGTTCTGGCTGCGTGACCATACCCTCAAGCGCATGGCGTGAGCCAGGCCGTGGCGCCACCCGGCGAGCCTCTCGGCCGGATGGCGCCGCGGCGTCGGCGTCAGAACAGGGCGCGATTGATCAGCAGGTGGGTAGCCACGCTCGCTGCGTAGCCCAGGGCAATGGCCGGGGCCCAGCGCAGGTGCCCGGCGAAGGTGTAGATCCCGCGGGCCTGCCCCATCAGCGCCACGCCGGCGGCGGAGCCCATGGCCAGCAGGCTGCCGCCGACCCCGGCGGTCAGCGTGATCAGCAGCCAGTTGCCGCTGGACATGTCCGGCGCCATGGAGAGCACCGCGAACATCACCGGGATGTTATCGACCACCGCCGAGACGAGCCCCAGCATGACGTTGGCCCAGACAGGGTCCCAGCTGCCGTAGAGGCTCTCCGAGAGCAGGGCCAGATAGCCCATGAAGCCGAGGCCTCCCACGCACATCACCACGCCATAGAAGAACAGCAGGGTGTCCCACTCGGCGCGGGCGATGCGGCTGAAGATATCGAAGGGCACCACACCGCCCAGCTGTTCGAGCTTCTTCCAGTCGCCCCGCTGGGCGTAGCGGGTGTGCTTGCGGGCCAGCGAGCGCGGCAGGCTACGGCGCAGGAAATAGCCGAAGAACTGCAGCAGACCCAGGCCGAACATCATGCCCATGGCCGGGGGCAGGCCAAGCACCGAGTGGCATAGCACCGAGAGGGCCACGGTGAGCAGGAATAACAGGATGATGCGTCGGGCGCCACGCTTGAGCCAGACCTCCTCGGTGAGATTCGGCGGCTTTCGATTGCGGATGAACAGGTTCATCAACAGGGCCGGCACCAGGAAGTTCACCAGCGAGGGCGCCAGCAGCTGGAAGAAGGCGCCGAAGGGTAGCTGGCCGGCCTGCCATACCATCAGCGTGGTGATATCACCGAAGGGGCTGAAGGCGCCTCCCGCATTGGCGGCCACCACCGTGTTGATGCAGCACAACCGGATGAAGCGGTCGTCGCCCTCGGCGACCTTGAGCACCACCGCGCACATCAGCATGGCGGTGGTCATGTTGTTGGCAATCGCCGAGATCCCGAAAGCCAGGAAACCGGTAATCCAGAACAGGCTGCGGTAGCTGAAGCCCTTGCGCACCAGCTAGGCGCGCAGGGCGTCGAAGACACGGCGCTCCTCCAGCGCGTTGATGTAGGTCATCGCGACCAGCAGGAAGAGCAGCAGTTCGCTGTACTCCAGTAGCGTCTCGCGGAAGGCCGTCTCGGCCTGCTCGGGCATGCCGGCGCCGGTATAGGCCCAGGCCGCCAGCGCCCAGATCAGGCCGGCGGCGACCAGCACCGGCTTCGACTTGCGCATGTGCAGCAGCTCTTCGGACATCACCAGGGCATAGGCAAGCACGAACAGTGCCACCGACAGCGTGCCGATACCGGAGCCGGTGAGATCGAGGGGGCCGACACTGGCAAGGGCGAGCGAGGGGAGCATCAGGCAACTCGCGCCCAGCAGGAGAGTGCCGAGGCGGAAGAGCGGTCGGAGTGGAAAAAGCATGGGAGCTGTCATGGTGTTGGTGGGTCGTCGGAGAAGGGGGAGCGACAGGGTAGGCCGCGTCGCCTTAAGGTTGTCTTAAGAGAGCTCTGAAACCGTGAAGGAGAGAGGTGCCGCTGGCACCCCATGACCCTGACAAGGAGTTCCCCCATGAACACCCTGCACCTTTCCTACAAGCCACTTCCCCAGTTGCTGGCGCCGCCACGGCTGGTCACACCACCCCGCCCCCGGCTGAGCGCCTCGAGTCCCGCCCTGGAGGTACTGACCGACTTCTCGAGGATCCCACCGCGCACTATCCATGCCAATGTGGGCGTCGAGGAGGCACACCTGATGATGCGTTATGGAGGCGTTCGCCTGCTGCTGGTCCTCGACGAGCAGCAGCGCTGCATCGGCGTGCTGGCGGCCCGCGAGGTGATCGGCGGCCGGCGCACTACCCTCGCCATGCAACAGCATGGCCTGCCGAGTGACGAGGTGACGGTGGGCATGATCATGACTCCCTGGCGCAGGCTCGCGGCCATGCCGCTGGAGCAGCTCGCCTCGCTGACCGTCGAGGACCTGCTGCTGTCGCTGGAGTCGATGACCGATCAGCACCTGCTGGTCACCCAGTGCGACGACCAGGGTCAGGAGTGGATACGCGGGCTGGTCTCGGCCACCGACATCCGTCGCGCGGTAGGCGCCGGCGACAAGGCGACACCCCTGGCGCAAAGCTTCGCCGACATCTGCCGGGTGGTGACCGGCCACGAGCTGTGAGCCGGGCGGCTTGACCGCCAGGCTATGACCGCGCCCCGGTCGTGGCCACCGCCGGGGCCCGGCAGCCGGCGGTCAGGTCCAGGGCATCCTGGCGGACCCGGCTCTCCACCCCGAGCAATCCCAGCAGGGAATGGAACAGGTGGTCATGGCGCAAGGCGCGGTCGCGCTGGGCGGACAGGCAGCCAGCGGCGAGGCCGCTGCGCCTGGCGAAGTCCTCGTCGGCCCACCACACCATCGGCACGCGAGTCTGCTCCCGGGGAGCGATGGCGTAGGGCAGGCCGTGCAGGTAGATGCCCTTCTCGCCCAGCGACTCGCCGTGGTCGGAGACATACAGCATCGCCGTGGCCAGGGACTGGCCCTCCTCCAGCACGCCGATGATCCCGTCCAGCACGCTGTCGGTATAGAGGATGGCGTTGTCGTAGCTGTTCACGATCGCCTCCCGGTCACACTGGGCCAGGTCGGCCGTGTCGCACGTGGGGGTGAAGACCCGGAAGTCTTCCGGGTAGCGCTGGAAGTAGCTGGGACCATGATTGCCCAGCATATGCAGCACGACCACCGTATCGCCGCTGATCGACGCAACCTGACCTTTCAACGCCTCGATCAGCACGCCATCGAGACAACCCTCCTCTCCGCATAGTTCGGGGTAGGCGTGCGGCGATAGTGAGACCCGCTCCACGCCATCGCAGACTCCCTTGCAGCCCGACTGGTTGTCGATCCATACCACGCGGTAGCCGGCACGCTGCACTACGTCGAGTAGTGTCTCGTGGCTGCGGGTGAAGCGTTCGTCGTAGTCGCTGTGCCCTTGCGGGGAAAACATGCAGGGTAGCGAGACGGCAGTGCTGGTGCCGCAGCTGGCCACGTCACGGAAGTTGATGACGTCACGCTCGGCCAGCCGAGGAGTCGTCTGCCGTGCGTAGCCGGACAGTCCCCAGTCGGCGGCGCGTACCGTCTCGCCGACCACCAGCACCAGCAAC
The DNA here is from genome assembly GCF_040147005.1 of Halomonas sp. H10-9-1. Classification (NCBI taxonomy): domain Bacteria; kingdom Pseudomonadati; phylum Pseudomonadota; class Gammaproteobacteria; order Oceanospirillales; family Halomonadaceae; genus Halomonas; species Halomonas sp. H10-9-1. Next base: position 3,426,161 of record NZ_JAMSHO010000001.1, on the reverse strand, counting down.
CGTGGGGTGCCGTCGGTGCTCGCCAGACGTCGTGCATCCTCGCCAATGGGCAGGCGTTCCTCGGGCAGCGGTGGCGGCGCCGCCATCACCTGCCCGGTGGAGACGATGGCATTGCCCGGCGTCACCAGGTAGCGCAGCTCGTGATGGTTGCGCATCAGCGAGGAGAGGCTCTGGAAGGAGAACAGTAGCGCCATGGCGAGTGTCGCCACGCTGCCCAGCCACCAGAGGGCGCCGGCTCCTAGGCCGCGCCGCCAGCTGCGGCGGCGCAGCGGCCAGCGCCACAGCAGCGCGCTCGGTAACCCGGCAAACAGCAGCAGATAGAGCGCCAGTCCCGGGGTAAGCAGCTCGCCGGCCTCGCGGGTATCGGTCTGCAGCACGTTATCTATCATGTGGGTATCGAAGTAGGTGCCGTAGTGGCCGGTGAAGTAGCTGACCGAGGCGGCGATCAGCACCAGACCTGTCAGCAATGGTTTGGCGGTGGTCCGGTTGACGAAAGGCAGGAAGACCACCAAGTGCAGGCCGGTCACCAGCACGCCGTAGCCGAGCAACTGGCCCCAGCCGGCCAGCCCGGTAGTCGGCATGGCCTCGATCACCGACGCCCAGAAGCGCTGGTTGTAGAAGAGCGTGAAGCTCAGGCAGGCCAGCAGGGTCAGGGCCTGGGGGGAGAGGGCCGGCAGCCGCCAGTGGAATCGACGCCGAGCATCGACACGTGAGGTGGTGGTGTCAGGCATTGGGAACGTTCTCGGTGACATGGGGGGTGACCGTGATGTCGGGCGTCGATGTCTGCAGCAGACGGCTCGCCAGCACGGCGCTGATGGTCCAGCAGAGCATCAGCGTCCATAGATCGTGGGAGAGGAAGTGGGCGCCGCGCAGTTGCTGGGTGGCGCCGAAGAGCACGCCCAACCCCAGGCCGACGGCCAGGCCCAGCCAGCGCAGCCGAGGCCGCACCTGGCGCAGGCAGAAGTAGAGGGCGATCCAGGCATAGCCGGCGCTGGCGTGGCCGGCGGGGAAGCAGGCGGTATCCGGCATCCCGGCGGGGCGCCGCGTGAGCAGGCCGACGAAGGACCAGTCGCCGCCATAGCGGGCCAGGTCCCAGGGACACTCCATGGGGACCAGGTGCTTCACGCTCGAGACCGCAAGCGTCGAGCCGGCCACCGCCAGGAACAGATACAGCAGGGGACGGCGCCAGTGGTGCAGCGGCTGGGCGACCAAGCTGACCAGCAGCAGCAGTACCACGCCGCCGCCCATCCATTGGCTGAAGTTGCGCCCGCCGCGATGCAGCCAGGTCTCGAGTAGCACATGCTGCTTCAGCGTCCAGCCGTCGCCCTGAAGGCGATAGAGAGCATCGGCGAGGCGGAAGTCGAGCCCCAGTCGGTCGATCGCCAGCATCAGCAGCAGGAAGCCGGCCCAGGCCAGCGCCAGGCGGCGCAGTGGCCGTGATGCGGTCGACGGGACGGCATCACGGGAGCTTGAGAGGGCGTGGGTGGTGGGTGGCATGGGCAGCGTCCTGAATGGCAACGCCGCCATGCTGAGGGCTATGTCTTAACGAACCCTTATGCCCAGGCCGGCGACATGCGTCAGCTCTGCAAGGCCAGGATGGCCCGCGGCAGCGTTGCCACGGCGCGCAGGCCGCCACCGGGTGCCTCCTCCAGGTGGAGCGTGCCGCCATGGCGGGCCAGCAGGCGCTCGACGATGGAGAGCCCGAGGCCGGCGCCGGCCCCGGGGCCGACGCGATGAAAGCGCTCGATAACATGCTCGCGTTCCGCGACGGAGATCCCCGGGCCCTGGTCGTCCACCCGCAGCGTCAGCCAAGCGTCATCGGCGGCCAGGGCCACCGTCACCCGGCCGCCGTCCGGGGTGTAACGCAGGGCGTTGCCGGCCAGGTTCTGTACCAGGGTCGCGATGGCGCCTGGCTCGGCTGCCAGCCGCCAGTCGCTGCCTTCGTCGGCGACAAGGTCCAGTTCCTGAGCGCGCTCCACCGCCAGCGGCAAGAGCTCGGCCAGCGCCTCGCGTACCTCGGCCAGCAGGTCGCTGGCGACCCGCGCGCTCGCCTCCTGTTTCTCGTCCTCGGGCTCCAGGCGCGCCAGGGTCAGCAGCTGGGTGACCAGCCGGGTGGCCCGGGCCACGCCGTTGCGCAGCTCCTCCAGCGCCTCGCGACGGTCGGCGGGGTCCTCGGTGGCCAGGGCGTTCTGGGCGTGCAGGTCGAGCACCGCCAGGGGGGTGCGCAGCTCATGGGCGGCGTCGGCGATGAAGCGCTTCTCGCGCACTCGCAGCCGGCGGATGCGCTCCAGCAGCCGATTCAAGGCGCCGACGATGGTGTCCAGCTCCCGGGGCAGTGGGTGCATCGCCAGCGGCTGCAGGTTGTGGGAGTCACGCTGGCGGATCGCCGCCGCCAGCCGCGACAGGGGGCGCAGTCCATGGCCGGTGGCCCACCACAGCAGCAGTGCCAGCAGCGGCAGGCCGATCAGGTCCGGCAGCAGGGTACGCAGAGCCACGGCGCGGGTCAGCTCGCCGCGCACGTCGTCGCGCTCGGTGACCATCACCCGCCGTGCCGACGTGGGCAGGTCGAGGACATAGACCCGCCAGGCGTGGCCCGCCACCTGGCTGCTGGCGTAGCCGGGTGGCGCCGCGGTGAAGGGCTGGGTAGGGGCGCTGGCGGAGCGCAGCAGCAGCCGGTCCTGCTCCCACAGCTGGAAGGCCAGCTTGCTCTCGTAACGGTGGCCGGCCAGGCGCTTGTCCGACTGCTCGGCGCGCTCGAGGGCGCTCTCCAGGCTGGTCAGCAGCGCCTCGCGCTGGTCGTCCGGCAGCGGCGCCTGGATCAGCCCCTCCAGCAGGCGGGCGTTCTGGGCCAGGCTGGCGTCGTAGAGCTCCTCGATCTCGTGGGCGGCATAGCGGTAGCTGACCAGGCCGATCGCCAGCATGCTGAGGCCGAACACCAGCAGTACCAGCCCCAGGGTGCGACGGCGGATCGAGGTCACGCCTCGGCCTCCTGGGGGGCGCGGTCCATCACGTAGCCGATGCCGCGCACCGTGCGGATCAACTCGGGGAAGAGCTTGCGGCGCAGGTGGTGCACGTGAACCTCGATGGCATTGCTCTCCACGTCCTCCTCCCAGCCGTAGACCAGCCGGGTCAGGGTGTCACGGGTGAAGACCCGCCCAGGGTGACCCATGAACTCCTGCAACAAGGTGAACTCGCGGCGCGACAGGGTGACCTCCTCGTCGTGGTAGCTGATCCGGCGGCTGGCTGGGTCGAGGCGGATGCCGCGGCACTCCAGCAGTGGGCTGGCATGGCCCTGGCTGCGGCGCAGCAGGGCGCGCAGCCGCGCCTTGAGCTCGGCCACCTCGAAGGGCTTGACCAGGTAGTCGTCGGCGCCGGCATCCAGCCCGGCGATGCGATCGTCCACGGCATCCCGGGCGGTCAGCACCAGCACCGGAATCCGGTTGCCGCCGCGCCGCACGGCCTCCAGCACCCGCATGCCGTCGAGTCCCGGCAGGCCGAGGTCGAGGATCACCGCGTCGAAGGGCTCATCGCCCTGCAGGGCGATGAGCGCCGTGGCGCCATCGGCGAGGTGGTCCACGGTGTAGTGCTCGGGCTTGAGGGCCAGGCGGATGCCCGAGGCCAGGCTCGGGTCGTCCTCGACCAGCAGGATGCGCATCGGGCTCACTTCTCCAGTTGCGACAGCAGATGGTGGATCTCCTCGCGGCGGCCGGCATCGGCGAGCTCGCGGCCGGGGCGTGGCGCTGCCTGCAGGGCCTTCTCCAGGGCCTGGCGGGCCTCGGTGTCACGCCCCTGTTCATGCAGATAGTCGCCCCAGAAGTAGAGGGTGTCGAGTCCGTCCGGGTCGATGGCCAGCGCTCGCTCGAGGTGCCATGCGGCCTTGTCGTCGTCGCCGAAGCCGAGCGGCCAGCCCGGCACCTGGTAGTAGAGCGCCCCCAGGCTGGTATAGGCGGAGCCGCTCAGTGCCAGTGGGTCCTGCTCGAGGGCGGCCTCCAGGTAGCCGCGTGCCTGCTTGACCAGGCCCAGCGCCCCCAGCCCGCCCTCGGCGCCGGCCTGGCTTGCGCGCACGATACCGGCCCAGATCAGCCGCTCGGCGGCGTCGGGCCGCTCGGCCAGCAGCCGTTCCGCTTCATCTCCCAGCTCGGCCAGGGCCTTCGCCTGCTGCGCCTCGGGCAGCGCATAGCGGATCTCGGCCCAGCGTGCCTGCAGTCGAGCCACGCTCGGATCGACACCACTGCCATCGCTCGCGGCCAGGGCCACAATGGCGAACAAGCCGCCGAGGCCGGCGACCAGCAGCGCGGCGGCGAGGCGCAGGAGGGGGCGGTGCGAGAGTCGTCGAGCGTTCATGGCGTGGTCTCCTGGGTATCGAGAAAGCGGCGGATGACGGGGAGCTGGCGTGCCAGGGCGTGGTCGACCACCCCCGGCAGCAGGGCATTGAGGCGCACGAAGAGGCGTTCGGGCCTGCCCAACTGTGCCTCCCGGCGGCCGCGCTCCACGGCGTGGCGCAGCGCCTGGGCGACCCGGGCGGGGCTGTCCATGGCGTTGCCCAGGGCCGCGTTCATGGCCTCCACCTCGGGGGCGTTCATGGCGGTGCGGGTGGCCCGGGGCGAGACATGCAGCACCCGCACCCGGGTGTCGGCGAGCTCGCGGCGCAGGGCCTGGCTGAAGCCGCGCAGGGCGAACTTGGTGGCGCAGTAGCTGACCTGGCCGGGGTAGCCCAGGGTGCCGAAGGTGGAACCCAGGGTGATCACCCAGCCCTGGCGGGCCGCCATCAGCTGGGGCAGCAGGGCGCGCGTGAGCTGCAGGGTGGCGGTGAGGTTGAGGGCAATGAGGCGCTCGATTTCGGCATCCGAGCCCTCGCTGAACAGCGCCACCCGGTTCACCCCGGCGGCGTTGATCAGCATGCTGATGCCCGCTTGTTCCGCCGCGGCCACCAGTCGGGCGCGCTGCTCGGCGCGGGTCAGGTCGGCGGGCAACGCGGTGACCCGGCCGGGGTGGCGAGCCACCGCGGCCTCGAGCGCCTCGGCGCGGCGGCCGCTGATCAGCAACTGCGCCCCGGCGGCGGCCAGCTCGTCCACCAGCGCCTGGCCGATGCCACCGCTGGCCCCGGTGATCAGCACCCGCTGGGCGGGCCAGCCGCCTTCCGGCAGGCGTGGGCGACGGGCGAGGGGGTCAGGCCAGCGCATCGGCGAGCTCCCGGGCGGCACTACCGCCGCTGCAGCGCGCCTCGACGCCGCGGAACATGGCGCCGTAGAGGCGATAGACCAGCCTCGCGGTGTCGATCACCGCCGCCAGGTCGTCGGCCTCCAGGCGGTTCACCAGCCCCTCGAAGAAGGCCAGGTGGCCGATGTCCAGGCTGCCGTGGGAGGTCAGGTAGCGCAGCGCCTCGTCGGGCAGCTCGAGGCTCGCCTGCAGCCGTTCGGCAGCCTGGGTGGCCAGCGCCGTGCTGGTGCCCTCCAGCACCTGCACCATGCCGAAGAAGCCGACCGGATGGCCGTGCGCGAAGGTGACCCGCCGCGCGCCCTCCACCAGCGCGACGTGGGTCGCTAGCGCTTCGGCATGGCGGGCCAGCCGCGCGCGGAAGGCTTCAGGCGAGGTGTGCATGGGACAGCTCCGCCGCATGGGGCAGGGGCGAGGGCAGCAGGCCCCGCGCCTCGAGCTCGCGGTAGGCTCGGGAAAGATCGCCGGCCATCACCCAGGGGCGGCGCTGGTAGTAGCGTCCCCAGTCGGCCCGCTCGTCGCCGAGACGCGCCGGATCGGCGGCGGTCAGCGGCGCCAGGGTCAGGCCCAGGCGGCGAATGCCGTTGGCTACCTCGGGTGTCGCGGTGAACAGCAGCCAGGCGATGCCCTCGCGGCCGAGCTGCGCCACCAGGTGCAGGAACAACCGGCGCTGCAGTCCAGGTCGGAGGCTGGCCAGGTTGCCGATCTCGGCGACCTGGTGGCGGGCCACGGGGCGAGCGAAGCATTCGGCCAGGCAGCGTTCGGCGCTGACATCCAGGTACTGCTCCTGGAACAGCGGGCCGGCGTGGGCTTGGTGCACGCCGACCGCGGCCAGTGGCGTAGCGCCCTGCCACAGGCCAAAGAGGCGCGGCAGCAGGTGGCGGATCGCGGCGCCGTGCTCCTCGGCGAAACGCCGACGTATCAGATGCTCCAGGCGCCGGCGGCGGCACCAGTGAAGGGCTTCCTGCCACTCGAGCGGGGCGCCGTCGGGCGCGGGAAGCGGGCAGGGAAGGTGGCTCGAATCGGGCATCAGGGCGTCTCCGTGACGTGTCACCGAGACTCTGGCGCCGCGAGCTTAACGCAGACTTAAGCGTTTTCCGGGGTCAGGGCGCCGGGGCGGCGGCGCCCAGGAAGCGTTCCTGCCAGTAGGCGATCTCCACCGGCGAGGTCTCCACCCGACGGCCACGGCCGGGGGCGTGGATCATCTGGCCGTCGCCGCGGTAGATGCCTACGTGGCTGGCCTTGCCACCCCCGCTGGTATCGAAGAACAGCAGGTCGCCGGGGCGGGCGCGATCCACTTCCGGCAGGGCCCGGAACTGGTCATCGGCGGTGCGCGGCACGGGGATACCGGCGGCCTGGTAGGCCAGTTGCACCAGCCCCGAGCAGTCGAGGCCGGCAGGGGTGTTGCCGCCGAAGCGATAGGGCGTTCCCAGGGCGCGCTCGGCCGCGGCCAGGATCAGCACGCGGTCGATGGAGAGGCTCTCGTGGGGCGGCGGGTCCTCCACCGCCAGCTCCTTGCCGGCACAGCCGGCGAGCAGGGTAAGGGCGACCATCAGCAGCCACCCCCGGCTCAGGTCACGTACCGCCATGCGAATCGCTCCTTGCGGTGGATACCCCCCTACATTAACCCTGGTCGCTCGAGCGGCGCCACGATACCGCTCAAGGACCACCTAGAGGGCTACCGAGCGCCGGTGATGCCGACCTTCTCCCTGGTGTGCCCGCTCTTCAGCATGAGGGGGCTGCTGCTGTGGTTGGCACTGGTGCTGAGGGGGGGTGTGAATGCGGTGATGCACTGGGAGGCCTTGACCTCCGATCTCTGCTATCGGGCCAGCATCGTCTGCGTGGAAGCCAGCACCCTGGCGCTCGACCTGCTGCATGACCAGCAGAGGTCTGACGCTCGGCACTCTCGCTGCACGCTGCTGTTGCCTTCCCCGGATCCGGCGCTGTCCTAGATACCATCCCTGGGGCGGCGATGCGGAAGCTGATCCACATCGGCCATGGTGTCCTCGAGGCCCAGGCCGAATGTCGGCCACAAACCGCCTGATGCAATGTTTGTGGCCGGTCAGGAGAGGTGGTCTCCAGGTTGGCCTGACTGAGTGTCGATACCGCATTTTGTTATTCACGCAGGGGGGCGCTAAGGTCATGCCCGTATCCATTCATGGCATGACCTGCCAAGGAGACCCGATGAACCTGTCCCGTCGTCCCCTTACCCTGGCGCTGGCTGGCGCCCTGCTGGCCGCCCCGCTGACTTGGAGCAGCGCGGCCCTCGCCGAGGAGCCGGCCCAGGTGCGCTTCTCCGTGCCCGCCTGGCCGGGCGTCACCGTCAAGACCGCCCTGGCGTCCCGGCTGCTCGAGACCCTGGGCTACGAGGTGCGCCAGCAGGAGCTCGGCTCCACTATCACCTACGAGGCCCTCACCCAGGGCGAGCTGGACGCCTTCCTCGCCGCCTGGCTGCCCGCCCAGCAGGGCATGTACGAGACCACCCTGGATAAGGGGTTGATCGTCGACCTGGGCAACAACGTCGACGGCGCCCGCCTGGGCTTCGCGGTGCCGACCTACGTGTACGAGGCAGGCGTGACCTCCGCCGAGGACCTGGCCGACGAGGAAGTCGCCGAGAAGCTGGGGCGCACCGTCTACTCCATCGAGGTGGGCTCCGGCATGAGCGACACCCTCAACGAGGCGGTCGAGAACGATACCTACGGCCTCGGTGACTGGGATCTCTCCGAGACCTCCACCCCGGGCATGCTCAGCGCCGCGGATGCCGCCATCGCTCGCGAGGAGTGGATCGTCTTCGCCGGCTGGACGCCGCACTGGATGAACATCGAATACGATATCCGCTACCTCGATGACACCCAGGACATGTGGGGCCCCGACGGCGGGCGAAGCGACGTCAAGACGCTGGTGACCACGGACTTCTCCGAGTCCAACCCCAACGCCACCCGGCTGCTGGACCAGCTGGTGTTCAGCGCCGACGACCAGAGCGCCATGATCCGTGGCTTCAGCTACGAGGAGCGCGAGCCCGAGGAGGTCGCCCTGCAGTGGCTGCGCGACAACCCCGAGCGGGTCGAGGCCTTCCTCGAGGGTGTGACTACCCGCGACGGCGAGCCGGCCTGGCCGGTGGTGCAGCAGGCGCTGGAAATCCCCGACGCCTGATTCCGCGACATTGGTACGCAACGAGACGAGGCCGCCCCGACAACGGGGCGGCCTCGTGCTTTCAGGGGAGTGTCGGCGGCGTCAGTCGAAGGCGTAGACGTCCATGGCCAGCACGCCGTGCTCCACGCTGTGGTGCAGGCGTCGGCCCGGCCCGCCGGCACCCAGTGCCACCAGCAGCGGCTGGAAGTGCTCCGGTGTGGGGTGGTTCTCGCGGGCCTTGGGGCCCTGCTCCCAGGCCAGCAGCGCCTCACGGTCGTCCGCCACCAGGCAGGCCTCGACCCAGTCGGCGAACTCGCCGACCCAGGGCGGCATCTCGGCGTCCAGCGGCAGCATCTCGTAGAGGTTGTGGGTCAGGCTGCCGGAGCCGATCACCAGGATATCCTCCTCGCATAGTGCCTGGAGTCTCTCGCCCAGGGCCAGCAGCTCGGCGTTGGACCACTGCATCGGCAGCGACAGCGAGACCACCGGCACCTCGGCGGTGGGGAACATCAGCGACAGTGGCACCCAGGCGCCGTGATCCAGGCCGCGTTCGGTGGGCACGGCGTTGAGCTCCCGGGCCAGACGCCTGGCCAGTTCGGGCTCGCCGGGGGCCGGGTACTGCACCTCGAAGAGCTCGCGGGGGAAGCCGCCGAAGTCGTGGATGGTCTCGGGGCGCTCACTGGTACTGACCAGCAGCTGGCGGCTGGCCCAGTGGGCCGACACCACCACCACGGCGCGGGGGCGGTAGTCGCGGCCCAGGTCACGCAGGAAGGCGTGGGCCGGGGTCTCGGTCAGGGCCAGCATCGGCGAGCCGTGGGAGATGAACAGGCTAGGCAGCATGGCGAGCTCCAGGGCGTGGGAATGCCTTCAGGGTAGCGCGTCGGGCCGGCCATCTCGATAGCAGGCTTATAGGATTATCGTCCATCAATAGCCGGTCATCTCCAGATAGCCCACCCCCAGCCTTTCGCCGCCATCATGGTCGCGGGCCACCACCTCGCCCTCCCAGTAGGGCACCGTGGTGTCCATCCAGCGCTCGGTGTGGGGCGCCTCGACGAGCAGGTCGAGGCCCTGCTCGGGCACTTCCAGTCGCCAACGGGTAGGCATTTCGCGCCCCGCCACGGGGGAGGTGGCCAGCGCTGTTAGCGCCAGTTCCCGCGAGTCCAGCGGGCGGGTGGTGCCGTCCGGGGCGATCCAGCTGCCGGAGCGGTAGTCGCCGCCGTCGGCCCCGCCGCCGCGCAGCCGGAAGGCCATCAGCCGGTGGCCGTCGTCCAGGTGCAGCGAGAACCAGTCCCAGCCCGCCTGGTCGGGACTGAGCAGTTGGCTGCTCCACTCGCGGTCGAGCCAGCCCCGGCCGCTCACCGCATGATTCTCGCCGGCCAGGGTCACCTCGCCCTCGATGCGCCAGAACGGCTGGCTGTAGTAGTGCGAGCCTTGACCGTCGGCCGACTTCTGGCTGAACCCTTGGCGGCCGTGGCGCACCAGTGGGCCCTCGGCGGTCAGCATCAGGCGATAGCCGAAACGCTTATCGCCCCCGCCGTCGAAGGCGGTGAGGGTGAGCCGCTCGAAGGTGTCGCCTCCGGGCTCCGTCACGGCGCTGGCCAGTTCCCAGTCATCGAGCCAGGCGCGGAAGGGGAACGCCAGCGCGCCGGCCTGGTGGTTCATCGGCCGGGAAGGGGCCGTCGAGTGGCTGCGGGCGAAGCGCTCCGCCACGGCGTGCTGCTCGCCGCGGGACACCGCCATATGTGCCATCCATAGCTGGTCGGTGGCCCAGGGGGTGGGGGCCGGGCGTGCACTCGGCGGTGCCAGCGCCTGGCGGAACAGGGTCCACTGCAGTCCCAGCGGCTCGCCGGCCGCGTCCTCCAGGTTGGCGGTGAGATACCACCACTCGATGCGGTAGTCGGGGTGGGCGCCGTGATCCGCGGGGAAGCGCAGCCGGGTCTCCGCGCTGGCCTGCATGAAGCCGGCGCCGCTCTCGCCGAGCCCGGCGAAGCCGGTGCCGGAGGGCTCGGTGGACGCCTCGTCGCAGCCGGCGAGGACCAGGAGGGTTGCGAGCGTCCAGCCGAGCAGCAGGACCCGCCACGGGAAGCGAGCGGCAGGGTGGGTCGGTTGTGGCATCATCCTGGCTCCTCGGCGAGCAGCGCCCGGGGCGGGGTGCGCCACAGGCGCAGCGCCGGTAGCGCCGCGGCGGTGAGAGCCACCGCCACGGCGGTGGCCAGGGTCAGGGCGACCTCCCCCGGGAACAGATGCAGCGGCAGGCGCCAGCCGAAGGCCGCCACGTTGATCACCGCCACCAGCCCCCAGGTGATGGCGATGCCTAGCGGCACGGCGACCAGGCCCACCGCCAGGGCGGCGCCCCCCAGCTGCGCGAGCTGGACGCCCAGCAGCTGGCCTCTCGGTACCCCCAGAGCCCACAGCGGTGCCAGCCGTCGGCGGCGCTCACGGGCCTGGGCCAGCAGGCTGGCCAGCAGTGCCAGCGCCGCCACCGCCAGGGTCAGGGCGTTGAGCGCCCGGGTGATGGCGAAGGTGCGCTCGAAGATGCCGGTGGCGATGCGCTTGACCGCGCCCTGGTCACGCAGGGCATCTCGGCCCAAGGCGAACTCGCTGGCCAGCGCTGCGCCCAGGGCCTCGCCGTCGGCCCCCGGGGCCAGCACGATGCCGAGCGAGTCCGGTGGGGCCGCGAAGCGAGCGCCCAGCGCCGGAGCGGCCATCAGCACCTCGCCGCGCGGGTTGCCGTAGTCGGGGTAGATCGCCGCCACGGCGAGGGTCACCCGGCCGCCCGGGGCGGCCAGGGTCAGGCGATCCCCCGGGGCGATGTCCTCGGCGACGGCCAGTTGCTCGTTGATAAAGGCCTCGCCCTCCCCGAGGGCGCGCCAGGCGTCTTGCCGTCCGTTGCGGGTCTCCAGCAGCGGCCAGCTCGGTGTCAGCCGCTGGCCCGGGGTGAGGCCGAACAGCGCTAGCGGTCGGGAGAGCAGACGCGAGGCCCCTTCGGCCTCGACCGCCAGCAGGGTGCTCTCGCCGTGTCGCGTGACCAGGCGCTCGGCCACCTCGGGGCGCTCGCCCAGCCAGGCGTGCACCGCCGCGAAGCGCTCCACCGGTGGGTCCAGGTAGAGGTCGGCCACCAGCCGCTGGTCGAGCCACTCCAGGAAGGTCAGGCGAAAGCCCCCCACCATGCTGTTGACCCCGAGGCTCGCCGAGAGCGCGATGAGCAGCGCCATCAGTGCCAGCGATAGACGCGGCAGCTGCAGCTCGAGGTCGGCCAGGGCCCACTGGGCCAGCGGGCGCCGCCGAGCCAGCCGCCCAAGGCCCGCCAGGGCGCCGGCCAGCAGCGGCGGCAGCCATAGTGCCCCCACCAGCAGCAGCGCCGCCATCAGCGCGAAGCCCGCCGCCAGCCCCTCGCCGGCGGGCTGGCGCGCAAGCCACGCCCAGAGTGCCAGGCCGGCCGCCGCGACCACCGCGCCGGCCAGGGTCATGCGCATGAGCTGGCGCTGGTAGCCGCCGCGCCACGCCTGGGCGCGGCCCAGGTCGAGCACCGACAGGCGCGCGGCTCGCCACAGCACCCCGGCGCCTGCCAGCAGTAGCCCACCCAGGGTCACCGCCAGTCCGCCGAACCAGTAGTGCCAGGGCAGGCGCAGCTCCACGCCCACTCCGGCGCCGTAGAGGCTGCCCAGGGTGGCGGCCACGTCGGGCAGCAGCGCCCGGGCCAGCCACACTCCGCCGGCGATTCCGGCCAGGGCGCCAATGCTGCCGAGCAGCACCAGCTCCAGGGCCAGGCCGGCCACCAGGGCGCGGCCCGAGACCCCCAGGGCGCGCAGGGTGCGCAGCATCTCGAGGCGCTGCTCCAGGGCCAGGCCCAGCGCCGCCTGGACGATGAACAGGCCGACGATCAGCGCCAGCAGCGCGAGTGCCGTCAGGTTGAGGTGGAAGCTCTGGGTCAGTTGGCCCGGCGAGACCAGGGAGGTGGCGCGGGTCAGGGCCAGGCCCGGTGGTGCGGCCGCCAGGGTTCCCGGAGCGGTCACCAGCCGGGTGATGTGTTCCCCGCTGTCGAGCAGCGCCGCGGCCGCGGCGATATCCATCACCAGGGTGTGCGGCGGCAGCGATGGCGCGAGGCTCAGCGGCGGTAGCCGGCCCGCCGCCAGGCGTGGGGTCGCCCCCGGGGCGGAGTCGGCGTCGAGGTCCAGGCTGGGCAGGGTGTCCGGGGCGAGGCGGGTCTGCCAGGGCGGCGTCAGGAAACCAGTGAGATCGCCTGGGCCTGAAGATAGGCCTCCGGCGGTGGCGAAGGCGCTGTCGCCGGGCAGGGTGAGCGGATCGATGCCGATCAGCGTCAGCCGGGTGCCGTCGGGGGCGGTGAGCTCGCCCTCCAGCAGCGGCGAGACCGGCAGCCCCTGGCGACGCAGGGCGAGGAAGTCGACGCGGGTCAGCACTTCGCCATCGAGGCGCTCCAGGCGATCGAGCCCGGTGGTGAACAGCGCCTCGGCACGGGCGTAGCTCTCCTTCGCCGAGGCGTTGATCGCCTGGACGCCGCTCCACAGGGCGCTGGCCACCCATAGCCCCAGCAGCAGCATGGCCAGTTGGGCGGGATGGCGGCGGTAGTGGGAGAGCAGGGTGGCCAGCAGTGTCGCCATCAGCTCGCCTCCACGGCGGCCAGCGGTGCCAGGGTGCCGCGGGAGAGCCGCAGGCGGCGGTCCAGCGGGGCCGCGATGCGTGGACTGTGGGTCACCATCAGCAGCGCGCAGCCGGTCTCCTCCACCAGCGCCAGCAGCAGCGCCAGCACCTCGCCGGCGGTGGCCTCGTCCAGGTTGCCGGTGGGCTCGTCGGCCAGCAGCAGCGCCGGACGCGGTGCCAGGGCGCGGCCGATGGCCAGGCGCTGCTGCTGGCCGCCGGAGAGCTGCTCCGGGTAGCGACCCTCCAGCCCGGCCAGGCCCAGGCGGCTGATCAGCTCGGCCGACCAGGCGCGATCCTCGCGTCCGGCGAGCCGCGCCTGCAGGCGCAGGTTGTCGCGCACCGAGAGACTCGGCACCAGGTGGAACTGCTGGAACACCAGGCCCAGCGCCTCCCGCCGCAGCCGCGCCCGCTCGGGTTCGGCGAGGCGGGAGATCGCCCAGCCGCCTACGCGCACCTCGCCGGCGTCCGGCAGGTCGAGCCCCGCGGCCAGGTGCAGCAGGGTCGACTTGCCGCTGCCCGACTCCCCCATCAGCGCCACGCTCTGGCCCGCCGCCAGGCTCAGGTCGACCCCGGCGAGCACCTCGAGGGGACCCTGGGGCGTGGCATAGGCCTTGTGGACCTGGCGGAACTCGAGCATGGCGGCCTCCCAGGCGCTGGAATGAGCTGACATGGATCAACTCGGGATGGTGACACAGAACGCGGGCCAGCCACAGGCGACGGAGGGAGGAGTGTCGGCGGCGTCGTGTTCGGGTATAACCGATAGCTGTATTCGGTGAACGACGGGGGGCGAGGGAGCGCATGACGGTGACGGTGTCGCGGCACTTCGTCGGCGAGCTGTTCCAGGGCGTGCCGGGACTGACCGCCGAGCGGGCTAGCCTGTTGCGTCGCGCCGGCATCTCGCCGCGGCTGCTGGAATCGCCCCACGGACGGGTCACCGTGGGGCAGTTTGCCACCCTCTATCGGCTGCTGGTCAACGCCTGTGACGATGAGACGCCAGGCTTCTTCGCTCGCCCGCTGCGCGGCGGCACCCTCAAGCTGTTGTGCCTGAGCCTGCTGGAGGCTCCTACCCTCAAGGTAGCGCTGCACCGTTATCGGCTGTTCTTTCGCATTCTGCTCGACGACTTCGGCTACGAGGTCAGTCATGGCGATGATCTGGTGCGTATCGGCCTGGTAGAGCACCGGCCACCGGCGGGCAGCCGCATCCTGGTGCATGAGCTGATGCTCAAGCTGCTGCACGGCATCGCCTCCTGGATGATCGCCCGCAAGATTCCGCCGATCACCCTGGAGTGCGCCTATGCCGAGCCCGAGCACAGCGCCGACTACCGTTACTTCTATCCCGGTCGACTGCGCTTCGACCGCCCCCAGACCGCCATCTACTTCGATCGGGCGATCCTCGACGAGCCAATCCGCCAGACCAAGCGACACCTGGGCGCCTTCCTGCAGCGCGCCCCGGCGGACTGGTTCTATGTTTCCTTCGAGGAGCGCCTGCTCTCCCACCGGGTGCGCGAGCACCTGACCCGCCACGGCGCCTATGCGGCCAGCGTGGCGGAGGTGGCCGCGGCGCTGCATATGTCGGTGCGCACCCTGTCGCGGCGCCTGGCCGCGGAGGGCACTCGCTTCCAGGCGGTCAAGGATGAGTGTCGGCGGGATGTCGCCATCCAGGCACTGACCCGCAGTGACCAGCCGCTGACCGGCATCGCCGAACGGCTCGGCTTCGAGGACCAGGCCTGCTTCAGCCGCGCCTTCCGTGGCTGGACCGGGGATACCCCCGCCGCCTATCGGCGGGGGAGCCTGGCCTATATCTCCTGACGGATGCGCTGCTTGTCGAGCTTGTCGACGCTGGTCTGACGCTGGTCTTGGGGATCTCGTCGACCAGGCGCACGCCGCTCTCCAACAGGTCGCCGATCAACAGCGCTCGATGAGCAGGGCGATGCCCTGGCCGCCGCCGATGCACAGGGTGATCAGGCCGTAGCGGCCGCCGGTGCGCTCGAGCTCGGCCAGCGCCTTGATCACCAGGATGGCGCCGGTGGCGCCCACCGGGTGGCCAAGGCCCACGGCGCCGCCGTTGGGGTTGAGCTTCTCTGCCGGAAACGCCAGCTCCTCGGCCACCGCCATGGCCTGGGCGGCGAAGGCCTCGTTGGACTCGATGACATCGATATCGCCGATGGTCAGGCCGGCCTGCTCCAGGCAGCGGCGCACGGCGGGAATCGGCCCCAGCCCCATCAGGTGCGGCTCGACCCCGGCGACGGTGCCGGTGATCAGCCGCGCCCGGGGCGTCAGACCACGGCGCTCGGCCTCCTCGGCGCTGGCCAGCACCAGGCTGGCCGCCCCGTCGTTGAGGCCCGAGGCGTTGCCGGCGGTGACCAGCCCCTCCTTCTGGAAGGCGGGCCTGAGCCGGGCCAGGTCCTCCAGGGTGACGCCGTCGCGCACGTGCTCGTCGCGGTCGAAGACGCGCTCCTGCTTCCCCTCGCGCACGGTTACCGGCACGATCTGCGCCGCGAAGCGCCCCTCGGCGATGGCTCGGGCCGCCTTGTGGTGGCTCTGCATGGCGAAGCGGTCCACCGCCTCGCGACTCAGGCCGTAGCGGCTGGCGATGTTCTCGGCGGTGCAGCCCATATGGCCGCTGTCGAAGGGGTCGCTGAGGATGCCCAGGGTCAGGTCGGTGACGCTGGCGTGGCCCATGCGCAGGCCGCTACGCGCCTGGGGAGGCAGCAGGTAGGCGCCGCGGCTCATGGACTCGGCGCCACCGGCCAGGGCCAGGCGGCTGTCGCCCAGGGCGATCTGCTGGGCGGCGGAGAGCAGGGCCTGCACCCCGGAGCCGCACAAGCGGTTGACGTTGAAGGCGCCGGCCTCGTCGTGCACGCCGGCCGCCCGGGCGATATGCCGGGCCAGGTAGGCGTCCTGGGGGCCGGTGGTGATGATATGGCCGTAGACGGCGTGGTCGATGGCCGCGGCCTCGACGCCGGCACGCGCAAGCGCCTCCCGGGCGGTGACGGTGCCGAGCTCATGGGGGGCGAGGCCCGAGAGGCTGCCGCCGAAGCCGCCGATGGCGGTGCGGGCTCCCCCCAGGATGACGACGGAATCAAGGTGCATGGGAATTCTCCAGTGTCAGGCCTTGCCCAGCATCGAGCGGGCAACGACCTCCTTCATGATCTCGGAAGTGCCGGCATAGATGGTCTGCACCCGGGCATCCAGATAGAAGCGCGAGATGGGATATTCGCGGGTGTAGCCGTAGCCGCCGAACAGCTGCAGGCAGGTATCGGCGGTGGCGCACTGCATTTCGGTGAGGCGCAGCTTGAGGATGGCGGCCTCGGTGGGGCCCATGCTGCCCTGGCGGTACTGCGCCATGCACTTCTCCAGGTAGGCGCGCGCCATCGCGATGTCGGCCTGCACGCCGGCCAGGGTGAAGCGGGTGTTCTGGAAGTCGCCCACCCGCTGGCCGAAGGCGCGGCGCTCCCTGACGTATTCCAGGGTCAGCGCCAGGGCCCCCTCCATGGCACCCAGGGCCTGGGTGCCGACGCCGAGGCGCTCCCGGGGCAGTTCCTGCATCAGATAGGCGAAGCCGCGGCCCTCCTCGCCGAGCAGGGCCTCCCGTGGCAGCTCGATGCCGTCGAAGAACAGCTCGGCGGTGTCGCTGGCATGCTGGCCGATCTTCTTGATCGGCTGGCCGCGCGAGAAGCCGGGCAGGGCGGTGTCGACCAGGAACAGCGAGACCCCCCTGGCGCCGGCCTCGGGGTCGGTCTTGGCGCAGACGATCACCATGTCGGCCACCTGGCCGTTGGTGATGAAAATCTTGCCGCCGTCCAGTCGCCAGCCGCTCTCGGTGCGTCGGGCGCGGCTCTGCATGCCGGCCAGGTCGCTGCCGGCACCGGGCTCGGTCATGGCGATGGCGCCGATCGCCTCGCCGCTGGCCATGGCCGGCAGCCAGCGTTGCTGCTGCGCCGGGGTGGCGATATGCAGCAGGTAGGGCATGACGATATTGGCGTGGATGTTGTAGGCGCTGGCCAGGCCGCCGAAGCCACGCCGCGAGATCTCCTCGATGACCCGCTGGGTGATGGCGAAGTCGGCGCCGGCACCGCCCAGCGGCTCCGGCATGTCGATGCCCAGCAGCCCCGCCTCGCCCATGCGCCGCCACAGCTCGCGGGGCACCTCGCCGGCCTCCTCCCAGGCGTCGTAGTGGGGCGCCACCTCCTGGTCGAGGAAGCGGCAGATCATGTCGTGAAACAGCGGGGTCAGCTCGTCCTGTGGCGGCGTCGAAGTCACGCTTGCAGCTCCTTGCGTAGGTGTCGCTTGAGAATCTTGCCGGCGGTGCTCTTGGGCAGGGCATCGCTGAAATGGATCTGCTTGGGCACCTTGTAGGGGGCCATGTGCTCGCGAACGTGCTCGATCAGTGCCGCCTCGCTGACCTCTTCGCCCTCCTTGAGCACCACCACGGCGGTAATCGCCTCGATCCACTTCTCGTCGGGCAGGCCGATCACGGCCACTTCGGAGACGGCGGCGTGCTGGAACAGCACCTCCTCCACCTCGCGACTGGCCACCAGCACGCCGCCGGTGTTGATGACATCCTTGATGCGGTCGACGATGAAGAGGTAGCCCTCCTCATCGATGTAGCCCACATCGCCGGAGTGGAACCAGCCGCCCAGGAAGGCCTCCTCGGTCATCTCCGGCTTGTCCCAGTAGCCGGTGAGCAGCTGAGGCGAGCGGTGGATGATCTCGCCATGCTCGCCCGGCGGGACGTCGTTCATCTCGGCGTCGACGATGCGCGTCTCCACGGTGAGGATGGGGCGGCCCGCCGAGGCCGGCCGGGCATCGTGCTCCTCGGGTCGCAGCACCGTGGCCAGCGGGGCGATCTCGCTCTGGCCGTAGCAGTTGTAGGGCCCCACGCCGGGGATGCGCCGGCGCAGCTCCTCGAGCACCGGCACCGGCATGATGGAGGCGCCGTAGTAGGCCTTCTTCAGCCGGCTCAGGTCGCGGCGGTCGAACTCGGGGTGGCGCAGCAGGCCGATCCACACCGTGGGCGGGGCAAAGAAGGAGGCGATGCCGTGGCGTTCGATCTGTTCCAGGCAGTCGTCGGCGGCGGGCGCCTCGCGCAGGTGCACCGGTGCCCCCAGCAGCAGGGCCGGCATCAGGAAGACGTGCATCTGGGCCGAATGGTAGAGGGGCAGCGCGGCCAGCATCGGCTCGTCGGCCTTGATGTCGAGCTCCACCATGCAGGCCATGTACTCGGCGAGCAGGGCCTGGTGGGTCATCATCGCCGCCTTGGGCGCGGCGGTGGTGCCCGAGGTATAGAGCAGCTGGGCCAGGCTCTGGCCATCGAGCTCCACCGCCGGCTCGGTGTCGTCGCCCTCGGCGAGGGCCGCCTTCAGCACGTCGAAGCCGCCGTTCTGGGGGGCATGCAGGGTGCCCGAGAGCGCCAGGCCGGCCGCACCGCTGGCAGCCTCCACCTTGTCGGCCAGGCTGAGGTCGCTGAGCAGGCCGCTGGCGCCGGATTGCTCGAGGATGTAGCTGAGCTCCTCGCTGCTCAGGGCGAAGTTGATCGGCACATGGACCAGGCCGGCCCGGGTGGCGGCCAGCCAGGCGATCACGTAGGCATCGGAGTTCTTGCCGTAGACCGCGAGGCGATCGCCGGGGGTGAGGCCGGCGTCGATCAGGGCGTGGGCGACCCGGTTCACCGCGCGGTCGAGCTCGGCATAGGTCCACCGGCGATCAGCGAAGGTCAGGGCCGGGCGGCTGGCGTTCTTGCGGGCGCTGCGCGCCAGGGCCGCGCCGATGGTGTGCTGCTGGATGCGTGTCGTTGTGCTTGTCATTATTTTGCTACCTCATGGGGCCATACGGGCGTGGATCGAAGGAGCGTGCTGCCCTTTGCGACGCTGTGGCGAAGGCTTGGCAACGGGCTCCGACCTGTTTTCTTCCCCCCGCAGTGGGTGTGGGTCTGTCTCGAACTCTTCGGGGCAGAGCACCCAGAGCAGTGAGGTATTGGTGTCGGAGGGAATAGGGGGTGTCGCCATCGTCATGGGCTTGGCTCCCGATACGGCTCAACTGCTCTGATTGACCAGGCGGCATTGGCTCTCGGCCAGTGGGCGAAAGGCCTCAGCGGCGGGGATAGTGCGCACCAGGCGGAAGAGGTCGTCCTCGTCGACGGCTTCCTCGGGGGATTTCACCTCCACCAGGTACATGTCGTGGACCATGCGGCCGTCCTCGCGGATATAGCCGCCGCTGGCGAACATGTCGTCGATCGGGGTTGCCGCCATCTGCTGGCGAACCGCCTGCGCCTCGTCGTTGCCGATGGCATCGATGGCTTGCAGGTAATGCAGGGTGCTGGAGTAGAGGCCGGCGTGGACCTGGGTGGGCATGCTGCCGGTGCGTTCGCGGAAGCGTTCGGCCCAGGCGCGCGCCTCCTCGTCCAGGTCATAGAACCAGGCAGTAGTGAACTGCAGACCCTGGGCGATCTCCTGTCCCAGGCTGCGAATGTCGGTGCTGAACAGCACCATGCCGGCGAGGATCTGCCCGGCCTGGGTGATGCCGAACTGTCCGGCGGTGCGAATCGCATTGATGGTGTCGGAGCCGGCGTTGTTCAGCGCGATCACATCGGCGTTGGAGGCCTGGGCCTGGAGCATGAACGACGAGAAGTCGCTGCTGGGGAAGGGGTGGCGGGTGCTGCCGACGATGTTGCCGCCGTTCTCTTCCACCACGCGGGTCACGTCGTGCTCCAGGGCATGACCGAAGGAGTAGTCGGCGCTGAGCAGGTACCAGTCGGTGTTGCCTTCCTGGGTGATGGCGCTGGCGGTGCCGTTGGACATGGCCCAGGTGTCATAGACCCAATGAATATGGTTCGGCGAGCAGCTCTCGTTGGTCACGCCGGAGGAAACGGCACCGTTGACCAGCCCGAGACGGTTTTCCTCCTCCAGCAGCTTGACCGAGGCGAGGGTCACCGAGGAGGCCACCAGGCCGGTGACCATGTCGACATTGCGCTCATCGATCCACTCGCGTACCACGCTGGAGCCGACGTCGGGACTGTTGCGGTCATCGGCACTGAACAGCACTACCTCGGCGCCGGCCACGCTGCCGCCCATCTCCTCGATGGCCATCCGGATGGCATCCTCGCCCAGCGGGCCGATGGGGTCGCGGTAGGCGCCGGTCATGTCGGCGAGGTAGCCGATGCGGATCTCGTTGTCGGTGATCTCGGCGGTGGCGGCCTGGGAGGCGAGCAGCAGGGAGGCAGCGAGCGTGCCCAGAGCGAACTGACGGGGTTGGGTCATGAGTGTGCCCTTGCGTTGTTGTTGTCCATTGGGTAGCGCCACGGGAGCGCCGGGCTTCATGGTAGGAGCAAAGGCGAGGGCAGGGTTGACCTATCGGGCCAGGATCTTTGCATTTCGTGCCAACCTTGGCGGCAGATTTGCCAAGCGTGCGAACGAATAAAGCGACTGGGCGACATATACGGCCAAGGTAGTAGAGAAGCTTCCCTCAACGTAAAGAGGCGCCCGAAGGCGCCTCCCGTGGTGGTCGTGTGAGGCATGTATCAGACGAAGATGCGGTCGAACTCCGGCGAGAAGTCCTGACTGGCAGGCGAGATGCCGAGCTGTTCGTCACTCCAGGCGATCAGTCGGCGGGCAGCATGGAAGAGTACATCGGCGAGTTCGTGCAGCAGGTTGAAGTGCTCCGCGATCTCCGCGTAGTGGGTGGCGTAGTCATGGGCCGCCATGTTGCGTACCGCACGGCAGCGTTGCCAGTCGCTGGTGGCATCGATGACGCCTTGCTTCTCGAAGAAGGCCAGCACCTTGAGAAAGCTGTCGGATGACTCTCCTGCCAACAGGGCACTGTGGCGCATGGCCGAGGCCAGTGAATCCTGCAGCTTGGCAAATCGTTCGTTGATGGCTGCCAGCGTCTCGAAGAGATCGACATCCTTCTTGTGTTCTGACAGCCACTCGGGATCGATGGGCCAGTTGATCTTGGCATCGGACCGATGAAGGAACCAGGCACAGCGCTGGATGGCCTCCAGCAACTGCGCCAGGTAGTGCTGCTGCTCGTGGAGGAGATCCTGGCTCATGCCGCATCCTCGGCATCGATCGGGCTGGCCTGTTTCAAGGCGATGGCCTGGAAGGGTGTTGGCTCATCTCCCTGTGCATAAGTCACGATATCCACAGGCAGTTGCAGCCGAGCTTCGAGGGCCTGCTTCAGCTCGGCTCGCTGAAGGCGGGAGATGGGGTGATTCGAGACCAGCAGCAGGTCGAGGTCACCACCTCGGCGGGTGTCGTCAAGGCGTGAGCCGAAGAGGCGTACCTCGACCTCCTTGCCGAGGTGCGCCTGCACATCGGCAAGGATGATGTCTCGCTGGGATCGGGTGAGTCGCATGGTGGCTGTCTCCCGCCTCGCTGGTTGGCAATGCCCGCTTAGCCAGTCTAGCACCTGTCGAGTAGCGAAAGGCCCCTTGGCGAGTCCCCCCGTGAGCTCAATGCTCGTGACCATGATCCCCGGAGTCGCCCATGTCGGCCGCGTCGTGGTTGTCCGGCTCGGCCAGGGCGTCGTGGAGGGTATTGGCGTTGTGGCGCAGCATGCCCAGCCAGGTGCTGGCCTCGCCTTCGCTGGCCAGGGCATCGGCGTAGAGGGTGCCGGCGATGGGCAGGCCGGTCTCCTCGGCGAGTTGCTCGAGCAGGGCGGGGCTGGTCATGTTCTCGTGGAACAGGGCGCGCACCTCCTGCTCGCGGATCACCTCGATCAGCGCGGCCATGTCGGCGGCGCTGGGGTCGGCCTCGGTGGAGAGCCCCTGGGGGGCCAGGAAGCGTAGTCCGTAGGCATGGGCGAAGTGGCCGAAGGAGTCGTGGCCGGTGATCACGCTGGTGGAGGAAGGGATCTCGTCGATCAGCGCGCGGATTTCGGCGTCGGTGGCGGCGATCTCGTCGAGGAAGCGCTCGGCGTTGGCGCTGTAGGCGTCGGCGTTGCCCGGGTCGGCCTGGATCAGGCCGTCGCGGATATTGGCCACGTAGACCTTGCCGGCATTCAGGTCCTGCCAGCCGTGGGGGTCCAGGTCGCCGTGGTCGTGATCGTCGTGGTCGTGATCGTCGTGGCCGTGATCGTCATGGCCGTGATCGTCATGGCCGTGGTCGTCATGATCGTCATGGCCGTGGGCGTCGTGATCGTCCTGGCCGTGATAGTCCAGTTGGCGGATGCCGTCGGTGGTGGTCACCAGGGGGCCGGCGTAGTCGCTGGCGTCGATCAGGCGCTCCATCCAGCCCTCGAACTGCAGGCCGTTGAAGACCACCAGGTCGGCCTCGGCCAGGGCGCGGGCGTCGGTGGGGCGCGGCGAGTACACGTGGGCGTCGCTGTCGGGGCCCACCAGGGCGGTGACCGCGACATGCTCGCCACCGATGTTCTCGACCATGTCGGCGAGGATGCTGAAGCTGGCCAGCACCTGCATACGCTCATCGGCATGGGTGCTGGGCAGGGTGAGCAGGGCGGCCAGGCCCAGGGCGATGGAGGCGGGGAGCGGCGGACGCATGGAATGGGGTCTCCGTGGGGTCAGTCGTGTTCCGGGGCGCCCAGCGGCGTGGCGCGGCGGCGTAGCCGGGCGAGCAGGCTGTGGTGGCGACCCACCAGGGCCGAGAGCAGGTAACCGCCCCCGGCCAGCAGGATGATCGAGGGGCCCGAGGGCAGGTTGAGGTGGTAGGAGAGCAACAGCCCACCGCTGCTGGCTACCAGGGCCACCAGGATGGCGATGCCGATCAGCCCCTCTAGGCGCTGGCTCCAGAAGCGCGCGGTGGTGGCCGGCAGCATCATCAGGCCCACCGCCATCAGGGTGCCCAGGGTCTGGAAGCCGGCGGTGAGGTTGAGTACCACCAGGCCCAGGAAGAGGCCGTGGACCAGCCCCACCGGGCTGCCCTGGCCGCGCAGGAACAGCGGATCCAGGCACTCCACCACCAGGGCGCGGAAGATCACCGCCAGGATCACCACGATCAGGCTGCTGATGGCGGCGATCAGCAGCAGGGCGGTGGTGTCGACGGCGAGGATAGAGCCGAACAGCACATGGGTGAGGTCGACGCTGCTGCCGCCCAGCGATACCAGCATGACGCCGGCGGCCAGCGAGATCAGGAAGAAGCTGGCCATGGCGGAGTCCTCGCGATGGCCGGTCATCTGCGACACGCTGCCGGCCAGTACCGCCACCAGCAGCCCCGAGAGGATGCCGCCAAGGCTCATGATCGGCAGCGAGAAGCCGGCGGCGAGGAAGCCTAGCGCCACCCCGGGGAGGATGGCATGGGCCATGGCGTCGCCGATCAGGCTCATGCCGCGCAGCATCAGGAAGACCCCCAGCGGCGGTGCGGCCAGCGATAGCGCCAGGCTGGCCACCAGGGCGCGCTTCATGAAGCCGTAGTCGAGGGGGGCGAGCAGCCAGGCGTCAAGCAGTTCCAGCATCGAGGGTATCCGGGAAGGTGAGAGGCAGGCGCGGTGCGCGGGGCGGCTGCCCGGCATAGCGCTCGAGTAGCGATTCGGGGCTCGCCCAGCGGCCGTGGCCGCCGGCCAGAATCAGCACGTCGTCGGCCAGGCGCGAGAGCTGCTCCAGGTCGTGGAGCACCACCACGATGGTGGCGCCGTCTCGGGCCATGTCGCGCAGCACGTCCATGAGCACATCCACCGTCTCGATGTCGACGTTGGCGAAGGGCTCGTCGAGCAGCAGCAGTTCGGCCTCCTGCATCAGGGTGCGGCCGATCAGCGCGCGCTGGCGCTGGCCGCCGGAGAGCTCGCCCAACTGGCGATGGGCGAGGTGGGAGATGCCCAGGCGGGCCATGATCTCGCGGCCGCGGCGGTAGTGGGCCGCGCAGTAGCCCCGCGTGGCGCCGTGGCTGGGCCAGGTGCCGGTCATGATCAGCTCTTCCACGCTCATCGGGAAGGTGAGATCCAGGGCCAGCTGCTGGGGCAGCCAGGCGCGGCGCTCCTTGGGTACCTGGCAGACCACACGCCCGGAAAGCGGCCGCAGCATGCCCATCATGGCGCTGATCAGGGTGCTCTTGCCGGCACCGTTGGTGCCCATCAGGGCGGTGATGGCGCCGTCCTGGAAGCGCCCCTCGAGGTGCTCCAGCACGGTGCGGCCGCCGCGAGCCAGGGACAGGTCCTCCAGCTGCAGACGCGACATCACGCCCCCCAGCCGGTGGCCCAGGCCACCGCCAGCCAGAGTGCCGCCAGCGGCAGCGCCGCCAGCAATAGGCGGCGGGTCGCGGAGAGCGACATCAGCGAGAAGTGGCAGGGCCCTTCAGGGCGGTGCCGGTGTCTGCGGTGTGCCATGGGGGCCTCTGAGCGGTATCCTGCGGAAATCAGCGAAAGTTATAACATAACAAAATGCCGGCTGACCAGCGCCTGTGTCGGCCACCTCGCTGTATGCCCCGCCGCGGGTGCGCCGGACGAGACGACGCGCGAATCGGCGGATTCGCGCTAGAGCCCCAGGGCGTGACGCATCACTTGGCGCTTGGCGCCCTCCAGCCGCTCGGCCAGCGCCAGACCGGCGGCGCCGGCGTGGCGCAGCGGCGCGGCCCCGGTGAAGACGTGATGGAAGGTCTCCATGGCGGCGATCATCGCCAGGGTCTGGGGGCGCCTTTCGCGGGCGTAGCCGGCCAGAACCGGGCGGCCACCCGGGTCGCGGCCGGCATGGAAGGCGGCGATCGCCCGCCGGCTCAGCGCCTCGGCGTCCTGCAGCCCCAGGTTGAGCCCCTGGCCGGCCAGCGGATGGATCACATGGGCGGCATCGCCCACCAGCGCCAGGCGCGGGCGCACATAGCGTTCGGCGTGGCGACGCCGGATGGGGAAGCTGGCACGGCCGAGCACCGTCTCGATGCCACCCAGCCGAGCGGGAAACTCGCGCTCGATGGCCTGGCGCAGAGACTCGTCATCCAGTGCTTCCCGGGCCAGGGTGGCCTCGGCGCTGTCGTACCAGATCAACGAGGCGTAGTGGCCGGGCAGCGGCAGCATCGCCTGGGGGCCGCGGGGGGTGAAGCGCTGCCAACTGACGTCCTGCTGGGGTAGCTGGGTACGCACGTTGGTGATCAGCGCGCGCTGGCCGTAGTCCTCGTCGCGAGTGGCGATGCTGGCAAGTGCACGGGTGTGCGAGCCGGCGCCGTCGGCGCCCACCACCAGCCGCGCCGCCAGCATCCGGCCGTCGTCGAGCTCCAGCAGGCTGCGGTGGCCGCCGGGGACCCAGGCCACCGGCCCGGCATGGCAGAGCGTGGTCACCCCCGGCAGCTCGGCCAGGCGCTGCCACAGGGCGCGGCGGATCACCCGGTTCTCGACGAAGTGGCCGAAGTCCGGCAGCTCGAGCTCGGCGGCGTTGAAGCGGATATGGCGCTTCTCGGCCGTGTCGCTGGCCTCGATACGGCGGAAGGGGCAGCGCCGTGCCGCGGGAATGAATGTCCAGGCGCCCACCGCCTCCAGCAGCCGCTGGGAGGCCAGGTTGAGCGATGACACCCGCAGGTCGAAGGGGGCCTCAATGGGGATCGCCGCCGGCGGGCCGCCGCCCTCCACCAGCGCCACGCTCATGCCGGCCTGGCCCAGTGCCGCCGCCACCGCCGCACCGACCATGCCGCCGCCGACGATGACCGCATCCAGGGTCTCGTCCATGCCTCTTTGCACCATGCCTCTCTCCACCATGCCCCTCTCCACCAGGCCCCTCTCCAAGTGGCCATCTTTAAGTGACCATCTCCAACGGGCGGTTATCAGGCGCCGCGCGCACCCCTGCCGGGTCGCGGTCGCTACCGCCTAGGATACCGAAACTCGACGACCCGAGAGGCGAACACGGGGTCACCGTCAGGCGAACTCCTCGGTGTCGACCTCAGCCTGGAGTGCCTCGCCGTAGCGAGCACCGGCGATGCGTTCGGGAGTGAAGAGAGCGTCGAGGCGCTCCACGCTGGCGGCGTCCACCTTCACGGCATCGGCGGCCAGGTTCTCGCACATATGGGCGATGGAACGGGTGCCGGGGATCGGGATGATGTCGTCGCCCCTGGCGCGCAGCCAGGCCAGCGCCAACTGCCCGCTGGTGATCTCGAGCTCGCCGGCCATCGCCTCGAGCTCGGCCAGCAAGGCCAGGTTCTGCGCCAGGTTGGCGGGGCCAAAGCGCGGCATGCCGACGCGTACGTCGCCCTCGACCAGGCCTTCGCTCGTGCGTACCGCGCCGGCCAGGAAGCCGCGTCCCAGCGGGCTGAAGGCGACGAACAGGGTGTCCGCCTCGCGGCATGCCTCGAGCACCGCGAT
The DNA here is from genome assembly GCF_040147005.1 of Halomonas sp. H10-9-1. Lineage (NCBI taxonomy): Bacteria > Pseudomonadati > Pseudomonadota > Gammaproteobacteria > Oceanospirillales > Halomonadaceae > Halomonas > Halomonas sp. H10-9-1. The sequence continues at coordinate 3,399,920 of NZ_JAMSHO010000001.1, read as the reverse complement.
CTCGGGGTTGCGGGTCCACAGCGAGTACTCCGTCTGCACCGCAGCGATGGGATGCTCGGCCCGCGCCTGGCGCAGGGTGGCCGCCGAGACCTCGGAGAGGCCGATGGCGCCGATCTTGCCTTCCTCTACAAGTCGGGCCAATTCGCCCACGCTCTCCTCGATGGGTACGCCCTTGTCCCAGCGATGCAGGTAGTAGAGGTCCAGGTGGTCGGTCTGCAGGCGCGCGAGGCTCTCCTCGCACTGGCGGCGCAGGGTGGCCGGGCGGCCGTCGATCACCTTCCGGCCCTGTTCCGGGTCCACGGCCATGCCACACTTGCTGGCCAGCAGGATCTCGTGGCGCTTGGCGGCGAGCGCCTTGCCCACCAGCCGTTCGTTGGCGGTGGCGCCATACAGGGTGGCGGTATCGAAATGGCGATAGCCCATCTCGAAGGCCTCTTCCAGCGCGCGCAGCCCCGCGGCCTCGGGAACCGGCTGGCCGTAGCCGTGGGAGAGGTTCATGCAGCCCAGGCCGATGCCGGGAGAGGCGACGGCCTTCAGGCGAGCGGTCACGGAATTCATGGCGGTTCCTTTCATGCGTCAGGATTTATGGGCGATGAACTGCACCACGCACCCCGGGCCGGTGTGGCCGCGGCCCTCGATCACCTCGCGCTCGCACTCCCGACTGAGCGCGATATCCATCTCGGCGAAGGCCGCCTCGAGCTCCGCGGCGGTGGGGGTGCGGTCCGGGGTGTCCGGGCCGCCGGTATTGCGATGCACCTGGGCCGGCGTGTAGGCCTCCAGTATCAGCACGCCGCCGGGCTTGAGGACGCGGATCACCTGGCGGTGGAGGTGGGGGCGGCCCGCCGCCGACACGTGGCAGAAGATCGATACCACGGCATCGTAGACATCATGGATTGACCTGCCCCTCCTCAACGTCGTGGGTTACGTTGAGGTAGGGACCAAAATGCAGAGCCACTATTGAGGGAGGCAGGTCATGAAACAGTCTAACGCAACTCAGCAAGCTGTTGTCGAGCGGGCCACTGCGCAGCGTGTCAGCGCCGCCGGCAACGTCCATGCCGCTTATATTGGCCTGGACGTACACAAGGTCAGCATCTCGGTGGCCATCGCCGAGACCGGGCGCCAAGCGCCCGAGTTCCGCGGTGAGATTCCCAATGAACCCAAGGCCATCGACACGCTGGTTCGCCAGCTGAGCGAGCGCTTCGCTGGGCAGCCCCTGCTGTTCAGTTACGAGGCCGGCCCCTGTGGTTATGGGGTTTATCACCAGGTCCAGGCCAGCGGCCATGACTGCGAGGTTGTCGCTCCGACCCTGATTCCCCAGCGTGCCGGGGACCGCATCAAGACCGACCGTCGCGATGCCAAGATGCTGGCGCGCCTGTCACGCTCTGGGGAGTTGACGCCGGTGTGGGTGCCCACGCCGGAACAAGAGGCGATTCGTGACCTGACCCGCGCTCGGGAGGACATGAAAGCCGCTGAACTCCGCGCTCGGCAGCGACTCAACGCCTTCTTGTTGCGACACAGCAAGATCTACCCCGGCAAGAGCAAGTGGATACCGGCACACTTCCGCTGGCTGGAGACGGTTCGCTTCGACACCCCGGTTCAGCAGATCGTGCTGCAGGAATATATCGAGTCGGTGAGGGAGGCCCAGCGTCGTGTTGCCGGTCTGGAGAAGCAGATGAGAGCCGCCTTGCCCGCCTGGTCACTGGCCCCGGTGGTCGAGTCGGTTCAGGCGATGCGCGGCGTCAGCCTGATCACCGCCATGACGGTGCTGGCAGAGCTTGGTGACATCACGCGCTTCGACTCACCACGCCAGTTGATGGCTTACCTGGGGCTGGTGCCCAGCGAGCACTCGAGCGGTGGTAGCCGACGGCAGGGCGGTATCACCAAGACCGGCAATGGCCACGTGCGACGGGTGTTGGTGGAAGCCGCCTGGAGCTACCGCTTCCCGGCTCGCAAGACTCGGATCATTGAGCAGCGCGCCGAGAAGACCTCGCCGACGGTGCAGGCGATCGCTTGGGAAGCGCAGAAGCGCCTGTGTGGGCGTTACCGTCGTCTCGCCGCCATGGGCAAGGCCAAGCAGCAGGTCACCACGGCGGTGGCGCGTGAGTTGGCTGGCTTCCTGTGGGCGATTGCCTGTGAGGTCATGGGCAAGCCGCATGGCAGCCGAGCTACCGCATGAACAGTGCAACCCAGTGCCTACGGCTCAGGGAGCGTCGGGCCGGTGGGAGAACCCCTGACCCTCCTATGAGGCCTCCGCCCTCCGGGGTGGGGTGACCCTCGCTCGTAGACCAGGGTAGCTCCGCGACGAAGTGATGACAGGTCGGTACCCAACCCACGAATACCAGAGAGATCCACCGTCGCTGATAGCCCCTCGCTTCCTGAGCCGTAGGCATTGAGGACAATCACATGTAACAGAGTCAACCGACCCCTTGACGGGTCAATCCATACCAGGAGGCGGGCATGAACTCGTGTTCGGTGAGGTCGGCGTTCAGGGTGGTCAACGCGACACCCTTGTGTTCGGCGAGTCGGGTGGCCTTGCGCAGGCCCACCGAGGAGGCATCCACCGAGGTCACCCAGTGGCCGAGGCTGGCCAGGTAGACCCCGTTGCGCCCCTCGCCATCCGCCAGGCAGAGCACCCGCTTGGGCGCCTCGCCGATCAGCGCCGCCTGCTCGCGCAGGAAGTCGTTGGGTTCGGTGCCATAGACGTAGTCGTCCGTGCTGTAGCGCTCATCCCACATGTGGCCTCCTCGCATTGTCATGAAACCAACCCCGAGAGTACCAAGTTCCGGGGTGCTGTTGGCCTATCCTGCATCCCGCATGTGACGAGTAGCTGCATGCGAGCTTCACAATTCCTGCGCGAAGGGACGGTAGCATGCGAGGTATTCTCATCGCCCAGGAATCTCACCATGTCGTCTCGCATCACATACTACGGTCGCTTCAGCCGCCTGCTCCACTGGGGCATGGCGGCGCTCTTCGCCGTCCAGTTCATCACCGCCATCACCCGCTTCGCCTTTCCGGATACCGCCCTGGAGGAAGCCGTATGGGGCGCCCACAAGCCGCTGGGGGCGCTGTTGATGGCATTGATCGTGCTACGCCTGGTCTGGGCGGTGGTGGATCGGGCCCGGCGACCGGCCTCGGTCAACCTGGCCGCCAGACTCGGCCATCTGGCACTGTATGTCCTGATGGCGGTGGTGCCGCTGGTCGCCCTGCTGCGCCAGTACGGTTCGGGGCGCGCCTTCGCCCCCTTCGGCATCCCGCTGATGCCGGGCTTCGAGGGTGAGATCGAGTGGATGACGGCTATCGGCAGCATCTTTCATGGCCTGCTGGGCTGGGTGCTGCTGGCACTGATCGTCGGCCACGTTGGCATGGCGATCCTGCACCGCCGCATGGCGGGCGAGGATGTGCTGGTGCGCATGTTGCCGCGGCACGGCGCCGGGCGCTGAGGGGTCGGTTCGGCGCACGTCCTTCAACTGCCGGCCTGTCCGTTGGGTCCGCTCCCCACTACGGTGGGGGCGGGCCCCTTTTGCGTCACGCCTGCCCATTTGGTCGAACGCCGCAATCTCCTGCCCGAGCATGCGGTAGGGTAGTCCGTGACAGGCGTCCGGTGGCGCCACCTTCCAAGGATCATGGAGCGCCAGGCATGGCCAAGCCCCTTCCTCTCTCCCCGCGTTACCGCGTGCTGCTGGCGGGGCTCTTCAGCCAGCTGCTGTGCGTGGGCGTGGCACGTTTTGCCTACACGCCGCTGCTGCCGGTGATGCAGCAGCAGACCTGGCTGAATGATGCCCAGGGCGGCTGGCTGGCCGCCCTCAACTATGCTGGCTACATGCTGGGCGCACTCACCGCTGCCTCGATCCATAGCATCCGCTTCAAGGACACCCTCTACCGCCTCACCCTGGTGCTGGCGCTCGCTTCCACCGCCGGCATGGCGCTGGCCGACAGCTTCTGGCTGTGGGCGGCCATGCGCTTCGTGGCGGGCTTCTCCAGCAGTGGCGCCATGCTGCTGGCCTCGGGGCTGATCCTGCACTGGCTGATCCAGCATCGCCAGCGTGGCGAGCTGGGTATCCACTTCGCGGGCCTGGGGCTGGGCATCCTGCTGGCCGCCCTGGCGGTAGAACTGATGCTGCGCCTCGCGCTGGACTGGCAGACCCAGTGGTGGGGCTTCACCGTCCTGGCCGTGGTGCTGTTGATTCCCGCCTGGGCCTGGCTGCCGCGCCCCGCCAAGCCGATCATGGGTGCCGGAGGCGGGCAACGCCAGGCCCAGCCGCCTAGCCGCACCTTTATGCGGCTGATGCTGGCGGCCTACTTCTGCGCCGGCTACGGCTACGTGATCAGCGCCACCTTCATCGTCGCCATCGTCGAGCGCGAGCCGCTGCTGGCCGGCGCCGGCAACTGGACCTTCGCCCTGGTGGGGCTGGCCGCCGCCCCCGCGGTGATGTTGTGGGACCTGGTGGCGCGCTGGGTCGGCTATCTCGGTGCACTGATTGCCGCCATGGCGCTGCAGGTGGTGGGGATCGTGCTGCCGGCGCTCACCGACAGCCTGGCCGGCGTGCTGGTAAGCGCCGTGCTTTATGGCGGCACCTTCCTGGGCTGCGTCAGCCTGGTATTGACCATGGCCGGCCGGCTCTATCCGCAGAGCCCAGCGCGAATGATGGGGCGCATGACCCTGGCCTACGGCGCCGCCCAGATCATCGCCCCGGCGCTTACCGGCATGCTCGCCGAGGCCAGCGGCCACTACGACATCGGCCTGTGGCTGGCCGGCGGCTTCGTCGCCCTGGGCGCGGTGCTGCTGGCCTGGCTGCGCGGCGTGGATCACACCGCCCAGCGGCTGGACGCCGAGGCCAAGGCGGCCCCGACGGGATAGCGTGCGGGGCCCCTCGATGATGCGCCCGATGCTGGCCAGGCTATCGAAAATCGAAGTGCTCGTAGGCCAGGTTGCGGTGCGGAATGCCCAGGGGCACCATCTGCTGGCTTACCGCCTCCCTCAGCCCCCGGGGACCGCAGAAGCGGATCTCCACGCTATCGGCCGGCACCTCGCGGGCGATCTCGGCCAGGCGTTCGCGGAAGGCGGCGCTGTCGGGGCCGGCGGGCACCGGCACCAGCTCCACGCCGCGCGCCTCGGCCTGGGCCTGTAGGGTCTCGACGCTGGGGAACTCACGACCCGGGGTATAGCAGTAGAAGAGCGTGACCCGCTCCAGCGCCTTGGCCTTGGGATCCTGTAACCAGGCGATGAACGGGGAGATCCCCACCCCGCCGGCAACCCATACCTCATGACCAGCCCGCTCGGGGCGCGTGAAGTGCCCGTGGGGTGCATAGATATCGGCGCGCATGCCCACCCGGCTCTCGCTGATCAGCTTGTGGGTGAAGTCCCCCAGTCCACGGATGAAGAACTCCACCGCGCCGCTCTCTCGGTTGGCCGAGGCGATGGTGAAGGGGTGTGGCTCACGCAGCCCTTCCTCCTTCAGGCGCAGGAAGCCGAATTGGCCAGGCTGGAAGGTCACGCCACCGCCCACCGGAGCGAGCCGCAGGCGAACCGCCCCGGCACCGGGCGCGACTTCCACCACCTGGTACTCGCCATGGTGGGCGAGGCGCGGATAGAGCAGCAGTTTCCAGGCTGCCGCCGCGACGCCGAGTAGCGACAGGGTGCCCAGCCAGAGACCGGCGGGCTCGCCCAGGGCGATGGGTGACTTGAAGGTCAACCAGTGCAGGATGACCACCACGAACAGCGGGCCGGAGAGCTTGTGCCAGCTCCGCCACAGGTGATAGGGGATCTTGCGGTTGAGCGCCAGCAGGATGATGAACATCAGCGCCACGAAGCTGAGCTGGCGCAGCAGGCGGGTCCAGTACGAGCTGATCTCGAGGATCGGTGCCACCTCCCAGGCGTCGAGGCCGGCCTTGAACACCAGATGGTACGAGGCCAGGCCCAGCGCCCATACGCCCATCCACTTGTGGGCGAGATAGACGCGATCCAGCCCGCCAAGCAGTCGTTCGACCCATGCCCAGCGGCTGGCCAGGATGGCCGAGGTGGCCATCAGCGCCAAGGCCGCCACCCCCGACGCCAGGCTCAGGGTGGCCGAGGTGGCCCAGGTCGAGACGGGCAATTCCCACAGCACGAGCAGGAAACTGGCGGCGACCGTGAGGCCCACGGCGTGCCAGGGTTTCAGTACCTTCATGTCTTGCCTCCTTGGATGACGGTCACGGTGACGTCGGGGAGGGGGGAGGCCTGTTCTGTTGTGTGGGGACTATCGATGGAAAAGATGCAGCGAGGGTGCAGGAAGCGAGAAAACAAAGGCGGCTAATGAAATGGGCCGGCTCGCTGCCCAGGCAGCTGCCGGCGGGGAAGTACTCAATCGATGCCGAGCATCACGTCCGAGGCCTTGATGACCACCTGGACCTCGCTGCCCACGGCGATGCCGAGCTCTTCGACGGCATCGCTGGTGATCATCGACTTGATCACGTTGCCGCCGCCAATATCGACGCGGACCTGGCTGTTCACCGGCCCTTCCTTGACTTCCAGTACGTTACCCTTGATCACGTTGCGTGCGCTTATCTTCATCATGGTCTCCTGAGGATGGCAGGTAGAAAAGGCTAAGGGCGCTAGCCCTGAGGGGGCGGCGCGCTGCTGGCGCGCCTGCGCACAAGATGCCGGCGCAGGCGCTCGCTGGCAAGCCCCGCCGCCAGTCCAACGAGTGCTCCGCTAAGCAGCGTGGTCACGGCGGTAGCGGCGATCACCGGACGGCAGTCGGGGCGCGCATCGAACAGCCTTCGGCTTAGCGTCAGCTCTAACCCGGCGAAGGCCAGCAGGGCGCCGACCACTGGCGTTGGAATCGCCGCCAGCCAGACGATCACCGCCTCGCCCTGAAGTGCTCCCAGGGCGCAGGCCGCGGCCATGGTCAGGGGCGCCACCAGGCTGCGCGCGCCGAAGCGGTAATGGGCAGCCATGCCGCCGGCACCATGGCACATCGGCATGGCACCCAGCGGCGCCAGCGCCAGGTTGAGCACGCCGCTGGAGGCCGCCAGGCGGCGCTCGCTGACGCGTGACGAGGCGGCCGGAAACAGCGACCGCGACACGGCCGTGGCTACCACCACGGCATTGAGCAGGGTCAGCGGGAGCTGGGCCAGGGTCCCACCCGCCACTGATGAGAGCGAGATGCCTTCGCCCACTGGCGTCGAATGCACGGCCTTGGGCAGCATATCCACCGGCACCAGCCAGATGGCGGCGATGACCACGACCAACGCCCAGGGCCCCCGGGGCCAGACCCAGGAGAGGGCGAGCAGTGCCATGGCCGGCAATGCCAGCCACCAGCCTGCGGCCATCATCTCCAGCGCCAGCGAAGCGAGCATCAGCCCCAGGCCGGCCTGCAGGCCGACCGTCACGGACTGGGGCAGCGCCCGGGCCGCACGGCCAAGATAGGGGGTGGCGGCCAGCGCCAGCAGCACCAGGCCAAGTGTGGCGCCGGCCAGGGCGGTCTCGGCCGTGGTCAGGCCGCCGACGAGGATCATCGCCCCCAGTGCCTTCATCGGCTGCACGGCGATGGGCGCGCGGTAGACCAGGGCCACCAGCAGATAGCCGGCAGCGAAGCCAAGAAACATCGGTCGCGGTGACAGCACGCCCAGGGCCGTCGCGCCGATCACATAGGGCAGCAGGGTGCCCAGGTCGCCGAAGGCGCCGGAAATATCGCCGCTTAGCGCTGCCAGGGCGCGCCGGCGGGGTCGCCAGGGGGGAAAGGAAGCCATACTCTCCACTGTAGCGCCTTGGCGCAGCAACAGAACCCAAGCGACCTGTTCGCGGCATCAGTCGCGACATTAATCGCGACATCAGTCGTGGTGCTGGTGGTGCAGGAGCGCCCCGATGATCTGCTGCTGTATGCCTTCTTCCTGGCCACCAACCTGGGCAAGTTCGACTGGCCGCCGGACGATGACTGTCAGGTTTCTTGGACAGGCCCATCATCTTCACCGTCAAGCGAGCTTAGCGGTGGGTGAAGCAGGAGTGGCTCCGATAGGTAGAGGAAGTCATGGCTGCAAAGCCGCTTGTTCGGCCGGCTGGCCTACCACCACCCGCATCAGGTTATCCAGGTAGTCCGAGTCCGACATGAACAGCACGTGCTTGGCACGCAGCTCCTCAGCGGTCATGCCCCAGTGGCTGGTGATCCACTCCCGCGTGGTGCTGGAAGGTGCGAGGATGACGCTTTCCAGCTCTACGTGGTCAGTCTTCAGGCGCCGCTCCACATCCTTGATGCGCTCTCCGAACTCGATCTTCTCATCCTTGGGCCCGGTATGGCGTAGCCCATGGGGGTCGACAAAGACGATGCGCTGCCGGTCGTCCTGCACATGCCAAAGGATAAAGTCGGGGTAAAATCCACCCGCTTCGAAGAACCCGATCCCCTGCTTTACCAGGTTCCTCAGTAAGTAGAGTTGCTCACCTCGCTCGGCCATGGCCTGCTGGTTCCGTTCAAGCCACCCTTTCAGACCTTCCACAAAGCTGAACTCGCTGTCGTTGAGGGCGACCGGTTCAACGCGGATGCGGCTGTCCTTGCCCAGGTGCAGCAGCGGGTTGTATAGGTGCGCCCCGATCTGCACGGCACTGACGCCGTTGGCCTTGGACGACCGATACATACCCTGACGCTGCTTCTCGATGGCTTCCTTCATCTGCTTGATGTCGTCGATCAACGCTGACTCGCTGCCGTCGACGATCAGCTGATACTCCTTGGTATCCGGCAGGTTGCCCCGGGCATCCTCGAGCGCGACCAGCTCCATGCGTGGCTCCAGGTAGGCTCGGCGGTGGTAGTTGAAAACCCGGTCCATCAGCAGCGACAAGAGTTCCAGCGCCATGCTCTGGTAGCGCTGGAAGTTATCAGCATGGAGCTCCCACTGGTCCTCGGGGACCAGCAGCCTGTACCACACCTGGCTCTTTAGCAGCGCCGGGAATCGGCTAGAATCGATTAGCAGGTTGGCATAGCCGCGGGACCGGCGGTAGCGCTCCAGGTCGCGTTCCAGCGCCGCCATGTCCAGGAACAGCAGGCGTTCGTCATCGAAGTGGCGCTCATGCTGCGTGGCCTGGCCGGGCGTGGCCATCACGTCCTTCACGCCAGAAGCCTGCAGGCTTTCCACCCTCGGGTAGCGGTCGAGCTCGACCTTGCGCTCCTTGAGCACGATATCTGGCGTCAGACCCAGCTCATGATGGAAACCGCTGCTGACGGCAGTCACAGGATGCCCGAACCGCACCAGTGGGCCATCGCGGTGAAAGCTATAGGCCTGCTTGGTATCCTGGCGGACCTTGGGACGCAGCATCTTCAGCGACTTACCCACGTCCTCCATCACGTTCAGCTTGAGCGTATGGATCTCGGGCTGGTCGTTGCCCGGCAGGCCTTCGTCCTCCAGGAAATCCCGGAAGGTCGCCATGAAGTCGGCGCCAACGCCGAACACGTTGAGGGTTTCCAGCAGATAGAGGTGCTTGGGCGCCAACACTGGATCGAGCCGGCTGGAGCGCATCAGGCTCATGTCGCGGCCTTTCAAGCGTACGCCGCGACCGAACAGCTGGATGATCTGCGATCCTTCCTTCTTGCCGGTGTTCATCAGTCCCATACTGGAGACACGCCAGCAGTTCCAGCCCTCGATGAACTTCTTGGAGCCGATCAGCAGGTTGACCGGAGAGCTCTCGCGGGTGACCTCGGCGAAGATAGGATTGGCCAGCTCAGACTTGCGTACTTGAAGGTGTTGGATCTTCCGACCCTCGAGGTGCTCGGCCAACCCCAGCGCATCGCCCACATTGATCAGGCCAAAGGGCTTCTCTGCCTCCCCCACCTTCAGCAGAAGCTCGCCAGAGTCACCGGTGATTCGGTCGACATTCAGCGTACCGCCGCCCGGGGCATGGAAGGTATGAGTGAGAATGTCGCGGTAGAGCTCATCGATGGAAGGACCCTGCGCCTTGAGCCAGGGGAAGCTGCCCGAGAAGATCTCGTTGCCTTGCTTGTCGATCAGCCCGGTAGTTGCCGCGTCACCTTCGTAGACTGCGCTTAGCGCCCGGCGGGCTTCATCCTTCTCCCCGAGGAACCAGGCCAGAAAGCCCAAGACCTGGGCGATATCGGAAGCGCGTTCCTTGTAGTTCTTGGCGGTCTCCTTGCTGCCGTCATCCTTGACCACGCTGGCCCCGACGAACACCCACAGCGGTGCGGCCAGGTTCCACTGGGTCAGCTGGCCGTGTTCTTCCTGGTAATAGCGCTGCTGCTGGTAGAAGGCCAGCAGTGCCGCCGTGAGGTAGGTGTAGCGCTGCTGTGTCTCCTTCTCCGGCAGGTTGAAGATTCGGTAATCCTTGCCATACCCATCTTCGTAGAAGTAGCGGTAGCCGTAATCGAACAGGATGCTCTTGGCGTAGGTCTCCTCCACCGCAGCATCCTTGGCGGCCACCACGGCTTCCTTGAAGGTGGCCGAGTACTCGAAGGTAAAGCCACGCCCGGCCAACTTGTTGCGATGCGACAGCCACCCCTTCTCTGCGCTCGCCGAGCCCAGCCCGCGGTGCCCTTCATCGACCAGCAGCAGGTTGCCATCGCCGAAGCTGTCCACCGCCATGGTCTTCTTACCCTGCTCGATGCCGAGCTTGGTTATTTCGGTCACCGCCACGCGGCTCAGCGATTTCCGCTCGCCGCTGAACAGGTCACCACCGTCCTGGCTCAGGCGCTCCGCCTCCAGGCTGGAGTCACGGCACTCCAGCAGGTGCTGCTCACTGAGGCGCTCGTTGGGCGTGATCAGGATGATCTGGCCGTAGTCGGCAATCCGATGGTGCTTACGGGCATAATGGCGGAACTGACGCACGTTGGTGTGCATCAGCAGCGTCTTGCCGGAGCCCGTGGCGTTCTGCAGGCACAGCTTATTGAGGTCATCGTCCTCATAGGGCCCGATGCCGGTCTGGTAGCCCTGTCCCTGCCAGTAGCTATTGAACCGCTCGACTTGGCGGTTGAGGCTGGCCTTGAGCGCTTCGCGGTCGCGGAAGTACTCGTGGAGGTAGATCTCGACGAACAGCAGGGTCAGCCACTGGAAGTATTTCCAATCGACCTCGGTCTCACGCTGCTGGTTGAGGGCATCGGTGTGTTCCACGATGTTGGCGTCGAAGCGCTTCAGATCCTCCTCACTGTACTGCCAGGTGGGCTGATAACCCCTTAGCAAGGCATGCAGGTAATCATGGTGTCGGTCACCATTCAGCCCCGGGCTGCTTTCCTTGAGCGTCTTGCTGAGCAGGGAAATCGGACGCACCCGGCTGCCGCCGTCCCGGTATTGCTCCAACGGGTCGATACCGAAGCGCGTCAGCACCCACTGATTGAGCACCAGCTTCTTGAGAAAATCGCTCTTGGCACTGAGCTGCTTGATCTTGGTTTGACGTGGCCTCCGTGCCATCAGTGCGACTCCCGGCCCTGCTCGTCCTGCTCCTCTATCGGCTTTGTCGGCGCATCCTCACCCACCAGCACGGGCTTGCCATCCTGCCAGATTACGGCGTACTGGCCGAGGCGACGCTTACGCTCCAGGGTGTCAGCGACTGCGGTGCGGAGGCTATCGAGCATCTCCTGAGTGTCCGGTGCCAACTGAGTCATGGCCGTGCCTCCTTGACAAGTAGGTTGTAGTGGCGATCGTCGAGAGCATTCAATTCAAATACCGATTTATCGACATTTGGGATGCCAGAACGTCTCCAGCAGAAAGTGAAGCTGATGTCTAAAATCATCATACCTCACCCTGTACAGCGAGTTGTGATAGCTGCGTTAGCCATGCATCAAAGCGTGGGCACCCCGCGCGGGCAGCCGCCAAGCCCTCTTCAAGAATCACAGGGCCGTGAAACTTTTTTTCATATTGTGGGGCAAGCGCTTTGATACGCCGCGAAGGACAGGTTTCGTAACCATCATTCACGTTCTCGGCGCCACCACTGGCCGCAACTATTTTATGCAAACGGCTGCCAAGAGACTCGATAGCCATGACGACTTCCGCTTGCTCATGCGCTGCCAAGACCAGGGCCTCAAACTCATATTGCTGAACATAAGGCATGAATCGATGCTTCTGCTCCGGCGATACAAGCTCAGAAATAGCAGCCTCCAAGTATTCCACATCACCTTGAGGCCTCTTTTGAAATCCATAGAAGTCATAAAAAGTCGTCACGAAATCAAACATTGCCAAAAGGCTATTGATCTCACGACTTATTCGCTGCAGCGATACACGCCCTCGCATATCAATGGGGCTAGCATAAACCTGGTACCTCGCTAATTCAGGCGCAAGAACCCGGCTCACAAACTCACGCTCAGTAGCACCTTCTACGCTAATGCCTAGCCGAACCATCAAGGCGTGCCTCCCAGCAAATTCTTCTCCCACAGATCCCCAAGACGATAATCTTCAAGCCATGACTCCAAAGCCTTGGCATTCAGCCGCTTGAAGGTGGATCTGTTATCGTGATGCTCCACGATGACCATGTTTTCAGACTTAAACTCATTGGCCAGCGTTACCGACTGAGTTGATGCTATTATCTGTGTGGACTGGCTTGCTGAGCGCAGCATCGAGCCTAGCAGTTGAATAGCATAGGGATGCAGACCTAATTCCGGCTCATCCAGCAAAATAACAGATGGGAGATGAGGCTGTAATAACAGCGTTGCCATGCAGACAAATCGCAAGGTACCGTCAGAAAGTGCATGCGCATCAAAAAATGCATCATTACCCTTGTGCTTCCACCTTAAGCGAATCTTGCTGCTATTATTCCGATCCGGCTCCAAAATAAAGTCATGAAAAAATGGTGCCACCCGCTGCACGGTAGTGACGATTCGTGTATAAGCATCAGGCCAATGCTGCTGGATGTCATAAAGAAAAGCGGCAAGATTCTCACCTTGCTCCCGGAGACGGTCACTATCTAATAGCTCACCCGCCTGCTTCATCGGCGCAGTGCTACTGGTATCATGAAAATGATAGACCTTCCAATCTGCAATGTACCTCGAAACATTGCTTTCAATGGAAACTCGCCCCGGGTTAGGAAGGCCTGACTCATCCGCACCCGGCTTAGCAAGAGACTTACGCTTCTTCCCTCCATCATAGCCAATCTTGTCGGCAAAAAACTCACAAAACTCTTCTTTGAAGACCAAACGCCCATCATGAGTAGGAACTAGGGTGGCGCCGTAACTGTTTGGATCAAAGCGAAAATAAGTGCACAGCTCTGGCGTTTTTTTACGACCAAAGTGCAGCAGTGCATCAGCGCCCCCCTGTTCGGCAACATAGAGCTGCAAGTCCTTCTGCAACAGCTTGTTCATGAAGCGGAAAAAATTAATGAAGTTTGATTTTCCCGCACCATTAGGCCCGATAAGAATATTAAGAGGTTCTAGCTCCAGAGACATGTCTGCAATAGAGCGAAAGCCACGAACCTCCAGGTGAGTTAAGTAACCTATTTTACTCATCGTCACATCCCTCCCACATGCGGGCATGGAAAGTCTCTTCCAGGCTGTGCACTCGGCTACGCGCACTGCCGGTAAGGTTCAAGCCGTGCGGGCCGTTGATGTAGATGGCATCGAACTCACTGTCGGTGGTGCCGATCTTGTACTTTTCCAGCAGCGCCTCCAGCACCGCGGCATCCTTCTCGGGATCGTCGGTCAGCTTGCGCCACACCACCAGCACCTTGGCCAGGTCCTCGTCGCTGCCCGGGATACGGCGCACGTGCCCTTCCACCTGACGAATCCAGTAGGCACCGTCTTCGTTCTCTCGCAGGCCTTCTGCTTTGAGACGCGTGTTCTGGTCCTCCGGCAGCTCGGGGTCTTCCTCGCGCTTGAAGCGGGCGATATAGGTACGCGGCTTGTCGAGGTGGGTGACATGCAGACCGATCAGCCAATTGAAGGTCTCGACCAGGTCGACGTTCGTTTCGCGGGTCTCGTCGCTGCCGGGCTGCTTGACCTTCAGGGTGTAGCCTTCGGGGTCATGGAACCACTCGGTATTGAGCAGGCTGGCCGAGCCGCGGGTTTCCACGTCGAGCAGGTATTTGAGGGTGTAGTCGCGCCGCAGCTCAGGGTTCTGCTCCATCAGCGCGTCGCGCTGGGGGTTATCGTCCAGCTCGAGGTTGTTCAGAGTATCATCGTAGCTCTCAAGGCAGAGATATTTAAAGCAATGAGAAACCCCACCCAAAGCATTAGGATCAGGAACCCCACCTTTCCAAGAGGAAGCGTAAACAGCTTTTTTCAGCCTTGGAACCAATGTTGTCCAAAAAACTTCTCCGACCTCAGCAAGAAGGTACTTAACCCGCTCACCCCTCCTTATTAAGTCAATAGCAGAGTGCCCAGTAGTTCCTGAACCAGCAAAAAAATCCATTGCCACTTCGAACTTTGAAACCTCCATAGCTCTTTTCACCAAGCCAGTAGGCTTAGGGGTTCCCCAATCGAAGCCATAGCCAAACATAGACTTTAGTTCAGAGTTCGCAGACCTTGAAGTGCCTACTTCTTTTCCAAACCAAATGCTCTCCGGGACCCTTCCCTCTTGATCGCAGAGATAAATTTTTCTAATTATTCTAGATTCATCATCAGAGAAAAAAATCTCTCCAGACTCAATCTTCTTATCTAATGTATCTTTACTCCACCTCCATCCTTTCTCTGGCGGCTCAATAACTCGACCAGAGGGGGTTGTTATTTTATAACGTAAATTTGGACGATAAAGGGCGTTTCTGACATCACCAGTTCTCCAAGCACCACGAGGGTCATTATCCGTATTAGAATATGCTTTATTATGCTCCTCCTGCCTCTCTAGCACCCCCAGCTTAGCCTCTTCGGAAAATGAACCACAAAAAAGATAATTGTGGTGTGGTGTTATACCACCACTATAACCTTTTCCTTGAATACTATGCTGCCATGCAACAGGGGTTTTAACATTACCTTCCCCAACCAGATCCGACAATACGCGATGAAAACTAAAAGCCTCAGACTCATCTAAAGTTACCCAAATATGGCCCAATCTATCTGCATGAGCCATGGCAAGTGACAGCCTCTCCTTTATCATTGATAACCAAGAAGAATCTTTGTAGCTATCTTTATAAATAAAATCCCCGCCACCAGTGTTGTACGGCGGATCTATAAATAAAAACCCTACTGAAGACTTATACTTCTTCTCAGAAAGCTTGAGAGCATGGAAGTTATCTGAGAAAAAAACCTCCCCCTGAACCTCGCCATCCAACACCGAAATGATCTCATCTCTTACCTCTTTACGATAAAGAGAAGTATCTATCATTAAATATCTATACTCAGACCTCTTCACCAACTCAGAAGCGGAAAATTTTGACAACTCATTCTCAATGAGTCCAGCATCTAGCGAATAGACATCACTCCACTGGTTTCTCTGCAAGCTATTTCTAAAAACAGCATCTAAGAGTTCTTCATTTCCCTCCAGAATATCCAAGGTCATGCAATATTCAGCGTCTACAACAAACTTTTTTTTATTCCACAGCTTTTTCTGAAAATTCTCCAGCTGCGCCAGAAAGGCAATGATCTGCTTGGCGATTTTTCGCAGGACCTGGATTTTCTTAAGTTGCTGCTCGACGATCAGCACTTCAGCATTATCGATATCATCCAGGCGCAGGATCTCGTTCTTGATATAGAAATCCAGCTCACGAGAGAGAAACCCGTCCAGGTCCTTGTGGATAAAATAATCCATGGTGTTGCGGGCGGTACACTGCTGCAGATACTTGCCCAGCAGGGTGCGCTCTTTTTGCTTGTCCGTTGGAGCCCGGGTTGCCAGCCCATCCCGATAGGCGGCTACGCCATCGGTGAGACGCAGCGCCGCCATTATGATCTCTTCAGCCTCCTCAAGGCGCTTTTTCTGCCAGGTGCCGCTCTGGCCCGTCTTTTCCGGGTCGGGCCGGTACTCGAACTGCAGCACGAGGTCGGCGCCCTCCAGGCGCACCGGCTCGTCATGGTGGATGATGAAGAAGCGCTCGGTGCTCTCCTTCACATCGTTGTGCTCACCCTCGGTAGCATCGACCACACGGCAGTGCACCTTGAGCGCGGCGTCCACTGAATCGAAGCCCAGGCCAACCTGTGCGGCGGAACCCTGTAGCTTCTTCAGGGCCTCGTTGAGGTTGAAGGTGAAGTTGGCCAGCGTCTCGGAGGATTTGACGTAGTACTGGTCCTTGTTGGCCCAGTGGAGGTAGACCTCTCGCCCATCGTAGGGCACCGCATAGGGGGCGGCCCGGCTGTCATTCTCGGCGACGTGGTGGCGGCGACTCATGAAGTCGCCTTTGTCGTAGTAGCGGGAGAAGAAGCGGTAGAGGTGGTCGTAGATATCCGCCGAGGCGTTCTGCTCCCGCTTGGCGACATCGTAGGCGGCGCGCGCCTGCTTCACCGCTGGGGCACCATCCGGATCCGGGGCACCCAGCTCTTCGGCCTGCCGACGCTTCTCCTCGATCTCCTCACGCATTGCTGCCAGCTGCTGCTCACCCTGCTCGGCAAACGCTTCCTCAATGGCCTGGGCCAGGTCTTCACGGATGAATCGGGAGAGCTGGTCGCTCTTGGCGTGCATGATGCGGTACAGCCCGAAATCCAGCTCCGGCTTGTCGAGCTGGAACAGCTCGCGCAGGAGGTCGATGAAACGTTGCTTGCGGTCGTCCGCGGTTGCTACAGCCATTGATCGGTTCTCATCAGCTCGTGTAACTGGCGGGAAAGCCCCGCCAATTCAGGCAATTAAAAGACAGAGCGACCAGGCAACGAGGCCTGGCCGGTGGAAATTTATATGGTGCTGATGATACCGGGAGGGTATGCCGGGCGGCCAGAACGAAAGCCCACGCATTCGTTTGTCTACAAACGAGTAACCCCCCATGGTGCGCTGATCTGACGGAAAGCGTGGGGGGTGTTGTTGGAGGTGAGCGTAAGCAGCAGAACCGGGCGGGTCAACCTGCCACGTCGACCTGCACAGTAACGACCATGGGCTAGCATGGACTTCACGCCAGCTCCCAGCGGATCCGAAACAGCCGATGGGACTGGCTCTTGCGATGCATCTGCCGCTCCAGGGCATCGATGAGTGCGTCGCGCTTCTCCTCGATCTCGTCTTGCACGTCGAAGATCGCCTGACGGTCGCGGCGCTGCTGACGCTCAAGCGTCTTGAGCGATTCCAGCGCGGCCTTCTGCTCCTCAAGGGTCTCGGCGGTGCGTGAGCGACGCTTGGCATCCTTGATCTTGGCCCGCGTATCCTCCAGTTTCGCTTCACTGGAAGCCACCTGATCATCGGCCCAGGCCTCCAGCTTGTCGCGCTCACGCTGGAAGTAGCTGTGATTCTCCTCAAGCACACGGCTGAGGGTGGCATCCAGCTGCCGCTTGGCCAACGCTGGGAGCTCCTGGGAAGGCTCAGGGGCACTATCCGATACTATCTCCGCTGTCACATTGAAGAGGCGCTCACAGGCCTCCTGATCGAGGTGCGTACCATCGTCAGCCAGGGCAGTGAAGACCAGGTGCTCCTCGTGCTGAAAGCTGTCCAGCTCTAGCAGATTCAGCTCCAGCCATCCACTGCGGGTGGTGAGCTGTTCGAGTACCGAGATTCGCAGCGGGTGATCGGACAGCTGGAAGCGCAGGGTGGCGACCGGCGTTTCCCGGCGGCGGCCGCTATCGAGAACATGCTCGCCCAGAGGATGGGTCAGCCGATAGACGTGGGCATGCTCGGGCGGCTGGATACCCTTCCCCTTACGAATGAGCCAGTAGTCTCCGGCAGGCACACTCTCTACCGGAGAGGCTTCCAAGTGAAAGGTCAGGCTGCTGTCGTTGAACTTGGCCTGCTCCGCCAGGCAGTGCCGGGTCAACTTCCAGAACAGCTTACCGGTGCGGTCGAGCTGGGCCTCGGCCTTGTCACGCTGAACGCGCAGCAGGTCGTGGATCTGTTCGTCGAAATGTTCGAGCAGCTTGCTCTCCGTCTCCTTCATGCGGGCATCGATATCGGCCTCCAGCTGCTCACGCAGCTCGGCGAAGGCCGCCTCGATGGCGTTCGGCGTGCGGCAGGTGGCATAAATATCGGCGATGCGCTTCTCGACATCCACGCCCGATTCCAGGCGTCCGAGAATTTCATCGGAGGCCCCGAAAAGCCCATCGAACAGCTGGAACTTCTCGCTCAATAGCTCCAAGACGCGCTTGTCGGCCTCATTGCGCTGATTGAGGAAGTTGACCACCACCACGTCGAACTGCTGGCCATAGCGGTGACAGCGGCCGATGCGCTGCTCCACACGCTGAGGGTTCCAGGGTAGGTCATAGTTCACCACCAGGTTGCAGAACTGCAGGTTGACCCCTTCGGCAGCCGCCTCGGTGGCTACCAGGATCTGCGCCTTGTCTCGGAAATGGTCAATGATGGCAGTACGGCGGTCGATGGCGGGGCTGCCTGTCACTCGGTCGCTTCCGGCATGCTCTGACAGCCAGCGCTGGTAGATGCCCGTGACTCCCGGGCTGTTGTTGGTGCCACTGAAGGTCACGACCTGATCGGCAAAGCCGTGACGCTCCAGGAAGCGGCTGAGATACTCCAGGGTGCGCCGCGACTCGGTGAACACCACCGCCTTGCGCGGTGCGCCCATCTCATCCATGCGGGCGAAGCCGGTTTCCAGCGCGGTGACCAGTGCATGGGACTTGGCATCTTCATGGATGCCACGAGCAAGACCCAGATACTGCTCGATTTCGGCGATTTCGCCCTGCAGCCGAGTTGGGTTGATCTCCTGCTCGACCTGGTACTGGGCGTCGGCCTCCTCCATCTGATCAGCTTCCGCGGCTTCCAGCAGCTCTTCATCAAGCGATTCATCGGCCAATAGCCGCTCCAGCCAGTCCTGCTCGACTTGATGCCGGTCATGCAGCGACTCCAGCCGCTGCTTGAGCGTCTCCAGCGTCTGGATGATGGCGGTGGTGGACGACGCCAGCAGCTTGCGGATGACCAGAGACACCAGGTGGCGTTGACGAGTGGGCACGCCATAGCTGTCTTCGCGCTCCAGATAGCCGGAGACCAGATGGTAGAGCCGCTGTTCATCCTGGGAAGGGGTGAAGGGGATCGTCAGCGCCTTGCGCTCGGTATACTGCACATACTCCAGCACCTGGCGGCGCAGGGTGCGTTTGGCAAACTCCTCCAGCCGGCGTCGCAGCCCCTCGATGTCATTGCCACCGCGCATAAACTGGCGGCGGAAGCTGATCGCGTTCCCAAACAGCTGATCATCGATCACTGTGGAGAGGCCGTAGAGCTCCAGCAATGAGTTCTGCAACGGCGTCGCCGTCAGCAGCAGCTTGCGGCTGCCGGCGAAGGTGCGCTTGATCGCCTGACCGGTGCGGTGGCTTTCACGATGGGCATTACGCAGCTTGTGCGCCTCGTCGATCACCACTAGATCCCACGGGATGGTGCGCAGCTGAGGTTCCAGCTTGGCCGCGAAGTGGTAGGACATCACGCTAATGGCGTCTTGATCCAGCGGATCGTAAATCCCCTGATCACGCTGCTGCTTGTAGGTGCGGGCATCCAGCACCTGGGTAGGCAAGTGGAACTTCTCGGCCAGCTCGGTCGCCCATTGCTTGCGCAGGGCGGCAGGTGCAATCACCAGCAAGCGACGCCGACGCTCTGCCCAGTACTGGCAAATCACCAGCGCCGCTTCGATGGTCTTACCCAGCCCCACCTCATCAGCGAGCAGTACCCCCTTGGTCAACGGGTTCTGCAGGGCGAACAGGGCCGCATCGATCTGATGCGGGTTGAGATCGACCGAAGCATCGAACAGCGAAGTGGCCAGCCGATCCACGTCACCGCCCCTGCGCTGGCGGGTCAACTCATAGGCGAAGTACTTGGCGTGGTAGTCCGTGATGCGCTCAGTGGTCATCCCTGTTCCCCTGCCTGGTTGCGATAGGACCAGCTACTTACTGTCCCCCGCGCCGGCACAATGATCAAGGCGGCTTAGGGTGATGGCTACACCAGCTTGAACGGCTCGATATCGCGGAAGATGCCGGTCTTGGTCATGTCGCGGCGCAGGGTGCTACATCATTGCGCGCCCTCACCGCCACGAAGGCATCGCCCAGCCCCGCTCACGCGCAATACCGGCGAGCACCGGGTCCGGATGGATGGCGTGCGGCCTCTCCACCGCCTCGAGAAGGGGAAGGTCGTTGCGTGAGTCGGAGTAGCCCCAGGTTTCCGCCGGCTGCGCATCTCCCAGCCATTCCCGGAGTGCGTGAAGCTTGCCTTCCTTGAAGGTGCGGGTACCTTGCGCCTGGCCGGTATAATGACCGGCTTGCTGCTCGAGCTGCGTTGCCAGTGCCGCATCGCAGCCTAGCCGCCTGGCGAGCGGCACCACCAGCTGGGCGGTCGAGGCGGAGATGACGACGGTGGTGTGCCCCTGTTCACGATGCCATGCCACCTGTGCCAGGCCTCCCGGGAAGAGTCGCGGCATGATGCGGCTATCGAGGAACACCTCGACCTGCTCCGCCACTTCCTGGACCCGGCGCCCTGCCAAGGGAGCGAGGAGAAAGGCCAGATGCGCTTCCATATCCAGGGTGCCTGCGGCGTAGTCGGCCATATGGCGAGCCCAGGTGCGGCGATACCCGGTCGCATCCGGAATCCATCCTTGTTCGATCAGCCACTCATTCCAGTACCCGGTGATATCCCCATCCAGCAGGGTGTCATCCAGATCGAACAGCGCCAGGCGCATTATCTTGCGAGACATTCTCACTCCTCGAGCTCCTGAACCTCATCGAGGTCGACAAGCACCAGCACCTCGCTCTCTTCCGCCAGCAGATGGCGGCTGCCTCGGTTGAGGGCATCGACAGAGAGCTCAATCCCGGCACACTCCACCGCATAGCGTACGATGTTGCCCAGCAACTGGCGACGGCGGATCACGCCTCGGCAACCAGGGCCTGCGTGGGTTGGTGATTCACCGCCTGGCGAGGCCTCAGACACCGGCTGCAGGTAGATGGCCTCGGGCCTCAACGCCACGCGTGCCGCCCTGCTTGCCTCGCCGAGCAGCGCATGCGCCTGCTCCCCCGACAGCACGTTGTAGTGGCCCATGAAGCCAGCGGCCTGATGGCTGCGGGGCCGTGTGTACAGTGCTTCGGCATCCCCTTGCTGCAATATGCGCCCGTCATGCATCAGGAAGATGCGGTCGGACATCATCAGCGCCTCCTCCTGGTCGTGGGTCACGAACAGCGTCGTCAGGCCCAGCGTCTTCTGAATGTCGCGCAGCTGCTGACGCAGGTGACGGCGGATGCGCGCATCCAGCGCCGACAGCGGCTCATCCATCAGCAGGATACGGGGCTCCACGACCAGCGCGCGTGCCAGCGCCACCCGCTGGCACTGCCCGCCGGAGAGTTGATGCGGAAACTTGTCGGCATGCTCACGCAGCTCGACCAGGCGCAGCACCTCGTCCACACGGCGACGGCGCTCCTCCTGGGGCACCTTCTGCATGCGAAGCCCGAAGGCGACGTTATCGGTGACCCGCATATTGGGAAACAGCGCATAGTGCTGGAACACCATGCCGACGCCGCGCCGCTGGGGAGGGAGTGATGTGATCTCCTCGCCATCCACCACGATGCGGCCTTCATCGAGCGAGTTCAGCCCGGCGATGGCCCGCAGCAGGGTCGATTTCCCGCAGCCGGAGGGCCCCAGCAGCGTGACGAACTCGCCCTTGGCGATCTCGGCATCGATCTGGGAAAACACCTGGGTCTCGCCGAAGCGCTTGGCCAGGCTCTCGAGGCGCAGGTAGTCGGGCGACGCAGCGGCTATGGTGCCATGCGGCCTTGCCGGCGCATCGGCCACGGTGTCGAGGCGATAGGGAGCAGCGGTCAAGGTTGTCATGCGTTGGCATCCTTGGCGATGGCGTGGCCAGCCTGGCGGTTCCCCAGCCAGGTCAGCAGCAGGGTGAACAGGAAGAGTGTGATCACCAGCGCGCTGGTGAAGTGGCCGCTGGCCCCACGCATGTTGTTGAGATAGACCTGCAGGGTCTCGAAGCGGGTCCCCACCAGCATGTTGGCGAAGACGAACTCGCCCACCAGGAAGGAGAAGGAGAGGAAGACGGCGACCTGAACGCCGATGCGAATATTGGGCAGGATCACCAGGAAGAAAGCCCTGAACGGCGTCGCGCCAAGCAGCTGAGCGGCGTCCATCAGCGATTTCACATCGATGGTACGCAAGCTGTTGGCAACGGACCGGTAGACGAAGGGAAGCGCGATCGTCACGTAGGTGAAGATAAGGATCCAGGGGGAGCCCACCAGCGGCAGCGGGCCACCGGCATAAAGCTGCAGCAGCCCCACCGACGAGACCACCGGCGGCACGGCGAAGGGCACCAGCACCAGCCCGTTCATCCAGGCATCCAGCCGCGGGTAGCGGGTATGGGCCAGGAAGGCCACCGGTACTACCAGTACCAGGCTCAGCACGAGAGCTCCGAGGGTCACTAGCATGGAGCGAGCGAACGCCAGCTGGAAGCGCGGCGTGCTCCACAGCTCAAGAAACCACTTGAGGGTCAGCCCGTCTGGCAGCAGCGTGGCGCCCCAGCTGGTGGCCAGCGCATACCCCAGGGTCGCCACCAGAGGCAGTGCCAGCAGGGTAAAGACGCCCCCCACCACCAGGGCATGAATAGATGGACGCGGTAAGCGGAGCGTCGGCAGGGCCGGTGCCTTGGGCCGCGACAGGGTGAGATCAGCGTTCTGCGACATGATGGCTCCTGCGTAACAGCCACTGCTGAATCAGGGTGACCATGGCCAGCAGGCCCACCAGGATCAGGGCCAGGGCGCTGGCCAGGTTGGGCTGCAGGAACAGGTCGCCCGACACCAGGTTGGCGATACGAATGGTCATGAGGTTGTAGCTGGTGTTGACCAGGGCATAGACGGTGGCATAGGCGCCCATGGCATTGGCGATCAGGATCGTGAGGGTTCCCGCCAGCGCTGGCCGGAGCACCGGCAGGCAGATGTGGCGCCAGTAGGCGACTCGTCCGGCGCCCAGCAGGCTGGCGGCGTCTCGCCAGTCGGCGCGCAGCCCCGCGAAGGCAGGGAACAGCAGCAGCATGCCCAGCGGAATCTGGAACCAGGTGTAGATGACGATCAGGCCGGTGCGTGAGTAGAGCGAGAAGTCATCGATCAGCCCCACACGCTGCAGAGCCAGGGTAAGCACCCCGTTGGCCCCCATCAGGATGATGAACGCGAAGGCCAGCGGCACCCCGGCAAAGTTGCTGGTCATGTTGGTGAAGGCGATCATCCAGCGACGCAGCGGGCCACTGGTACGGGTCAGGCTATGGCACGCCAGAGTGGCGATGATCAGTCCCAGCAGGCTCGAGACCAGTGAGATCTCGAGGCTGCGCCAGATCGCCTGGCGGAAGAAGGGCGATGTGGCGATCTCCTGAAAGTGCCCCAGCCCCCAGCTGCCCTCGACCTGGAAGGCGCTGACGGCGATCCAGCCCAGAGGCGCCATCTGGAAGGCGGCGAAGACCAGCGCGAATGGCATCAGCCACAGCCAGGCAGGCAGCAGGCGCTTCACGACACGTCCCTCCCCTCAACCAACAGCTCGGGATGAGAGGGCTTGTCGTGCTGCAGGCCCAGCAGGCTGGCAAGCGTGCCGCACAGCCGCGGCTGCTGGAGAGTGAGCGCTGCGTCGTGGGCAAACGCCTTGCCGAACAGCCACAGTGGCACCCGGCGTTCCTCTTCCAGCAGGCCCGAGTGGGAGCCGTCGGCATTCATCCCATGGTCGGCGGTGACCATGACCTGGTAGCCCTCGGCCAGCCAGGTCGGCAGGTAGTCGGCCAGGGCGATATCGGCTCGCCGCGCGGCATTGCGGTACTGGGAAGACTCCCCGCCATGGCGGTGGCCGGCATCATCGATATTCATGCTGTGCACCAGCAGGAAGTCAGGGTCGCTGAGGCGGCGTAGCGCCTCGGCATCACTGAAGAGATGATCGTCGGGGTAGTGATCCTGCCAGTAGAACAGCCCGGCCTGGATGGCACTCTCGGGATCCTGATGGAAGCGGTGGCGTGCCGGCACGAAGGGCGCTTCCAGATAGAGCTCGCTGACCCAGTGATAGGCCGCCGCGGCGGTACGTCGCCCCTGGCGAACCGCCAGGTCGAACAGGCTGGTACCGGTCGAACGGCGCACCACCTGGTTATGCACCACACCGGAGTCCACCGGACGGTCACCCGTCAGCAGGCACTCGTAGAGCGGGCGCGACATGGCGGGCAGTTCACAATCCAGCGTGTGGTAACTGCCACGGCCCGCCTCACACAGCGCATGCAGGTGGCCCATGGCGTGCTGACCCACGGCATGGTTGAGGCCATCAAGCACCACGAGGATGACGCGATGAGACATGCAAACCTCCTTGCCGCCTCACGGGGGAGGCGGCAATGGTTGTGCGAATGGAAGGGTTACTGCTGGTGAATCAGCACTTGGGATTGCCACTGGCGCGGCAGCTGGCGGGCACTCTGCTCCCAGGCCTCGAAGTCTTCCACCGGCCGGGCGTGGGCATATTGCTCGTTGGGCAGCAGCTTGGCGGCGATCTCCTCGGGGAGAGTCAGGTGCTGGGCGCGAATCGGCCGCGCATAGCCCTCGGCCAGGTTGAACTGGCCCTCATCGGAGAGGATGAACTCGCGTGCCAGCTTGGCGGCGTTGGGGTGCGGGGCGTGCTTGTTGATGATGGTGGCATAACCCGAGGTGACCGAGGCATCGGAGGGAATCACCACCTCGAAGGCGTCACGATCGATCTGGTCACGGTAGTTCAGGGCATTGAAGTCCCACAGCAGCGCCACCTCGACCTCACCCTTCTCGAGGTTGGCGATGCTGGGGTCCGCCAGCGAAAGACGCCCCTGGCGAGCCAGTTCGGCAAACAGCTCCAGCCCCGGGGCCAGGTCGCTTTCATTCCCACCGTTGGCAAAGGCCGCCGCCAGCACGGCACTGTTGGCCTGAGCCGCCTGGCCCACGGCGCCTAATGACACGCTGTACTCCCCCTCGGCCAGGTCGGCGAAGCTGCGCGGACGCTCCTCTTCCGGCACCAGCTGCTTGTTGGTCATGAAGGCGATGGTGCCGGTATAGCCGAGCACCCAGTGGCCGTCGTCGTCCTTGGCCCAGTCCGGAATCTCGTCCCAGGTGCTCGACTTGTAGGGTTGGGTGACGCCCTCCGCCACCGCGATCGGGCCGAAGCTGATGCCCACGTCACCGATGTCGGCGGTCGCGTTCTCGCCTTCCGCCTTGAACTTGGCGATCTCCTCAGCGGAGCTCATGTCCGTATCCATGTGCTCCAAGCCGTAATGCTCCTTGAGGTCCGCCCAGGTGTCCTTCCAGTTGGCCCAGGTATCCGGCATGCCGACGCTGTCGACACGGCCCTCCTCCTGGGCGGCAGCGATCAGATCTGACAGATCGGAGGATGCTTGCGCCTGGCCGGCGAACAGCGTGGTGCCCAGGGCAGCGGTCAGAGTGAGGCGAAGCAGCGTCGAACGTGTCGGATTCACGGTGTGGCTCCATGCAGGTGGTCAGGATGAAACCGCCATCTGGTCTAGTTCAGAAGCGGCTGACAGGAGGCACACTAGGCCGACAAGGTGACAGTGGCGTGTCGGTAACATGGCAAATGGATTGCTTGCCGCCGTTCTCGACAAACATTGGCATCACTGGTATTCCATGGAACTGCTGTCATCGTGACGACATGGAAATTTCGCTAGGCTGACACGCAGCATGCCGTTTATAACGGAACGACAACTGAACTAGACCAGATACGAGACACCCTTGACCGCGATGCCACCGCCTTCTCCGACGTCAGCACCCAGCCACCCCCGATCCAGCCTGACGCCACCGGCGAATCGACTGCGCCATGCGCTGCTCGATATGCTGGTCGACAAGGCCGTCGGTCACGGGAAACGACTCCCCTCGGAACGGCAGATGATGGCGAGCCTTGCCACAACACGCATTACCCTGCGCGAGGCGCTGACACAGCTGGAAGCCGAAGGGCGCATCTACCGGGAGAGTCGTCGTGGCTGGTTCGTCTCGCCGCCCCGCCTGCGCTACGACCTGCTCGCCTGCCTGCCCTTCCGGGAAATGGTGGAGTCTCAGCAGCGCCGGGCCGACACCTACGTACTGGAGGCAACCCAGCGCCCAGCGTCTACCAGAATCGCTGCCCGCCTGGGGATCATGGAGGGCACACCGATCTTCCATATCGTCAGAGTCCGTCACGTCGATGGTCGCCCCGTGCTGTATGTGGAGCATCATCTGCGTACGGACTGCTTCCCGGGGATTCTCGACCACGACCTCGGGACCCGTTCGCTGACCGAGCTGTATCGCAGCCAGTACAGCATCCGCGTCAGTCGCGTGAGCTTCGAGCTCTGCTCCACGGTGCTGGATGAGCGAGCCGCCGATGCTCTACGCGCCGCATCAAGCGGCCCCGCACAACGCGTGACGCGCATCAACTACGACCAGAACGGGCGGGCCATCGATTGCGATGATGAGCTCTGGCGGCACGATGCCATCGAGCTCATGTTATCGGCTGCACCGCAGAATGGTGGTTAGTCATACTTTCCTTTACCGCGAGGCATCCCTCGCGGGGCGGATCACGTTTACCTAAGCTCTTCATATCTGCCTTGAATCCGGTTGGCTGGGGTGCCGAGCCGGGGAAGGCATCACCACCCACTCGGGCTCCTCGAACTCGCCGATCACGCGGATCTCGCAGAAGGGCGCGGCGCTCCTGATGATCGCCTTCACTCGGGGCGCTGGCTGGGCCTCCATGGCGTCGCGGCTGGCCTTGCTGTCCCAGTGGGCGATGGCGATGAGGGTGGTGGGATCATCGATCTTGCGGTGCAACTCGGTGCCTCGCGCGCCCGGGGCCTGCTGGATCAGCTCGCTGGCGCGCACCCAGGCGTCGGCGTAATCCTCGGCGGTGTAGCCGTCGCGAATATGCACTTCGAAGATGTACTTCATGCGGCACCTCCCGGTAGTGGGGGATGGGGTCTTCCTGAGCATACGCCATGTCCCCGGGGCGATGTCGGCAGTGGCTTTGCGCCGCCCGGCGTTTCCGGCCTGACGCTGCTCCTCTACCTGCATCTACGACAACCTGTGGTATGACGCCGTGCGTCTCGCGCTTCCCCGAACGGTTGCCGATAGGGGCGAGCAGGGTTGACCCACATCGGGTTTTGCTTCAGAACAGGCTGATATCTGGGCCCGGTGGCGTGATGGCCGCCGGGCCGTTCTGCTTGATCAGCAAGGAGCCTCGAGCGATGCCCTCTTCCCCCTTCGACCAGACCCTGGCCGCCCTGGATGCGCTGCATGCGGAGGATCCCCGCTGCATCAGC
Source organism: Halomonas sp. H10-9-1 (assembly GCF_040147005.1). NCBI lineage: Bacteria > Pseudomonadati > Pseudomonadota > Gammaproteobacteria > Oceanospirillales > Halomonadaceae > Halomonas > Halomonas sp. H10-9-1. Next base: position 3,372,688 of record NZ_JAMSHO010000001.1, on the reverse strand, counting down.
CTGCAGGGCGAGAGCGTGCCCAAGGAGCTGTGGCATGCCGGACGCATGAGCGCCTGGCTGGAGCGCTTGCATGAGCACCCTGATGCACTGATCCAGCTGGCGGTGCGCGGCCAGCATCTACAGCGCTGGACGGTGCCGCGCAGTGACTATCCCGAGGGCCGGGTGGGCTACCTGACCTGGCGCCGTGATCAGGGCCAGCGTGCCGGTGAGACCACCGCGCGGCTGATGCGCGAGGCGGGCTACGGTGATGAGGAGGCCGAGGCGGTCTCACGGATGATCCGCAAGCAGGGGCTGGGGCGAGAGGCGGGTACCCAGGCGGTGGAGGATTGCGCCTGCCTGGTGTTCCTGGAGAACTATTTCGGCGATTTCTCCAAGCAGGTCGACCATGACCACCTGATTCGCATCGTGCAGATGACCTGGAAGAAGATGTCGCCGCGGGCCCATGAGCTGGCACTGGGGCTGCCGATGACGGCCGAAGCGCGCGCCCTGGTGGAGGAGGCGCTGGCGGGGTAGCCCCACAGCCTGAGGCCAGGCGCGGCGACGGGCGAGCCAGTGCGGATGGCACGCCCATCGTGCGCTCGGGGGCCGTGGCGCTACTCGGTCAGGGTGCGGGCGGCCTCGAGATAGGCGACGCCGTGGGTGCGCACGCGCTCGTGCTCGAGGGTCTCGGAGCCCAGGTGCAGCTCCTCGAGGTCCACGGCCATGGTGTCGAGCTCTTCGTCGATCTTCGCCAGGGCATTCTCGAGGGTATAGGAGAGCTCATGGATGGTGCCGAGGTCGGCGTTGCTGAGCTCGTCCTGGGCCAGCAGTTTGGCCAGCTCGCGGTTGGTCTCGGTGAAGTGGGTCACCGCCTGCTCCAGGCTCTCGGCGGCCTCGCCCTCGAAGTGGTCGGCGCGCTCGTGGTCGTCGGCGTTGGCGGTGGTGCCCAGCAGGCCGAAGCACATGGCGGTGAGCAGCAGTTTCTTCATGGGGTGTCCTCGCTGTTGATGAGAATCGTTTACAGCGAGAACCTTAGTCGCATTTGCGCTCAATGACAAATGTTATTGTTTGCGTTTGAGTCTCTTTTGATCTTCGTCATATGCGCTGCTGTCAGGCCGCCGGTAGTGTCACTTCGAGGGTCGTCTCGCTCTCGCAGGGCTTGCCATGTCGCAGGGTCAGGCGCCGTTCGGTGAGGTTCATCACCACGCCGAACAGGGTCTCCATGCGCTCCTCGGCGGGCTGGTCCGGGTTGAAGTGGCGACAGATCGACAGCGGGTGGCCGTGGTGATCGCTGAGGATCCCGAACAGCCGCTCCTCGTCCACCGGGGCGCCCTCCGGCAGCTCGCTCAGCAGGGCGTCGAGCCTGGCCAGGCGTGGGCGGGAGTCGGGGCGCGGGAAGTCCTCCAATTGGCAGGTCACGGCAGCGGCATAGAGGTGGTTGGTGTGGGTCACCACGCCACCCCGCGGCGAGAGCATGCCGGGCTCGCCGGGATGTACCTCCAGGCCCGTGGCCTGGCCGGCGGCATTGGCCACCAGGAAGTGCGCCGGGGAGCATACGCGATCGAGGGTGGCCACCGCGTGGGCGCTGGCCGGGTCGGGGCTCTCGAGGATCTTGCGCAGCGCCACGTGGATCGGCAGGCCCTCGCCGCAGGTCTGCGAGCGGATGGCGTTGAGGCAGACCCCGACGCCGTGGGCATTCATGCCGATCTTGGCCACCATGCCGGCCTCGCCGATGCTGACCAGCGGCGCGGCATCGTCGCCCTCGATATGCAGGGCCACCACGTTGTCGAGCTGGTCGGCGCGCCAGTCCCAGTTCTGGGCCAACCACTGGTTCTCGTTGCACTGCAGGGCGAAAGCGGAGCAGCCACCGCTGGCCTGGGTCAGCGAGATCTCGCTGCGGCAGTTGAGGGTGAGGATATCGGCGAGCTCGAGCCCGGCGCCCTCGGCGATGCCGGCCATCTCCTCGAGGATGGCGGGGAAGCGTTGCTCGATCATGGCGCCGAAGCGTGCGGCCTTTGTCCTTGCCTGACCCCAGTCGAGGCCGACGAAGTCCCGAAAGAGGCGGTCGTAGACGCTGATGCTGGCGTGGATCAGCGGTGCATGGGTGCGACCGTGCTCGAGGCCGATCTGGCGCCGGCTGCCGCTGAGGTGGGTGAGTCGCATGGTGATCTCCGCAGGCAGGGTATGACGCCTACTCTAGCACCTCTGCCAGCAGCCCGAAGAAGGCGCTCAGGGAGCGTTCGGCCTCAGCGCTGCGTTGGCAGCGTCGACTTGAGTTTTTTCCTTTGCCCTTCCAGATTTAGGGGGTGTGTCACACCTGCAACCCGAGCGAGACGAACAATATGAAGAAGAGTCTAGTAGCGATGGCAGTAGCGGCGTCCACCCTGGCCGTAGGAGCGGCTCAGGCCGAGGTCAAGATCGGCTTCCTGGGTGGCTTCACCGGACCCATCGAGACCTTGACACCGCCGGTCTACGATGCGGCGCAGCTGGCCATGCGGCACGTCAACGAGCAGGGCGGAGTGCTGGGGGGCGAGCAGCTTGCCATGCCCAGCGGCGATACCACCTGTTCCGACGCCTCGGCGGCTTCCAACGCCGCCGACCGCCTGGTCAACAGCGAGCAGGTCACGGCGATCGTCGGTGCGCTGTGCACCGGGGCGACCATCGCCGCGGCCAACAACGCCGCCATTCCGGGGGGCGTGGTGATGGTCTCGCCGGCCTCCACGGCGCCGGCGGTCTCCGAGCTCGAGGACAACGACCTGGTGTTCCGCACCGTGCCCTCCGACGCCTTCCAGGGCGAGGCGCTGGCCAAGATGCTGCTGGAGAAGGGCATCGACGAGGTAGCGGTCACCTACGTGAACAACGACTACGGCCGTGGCCTGGCCGACGCCTTTGTGGCCACCTACGAGGCCGAGGGCGGCAGCGTGGCCGAGAATCTGGCCCACGAGGACAACCGCGCCGACTATCGTTCCGAGCTGGGCACCCTCTCGGCGACCGGCGTTCCCGACCTGGTGGTGCTGGCCTATGGCGATACCTCCGGGCAGACGGTGGTGCGCCAGGCCTACGAGAGCGGCATGTTCACGCGCTATATCGGTGCCGACGGCATGGTGATCTCGGGGCTGCTCGATGGGGTGGGCGAAGAGGTGCTGAACGACAACTTCATCGCCACGCGACCGGGCAACCCGGACAGCCCCGGCACCGAACGCTTCGTCGAGCTGGCCGAGGCGGGCGGCATCTCCCACGAGGCGGTATTTGCCGGCCAGGGCTACGACGCCGCCTTCCTGCTGGCGTTGGCCATCGAGCAGAACGGCAGTGCCGAGCGCGAGGGTCTCTCCGCGGCGCTACGCAGCGTCTCCTCTGCCCCGGGCGAAGTGATCCTGCCCGGCGAGTGGGAGAAGGCCCTGGGGCTGATCGCCGCCGGCGAGGAGATCAACTACGAGGGCGCCTCCGGCAGCCATGAATTCGACGCCAACGGCGACGTGCCGGGCATCGTCGAGGAGATGGCGGTCGAGGGCGGTGCGTTCGTCAGCAAGGGCTTCCTGGACCAGTAAGCCCGCTCTCCACGCGTTGACTTCCACCCCCTGAAACACAGAGGCCGGCGGCGGTTTCCCGCCGGAGCCTCTGTGTTTCAATCTATGACGTAGAGAGCGCAGCAATAAATCGGCGCACTCTATCCGTGGTGCTTCACCTTCTCGGGCAGCAGCCCCTTGGGCGCGAAGCGCAGCACCAGGGTGATCAGCAGGCCGATCACGAACACCCGGGCTTGCAGCGCGCGGCTGTCCAGGTTGGTGGGAGCGTCCCAGCCGAAGCTGCCTTCGCCGAAGGTGATCGCCAACTCGAGTACCGCCAACGCCAGGGGCTCGGACATCACCCAGATGAGATACACCGCGAAGGCACCGAAGAGGGTGCCGAGGTTGTTGCCCGGGCCACCGAGGATCACCATCACCAGCACCAGGAAGGTGTGGTTGAGGGGCAGGTAGCCCTGGGGGTCGAAGAGGCCGTTGAAGCTGCCGAGGGCGGCGCCGCCGATGCCCATCAGGATGCAGCCCAGCACGAAGATCTCCAGGCGCCGGTGGTTGATGTCCTTGCCCATGGCGGCGGCGGAGGTTTCGTTGTCGCGGATGGCACGGATCATGCGTCCCCAGGGGGCGTGGTAGGCACGGGTCAGCAGGAAGAAGATCGCCACGATCATCAAGGCAGTGACCGAGAAGTAGAGCGCCCTGGCCAGGGTGAAGCCGACCTCGGCGGGGCCAGGCACCGGCCAGGGCAGCGGCGAGACGGTGGCGGTGCCGCGGGTCAGCCAGTCGGCGTTCTTGAGCACCGCCTTGATGATCTCGGCGATACCCAGGGTGGCGATGGCCAGGTAATCGCTGCGCAGGCCCAGGCATACCTTGCCGATGAAGTAGCCGACCACCCCGGCCAGCGCGCCGCCGATGATCCAGCCCAGCCAGGGGGGCAGGCCGAGGCCGCCGATATAGCCGAACTGCGACTCGATCTGCTCGGTGACGACGCCCATGCGGGCCGAGACCAGCAGGTAGAAGAGCAGCGCCAGGGCCACCGCCAGGCCGGTACGTAGGCGCCGGGGCACGCCCAGGTGGTGCAGGCGGCTGGCGCCTACCACCACCATCACGCCGCCCAGGGCCATCAGCATCACCATGCCGAGCTCGCCCGAGAGGGGACTTGCCCAGAACTCACCGTTGACCGGCATGCTGAAGGCCATGGCGCTGTAGCCCCCCAGCGCCACGAAGCCCATCACCCCGGCGTTGAACTGGCCGGCATAGCCCCATTGGATGGTCAGGCCCAGGGCCAGGATGGCGTAGCAGGCCGCCTCCACCAGCATGCGCGTGCTGTAGGCGGCTCCCATGGTGGCATAGACGCCGAGAATGGCGGCCATCAGGAGGGCGAACAGCGCCACCTCGCGCAGCGGGAAACGCGACGGGGCGGCGACCAGGTCTTCTCGATGTTGTTGTGTGCTCATCAGATCACCTTCCCCTTGAAGATGCCGGTGGGTCGCCACACCAGGATGGCGACCAGGAGGACGAAGGGCACCACGATCTTGTACTCCGTGCTGACGAAGGCGAGGCTGTCGGCGCTGGCCAGCCACTCCGGCAGGCTGTCGCGGAAGGGCCGCAGCAGTACGCCCCAGTTGAACACCGCCAGGGTCTCGGCGAAGCCCACCACGAAGCCGCCGGCGATGGCACCGTAGGGGTGGCCAACCCCTCCCACGATGGCCGCGGCGAAGATCGGCAGCAGCAGGAAGAAGCTGAGGTCAGGCTTGAAGGTGACGTCCAGCGACAGCAGGGTACCGGCGATGGCCGCCAGGGCGCCGACGATCACCCAGGTCACCGCCACGATCAGGTTGGTGTTGATGCCAGAGGCGCGGGCCAGGTCGGGGTTGTCGGACATCGCCCGCATCGCCTTGCCCAGCCGCGAGCGCGACAGGAACAGGTGCAGCCCCACCACGCAGACGATGGTCAGCACGAAGAGAATCACCTGGGGTTCGGTGACCACGATGGGCGCCCGGGCGCCCTCGAAGGGCAGGGCGAGGCGGAAGATCTCCTTGCGGTCGTCGACGTAGAGGCTCTGGCCGCTGGTGCCGGCGAATAGCCGGATCAGTCCCTGCAGCATCAGGGTGACGCCCAGCGAGGCGATCACCATGACGATGGGCTTGACGCCGTGGGCGCGCAGCGGCTTGTAGAAGACCTTGTCGATGCCGACCGCCAGGGCCGCGGTCAGCAGCATGGCCAGCGGCAGCATCACCACCGCCGTGGGCAGCCCCAGGGCGGCGCCGGCCCCCGGGAAGGCGGTGGTCAGCAGCAGTACCGTGAAGGCGCCGAAGGTCATCATGTCGGCGTGGGCGAAGTGGGCAAAGCGCATGATGCTGAACACCAGGGTGACGCCCACTGCGCCGATGGCGTAGATCGAGCCGGTGACGCTGCCGGCGACGACCACATAGTTGATGAAGAAGACGAGTTCGTTCACGAGGTTGGTTCTCCCTGCTCCGAGGCTCAGCCGCCCAGGAAGCTCCTGGCCACTTCCGGGTCCGCCAGCAGGGCGGCGCCGGAATCGGTGAAACGGTTCTGGCCGGCGGCCAGCACGAAGCCCTTGTCGGCGATGGCCAGCGCCTGCTTGGCGTTCTGCTCCACCATCAGGATGCCGACGCCGGCGCTGTTGACCTGCTTCACCTGTTCGAAGATCTCGTTCATGTAGAGTGGCGAGAGGCCGGCGGTGGGCTCGTCCAGCAGCAGCACGCTGGGCTCGGCCATCAGCGCACGACCCATGGCGACCATCTGGCGCTGGCCGCCGGAGAGCTCGCCGGCGGGCTGGTGGCGCTTGTCGTAGAGCGGCGGGAAGAAGTCATAGATCTGCTTGAGCATGCGCTTGACGTTGCCCGGCTTGAGGAAGGCGCCCATCTGCAGGTTCTCCTTCACCGTCAGGCTCGGGAAGACGTTGTGCTCCTGGGGCACGAAGCCCATGCCCTGCTGCACCAGCTTGTTAGGTGGCAGGTTGTGGATGGGCTTGCCGCGTAGCAGGATCTCGCCCTGGGTGACGGCAAGCAGGCCGAAGATGGCCTTGAGCATGGTGGACTTGCCGGCGCCGTTGGGGCCGACGATGACGCCGATCTGGTCGGCCTCGAGGGTCATGTTCACCCCGTTGAGGATGTTCATGCCGCCGTAGCCGCCATAGACGTCGCGTGCTTCAAGCAGTGGCATCGTGAGTCGCTCCGAAGTAGGCCTCGATGACCTCGGGGTTGTTCTGGATCTCCTCGATGGAGCCTTCGACCATCACGCTGCCCTGGGCGAGCACGATCACCGGATCGCAGAGCCGGGCGATCATGTCCATGTCGTGCTCGATGACCAGGAAGGTGTAGCCCATCTCGCGGTTGAGCCGCTCGATGTTACCCACCAGGTCGCCGAGCAGGGTGCGGTTGACCCCGGCGGCGATCTCGTCGAGCAGTACCACCCGGGCGTCGGTCATCATGGTGCGGCCGAGCTCGAGGAGCTTCTTCTGGCCGCCGGAGAGGTTGCCGGCCAGCTCGTTGCGCACGTGATGCAGGCCAATGAAGTCGATCACCTCCAGGGCGCGGCGGCGCACGTCGGCCTCCTCGTGGCGCACTCGGCCAGGCTTCAGCCAGGCATTGAACAAGCTCTCGCCGGCCTGGGCCGGCGGCACCATCATCAGGTTCTCCAGCGCGGTCATGAGGGAGAACTCGTGGGCGATCTGGAAGGTGCGCAGCAGCCCCTTGTGGAACAGCTCGTTGGCCGGTCGGTTGGTGATGTCCTCGCCATCGAGCAGCACCCGGCCGCTGTCCAGGGGCAGGGCGCCGGCGATGATGTTGAACAGGGTCGACTTGCCGGCGCCGTTGGGGCCGATCAGGCCGGTGATCGAGCCCGACTCCACCGCGAGCGAGCAGTCGTTGATCACCTTGAGGCCGCCGAAGGCCTTGTTGACGTGTTGCACCTCGATCATGGATGCCATGCGCAATGTCTCGTCGTTGTTGTGTTGACTCGTTGTTGTGTTGACTCGTTGTTGTGTTGACTCGTTGTCGTTCTGGCGTGTTGCGACGTCGTGGCGTCTCCCGTCCTGGTGTCTTGGCGTGCCGCCGCGGCAAGCCGGCGGCAGCGATCACGGTGCCTGGTTATCATCCGTCAGGAAGGTACGACCGGCGGCGAAGGCGCCGACGATCACCACCGCGCCGATGGCCGGAATCAGGTAGCCGTCGATCTGCGGGATCGCGCGCAGGAACACGAAGGCCACCGCCGCCGGGGCCACGAAGCGCACCAGGAAACGCCACAGGGCGAACCAGGTGGTGTTGGTGCGCATCTCCTTCATTACCTCGGAGTGGGTCAGCACCCAGCCGGCGAACAGCGCGATCAACAGGCCCCCTAGCGGCATGAGGATGTTGGTGAGCAGCTCGAACAGGGCGAAGGCGCTGCGCCCGAACAGCTCGTGGAACAGGCTGTTCTCGGCCCACAGGTTGAAGCTCACCACTGTCAGCAGGCCCAGCGCCCAGGTCGCCACCACCATGATGAAGACGGCCTGGGGCCGGGTCAGGTCGAAGCGCTCGACCAGGTAGGCCGCCACCGGCTCGATCAGTGAGATGGAGGAGCTGAGGGCGGCGCCCAGCACCAGTACGAAGAACACGCCGCCGATCAGTGAGCCGCCGGGCATCTCGGCGAAGGCCAGCGGCAGGGTGACGAACATCAGCCCGGGGCCCTGGCCGGCATCGAGGCCGGCGCCGAACACCAGCGAGAAGATCGCCAGGCCGGCCACCATGGCCACGGCGGTGTCGATCACGGCGATGGCGATGGCGGTGCGGGTTAGCGAGACCTCACCGGACATATAGGCGCCGTAGGCCATGATGGCGCCCATACCGAGGCTCAGGGTGAAGAATGACTGGCCCATGGCCTCGAGCCAGCCGGCCAGGCTGAGGTCGGCGATATTGAAGGTGAACAGGAAGTCGGTGGCGGCGGTGAAGTCACCGTGGGTCACGCCATAGGCGAGCACCACCAGCAGGATCACGAAGAGTGCCGGCATGATCACCCGCAGCCCGCGCTCGATGCCCTGGTGGACGCCGAGCCCGACGACCAGTCCCGAGGCGATGATGAACAGGGTGTGATAGAGGGTGAGCAGCGTGGGCGAGGCGAGCAGGGCGTCGAAGCCGGCGGCGGTGGTCTCGGCGTCGGCCCCGGCCAGGGTGCCGGTGAGCATCTGCCAAGTGTAGTGGATGGCCCAGCCGGCGATCACCGAATAGAAGCTCAGTATCAGGAAGGCTGAGAGGCCCCCCAGCCAGCCGATGGAGGTCCAGGCCCGCGCGGTATGGTGGGTATGGGCGAGGAAGCGCATGCCCATGATCGGGCTGCGCCGGCTGGCACGGCCCAGCATGGTCTCGGCGATCAGGATCGGGATGCCCACAGCGAAGATGGTCAGGGCGTAGACCAGGAAGAAGGCGCCGCCGCCGTTCTCGCCGGCCAGGTAAGGGAAGCGCCACAGGTTCCCCAGCCCCACCGCCGAGCCGACGGCCGCCAGCAGGAAGGTGCCCTTGTGGATCCAGATGTTATGCGTGCTCATCGATGCTCCCGCGCTCGCGTTTATTGGCCCTGTGAGCCCGGCTGCTACTGTGCGACAAACACTGTGCGGCAAAAGAGAGGCGGGAGCCAGCGGGCGGCGTCTACGCCAGGTTAACGTCTCCTCTGTCGTCGGGGTCGCCGAGGGTCGGCTCCAGGGCCCGGAACTCGTCGGGCAGGCGCACGGTGTCGCCCAGGGCGAGCTTGCCGTGGGACTTGAGCCGACGACCGTTGTCCACGGAGATGATCGCCGCCACCTCACCGATGCTGGTGCCTTCCACGTAGGCCTCCACCTTCACCCGCACCACGGCGCCTTCATGGCGGGCCGACAGGATGTCGCCGGGGCCGGGATTCGCATAGCCGCTGGGCTCCTGCTGGAAGTGGCGCATCACGCTGTCGGCGCCGGGGTCGTCCCACTCCACATGCTTGTGCATGCTGATTCTCCTGCTCGAGTGGCTGTCGGGGCGGCAGGCCGCGCCCGTCGTGGGTCACTCCAGCATAGAAGGTTGCGGCAGCCCAGGGAAAGGCATGGCCGAGCAGGGTTAACACAGTTACCGGGGTGACAGGTGCCGGAACAGCCTTGAGGGGTGGTGCCATCTGCGTAATGCGCTGAACAGTCGGCGAGCGGCCATGAAAAAGCCCGCCGGATGGCGGGCTTGGCAGGGCGATACGGCTGCACTTACTGCTTGCTGGCGCGCTTGCGCTCGTTCTCGGTGAGGTGCTTCTTGCGCAGGCGGATATGGTTGGGGGTAATCTCCACCAGCTCGTCGCCATCGAGGAACTCGATGGCCTGCTCGAGACTGAACCGGACCGGGGGAGTCAGCACGATGTTCTCGTCGTTGCCCGAGGCGCGCATGTTGTCGAGCTTCTTGCCCTTGGTGGGGTTGACCACCATGTCGTTGGCGCGGTTGTTGATGCCTACCAGCATGCCCTCGTAGACCTCGGTGCCGTGGTCGATGATCAGCTTGCCGCGCTCCTGCAGGGCGTAGAGGGCATAGGCCAGCGCCTTGCCGGGCACCATGGAGACCAGCACGCCGTTGCGACGCTCGATGGCGGCGTCGGGCTTGAGCGGGCCGTAGTGGTCGAAGCGGCTGGTGAGGATGCCGGTGCCGGAGGTCAGGGTCATGAACTGGCCGCGGAAGCCGATCAGCCCGCGCGCGGGGATGATGAAGTCCAGGCGCACCCGGCCCTTGCCGTCGGGGTTCATGTTCTTGAGCTCGCCCTTGCGGTAGCCGAGCTCCTCCATGATGGCGCCCTGGTGCTGCTCCTCGCAGTCGATGATCACCTCTTCGTACGGCTCCTGCTTCTCGCCGTCGATCTCGCGGATGATCACCTCGGGGCGGCCCACGGCGAGCTCGAAGCCCTCGCGGCGCATGGTCTCGATCAGCACCGAGAGATGCAGCTCGCCGCGGCCGGAGACGATGAACTTCTCGGGGCTGTCGCCCTGCTCGACGCGCAGCGCCACGTTGTGGATCAGCTCCTGGTCGAGGCGATCCTTGATATTGCGGCTGGTGACGAACTTGCCGTCCTTGCCGGCGAAGGGCGAGTCGTTGACCTGGAAGGTCATGGAGACGGTGGGCTCGTCCACGGAGAGCGGCGGCAGTGCCTCGACGGCGGCCGGGTCGCACAGGGTGTCGGAGATCGCCAGGGCGTCGATGCCGGTGATGCAGACGATGTCGCCAGCGGTGGCTTCATCGGTCTGCACGCGCTCCAGGCCCAGGTGGGTCATCACCTGGCCGACCTTGCCGCGGCGCTCCTTGCCTTCCTTGCTGACCACCACGACCTGCTGGTTGGGCTTGACCGAGCCGCGGGTGATGCGACCCAGGCCGATGACGCCGACGTAGCTGGAGTAGTCCAGTGCCGAGATCTGCATCTGGAGGGGGCCGTCGATCTCGACCTTGGGCGGTTCCACGATGTCGACGATGGACTGGAACATGGGGGTCATGTCCTCGGCCAGCTCGTCGGGGTCGGGGCCGGCGATGCCGTTGAGCGCCGAGCAGTAGATGATCGGGAAGTCGAGCTGCTCGTCGGAGGCGCCAAGGTTGTCGAACAGGTCGAAGATCTGGTCGATCACCCAGTCGGGGCGGGCGCCGGGACGGTCGATCTTGTTGACCACCACGATCGGCTTGAGGCCCTGGTCGAAGGCCTTCTGGGTCACGAAGCGGGTCTGCGGCATGGGGCCGTCGACCGCATCGACCAACAGCAGTACCGAGTCGACCATGGACATGACGCGCTCGACCTCGCCACCGAAGTCGGCGTGTCCGGGGGTGTCGACGATGTTGATGTGATAGGCCTGGCCGTCCGGTGACTGCCAGCGGATCGCGGTGTTCTTGGCCAGGATGGTGATGCCGCGTTCCCTCTCCTGGTCGTTGGAGTCCATGACGCGCTCTTGTCCCTCGGCCTTGCGATCGAGGGTGCCGGATTGCTGGAGAAGCTTGTCGACCAGGGTGGTCTTGCCGTGGTCAACGTGGGCGATAATCGCAATGTTTCTAAGACTTTCGATATTTGAAGGACTTACGGTCGCGCTCATAAGGTGTGACTCGCTGATATGGACGCACCTATGTACACGTTCTGGTAAGTACCCTAGGCGCGGGGCAGGGGTGTGGGACGCGCATTGTACAGACTACCGGCGCCCAGGAGTAGCAAGTTCGCCGACCCAACAGGGGAGTCGTCGGTGCTTCGCCGTCACGGCTTCGGCGTGGTGCGCCTTCGCTCGCTCATCGAGGCGGGCTGGCATGCTCCAGGTGAGCCCCGCAGTGGCGCAGGCGCTCCAGCAGGTCGGCGAGCGCATCGTGGTCGAGGCCAGGGTCGCAGCCGCCGATGCGTTCGTACCAGTGGCGGGCCAGGCAGATGCCGGCCGCGGTATCGGGCTTTCTGCGCCCGAGCAGGCGGGTGAACAGGCCCGGGGTGCTGCTGGGCAGGACGACGGCGTCGACCTCGCCGGCGCCGACACGTCGTGCCAGCTGGATCAGGGTACGGGTGGCGGTGAGACAGCCAAGCACGGGAAACATCAGCACCGCCCCGGTGGTTTTCGGGATGGCAGTGGCGAGCCTCTCGCCCAGGAGGGTACCGGGCAGGCGCAGGTGGCGGGCCCCATGGCGGCGGGCGATGGCGGCGACGCGTGGGTCGCGGGTATCGTCGACCACGATCAGTTCGAAGGCCTGGTCGGCGACGAGCGATGCCGCCAGCGCCAGCTCACGGGGCAGCCTGGCACCGGCACTGCGGGCATCGATCAATAGAGTGCCGGATGTAAAGGCCATGTGAACTCCGGGGGCCAAGCAGAGAAGGTTCCTGATGGCGGCCAGAGTCGCGACCGGCGAGCAGGTTTGTAATAAAGTGTAGTACGAGGTTATTGAATGTATCAAAGGCTTATTTAGGGTGACCGGGTGGTGCCCGATGGTGCGTGGCATTCGGCCTTTGCACCACTATGGTGCGGCTTTCCTCGAGCCAACTCCTGCGCCGAGTCACTGCTTCATTGGGGTGCAGCCGATATTTTTGGTAAAATACTAGTTATTCAATGAGTTAAAGAAGTTGTGCGGGCAATGGGTGCAAGATTGGCACGCTGCCTGCATTGTTATGGCCAGCGCCTGGAATGCCGGGCCGTCGTGGGCAGCGTGCCTGCCGCGTGCTACAACAGCTTGCTGGGGTTCCAGCATCGTGATGCCTGAATCACCTCAACCATCGAGCCATGCTCAACCGGAGGACACCATGTCTGCCAAGACGCTCGCCCTGATCGAAGAACATGACGTCAAGTGGGTCGACCTGCGCTTCACCGATACCATCGGCAAGGAGCAGCATGTCACCATTCCCGCCCGGGAAGTGGATGAGGAGTTTTTCGAGAATGGGCAGATGTTCGACGGTTCTTCGATGTCTGGCTGGAAGGGGATCAACGAGTCCGACATGATCCTGCGCCCCGAAGATGGCACCGCCTTCCTCGACCCCTTCACCGAAGACTCGACCCTGGTGCTGCGTTGCGACGTTATCGAGCCGGCCACCATGCAGGGCTATGAGCGTGATCCGCGCTCGATCGCCAAGCGTGCCGAGGCCTACCTGCAGTCCACCGGCCTGGGCGACACCGCCTTCTTCGGTCCGGAGCCGGAGTTCTTCATCTTCGACGAAGTGCACTGGAAGGCGGATCCCGAAGGCGCGATGTACCGGATCACCTCCGAGGAGGGGGCCTGGGCCACCGATCGCCAGGTCGAGGGCGGCAACCTGGCCCACCGGCCGCGGGTCAAGGGGGGCTACTTCCCGGTGCCTCCGGTGGACAGCTTCCATGATATGCGCGGCGCCATGTGCAACACCCTGGAGGCGATCGGCCAGAGCGTCGAAGTACACCACCATGAGGTGGCCAACGCCGGCCAGAATGAGATCGGGGTCAAGTTCAACACCCTGGTCAAGAAGGCCGACGAGGTCCAGGAGATGAAGTACGTGATCCACAACGTGGCTCACGCCTACGGCAAGACCGCTACCTTCATGCCCAAGCCGGTGGTGGGCGACAACGGCAGCGGCATGCACGTGCACCAGTCCTTCTGGAAAGAGGGCGCCAACCAGTTTGCGGGCGATGAGTACGCGGGCCTCTCCGAGATGGCCATCTACTATATTGGCGGCATCATCAAGCACGCGCGTGCCCTGAACGCCTTCGCCAACGCCTCCACCAACTCCTACAAGCGTCTGGTGCCGGGCTTCGAGGCGCCGGTGATGCTGGCCTACTCGGCTCGCAACCGTTCGGCCTCCATCCGTATCCCCTACACCGCGAGCCCCAAGGGCAAGCGCGTCGAGCTGCGTTTCCCCGACCCGACCGCCAACCCCTACCTGTGCTTCGCGGCGATGCTGATGGCCGGCATCGACGGCATCAAGAACAAGATCCACCCCGGCGATGCCATGGACAAGAACCTCTATGACCTGCCGCCGGAAGAGGGCAAGAAGGTGCCGACCGTGGCGCATAGCCTCGACCAGGCCCTGGAGGCACTGGACAAGGATCGTGCCTTCCTGACCGAGGGTGGCGTGTTCACCGATGACATGATCGACGCCTACATCGAGCTGAAGATGGAAGACGTGGACCGCCTGCGCATGGCCACGCATCCGGTCGAGTTCGACATGTACTACAGCTGCTGATGATCGTCGTCGCCCCGGCGGGGCGGCGCGTCACGTTGAACCAGCACTCGTTGAACCAGAAAAGGGGTTCCGCTACCGGCGGAACCCCTTTCTTCTCTACACTATATCCAACGCAGAGTGGTGCTGCGGAACCATCCAGGCTCGCGCAGCCGACAAGCAGGGGGCTCTCCATGAACAAGGCAGTGCTGACGTTGGTGCTGGTCATGACCTTCGGCGTGGCCGCCGAGGCGCAGAATATCTACCGCACCACGGATGCCCAGGGCAACGTGGTGTTCACCGACAACCCCGACCGTGGTGGCGAGCAGGTGGAGCTGGCGCCGGTCACGGTAGTGCCGTCCAGTGGCGAGGTGCGCACCGGTCAGGCCGCGCCGCGCCTCGAGAGTGCCCCGGCGGCGGCCTCGCCGGGCCAGCCGTTCATGCCCTACGACAGCTTTCGCATCGTCTCGCCGACCCACGAACAGGCCTTCCCGGTGGGGGCGGCCGGCAACATCGCCGTGGACCTGGGGGTCGAACCCGGCCTGCGCGAGGACCATCGCGTCAGGCTGCTGGTGGATGGCCGGGTCAGCCAGTCGGCGATGCATACCACGGCCTTCATGGTGCCCAACATGAACCCCGGGGAGCATGTGCTGCAGGCCGAGCTGCTGGATGCCGGCGGCGAGGTGCGCCATCGCACCTCGCCGGTGACCATCTATGTGCTGCGTGCCAACGTGAATCGCCAGCCAGCCGGTTAGCTTCCCCCTCGCTGGGCACCCTGGCCGTGGTGCCCGGACGGCAGCCCCAGGCCCTGTCGCCCACCACATGGCGGGCACTGGCCTCCTCATTCCGAGTATCCGCCCTACCAGCCGCCTCCGTCTGACGCTCCCTCTCGACGCCTGCCCGAGGATGAGCCGGTGCAGCGCCGCCGGGCCGAACGGCAAACGCGTCCGGCGCCTTGATCCGGTTCGAGTCCGGAGATGGTGCAGGTGTCTCCCTTATGCACTATTTTGGTGCATGTATTGCACCGTCATACGTTGCAGGGCGTGCTGTCATGGGCTTCGGCGTCCTGGCCCGTTTCTTGCAGCTTCCCTCTCCAGAGCAAGTATACCCGGACCCGATATGGCTGCTTCGATGTACCAACGCCTGATGGAACACCTCTCCACCGCCGTGCTGCTGCTGGATGGCGAGCTCAGGGTGGCGTGGATGAATCCCGCCGCCGAGGCGTTGCTCTCGGTGAGCCTGGGCCGCGTGCAGGGGGTGGCACTGCGCACGCTGATGGAACAGGAAGACGGAATGGCCGCGGTACTTACCAAGGCGCTGGAGGCCTGCCATCCCTTCACCCGCCGCGAGGCGCGCCTGATGATGCTGGGCGGTGAGCCGCTGACCGTGGACTATACCGCCACTCCGCTCTCCCATGATGAATTGCTGCTGGAGGTGGAGCCCCGCGACCGGCTGATTCGCATCTCCCGAGAAGAGGCGCTGATGACTCGGCAGGAGACCGTCAAGGTGCTGACCCGGGGCCTGGCCCACGAGGTCAAGAACCCGCTGGGCGGCATCCGCGGCGCGGCCCAGCTGCTGGAGCGCGACCTGGAGAACCCGGAGCATCGCGAATTCACCCGCATCATCATCGAGGAGGTGGATCGCCTGCGCGACCTGGTGGATTCCATGCTGGGCCCCAACCGGGTGACGCGCCAACAGCCGCTCAATGTCCACAAGGTGCTGGAGCGGGTGCGCACCCTGGTGCTCGCCGAGCACCCCGGGGTGCGCATCGAGCGTGACTACGACCCCAGCCTGCCGGACCTCGCCGGCGACGAGGCGCAGCTGATCCAGGCGGTGCTCAATGTGGCGCGTAACGCCGTGGAGGCGATGCACGAGGCGGCCACGCCCGAGCCGCGCCTGGTGCTGCGTACCCGGGCGCGGCGCCAGTTCACCCTGGGCGCCGAGCGCCACCGCCTGGTGTGCGAGGTGGCGCTCCTCGACAACGGCCCGGGCATCCCCGAGGCGCTGCAGGAGACGCTTTTCTACCCCATGGTCTCGGGACGCGCCAACGGCAGCGGCCTGGGGCTCTCCATCGCCCAGGGCATCCTGCACCAGCACCAGGGGTTGATCGAGTGCGACTCTGTGCCGGGCCATACCGAATTCCGACTGCTGATTCCTCTGGAGACGCGCCATGACTGACGTTGCACGCGTGGCGGTCGTCGACGACGATCGTGCCATTCGCTGGGTGCTGGAGCGCGCCCTGGCCCAGCCCGACCTCGAGGTGGAGTGCATCGAGCGCGCCGACACCGCCCTCGAACGGCTGCTGGCCGACCCGCCCGACGTGCTGGTCACCGATATCCGCATGCCGGGCATCGACGGCCTCGACCTGATGGCTAGGGTGCGCGAGGCCCATCCGGAGCTGCCGGTGATCGTGATGACCGCCCACTCCGACCTGGATAGCGCCGTGGCGTCCTACCAGGGGGGCGCCTTCGAGTACCTGCCCAAGCCCTTCGACGTCGACGAGGCGCTGACCCTGGTGCGCCGCGCGGTGGCCCACGCCCGGGAGCGTCGCAGGCCGATCAGCGTGCCCGAGGGGCTGGGTGCCGAGATCATCGGTGAGGCGCCGGCCATGCAGGAGGTGTTCCGCGCCATCGGCCGCCTCTCCCACTCGCATATCACGGTGTTGATCAACGGTGAGTCGGGCACCGGCAAGGAGCGAGTCGCCCGGGCCCTGCACCAGCACAGCCCGCGGGCCAACAAGCCTTTCATCGCGCTGAACATGGCGGCGATTCCCAGGGACCTGATCGAGTCGGAGCTGTTCGGCCACGAGAAGGGCGCCTTCACCGGCGCTACGACAAGCCGTCAGGGGCGCTTCGAGCAGGCCAACGGCGGTACCCTGTTCCTCGATGAGATCGGCGACATGCCGGCGGAGACCCAGACCCGCTTGCTGCGGGTGCTGGCCGATGGCGAGTTCTACCGGGTGGGCGGCCACACGCCGGTGAAGGTGGACGTGCGGATCATCGCCGCCACCCATCAGGACCTGGAGCGGCTGGTCAAGGATGGTCGCTTCCGCGAGGACCTCTTCCACCGCCTCAACGTGATTCGCGTACACCTGCCCAGGCTCGCCGAGCGGCGCGAGGATATCCCGCGGCTGACGCGCCACTTCCTGGCCGAGGCGGCCAAGGAGCTCGCCACCGAGGTCAAGGTGCTCACCCCGGAGGCGGAGCGACACCTGACCCGGCTGCCCTGGCCTGGCAACGTGCGCCAGCTGGAGAATGCCTGCCGCTGGCTGACGGTGATGGCCTCGGGGCGCGAGGTTCTCGTCGAGGACCTGCCGCTGGAGCTGCGTCAGGAGAGCGACGAGGGGCTGCTCACCGGCGGCGACTGGCGGGTGGCCTTCCGCGACTGGGCCGACCGCGCCCTGGCGGCGGGGCATATCCACCTGCTGGAGGAGGCCGTGCCGGACCTCGAGCGCATCCTGATCGAGACCGCCCTGCGCCACACCGGCGGGCGCAAGGGCGAGGCCGCCGAGCTGCTGGGCTGGGGGCGCAATACATTGACGCGAAAGCTCAAGATCCTACTGCCGGCGTTGGCCGAGGGGGAGTGAGGAGGCGGTGCCGCTCTCCAGAACTCACGAGCGCATCCTGATCGAGACCGCCCTGCGCCACACCGGCGGGCGCTCTCCAGGGAGGTGTGGCATAGGACGAAAGGCGGATTGTTGGCCGGCATGGCGGTGGCTTAGCGTCCATAAGCAACCTTTCATTCAAGCAGGGCACCCATGACCGCACCCGCTTCGCTGCCCCAGCGCGTCCATATCACCGAGGTGGGGCTGCGCGATGGCCTCCAGAACGAGCCACTGGTGCTGAGCACCGAGCACAAGCTGTCCCTGGCCCGCGCGCTGGTCGTGGCCGGCGTGCGCGAGTTCGAGGTCAGCTCCTTCGTCAGTCCGCGGGCGGTGCCGGCGCTGGCCGATGCCGCCGAGATGGTTGCCGCGCTGCGCGAGGTGCCGGGGCTGCACCTGTCGGCCCTGGTGCCCAACCTGCGCGGCGCCGAGCGTGCCCTGGAGGCGGGCGTCGACTCGATGGTGCTGTTCGTGTCCGCCTCGGAGCGCCACAACGCCAAGAACGTTAACCGCAGCGTGGCCGAGTCCCTGGAAGGGTTCGAGCAGATCGCGCGTCGTCTCGAAGGGAGTGGCGTGGCGCTCAGGGGGGCCATTGCCACCGCCTTCGGTTGTCCCTTCTCGGGCGACGTGCCGGTCGAATCGGTGGTCGAGATCGCTCGCCGCTTCGCCGACCTGGGAGCGACGCACCTGTCGCTGGGCGATACCACCGGCATGGCGACGCCGCCGCTGGTCACCGAGCGCGTGACGCGCCTGCGCGAGGCGGTGCCCGAGCTGCCGCTGACGCTGCACTTCCACAACACCCGCGGCATCGGCCTGGCCAACGTGATGCAGGGGCTGGCGCTGGGCGTGGACCGCTACGAGAGCTCCATCGGCGGGCTCGGCGGCTGCCCCTTCGCGCCGGGGGCCTCGGGCAATATCGCCACCGAGGACCTGGCCTACCTGCTCGAGGAGATGGGCCTGGAGACCGGCCTCGACCTGGAGGGCCTGATCGTCGCCGCCCGCCGGGCCAGCGAGCTGATGGGGCGGCGCCTGCCGGCCCAGGTTTCCCAGGCCGGCCCGCGCCTGGCGCTGAGCGCCTGCGACGCCGTACCGACCGCCCAGGGGTGATGCCAATGACGACGTCTTCTGCTTCCGTGAACGCCGCGGGCTCGCTCTCCGGGGTGCGGGTGATCGACCTGACCCGGGTGATCTCGGGCCCCTTCTGCACCCAGATCCTTGGCGACCATGGCGCCGATGTGATCAAGGTCGAGCCGCCCGGCAAGGGCGACGTGGTGCGCCATCAGGGCAATATGGTCAACGGCGAGAGCTGGTACTTCGCCCAGTTCAACCGCAACAAGCGCTCGCTGACCCTCGACCTGCGCAGTGATGAGGGCAAGCGCATCCTCCATCGCCTGCTCGAGGGCGCCGACGTGCTGGTGGAGAACTTCCGGCCCGGGGTGTTGGCCAAGATGGGGCTCGACGACGACACCCTGCGTGAGCGCTACCCGCACCTGGTGGTGGGCCGTATCAACGGCTTCGGCTCCACCGGGCCCTATCGCGACCGTCCCGCCTACGACTTCATCGCCCAGGCCATGAGCGGTTTCATGGGCGTCAACGGCAGCGCCGACGGCGAGCCGATGCGCGCCGCGCCGCCGATCAGCGACATGGTGGCCAGCCAGAACCTGGCCTTCGGTATCTGCGCGGCCCTGGTGCGGCGCGCCGCCACCGGGCAGGGCGATATCGTCGAGACGGCGCTGACCAACGGCCTGATCGCCATGATGGGGTACCTGGCGGCGGAGTACTTCGCCACCGACCGGGTGCCCGCCCGCACCGGCAACGACCACCCGATGCTCTACCCCTACGGCCTGTTTACCGCCAGCGACGGCGAGGTGGCCATCGCCCCCAGCAACGACACCATGGTCGAGCGCTTCCTCGGCGCACTGGACATGCTGCCCCTGCTCGACGACGAGCGCTTCGCCGATAACCCCCGGCGCATGGCCAACCGCGAAGCGCTGCGCGAGATCCTCAACGCCATCACCGTGACGCGCCGGGTCGACGAGTGGATCGAGCACTTCAATCGCGCCGGGGTGCCCTGCGGTCGCGTCCACGACCTGCGCGAGACCTTCGCCGACCCCCAGGTGCAGGCGCAGGAGATGTGCCTGGAGCTGACCCAGGTCTCGGGGCGGGTGCCGGTCACCGGCTTTCCGGTGAAGATGCGCGAGGCGCCGCCCATGCTCTACTACCCGGTGCCGCGGCTCGGCGAGCACAGCGATGAGCTGCTGGCGGAGCTTGGCATCGAGGGCGATGAGCGAGCGGCGCTGCGAGCGCGCCGAGTGATCTGAGCCTACGCTTTACTCGCCGCCATCCCGGCAGGCAGTGCACCCCAGGCGAGCCCACCAGGTTCGCCACAATAACAATCCGGAGGAACATGCCAATGCAATCAGTCACCAAGGGAGTCTTCAGCCTTGCCGCCGCGACCCTGATGGGGGCCAGCGTGGTGGTGAGCGCGCCCGCCCAGGCGCTGCCGATCAACGAATGCATCGCGCCGGCCGATCCTGGCGGCGGCTGGGACTTCACCTGTCGCTCGGTGGGCAAGTTGCTGCTGGAGCTCGAATTGGTGGATAGCCCGGTGCAGGTCACCAACATGCCGGGCGGGGTGGGGGCGGTGGCCTTCGCCAACGTCGAGAGCAATCGCGCCGACGACAGCGACCTGGTCGTTGCGACCAGCACGGTGGGCGTGACCCAGATCGCCCAGGGCAAGTACCCCGGCGGCGCCGACACCATGCGCTGGCTGGCCATGCTGGGCACCGACGTGGGCGTGATCCTGGTCGATGACGAGAGCGAGTACGAGAACCTCGAGCAACTGATGACCACCATGGTCGAGGACCCGGGCGCGCTGGCCGTCGCCGGCTCCAGCGGCGCCGGCGGCTGGGACCATATCCGCGCGCTGATGCTGGCCCGGGAGGCGGGCATGCCGGACGACCAGATCGGCCGCCTGCGCTGGGTGCAGTTCGACGGCGGCGGCCCGGCCGTGACCCAGATGATGGGCGGTCACGTCGACGTGGTCTCCACCGACCTGGGCGAGATCGCCGGCTTCATCGAGTCCGGCGACGTGCGGGTGCTGGCGGTGCTCTCCGAGGAGCCGCTGCCCGCGCCCTTCGACGACCTGCCCACCGCCACCGGCCAGGGCTACGACGTGACCGGCTACAACTGGCGTGGCTTCTACACCGGTGGCGAGGTCTCGGATGAGGACTACGCCGCCATGGTGGCCGATCTCAAGGTGCTGTTCGATAGCGACGAGTGGAAGGGGGTGGCCGAGCAGAACGGCCTGGTGCCGCTGTGGCGCGGCGGCGAGGCGTTCGGCGACTTCGTGCGGGAGTCCATCGATCAGGTGGAGAGCATCTCCCGTGAGATCGGGGTCATCGAGTGAGTGAACGAGCAGGCACGATAGGCGATCGCCTCGCCGGTGCGGTACTGCTGGTGGTGGCGGTCGTCGCCTGGTGGCTGTCTCACGGCTTCACCAGCGGCTTCGGCCAGACGATAGGGCCGGGCGCCTTCCCGCGCCTGGTCAGCGTGCCCCTGGGGCTGCTGTCGCTCTATCTGATCGTGCGACCGGGAATAAATCAGCGCTGGCCCGAGCGGGCGGCGCTGGTCCGTCAGCTCTGCCTGCTGGCGCTGCTGATGGCCTATGCGGGGCTGATCCAGCCGCTGGGCTTCCTGCCCACCGCGCTGCTGACGGTGACCCTGATGATTCGGCTGTTCGGCGCTGGCTGGCGACAGGCGCTGCCGTTCGGACTGCTGCTGACCCTGGGTCTCTACCTGCTCTTCGAATTCGCCCTGGGCATGCCGCTGCCTGACATGCCCGGCCTGGACTGGTAACGCTGCCATGGAACTCCTCGCCTTTCTCGCCCAGGGCTTTGCCGTGGCGCTCGAGCCGCAGCACCTGGTGCTGGCCCTGGTGGGCTGTGCCCTGGGCACGCTGATCGGCGCGTTGCCGGGGCTGGGGCCGGTCAACGGGGTGGCGCTGATGATTCCGCTGACCTTCAACTTCAGCCTCTCGGCCACGGCTGCGCTGATCCTGCTGGTCAGCGTCTACTACGGCTGCATGTACGGCGGCCGCATCAGCTCCATCCTGCTCAATATCCCCGGCGACGAGCCGGCGATGATGACCACCCTGGACGGCTTCCCCATGGCCCGGCAGGGGCGCGGCGGTGAGGCGCTGGGGCTGACCGGTGTGGCGTCCTTCATTGGCGCCCTGGTGGCCACGATCGGACTGGTGCTGTTTGCCCCGGTGCTGGTGAGCTTCGCCATTCGCTTCGGCCCGGCCGAGTACTTCGCGCTGTTCGTGCTGGCCTTCGCCACCATCGGCGGAGTGACCGGCGGGCACCTGGCCAAGAGCTTCCTGGCCGCCTGCCTGGGACTGCTGCTGGGGACCGTGGGCATCGACGCGGTCAGCAGCGTGCCCCGTTATACCTTCGGCTGGTACGAGCTCTACGATGGCATCGACTTCATCGTGGCGCTGGTCGGGCTGTTCGCCATCTCCGAGTGCCTGGTGTTCCTCGAGGACTCCCACCAGGGGCGCAAGCCCACCATGCAGCTGGGCTCGGCCATGCCCGGGGTGCGCACCGCCTGGCACTGCCGCGGCAGCATCGGTCGCGGCTCGGTGCTGGGGTTTATCGCCGGCGTGCTGCCGGGGGCGGGCGCGGCGCTGGGCAGCTTCCTTGCCTACACCCTGGAGCGGCGCTGGGCGGGCGCGCGCGGCGATTTCGGCAACGGCGACCCGCGCGGGGTGGCCGCCCCCGAGGCGGGCAACAACGCCGCCGCCGGGGGGGCGCTGATCCCCATGCTATCGCTGGGCATTCCCGGCAGCGGCACCACGGCGATCCTGTTGGCGCTGCTGCTGTCGATGAACATCACCCCGGGCCCGCTGCTGTTCACGAATCAGCCAGAGCTGGTGTGGGGGCTGGTGGCAGCGCTATTCATCGGCAACCTGATGCTGCTGGCGCTCAATATTCCGCTGGTGGGGCTGTTCGCCCGTGTGCTGCGGGCGCCTGGCTGGTTCTTGATGCCGATGGTGGTCATGATCGCCTTCGTCGGCGTCTACTCACTCGGCAACAGCGCCTTCGACCTCTACCTGATGCTGGCCTTCGGCGTGCTGGGCTATGTGCTGCGCAAGCTGGAGATTCCCACGGTGCCGGTGGTGCTGGGGCTGCTGCTGGGCGGCCAGATGGAGTACAACCTGCGCCGCGCCATGTCGATCTCCGGGGGCGACTGGAGCATCATCTGGAACAGTGGTATCTCGGTGGGGATCTACCTGTTCGCCATCGCCCTGTTGGTAGGGGGCTTGCTGTTCCACTGGCTGATGCGGCGCCAGCGGCCATAGTGGCTGCGGGGCCGGCTTACCCCAGCAGCCGAGCCGCCGCCTCGGGCGACTCCTCGGCGATGAAATCGTAAAGCTCGCGGAGCCCCCCGAAGACCGAGGCCTCTTGAGGTCTTGCACGACCCGCCGTGCCTCGCCGTTCTGTGTGATCACCATCGGCTCGCGCAACTTGTTGCGCGAGCGGGAGATCTCGGCGGCATGAGCCTTGAGGTAGCTGATCGGCTTGAGGTTATCGGAGTATTTCATGGAGTCCCCATTGATCCGACTGGGCTGCTCCAAATTGAGTCATTAGTCGGTCGTTCGGCAAGCACCGGGGAGCCTTTGCCGGAGCCAGTCGAAATCGATGCGCTCCTGTTCGAGTCGCACCCGCTCGCCCAGGCGATCGTCGCGCAGGGCGGTGAACAGGGCGAGTTCGTCGTCGGTCAGCCGGCCGGGGGTATGGCCAAGGCGCTTGTCGGCGGGCTCCTCGCCCCACAGCGGGCGGTGGGCCATCAGCGTGGCTTCGTCCATCAACAGCGAGCGGGCCTCGGGCAGCGTGGCGCGTACCCGGTCGAGGATACCGAAGCCGTGGGTGTCGATATCGCCCCAGTAATGCACCTCGACCTCCCGGAGCCAGGGGATGCGAACCAGGTGCTCCAGACCGTAGCCCAGCCCGAAGACCACCAACGAGCGGGGCACCTCGGGAAAGGCCAGGCCGTTGGTCTGGTTCTCGGTGATAAAGACGCGCTCCACCGCCGGCCGAAAGCGGGCGAACTGCTCGGCAGGGAGGCTCAAGTCGCTCAGCCCCTGCACCTGGAGGGCCGGGTCGAGCAGGCGCAGACGAACCAGCGGCGAGGGGCTGCGCAGCCCGAAGCGCTGGTTGAAGCCGCTCACCCCGCTGGCCTCGGCGTCGATGGCCGAGGCCGGCAGGACCTCGTCGAGCAGCGTCGCGAGCAGGCCGCGCCGGGCCTCGATGAACTTGGTGTCGACGCCGGGAATCGCCAGCTGGCGCGGATAGCAGCCGGGCCGCGGGTGGCGCTGGAAGTGCTCGAGCACGGCGAGCAGCCGTGGCCAGCTTGCCTCGTGCTCCAGTACCTTGAGGGGCCGTCGGCGCAGCCAGTGGGCCAGCCGCGGCTGGCGGGCGAGGATCTCCGCGGCCAGTGCATCGAAGCGCTCGGCATCACGCCGCCGGCCTAGCAGCCGTAGGGCGTCCTCGGCGTCGGGAACGCTCAGTGCGGCGGGTAGCTCGTTGCTGCCCTGCACCCGGTTGCCCTGGCGGCGGAACTCGATGACGTAGCCATGACCCAGGGCATCGCGGCTGCCGTTACGCAGCCGCCGGACCCAGGCGGCCACCTCGGCGAAGCGTTCGGTGATGTCCCGGGCCGTGGGGCGGCGCAGGCGCAGTGCCAGCGGAAACAGCGGCTCGCCGCCGTCGGCCGGCAGGCGAGCGGCGAGGATGGCGCCGCTGTCCCAGTGGCGCTGCAACTGGCGGCGGATCTCCTCCGGCGTGGTCCAGGCGCGGGGTTGCGTCTTCACCTCACAGAACCTCGACCCGTTCCCGGGCGGCCTTCTCCGCGCGGTACTCCTCGATGGTCAGGTTACGCAGCATCGACTGGCGGCCTTCCTCGTTGTGCACGAAGCCCACACTGGCCACATAGGGCTCGATGATGTGGATCTTCTGCAGCGGGGTGACGATCAGCAGCTGCAGGTTGAGCCGGGCGAACAGCTCGAGCCCATAGCGGGCGGATTCGTCGGAGCCGCGGCCGAAGGCCTCGTCGATGACCACGAAGCGGAACGAGCGCGAGTGGCTCTCGCCCCACTCCAGGCCGAACTGGTAGGCCAGGCTGGCGGCCAGCACGGTATAGGCGAGCTTCTCCTTCTGGCCGCCCGACTTGCCGCCGGCATCCGAGTAGTGCTCGTGCTCGCTGTCGTCCTCGCGCCAGCGCTCCGAGGCCGAGAACAGGAAGTGATGGCGCACGTCGGTGACCTTGCGGGTCCAGCGCCTGTCGAGTTCGCTGCTGCCCTCGCGGCCGCGGAAGCGTTCGATGATCGCCTTGACCTGCAGGAACTTTGCCTCGGAATACTGCTCGTCGTCGCTGCCGCTCAGGGTGCTCTCGGTGCAGGCGCGCAGCTGCTGGCGGAAGTCGCGGACCTCGGCATCGGGGCTGGGTTCGGCGACCAGGCGGATATAGCGCCCCGGGTTGTAGTCGATGTCGTGCAGCGAGGCGTTGATGGTGGCGACGCGATCTCTGATGTCCTCGCGTTGGCGGTTGAGGAAGGCCTGGAAGCCGGCGATCTCGTTGATGGTGTTCTCGTTGAGCAGCTGCTTGAAGCGCGCCTCGAAGCGTGGCAGGTCATCGGCCTGGAGGGCCGCCAGCAGCGCACGATAGTCGTCGCCGGCGGCCAGGCTGGCGTCCACTTCCTCGGTGTCCTGGGGCCATTCGGTACGGATGTGCTGCATGGCCTTGACGATCGCCTCGCTCAGCCGGTCGAGCTGCTTCTGGCAGGCGTCGATGGCCGCCTGCAACCAGTCGCGCATTTCCCGTTCGCGGTTGTCGCAGGATTCGATGCTGAGCTGGTGCTCGCCCAGGGCCTGGGGGCGCTGGGCATCGAGGCGCGGGAAGCTGACCTGGCGCCGCTCGGCAGCGAGGCTCTCGACCAGTGAACGGGCTTCCGCGAGCTGGGTGTCGGCCGCCTCGCGCCGCGCCTTCAGGCTGCCCTGCTCGCTCTGGGCCTTGCCCCAGGCCGCCTCGGTGGCTGCGCTGGCGGCCTCCAGCTCCTGCAGCTGGGCCTGCAGCGTCCTGAGCCGGTCGGAACTCTCTTCCAGGTTGCGGCGCTCTGCCTCGCGGCTGGCCAGCCGTGCCGCCGGGGTGCGCCAGTCGAGTTCCTGGAACTCCTCGAAGCCCTGCAGGTGGCTGAGGTCGCCGCGTCGCTGGCCGAGCCGGCGCTGCTCGCGCTGGACCTCGGCCACCCGGGCGGCGCTTGCCTGGATCCGCCGCTGCAGGGTTCCGGCTTCGGCCTCCAGGGCGGCGATCTTGGCCTCGTTGCTCCAGCCCAGTACATAGCGGGTGCGGTCGTCGAGGCGGTGGCGGTCGTCCTTCTCGTGGCGTTCACCGCCGGTCTTGAGCTGGCCGTTGCGGGTCAGGGCGCGCTGCTCGCGGCGGAACTGGGTGAGGTCGCAGCAGCACGCATAGTCGAAGCGCTTGCCGAGCTCCTGCTCCAGCCAGGGGTAGTGGTCGCTGTCGGGGCGAATGGCCAGCTTGCGCACCAGCGACTCGGGATGCAGCGAGGGCGCGGCGGCCTGGGTGCGGCGCACCCGGTAGTAGACCAGGCGGCCGCGTAGCTGGGTGCGCTCGACCCAGTCGGCGACCTCGGCATAGTGGGCGTCGGGCACCAGCAACGAGAGGGCGAAGTTGTGCAACACCCGTTCGGCGGCGCCTTCCCAGTCGCGGGCCTCCTCGCGCACCTGCAGCAGCTCGCCGGCGAAGGGCAGGGTGCCTTCCTCCAGGCCGGTGGCCACACAGAGCCGCTCGCGCAAGGCGAGCATGCGCGCTGGCAGGTTGGAGCGGCGTTCGCGCAGCGAGGCCAGCTCGGCGTCGAGCGCATCATGCTGGTCCTTCAGGCCGCGCAACGTCAGCTCATGTTCGGTACGCTGCTCGGTCAGGGCGTTCTCGTCGTCGTCCAGGCTCGCCAGTGCCCGGTCGACGGCCGCGGCGTTGGCCTGGAAGGCCTCGGCATCCGCGGCGACCTCGAGGCCCACCGCCTCGGCCAGCTCCCGGTAGCGGTCGGCGCGCCGGCGGCAACGGTCGCGTGTCTCGCCGAGCGCCTCGATCTCGCGGGCCAGCTGGGCCAGGCGGTCGCCGCCGCTGTCGGCAATCGCCTGGCGCAGGTCGTCACGCTGGCTGGCCTCTCGGCGACGCTGTTCGGTCAGCTCGTCGAGCCGGGTCGCCAGGCGCGCCAGGTCCGCGTCCAGGCGCTCCAGGCGGCGTTCCAGCAGGGCGGCCTTGTGGTGGGAGAAGTAGCTCTTCAGCGCCTCGCGGTCTTCGACCTGCTCGGCCTGCCGTGTCGCCAGGGCCTCATGCCGGTCGAGGTTCTCCACCAGAGGGCCCAGCGCCTCGATCTTGCGCCGCGCCTCGAGCACGGCGACGTGGGCGCGGTCGAGGTCGTCGAAATGGCGGATCAGGCCGGTGATGCGCTCCTCCATGGGCAGCGCCTCGAGCATATGGGTGCGCACGAAGTCGGTCAGATTGCCCACCGATTTCATCGACACCGTCTGGTTGAACAGCTCCATGGCCTGGTTGTTGGTGGCACCCAGGCCGAAGCGGCGGCGAAAGGCGGCCCCATAGGGCGGGAAGCTGTCGTGGAGCTCGACATGGGGCGTGTCGCGCAGGCGCTTGCGCAGCTGCTTGAGGTCGCTGCCGAAGTCGTCGAAGTCGCCGGCAATGGCCAGTTCACGGTCGGCCACCACGTAGAAGCGCTCCGGCTGGCCCTGGGTGTCGGTGATCCAGAACACCTGGGCCAGGGTCACGTGGGTGTCGAACCCCTCGTTGTAGAAGTGGCCGAGGATCACCGAGTAACTGTTGTGGTCGCGCAGGCCGATAGACCGGGCGCTGAGCCCCGCTTCGCCGCGTTCGCTCTTGTAGTGGCCGAGCACGTAGGAGCGCAGGCTGCGTTCCTTGGCCTCGGCGCCGGCTGCCTTGTTGTAGGTGATGCGCTGGGCGGGCACCAGCAGGGTGGTGATGGCGTCGACCAGGGTGGACTTGCCGGAGCCGATGTCACCGGTTAGCAGGGCGTTGTCGCCGCCGGCGTCCAGTCGCCACACGCGCCGGTGGAAGGTCCCCCAGTTGTAGACTTCCAGGTGCTGCAGGCGAAAGCCGGCGCGCCCCGGTGCCGTGCCGAAGTCGAGTTCACCGAGCTGCATGTCAGCGCTCCTCCTCGGCATGTTCACGGTATTCGGCCAGGCGCTGCTCGAACTCGGCGAGCCACTGGGCATCGACGAAGGACTTGAGCAGGCGGCGCACCTCGTAGTGCTGCGTATCGCCCTTCAGGCGACGCAGGAAACCCAGCTCCACCACCTTGTTGATATGGCCGTCGAGGCGGTCGCGCAGGCGTGCCTCGTTGCTGGTGTCGGCGAGGAACAGCGCGAGCATCTCCTGGATCTGCTCGCGGGACAGGATCAGGCGCAGCTCGTCTCCCCCGGCATCCTGCTCGGCAAGCTTCTTGCGCAGCAGTGCCAGCAGCAGGCTGACCGGGTAGCTCAGCGGCTGGCGACGCACCAGGCGGGGCAGCGGGTTTTCGTCGTCGTCCGGTCGCTGGCTCAGGTAGGCGTAACCTTCGGCCTCGTCGAGCATCAGCGACAGCCCCATCGGGGCCAGGTGATCGCGCAGTCGCGCCTGGTGGTCGAGTAGGTCCTGCCACTGGCCGGGATCGCGGTCCTGATAGAGCACGCCCTTCATCAGGGCGATCAGGGTCAGCGAGAAGTGCCGCTCGCTGGAGAGCGTCGGCGAGTCGGATGGCATGTCGCTCATGGGGTGGGCACCGGTTGACGGGTGAAGATGACGCGCGGCAGGCGGGCGCGCCGCCAGCCCCCCTGGTCGTCCTGCCAGACGAGTTCTTGGGGATGGGCCTCGTCGAGCAGCCCGTGCCGGCCCTCGGTGGCGATGGCCAGCCAGGCCACCAGTTCGGCGAGCCCCTTCTGGAGCGGCTCGTTGGCCAGCAGCTCATCGAGGGTGACCTGGTCGCGGGTCTGCAGCGCGCGCCGCACCCGGGCGCGCAGGCGCTCCTTGTCCACATGGTGCTGGTCGAACAGCGCCTCGGCGGCGATCTCCCGGTCGTCGCCGCTGGCCAGGCGCGCGGCGGTGATGCGCGGCTTGACGGGCGGACGGAACAGCGGACGCTCCATGGGCAGCTCGAGGCGGGGCACCGGCTCGTCGAGGGCCATCACCTCCTCCTGGGGGGCGTTCTCGCGCAGGGCCAGGGCGTGGCGTTCGATGTTGTGCAGGATGTCCATGATGCGGCGGTTCTCCAGCCAGCCCTGATCGTCCAGGTAGCGTCGTAGCTGCTCGGAGAGCCGGGCGACGGTGCGCTGAGCCACTTCGCCGGCCGACAGCCAGTCATAGTGGATGCGCACCAGGCGTGGGTCGGGGGCCAGTTCGGCGACCGGCTCCAGGCTCAGGGTACGCTCCAGCAGCTCGGTGAGCTCTTCCTGGCGAGCCGGCGACATCAGGAACTCCCAGAAGGCGTGGAAGCTGCGTCCCTGGTCGGAGTCGCGGATGGCATCGTGATCGCCGAAGACCTCTTCGAGCAGCTCGCCCTTGCTGCCTTCCCAGGTGGCGATGCGCTCACGCACCTCGCGGTCGAGGCTGCGGAAGTTCTGTTCGACCTGGCGAAAGTCGGCGAGCAGTGCCCGTGCGGTGTCGGTCATCTGCAGGAAGCGCTCGCGCAGGGCCGTCGTCGCCATCAGGTCGAGGCGCCCGGCGCGGATCTCGGCGATCTCGCCGTCGATGGCATCGCGGCGCCGCTCCAGGTCCCGGATGCGGGCTTCGGGGTCGGTTTCGCTACCGCGGTCGATCTCGCGCAGCAGATCGAAGACCTGCTTGAGGCGCGATTCTGCGCCGATGAACCGGCGTTGCTCGAGACCAGCAAGCCAGTGCATGGCCTGCTCGGCGGCCGGGGTAAGGTCGAAGTGCGGTTCGTCGCCCGCGGAAGGGTAGTACTTGCGCAGCCAGCGGTGCCGGTCGTCGGCCCACTCGTTGAGGTAGGCCATGGCCTCGCGAGGGAAGGCCTCCTCGCCGAGTTCCTGACGCAGATGATGGAGCCAGTCGTCGAGCTGGGCGGCCAGCGGCGGCTCGGCGATGCTGCGCACATTGGGTGCGATGAAGGCACGGTGCAGGAAGCCGATGATCATCGGTGCATTTTCGGCACGCAGCAGCGTCCAGGCCGGATGGCCGCGGCGCAGCTGCTGAAGGTAGTCGAAATCCAGGTAGCGCATCATCGGCACAGGATAACCTGGCATGTGCCGTGGCCCAAGTCGATGATGGCAAGATAGCGGGAGGCAGTGCCAGAATGAGATCCTCAAGGAGAGATGCCCATGACGCAGATGAGCTGGGAGCGGCTGCTGGACCCAAGCCGCCTGCACGACCGCCGCGGCGAGCCCCGCGGCCGCGGTGAGATCGGCCGCAGCCCCTTCCACAAGGACCACGACCGCATCGTCTTCGCCGGTTCCTTCCGGCGCCTGGGGCGCAAGACCCAGGTCCACCCGCTGACCGACAACGATCATATCCATACCCGCCTGACCCACTCCCTGGAGGTGGGATGCGTAGGGCGTTCGTTGGGCATGATCGTCGGCGAGCGGCTGAGCGGCCGCCTGCCCGACTGGATTACCCCGGCCGACCTGGGAGTGATCGTGCAGGCCGCCTGCCTGGGCCACGACATCGGCAACCCGCCCTTCGGACATGCCGGGGAGTACGCCATCCGCGACTGGTTCACGCGTGCCGAGGCCGATGGCAAGGGCCTGCTCGATGGGCTTTCGCCGTTGGAGCGTGAGGATCTGCTCACCTATGAGGGCAACGCCCAGGGTTTTCGGGTGGTCACCCAGATCGAGTACAACCAGTTCCGCGGCGGCATGCGCTTGACTACGGCGACCCTGGGGACCCTGCTCAAGTACCCCTGGACCGTGGAGCACGGCGGCGCGGCGGGCAAGTTCGGCTGCTACCAGAGCGAGCGCGAGCTGCTGGTCGAGGTGGTCGAGCGGCTGGGGCTGCTGCCCAGGGGAGAGGGGCGCTGGTGTCGTCATCCCCTGGCCTGGCTGGTGGAGGCTGCCGACGACATCTGCTATGCGCTGCTCGACCTGGAGGATGGCCTGGAGATGGGCATCCTGCGCTATGACGAGGTCGCCGAGATCCTGATCCAGATCGCCGGCGGCGCTCCCGGCGACTACGTCGCCATGCAGCGCCAGGGGGTCTCCCAGCGGCGGCGTATCGCCGCCCTGCGGGGGGCAGCCATGGAGCGCGCGGTGAACGACGTGGGGGCCGTCTTCGTGCAGCACGAGGCCGAGCTGCTCGGTGGCCGCCTGCGCTCGGATCTGCTGGAGCTGTGTCATCCCGACCTGGACTGGGGGGTGAAGGCGGCCAAGCAACTGGCCCGGGAGCGGATCTTCCAGAACGAGCGCAAGGCCAAGCTGGAGATCGGCGCCTACACCACCCTGGGCATCCTGCTCGAGGCCTTCATCGGCGCGGCCCACGAGCTGCATCACACCGGTCACTCCACCTTCAAGCACCAGCGAGTGCTGGCGCTGATCGGCGAGAACACCCCGCGCCCCTCCTGGAGCCTCTACGCCAGCTACCGGCGCATGCTCGACTTCATCGGCGGCATGACCGACCACTACGCCGTGGACCTGGCCCAGGAGATGGGCGGCCGCCTGCGCGGCGACTGACGGCCGATGGTGACGGGCGGCTAGGCTCCCGGCGCCTGGCCGGTGCCGGCATGCTCCAGCAGGGTGGCGATGACGGCGTCGTGGGTGGCGGCATCGAACTCGCCGGGGCACAGGTCGGCCAGGCGGCTGGCCAGGCCGTCGCCGCTGTCCACCAGCAAGTCATCCGGCCCCTGGTCGGCCTCCACCTTCCAGCCGGGGAGGGTCAGCACGCCCATCACCGGCACCGTGCGGCCGGTGCGTGAGCTCAGCCACTCGGCCATCCAGCGCGCCAGCTCGCGGGTCCTGGCCAGGGGCTTGCGCTCGCTCCAGCCCGGGAAGCGCAACCGCGCCTCCTCCACCACCAGCCGGTCAAGCTCTTCCCCGGAAGGCGCGAAGGGGCGGGTGCGGGCGCGGGTTTCCACCACGAAGACCCCGCAGGGCGTGACCACCACGTGGTCGATGCGCGTGTCGGCCGCCGGCACGTCGTGGAAGACGTAGAAGGGGTGGGCCTCGGGGCGCACCAGCCGCTCGAGCTCCTGACCCACCGCCAGCTCGCAGGCCAGGCCTAGCTTGAGTCGCCGGATGCGCTGGAAGTCACGCATCAAGCGAAAGCTGTAGGTCAGCACCAGCAGGGTGCTCAGGGCGCCATAGAGCGACCACTCGACCCAGCGCTGCTCGGTGGCGAAGAGCATGCGGCCCATGCCGTAGACCAGCGGAGCCAGGGTGATGATGGGGCCCAGGGCAGCGTTCAGGTAGAGCCCGGCGAAGGCGTTGTCGAGACGGTCGCGCAGGTGCTGGCCGGGCTCGCGCAGCGGCTGGGCGTCGAAGGGGGAGCGCACCCGAGCATCGTGCAGGTTGCGCAGCGCCACCACGATCACCCCCATGGCGGCGAGGGGGAACAGGAAGATCAGTGGGAGCAGGTATTCCAGCCAGGCCATCGGGATTCCTTGCTAAGGGGAAACGGCGAGAGGCCCATTCTAGACAACCTGCCCCGCGCGGGGCCATGCTCTGTTTGGCGCAGACAGTGAGGCATCAGGATGACGGCAGCACAGGTGAAACCCGAGACCAGCGAGGCAGAGCTGGCGGCACTCGTCGAGTTTGTCGAGCGCCATCCACGGCTGGCGGTGCTCGGTGGGGCCGGCATCAGCACCGCCAGCGGTATTCCCGATTATCGCGATGCCGCCGGCGAGTGGAAGCGTTCGCCCCCCATGGAACACCGCCAGTTCATGGGCAGTCATGCCGCCCGACAGCGTTACTGGGCCCGCGCCCTGGTGGGCTTTCGCACCCTGGACGAGGCACGGCCCAATGCGGCTCACCAGGCCCTGGCGCGACTCGAGAGCCTGGGACATGTTCGCGGGATGATCACCCAGAACGTGGATGGCCTGCATCAGCGCGCCGGCTCGCGACGGGTGATCGATCTGCACGGACGCGCCGACCGGGTGCGCTGCATGGGATGCGGCTCCAGCCGCATGCGTCATGCCCTGCACGCGGAACTCGAGAGTCTCAATCCGCACTGGGCGACCCTCGGCGCGGCCGCAGCGCCGGACGGGGATGCCGATCTGGAAGCGGACTTCTCCACCTTCCGGGTGCCCGACTGTTCGCGCTGCGGCGACGGTATCTGGAAGCCCGATGTGGTGTTCTTCGGTGACAGCGTGCCGCGTGGTGTGGTCGAGCGCGCCTTTGCCCTGATCGAGGAGTGCGATGCCCTGCTGGTGGTGGGCTCCTCGCTGATGGTCTATTCGGGCTTTCGCTTCGCGCGGGCCGCGGCACAGCAGAGTAAGCCCATCGCCTGCCTCAACCTGGGGCGTACCCGCGCCGACGACCTCTATACTCTGAAGGTGGCGGCCCCGGTAGATGCCTCGCTCGGGGCGTTGGTCGGGCGGCTGGAAGGCCGGCTTGTCGAGGGGAGGCTCAACCGCCGGCCAGCTTGACCGTGTAGCCGCGGCTCTCGAGCTCTGCCTTGAGTGTCTCGCGGTGATCGCCCTGAATCTCGATCACCCCCTCCTTGACGGCGCCGCCGGTGCCGCAGCGTTTCTTCAGCAGCTTGGCTAGACGCTTGAGCTCGGCCTCGGGCAGTGGTACGCCGCTGATCGTGGTGACGCCCTTTCCCTTGCGGCCGCTGGTCTCGCGGCGAATCCGCACGATGCCGTCGAGCTCGGCGAGGCGTGCCTGTTCCGCCTGCTCGGCACAGCGACAGTCGGCGACGGGTTGGCGGCAGTCCGGGCAGGTCTCGCCATGCTCGGTGGAGTAGACGAGGCCGCGCAGCTGGTCCTGGAGGGATGACATGGTGTGACTTCCGGGGTGGGTGGCTTCAGGCGGGGATGATAGAGGCTGTGGCTGCGATCTGCATGACCCTCAGCGCATGGCGGTGCGTGATTCCAGATCGCGTGAAAGGCGCGCCACCACCGTGGGCAGCTGGAACATGCTGGTGATCATGATGGCACCCTCGGGGGTGATTTCCGCATCGGGGAAACGGTTGAGGTGGACCACCAACATGCCGGCATCGAGGGCCGCCTTGACGCCGACCACCGAATCCTCGATGGCCAGGCAGTGGTGCGGAGAGTAGCCCATCCCCTGTGCCGCATGCAGATAGAGGCAGGGGTCCGGTTTCCAGCAGTTGGCGGTGTAGGCACTGAACAGGTGATCGCCGAACAGGGTATCCAGGCCAGTAGCCACCAGCGAGGTGCGGATCTTGTTCTCGGGCCCGTTGGAGACCACGCCCATGGGAAACGTCGACAGGGCCGCCAGCGCCTCGGTGGCCCCTTCGATGGGAATGAGCTCTGTCGCCAGACGCCGGTCGAGGTTGGCTCGCATGCTGGTTTCCAGTGGCCCGAGCACGTCGGGATCGACGCGGCCATGACGACTCTCCAGCTCGGCGACGATGCGTCGGAAGCGCGCCCCGCGGAACTCGCCGATATAGTCGGTGGCCTGGAACGGCAGGCCCACGGCATTCAGCGCCGTGGCCATCTCGTCGGCGAGCAGCGGCTCGCTATCGACCAGGGTGCCGTCGCAGTCGAAGAGCAGGCAGAGTGGATGTGCCATCACCGGGCCTCACGAGGAAACAGGGCGTTATAAATCCATTGTTACAGATGTCGGGGTCACCTGCCCATTATTAAAGCCCAGTTACGCTGATTTTTGAACACTGTTCATAAATATTCCGAAAAACGGGATGCCACGGGGTCACGGCGCTGGTATTCGCGGTCTTAGAGGCCACCCACCTATACTGACGACGCGTCTCGGTAGGAAGCAGCCAATGAATTTCGAACGTGTCGTCTTCGGTTTGTTCATCATCCTCACCCTGAGCCTCAATGCCGCCTTCGTTGCGCATGGCCTCGAGGCGGCAGCGCATCATAATGTGTGGATTCTCACCCTTGCCATCATCGCCAACCTGGTGGCGATCGGCCTGAAGCTGGGGGATCGCTCCGAGACCGGCGCCTTGCTGTTGGCATCCGGGCTGGTAGCGGGGGCCTTGCTGATCACGGCGCGTATCATCTGGATCGTCACGGTGCCCAGTGGCTGGGGCGTGCCGGAAGCGGGTGCGATGGCCGATATCATCTCGATCGCCAGGGGGGCGCTGGTGGCGAATATCATCGCAACGGCGATCCTGGTCGGCGATACGCTGTTATCGCGGCGCTAGTTGAGCGAACGAGCCGATGACGACCACTTCCGATCTCGACCGTGTAGGAATGATCCTGCTGCGCTACATGCGCCGGCCGCTGTTCGTGCTGCTCTTCGTCTATTCGTTGGGGATCATCGGCATGGTCCTGATGCCGGGGCGGGTCGTCGATGGTGAAACGACCCATATGGACCTCTTCCACGCCTTCTACTTCTTTACCTATACGGCGACCACGACCGGCTTTGGCGAACTACCCAACGGTTTCAGCGATGAACAGCGCCTGTGGACGATCTTCTGCCTCTATACCGGTGCCATCGCCTGGTTCTATGCGATTGGGTCGCTGATCAACCTGGTTCAGAACCCTCACTTCATCCAGTCAATGGATGGCTTCCGGTTCGCGCGCAAGGTCAGGCGTAACGCGGAGCCTTTCGTCATCCTGTGCGGTTTCGGTGATGCCGGCAGCCTGCTTGCCCGGGGGCTGAGCGACCATCGCATGCGAGCGGTGATTCTCGATGTCGACCCGGAGCGCATCAAGGCGCTGGGGGTACGCGACTACACGGTGGCGATGCCGGGGCTCTGCGCGGATGCCGGTGCACCCAAGCATCTTCTGGCGGCGGGTGTCGAGCACCCCGCCTGTCGAGCCCTGGTGACATTGACCAATGATGACGACACCAATCTCAAGATTGCGGTGATGGCACGGCACCTGAACCCGAGGCTTCAGGTCATCTGCCGTTCCACATCGACGCGTCATGGCGGCACGCTACAAGCGCTGGACAATGTCACGGTGGTCGATCCCTTCGCGATCTTCGCGCAGCTTCTCTACTGGGTGATCGCACGCTCCGAACTGCATAACCTCAATGCATGGTTCGTCGGCGCCCCCGGCGTGACGCTCGGCAGCCCGTTGCGGGTGCCCCAGGGGGAGTGGATCCTGTGCGGGTTCGGCCGAATGGGCCACCGAATCCATCGTTGTCTTCACGACCATGGCATCGGCGTCCGCGTTATCGACCCAGGCGAGGAGGGTGAGGCAACCGAGACAGAGGGGGACCCGGTGTTGGCCCAGGCCGACCACTCGGCGCTGGAGGCGGCCGGGATCGGAGACGCTGCCGGTATCGTTGCCGCGATGAATCGCGATGCCGACAATCTCAGTACGCTGCTGTCGGTCAATGAGCTCAATCCCGATGTATTCCGCATCGTGCGTCAGAACAGCCATGAGAATCAGGTAGTCTTCGATGCCGCCAGGACCGATCTGGTCCTTCAGCACAGCCTGACGACGGCGCGCCGTATCCTGAAGCTGCTGATCTCGCCGCTGATCCAGGAGTTGATCGACTGGCTGGCGCAGCGGGAGCCGAACCAGACGGAGGCACTGGTGGCTCGACTGCAGGTGGCCGTCGGTGACGAACCCCCACACCTGTGGTCGGTCAGACTGAACCCGGACGAGGCGCCGGCCGTGACTCGACTCCTGAGCGAGGAGGGCGTGGTCACGCCCGGGGCCCTGTGTCGCGATGCGCGCGCCTTCTCACAAGCGCTACCGTGCGAAATGCTGGCCATTCGCCGTGAGGGGCAGTCGATCATGCTACCGGACGCCGACTTTCCCCTCGCGGCGGGGGATGAGCTGCTCTTCTGCGGAGTCCAGGCGGCGGAGCCCATGCTGCAGGCGACGCTCCATAATCCCTATACGCTTCATTATGTGCTGACGGGGGTCGATCCACCGCGTGGCTATGTGTTCACATGGTTTGCCGATAGGTTTGGGGAGCGTTGCCGTGATAACACGTCGAACAGCCGGCACCCTCGAACATGACGCCCGAGGCTTGCACAGGGGCGGTATGGTTCACACAGGTGGTGGCGTTGGCCTGGCGCGCGTTTTCCAGGTCAGTGTCGACTAGCATGAAGCAAGGCCCGGAGCGGTCGTTTCCTGATCGATGATCCCTCCGGTGAGATTCACACCCAGCAGGCGAGGTACAGCATGAAGCAGGACACCCTCTGGTCGCTGGCCGGTTCCGCCGCGGCGGTGGCGGCCAGCATGATGGCCCGCAAGGCGGCGGACAAGGCCTACCAGAAAGAGGTTGGCGAAACCCCACCCGAAAACCCCGATGAGCCTGATGTGGAGTGGCGCCAGGCCCTGCTGTGAGGCGCCGCCACCGGCGTGCTGGTGGGAGTCGCCCGGGTGGTGGGCAGACGCGCCGGGCGCGAGGTCATGCACAGGGCGCCTCGTGCCGGCAAGAAGGGGGGAGTGTTGCCCCGGCTGAAGCGGTAGCACGGGTCGAGGTGCTAGGGGGAGCGGAGCATGCACAGGTCCGCCCAGGCGCCCCGCCTTGAGCAACGGTTGCTAGCGATCAGTTCAGGGCTTCACCGCCTGGCTATCGCGAAAGAGAAAGTAGTCAAGAGCATCGTCGTCTTCGAGGGTCGTGGCCTGAAAGAGCATCTCCTTGATGTTCTCCAGGTGTTGCCACATCGCCTGCATGGCGCCCATCGAGTCGCGACGGATCAGGGCCTTGAGGATGGCGTCGTGATCGTCACACCAGCTATCGAGGGATTCTCGGTTGTCGATACGATCATGAAGCTTCTGCCAAAGAGGATTCTTGTCGCGCTGGTACCAAAGCTTTTCAACGAGATAGACCAGCACCGCGTTCTGGGTGGCCCGGGCAATTTGGATGTGAAACTGCCTGTCCCACTCGGAGTCTTGGTAGCGCCCTTCGGCGCGTCCCTGGCGGCTGATCTCCATCAGCTCGAGGATGTCGTTCTTGGTGATCTGGGCGGCGGCGAAGCCGGCGATCTGGCTCTCGATGACCTGGCGCGCCTGAAGCATCTCGAAGGGGCCGGCACTCAGCGCCTCTTCCTCTTCTTCCTGAATCGACGATGCCGGAGAAGTAGGCGCTCCGGCCAGAGAAGAGAGGACATAGATACCCGACCCCTTGCGCACCTCCACCAGGCCCTCCAGTTCCAGCATGATCAGGGCCTCGCGCACCACCGTGCGGCTGATATCGAGCTCCTCGGCGATGTCGCGCTCAGCTGGCAGTCGTTCTCCGACACGGTACTGGCCGTCGAGGATACGCTCCCTGAGCTTGATCCCGACCTTCTGGTAAAGGCGTTTGGGTTCGGGGGGCATCATGGCTGTGTCCATATGGCTGTGTCCATAGCAAGTCGATTACGATCGTTTCGGATGTCACGCTAGCCCCAGAATCCTCGGCAGCAGCAGGCTCAGCGAGGGCAGGAAGGTGACAGCCAGAAGCATGGCGATCAGCGCCAGGTAGAAGGGCATCAGGGGCTTGATAAGGTGTTGAATCTTTACGCCCGATACGGAGCAGCCTACGAACAGAGCACTGCCTACCGGCGGAGTACATAGGCCAATGCACAGATTGAAGACCATCATGATCCCGAAATGAACCGGGTCTATGCCCAGGTCGGTGGCGACTGGCAGCAGAATGGGTGTAAAAATCAATACCGCAGGGGTCATGTCCATAAACACCCCCACAATGAGGAGTGTCAGGGTGATCATCAGCAGAATGATAATCGGGTTTTCCGAAATGCCTAGTAGAAAATTACTGATTGCGAATGGGATGCCCGCATTGGTCATTGCCCAGGACATACCAGTGGAGAAGCCGACAAGCAGCAGCACAATGGAGCTGGTGACCACGGATTCCAGAATCAGGGAAGGCAGCTGACGTATGCTGACTTGACGATAGACCAGCACCGATAAAATGAAAGTATAGACAACGGCGATGGCCGAGGCTTCGGTAGCCGTGAAGATGCCCCCTAGAATGCCGCCTATGACGATGACGATCATCATTAGGCTCGGAATAGCGTCCAGCACCGCCTTGAGGACATGAGCCCGCGTTGGCTTGGTTTCTACGGGATAATTACGACGTTTGGCAATGATGCCGGCGGTCACCATGACCGCCAGCCCCATCAGGATGCCGGGGATATAGCCGGCCACGAAGAGTGCCGCTACTGAGACGCCGCCGGCGCTCAGTGAGTAGACGATTAACACATTGGAAGGAGGGATGAGCAGTCCCGATATGCAGGATGAGACGTTGATGGCGGTGGAGTAGGCTGGGTCATAGCCGGCCTTCTTCTGTATGGGGGCCAGGGTGCCGCCGACGGCGGCGGCAGACGCTACGGCAGAGCCTGAAATCGACCCGAACAGCATGTTGGAGAGCACATTCACATGCCCGAGGGAGCCTGGGAGCCGGCCGCCGAGCACCAGTGCCAGGTTGATCAGGCGCATGGCGATTCCGCCATTGCTCATAAGGGTGCCTGCCAGAATGAAGAAGGGGATCGCCAGAAGCGAGAAACTGTCCAAACCGGCAGCGAGCCGCTGGGCGACAACGCCGATGGCGATGTCGGTGGGCATCATCATAGCGATCGAAATGACCGTGGCGATGCCGATAGAAAAGGATACGGGAATGCCCAGAAAGACCAGAAGCAGAAAACTCCCGAACAGGGCGATAGCGACATTGGCGTCCATCAGAGGCTCTCCTTCCGGGAATCATCTGGATTGGATGAATGGAAGCACTTTATGGCATTGTCGATAATAAAGAGAGCGCTATAGTAGATCATGAAGATTCCACTGATAGGCAAAGCGAGATAGACATAGCCCATGGGTATCCGCATAACCGCCGATACCTGTCCACGCATCAATACCTTGTCGACGAGCTCGATGCCGCCCTGCAGAACCACGACATAGGCGAATATCAGGATGGCAAGATTTACCAGGATCTCGATCACATGTCGTGGGCGACCCTTGAGACTTCCTGAGAACAGGTCGATGGAGAGGTGGCGCTGCAGGCCTACCGTATAGGCGCCGCCGAGCAGTCCGACCCACATCATCAGGAAGCGGGCTGCCTCGCTGGTAAAGGTACTGGGAGCGTTGAGAACATACCGGCTAAAGACTTGCCAGACGACACAGACCACCAGAGCGGACATCACCAGGATGCAGAAGGTACCGATGGCAAGATCCGGGGGGCGCTTCCAGGATGCGATATTCATTGGGAGTCTCTCGGGGTTCATGACGGCAGAAATGACACAGGGGCGAGTCTAGACTCGCCCCTGTCACTAGCGATCCTCGGGTTATTCACCGGCGGTGAGGATACGGTCGAGCAGGCCTCCGTGCTGAGTATTCGCACGGAAGTCGTCGAGCATCGGCGCGACGGCCTCCTGGAAGGGGGTCTTGTCGACCTCCACGAATGTCGCGCCCATCTCAACGGCCTGGGAGCGCGCCTCGGCATCCACCTCGTCCCACAGTTTCTGTTGGTAGGCCTCGGAGCTAGCCACCGCCTGCATCAGAAGCTCGGTCTGTTCCTCGTCGAGGCTGGCCAGCGTGCTGGTAGAGATCAAAAGGAAGTCGGGCACCGAGGTATGCTCATCTTCCGAGAAGTAGCCGGCCTGCTCCAGGTGGCGGGTCTGCACATAGGAAGGCACGTTGTTCTCGGCCCCGTCGACCACGCCCTGCTGCAGAGCGGTATAGACCTCGCCGAAAGGAATCGGCGTCGCCGAGGCACCGAGCAGCTCCATCATGCGGATGGTGGTCGGGCTATCCTGAACGCGGATTTTCATGCCCTGGAGGTCGGCAGGGCTTTCGATCGGCTTGTCTGCATAGAAGCTGCGGTTGCCCGCTACATAGGCGCCGATGGCAACGAACCCTTTGTCCTCGGTAGACGCCATGATCTCATCACCGATTTCGCCGTAGACCACCTCGTTGAAATGCGCCTGATCGTTGAACAGGTAGGGTAGGTTGAACACCGAGTAGACGTCAGCGAAGGGTTCCAATGCACTGCCGGACCCCTTTGTCATGTCCAGGGCGCCGTTCTGCATCAGTTCGGTGGTCTCGCGCTGACTACCCATCTGGCTGTTGGGGAAGATACGCACGGTCATGGCGCCGTCAGACAGCTTCTCGAGCTCCTCCGCCATATGTGCAAAGGCGCGATGCACCACATGAGAGGTGTCCAGGTTATGGGCAAGACGCAGGTTCGCTGACTCCACGGCCAGGGCCTGGCCGGCAGCGATCGTAAGCGGCAGGGCGAGCAGCGCCTGCTTGAAGCGTGATGATTGGGCCATGTGTTCCTCTCTCGTTTCTTGTCGTGGCTGGGCAAGAGCTCCGCCGCTGCGTGAGGTGGAGGCCTACCCCTGTGAGTAATCGGACTGCCCAAATCATGGAAAGGGACAGCGATGCATAAAGTGGGCTAACCAGTTATCGGTGAAAATACGACTTTAGCCTATATTTGGTGAACCGATGTTGACAACTGGTTTGACCAAAATGAGTATGCCAGCATAATCCACCATCCTGACGAAAGTGGTTAGTCACGGGTGAGTGATCCATCACGAAACACCAAGGTGCTAAGTCATGAGCCAGTTCCTGACGGACGACTTCCTGCTCGATACCGAGATGGCGCGCCGCCTCTATCATGGCCATGCCGCCGAGCAGCCCATCTTCGACTACCACTGCCATCTGCCACCGGCCGATATCGCCAATGATCACCGCTTCGCAAACCTCACCGAGGTCTGGCTGAAGGGTGATCACTACAAGTGGCGGGCACTACGCTGGAATGGTGTGGCAGAGCGTCTGATCACCGGTGATGCCAGCGACCTTGACAAATTCAGAGCCTGGGCGGCCACCGTGCCTCAGACGTTGGGCAACCCGCTTTACCACTGGACGCACCTTGAGTTGCGTCGGCCGTTCGGTATCACCGATACCCTGCTGTCGAGCGAGACCGCCGATGACATCTGGGCGCGGGGCAACGCCCTGCTGGCCGAGCCCGGGTTCTCGGCCCGTGGCATTCTCGAGCAGATGAACGTTCGCATGGTGGGTACCACCGACGATCCCGCCGACGACCTGCGCCATCATGCGGCGATCGCCGCCGATGAAAGCTTCGACGTCAAGGTGCTGCCTAGCTTCCGTCCCGACCGTGCCTTCAAGCTGCAGGCCGAGGGCTATGTCGAGTACCTGGACAAGCTGGGCCGTGCCGCCGACGTCGAGATCACCGATATGGCTTCGCTCTATCGGGCGCTGGAGAAGCGGTTGGACCACTTCGCCGCTCACGGCTGCAGGATCGCCGACCATGGCCTCGACCAGGTGGTCTACGGCGAGGCCAGCGAGCAGGAGTTGAACGCCATCCTGCAGAGGCGCCTGGCGGGCCAGCTACCCAGCGATATGGAGCAGGCCCAGTTCACCACCGCCGTGCTGGTCTATCTGGGGCGCGAGTATCACCGCCGCGACTGGGCACAGCAGTACCACATGGGCGCGCTGCGCAATAACAGCACGCGGGGCTTTAGCGGCCTCGGCCCGGATACCGGCTTCGACTCGGTCGGTGATCGCGCCATCGCCGAGCCGCTGTCGCGCCTGCTCGACGCCCAGGACCGCGACGGCCGGCTGCCGCGCACCGTGCTCTACTGCCTCAACCCTACCCACAACGAGGTGCTGGCGACCATGGCCGGCAACTTCCAGGGTGGCGGCATTCCCGGCAAGGTGCAGTTCGGCTCTGGCTGGTGGTTCAATGACCAGCTCGATGGCATGCAGCGCCAGATGACCCAGCTGGCCCAGCTCGGCCTGCTGTCGCGCTTCGTCGGTATGCTCACCGACTCGCGCAGCTTCCTCTCCTTCACGCGCCATGAGTACTTCCGTCGACTGTTGTGCCGGATGATCGGCCGTTGGGCTTCCGAGGGGGAAGTCCCCAACGACGAGGCGCTGCTCGGCGAGATGGTGCGCAATATCTGCTTCGACAATGCGCGCTGCTACTTCGATATCTCGGTATAACCGCAGAAGGAGACCGGCATGACTGAACCGACACGCGTGTCCGCCGCTGCAGCGGGCAAGGTCGCCATCGTCCACCTGGGTCTGGGGGCCTTCCATCGTGCCCATCAGGCGGTCTACCTGGAGCGCTACCGCCAGCGCAGCGGTGACGCCGGATGGGGCGTTAGCAGCGCCAACCTGCGCTCGAGTGTCGGGCTGGTCGACGCCCTGCGTGAAGCAGATTACCGCTACCACGTGGCCGAGTATGCCGACAGCGAGACCGTCACCCTGCGTGAGGTGGGGGTGGTGGAGGAGACGCTATTCAGTGGCCGGAGTGAGGATGGCCGCTGGGGGCGCGACCTGGAGGCCCTGCTGGCGCGCCTGGCCGCGCCCGAGACGCGCATCGTCACCCTGACCGTCACCGAGAAGGGCTACTTCCTGAGCCCGGCCAGCGGTGAGCTGCTCGCCGACGACCCGATGATCGCCGCGGATATCGAAGCTCCCGAGGCTCCGCGCACCGCGCTCGGGATCCTGGTGGAGGCGCTGCGCCGACGGCGTGAGGCAGGAGTACCGGCGTTCACGGTGCTCTCCTGTGACAACATGCCCGACAACGGCAAGCGCACCCGGCGTGCAGTCATTCAGCTGGCCGAACGGCGTGATGCCGCCCTGGCCGAGTGGATCGCCGCCGAAGTGGCCTTCCCCTGCAGCATGGTCGACCGTATCGTGCCGGCGATGACCGAGGCCGACTTCGCGCGACTCAAGGCGCTGGGTGTCGACGATCCCAATGCGGTGGTGTGCGAGGCCTTCACCCAGTGGGTGGTCGAGGACAGCTTTCCCCAGGGTCGCCCGGCCTGGGAGCTGGACGGCGTGGAGATGGTCGCCGATGTGGCGCCCTTCGAGACCATGAAATTGCGCATGCTCAACGGCAGCCACTCGTTGCTGGCCTATCTGGGGGCGCTGGCCGGCATCGAGACGGTGTTCGAGGCGGTGAGTCGCGATGATCTGCGGGAGCTGCTGCGCCGCTATATGCTGGAGGAGGCCGCGCCGACCCTGGCAATGCCCGATGGAATCGACCTGACCGCCTACGCCGACCAGCTGCTGGTGCGCTTCGCCAACGACAGCCTGCGTCACCGGCTCCAGCAGATCGCCATGGACGGCAGCCAGAAGCTGCCTCAGCGCTGGCTCCAGGGCGCCTTGAGTCGACTCGAGGCGGGGCACGCCGTGCCCGGCACAGCCCTGGGCATGGCCGCCTGGATCCGCTACACCGCCGGGCATGACCTGCAGGGCCAGCATTACTCCGTTGACGACCCTCTGGCCCCACGTTTCGCCCCCCTGCATGAGCGGCATGGTACGGACCCCGAGGCACTGGTGGTGGCGTTCCTGTCCATGGACGATGTGGTTCCCCCGGCGCTGGCCATGCGGACCGACTTCACCGAGGCGGTCGTCGCTGCCTATCACACCCTGACACACGATGGCCTGGCCGGGGCGCTCGATGCCCTGAGTCGCGGCTAATACGAGGAGAGATTCCATGGAACATAC
Source organism: Halomonas sp. H10-9-1 (assembly GCF_040147005.1). NCBI lineage: Bacteria > Pseudomonadati > Pseudomonadota > Gammaproteobacteria > Oceanospirillales > Halomonadaceae > Halomonas > Halomonas sp. H10-9-1. Next base: position 3,328,320 of record NZ_JAMSHO010000001.1, on the reverse strand, counting down.
CTGGCGCTGGTTCGGGCCGAAGGATCCCATTCGCCTGGAGGAAGTTCGCCAGACCGGGGCCACCGGCATCGTGACGGCACTGCATGAGGTGCCCAATGACCAGGTGTGGTCGGTCGAGGCGATTCGTGAGCGTAAGGCGGTGATCGAGGCCGCCGGGCTCAGCTGGTCGGTGGTGGAGAGCGTGCCCGTACATGAGGCAGTCAAGAAGGGCCTGCCGGCGCGTGACGAGCTGATTGCCACCTACTGTGAGACCCTGCGCAACCTGGCCGCCTGCGGCATCGATACCGTCTGCTACAACTTCATGCCGGTACTCGACTGGACCCGTACGGATCTGACCTGGGCGCTGCCGGACGGCGCCCTGGCGCTGCGCTTCGATCAGGTGGCCTTTGCCGCCTTCGATCTCTATCTGCTGCAGCGCCCTGGCGCGGAGGCGGAGTACACCGGTGCCGAGAAGAAAGAGGCCCGAGCCTATCTCGATGGACTGGATGCGCCCGGCCGGGACAAGCTGGTCAATACCCTGATCGCCGGCCTGCCCGGGGCCGAGGAGCACTACACCCTGGAGCGGTTCCGTGACGTGCTGGCCGAGTATGCCGAGATCGATGCCGAACGGCTGCGTGAGCACCTGGGATACTTCCTGCGTGCCGTGATTCCGGTGGCGGAAGAGGTGGGTATCCGCATGGCCATCCATCCCGACGATCCGCCTCGGCCTCTGCTGGGATTGCCGCGGGTCGTCTCCACCGCCGACGATGCCCAGTGGATCCTCGACGCCGTCCCCAGCCCGGCCAACGGCCTGACACTGTGTACCGGCTCCTATGGCGTGCGTGAAGACAATGACCTGGCGGACATGGCGAGGCGTTTCGGGCCGAAGATCTACTTCACCCATCTGCGCTCGACCCAGCGAGAGCAGGACCCGCGCTCCTTCCATGAGGCGCCGCACCTCGATGGGGATGTGGATATGGTGGCGGTGATTCAGGCGCTGGTCGAGGAGGAGCGTCGCCGTGAGCGAGAGGGTGGGCCGCGCCTGCCGCTGCGTCCCGACCATGGCCACCATATTCTCGATGACCAGCACCGTGATACGGCGCCTGGCTACCCGCTCTATGGTCGACTGCGTGGCCTGGCGGAGTTGCGCGGTGTCGAGGCGGCGGTGCGTCGCCTGGCTTGATTTTTCACCGTTACCCATCAGGAAGATACGGCCCCTCCGAGCCCACGGCGGGGCCGTTGTGTTCATGTCGAGGTGGTGCCCTACCGGCACGAGGAGAGAGTCAGTAATGAGAGAAATGGAACTGCGCTGCGACAAGGGGCTCGTCGAGACCGGCTCGGCGCTGCTGACGGGCGTCAGCCTCCCGGCGGCGGTGATTCATGAGGCGCCCCTGGCCCATAACCTGATCTGGATGCAGCGCTTCGCCGAGGCCCATGGTGCCCGACTGGCACCCCACGGCAAGACCACCATGAGCCCGACGCTGTTCCGGCGCCAGCTCGAGACCGGCGCCTGGGGCATTACCCTGGCCACCGCACCCCAGTGTCGAGCCGCCTTCGCCCATGGGGTGACGCGACTGCTGATGGCCAACCAGCTGGTGGGAGAGGCCAATATGGCCATGGTGGCGGGGCTGATCCAGGCCGGGGCGGAGTTCTACTGCGTGGTGGACAGCAGCGACAACGTGGGCCAGCTGGGGCGCTTCTTCGCCGATCGGGGCCTGCACCTCAATGTGCTGATCGAGCTCGGTGTGCCCGGCGGGCGCTGTGGCTGCCGCACTACCGCCCAGGTCGAGGCGCTGGTGGCGGCGATCGCCGAGCAGCCCGCCCTGCGCCTGGTCGGCATAGAGGGCTATGAGGGTCTGATCGCCGGCGGCGACGAGGTCGCGGCGGTGCGTGCCTATGGGGAGCGGCTGGTCGAGACCGTCAAGGTACTGCACGGCAGCGGGGTGCTGGCAAGCGAGGCGCCCATCGTCACCGCGGCGGGCTCCCGGTGGTTCGATCTGATTGCCCAGGCCTTCGACGAGGCGGAGTTGAGGGAACACTACACACCGGTGCTGCGGCCGGGGTGCTATGTGGTGCATGACCACAGGCTCTATGCCGACGCCATGGCCGAGGTGAAGGCGCGCGACCCGCACCTCCAGGGCGAGCTGCAGCCGGCGCTGGAGGTGTTCGCCCATGTGCAGTCACTGCCCGAGCCGGGGCTGGCCATCGTGGGCCTGGGCAAGCGTGATATCGGTCACGAGCCCGACATGCCGCTGCCGTTGCGGCACTATCCGCGCGACACGCTCGCCACGGGGAGCGGGGCGGTGACTGCGCCCGGGAGCTGGCGCGCCACGCATATCATGGATCAGCACCTCTTCCTGACGATTCCCGAGGATGCCGAGCTCGCGGTCGGTGATGTGATCGCCTTCGGTACCTCCCACCCCTGCCTGACCTTCGACAAGTGGCGTCACTTGCTGCTGGTGGACGAGGCGTTGACGGTCACGGAGTCCGTGGCGACCTGCTTCTAGGCGGCTCAGGGCCCCGCCATCCGCTCTTCAGCTGTCTGCCACCTGGGGCCGGTGAGCAGTGCCGGACAGGACCTCAAGGATATCCGGCAGCTCCTCGGCGCGTTGGATGGCCAGCGCGCCATCCGGCGTCCTCTCCTCCGTCGGGAAGCGGTTGAGGTGGATGACCCGCATGCCGGCCGCGAGGCCCGCCGCTACCCCCACCGCGGCGTCATCGATCACCACGCAGCGCTCGGAGGGATGACCCATGGACTCGGCAGCCTTGAGATATAGCCCAGGGTCGGGCTTCCAGACGTTCAGGGTGTAGGCGCTGAAGAGGTTGTCGCCGAAGTGGGGAGCCAGGCCGCTACTCTCCATGGCACAGCGGATCTTTCGCTCTGGGCCATTGGAAACTACCGCCTTGGGGTGATCGACCAGCGCCTCCAGGGCCCGCGGCATCCCCTCGATAGGCCGCAACTCGGCACGCATGCGTCGCTCCATCAGAGCGCGCATCTCGCCTTCCAGTATCGGAAAGGCGCCTTCGTCCAGGGCACCGTGGCGCTCTTCCAGGGCCTCGATGATGGTCTGGAAACGCACTCCGCGGAACGCGTCCAGATACTGTCGGGCAGAGAAGGGCAGGCCGAAGGTCGGCAGGATTTCCCCCATCACCTGGGCAAGCAGGATCTCACTGTCGACCAGGGTGTCGTCGGAGTCGAAAAGCAGGCAGAGCGGTGGGGTCATGCGGGCCTCCAGGCATCCTCGTTGACCAGGCTGATGGGACGCTGCCCCTGTAGGGCCCGGCTGATGTTGTCCACGGCACGCTGTGCCATGGCATCCCGGGTCTCGCGAGTCGCGGAGCCGATATGCGGCAGGGCGACCACGTTGGGCATATGGGGCAGGGGGGACTCGGGGGAGAGCGGCTCCTGCTCGAAGACATCGAGCCCGGCGGCACGCACCTGGCCCTTCTCCAGTGCCGCGATCAGGTCCGCCTCTCGTACCACTCGGCCGCGGGCAATATTGACGAAGATCGCCGAGGGCTTCATCAGGTTGAATTCTCGAGCGCCGATCAGGTGTTCGGTCTCGGCGGTCAAGGGGACGGTCACACAGATGATATCCGCCTCTTCGAGTAGCGCGTCCATCTCACGACGCTCGGCCCCCAGCTCCTGCTCCAGGGCTGGCTTTGGGGAGGCGTTGGAGTAGAGCACGCGCATGCCAAATCCCAGGGCTCCGCGGCGCGCGACAGCGGCGCCGATGCGGCCGAAACCGATCATGCCCAGCGTCTTGCCGTGCACGTCGCTGCCGAACTGTGCCTCGCCGATACTGGCCTGCCAGTCGCCGCGTCTGACGAAGTCGGCCAGCTCGACGACGCGGCGAGATGCCGCCAGGATCAGCGCGAAGCCGGTATCCGCCGTGGTCTCGGTGAGCACATCGGGCGTGTTGCAGAGCAGGATGCCGCGCCGTGTCAGCTCCTCTACCGGGATGCCGTCGTAGCCCACCGAGATGGTGGCGACCGCCTCGAGGTTCGGTGCGGCATCGAGCCATTCGGGGGTGATCGCGAGACCGCTGCCGATCAGACCATGGACCCTGGGCAGGGCGGCAAGGAAGGCGGGATCCTCGGCTGGGCTATCGCCCTGGCAGACGTGAACCTCGAAGCGTTCGGCGAGCTGTGCCAGCTGGGCGTGTGTCAGGCGGCCATGGACCAGGATATGTTTCTTCATGCTTCACTCTCCTTGAGGTAGAGGCTTATGGAGACGATAGCGCGGGAAGGCCGGCCTCCATGGCCGTGAGCTGTTCGCGGCTCGGCAGGCCCTCCATATCGCCCACTACCTGTACCGCCAGTGATCCGATCAGGTTGCCACGCCTTGCGGCCTCTTGAGGCGAGCGACCGTCGAGCAGGGCACTGACCACGCCGACGGCGAAGCCGTCGCCGGCACCCACGGTGTCGATCACCTCTGCCACCTTGAATCCGGGGATGGTGGCGCTGGCCTCCTCTCCGCCGAGGCTGCCGCGATAGTAACTGCCTTGAGGGCCCAGCTTGATGATCACGGCCTTGGCGCCCCGCTCGAGATAGTAGTCGGCGATGGCCTCGGGAGTGTCGAGGCCCGTCAGCAGGCGTCCCTCCGCAAGTCCCGGCAGCACCCAGTCGCTCTGCGCGGCCAGTGAATTGAGGGTCTCGCGCATCTCGCTCTCGCTCGTCCACAGGCTGGGACGCAGGTTGGGGTCGAAGGAGATGGTGGCCCCGGCGGCTCGCGCCTGCCCCAGCATGTGGTGGGAGAGCTCCCTTACGCTGGAAGAGAGCGCCGGCGGAATGCCGGTGGCATGCAGGTGGCGCAGCGCCGAGAAATCGATGGCGTCTGCATCGGAAGGCGCTAGCTGGCTGGCGGCACTGCCGCGACGGAAGTAGGCAACCTTCGGGTCGGCACCGCCCTCGGCCCGCTCCTTGAACAGCAGTCCGGTGGGGTGGTCGGCGTCGACGCTCAGATGACGACAGTCGAGCCCCTCGGCCTCCAGGGTGCGCCGGATGAAGGTGCCAAAGTCATCATTGCCGACTCGGCTTAGCCAGCCGACATGGAAGCCAAGGCGAGCCAGGCCGATGGCGACGTTGGTGTCGGCACCGGCAATGCGGCGTTGAAAGCGCTCGGCCTCGGCCAGTCCACCGCTGGTCTCGGCGATAAACATGGTCATCGCCTCGCCAAAGGTGAGGATCTCGGGGTTGGGTGTCGAAGAGTGGCTCATGAGGGGTCTCTTTTGATTCGGGAAGGTTTCCATTGATCGCTGTATCGCTGGCTGTTGGGGGCGTTAGCTGCAGTGGCGTGGAGTCAGCGTCTTGTGGAGCCGCGGGCCATCAGCGTAGGGGGGTGTAGATAGGGTGGTGCCAGAGACGTCCTGCCGGATGTCGGCTCCGCCAGCAGACACTGCAGTGCGGCACGACCGATCGCTTCGGTGGGCTGAGCCAGGGTGGTGATACCGGGCGGTATCAGGGCACACCAATCCAGCTCATCAATGCCGAGAAGACCGATGTCTCCCAGGGTCACGCCGAGCTCCTGTAGGACCCGGGTCACCGCAAGCGTCACCCTGCCGTTGGCACAGAGCAGGCTTCTGGGTGAGGCGGTCTGGTGGGACAAGAAGTTGCTAATCGCACGATGGAGACAGGCCCCCTCATCCAGCCTCTGGTCATGTATCCAGCCGTTCAAGCCGCGAACCTGGCAGCCACGCTGGAAATGCTTCAGGCGTATCTGCCTTGAACTGGCCTCGGCGGGGGGCTCGCTGATATAGAGCAACGTTCGGTAGCCCTGGGCCTGGAGGTGGTCCAGGGCTATATCAATCGCCATCTGGTTGTCGAGGCCGACCACATCAGCATCGATGCTACCCACGTCACGGTCGAGAAGCACGAGTGGAATGCCCCGTTCGGTTAGCGCTTGCAACTCCTGGTCGGGGCTGCCGGCGGCGTTGATGACCAGCCCCTCGACACGGTAAGAGGCGAGCAGCTCAAGGTGAGCGCGTTCCTGGCTCGGGTCGTTGTCGGTATTGCACACCATCAACGATAGGCCCCGCTCTCGGCAGGCCTGCTCTATGCCATGCATGACGGCCACCGAGAAGGGGTTGCGAATGTCGGCGACCAGCATGCCGACAAGCCCCGAGCTTCCCCCCTTTAATCCACGTGCCATCCGGTTGGGCCGGTAACCCAGACGTTGAGCCGCCATGGCGATGCGCGCCTGCAGCTCAGGCGAAAGGCGCTCGCGCTCGTGGCCGAAGTAGCGAGAGACACTGGTCTTGGAGGCGCGCGCCTCGCGAGCCACATCGAGGATTGTGGAGTTGGAACGTGGGGCTGAGTGCATGGGAGTGGATGTGATAATGGGAACGTTCCCATCCTAGCCGTACTCGGCTCCTGCGGCAAACGTAAACCAAAACGGGCGGCCCTGAGGCCGCCCGTTGATCATGCGAGGTGCGAGGTATGCTTAGCGCACCTTGGGATCCAGCTCGCCACTGGCATAGCGCTCGAACATCGCCTCCAGGTTGATCGGCTTGATCTTGGAGGCGTTGCCGGCGGTGCCGAAGGCCTCGTAGCGATCGATGCACAGATCGCGCATGGCGGTGACGGTCTCCTTGAGGAACTTGCGCGGGTCGAACTCGCTGGGGTTCTCGGCGAGGAAACGGCGCACCGCACCGGTGGAGGCCAGGCGCAGGTCGGTGTCGATGTTGACCTTGCGTACGCCGTGCTTGATGCCCTCGATGATCTCTGCGACGGGCACGCCGTAGGTTTCGGGGATCTCGCCGCCGTGGGCGTTGATCACCTCGAGCCACTCCTGGGGCACCGAGGAGGAGCCGTGCATCACCAGGTGGGTGTCGGGGATGCGGGCGTGGATCTCCTTGATGCGCTGGATGGAGAGGGTGTCGCCGGTGGGCGGCTGGGTGAACTTGTAGGCGCCGTGGCTGGTGCCGATGGCGATGGCCAGGGCGTCCACGCCGGTGGCCTTGACGAAGTCGGCGGCCTCCTCCGGGTCGGTGAGCAGCTGCTCCATGTCGAGCTTGCCCTCGGCGCCGATGCCGTCTTCCTCACCGGCCATGCCGGTCTCCAGGCTACCCAGGCAGCCCAGCTCGCCCTCCACGGAGACGCCGCAGGCGTGGGCCATCTCCACGGTGCGACGGGTGACGTCGACGTTGTAGTCGTAGCTGGTCGGGGTCTTGCCGTCCTCGCCCAGGGAGCCGTCCATCATCACCGAGGAGAAGCCCAGTTGGATGGAGCGTTGGCAGACCGCCGGGCTGGTGCCGTGGTCCTGGTGCATGACCACCGGGATGTGCGGGAACTCCTCCACCGCGGCCAGGATCAGGTGGCGCAGGAAGGGGGCGCCGGCGTACTTGCGGGCGCCGGCGGAGGCCTGGACGATCACCGGAGAGTCGGTGCGATCCGCGGCTTCCATGATGGCCCGCATCTGCTCGAGGTTGTTGACGTTGAAGGCCGGCACGCCGTAGCCATGCTCGGCGGCGTGGTCCAGCAGCTGGCGCATGCTGATCAGTGCCATGTTCTCACCTGTCGTTCGTGGTGGCGGCGGCACCGAGTGGCGCCGCCGCGTGGAGAGTCGTGATCGGGGGTGTCTAGTCTATCAGGCCTGGGCCGCGGCGGCTTCCAGGGCGGCCACCGCCGGCAGGGTCTTGCCTTCGACGTACTCGAGGAAGGCGCCGCCGCCGGTGGAGATGTAGGAGACCTTTTCTGCGATGGCGTACTTGTCGATGGCCGCCAGGGTGTCGCCGCCACCGGCGATGGAGAAGGCCGGGCTCTCGGCGATGGCGCGGGCGATCACCTCGGTGCCGTGGCCGAACTGGTCGATCTCGAACACGCCCACCGGGCCGTTCCACAGGATGGTGCCGGCGTCCTTGAGCATGGCCGCCAGGCGTGCCGCGCTGTCGGGGCCGATATCGAGGATCATCTCGTCGTCGCCCACCTGGTCCACCGGTTTGACGATGGCCTCGGCGGCGTCGGAGAACTCGGTGGCCACCACCACGTCGGAGGGCAGCGGGATCTCGACCTTTGCCATCAGTGCCTTCGCCTGGTCGATCAGGTCGGCCTCATGCAGCGACTTGCCGACATTGTGGCCCGCCGCGGCGATGAAGGTGTTGGCGATGCCGCCGCCGACGATCAGCTGGTCGCACTTCGCGGAGAGAGCGTTGAGGACCTCCAGCTTGGTGGAGACCTTGGAGCCACCGACGATGGCCATCATGGGGCGTGCCGGGGTGGCCAGCGCCTTCTCCAGGGCGTCGAGTTCGGTAGCCAGTAGCGGGCCGGCACAGGCCACGGGGGCGAAGCGTGCCACGCCGTGGGTGGAGGCCTGGGCGCGGTGGGCGGTGCCGAAGGCGTCCATCACGTAGATGTCGCAGAGCGCGGCATACTGCTTCGAGAGCGTCTCGTCGTCCTTCTTTTCGCCCTGGTTGAAGCGCACGTTCTCGAGCAGCGCCACCTCGCCGTCGTCCACCGCGAAGGTGCCGTCGAGATACTCCTCGACCAGGCGCACCGGGCGGCCCAGCAGCTCGCCCAGGCGCTCGGCCACCGGCGCCAGGGAAAACGCCGCGGCGGGCTCGCCCTCGGTGGGGCGTCCCAGGTGGCTCATCAGCAGCACTCGGGCGCCGCCGTCCAGGGCGGCCTGGATGGAGGGCAGGGCCGCGCGCAGTCGGGCGTCGCTGGTCACCTTGCCGTGCTTGACGGGTACGTTGAGGTCCTCGCGGATCAGTACGCGCTTTCCGTTGAGGTCGAGGTCGGTCATCTTGCGCACGTTCATCGGGGCGTGTTCCTCATCTTGGGGAAGCCGGAAGGGGGGCAGGGAGTGTCGAGGGGCATGGCGGCCAGATGCCGGGCGACATCGAGCATACGATTGGCGAAGCCCCACTCGTTGTCGAACCAGCACAGCAGCTTGATCAGGCGGCCGCCGGCCACCCGGGTCTGGGTGGCGTCCACGATACCGGAGCGCGGATCGTGGTTGAAGTCGACCGAGGCCATGGGCTCCTCGGTGTAGCCGAGGAGCCCGGCCAGGCGCCCGCGGCTGGCCTCGGCGAGCAGGGCGTTGACCTCGGCGGCGGTGGTGTCGCGGCGCACCGTGATGGCCAGGTCCATGGCCGAGACGTTGATGGTAGGCACCCTCACGTGCAGGCACTCGAAGCGCCCGGCCAGATGGGGCATCAGGCGGTTGATGCCCCGCGCCAGGCCGGTGTCCACCGGCACGATGGAGTGCATCGCCGAGCGGGTCAGGCGCAGGTCGGTCTGGTGGTAGGCGTCGATCACCGGCTGGTCGTTCATCGCCGAATGGATCGTGGTGGTGACGCCATGCTCGATGCCCAGTGCCTCGTCGAGCACGGTGAGCACCGGTACCAGGCAGTTGGTGGTGCAGGAGGCCGCCGAGACGATGCGCCGGTCAGGCGCCAGTTCGTGGTCATTGATGCCGCTGACGATGGTGGCGTCGACATCGACCTCCGCCGGTTGGGAGAACAGCAGGCGGCCGGCGCCGGCGGCCAGGTGGCGCGCGGCGGTGGCGCGGTCCCGGAAACTGCCGGAACACTCCAGCACCAGGTCGATGCCGAGCTCCGCCCAGGGCAGGCGGTCGGGGTCGGCCTCGTTGAGCACCCGGATCGGCTGGCCGTCGATCACCAGGTGGCCGTCGCGGGCACTCACCTCGCCGGGGAAGCGGCCGTGGGTGGTGTCGTAGCGGGTCAGGTAGGCGATGGTGGCCAGGTCGGAGAGCTCGTTGATCGCCACGATCTCGAGCTCTGGTGCGTGCCCGGGTGTCCCTGCCCGCCGTTGCGCGGCGCCCTGTTGCTCGGCTTTCTGCTGTTCGGCTTTTTGCTGTTCAATCAGGGCGCGCAGCACGCACTGGCCGATGCGGCCGTAACCGTTGATGGCGATGCGATGGGCCATGGCGCTGGGAGTCTCTTCTGCGGGCATCGAGGACCGGCGATTCTAGCGTATTTCAGCCGATGAGTCCCGGCAGGCGCCAGGCCAGCGGCAGCAGCAGGGCGGTGAGGATGCCGGTGAGACTCATGCCCAGGGAGGCGAAGGCGCCGGCGGTAGGACCGATCTCGAAGGCGCGTACCGTGCCCAGGGCGTGGCCGTTGATGCCCAGTGCCAGGCCCAGCAGGCGTTGGTCGTGAATGCCGAGCCAGCGTGCCACCAGGCCGACCGCGCCGATTGCCGCCACGCCGGTGACCAGCAGGCCTCCCATCATCAGCGCCACCGAGCCGCCGAGGCGTTCGGTGATGCCGATGGCGATAGGCGCTGTGACCGACTTGGGAGCCAGCGAGGCGAGGATCTCCGGGGGCGCGCCCAGCAGCCAGGCGATGCCTACCGCATAGAGGGCGGCCATGCCGGCGGCGATAGGTAAGCACAGCAGCAGCGGTCGCCACAGTGCGCGGATATGCCCCATCTGCTGATAGAGCGGCAGGCCCAGCGCCACCGTGGCTGGGCCCAGCAGCAGTGTCATCCAGCCGGCTCCCGTACGATAGTCGGCATAGTCGATGCCGAGCAGCCAGAGCGCGGTGGCCAGCAGCAGGGCGGCCACCAGCAGCGGAGGGCACCAGGCGGGGGCACGCAGGGCACGAAATAGCCGGTCGCCGGTGAAGTAGGCGGCCAGCGTGAGTGCCACGGCGGCGAGGGGGCTGGCCATCAGGTGGTCGATCAGCTCAGGCATCGGGCCGGTCCTCGTCGTGCATCAGGCGGCGCAGCAGCCACAGGGTGGTGAAGACGCTGAGCAGGGTGCTCAGCAGCAGGGCGGCGAGGATCGCGGCCAGCTGGCCGGCCAGCTCGTCGAGCATGAAGAAGATCCCCACCACCCCGGGCATGATCAGTAGCACCAGCACGGCGATCAGCGGTCGGGCCGCGGCGGCGATGTCGTCGAAGCCGCCGCCGTGGAGGACCAGCCAGGCGGTAAGCGCGAGCATGCCGACGACCCCGGCGGAGACGGGCAGGCCGGTGAGGTTGATCAGCATCTCGCCGAGCAGCAGGAAGCCGATCAGCCAGAGGAAACCGCGCAGTGTCGACATGCTGTTCCTTTTGTAAAAGGGGGTAAGAGTGAAGTCAAAAGGGGGCGCGACCACGGTCGCGCCCCCTCTGCATTACACCGGTTCAGTCTCGGTGACCGGCGTCGTACGGGGACTTATTCTTCCAGCAGCTCGCTGGCCTGCTTGACCACGTTCTCCACGGTGAAGCCGAAGTGCTTGAACAGGTCGCTGGCCGGGGCGGATTCGCCGTAGCTCTTCAGGCCGATCACCCGGCCGTCGAGGCCCACGAACTTGTGCCAGTAGTCGGCGTGGCTGGCCTCGATGGCCAGGCGCTTGGTCACGGCCCTGGGCAGCACGCTCTCGCGGTACTCGGCGTCCTGGCCGTTGAAGCGGTAGGTGGAGGGCATGGAGACCACGCGCACGGCCCGACCCTGCTCAGCGAGCTGGGCGGCGGCATCCATGGCCAGGGCGACCTCGGAGCCGGTGGCGATCAGGATCAGCTCGGGGGTGCCTTCGCAGTCCTTCAGCACATAGCCGCCACGCTGGATGTTGGCCAACTGCTGCTTGGTGCGGGTCTGGTGCGGCAGGCCTTGGCGCGAGAGGATCAGGGCGGTGGGGCCCGACTGACGCTTCAGCGCCGCGCCCCAGGAGGCCGCGGTCTCGGCGGCATCGCAGGGGCGCCAGATCAGCAGATTGGGGGTCGAGCGTAGGGCGGTGAGCTGCTCGATCGGCTGGTGAGTGGGACCGTCCTCACCCAGGCCGATGGAGTCGTGGGTGAACACATAGATGGCCTGCTTGCCCATCAGGGCGGCCATGCGCACGGCGTTGCGCATGTACTCCATGAAGATCAGGAAGGTGGCGCCGTAGGGGATGAAGCCGCCATGCAGGGCGATGCCATTCATGATCGCGCCCATGCCGAACTCGCGTACCCCGTAATGCAGATAGTTGCCTCCCGGGGTCTCGGGAGTGATGGCCTGGGCACCGTTCCAGAAGGTCAGGTTGGAGGGGGCCAGGTCGGCGCTGCCACCGAGTAGCTCGGGTAGCGCCGGCCCCAGGGTGTTGAGGCAGTTCAGCGAGGCCTTGCGCGAGGCGATGCTCTCGCCGTCGTCCTGCGCCTTCTGCAGCAGCGCCTCGGTGGGCAGCTCCTGAGGCAGCTTGCTGGCCATGCGCCGCTCGAACTCCGCGGCCAGCTCGGGATAGGCCTCGGCGTAGCGGTCGAAGCGTGCCAGCCAGTCGCTCTGGCGAGCCTGGCCGGCTTCGCTGGCGTCCCAGCCGCGATAGATCTCCTCGGGCACGTGGAAGGGCGCGTGGGGCCAGCCGAGTTGCTGGCGGGCGGCGGCGACTTCGTCATCGCCCAGGGGTGCGCCGTGGCACTCCTCCTTGCCCTGCTTGTTGGGGGCGCCGAAGCCGATCACCGTCTTGCAGATGATCAGGCTGGGCCGCTCGTCCTGGCTGCGGGCCATCTCGATGGCGGCACGGATCTCCTCGGGCTTGTGGCCGTCGACGTTGGGCACCACGTGCCAGCCGTAGGCCTCGAAGCGCTTGGCGGTATCGTCGGTGAACCAGCCCTCGACCTCGCCATCGATGGAGATGCCGTTGTCGTCATAGAAGGCGATCAGCTTGCCGAGCTTCTGGGTGCCGGCCAGGGAGCTCACCTCGTGGGAGATGCCCTCCATCAGGCAGCCGTCACCCAGGAAGCAGTAGGTGTGATGGTCGACGATATCGTGACCGGGGCGGTTGAACTGGGCCGCTAGGGTCTTCTCGGCGAGCGCCATGCCCACGGCGTTGGCCAGGCCCTGGCCCAGTGGGCCGGTGGTGGTCTCGATCCCCGGCGCGTAGCCGTACTCGGGGTGGCCGGCGGTCTTGGAGTGGAGCTGGCGGAAGTTCTGCAACTCCTCGAGGCCGAGCTCGTAGCCGGTGAGGTGCAGCAGGGAGTAGAGCAGCATGGAGCCGTGACCGTTGGAGAGCACGAAGCGGTCACGGTCGGCCCACTTCGGGTCGGCCGGGTTGTGCTTGAGGTAGTCGTTCCACAGCACCTCGGCAATATCGGCCATGCCCATGGGCGCGCCGGGGTGGCCGGAGTTGGCCTTCTGGACGGCATCCATGGTGAGGGCGCGAATGGCATTGGCCAGTTCGAAACGGGACGGCATGGGGTAGCTCCTCGCCTGCGGCATCATATGCGTGCGACCCACGCCATGGGGCGGCGGGGACGGGCTGTCTGGCTGGATCGGGTGCCGCGCGGGACGGGCGCGGCACGGTCGAAGTCGGTGGCGTATTGTCGCCGACTTGACGTCGCGCTTCAAATCGTGGATGCCGGGTGCAGGCCCAACGTGTAGACTCTTGGCCCCAATATGAGGCCCGCCGCGGCCTGTTTTTTGTGACTTGTTGTGACATCCGTGACATCACGGTCGAGGACGCCATGAGCGAATACTCCCTGTTTACCTCCGAATCCGTCTCCGAGGGGCACCCGGACAAGATCGCCGACCAGATCTCCGATGCGGTGCTCGACGCCATCATCGCCCGCGACAAGCAGGCACGAGTGGCCTGCGAGACCCTGGTCAAGACCGGCGTGGCCATCGTCGCCGGTGAGATCACCACCTCCGCCTGGGTCGATCTCGAGGCCATCGTGCGCGAGGTGATCACCGGTATCGGCTATACCTCCTCGGACGTGGGCTTCGACGGCCAGACCTGTGGCGTGCTCAACCTGATCGGCAAGCAGAGCGTGGATATCGCCCAGGGTGTCGACCGCAGCAAGCCAGAGGACCAGGGCGCCGGCGACCAGGGGCTGATGTTCGGCTACGCCACCAACGAGACCGACTCCTTCATGCCGGCGCCGATTCATTACGCCCACCGCCTGGTGGAGCGCCAGGCCCAGCTGCGCAAGCAAGGCCTGCTGCCCTGGCTGCGTCCGGATGCCAAGAGCCAGCTCACCTTCCGCTACGACGCCGAGGGCAGGCCCTGTGCGGTGGATGCCATCGTGCTCTCGACCCAGCATGATCCGGGCATCGACCAGCAGGAGCTGCGCAAGATGGTCAAGCGCGAGATCATCGAGCAGGTGATTCCCGCCGAGTGGCTCTCCGAGCAGACCAAGTACCATATCAACCCGACCGGCAAGTTCGTGATCGGTGGTCCGGTGGGAGACTGCGGCCTGACCGGGCGCAAGATCATCGTCGACACCTATGGCGGCACGGCCCGTCACGGCGGCGGCGCCTTCTCCGGCAAGGATCCCTCCAAGGTCGACCGCAGCGCCGCCTATGCCGGGCGCTATGTGGCCAAGAACATCGTCGCCGCGGGGCTTGCCGACAAGTGCGAGATCCAGGTCTCCTATGCCATTGGCGTGGCCGAACCCACCTCGGTCTCAGTCAACACCTTCGGCACCGGCAAGGTAGATGATGCACGGATCATCGAGCTGGTGCGCGAGCACTTCGACCTGCGGCCCAATGCCATCACCCGCATGCTCGACCTGCTGCACCCCATGTACCGGCTGACCGCGGCCTACGGCCACTTCGGCCGCGAGCCCTTCGAGACCTCCTACACCTGGACCGACACCCAGGGCCAGGAGCATACCGAAACCTTCACGGCCTTCCCCTGGGAGAAGGTCGACCGCGCCCACGCCCTGCGCCAGGCCGCCGGGCTCTAGAGCAAGGTGATCTTGTAGGCCGAGGCTTACGCATGATGACGAGCCCCGCCGGCAGCGCCGAGCGGGGCTCGTTGCTAGGGTGAGGGGTATTCCCTCCGCCTCGGTGCCCCCATGCGCCTGCATCGCCTTCTGGTCACGCGCCAATGCCGCGGGCTGTCGCTCCTGCTTCTGTTCCTGTTCCCGCTGGCCGCGCTGGCCGCGCCGGCCGCGCCGGCCGCCGCCGCTCCATGCCCGCCGCCGCCTTCATCGAGCGCGGTCGAAGCCCTGGTGGCGCGCCTGGCCGAGTGGGATGAGGCCTACTATCGGCGCGGTGAATCGCGGGTCAGCGATGCCATCTACGACCAGGCCCGGGCCCGCCTCGCCAGCTGGCATCGCTGCTTCCCCGAACGGGTGCCCGAGGCGACGGTGATGAGCCATCCGGCGGGCGAGGTGGACCACCCGGTTCCCCAGACGGGGTTGGCCAAGCTTACGGATGTGGAGGCGGTGGCGCGCTGGCTCTCGCGTCGCCACGACGCCTGGATCCAGCCCAAGGTGGACGGCGTGGCGGTGACCCTGGTCTATCGTCGTGGCGAGCTGGTGGCGGCGATCAGCCGTGGCGACGGCGAGCGCGGCCAGGACTGGACCGCCCAGGCGCGCCGCCTGCCGAGCGTGCCGGAGCGCCTGCCCGAAGCGCTGGATGCGGTGCTGCAGGGGGAGCTTTACCGGCGCCTCGAGGGCCATGTCCAGGCCGAGGCCGGTGATGGCGGTGCGCGTGCCGAGGTAGTCGGCCTGCTGGCCCGCGGGCGCCTGAGCGACGCCGAGGCGGCGCGGATCGGGCTCTTCGTCTGGGACTGGCCCGATGGTCCGGCGGACATGGCGACACGGCTGCGACGGCTAGCGGCGTTGGGGTTCGCCGATACCGCCACTTACACCCATCCGGTGGCGGAGTCCGCCGAGGCGGTGCGTCGGCGCCGGGCATGGCTCCGCTCCCCGCTGCCCTTCGCCACCGATGGCGTGGTGCTGCGCCAGGCCTCGAGACCGTCCGGCGAGGCCTGGCAGGCCGCCCCCCCGGCCTGGGCGGTGGCCTGGAAGCATCCGCCCCGGGAGGCGCTGGCCGAGGTGCGTGGCGTCGAGTTTCGCATCGGCCGCACCGGCCGCGTCACGCCGTTGCTGCATCTGGTGCCGGTCGCGCTGGAGGGGCGAACGCTGCGGCGGGTGACCGCCGGGTCGCTCTCCCGCTGGCGGGAGCTGGATATTCGCCCCGGCGACCATGTGATCGTCGCCCTGGCCGGGCTGACCATCCCGCGCCTGGAGGCGGTGGCCTGGCGGGAAACCCCGCGCCGGCCGCTGCGCATGCCGGAACCCGAGGCCTATCATGCGCTGAGCTGCCTGCGCCTGATGGCCGGGTGCGAGGCGCAGTTCTTCGAGCGGCTGGCCTGGCTCTCGGGTAGCGAGGCGCTGGACCTGGCCGGCGTGGGGCCTGGCACCTGGCGCTCCCTGGTCGAAGCGGGGCTGGTCACCGGCCTGCTGGAGTGGCTGGCACTGGACGAGCGTGCCTTGCGCCGCGCCCACGGTATCGGCGAGCGCCGCGCGCGGACGCTGGCGGCCACCTTCGCGGCGGCGAGGGCGGCCCCCTTTGCCGACTGGCTGCAGGCGCTGGGCGCGCCGCCCGGGGTGCAGGCCGGCTTGCCCGCCGACTGGGCGACCCTGAGCGGCCATGCCCGTCGCGACTGGGCGGCCCTGCCGGGCGTGGGGCCGGGACGGGCCGAGGCGCTGGCTGCCTTCTTCGCCGATCCCGAGATCCGGCGCCTGGCCGAGCAACTGGCGGCCCTCGGGGTGGCCGGCTTCGGGCGTTGACTGTCGCCGGCTTGGCTCCCTGCCTATAGTGAAGGGCATGCCTACGCAACCGACGAGGTGAGCCCATGAACCAGCCCGCCGTGACCCCGACTGCGACGCAAGACTGCAAGGTCGCCGACCTGTCGCTCGCCGACTGGGGGCGCCGCGAGATCCGCATCGCCGAGACCGAGATGCCGGCGCTGATGACGATCCGCGAGCAGTACCGTGCCGCTCGACCGCTGGCGGGTGCGCGGATCGCCGGCTGCATCCACATGACCATCCAGACCGCGGTGCTGATCGAGACCCTGGTCGACCTGGGCGCCAGCGTGCGCTGGTCCTCCTGCAATATCTTCTCCACCCAGGATCACGCCGCCGCCGCCATTGCTGCCGCCGGCATCCCGGTATTCGCCTGGAAGGGCGAGACCGAGGAGGCGTTCTGGTGGTGCATCGAGCAGACGGTGGCCGGTCCGGACGGCTGGACCCCCAACCTGGTGCTGGACGACGGCGGCGACTTGACCCTGCTGCTCCACGAGAAGCGCCCGGAGCTGCTCGACGCCATCCACGGCATCTCCGAAGAGACCACCACCGGGGTGCACCGGCTGCAGGAGATGCTGCGCGCCGGCACCCTCAGGGTGCCCGCTATCAACGTCAACGACGCCGTGACCAAGTCGAAGAACGACAACAAGTACGGCTGCCGCCACTCCCTCAACGACGCCATCAAGCGCGCCACCGACCACCTGCTGGCCGGCAAGCAGGCGCTGGTGGTGGGTTACGGTGACGTGGGCAAGGGCTCGGCGGCCTCGCTGCGCCAGGAAGGGATGATCGTCAAGGTCGCCGAGATCGACCCGCTGTGTGCCATGCAGGCGTGCATGGACGGCTTCGAGGTGGTCTCGCCCTATGTCGGCGGCGAGAACCGTGGCCTCGACAGCATCGACCGCGCCCTGCTCGAGCGCCTCGACCTGGTGGTGACCGCCACCGGCAACATCGCCGCCTGCGACGCCGCCATGCTGCAGACCCTCAAGCCCGGGGCGGTGGTGTGCAACATCGGCCACTTCGACAGCGAGATCGATACCGGCTACCTGCGCCGCCACTGGCACTGGGAGGAGGTCAAGCCCCAGGTGCACAAGGTCTACCGCGACAGCAAGCCAGGCGAGTTCGACCCCGCCAGCCGCGACTACCTGATCCTGCTCTCCGAGGGGCGCCTGGTGAACCTGGGCAACGCCACCGGCCACCCCTCCCGGGTGATGGACGGCTCCTTCGCCAACCAGGTGCTGGCGCAGATGCACCTCTACCAGGGGCGCTTCGCCGAGCTGCCCGCCGAGGAGAGGCCCGAGGCGCTGGCGGTGAGCGTGCTGCCGCGCCACCTCGACGAGGAGGTGGCCCGCTATATGGTGGAGGGCTTCGGCGGGGTGATCACCCGCATGACCGAGGCCCAGGTCGACTACACCGGCGTGCCGGCGGATGGGCCCTACAAGCCTGACGACTACCGTTACTGATCACGGCGTCGATCGGGACGCCCCCGGGCGGCGCAGCAGCTCACCGGGGGTGTGCCAAGCGGCTCTCAGAAGGCGCTGATGAAGACCGATAGGCTCTCGTCGCCCCAGGCACGAGCCTGCAAGACCAGGATTAGTCGCGGATATGACATCGTGATCCGACCCGGCTCCGAGCCGGGTTATCGTCCAGCGTCCAAGCCGCTAGGCATCGCAACCATCTCCGCGCTTGGGGAGATTCAGCTTGCATTCAGCTTTGTCGGGCACACTGAGACGCATATCGCTCGTCAGATTAGGGGAAACGGTGAGTATGCATGGTGAGTTGGATATAAAGGACTAAGATGAGGCTGCTGCTCGTCGAGGACGATGATCTATTAGCCGACAGCCTATCGGAAGTGCTGGAGGACGAAGGCTATCGGGTGGACTTGGCCGCTCTGGTGCGCGAGGCGGAAGCCTTGATGGCCAGCGAGGAGTATAGCCTGGTGATACTCGATCTCGGCTTGCCGGATGGCTCGGGGCTCGATCTGCTGGGACGCTGGCGTCGCGCGGGACATGCTCTGCCTATTCTCGCCTTGACTGCCCGAGACAGCTGGGAAGACAAGGTGGCAGGGCTGCATCGCGGTGCGGATGACTATCTGACCAAGCCCTACCACGAGGCCGAACTGCTGGCCAGGCTGCATGCCCTGCTGCGACGAGGCAGCAACGCCGTGGACAACATCCTGAGGCTGAATGGCATCGCCCTGGATGAAGCCACCCAGCGAGTCTGCGGCATCGATGGTACCTGGCATACGCTGACCGCCACCGAGTTCTGTCTGCTGCGCTACCTTATGCGCCATCCCGGCCGGGTGCATTCGAAGGCTCGCCTGCTCGACCAGCTCTACACCCTGGAACAGGACGCCGCGGCGCCCAACCTGGTCGAGGTGTACGTGGGACGCTTGCGACGCTTGCTGGGCAAGGATGTCATCCAGACACGCCGCGGGCAGGGCTATGTCTTTCCTTCCCTTTGACAGTCGAAGCCTGCGTTTCAACCTGCTGGTTCGCTTGGGGGTGGTGGCGCTGCTGGTGGTCAGCGTGATCTGGCTGCTGCACGGCATCCTGCTGCATGACCTGGCCCGGGAGTTTCTCGGCGAAAGGCTGCGTCAGGAGGCCCGCTATACCCTCGGCAGGCTGGAGCGGCTGGAAGGGACATCTGTTCAATGGTTCGAAGCGGACTCGCCGGACACCGAGATCTTCCATCATCTCTACGTATTGCGGGTTGGCGACCGGGTTTCCTCGTCGCATCCGAATTGGCTTCCCCCTCTGGAGCCACATCTTGACGGTGCCGATGAGCAGCTGTTCGACGTCGAGTGGCAGGGGCATTACCTGCTCGTCTATCGGGATACCTTCGAACTCGATGGCGAGCCCAGCGTTTTGCTGGTTGGCGACGACTTCGCTCCGGTAGAGGCGGGCCTGAGAAGACTGCACTGGTGGGTGGGAGGTATCGCCGGCCTGGTTCTTATCTCTCTGATTCTAATGAACTTGTTAGCTGTCAATCGCAGTCTTCTCCCCTTGGCTCGCTTGCAGAAACAACTTGCCGAATTTCAGACTGGTCAGCGTGAGCGGCTCGACCTTGACTGCCCTTCCGAACTGGATGGCCTGCTCATCCAGTTGAATCATTTCATGGATGAGCTGCAGCGTCGCCTGCAGCGCTCCCGGGAGGCGGTCGCCAATCTCTCCCACACGCTGCAGACCCCGCTGGCGGCAGTGATTCAGGTGCTCCGCGGTCGACGACCGATCGACGATCGACGTCGTCAGCGCATGCTTGAGCGTCTGGAAGGAATACAGACACAGCTGACTTCCGAACTACGCCGGGCACGCTTCGCCGGCCCGGGCAGCGCCCAGCACGCCGTGGTGGCCCAGGAAGCCGCCACATTGATCGACATGATGCGCACGCTCTATCCCGACAAGCGTTTCGCACTCGATGTGCTGCTACCGCCGGAGCACAGCGTTGCGGTGGAGCGCCAGGACCTGAACGAGATGCTTGGGGTTGTGCTCGATAACGCCGGCAAGTGGGCGCGTGAACAGGTCATCTGTCGCCTGGGCCTGGGGCCGGAACAGGCCCTGGTGCTCGAGGTCGAGGACGATGGACCGGGCGTGCCAGCCCCCGCCCTGTCGCAGCTCGGCGAACGTGGCAAGCGCCTGGATGAGAGCACGCCTGGGCATGGCCTCGGGCTGGCGATCCTGAAGCAGATCGTTGCGCACTATCGCGGCGAGGTGGCGTTTTTTGCATCAACCGAGGGGGGACTGGGAGTACGCGTCGAGCTGCCCTTGTAGATGGGCTGTCGGCATGGCGTCTTCATGGAACTAGAGACCGAAGAAACGCCCTGGAATAACGATCACCGGGGCGCCATGTGGGTGGATTGACAGTTATTCGCTATCGTTTTGCATGGCCTGCTGGGCCTGCATATGCTCCATCATCTGCTGCTGCATGCCCTGCATCATATCCATGCGCTGCTGCAGCATTTCCAGGCGCTGTTTGGGGTCCATGTTCTGCATGTTCTGGCCCATGCCGCCATTCATCATGCCACCCATGGACTGATGCACTTGTTGCATCTCCTGCATGTGCTGTTGCATCAATTGCCGACGCTGCTGCGGATCCTAGGTATTGTGGAACTGCTGCATCGTGCCTTGCATCGCCTGCATGCGCTGCTGTATATCGCCCCGGTTCATCATTCCCATGCCTTGGCCCATACCTCGACTCATGTCTTGGTTCATCCTTCTGCCAGCGTCTTGCTGGTTGGAAGAAGCTTCCTGCTGAGCATAGGCCAGGGGCAAGGTCAAAAAGGCCGCCATGACAGCGGTGAAGACGTACTTTTTCATAACACTCTCCTTTGCATTGGTTGGCTTTATAACCAGACATGCTTAGTTTATACAATATGCCTGAATATAAACTGAAAATTCCGGATGATAACTTGACGGCCGTCATGATTGGATCAAGCCTACCAGCCGCCCCCCTCCGTTTCGTAGTCCGACTGTACGGAGAGGCTTAGAGTCCACCCCTGTCGAGCCATGCATCGTAGATCCGCTGGTCCCATTTACTCTGGAAGTAGGCGATGGTGGCTTTCTTGTCGTCCTTGGAGAGCTCATCCTGGAAGGCCGGCATTTGTCCCCCTATGGGAGCGCCACCCTGATTGATGGTGCGCATCAACATGTCGAATGAATGGTGCCAGGCATGAGCGGATCCGTTGAGGGGCGGCGGAGGATAGGAGCCATCCTCCAAGGGTCTTCTCCAATTGAAGGTGCCTTGGGCGTTGCCGCCATGACAGCTTGCGCAGTTCTCGGAAAAGACGGCTTTCCCGCGTTCAACCTGGGCTTGCGTGTACCAGCGCCCATCTACTGTCTGTTCGCCGCAGCCGCTGAGCAATGCGACCAAAAGAATGCCTAATGAGGCTCTTGCCATACGCATCGTGTTTTGCTCCTCGATTTCTTGAGCCACCATGAGCCGGTCCCGCTGGGTGTGATATATCATGGTTGGTTGCCAGGTACCAAGCCTGATAGGAGCACGATTATCGCCTTTTGCTTGCGGTTTTAAAAAGCCTTTTTGTTTGCTTTTTTGGATTTTTATATTTTCAATTATGTTCAGGATAAATTCAGCTTTGTCGTATAGTGTAGGTTGGTTTTTTCTCAAATAAAGGTGGTGGTATATTATTTCCTGATCACTCGTATATTGTCTTGAATTTTCAAGCCTTCGCGTCGGCTTGGGCTATTCATCGATGAAGTCCTGTCAGCGGCCTTGACTCTTGGGCAACCCCAAGGTTGTAGACTGTTCTCAGTCACGTAGTAGAGGTAGACTCGATGCGCGTCAGCGAATTGGCCCGAGCTGGCGGCGTCACCGCCGAAACGGTGCGCCACTACACGCGAGAAGGCTTGTTACCGTCGTGGCGGGATCCGCATAACGGATACCAGCTATATGACGAAAGGGCGCTGGGGCGGCTTCGTCTTATCGACTGTCTACGTTGCCTGGGTCTCAGCCTCAAGGAAATCAAAGAAATACTTATACGAGCAGACCAGGATAACGCTCCGCATCTGGATAGGTATGATCGGCTGGCTGAGAGCTTACCACTCATCCACTCGCGCGTTCGAGAGCTGCAGACCCTGGCGAGTTGGGTGGAGCGATCCAGGCGATGTCCGCACCCCGAGCTTGGTGGCACTGACGAGGCGACCAGCCTCAACCAACTGATGGCAGAGCTGTCGCCGCAACAAGATGGGACGACTCAGCGTGGCCATCAGTGATGTGACGACATGCCGGCCATGTCATCAATGCAGGTCCTAGAGTTGGCAGACGGGGAAACGCCAGGGTCAGCCATGTCACCATCGTTCGAGTCGTCGGATGACGAATACAGGGAGGAATGCTTGGGCTCTGAAATTGAGTGTAACTCTACTGAACCAGTGTGTGGATCCAAGCGGACACACAGGGCATCCCTTTCAACCTTTCCTTGACCTTTGGGTGGCACATAGGTCTTAACCTGCTACTGAAACGAAACATTGTACTGATAGCCAGGAGAACCAAGACATGTGGGGAAATATGATGGCGCATATGGAGGGTTACGGCTGGGGGCATATGCTCTTTGGCGGGCTCATGATGGTGGTGTTCTGGGGCGGCATCATTGCCCTGATCGTTTTTTTCGTGCGTGGACTGACTCGGAGTGAGGGCGTGCCCGCTGTTCAGCAGCGTCCAACGCCGCTGGAGTTTCTGCAGGAGCGCTACGCCAGGGGCGAGATAGATAAACAGGAATACGAAGAGCGTAGGCAGGATCTCTCGCGCTGAACGTCAGGTATTTCGTCTCGTTTCATTGTGCTTATACCGGAATCCAGGATGTCCCAGGATAGCGGCAGCAATGCGGCCGATGATGCCGTACACACGGTGATTGTAGAGGTTCATCAACACCTGTTGCATTTTCTGATACGCCGACTCGGCAACCAGGAGGAAGCCGCCGACGTCCTGCACGACTTCTATGTCAAGGTGCTGACACGAGTCGACGATATTCGCGATACGCAAAAGGTGCGCGCCTGGATGCAGCGCGTGTTGGAGACGACCCTGATCGACTACTATCGAGCGCAAAGCAGAAGACGCCGCCTCGAAGGATTCTATTCCTACCGTGAATCCAGCATATTCACTGATGAAGATGACCTGGATGCCATTATTTGCATCTGTCTCTATAAACTGCTGCCGACCCTGAAAGCGGAGTACGCAAATATCATCTGGCGCGCGGATCTGGTGGGTGAGTCTCGCGAAAGCATTGCCGCCGCGCTCGATATCACCGTAGGCCATCTACGGGTACGCCTGCATCGAGCTCGCCAGGCGCTTCGGAAGCGCCTGGAGGAAACCTGTCGAACCTGCCCCGTGCATGGCTATCTGGATTGCCAGTGTGATTACAGCAAGCAGGTACGAGCCGGGATCCAGCAGAAGCCGAATACATTGACATAGTCGCACCATTGCGACTGGGCCGCTTTCATCCGGGCTGGATACTGCACCAACTACCGGCAGATTGATGTACTTTCTGCATATGCCATCGCGTCTTCACTGTTCAAGCTTGGGTTACCAAGCTCCCGATCGATTTTCTGCCGTTCAGACACCCTTTCCTTGGCTCACCTTGTTCACGCCACTCCCCACATCACCATTCAGCTTAAGTTCAGCTTGGTTGCCTAGACTGAAGATTGACGAGAGCTGAGTGATCCTCGCTTTTTTTTCGCTTTACCCTCGGGTTGCCAACAGATTTTTAGCCTGGAACCAAGCTCGCCTGTACGAAGCTCCATGAGGTTGATGACAAAGGAGAGAGATGATGAATGAACTGGTGTACTTCCTGCTCTGGGCAGGAATCATCTTTCTGATGATGCGGTTTGGCTGCGGTGCTCACATGATGGGCCATGGACGGGGCAAGGCCAAGCATGGTGAGGGAGTGTCTGAGGAGCAGAGCACCGAAAGCCTGCGTTGGACGCCACCCGCCGACGACGTGGACCCCGTGTGCGGCAAGACCGTCAGCACCGAAACGGCCAAGCCGAGCGTCCACGATGGCCATGTCTATTACTTCTGCTCCCGCGACTGCCGGGAGCGCTTCGAGGCCGCCCCCACGCAATACCTCGCCGCTGATGATGCCAAGCGCCTGCCCACTCTGCCGGAGAACGAGCATGCCTGACGTCGATAGCGCTTCGGGCACCAAGCCCAAGGCGCACTCTGGCACGCCCTTGCCGGGCCAAGTCGTACCGAAGATCCCGGTGGTCGCCCTGGGAATGAGCCTGGGGCTGTTTCTGGCCGTGACCTTCTCCTTGTGTGTCGGCTTCGATCTGCTGTTTCCCGACCGGGCGATGTATAAGAGCTGGCTGCGCCTGCTTCCGGGCTTCACCTGGTTGAGCTGGCCAAGCTTCTTCCTGGGCCTGGCAGAAAGCTTCGGCTATGGCTGGTACGTGGCCCTGGTCTTCGGCCCGCTCTACAACTTCTTTGCCACTCGTAACGACCGGCGTAGAGGAGCATGAACCACCTCTCGAGACCACCTATCTGCATGCCTTGAATAGCGCCAAGAATGTTCCGTGGGCGTGTGCCGGCGCTATCAATTCTGTTTCAAGATAAGGAAAAGTCCTATGGATCCTGAAAGCCGCAGCCATGGCCACGCGGGACACATGCCCACCAGCGGGCCCGGCATGGCCATATCGGCCTGGCTGACAGGGGTCTACTTCTTCATCGAGATGGGCATCGGTCTCTGGACCGGGTCGGTCGCGGTGATCTCGGATGCCTTTCATACCTTCTCGGCTGTGGGCGGCGTGCTGGTGGCCATCACTGCCGCCCGGCTCGCTCGCCGCCCGGCGGACGAAGCGCGCAGCTTCGGCTGGTATCGCGCCGAGATCATCGGTGCGCTGGTCAATGGCGGTTTCCTGCTCGGCATGGCGCTCGTCGTGATCGCGATGGGTGCCATGCGGCTCACGGATCCGATCGATTTGCCCACGGGGCCGATGCTATGGGCCGCCGCCGGCGGCCTGCTGACCGAATTCATTTCGCTGGGCCTGATCTGGAAGCAGAGTCGAAGTGATCTGAATGTGCGGGGTGCGCTGTGGCATATCATCCAGACCTTCGTGGGTAGCATTCTGATCATCGTGACCGCCCTGGTGATCCGCTATACCGGTTTCTTGCTCATCGACCCGATCCTGGGCATCGCTTTCGGCGTGGTGCTGCTCTGGGCGAGTTGGGGCATCCTGCGCGACGCCGCTCATCTGCTGATGGAGGGAACGCCCGCCGAGATCAGCCTGGCCGAGGTGGCCGAAGCACTGGAGGCGCTCGAGGTGCGTATTCCGACGAACGTGACCGGTCATTCCGGGGATCGTGACCGATCTGCTCACTCCTCTCTCGCTGGCTCTGGTTTTGTAAGCTGACCGGTCACGATGGGTCAACTTCTGCCGCTTGCGGGGCGGCGCTCTTGCGCATCGATTCTCCTCTGAGTGTCAGGCGGTGGGCGCTGTGCAGCAGCCGGTCCAGGATGGCGTCGGCCACCGTCGCCGCGCCGATGTAGTCGTGCCAGTGCTCGATGGGCAGCTGGCTGGCGATCAGCGTCGAACCCCGGCCGTGCCGGTCCTCGATCACCTCCATCAGGTCCTGGCGCTGCGGGGCGGTCATCTTCTGCATCCCCCAGTCGTCGAGGATCAGCAGGTCGGTCTTCTGCAGCTGGCCCATCAGCCGGGCGTAGGAGCCGTCGCCCTGGGCGATGCGCAGTTGCTCGAACAGGCGCGGCACCCGCAGGTAGCGCACCGAGTAACCCTGCCGGCAGGCCTGGTTGCCCAGCGCGCAGGCCAGCCAGGTCTTGCCGCACCCGGTGGGGCCGGTGAGGCACAGGTTGAGGGACTGGCCGATCCACTCGCCGGTGGCCAGCGGCGCCATGCGGCCCCGCTCCAGGCCGCGAGGGTGGCGGTAGTCGATGTCCTCGACGCAGGCCGTCACCCGCAGCTTGGCGGTCTTCAGCAACCGGTCGAGGCGGCGGTTATCGCGATGCAGGACCTCTCGGTCGAGCAGCATGCCCAGGCGATCCTCGAACGGCAGGTCGTAGGTGTCCGGCTGGGTGAGCTGGTGGGCCAGTGCGTCATACATGCCGGTCAGCTTGAGGCGGCGCAGGGTGTCGAGCAGGGGCTGGGTCATCATCGGTCGTCTCCTCGGATCAGTGGTAGTACTCGGCACCGCGCACGTTGGTGTGGGGCGGCAAGTCATCGAGCGCCTCGGGGAGCGTCAGCATCGGCTGCTGATCTAGCCCCTGCTTGAGGATCGAGGCGATGCTGCTGTAGCGGGTGGTGGGGATCGCCAGGGCATGCGCGCAGGCCTGCTCCAGCCGGGCCTTGCCGTAGCGCCGGCTGAGCTGCAACAGGCCCAGGCAGGCACGGTAGCCATGCTCGGGATGGGGGCGGTCCTGCAGCTGTCGCTGGGTCATTTCCAGGGTGGCGACGCCGATGTCCTTCGCCCAGTCCAGGAAGCGGCTTGGCGACCAGTCGCGGTGGGCCTGGTGACGCTTGGGCATGTGCTCGGCCAGGGTCGAGAAACGTCCCGGGGCGTGGCGCGGGTGCGCCGCCACCCGCTGCCCTTTGTGGAACACCTCCACCATGGCGTGGGTCAGGCGCACCTCCAGCACCTGGCCGACCAGGCTGTGAGGGACGCTGTAGAAGTGTTTGTCGAGGTCGAGGTGGTAGTCGATGCCGGGCCTGGCCTTGCGCCACTCGGCGTACTCGTAGGGCGTCTCCGGCAGCGGGCGCAGCACCGGCCGGTCGATGGCCGCGAACAAATCGCGCCGGCTCTCCTCGCGGCCCTGGAAGGGTCGGCGGTTGAGATCCTCCAGCAGCTCGCGGATGGCCTGGTTCAGCGAGGCCAGCGTGAAGAAGGTGTGGTGGCGCAGTCGGGCCAGGATCCAGCGCTCCACCAACAGCACCGCGGCCTCCGCCTTGGCCTTGTCCTTGGGTTTGTAAGGCCGCGCCGGCAGCACCGCGACCTGGTAGTGCTGGGCCATCTCGGCGTAGGTCGCGTTGAGCTGGCTCTCGTAGCGACATGCCCGCGTCACGGCGCTCTTCAGGTTGTCGGGCACCAGTAGCTCGGGGACACCGCCCAGGAACTGGAAGGCGCGCTGGTGAGAGGCGATCCAGTCGGGCAGCGCCTGGCTCCAGGTGGCCTCGGCGTAGGTGTAGCTGGAGGCGCCCAGCACGGCAACGAACACCTGGGCCCGTCGCTCCTCGCCGGTGGCCTGGTTGATGATCGGCACGGTCGGGCCGCAGTAGTCGATGAACAGCTTCTCGCCGGCGCGGTGGACCTGACGCATGCTGCGCCGCTGGCGGTCCCGCCAGGCGCGGTAATGATCGCAGAACCGACTGTAGCGGTAGGCCTTGTCGCCGTGGACCTCGACGTACTCGGCCCACAGCAGCTGCAGGGTGACGCCCTTGCGCTTGAGCGCCTGGTGGACCTGGAAGTAGTCCGGCGCCGAGAAGCGCATCGGCGGCGATTTGGCCGGGAACAGCCGCGCCTCCAGCGCCGCCTCGTCGGTGCCGTCGGGCAACGGCCAGCGGATGCCGGCCACCTGGGCCAGGCTGACGTACTTGCTGACCACGCCCTTGGAGAGGCCGCAGGCCCGCGCAATCTTCTCGTGGCTGAGGCCGGCGTCGTACTTGAGGCGCAACACCTCGGTGATGGTTCGCATGGGAATCCTCGGTGCTGGCATGTCCACCTCCAGGGCAAAGACAAAAGGAGGGGTATGCCGTAAAAGTCCGAATCATTCCAGCGAGTTAGGTGAGATTCCGGGAACGTGACCGAGGATTCCGACATCGTGACCGCGGATTCCGGGAAAGAGGCCGAAATCGGTCACGATGAAATGGAATGGCCGGTCACGTTGGCCCGGAATGGTCGGTCACGATAGATCGGAACGGGCGGTCACGATGGCCCGGAATACGCAACAGGGTCATTAGCGCCGTGTAGATCCCCAGCAGAAGAGACGCTCGCTCGCGTTGCTCACCATCCAATGACACCCGGGAGGGATTGTTTGCCCATGCTCGGTACGTTGCCACCTCCATCCCCAGCAGAGCAGCCATCTCGGCATCGGAACACTCCCATTCACGCGCTATATTCGGCATCGTCCGCATGACCGCTGCGCTGACGGCAGTATGATTGTGAGCCTTCCGTTCTTTGGGGCTTACCGGCTCGAATGGCTCATGGTACTCACGTACCGAGCCCTTCAAACGCTTCATCGGGCTTTGGGTAGTCCCCTCGGTACTGGGGATATGCTCTCTGTCTTCTCGTTTCATCGTCACACCTGAGCGTAAAGAAACCATCGTCTTGTGATCGACTGGCGATCAATATGCCGACGCTGCGTAGGGTCATCAGGCGCTTGACGACGGGGTCAGTCTAGGCGTGGCGCTCAATGCATTCTGTCATCATGACGATAGCGTCCAGCCATTTGTCACGTTGGTACTTGCCGCGCCATTGGACCTGATCATGGCGATTGAATCACCCCGAGTATTCTAGACATCCGTTAGACGCTTAACGTAACGCTTTCATACGCGACCGGACAAATTATCACTCGTGCCGTGTCGGAGCCTTGGGTGATCACTTGATACGCTCAACGCCAAATGGGTTTGAGCTAGTTGAACGCAAGCTGATAGGGGCCAATCAATTAACTGACCCAGTCCCTGCTTGAGTGTATGGGAGAAAGGGTCTTACCCCGGCAATATACGCAGTAGCATCCACAGCCCCATGGCGATCATGACCAAGTTTTCGGTTAGCGACACAAAGCCCAGCGGTACATTGCTGTTACCACCGACACAGGCGCACTTAAGTTCGCGCTTGTCGATATACACCGCTTTAAATACCGAGGCGGCACCCACCGTGCCAACGAATAAGGCAAGGGGCGCGGCCAACCAGATCAATGCCCCGGCTAGCATGAGCAGGCCAGCCAGCGTTTCCGCATAGGGGTAAAAGTAGCTGTAGGGCACATAGCGCTGGGCCAGCAGGTCGTAGTTCAAAAACATATTGCTGAAGCTTTCCACATCTTGAATTTTTTGTAGGCCGAGCAGTACCATGGCGGTGGAAAACACGAATTCAGGGGTACGCGCTGTGAGTAGTGAACCCTGGACGGCCCAGTTAATCGATAGGCCAATTAGCAATGCGACGGCAAAAATTGCCAGCACGGGACGATAAGTGGTTTCATTTGCATTGGGAACACTCATTCCCAAATGTTTGCGTAACTCTTCGTAGCCACCGATGCGGCTATCACCAATGTACACTTGAGGTGTAGAGTCGACCCTTTCCTTTTCCTTGAATGTGTCGACCTCATCGCGGGATGTTAACGTGTGATCGTCGACCGTAAACCCTTTTCGCTTAAGTAAATCAACGGTCTTCAAACCGAACGGGCACATATGCTCGGCAGTTTTCATCCGGTAAACTCGCGCACTTTGCTGTATTGATGATGCCATGGCAACCTCCCTATTCCTGCCTTGATAAGGCTATCAGCGTAGTGCCTGGGGTTGCCTATTGGTCAAGTTTCTTCAAAGCCGAGCTGCCACGGATACTGGGCAAGGACAAGGTGAGTAAGAGCACTGGACACCGCAGGTGATGCGCTTATTGGTTGAATTCAGGGAGGCCAGATAAGGGCTGCGAGACCCGTAGCTATCAGGGCAACCGTTCCCAGCAAAGCGAATGTTCCCATCAGTCCCAGACTCACCCCCAACCAGCCAGCCAACGGATAGGTAACCAGCCAGCAGCTATGTGACAACGAAAACTGGGCAGCAAACAGCGCTGGACGATCCTCTGATTGGCATGAGCGTTTGAGCAGGCGCCCAGTGGGAGTCATGACCAATGAGGCTCCCGCGCCCAGCAGTAACCATAGCCCGACAAGTCCCATAAACGATGGGCCCAGCCAGCCCAGGTAGAGGCTGAGTGCCATCATTACGCCACCCATCAGCATGATTGGCCGCTCGGACACCCGCTCCAGTATCTTGGGCAGTAGTAAGGCCACCAGCATAGAGCCCCCGCCAGCAGCGGCAAAGGCCAGGGCTACCTCTTTCTCGCCCAAACCCAATTCAGAGCGAACGAGCACCACCGTATTGACGATCTGCATGGCTCCGGCGGCAGAAACCGCTAAGTTCAACGCCAGCAGCCCGCGCAGTCGTGGCGTCTTCAGGTAAATCCGCATGCCATGGGTAACGCGACGCCACACGCTGGGGGCTTCCTCTAGGGGAAGAGACGCGGGCAGGATAACCGATATAACCAGAGCGGCAGAGATAACGAAGGCTAGCCCGTTGAGTACAAACAGGACATCAAACCCCATCACCATCAACAATGCTGCCGCCGCCATCGGGCTAAGAAGGTTCTCTAAATCATAGGCAAGGCGTGACAGGGATAATGCTCGCGTGTACTGCGCTTCGTCTTCAAGAATGTCCGGTATTGTCGCTTGGAAGACAGGTGTAAAACCTGCTGAACAGGCATTGAGTAGAAAGATCAGCACATAGATTTGCCACACCTCAGTAACGAAAGGCAACGCAAGGACCACGGCTGCACGCAGTAAGTCCAGGCTAACCAACAAGGTGCGCCGAGGTAGGCGTGATGCGTAGGCCCCAACCAGTGGAGCAATGCCCACGTAAGCGACCATCTTGATTGCCAGCGCTGTGCCGAGCACAACACCTGCCTGACCTTCAGCAAGGTCATGAGCCAATAATGCCAGAGCAACGGTGGTCAGACCGGTGCCTATCAGCGCAATGACCTGCGCTAGAAAGAGATGGCGGTAGACGCGATGGGCAAGTACATTGAACATGGCGCTTTCCTCAAGTGAGGGGTGCCTATATACGTTTACAAGAAGCGGGCGATGGCCTTAAATTCTTCGGCCCGCGTCCGTTGCGTTTAATCCTGAGAGCCCAAGTGTAGTGGTCAAGTATTTTTGGCCACTGACTGACGACGCGACCAACCTATTAGAACTACCCCGGCCAAAATCATCGGCAGCGTCAGCAGCATACCCATGGTCACCCAGCCGAAGGCGATGAAGCCGATGTGGGGATCGGGTAGGCGGACGAACTCTACGGTGAAGCGAAAGACGCCATATAGCAGCAGGAAGAACCCCGAGATCAGCCCGGTGCGCCGTGGTGAACGCGACAGCCACCAGAGGACCGCGAACAGCACCACCCCTTCCAGGGCGAATTCATAGAGCGCGGTGGGATGCCGCGGCTCCGGGCCCATGTGCGGGAAGGGCATGGCCCAGGGGAGCTCGCTGACCCGGCCCGGCAGCTCGTGGTTGATGAAGTTGCCGATCCTTCCGGCACCCAGGCCGATTGGCACCAGCGGGGCGATAAAGTCAGTCAGCCGGAAGAAGCCCAGGCGGTGCTTGCGTGCGAACAAGAGTGCCGCCACCAGCACCCCGATCAGGCCACCGTGAAAGCTCATGCCCCCTTCCCAGATGCGCACCAGCCAGAGCGGATCGGCCAGCCACTGCTCGCTGCCGTAGAAGAGCGCATAGCCCAGCCGCCCGCCGAGCACCACCCCCACCGCGCCATAGAAGATCAGGTCACCGATATCATCGTGAGTCAGGCCCAAGTGGTGGGCTCGGCGGCGTCCCAGCCACCAGGCGGCGATGAAGCCCACTACATACATCAAGCCATACCAGTGGATTGCGAGCGGGCCGAGGCTAATGGCCACCGGATCGATCTGAGGATATTGCAGCATGCGGAACCTCCTGGTTTATTCGAAGCGCGACCCGTCGCGTCCTCCGTCTGCGCGGGTCAGCGACTGATGCCAAGTGTGACCAGCGCCACGCGAATCCGCGGCGTGGCGCTGAGCAACAAGACGGCAAGGTCAGCTCATGCGGATGGTCGCCATCATCCCCAGTTCCTCGTGCTCGATGATGTGGCAGTGGAATAGCCAGTCACCTGGCTTGCGGAACACCATGCGTAACGTCATGCGCTGATAGGGCGCCAGGTTGACTGTGTCCTTCCAGGCCAGCCAGGGGGTTTCGCGCCACTCACCGTCGGCATCGCGAGTCGCGATCACCTGGAACTGGGTGCCGTGCACGTGGAAGGGGTGGTCCATATGGGAATTATTGAACACCTCCCACTCCTCCACCTCGCCGACCCGGCCCTCGAACAGGATCTCGTCCATGGCGAAAGCGCGGCCGTTAATCAGGAAGTCCACCTCGGGCCGACCGGGCATCCCGGGCATGCCGTGACCCTCTCCATGCCCTGTCTGGTCCGCCTGAGGTGCGCCATGCTCCATTCCATGAGCGTCGCCGTGCCCACCCTCACCGTGGGCCATCCCAGCACCGCCGTGAGCGGCATGACCCACCCCTGCCTCAGACATGCCGCCATGGTCGCCGTGGCCACCCTCACCGTGAGCCATCTCAGCGCCGTGAGCACCATGGCCCGGCATCACCTCAGTCAGCTCCACCCGACGCTGCACCGCGGGCTCGCCCAGCGGTTCGACACGGCCTAACCGTTCGGGCAACGCAACAGCGGGATGAACGCTCGAGTTGCGGGTGTGGATCGCCAGCAACGGCGCGACCTCGTCCAGATGAGGCGGCTTGGGTCCCATCCAGCCACGCTCGTAGGGATGGCTGGCAAGCCAGAAGCGCCCCTCTGGCCTGTCGCTTATTCGCACTAGCAGGTCGGCGCGCTCGCCCGGGGTAAGTAGCAGCTCCTCTATCGGTTGCGGTCGCTCGATCAGCCCGCCGTCGGTGCCAATCAGCATCAGTTCGTGCTCGTCCAGCCGTAGGCGTAGGTAGCGACCGGCACAGGCGTTGATCAGCCGCAGACGCAGAGTGGTACCCGGTGCCACATCGAGGCGCGGCTCGCGCTGTCCGTTGACCAGTAGCAGCTCGCCCTCACGGCCATTCATCCAATCCACGGCAGTTTGCGGCGCCACGTTGCCCTGTTCGGTCAGGCGCAGGTCGCTGACCACCAACAGGTGCTCCTCCACGTCTGACGGCAGCACATCCTGAGGCGGGCGCACCAGCAACGCGCCGGCCAGGCCATGTGCCACCTGCCGGGCGGTGCCCTGATGAGGGTGAGGGTGGAACCAATGCAGGCCGGCGCTGCCCTCGGGGAAAGTGTAGTGATAGCGGCGCGATTCGCCCGGAGCCACGGCATCCCAGGGGGCACCATCATGCGTCTGGGGAACGGGCACACCATGCCAGTGCACAGTGGTCTCCTGCTCCAGTTCATTGACGAGGGTAATGTCCAGCTCATCGCCCTCGCGCACCTCGATAAGAGGTGCCACCTTGCCGTTGTAGAGCCACAGCTTGGCCTTAAGCTCATCACTCAAAGGCACCGCATGGGCAGCCGGAGTCAGTGCGCTGCGAAAGCGGCCGGGTGAACTGCTCAAGTTGGTGATACGTGGCAGCGGTTGAAGCGGCTGGCCACCTTCAGGAAGCATGGCAGCGGTCAGGCCGTGGAAAGGCTCGCGGGTGGCGGCAAGCGCCATATAGCCGGCCGATGACAACACCAGGCCACCCAGGGCCGAGTAACTCAGGAATTGGCGACGATTCATCAGGTAGTCCTCGTAACATGAACACTCTCACCACGGATCGATTACCCGCGGTGCCATTTGGGAAAGAGGTTCAGGCGCGAGGAGGCCGCTCGAAGGGAGCGGGATGACCAGAGGGAGTGCCCAGGCCAGGCCTGGACAAGGGATCGGAAGATGCCACCGCGTCATTGGCCAGCCGAGCCATGGAGGCGGGGCACTGGGCGCAGGGCATGCTGCAGAGCGAGGCCGCTGCGGTATCGAGCTCACCCGAATCGACCATTGCCGACTCCCATGCGACCGCCGAATCCTGCCCGGCGAGGTTCCCGACACAGGCAGCATCGCCGTGATGCCCGCCTGCGGCCACGGGCGTTGCGATGGCCAGCACAAGGGCCATCGTCAGACAGAACAGCCAGTGGTAGGAGACTCGGGGCATGGGGTAAAGCAGTCTTGGGAGCCAATGAGAGCACGAGTATCGCATGGCCTCGAGAACCCCGACAACCTGTGCCCTGCACGCATGCTCACCGCCACCTACCGGGCCTATTTAGCCCTAGACCTATGTGCAACACATAGCCTCGATACTTGGAGTTAACGCCCCGAACGGGCTCCATCGTCTAAGGAGGTCAACATGAACCAACTCCACCACTGGATGATAACCGCCTGCCTGGTGTTGATGGGGGCTGCCATGTTCATCGTACTGTGGCTTGGCAACCCCTTCGGCGGTGGCAGCTGGCTACTGCTCCTGCCGATGGGATTGTGTCTCGGCATGCACCTATTCCTGCACCGCCACGGCCAACACCGTGATGAGTGAGCAGGGCGCCCCGATCCTTGCACCATGAACTCGCCGGGAACGTTGCCCTGGATCAATGCACCTCTGGCCACCAACAGGCAAGCTGAAGACCTGACACAAGAGAGCATCTCATGCACCAGCTCACTCGGACATCACCCTCACAACGCACAGGAGCTCGCCTGTTGGCCCTCCTGCTGGCGTTGCTGTTGTTGATGGTCACGCTGTCGAGCCACGGTGTCATGGAAAGCCACCCCGGCGATTGCGGTATCGCTACGGAATGGATGACGAATGACGGCCTTTCGGCTGACGGTCATTCAGGTGACAACCATAGCGCCGATCATGACGCCTCATCCTGCGCCACCTGCTCCGCCACCACGGGTCAGGCACAACTGCTCGTGGTCGGCCCGCAACACCAGGCCTTCTCGCTGGCCATGGTCGTCTCCCCGCAGATCCCGCTTACCCCAAGGCGCCCTCCCAAAGCCTGATCGAACGCAGACGGTATTGCCCGTCGTATCGCGACACTGCTCGCGTCAAACGTTACGTTCATCAGGAGTTCATCATGACTACCCGTTTCTCATCGACCGCCATAGCACGCCAGGCACCCCTGCCTTTCACTCCCAGCAGTAGGAAGCTGTGGCTCCTCGGCTGGCTGATGGCTGCCGGACTGGCCCTTTCCATCACGCCTGTTGTTGCCGCCACCCTTCCCGCGGGAGACGTCGTTACTGCCAACGAGCGTGGCGCTTCCCTCACGCGCCTCAACCTGGCCAGCGGTGAGGCCACCACCCAGTCCATCGGCATCGCACCCCACAACGTCCAGGTCAGCGCCTCGGGCCGCTACCTGATGGCTGTGGGCGATGCAGCATCCGACGGCCATGGCCACGGCGGCGGGCATGCCCACGGCAGTGCCCCCGGTCTACTCAAGCTCTATCAGGCCAATGATCCAGCCGGTGCTCTCGTGGCCAGCATCGAGGTGGGCAGCCACCCGGCCCATGTGGTGAGTGACCTCGAAGGCCGCTTCGCCTTCGTCACCAATGCCGGCGGAGACAGCGTCTCGGTCGTCGATCTGCAAGCTAGAGAAAGCGTAGCCACCATCGCTACCGGCGAGTATCCCCATGGTCTGCGCCTTAGCCCAGACGGCCGGGAGCTCTATGTGGCCAATGTTTTGGACGGCAGCGTCTCGGTAATCGACGTGGCGGCTCGCGAGGAAGTCGCTCGCCTGTCAGTCGGCCAGGCCCCCGTCCAGGTGGGCTTCACCCCGGATGGCGACCGGGTCTTTGTCTCGCTGCGCGACGAGAACCGCGTGGCCGTCATCGATACTGCCAGCCGCGAGGTCATTGAGCGCATCGAAGTGGGTCGACTGCCGATCCAGGTACACGCCACCGCAGATGGTCGCTTCATGCTGGTCGCCAACGAGGGCAGCGAAGCCGATCCCGACAATCGGGTCTCGCTGATCGCCCTCGACAGCCTGACGGTGGTGGCCACCTACGAGGTCGGCGCCGGTGCTCATGGCATCAGCGTCGACGACACCGGCCGCTTCGCCTTCATCACCAGTCTGTTTGACGACAGCCTCTCGGTCATCGACTTGGAAATCGGCACCGTCATCAGTCGCCATGACACCGGCCAAGGTCCCAACGGCGTGACCTGGGTTGGCCACTGAGGAGCTACGACAATGATCGCACACTGCACCGCCCTGATGGGCAGCTTGCCCTGGCTCGGCTGGATCATGCCCATTGCCATGCTCAGCCTGCTCGGCCTCGGCATCGCCGCCCTGGCCAAGTACCTGTTTACTTCCCCACGCACGTCCCGTGACCTTCCGGAGGCACGCTCATGAACCGCATCGGCTCCACTCTTATACTCTCCGCTGCCTTGCTGCTCGGCGCTGGCACCGCCCAGGCCGCTCTGCCCGACGAGGCGACCATGTTCAAGAACCCCGAGTGTGGCTGCTGTGACGAGTATGCTCGCCAGCTCGAGGTCCGCGGGGTTACGGTGAAGATCGTCGACGATATCGAGGTGGGAAAAATCAAGCAGCGCGTTGGCTTGCCCTATGGTCTCGGCTCCTGTCACACCCTCCAGATGGGCGGCTACGCTATTGAGGGGCATGTGCCTTTCGAGGCGGTGGAGAAGCTCTTCGAGGAGCGCCCGGACACCGGCGGCATCGGATTGGCCGGTATGCCCATCGGCACCCCCGGCATGCCGGGACCCAAACAGGGTGACTGGGACGTTTATCAGTTCCGCAACGGAGAAGCCACGCCCTTTACGACACTCTGATCCAAGCTGGAACCTCACTAGCGATGCCGCTTCCACTTACTGAGAAGCGGCATCGCTTGGCTGACTACCTGCTGTATCGTGTGGCTAGCCAGGACTTAAAAGGGGGTTCTTCGACGTTTCATGTGGAGGTAGCCTGATCCAGTTATGCCGGGTTTGAAGATGCCGTTACGTGGTTTGCCATCATGTGCCGCGTGTGGTTGATTGAAACCGTTAGTTGATGGATTTGGCGCTATTTCGACGTCTTGACATGCATAGTCGCGAGTCATCAATCACTTTCGAAAGGGCTTTATAGCCATGGCGCAGCAGAAATGTGAGCACTCACCTAATCAAAACATAGAGCAGCCGGACTCTGGCCCGCAACTCACAGATATCGTGTGCGGTATGAAGGTAACAGAAGAGTCCCCTCATCACGTGACACATAAAGGCAGTGATTTCTATTTTTGCAGCCCAAAGTGCATGCGAGCTTTTGAAAGCGACCCTGAAAAATTCATGGACCCCCAATACACAAGAGAATCCGATCTCGATCAGGGGGAGCCAGGAACCCTCTATACCTGCCCAATGCATCCTGAAATTGAACAGGATCACCCGGGGATCTGTCCCAAGTGTGGCATGGCACTCGAGCCGATGATGCCCAGTCTTGATGATGACAATCCAGAATTGAAAGATTTTTCGCAGCGATTTTGGTGGACGCTACCGTTCACTATCGTCGTCACCGTGCTCGCCATGTTCGGCCCACAGCTTGGTTGGCTCGACATTTCTACACAAACATGGATTGAACTCGTGCTGTCGTTGCCGGTGGTGTTATGGGCGGGACAGCCATTCTTTGTCCGCGGTTGGCATTCGGTTATCAACCGTAGCCCCAACATGTGGACGCTGATTGGTCTGGGGACAGGGGCAGCGTTTGTCTACAGTACTGTCGCCACGGTCGCGCCGGGTATTTTCCCTGAGACCTTCCAAACCATGGGTCGTGTCGGCGTGTATTTTGAGGCTGCCGTGGTGATTATCTCCCTCACCCTGCTCGGTCAGGTGCTCGAACTCCGCGCCCGGTCGCAGACTTCCGCCGCCATCAGATCATTGCTCGGTCTGGCACCCAAAACGGCCCGCCGCATCAGGGATGACGGCACAGAAGAGGACGTGCCGTTGACGCACGTGCATGAAGGTGACCGCCTGCGCGTGCGCCCTGGCGAGAAAGTGCCTGTTGATGGCGTCGTGGAAGAAGGCGCCAGTTCTCTTGATGAATCCATGTTGACGGGGGAATCCCTTCCGGTGAGCAAGCGGCCGGGCGATAAGGTGATTGGCGCAACCATGAATACATCAGGTGCACTGGTAATTCGCGCAGAGAAAGTCGGTTCCGCCACGGTTCTGTCGCAAATTGTTACCCTTGTGGCGCAAGCCCAGCGCTCGCGGGCCCCGATGCAGCGGATGGCCGATCTGGTGGCCGGCTACTTCGTTATGGCAGTGGTCGTGATCGCTGTTGTCTCTCTGTTCGTGTGGGGTATTTATGGTCCGCAGCCCAGTTGGGTCTACGGCTTGATCAACGCGGTCGCCGTGTTGATCATCGCCTGCCCTTGCGCCCTGGGCCTTGCTACGCCAATGTCCGTGATGGTGGCCACCGGTCGTGGTGCGACGCAGGGTGTCCTGTTCCGGGATGCGGCAGCGATAGAAAACCTGCGCAAAGTGGATACGCTCATCGTCGATAAGACAGGCACTCTCACTGAGGGTCGCCCGGCTTTCGATGAAGCCGTCGCCGCTGGTGATATGGACCCTGATGAGGTTCTCCGTATAGCCGCCAGCCTGGATCAAGGTAGCGAACACCCTCTTGCCGATGCGATTGTCAGTGCTGCCCGCGAGCGCGGGTTGAGCCTCAGCCCGGTGGACGACTTCGAATCAGGTAGCGGCATTGGTGTACGGGGTCGAGTAGATGGCAAGGTACTGGTCTTGGGCAATACCGCACTCATGCAGCAGGAAAGTGTCGATGTGGCTGAATTGAGTGACGTCGCTGAATCTTTCCGGATCAAGGGTGCGAGCGTTATGTATCTCGCGATGGATGGCAAATTGGCAGGATTGCTGGCGGTGTCCGATCCCATCAAGCAGACCACACCTGAAGCTGTGCAAGTCCTTAAAGCTGCAGGGATTCGCGTCATCATGGCGACCGGCGATGGGGTATCGACCGCGAAGGCAGTGGCCGAACGCCTGGGTATCGACGAAGTTCATGGTGAAGTCACGCCTGGCGACAAGCTCGATCTGGTTAATCAGCTGCAATCCGAAGGACGGACTGTGGCGATGGCGGGGGATGGCATCAACGATGCGCCGGCACTAGCTAAGGCCAATGTAGGGATTGCCATGGGCACGGGGACCGATGTGGCGATGAACAGCGCCCAAGTCACGCTGGTTAAGGGGGACTTGCGCGGTATTTCTACGGCTCGCCACCTGTCAGACAAAACCGTCATCAATATGAAGCAAAACCTTGGCTTTGCGTTTATCTACAACGCCCTGGGCGTACCGTTGGCCGCCGGTGTCCTGTACCCATTTGTCGGGCTTCTTCTCTCACCGATGTTTGCAGCGCTGGCGATGAGCTTGAGTTCAGCCTCGGTGGTGTTCAATGCACTTCGGCTGCGTAGGTCTACCTAAAACTCGACAGCAACGTAACTTGATCACAACGTATTGGCCGGTTCATTGTTGATTAGCAGTAGACAATTGCCGGGTCATTACAATAAGCCGTTTACGAAACTGCTGTGGGAAGGTTCGCTTTCATGCGCACTTTCCTGCAGTTCAATTGAATCTCGATTTTCCATGGCCCGTACCGCTTCGCTCGACATTGCTCAATGGGGCGCCTTGGCCCACTTCGGGCGGTACCCACCAAAAGTTAAGCTGCTGAGGTGATTGATCATGCGCAGTTTGTCGGAAGCCAGATATCTAGGTGCCGGGCGTGATGTTATATCGTGGCAGTGGCACACCCTTATTCATGGCGACTCGAAAGCGCTTGGCGAACCGCGGGTAAGCGTCGAATTGGGAGAGACGTCCACACATGCTGGTAGCCTAGGACTTTCATCAGCCCTCAGCTGGACGCCATGCACTGGCCTTAGAATAAACTGGCAGCTTACAGAGCTCTGGAAATAAACGAGCGCTCTCTTCTGATAGCGTGCGAACTACTGAGGATTCCTCAGTAGTTGCCGTCTCATCCAAGCCAGCCGGCTTCCATCGGCTCGCAGCTATTTCTTATGGCGTGACCAACGAAATACCAGCCGACACGACCTATAGTTGCCATAGGTATTACCTTCCCGCTACGGAGGCCGGGCATGGAAAAACCAACTTCTAACAAATTCGACGACGATGAGCTCGATACCCTGACTGTGCTGGACTACGCCGCTAAGGTGTTCGAGGATGCCGAAATCGCTCGCGAGTGGATACACTGCGAGGCACCGGCGCTATCTGGCTCGCGGCCCGTGGAACTGCTCGGCACCTTCAGAGGGAGGCAGCTGGTCTGCGAGGCGTTGGGCAAGATCGAGTGCGGTGAGTTCTCATGAAACTCTATTATTTTGTCGACGAGTAAAGAGCGACAACTACGTTGACAGTTAGGGCATGGGCTCCACATAGAATATCAGATGCGAGACGTACTCCTTGCTGTAAGTTGGCAACCATCATACTTGCTCATGGTTGAATTGGATAAATAGATGCGTAGGAAAATGCGAAGAGTGATAGAGCTTTCCGTCACCCTTCGATTCGTTAAGTAGTGACTTTTACAGGTATGTCGATTTTTGGCTCAATGGGTAATAGCGTGTTTATATATTTCTCTTGCACCTGCTCATAAAGGTCTGGAGTGTTTTTGTTATAAATGCTTACTACTAAAGAAAAATGAATTTTTTCTGCCTTTTGAGGGGAAGTATTGCTCCCTGGTTCTCTCGCAACATAGTGTATGTCGAATACAGGACGATTAAGCGATGTCCCTCTTTTGGTTACTGAGTTTTTTCTAATAGTATCCCATTTGTGGGCGTCGGAGCGTAAATCCGCTTCAGAGGCAAAGTCTTGTTTTGTAAAGAAGGACTCTGTGTCAGGAAAGAGGGGGTCTATCTTTCCCTTTCCCGTTTTTCTAATTCTGGCCTCCGTCTTGTTGAACTTATCTTTATGTGGCCTAAATCTAATGTCTAGACCTGCACGAGTGTATTCTCCAGGGGTGTGTGGGTCAGTGTTACAGGTATAGCAGAACGTGGCGCGAATTTCTACGTTTCCTTTTAATTGATCATCAGGCAATGGAATTGGTGCTCGCATAACTTTCCCTGGCTCAAGCCTACCCTTGTAAAGAACCTTAATTTCCCCATCTTGGCAGGTGATTGTTTCAATGACATCGCATACCATGCCCCAACCAACTTCATCAATAGGTTGGCTGTTCGAGGATGCAGAATGAACCATCAGTGCACGGATAGCAGTTGGGGTTAAATCAGATCCTAGGTAGGCTTTCAGTCCTGCAGCTATACGCATTGCATATGGTGTTGCGAAGCTGGTTCCTCGATTTTCTACAACGGTTAGCTGGGGGGAAATAAAATGAAAAGAATTCCCCTCAACCCCTCCGAAGGCTACTACGTCGGGCTTTATTAAGCCAGGGTTCCTACCTGGCCCTATAGAACTATATGGAGCTCTTTTCCAGCTCTCCATCATGCTATCAGTAGCTCCTACTGACAAAGCATTAACACAATCACTTGGAACTTGAATTCTGGATTCCGGCCATGGTTTTTCTCCATCATTGCCCACAGCTACACCACCAAGACAATTACCGCTACCCAGATGATCATCCAACATAGCAGTCCAGGCGGTTACATCATCACCAGCCACTTCATGCGGGCCGATGCTAAAAGAGATTATTGGATAATTTGTCTGTGAGAGAATCTCGTCTACGTAGATTAATACATCGTATAAGCTTGAGGAAGTTAACCCATTCCCCAGCACACGGTAATGATCTACTGAGGCATAGGGCCTTTCTAGATTTCCTGGTCTAACGTGGCCGAATAAAAAAGCTGAAGTTACTAGCGCACCATGGTTAACAAAATTCTTAACTGGGGCTCCTATTTTTGTGCTCTTAGGCGGATCGATATGGTTTACCCAGCGTCCATATGGGTGTTCGGGTGGCAAGCCCCCATCAAAAATAGCAACCCTAAAACTTTCGTCTAGCGAGTTGCTGTTAGGAATTGAAGCCACAGACTCGAATCGTTGAGCCTTTAACATCGTAGGCGCATCGATGGTCCGTAGTTTTGGCATAGGTCTAATCATGCGGATAAAAGAAAAATCCGCTAGTTCTTCTACTTCTGAGCGGCCACCTCGCGCAGGGATAAATAATAGCCCCCTACTTTGATATGAGCGAGATATTCCAAGATCAATGTTGTGCTTTTCAGCGAACTCAATGAAAGAAGGTTCCCATTTCATGTCCTTGGCACTATCAAAATGAAGAATCACTTCAACAGGTTCGCTAGCCTCGCTAAACTCTCCTGCAATTTTTTGACTGCGACCGGGAAGTACAGCTTTTTCAAGCTTTAAAAAATCCTCCGCTAAGGCAGTGTTGTTCTCTATCTCGGAAATTTTATCTC
Organism: Halomonas sp. H10-9-1; assembly: GCF_040147005.1. NCBI lineage: Bacteria > Pseudomonadati > Pseudomonadota > Gammaproteobacteria > Oceanospirillales > Halomonadaceae > Halomonas > Halomonas sp. H10-9-1. The sequence continues at coordinate 3,286,299 of NZ_JAMSHO010000001.1, read as the reverse complement.
CCAGGGCCTGAATAGTTTCTCTTTTCCCTGAAAGAAATAGAGGGTATCCGGAATATCTGGTTGATTTCTGGTTATCGCAAAAAGGTCCCTACTCTCTGCCTCACCGGATTTCTCGGTTGATGGGTGCTTGGTTTACTCAAGGGTTGCGTCCGGTGAACTACCCTCCGGTCGGGGCCATGGTGCAGATCGCCAGGCGCCGCCGAGAGGTGGCGTCACGGAGCCGTGCGGCTAGGAGGGAGAGGGGTCTGGGATCAACTTGCCCGGCACCCAGCTCAGGTAGGCCACCATGCCGAACAGTTCGACCAGCGACTGGAAGACGATGACCACCACGGCGGCTTGCCAGGCCTCGGGCAGCGCCAAGGCGATGGGCAGCACCACAAAGGAGTTGCGGGTGCCGAAGCTGAAGGTCAAGGTTCTGGCCGAACGCGTGGGGAGCTGGAACAGTCTGCCGAGGGTCTTGCCCAGGAACGCGGCGAAGATCAAGTAGGCGACGAAGATCAACAGCACCTGCAGCAACACCCCGGTGAGGCCGGCCACGGTCGTCACCTGCGATGCCGCGATGACGAAGACTACCAGTGCCAGTAGCGGCACGGGCAGCATGCCCAGGCCATGCACCCACCGCCTGGTATTGAGGCTGCGCTCGGCCAGGCGCTCGGTCATCCAGGCCAGGGCCAGAGGCGTGAGGATCAGCCCCGCAAAGGCGCCGAGCAGATGGGTGCTGATGGCGGTCTGAAGCCACTCCGCGCCCAGGAAGAGCCAGAGATAGACGGGCAGGGCCAGCAGCTGCGCGAGCAGGAGCACCGGTGTGGCGGCAATGGCTCGGCCGGCATCGCCTTTGCCGAGGTGGGTGAAGCTGATGAACCAGTCGGTACAGGGGACGAGCAGCACCAGCAGCACGCCGGCTTGCACGGCGACTGATACGGGCAGGAGGGTCATCAGCCCGCCTAGGACTAGGGGGATCACCACGAAGTTGCCGAGCAGCAGGGCCGCCAGGAAGCGCCAATCCTTGAGGCCCTGGCCGATTCGCGTCAGCGGCACCTGGGTAAAGGTGGCATAGAGCAGCCCGCCGAGCAGCGGCCAGAGAACGGCTTCAAGGCGTGAGGTCACGTCCGGCAGGCCCAGCCCGATGGCCAGGCCTGCCAGGATACCAATTAGATAGATCCAGGATTGCTGGCGTTCCAGCCAGTCGCGCACGGGAGAGGATCCTTCTCAGTGTTCCAGTGTCAAGCCTTCGGCCAACCAGGCCTTCTTTCCACCCACATAGTGGTAGACCGCGGTGTAGCCGAGGCGGGCCAGTCGTTCGGCGGCACGGCCGGCCCGTTTGCAGTCTTCACTGGTACAATACACGACGATGGTCGCTTGCCTGTCGGGTAGCCGGCGGGGCGCCTCGTCCAGGATGTCGTCGGAGACGATGTTGATGGCCCCCGGCAGGTGTCCCTTGGTGAAGGTCTCGGCCGGCAGGGTATCCACCAGGGTGAACTCCCGGTGTCGCCGCTGCCAGTCACGTAGGGTGGCGGTATCGATCGTTGTCATGGTACCTCCTGGCTTGGCGTGATGTTCCTCTTCCATCCTCGCCGAGGCTTTCCGGCCTCTCTTCCTGGTTTCCCGGTTGAACGCCGGCGCAAGGACTGTCCCGCAGGAATCCCCTACAGGCCCGTCACCCAAGCGGGAAGCATCTGCACCGCCCAGGTCTGCAGGACCTTGTCGACGCCGGTGAGCACGAGTCCTCCCAACAGCAGTAGTGTCCAGCCCAGCAGGCGTTTACCGAGGTCCGCGCTCTTCATGGCCGTGGCATTCCAGCGGGCGATCGCCCGGCTCGACAACAGGCCGGCCGCCAGCAGGACCGCCGCCGTGCCCGCGCCGAACATCAGCATCACCAGAAAGGCGAGGCCCATCTGCTGGCCCATGGACGCCAGCCCGATCGCTGCGCCCAGGGTGGGGCCCACACAGGGAAGCCAGACGAGGCCCAGCAGCAGGCCCACGCCGAATTGGCCATACCAGCGCTCGGCGCTGGCGTCGAGATTCCACCGGGACGTTACAAACGACAGCCCCGATGTCAGGCGGTTGGCCAGGGGCTTGATCACCAGCATGGCCCCGGCGGCCAGCAGGATGACGGCGGCGAGGTAACGGAACGATTCCGGGTCCAGCCCCAGGTTGACCAGGAAAAACATCAGCACACTGCCGGCCACGGCGAAGGACAGGCTCAACCCACCGGCCAGGGCCAGGGGGCCGAAGCGACCGGTGGTGGTGGACGAGGCGATGACCACCGGTACCAGGGGCCAGACGCAGGGCGAGAGGATGCCCACCACCCCCGCCAGGAAGGCGAGGGGGAGCGCCGTCAGTTCAAGAGCCATCGGTCACGGCATTGAGTTGGCTGAAAATCTTCTCCTTGCGAGTTTCCCCGACGGCGAACCAGACCTGCTCGGTGCCCGAGAACAGCACCAGCGTCGACTGATGTGGGGCCTTGAAATGGGTCACCCATTGCTTCTGGGTATCGTAGTCCACGTTCAGGATATGCAGCCCGGCGTCCGGGTACTGCTGCTGGTATTCGGTGAGAACCTGCTTTTGCCTCTGGCAGTTCGGACACCATGGCGCGCTGATGTGCACCAGCACACTTTCCCCCTGCTCCTGCAACGTCTCGAACCGCTCCATGCTGAACGGCTCGGCGTCCAACGCCATCGCCGCCGGTGCCAATATCAGGGAAAACAGCAACACGACATATCCCGTCAGGGCCGAGAGTGGTTTGCGAATCACGAGTCTTTTTCCTCTTGCTATCACTTGGGCGGTAGCGACCGCCGACGTTCGTTCAGGATGTGTCATGACCCGCCGTGCCTGCCCAGATAACGGTCCAGCCCCCACAGCAGCAGGCCGAACAGCAGGTGCGGCAGGGCGGACGCCGGAATCAGTTGGGGACCGATAGCCAGGCCGGCGAGTCCCCAGCCCACCACGGGGAAGAACACCACCAGGATCACGACCCACAGCACGGCGGCCAGGCCCAGCGCGGTCGGCAGGGTCTTGCGCGGGAAATAGCGCACGAACACCACCGATCAGAAGGTCACGTAGACCGTATGGAAGAGCAGGCCGATCGGCATCGGCAGGGGCCGTCCCAGCAAGGTCTCGGCGAAGGCCAGAGAAGGGGGCTTCGGGAAGGGGGATACGCCAGCCTTCAACAAGGCGACCATCACGATGGCGGTGAGCACCGACACCGCGATCCCGATGCCGATCGCCCTTGGCCAGGAGGGTTTGGTGGGGACTGTCTGGATCATCTTGCGCTCCCTTTTGATGAACGGTGTGGATGGACCCTCAGGCGAGGCGGAGGGTCACCGGTCGCGAGACGTGGGGCAGCGGGGCCCGCAGCTTTCCTCGGCCTCGCTGCAGCAGGCACCGACCAGGTGGTCCGTCAACGCCAGCAGGGCATCGAACACCGCGCGGTAATAGACGAACTGGCCCTCGCGGTGCGATTCGACCAGGCCGGCGGCGGCCAGCTTCTGCAAGTGGAAGGTCAGCGCATTCGGCGCCACGTCGAGGCGCTCGGCGAGCCTGCCTGCCGCCAGGCCGGTGGGGCCCGCCGCCGCCAACTGGCGAATCGCCGCCAGGCGAACGGGATGGGCGAGGGCGGTCAGTTTTCTGGCGACGATGTCGTCGCTGTTCTGGCGTCCGCAACCGTGTGCCATGGACTCATGCCCTCGGGTCGCGCTGCGCTTGGCCCGCATCGGCACAACCGCCGATTGGGCCGCAACCGCAGCTTCCGGCCCTTTTCGATGCGACGCGACGGCGCAGGTAGAGATAACCGCCGACCGCGCCAAGCGCGGCGATGCCGAGCCCGATCTGTCCCGCCAGCGCTAGGCCGACTCCACCGGCGGCGAAGAACGCGGCCAGGAAAGGGACGACCAGCGGGGCGCAGCAGACCGCGCAGGCCGTGAGCAGCACGCCGCCCGTCGCGACGGCCTTGCCGGAGGGGCTGGAGGATGTCTTGCTCATGATGGGTTCCTCTCGGGTTCGGGCGCTAAGTGGATGAGCTCGATCGGCTGTCTGGCGACGATGTCGCCATCGTCCTGGGTCAATATTTCAATAATAAATGAACTCTATATTTCATGCAATAATGAAATATAGGCGTCACGCAACATGGTGTCGGCTTCAAATCCTTGACCAAGCTCTGAGCTCAGAGCTTGCCCCCTGCGGGTAGCTCAAGCCGGTTGTGGCCAGCGGAATACCAATGCCGTTGAACAGGAACGCCGGCGAGACGTTCTCGGCGTAGGCGGGGTAACATCACCACCCGTACATCGGCATCCTGCCGCGCCCGGATCACGCCACCGGTGGTATTCTTCTCCTTGATGGGGTCGGCATGGCCAGCAGCTCCACCGAACGACCGCCCACGGCAGCGAAGATTACCATGGCGCCGTCGCCGCGCAGGCGCACGGCCTCGCTTTGTTCGGCTGCCCCTCCACATGCTCGCGTTCCATCAACAAGCGGTTGCTGAGCGGAGCGGGCCGTCTGCCCCCTGACCCACCACGCCCTTGCCATTGAGGGAGTCGAATGCCGACGTCCCGGACAGGTCAGTTACTCACCGGGCGTAAGGCAACGAAGTAGGAACGGCCCTCGCGGTTGATGAGCACTGGGACGACTTGCTCTTGGGGTAAGTTGGCGGCCATATCGGCCAGTTGCTCCGCACTCTCCACCGACTGCTGGCCGATGCTCATCAGCACATCCCCTGGCCGGATCCCGGCCGCTGCCGCGCTGCCGGCGGGATCGACGCTGACGATACGCACGCCCTGCTTGATACCCAGCTGGCGACGCTCAAGCTCGCTCAGAGACTGCACTGTAATACCCAGTCGCACCGGACCGCCGTCGCTATCACCCTGGTTAGCAACCACATCCGGCCACTCCCCGACTGTCAGGGTGATGGGCTGCTTTTCACCATCGCGCAGCACCGAGAGTTCGACTTCCTCACCGGGCGTCACTTCGCCCACAAGTCGGGGAAGCGTGGTGGAATGATCCACCTCCTCGCCATTCACCTTCAGGATAACGTCTCCTGCTTGGAGACCACCCTTGGCTGCCGGTCCGCGAGGGTCCAGATCTGCGATCAAGGCTCCTTCCGCCTGTTCCATGCCGAAGGATTCCGCCAGGTCCTTGGAGACCGGCTGGATCCTGACACCTAGCCAGCCACGGTTCACGAAGCCGTCATCACGCAGTTGGTCGGCCACATCCATGGCCACATCGATCGGGATGGCAAACGAAAGGCCCATATAACCGCCGCTACGGGTCAGGATCTGGGAGTTGATACCCACGACCTCACCGTCCAGGTTGAACAGCGGACCGCCTGAGTTACCCGGGTTTATGGCCACGTCGGTCTGGATGAAGGGCACATAAACATCCTGGGGCAGGGTACGGTTGATGGCGCTGATGATGCCCGCGGTCACGGAATGGTCGAAGCCGAAGGGCGAGCCGATGGCGGCGACCCACTGTCCGACCTTGAGGTCGGAGGACTCGCCCAGCTCCAGGGTGGGCAGGTTGTCCGCCTCGACCTTGAGCACCGCCACGTCGGTCTTCTCGTCGGCACCAACCAGCTCGGCCTCGAGTTCACGGCGGTCGTTGAGGCGCACCAGGATCTCGTCGGCATCCTTGACCACATGGGCGTTGGTCATGATGTAGCCGTCTTCATCGAAGATGAAGCCCGATCCCAGTGACTGACGTGGCTCCTCATTGCGATTGGGCGCCCCGCCGGGTGGCATCGGGATGCGGTCGCCGAAGAACTCTCGAAAGATCTCCGGCACCTCCTGCCCCCCAAACTGCCGAGAGGACGTCATGGACCTCTCAACCTCCCGTGAGGTGGAGATGTTGACGACGGCCGGCGCGGCCTTGTCGACCAGCGCCGTGAAGTCTGGCAGCCGTGGCTCGGCGAGGACTGGCGTCGCCAGCATCAAGAGTAAAGCTAGGCTCATCAGCCAGGTGTGCGAGTGAGGCTTGGGTATCACAATGGGCTCCTTCCGGGGCATGGGAGATGGTAACCATGTCTGTTACAGCGCCCACTATGCAAAGTTCCACCACGCCTAGCCTTGGCTCGGTATTCATTATAATTCGGGCTTGAAGCTCGAGTTGGTATAGGTTTTATACTGTCGCGTCATCAGGTGACACCACAAGGACGACGCATGGAACATCATCACGATCATCCCCATCTTGACCCCACCTCTGGTGACCGTCGGGTGAGCATCGCCATCTGGGCCAACGGGATATTGACCGTTGCTCAGATTGTTGGGGGTATCCTGGCGGGAAGCCTCTCGCTGATCGCGGATGCGCTGCATAATTTTTCCGACATGGCGGCGCTCGTCATTGCCTTTGCGGCCCGCAAGATAGCAAGACGACCGCCAGACTCACAGATGACGTTTGGCTATGGACGAATCGAGATTGTGGCGGCGCTGATCAACTACACCACGCTCATTCTCGTCGGCGTCTACCTGATTTACGAAGGCGCCATGCGCATGATCGACCCGCCAGCGGTTCAGGGCTGGATCATCGTTGTCATCGGTGCCGTCGCCTTAGCAGTCGACGCGCTCACGGCCTTGCTTACCTGGTCGATGCAAAAGCATAGCGTCAATATTCGGGCCCTGTTTCTGCACAACCTATCTGATGCGCTTGCGTCCCTCGCCGTGATCATTGGGGGCTCGCTGATTCTGCTATACGACATGCGCTGGGTAGACCCCGCGATTACGATCGGCATTGCGCTCTATATTCTTTATCTCGCCTTTACGGAGATTGGTGGCCCTATCCGGACACTGATGTTGGGATCGCCACCCGATATCGACGGCCAATCAGTCATTGATGCGCTGCGTGACGTCGAGGGTGTCCAGGATGTACATCATGTCCACCTATGGCAAATGCAGGAAAGCACTGCCGCGCTTGACTGTCACGTGGTGCTCACGGAAGCCGGCTGGCAGCAGCTTGAGGCGATCAAGGCGGATATCAAGGCTCAGCTAAAAGCGCGCTTTGACATTGGCCACTCCAGCTTGGAATTCGAGCATATTGATCATGCGCATCAGAGAGCCAATCTTTATGGGCATGGATGACACGTCACTATTCGCCGACTTAGGCACCCAACAGCGGTTGAGATCTACTCAGCAGCTCTCTGGTCTTGCTTTCCGCTTAACCACTTGAATTGGAGAAGTCAATGTACAAAAAAGCGACGTTTATCCTGGTTGGCGCGTTGATGCTGACCGCCCTCATCGTGATCGTAGCGAGACCCTCGTTGTTGGGCATGGGCGCCGAGGCGGCCAGCCAGGATGGCGCTCAGGCCGAAAACTCTCTGGTGCGCTCACACTCGCCTATTCTGGGGCCGGAAGAAGCGCCGGTGACCATCGTGGAGTTCTTCGACCCGGCCTGTGAGGCCTGCCGTGCCTTCTATCCGCTGACCAAGCGCATCCAGGAAGAGTATCCCGACCAGGTGCGGTTGGTGGTGCGCTACACGCCCTTCCACGGAGACGTGTCCGATACCGCCATTCGCGTGCTGGAAGTCGCCAGGCGCCAGGACGTCTTCCAGCCGGTGCTGGAAGCGTTGCTGGCCCGGCAGAGCCAGTGGGCGGCTCATGGCAGCTTCGATGAGGCCGCTATTCTGGATATCGCCAGCGAGGCCGGTCTGGACAGGGCTGCAGCAGAGGAACAACTTGATTCCCCCGAGGTACAAGCGGTCATTGACCAGGACAAGGAAGACGTCAAGGCCAACCAGATCCGCCAGACGCCGACCTTTTTCGTCAATGGTGAGCTGTTGGACCCCTTCGGCATGCAGGAACTGGTCGACGCCGTCAATCGTGAGGTGACCGAGGTCGCTGGCGAGGACGATGCGTCATGACACGGCGCTGGTTGCTGCTAGGGTTGGTGGGTCTGGGCCCTCTGCTGGCCGAGGCCCATTGGCAAGAGAACACCTTGCTATCACCGAGCGAACCGGCATCGGCCAGGGCACAAGCTCTCGCGCAGAGGGGCTCAGCGCCCTTGGCCGTTCAGCCGCCCGAGATCGTCGCCCAAGAGCTCACCGTGGCACCAGGGGATACCCTGAACGCACTGCTGTTGCAGCTTGGCGTGAATGCCGAGACGCGCACCCAAGCGTTGACATCGCTGGCGGGGAGGTTCGACCCAAGAGGCTTGCGGCCTGGAGACCGTCTCACTGTCACCTCTCTGACGACCGGACAGCCGGTGTCGGTGGCCATCGAGCGTGACTCGGGTATTCAATACGTCGTTACACTGGGGGAGCGGCCGTCGACGCGGATTGTCCCGCCTCGTCTCGACACCCTGACTCTGGGCCGTGAAGTGGACATCGAAACGTCACTTTATGCCGCCTTGGCGGCAGAGGGGATACCCACGCGTTTCGCCATGGACCTCGAGGTGCTGCTAGGCGGACTCATGGACACAGCCCGAGATATCTCTGGCGCGGAGCGCCTGCAGTTACTGTGGGAAGAGGATCGCCGAGAGGATGGCACGCGAGTCGGGCCTCCCCGTCTGACCTATATGGGATTGGCTGACCCGTCGGCACGACTGGAGATGGTATGGCCGACGGACCAGAGAGCCACCGTGATGCTCTTCAAGGACGGTAGCCTTGTGGAGACGAAGCGGTTCCCGGTGCTCGGCGCACGCCTGACGTCCGCCTTCGGCAATCGACGCCATCCCGTTTACGGTGGGGTACGTCGTCATGACGGCGTCGACCTTGCCGCCCCTCGCGGCACCCCAGTCATGGCGACGGCGCCGGGGCGGGTCTCCTTCGTCGGTCGCCGGGGAGGTTATGGTCGTGTCGTGGAGGTAGAGCACGAGAGGGGCACTCTCAGTCGCTATACGCATCTCAGTCGCTTCGCCTCCGGCCTGTCGGTCGGGGACGCCATCAATGCCGGCGACACGCTGGGTGAAGTCGGGGCCTCCGGACTCACCACGGGGCCCAACCTGCACTACGAAGTGAGAGTGGGTGACCGACCTGTCGATCCCCTGGAGGAGGGGCAGCGCATCATTCTGGGGGAGTCACCGACACCCCAGGATTATCGAAGCGCGCTCTTCGAGGCTCGTGGTCGTCTGAAAAAAGCCATCGGTACGTCTGGTCTGGTCGCCTTGGATAATCGATAGGCCGCCAGGCTGGCTTGTTGTATGAGACGCAGCGGTGGCCATGTAATGGCTATCGTCGTGTGACTCAACATTCCCTGCAGTACCAACCCTCCAAAGGGGAAGGGTCTATGGAAGGTGTCTCTCCAGTCACGCTGGGGTTTTTGGGTAGTCTTGCCGCCGGTTCGATGACCGCGATCGGAGCGCTACCTATCCTGATCAGCAAGGCGCCCGATCGTGCCGTTCGCGACCTGGCACTCGGATTCGCCGCCGGTGTCATGCTGGCGGCGTCCTTCTTTTCACTGATCATTCCCTCCCTGGAAGCCTCTGGACTGCGCTATGGCGGTAGCGTCTTGCCTGCCGTCATTGCCTGCGCGTCGATACTGATGGGGATGGGGCTGGTCGCCCTGCTGAATGAGCGACTCCCCCACGAGCATTTCGAGCAGGGGCGTGAAGGGCCACAGGCAGCATCGCTTCGCCGAATCTGGCTGTTCATCATTGCCATCACGATCCACAACCTGCCAGAGGGTCTGGCGGTTGGTGTGGCTTTTGGAGCAGGGGGAAGCGAAGGGGGACTTCCCCTTGCCATCGGTATCGGCCTGCAGAATGCGCCGGAAGGCCTGGCGGTGGCAGTGGCACTGCTGGGTGAAGGCTATTCACGCTGGCGATCCTGGACCATTGCCTCCCTCACCGGGCTGGTAGAGCCGCTGGGTGGCCTGCTAGGTGCGGGAGTCGTCAGCATGTCACAAGTGCTGCTCCCCTGGGGGCTGGCCTTCGCCGCCGGCGCCATGCTCTATGTCATCAGCCATGAGATCATTCCCGAGACCCACCGAAGTGGCCACCAGAACAAGGCGACGTTGGGGCTCTCGGTGGGGTTGGTACTCATGCTGTTCCTGGATGTCTCGCTGGGCTAGCTTGCCGACCCTTCCAGGCGCCTACCCCAGGTCGTGAGCGCCTCCGTGGGCCTGGTCGCTGATACAAAGCTGATGATCGCTCAACACTTCGATGATCCGGCAGCTTTCGACCTTCCCCCCGGCACACTGGCTGACCATCCGTTTGAGCTCGTCACGCAGTGCGGAGAGCCTTTGGAGCCGCGACTCGACCTCCTCCAGGTGATGCTTGGCAATAGCATCGACCTCCTGGCAGGGCATGTCGGGCTGGTCTGACATGGCCAGCAGTTCACGCACCGCTTCCACCGAGAAGCCGAAGTCCCGGGCATGGCGGATGAAGGTCAGTCGCCTGACGGCCTCCTCTCCGTAGCGGCGTTGACCGCCCTCGGTACGGGATGCATCGCCCACCAACCCGATGCGCTCGTAATATCTCACCGTTTCAGGCTTGCAGCCGGCACGCCGTGCCAGCTCGCCGATACCGATAGTCCTATCCGGGACGTGGGACGTGTCGACAGAGTTGGTCATGGTGGCATCTCCGTAAAAACCATCAGCGTCTGAACTACCCCAGAGTTGCAAGGGAGGGAAAGAGATCCACCATGACACTTGAAAGTTGGGTCATGGTGCCTGTCGCAATCGCAATCCCCATGACGATCACAATCGTGCCCGCCACAGGCCTTGTATAGGCACTCCACCTCCCGAGCTTCCGGCTGTGCTGCGTCAAGACGTTCAGAAAGAGCGTGCTGGCCAGGAAGGGCAGTGCCAGACCAAGTGAATAGGTCGTCAGATAGACCATGCCGGCCTGGGCGCTGGGGGCACTGGCAGTCGCCATCAGGATGGCTCCCAGGATGGGGCCGATACAGGGTGTCCAGCCAATGGCGAAGGACACGCCAAAGATGGTTGCCGATAGCGGTGAGCCACCCTGGACATTGGGTGAGAACTGCAGCGTTCGTTGCAACAGCGGCAAGCGAAGTATACCGGTCATGAAGACGCCCAGGAGGATGACCACGCTTCCGGTAATCCAGTTGAACTCGTTCCGATAGCCTCGAAGCAGCTGACCAATGCTGCTGGCCCCCAAGCCCAGCATGATGAAGACCATGGTGAAACCCAGGATGAAGAAAGAACTGAGTATCAGGGCTTCGAGGCGCTTATCCGTTTTCCCGGCGCTTCCTCCCGTGACGACCGACAGGTATGCCGGGAGCAAGGGCAGAGTACAGGGAGAAAAGAATGAGACAAGGCCACCCGCGAAGGCGCCCAGCAAGCCAATGGACGACAAGGATTCCAACGTGCCCTCCCTCCCAGAGAACCGCCCTTCGGGCTGTAACCGATGGGGCTTGAAGCTGTAGTTGCTACAGGGTTTATGCTTTCGCATACTACATCATCCCACGGAGTCACACCATGGAGAAATCGACACGCTCTGAGGACTCGTCTGCCTTGAAGCTGCGCGTCGAGGGCATGGACTGCGGCGGCTGCGAGCGTAAGGTCGAGGCCGCCCTGGGTCGCCTGGAAGGCATCGAGGAGGTGTCGGCCAGCTCGGTCACCGGCTCGGTCACGATCCAGCCCCACGAGCACTCGACGCCCTCGCCTGAGTCGATCGAGAAGACGCTCATTGAGCTCGGCTACCGCCTCGTCGGCCAGGATGAGGAAAGTGAATCCACTATCACGCCGGACTCCTGGTGGCAGACCGCCAAGGGGCGCCTGGTGCTCGTCACCGGAGGGCTGCTGGTACTGGCCTTCGCCTTGCGCTTGACCTGGCCAGCGCTGGGCAACTGGCCCTTCGTCGCGGCCACCCTGGTGGGCCTGGTGCCCATCGTGCAATCTGCTTGGGGCGCGCTGAAGATGCGCAACCCCTTCACCATTGAGATGCTGATGAGCATCGCCGCCCTGGGTGCCCTGGCCATCGATGCCGCTGCCGAGGCGGCGGTGGTGGTCTTCCTATTCGCCGTGGGCGAACTGCTGGAAGGCGTGGCCGCCTCACGGGCACGACGCAGCATCTCGGCCCTGGCGGACCTGACGCCGTCTACCGCGAGGCTGATGGAGGATGGGGATACCCGGGAGGTTTCGGCCGCCACGCTCAAGCCCGGTCAGCGGGTGCTGGTGCGACCGGGCGACCGCGTGCCCTGCGATGGGCGCATTCTGGCCGGCGAATCCGACCTGGATGAGTCACCGATCAACGGGGAGTCGATGCCCCGCTCGCGTGCACCGGGTGATGACATCTTCGCCGGCACGGTCAACCTCGATGCCGCCCTGGAAGTCGAGGTGACGCGCGGCGCCGAGGACAATACCATCGCTCGGGTCATCCGGCTGGTCGAGGAGGCCCAGGCCGCCAAGGCGCCGGTGGCGCGCTTCATCGACCGCTTCGCTCGTTACTATATGCCGGCGGTGGTGGGGCTCGCCTTGCTGATGGCGGTGGTGCCGCCGCTGGTCTCGACCATGGCCTGGTCGGAATCGGTCTATCGCGCCCTGGCCCTGCTGTTGATCGCCTGTCCCTGTGCCCTGGTGATCTCGACCCCCGCGGCGATTGCCGCCGGCCTCTCGGCGGGTGCCCGCCGTGGGTTGCTGATCAAGGGGGGCGCGGTGCTTGAACAGCTGGGCAAGCTGCGGACGGTGGCACTGGACAAGACCGGCACCCTCACCGCCGGCAGTCCCCGGGTCACCGACGTGGAGGACTGGGCCACCGACCAAGGCGAGCACGAGGTCCTGAGGCTGGCGGCCGCGATGGAGCGTGACTCCAGTCACCCCATCGCGATGGCGATCCTTGCCCATGCGCAGCAGCTGGGCCTTTCCATCCCCCAGGCGAACGGCAACCACGCCCTTTCGGGTCGTGGCGTCGCCGGTCGGGTCGAGGGGCGTGAGCTGAGCTTGGTCTCCCCCCGGCAACTGACAGAGCAGGCCGCTCTCGATGACGGCCTGAGCGCCCGAATCGCCGAGCTGGAATACGCCGGCAAGAGTCTCGCCGTGCTGGTCGAAGGCGAGCGGCCGCTGGGCCTGATCGCCGTTCGTGACGAGCCGCGAGAGGATGCGATCGAGGGGCTCACCGCCCTGTCACGCCTGGGTGTCGAGGCGGTCATGCTCAGTGGCGACAATGCGCGCACGGCGGCGGCCATCGGTGGCTCTCTGGGTATCGAGGCGCATGGCGAGCTGATGCCCGAGGACAAGGCCCGGCGCGTGCAGGAGTGGCAGGCCACCGGACGCGGGCCTGTCGGCAAGGTGGGGGACGGGATCAATGATGCCCCGGCACTGGCGGCAGCCGATGTCGGCATCGCCATGGGTGGCGGCACCGACGTGGCGCTGGAAACCGCGGATGCGGCCCTGCTCAAGAACCGCGTCACCGGCATCGCCGAGCTGATCGACCTGTCCCGGGCCACCCTGCGCAACGTCAAGACCAACGTCGCCCTGGCGCTGGGCCTGAAGGCCATCTTCCTGGTGACCACGGCATTTGGCATCACCGGCATGTGGATCGCGGTGATGGCGGATACCGGCGCCACCGTGCTGGTGACCCTGAACGCCATGCGGCTGCTGGGCTATCGCTTCTCGCCAGGCACCGCGACGAGCAGATCGGCAAGCCCGCGCTACAGGGAAGCCACGTCATGAGGACAGAGCGGATAGCGATAGCGCCGCAAGGCCGGTACTGGTTGGCACTGGCCAGCGTGGTCGCCTTGGCCGACCAGGCCATCAAGGGGCTGGTGCAGGCGCTGATGCCGTATGGCCAGGCCATCCCGCTAGCCCCTTTCTTCAACTGGGGCCACTGGTGGAACACGGGGGCGGCATTCAGCTTCCTCGCCGAGGCCGGCGGATGGCAGCGCTATCTGTTCCTGGGCCTGACGGGGTTGGTGACCATCGTACTGACGATCCTGCTGAGCAGGCCGAGACCTCGCCTGGAAGCGCTGGGTTACAGCTTGATGCTGGGTGGCGCGCTGGGCAATGGCATCGACCGCCTGGCACGAGGGTATGTCGTAGACTACCTGGACGTCTACTGGCGTGAGTGGCACTGGCCCGCCTTCAACCTGGCGGATATCGCCCTGTTCCTGGGTGTCATCGCCTTTGCGATTGCGGCCTTGCGTGAACGCCCCTCTCCCAGCGGATCAGAGTAGCGTCATGGACGCAGACAGCCAGTCGATGCGCTATCTGACGCTTCTGGACCGGATCTCCCCGGCCCTCGGTTACTGGCTCGCTGTCACCGCCGGCGTGTTGACCACCCTCAGCGCCGCGCCCTTCGCGCTGTGGTGGCTGGGCCCGGTGGCGGTGGCCCTGGTCTATTTCGGCATCCATGCCCTGACACCCGCCCAGGCCGCCCTCCGCGGTTGGTGTTATGGCGTAGGGCTGTTTGGCTCTGGGGTCTCATGGGTGTTCGTTGCGATCCACGACTATGGCTATACGGGGACGCCCCTGGCGCTCTTCCTCACCGGTCTGTTCGTAGCCAGCCTGGCGCTGTTCTTCGCCGCCCCCTTCTGGGTTTATCGGCGCGTCACGGGCCCGCGTCTGGCCTTCTTCAGCTTCGCCGGGGTCTGGGTACTGAGCGAGTGGCTACGTACCTGGCTATTCACCGGTTTTCCCTGGCTGCTGCTGGGGACTTCTCAGGTGGAGTCGCCGCTGGCGGCCTGGGCACCAATCGGCGGGGTCTATCTGCTGTCGCTGATCACCGCACTGACCGGTACCCTGAGCATCGAGTTGCTGCGCCATCGCTGGTGGGCCGCCGCACTGGTTGCTGCCATTTGGCTGGCCCCGCTGGCGTTGCCCACCCAGTGGACCTCTCCGTCCGGCGAGCCGCTGCGAGTGGCCCTGCTGCAGGGCAACCTGGACCAGGCGATCAAGTGGACGCCCGATGGCCAGAGTGAGGCGGCCAACATCTACACGGTATTGACCCTTGCACAGTCCAACGACCTCGACCTGGTTGTCTGGCCCGAGGCGGCCCTGCCGATGTTCGAGCGCGAGGCGCGGCCGATCCTGGAGCGGGTGCATTCCAACCTCGCGCCCGACACCGCCCTGCTCACCGGGATCCTGCAGCGCGACGGCGGCGACTACTACAACAGCGTGATCGGCCTGGGCGCCGCCGAGGGCGAGTATCGCAAGGCGCGCCTGGTGCCCTTCGGCGAATACCTGCCGCTTGAACGTCTGCTCGCCGGCACTATTGCCTTCTTCGACCTGCCCATGCCGACCATGACGCCCGGGCCCGAGGGTCAGGGGCCGATCCACGCCGCCGGCACCACCATCGGCAACGCCATCTGCTACGAGATCATCTATGCCGACCGGGTCGCCGAGCAGGCGCGCGGTGCCGAGCTGCTGCTGACGGTCTCCAACGACACCTGGTTCGGCCGTTCCATCGGCCCCCAACAGCACCTGCAGATGGCCCGCCTGCGCGCCCTGGAGAACGGCCGCTATCTTATCCGCGCCACCAGCAATGGCGTGACCGCCATCGTCGATCCTCAGGGCCGCGTCACGGCCCTCGCACCGCAGTTCCAGACTACGAGCCTTCGTGGCGAGGCGCTGCCCATGGCGGGGTACACGCCGTTCACCCGTACCGGTAGCTGGCCGACCTGGCTGTTGGCCGCATTACTGGTGCTGCTTGGATGGCAACTCAACACACGTCGGTCTGGATGATAATGGTCCAGTCGAAAAGGGAGAGAATGATGGCTTTATCGGAACCTCACTCTGGTACAGCGAGGAAAGCTCCATTGTGGGAGCTCCGAACACGCACACTGGTGGGGGTGCTGGTCGTTTGGCTGGCACTCATCGGCGTTGCTCAGGCCGAAGAGGAGGGCGAATGGCCCCGCGGCCACTATCCGCTGCCTGAGGAAGGCAATGTGATTGGCGACACCTACCGCGTAACGGTGGAGGATCGAGAAGATACCCTGATCGACATCGCCAGGCGACACAACCTGGGGTACAGGGAGATCGTGCGCGCCAATCCGGATGTGAGCATCTGGATTCCCGGCGAGGGTACCGAGGTGACCATACCCGGGCGCTTCATCCTGCCCGATGTGGAGCGCACCGGGATCGTCATCAACATCGCCGAGCTGCGCCTCTACTACTATCCGAAGGTTGACGATGGTGAAACGCCACGTGTCGAGACCTATCCCATCGGCATCGGTCGCGAGGGGTTCGATACGCCCCTCGGCGTGACCGAAACCACCATGAATATCAAGAACCCTGCCTGGTACCCACCCGAGTCGGTCCAGCGTGAAGCCAGGGCGCGTGGAGAGGAGGCGCCCAGCGTGGTGCCTCCGGGCCCGGACAATCCGCTGGGAGACCATGCCATTATTCTGGGTTTCGACGGCTACTTGATTCATGGCACCAACCAGCCGGATGGTATCGGCATGCGTGCCAGCCGTGGCTGTATTCGCATGTTCCCTGGGGACATCGAGTCGATTTTCGATCGCGTGCCCGCCGGCACCCGGGTCCAAATCGTCAACCAGCCCATCAAGATCGGCTGGGATGAAGGGCAGCCGCTGGTTCAGGCATTCCCGCCTCTGGAGGCAGAAGGGCATAGCATGTCCGAGTTGGTAGACACCGTCACACGCCTCAACCAACGCAAGGCCGAGGGCATATCCTTCGATTATGAACAGCTTCGCGGCCTGTTGGATGACCCCAGCGGTCGCATGGTATCCCTGAACCCCAAGCCGGAGCCGGAGCCGGAGCCGGATAGAAAGCACGACACTGGCTACCAGGGTATCTACGCAGAACTCGCGCTGCATAGGCCATGACGACGACGACATGGCGAGTCTTGTCAGTCTCGTGACGCTGACATTCGGTCGTGGCTTATCCAGGGTCTATCGCCCTCTGCATGGCCACTGGCGGTGCGTTGGCGGTGTACCCAACCACTGAACAAGTGCCGTGCGTTGGGGTGCGGCCTTCCTCGCCTCCCAGGCACCGAGGTGCGGGCTCTGGCTTCGTCTGCGTTTATAGCCCCACCTTGCCGCATGGCGCGGTGGGCTCCTAGTCTCACCGTTGGCATGCCGATTCTGGGGAGGGAAGGGCTATCGACCTCGAAGCCGCTCTGGGCTACCTGCTGCCGTGGGAGTTCTCGCTGGCCTGGTCGGGGGGCTGCCTGCTGGCCATCATGCTCTACCTGCGTGGCCTCCGGCAGCGCCGACGGCGAGGCGAGGCCACCGGCGCAGGTCGAGTCCTTGCCTACCTGCTGGGTGTCGCCACCATCTATGGCGTCACTCAGACCCATTACGACTACCTCGCCCAGTACATGTTCTTTACCCATCGGGCACAGCACCTGATACTGCATCATGCCGGTCCCTTCCTGATTGCCCTGGCCGCCCCCCTGCCGGTACTGGCAGACGGCTTGCCGACCCGAATCAGGCACTTTTCAGGGTGGAGTCCGGTCGCGCGCCTGCTGCGTCCCGCATACCGGACGCTGCAGCATCCCCTGATCGCTCCCGTACTGTTCGTCGGGCTGATCTACTTCTGGTTGGTTCCCGAGGTCCACTTCGATGCGATGCTGAGTACCGACCTGTATCAAGTGATGAACTGGAGCATGGCGCTGGATGGGTTGCTGTTCTGGTGGTTGATCTTGGATCGCCGCACGCCGCAGCAGGGCGGTCTCGGCTACGGCAAGCGCATCGCCATCCTGCTGGTGGTGATTCCGCCGCAGATCGTTCTGGGGGCCTATATCGTCTTCAGCCGGAGTGTCATCTTCGATGTCTATGAGGTGTGCGGACGTGCCTGGCCGCTTGACCCTCTGACTGACCAGCTCCTAGGTGGCCTGTTGACTTGGGTACCGGCCACGATGATGAGTGCCATCGGGGTTCTGATCATTCTCAGCTTTCTGTTCCGTGATGCCCGCAAGGAGGATGCCGCTGATGCCGCTGATGTCTCTCACGCCACACCCTAGTCTGCCGCGCCTGGCGAAACGCTGGTGCTCGACCTTCCTGCTGCTGATCGCGACGACCGGCACGATGGCGGCTGCCGAACTGGAGGTCAGCGAGGCGCGTCTGCGGCTCCTGCCCGGGGACCTGCCCGCGGCAGGCTACTTCACCCTCACCAATACCAGCGAGAAGGGCGTCACCCTGACAGGAGCAGATAGCCCCGCTTTCGGTAATGTCATGATGCACCGCAGTGTCAATCAGGATGGCGTCACCCGCATGGAGCCCGTTGCCCAGCTGGAGCTGGCGGCGGGGGAACAGGTCGAATTTGCTCCGGGTGGCTATCATCTCATGCTCATGAAGCGGGCTCGCCCCCTCGTCGTAGGTGACGACGTCGAGGTGAATCTTCATTTCGCCGGCAATCAGCGACAGCGTGTCACGTTCCGCGCCGTGGCGCCGACAGCACAGTAGGGGGAGCAGGATGCGCCGATGTATCATGGCACTATTCGTGACGCTATGGATTGCGGGCTGCAGCGATCCAGACTGGCAGACCAAGGATATCTCGGGGCTGATGCCATCCCTGGCGTTCGAACTCATCGACGAGAACGGGAATACGGTGAGCGCCGATCAGTTCCTCGGCAAGACGACGCTGCTGTTCTTCGGCTTCACCCATTGCCCCGATGTCTGCCCCACTACCCTGGCGCGCCTCGACGCTGCCACCCAGCGCATGGATGAAGCGGCTCGCGATGACATCCAGGTGCTTTTCGTCTCGGTGGACCCCCGCCGCGATAACGCCGAGACGCTGGATAGCTACACCGCCGCCTTCGGCCCCCAGTTCATCGGCCTCACTGGGGATAAAGCGGCACTCGATAAGCTGACACGCCGCTATCGGGTGACCTACGGGTATGGTGAAGAAGACAGCGAAGGCAGCTATGATGTGTCGCACTCCAGCGCTGTCTTCGCCTTCAATGCCCAGGGAGAAGTACGCCTGCTGATCCGGGACAGCGACCCCATGGATGCCGTGGTTGCCGACCTCGAAAGGCTTGCCAGCGGTGCCTGAGTTGTCACCGTCCAGTGCCCTATCTTCCGTCGAGAACCAGTACGGTTCAGGGGGAGAAAGGCTGTCGAGGAGGCTTGCCTAGGAGTACGGCGCAGGGTTCGTCGTAGCGCCTTGAGGCAGCCGAAAACCACGTTCGATCACATTTCACTCTTGGAAATTGGGTCTGTCGACCCTGGGGTTAACCTGGGCCGCCGGCGCCTCGCTGGTCATGTCCCTCACCGGACGCCTGCTCAAACAGTCGTGCCAGCCAGAGGACCGTCCGGCGCTGTTCGCCGCGCAGTTCTCGCTTTCGCATGGCTGGTGGCCTATCCGTTGGCCGGCTGAGTCGGGGCCGAGGTGGGCCTGATCGAGACCTTCGCCCTGCTGGGGGCGATTGCGCTGGTGTCGACGGCGCTCGCGATCCGTGTCTGGCCGTCAGGGAACCCTATGGCGCTCGAGCATGATCATGCTCCTATGGAGCACACCCATCTGCACTATCATGACGACCACCATCAGCATGAGCATGAGGGCTGGGAGGGGCCGGAACCGCATCGCCATCCCCACCATCACCCAAGGGGCAGGCATCGGCACATCTTTATGATCGATGGCCATCACACGAGATCGCCGTCGTGACATGACAAAGAGGCACAAGGAACGTTTGCATGACCATTCTGCCTGACAACATCCTCCATTTACCGGAATACCGCATCCTGGGTACAAAGATGGAAGAGCATGATCTCCACTTTCAGGTCGAAGCTCCGGTCCCTGTGGCCTGCAAGGAGTGCGGCGTAGAGGGAGAGTTCGTCAGGTTTGGCAAGCGCGATGTGGCTTACCGAGATCTGCCCATCCACGGCAAGCGAGTCACCCTATGGGTGGTACGACGCCGCTACACTTGCCGAGCCTGCGGAAAGACATTCCGCCCACCACTCCCCGAGATGGTTGACACTCATCGCATGACGCGGAGGCTTTACAGCCATGTCGAGAAGGAAGCCTTCAACCATCCCTACGCTTATGTGGCCGATACCACGGGCCTGGACGAGAAGACTATTCGAGAGATCTTCAAGAAGAAGGCTGAGTTCCTGGCGACCTGGCACCGTTTCGAGACACCCCGTTGCCTGGGCATCGACGAGCTGTACCTGAACCGCCGCTACCGTTGCATCCTGACCAACCTTGAGGAGCGTACCCTGCTGGACCTGTTGCCCGGTCGTCAGCAGGACTCCGTGACCAGACGCCTCATGAACATGACCGACCGCAACAAGGTCGAGATCGTCAGCATGGACATGTGGAAGCCCTACCGCCGTGCCGTCCAGGCGGTGCTGCCACAGGCCCGCATCGTGGTCGATAAGTTCCATGTTGTGCGTATGGCCAACGAAGCCTTGGAGAAGGTCCGCAAGGGGCTCAGAAAGGAGCTGACGGCCAACCAGCGACGGACGCTCAAGGGTGATCGGAAGATCCTGCTGAAGCGGGCTCACGATGTCTCAGACCGCGAACGGCTCATCATGGAGACTTGGACGGGGGCCTTCCCTCAGCTCCTGGCAGCCTACGAGCATAAGGAGCGGTTCTACCACATCTGGGACTGTGCCACCCGGCGAGATGCTGAGAAGGCACTAGCTGCCTGGATTGACGACATCCCGCAGGGGCAGAAGGAAGTCTGGAAGGATCTTGTCAGCGCCGTCAGCGAATGGCGTGAGGAGATGCTGACCTACTTCGAGACTGACATCCCGGTCACCAACGCCTTCACGGAGTCGATCAACCGGCTGGCCAAGGACAAGAACCGCGATGGCCGGGGCTACTCATTCGAGGTGATGCGGGCCCGGATGCTCTATACCACCAAGCACAAGAAGAAGGCGCCGCAGACCAAGGAGTCCCCGTTCCTAGGCAAGGCTACCATGACCTACGGCAGGGGTCTCCCCGAGCCCGAGAAGAACTTCGGCGTCGATCTATCAACCTTCTGGGAAGATTAAGGTTTTGGTGGATCAGAAGGGATCGTCAACCACTTAATCCGGATACCCGAAATAGAAAAGTTGATAACGCACCATCGTGTTCATCGCTTCCTTTTCCTTTTTCAGGTCTTATTTTTGTTGATCTGCTTCCGAGAAATCGCAAGTTTAGCTGATTTATTAATCCTTCGGGGAATGCAGAACGAGATATATATTTTGGATGCAAGGTCACTCCGATCACGGCGTTGCCATCAGCTAGGCTTTCATCGGAGATGGCATCAAGTTTTTCTGATATCTCTTTGAAGTATTTCTTGAAACGGTTGATCTGAAACCCTAAATCATAAACAGGGTCAGATTCATCATATCCACCTCTAAAACGAACAGGCTCTGTAAGTTTCTCCCCGCGACCAAAAAGAAACCGTTGTTTATTTGCCATTTATACTGCCTCCAATGCATTTTTTAGTGTGCCTCTGGCAATCGAGGCTATTCGACTTGCTGATCGCTGCGACACCTTGTTTTCTTTTACTAATTTAACGGCAATTTGCTTTCTTTTTTCTTTGTCTATTTTCAATGAGCTTCTTTTGAGAAGTGAGGTTATATATTCTTGCGCCCCTTCTTCCCCATGTAAAAAAAAGCTTTTCCTGAGATTGTTTACCTCCCGTTGGAAGTCGCTGTAAGATGTGTTTTCCATTACTTGGGATAAAAATAAAATCCACTCTTTTGGTGTATCTTCTTTGTCTTTTATTAGGGCTAGTCCAACTTTCTTTAGATCCTCGCTGTTCGGCCTGTTGAAATCTATGATTTGGTCAAATCTTCTGTTTATTGCTGGGTCTAGCAGATGGTAGTGGTTCGTTGCTGCTATTAGCAGGTTACTGTCATTCCACTTGTCCATTTCTTGCAAAAATACAGTTACAAGTCTTTTTGTTTCACCTATGTCAGAGTTGTCATCTCGCATTTTTGCTAAAGCATCTATTTCATCAATTAACAAAACGCATGGTCTTTCACTTGAATAAGAAAATGCCGTTTTAAGATTGTTTCCTGTTTTTCCTAAAAGGCTGCTTACGATTGTTGCAAGATCAATTGTAAAGAGTGGTTTATTTAGCTTTTGTGCTATGTACTTTGCGCACACCGTTTTTCCCACGCCGGGCGGGCCTGTGAACAAAATCTTGCTGGTAGGAGTTATGCCGGCAGCGATGATACCTCTTAATTTCTTGCGCTCATTGATAATTAAATTTATTGGTCCTTTAACCTCGCTGGATCCTATAAATCCAGTTGGCAGTGTTACTGGGTCTTCTACGTTTAGCAGCTCGTTCCCAGATTCTTTATCTGTGGGAATAGGGCTGTTGATGCCATTATCCCTTACTCTTCTAATGTAGCTTTTTCCGGAGGATGGTTCGTCCTCACTAAACACAGCCCCTTTGACTCGATTGGCAAGAGGATTATTCTCTGCTTGCAATGATCGTATTAACCTCAGGGCTTGGATTCTGACTTTCTCCCCGTCCCCTTTGGCTCCTAGGGCTGCAAGCTGGATCAATTTCTCGACAACGTATTCGTTTTCGTCCATTGTCTTCCTAACTTATTGATACTCAAAAAGTAAATAATGGTATAGTTTATTATGGCATTGCCGGTCATTGACCACAAGTGCCGCTTCTGAATCGCCAGGAGTCAGGGGCTGGGGGCTGGGCAGCCACGATGCCTCTCCCTGCCAGCGATCCAGAGAAAGGTGGGTGCGTCTCCACCAGCTCGGTGCACTCGTGGAGTCACAGTCCGGCTACGGATACATCAATGTTGGCTAGGAAGTAAGCGAGCGGCGATCACCCGTTGCGGGTAATTAATCGCTCGGCTGCCAGTGCTGTGGCAGAAGTTCGTGGATCTGGCTGGCCTTCTGTGTCGGCAGGCGAGCCAGCACATTTCTCAGGTAGGCATGCGGTTCATGGCCATTCACCTTGGCAGACTGGATCAGGCTCATGATGTTGGCGGCGCGCGCAGAGCCAGACCCCCAGGCCATCGTGGACTAACACCTTCATGCGGTTACCGCGCCGGTTGGCGAACAGATAGGCGCAGTGCGGCCGGGTGGAGCCGAACACCTTCACTACCCGTGCCAGCGGCGTGTCGGGACTGGCGCGCATGTCCAGCGGCTCGGTGGCCAGCCAGATCTCGTTGATACGGATCACGACAGCAGATCCCGCAGCAGCGCCCGACAGCCCTGCGCATCGGACACCGGCCATTCGATGGTCACCATGCCTTTGGGACTCGGCAGTGAAAGGCGAATACGCTCGGCTTCCTGACGCTGGCCCGCTGCAGGTGTGGCGGTGCTTGCCATCGTCACCGGGACAAACGCCGGGGTATCACTTACCGATGCCGACCGCCGAGCCTCACGGATCCACTTGTGCACCAGATTCGCGTTCAGGGCATGCTCCAATGCGATGCTGGCCACCGAGGCGCCGGGTTGTTGGCACGCCTCGACGATCCTGGCCTTGAACTCAGCTGTAAAGCGGCGGCGCTTACGAGGCGCCTCCAGTACGCTTAACTCACTCCTGATCGCTGCACTATAACCTGTGCAGCTCTGGAGGGGGTCACTTCATGGACACCTACCGTTATCGAAGTCAGGGCTCAGCTGAATGTGTGTTGACCGGCCGCATACTCAAGAGAGTGCTGATATGAGCGATGACTTGTGGGTAATTGAAAGGTTAACTGGACGCATACGATTGATTGTAATTATGATGGCGTGAGGGGTGGAAAAAGGCCCAGATGGGTTAAGGGAATGGGTAAGACAAGGGGAAGGGGTTTACTCGGAAAAGCAGGGAGGAGTGAGAGGGGAACCCCAAAGGGCTGAAAGGCCAAAGGGATTCTAACCTCTCCATCTCTTGCTGTGTTCTCGCTACTGCTACCGCAGTATCAGCAGCATACAATCTCCGGGGTACTGCTACTGCCCAAACCCCTTCATCTGCGCCCAGGAGCCGGCCGCGTCGTTAACATCATCCTCGCTCAGCAATAGATACTGCCACCGACCGTTAGCTTTACCGCTATGGTTAATCGTATTCGCCCATGTCCGCGCAGCTTTCTTCTTGGCTTGCACCTCAGCAGAGGTCACTTCTTTGTTCATCTTCGTCTCTACGAGCCAGCAGGTACGCTCACCACCGATCTCCTCGATCACGACAAAGTCTGGGTTGTACTTGCGCCCCTCTTGTGTCCAGGTGATCGGGATATCGTTGTGATGTAGTCGCGCCCAGACGATGACATTCGCATCGGTATCAATCGCTCCTGCGGCTTTATACTCAGGGGATGAGTCGAACCATGCATACTCATAGACGTTTTTCTGCCACCCGTTATAGGCGAAAGCGCGCTGGAATGTATCTTCATGCTCTGGCTCGTGCTTGCGTTTGACGCTTCGCGATCTGCTCAAAGAGGTGAAGCGCACTTCCTCCCCAAAGGTAACGCTTCTCGAGACGTATTCTTTGAGTTGAGCCGATACCTCTGCTGATAGGCGTTTCGCAGCACGCTCAAGGTAGGCCGATAGGTTCTCGGCGGCCGCGTCTCCCATCGCATTAATAACAACATCGACGATGGCCCCGGCTGCGTTCAGCTCATTTCTTTGTTGTTTGACCCCTGGTGTTTTCATGACATGTGCAATCAGTGCCGACCGAGAAGATTCAAGCGGTGTGTCTAGAAAGAGCGCTTGAACGGATCCTTCGGCTTTCTGCACCTTAATTACACCGTCCTTGGCTTTGAGAACAGTACGGGTGAGCGTGTCCTCTGCCTCTAGCATCAAGGCCTTGCCCAGCTCTCGAACGGCTGCATCTCGTGCACTTGGCTGAGTGAGATGGACTGAGACTGGTGAACACGCTCTATATAGGGGATCTGGATCGTTTCACGGTCTGGTAGGGGATCATGTGTCTGCAGCTCGTCAGGAACGCTGCTGGAACGCTCTCCGGTCTCCTTGAGGCGATCTTCCAAGGACCTTAGTGGCTCCAGCTCTTTTTGCAGTGCCTGAGGGCTGTCGGGATTTCCCGGGTGGGTTTCCGCTGATGGAGACGGGGCGAGTTGAAAAGGACTCGCTGTTCCGACGGACTTCGTTCGCGCGACCTGTTTTCCATCGCCTGTCATGCGAACCTCGGTCAGGATCCTGTGGTCGATCAGTTGCGCGGTCAGCGTGTTGCGCTTCGCGAGAAGCGCCTCGTATCGCTCATGAGCTAGAACTTCCACCGTATCGAGCATCTGCTCCCCGGTATAGGTGCCGTAGGGCAACCTCATGCCTCGACCAAGGGTCTGTTCGGTCAGAACCTCGGAGACGGAAGCTCTCATGGAGGCAATCACATAGACGTTCTTGACATCCCATCCTTCTTTAAGCATGCCGATGGACAGGATGATTCGGATAGGGGATTCGGGGTCTTCGACGGCATTCAAGTCGGCTAGCGCCTTTTCCTTCTCGTCTCCCGATAGTTGCGAGTGAACAAGAAGTGTCTTGCCGATCCAGGCACCGCCATCAAATGCCTCGGAGTCAAGGATGTCGCGGTAAGCTTTCGCATCGTCGATTGTTTGCGCGATCACCAGCATGACCGGTCTGACGGGGGTTCTGTCATTCTCGGCTGCCCAGGCCTCACTCATGCGCTCTTTATGATGCAGTAGGGTGACGCCATCGAGTAGCTTGGTTCGAGCATCGGTCCGGTCATCTTTTCGTGCAACTAGGACGGGCATCTTGACGTACTCATCCTCGATCGCCTGGGCGAGAGGGTAGCGGAACACCACGAGAGGCTCATCAGCGGCAGCGGGCGTGGCCGTTACCCCAACAACGACCTCGGGATGGAGCTTCTTGATGGTCCGTGAGAAGGCAGGACCTCTGTAGCAATGGTGCTCGTCGGCCAGAATGACCAGATCATCGAGCTGGCCAAGCCATTCGTAGAGAGATGCCCCCAGGAATTCTTGATACTCATGGGTGGCCCGGCCGTCGCCTGTTTTCGACGTAAGGGCCTGTACCGTGAAGATATACACCTTAGTCTGTGATGCATCATCCATGGCTGCGGAAATCGCCGGCGAATTGAAATTGTCGGCGGTAATCACGATAGGGGACGAGCGCATGGCCGAGGTGACGGATTTTCTGTCACCAGGGGTGAAATTTCGAATGGTCTTGTCCCGGATGGTGCGACCAGGTGTGAGGATGAGGAAGTTGCGAGCTGGGGTGTCTATGCCGGCCAAGTACTCGATCAGGGCCGCCATGATATAGGTCTTTCCTACGCCGGTGGCAGCATCGACAATGCACTCATACGGCTCTGTTTTGCCCTCAACATCGTAGTGCTGACTCATCATGTAGGCGACTGACTCGACCGCCTGAGCGTTCGGTGTGCGAAGATCGAGGCGGTGCCGGACTTCTTCGAGCAGATGTGTATCGACGATCAGGTTACTCATCGATCATCTCCTTCTTGAATGGGCTTCCCTTGGAGGCCTTTCGGCGATAACGATCCAATACAGAGTCGGGGATCGCTTCAAGTCGTGAGCCGGGACGTTCTTTGCGCAGACGATCAGCGGCCACCACGTCGTACTGAGTGGCCCAGACTTCAACGATATGTCCCTCTTGCAATTGCTCGAGGATCGAGAGGATAGTCGTTTCTCCCACATGGCCATCGATCACGACATAGCGGGTCTTCCCTCTAAAGGCAGCAAAGATACCGTCTGGACGATAGCGCACTTCCAATTGGGCGCACATCGCCTTGGCCAGTGCACCATGAGTCGCCCAGTCGGCGAGAAGGATAAACCCTTCCACCTCTTCAAACATGGATGGCCCGACTTCTAGGTGGGTGAAGCCGCCACCACCGAACCATTGAGTCGTGGTTTCGTCTCTTGTCCGTGTTCTTCGTGCCAGTTGCGTCTTCACAGGCTTTTGCACATCGAACGGAGCTCCATCGGGTGCAAACACCTTGAGCAGCTTGAGTAAAGTCTTTGCCTGGTCTGCGTCCAGAGGCGATTCACCTTGCTTTTGAGTAGCACGAACCATTTTAGCGAGCTCGCTCGCCAATGGAATCTCGATGGGATCGTCCGAGGAAATAGCCTTATTCAACATCCGGTTAAAGTCCTGGGCCTCCAGTGCGGTCATGTCGGAAGGCAGGTTACCAACGGCAACTCTCTCTGTTGTGGTGGTGATTCCACCAAAGTCATCTCCTTTGATGACTTTTATCAGGCGCGGTTTCGTAAATTTCGAGACGGTTTCTGGCAGCAACTCTGATGTTATCCACCGACGTCCCATCTTGTGTGCGACTGCAGCTGTTGTGCCAGAGCCGCCGTAACAGTCCAGAACTATGTCCCCGGGTCGTGTTGAAGCCTCGATAACTTTACGAAGAAGCCTCTCCGGCTTTGGTGTTGAGAAGGGGGTAACCCCTGGAAAAAGCGACTTGATTTCCGCTTTTGCTTCGCGGTTATGGCCCACTTCACTATTGAGCCACAGTGTTCGGGTATTCGATCCGGTGTTTGGCTGTAGTCTCTTTCGACCGAGGGTGCCCTTAGGACGAATGATGTACTCCGGCCATGGCCCTGCAGCTTTTCGTGCCTCGACGCCGGCCTGTGCCTCTTCGAGGCTAGATGACAGCATCAGGGCAGGAATACCTTTGCGTACTTCTTCCACATTCACACCACAGATCTCGGCTCGGATGGAGTCATCATCAATGAGCCGACATTCATAAGTCGCATACTAGGATAGCGCTTCAAGAATGGACTCTTGTTTTGATCCCCAACAACGCCCCTTGGCTGGGTATAACAGCTCGCCTGTCACTGGTGATTGGATGGCATAGACCCATGTTTGATTACGATGTGCGCTGGGTGCGGTAGGATCCCCATCGTACCAAGGGGCCAGGTCACCGTCTGGTGAGTTGTAGATGGTATTGAGTGATTCATCGCGCTGGCCCCGTATTAACTTGGCGTTGGTTGACTTCCCATAGACAAGCAAAGTGTCGTGATCGACTGAGAAGTTTGGAAGGTCGTTGCGTGGTCCATCGGCCTTCTGCCAGATAGCGGTCCCGAGGAAGCACTCGGCTCCCAGTTCTTCGTCCATTACCGCACGACATCTATGCACTTCGGTATCGTCTAGGTGGACCCAAATGACGCCATCATTACTGAGAAGTGGCTTGATCTGTCGAAGCCGGTCTCTGAGCATCGTAAGCCAGATCGAATGCTCGATGTTGTCCTCATAGTGAAGGAATGTTTGCTCGGTGTTGAAAGGAGGGTCAATGTAGACGAGTCGGATCTTGCCGAGGTACTTCTCTGCGTATTCGGGTACTTTGGCAAGCGCATCGAGGACGTGCATGGCGTCGCCAGTGATGAGCAGGTTATCAGTCGTGGGCACCGGTAGCCCTTTCGGGCGGTCATCGGGGGGGGCCTCGAACTGATTGACTTCATGGAGCAGCCTGACCTCGGAGACTCTATAGTCGGATGGCTGGACGAACGTGTAGTCATACTGCCCGTCACCGGTCGAAAGGAGCGTCTTGTCCTTGTCCGTCCAGGTGAGTTCGAGCCGCCCCGTATGCTTCTTGCTCATCGGATCCTGTTTCCCTGCGTTACATGGACTCATCTGATTGTGTATCTTACCTGCCCCCCACGCTGTATGTCCTCTGCCGTTGTAGCAACCTAGTGAGCGCCTCACACGGTATCACCCTGTCACCCTTGCCGCGATCTCCCAACTGGGTCAGAGTGTCCACAGAAGCCTTTCTAGGGAGGCTATGGAGGATCATCGGCACCGACGTCAAGCGGGTCTGGGCCAAGAGCGCCGAAGGGCGTTTGGTGCATGTGACGGACGTGCCCCGCAGCAAGGCATGCAATTGCACCTGCCCGACTTGTGACCAGCCCCTTATTGCCAAGCCCGGCCATGGCCACCGTAGCCCACATTTCTCGCATGGGATTGTGGGCGAGTGTAACCAGGCACCTTCCCTTGCCCAGATAGTGATCAATCTTCTGGCACGACAAACCTTGCAGGATGCTGCTCAGCTATCGAACTCTTCACCTTCTTCCTCAGACGTACTAAGTGCCAAATATCGACCCTCGACAGCCAGACACGGTGGAAGTGGCCAAGCCTGCTCAGGAATTCACTCCGGAGCGCCTTCTGACGAAGGAAGAGGTCGGGCTCGGTGATTTGGGCCAGAACGTGCTGGTGGTTGAGGGAGTCAATGGCTCTCGTCTTGCGCTAGTGCTGCATGATCAGATGACTCAGCAGGAAGTTGACACCCTCCGGCATGCCGGCATCCCTGCCTTACGCTATGACCTCGAGCTACAGGCTCCCCTGGACACTACTTCCCAGCAGATACTTGATGCTCTTGCCAGTCACCGCGACAAGAGCGAAGGCCAGTGTCTTCAGTCGCCTGGCCGAAGAGAAACTCGCCACATCGCTGGAGGAAATCGAGCAGCGACGAGAGGAAGCCGCCAGGCAAGCCAAAGTACAGGCGGATGAAAAGCCCATTGCCGCTGAACAAGCCGAGCGTGAGCGACAGAGGTGGGTGAGAGACGCAAAACTTCAGTATGAGGCGCTATTCAAGGGGCCAGCTGCTGCTGGTCAATACCAGCCTGATGTGCGTTCTGGAGGGGGCGCGGCGAATACCAGAAGGTTCTCGTTGTGCGTCAGGCCGTATACGAATATGCCGCAGGTTGGGTTGAGGATACACTCGATACGATGGAGGGCCTGCATGGAGGCAAAGACGCAGCTGTGGCTGATGCTCAGCAGGGGGCATGGGCCCGACTTCAGGCAAGGCTACCTATGTCCGATCCAGTGTGGCGAGCTGGCATCCTCTCAGACGAAGCTAGACTTTTGGTCGAAGCCGGTGCCTTGGATGCTCTGAAACGCTGGTGTCGATCTAAACTGACCGGCAGTCAGGGAGGAGGTGACATGGTGCTTGTTTCAGTGATCGCTGGTATAACCCTCGTCCTGATGGCAGCGATTCTAGCGGCCATCACCCATGCTAACGGTAGGCAGATGAGGGGGGCGGAGGATTAACTTTGCCGCCCTGCCAGCTCACGGGCCTCCACGTCCAGCAGCGATTCGGGCCCCATTCCGACAACCATCACGCTCACAGACAGCTGCAGCAGCTCTTCCGGCGGCGGCTCGTGTGGTGGTGACGGTGACTGCGGAGCTCCTACCCTTGGCTCACACGCCTCAAATTAACGGCCATCCGTGGGCGGCTCAACACCCTGTTCGACAAGGCCGCCCGACGTGAGCTGGCCGTCTGGTTCTGCCATGGGTAGCCAGTACCGCATGCCCTCCAGTGTGACTGAGAGGCCGTCGTTGTGGACCTCTATCTTTTGCTGCTGGATGTCTTTTTTCGAGAACTTCCTACTATGGAAGTATTCAAGGCTCAGTGTGACCCATCCCCACCGCCAGGCCTCATCCTTTTCGGGATGCTTGGCCATTCTCATGATGGACTGGGCCAGCTTTTCCTTTCGCTGCTTGTTGGCCCGACTGGTGTCGATAACAGGCTTCAAAGTTGTGCCGTGCTGCCGGTTGAGGAAATTCATGAAGCCGGTCAGAGTGGCGGCTTGTCCAGGTGTAGCGTTAAGATAACCATCAACATCGCGTTGAGTGGGTAGCCTATTTCCCTCTGGATCGGTGTTGCGGAGTAACGAGGCGGCAGCCCGTAACGCAAGTCTTGCAGAGCTGTAGGAAGTCTTGCCATTCCTGATGCGAGACTCCAGCTGCTCCCAGTAGCCGTGGAGCGCCTTTCCCACCCGAGAAGTGGGCGGCAATGCAATCAGGCATTCATGGACGCGCCGCTTGTCAGAATGTAGGCGCTTGGCTTGCACGTCAGGTACGACCCCTTTTATCTCATGGAGCCAACGCATGGGGAGTCTAACTCGACGCAGCCCCTCGGCCCCGAAGTGATTGAGCAGTTGCGCGTAGCTCGGCACTTGCCGCCAAGTGGCCTCCATATCGAGAAAAAATGCGAGGTGGTGGTTAATCTTGAGTGCCGCCTTTTTCGGTCCTAAAGCACACATTAGCCATTCCCCAAACTCTCTAAACACCTGGCCCATGCCAGGTAAAGTGAATGCGGCTTGGTTGATTTTCAGCCGCTTGCGATATGTTTTTTCCCAATAGCAGGCTTCGCAGGCATCGCCCCGTCCGGCTGGCATTGTGTTGCCACAAGAAGAGCAAATAATTTCGCCGTGCTCATTGCAGATGTGACAAAGCTTCTTCTCTTCTTCGGTAATGACCAATAACCGATGGCGGCGGCACGCGGAGCAGGTGCCGTGATCTGCCGTCGCACAGGTTGGGCACAGCCGGCGGCCATGGCCCAGACGTTTCACCCTGGACAGGCGTTTGGATGGTTCTCCGCAGTTTTCACAAGGTTCTGGTTCTCGAAAGTGAACAGCACAGGCCTTACAGACCGGCCCGTAGGATGTGATCTTTCCTGTTTTATATTCGGACTTACCGCATCGGGCACATGGTTTATCAGTTTCGCAGTGACGACAGATCGCGCTTGGGTCATTGCGTGGCAGGCGAGCCAGCTCACCGCACTTTGGGCACATGAGCCGCTTGAAAACACGTGCGTAACAGGTGGCACAGTAACCATGCCCCTGGCGCCGGCGTGTCAGTCTGTGAACCTTACGCCCACACTCATCACAGAAGATTTTATGGCCCTGAGTCATGGTGTCTCCACCTTCATTCTGCGCTGCAAGCGTGCCCAAGCTGCCCTGACGGCTCGCTCTGATTTCGGTTTTTGACTCAGTTGAGGGCCGCTTCGCGAGGTTTTTTGGTGGGTGGGTCCGCTAGTCATCATCGACTGGATTACCGCCGGCGGTGGCTTTCGTGGATCGTGAAGAGCCGTCGCCATCACCTCGTTTCTGCGAAACGCCTCAAACACCTCATCAAGACCAACATCCAGCATACGCTGGACCACTGTGAGTAAGGCACTGCGCTCAGAGACGGGCAGCAGCTCGAAGGGTAAGCCCGCTACTGGCAAGAGGTTCTCAGTGATTGGGATTTCCAGTGACCGTAGGGTGTGGGCCAGTGCAGAGAGCGGATGGCGACTCG
This sequence comes from Halomonas sp. H10-9-1, assembly GCF_040147005.1. Lineage (NCBI taxonomy): Bacteria > Pseudomonadati > Pseudomonadota > Gammaproteobacteria > Oceanospirillales > Halomonadaceae > Halomonas > Halomonas sp. H10-9-1. The sequence continues at coordinate 3,254,542 of NZ_JAMSHO010000001.1, read as the reverse complement.
CCCGCCGTACCACCCCGAGGAGACAGGCTGAGGCCGCGAACCACTCGGAAGTTGAGGCACTCCTATCGCCAAGGACGCCGTAGTTGTCAAGCGACATCAGAAACTGACCCCCTGGCGACAGTGAAATCTGACCCCCTTACCTGACGACCTGCTCGTGATGGTGGTTGGTATCGGGCTTGATCAGCCCGGCCTTGCGCTTGGCACGCAGTCGGTAACTGTCACCGCGGATGGTGATGACGTGACTGTGGTGCAGCAGTCGGTCGAGAATGGCCGTGGCCACCACGGCGTCACCGAACACCTCACCCCACTCGCTGACCGCCCGGTTGCTGGTGACCAGCAGGCTGCCACGTTCGTAACGCCGGGTGACCAACTGGAAGAACAGGTTGGCCGCCCCCGGCTCCAGCGGCAGGTAGCCCAGTTCGTCGATGATCAAGAGCTTGGGCTTGGCGAAGTGCCTCAGCCGTTCCTCCAGGGCGCCGTTGGCATGGGCCTGGACCAGCTGGGTGATCAGTGCCGTGGCGGTGGTGAACAGCACCGAGTAGCCAGCCTTGACCGCCTCCCGACCCAGTGCCACGGCGAGATGGCTTTTGCCCACGCCCGGCGGGCCGAGCAGCAGCAGGGCGTCGCCGTTGGCGATCCAGCGCCCGCAGGCCAGCTCACGGATCTGACCGGGGTCGACGGCAGGCTGGGCGCTGAAGTCGAACCCTTCCAGAGTGCGCAGGAACGGGAAGCGGGCGATGCTCAGCCCCATCTGGATGCGCCGCTGCTCCTTATGGGCCACCTCCTGCTCGCACAGGTAGGCCAGCGTCTCGCGCAGGGTCAGCTCCCGGCGTGCGGCTTCGTCGAGCAGCGTGTCGAGCCGCTCGCGGATGGCGGTCAGCTTGAGACGCGTCAGCATGGCGTCCAGGCGCTCAGTCTCCGGCGTCGTCATCACCAGCCACCTCCCACCACGGCTTCGTACTCGGTCAGGTCGCGCTGCAGCGCGGCCGGCGGCAAGGTGGTCACGATCTCGCTGGACGCCACGACCTCCTCGGTGTCCGCCTTGGGTGATCGGTAGCCGACGATGCCCTGCAGATGCTCCGGCAGGCAGCGCACCTGGCGGCGCCCGCCCAGCTCCGGGTGGCGGGCCACCTCACGGCCGGCGTGATGCACCCGCAGTTCGCCGTCGGTCACGCTGACCTGGACAGGCTCACCGACCAGGCGCCAGGGCACGCTGTAGCGGTTGGTGTCGACCTCCACGGTGGCGTCGCGCTGGACCCGCCGGTTCAGCTCCCGGGCCTGCTCGAAGGGCGCCCGATCGTTGAGCGGTTGCAGGCTGGCCTGTTCGGCGATGAAGCGCACCGCCGGCAGCTCGCCGGTGGTGCCATGCACCCGCTGGTCGGCGATCTCGCGCATCCACCAGCTGCGTATTCCGACGAACGTGACCGGTCATTCCGGGGATCGTGACCGATCTGCTCACTCCTCTCTCGCTGGCTCTGGTTTTGTAAGCTGACCGGTCACGATGGGTCAACTTCTGCCGCTTGCGGGGCGGCGCTCTTGCGCATCGATTCTCCTCTGAGTGTCAGGCGGTGGGCGCTGTGCAGCAGCCGGTCCAGGATGGCGTCGGCCACCGTCGCCGCGCCGATGTAGTCGTGCCAGTGCTCGATGGGCAGCTGGCTGGCGATCAGCGTCGAACCCCGGCCGTGCCGGTCCTCGATCACCTCCATCAGGTCCTGGCGCTGCGGGGCGGTCATCTTCTGCATGCCCCAGTCGTCGAGGATCAGCAGGTCGGTCTTCTGCAGCTGGCCCATCAGCCGGGCGTAGGAGCCGTCGCCCTGGGCGATGCGCAGCTGCTCGAACAGGCGCGGCACCCGCAGGTAACGCACCGAGTAACCCTGCCGGCAGGCCTGGTTGCCCAGCGCGCAGGCCAGCCAGGTCTTGCCGCACCCGGTGGGGCCGGTGATGCACAGGTTGAGGGACTGGCCGATCCACTCGCCGGTGGCCAGCGGCGCCATGCGGCCCCGCTCCAGGCCGCGAGGGTGGCGGTAGTCGATGTCCTCGACGCAGGCCGTCACGCGCAGCTTGGCGGTCTTCAGCAACCGGTCGAGGCGGCGGTTATCGCGATGCAGGACCTCTCGGTCGAGCAGCATGCCCAGGCGATCCTCGAACGGCAGGTCGTAGGTGTCCGGCTGGGTGAGCTGGTGGGCCAGTGCGTCATACATGCCGGTCAGCTTGAGGCGGCGCAGGGTGTCGAGCAGGGGCTGGGTCATCATCGGTCGTCTCCTCGGATCAGTGGTAGTACTCGGCACCGCGCACGTTGGTGTGGGGCGGCAAGTCATCGAGCGCCTCGGGGAGCGTCAGCATCGGCTGCTGATCTAGCCCCTGCTTGAGGATCGAGGCGATGCTGCTGTAGCGGGTGGTGGGGATCGCCAGGGCATGCGCGCAGGCCTGCTCCAGCCGGGCCTTGCCGTAGCGCCGGCTGAGCTGCAACAGGCCCAGGCAGGCACGGTAGCCATGCTCGGGATGGGGGCGGTCCTGCAGCTGTCGCTGGGTCATTTCCAGGGTGGCGACGCCGATGTCCTTCGCCCAGTCCAGGAAGCGGCTTGGCGACCAGTCGCGGTGGGCCTGGTGACGCTTGGGCATGTGCTCGGCCAGGGTCGAGAAACGTCCCGGGGCGTGGCGCGGGTGCGCCGCCACCCGCTGCCCTTTGTGGAACACCTCCACCATGGCGTGGGTCAGGCGCACCTCCAGCACCTGGCCGACCAGGCTGTGAGGGACGCTGTAGAAGTGTTTGTCGAGGTCGAGGTGGTAGTCGATGCCGGGCCTGGCCTTGCGCCACTCGGCGTACTCGTAGGGCGTCTCCGGCAGCGGGCGCAGCACCGGCCGGTCGATGGCCGCGAACAAATCGCGCCGGCTCTCCTCGCGGCCCTGGAAGGGTCGGCGGTTGAGATCCTCCAGCAGCTCGCGGATGGCCTGGTTCAGCGAGGCCAGCGTGAAGAAGGTGTGGTGGCGCAGTCGGGCCAGGATCCAGCGCTCCACCAACAGCACCGCGGCCTCCGCCTTGGCCTTGTCCTTGGGTTTGTAAGGCCGCGCCGGCAGCACCGCGACCTGGTAGTGCTGGGCCATCTCGGCGTAGGTCGCGTTGAGCTGGCTCTCGTAGCGACATGCCCGCGTCACGGCGCTCTTCAGGTTGTCGGGCACCAGTAGCTCGGGGACACCGCCCAGGAACTGGAAGGCGCGCTGGTGAGAGGCGATCCAGTCGGGCAGCGCCTGGCTCCAGGTGGCCTCGGCGTAGGTGTAGCTGGAGGCGCCCAGCACGGCAACGAACACCTGGGCCCGTCGCTCCTCGCCGGTGGCCTGGTTGATGATCGGCACGGTCGGGCCGCAGTAGTCGATGAACAGCTTCTCGCCGGCGCGGTGGACCTGACGCATGCTGCGCCGCTGGCGGTCCCGCCAGGCGCGGTAATGATCGCAGAACCGACTGTAGCGGTAGGCCTTGTCGCCGTGGACCTCGACGTACTCGGCCCACAGCAGCTGCAGGGTGACGCCCTTGCGCTTGAGCGCCTGGTGGACCTGGAAGTAGTCCGGCGCCGAGAAGCGCATCGGCGGCGATTTGGCCGGGAACAGCCGCGCCTCCAGCGCCGCCTCGTCGGTGCCGTCGGGCAACGGCCAGCGGATGCCGGCCACCTGGGCCAGGCTGACGTACTTGCTGACCACGCCCTTGGAGAGGCCGCAGGCCCGCGCAATCTTCTCGTGGCTGAGGCCGGCGTCGTACTTGAGGCGCAACACCTCGGTGATGGTTCGCATGGGAATCCTCGGTGCTGGCATGTCCACCTCCAGGGCAAAGACAAAAGGAGGGGTATGCCGTAAAAGTCCGAATCATTCCAGCGAGTTAGGTGAGATTCCGGGAACGTGACCGAGGATTCCGACATCGTGACCGCGGATTCCGGGAAAGAGGCCGAAATCGGTCACGATGAAATGGAATGGCCGGTCACGTTGGCCCGGAATGGTCGGTCACGATAGATCGGAACGGGCGGTCACGATGGCCCGGAATACGCACGCCTACCACATTCAGCGTTAATTCAGCTTGGTTGCCTAGTCTGAAGCTAGACGAGAGTTAAGTGAACTCCGCTTGTTTTTCGCTTGATCCTCGGGTTGCCAGTAGATTTTAGCCTGGAACCACGATCGCCTGTCCGAAGCCCCACGAGGTTGATGACAAAAAAGGAGAGAGATGATGAATGAACTGGTGTACTTCATGCTCTGGGCAGGAATCATCTTCCTGATGATGCGGTTTGGCTGCGGTGCTCACGTGATGGGCCATGGACGGAGCAAGGCCAAGCATGGCGAGGGAGCGCCTGAGGAGCAGACCATCGAAAACCTGCGTTGGACGCCACCCACCGACGACGTGGACCCCGTGTGCGGCAAGAGCGTCAGCACCGAAACGGCCAAGCCAAGCGTCCACGACGGCCATGTCTATTACTTCTGTTCGCGCGACTGCCGGGAGCGCTTCGAGGCTGCACCCGCGCAATATCTCACCGGTGATGAAGCCAGGCGCCTGTCCGCCCAGCCGGAGAACGAACATGCCTGACGTTGAGAGCGCTTCAAGCACCAAGCCCAAGCCCAAGCCCAAGCCCAAGCCCAAGCCCAAGCCCAAGCCGCATTATGGCACGCCCTTGCCGAGCCAAGCCGTACCGCAAATCCCGGTGATCGCCCTGGGGATGAGCCTGGGACTATTTCTAGCCGTGACCTTCTCCTTGTGCGTCGGCTTCGACCTGCTGTTTCCCGACCGAGCGATGTATAAGAGCTGGCTGCGCCTGCTGCCGGGCTTCACTTGGTTGAGCTGGTCCAGCTTCCTTCTGGGCCTGGCGGAAAGCTTTAGCTATGGCTGGTACGTGGCCCTGGTCTTCGGCCCACTCTACAACTTTTTTGCCACACGCCTCTTTGCCAAACGCCTCAATCGGCATAGCGGAGCCTAAGCCTTGAACGAATCCATCAATCATACCGGGGCCTGGGGCCTTGCGCTGATCGTCATCGTCTTGGTCTCCTGGTTCTTCTACCGCTATTTCGCTCCGAAGAGCTGGCGCGAATGGGCCGGTGCCGGCGCGGTGCAGGCCTTCATCATCGCGCTCTACGCCGAGATGTACGGCTTTCCACTGACCATCTACCTATTGGTGCGTTTCATCGGACTAGATAGCGAGTATGTCAGCGCCAATCTCTGGTCGTCGCTGGTGGGGCTGGGCGAGACCGGCATGCTGATCTCCATGCTGCTCGGTTACGGCCTGGCGTTTACCGGCATCGGCATCTTTATCCAGGGCTGGCGGCAGGTGTACAAGGCGCGACGCGAGGGCCTTTTGGTGACCGGCGGCCTGTATGCCCTCGTACGTCATCCCCAGTACACCGGTTTGTTCATCGCCCTGTTCGGCGAAGGCGTGTTGCATTGGCCAACGCTCTTCTCGGCCGGCCTGTTTCCGGTGATCGTACTGGCCTATGTCTGGCTGGCCCACCGCGAGGAAAAGCAGATGCTGGCCCGGTTCGGCGACGCCTACCGCGCCTATCGGCACCGTGTGCCGATGTTTATTCCTCGCTGGGGTCAGTGGCGGGAACTGGCGAATAGCTCGCGATAAACCGAGGTTTCACTGACGCTTGCACAATTAATACCCAGAAAAACCCGAACGCACTGTAACGCTCAGCCCGCTGAACCGTCTATACAGGTTACCAGGAACATTCTGCCAGCGGCACGGGCGCTTCCGTAGGGCAGGTGTTTGAAATCTGGCTTTAAAAATTGAGCGTTGAAATTCAAGAGGGAGACAAACGATGCAAGTCGAAACATTGAGCGATGTCCTGGATTGGACGAAAGCGATCCACACCAACCTGGCGGATTGCCTGACCCATTGCGGCGAGGGCAGCGAGCGTGAACGGCTCAAGATGCTGCTGGATTATCTCGCCCATCATGAACGGGAACTCAGTCGCGTCCTCACGCTGACCAAGCAGCATGCCACCCCGGCGGCACTCAATACCTGGTGTTATGACTATTTCGAGAAGTACCCGGTCAAGCCCCACGAAGAGTGTCATGCCGAGTTTCGCGATATGGAGACGCGCCAGGTTGTCGCCACCCTGCTCGCCACGCATGAAAAGATCATTGGCCTATATCGCTACTTGCATTCGCGTGCCGAAGTGACCTCGTCCCGCGAGCTGCTCGAGCAGCTTATGGCGCTCGAGGAGCACGAAGCCATGCGTATCGCCCGGGACACGGCACGAATGGAAGACCTGTGATGCCCCTCAAGCGCTCACCTCAACGCAGGCGTTCAGCGCTGATTCAGTTTCACCGCATAGGCTGAAAGTTGACCGGGATCAAACGCGGCATGCATCCAGGGTGTCTTGGCTTGATCCTTGGGTAACCCATAGGTCTTAGCCTGGAGTCAGGATGTGTCGATAGGGTTACCACGAAATAGAAGGAGATCCAGTCATGTGGGGAAACATGATGACGCATATGGGGGATTACGGCTGGGGCCACATGCTGTTTGGCGGACTGATGATGGTGCTGTTCTGGGGCGCCGTCATTGGCCTGGCGGTTTTTCTGGTGCGCGGCCTGACCCGAGGCCGAGGTGAGGTAGGCGATGGCATTTCTCAACGGCGGCCAACCGCGCTTGAACTTCTGCAGGAGCGCTACGCCCGAGGCGAGATCGACCAGCAGGACTACGAGCAACGCAAGCGCGATCTTATGCATTGACGGTTTTGTGTAGTGACGGAGACGATTCCATGACTCAGCAGCAGTCCATAAAGCGAAAGGAACAGTCGCAGCACGGCAACCAGGAGGGCGCTCAATACACCTGCCCGATGCACCCGGAAGTGGTCGCCGATCAACCCGGTGATTGCCCCAAGTGCGGCATGCACCTCGTGCCCGTGGGCAGCGACGACGCACAGGCGCATTCCTGCCATGGCGGGCAGGGGCATGAGGCCTCCACGCCGATTCGCGGCGGCAAGTACGACAAGGTGCCCGCCGGGCATGCCGGCGCCGTTTACACCTGCCCGATGCACCCCGAGGTGCGGCAGGTCGAGCACGGTGCCTGCCCGCTGTGTGGCATGGGACTGGAGCTGGAATCAGCGGCGGTCGACGACGAGGGGCCGAATCCCGAACTGGTGGATTTCACCCGCCGCTTCTGGGTCGCGGCCGTTCTCACCATTCCGGTGCTGGTGCTGGCGATGTCGCCCTATCTGGGCCTTACGGCGATCCGCGACTTCTTCGGCGAACGAAACGCGATGTGGCTCGAGCTGGCGTTCAGCACCCCGGTGATCCTGTGGGCTGGCTGGCCGTTCTTTGTGCGCGGCTGGAATTCGTTTCGCAGCATGAACCTCAACATGTTCAGCCTGATCAGCATGGGGGTCGGGGCGGCCTATCTCTTCTCGATCGTTGCGGTACTGGCGCCGGGCGTCTTCCCCGAGGGCTTTCGCCGGGAGGATGGCACCGTCGGGGTCTATTTCGAGGCCGCGGCGGTGATCGTCGCCCTGGTGCTGCTGGGTCAGGTCATGGAGCTGCGCGCCCGGGAAGGCACCGGCAAGGCGATCCGCGCGCTGCTGGACATGGCCGCCAAGACCGCCCGGGTGATCCGCCCTGACGGCACCGAAGAAGAGATTCCGCTGGAGGACGTGCAGGTGGGCGACCATCTGCGGGTACGCCCCGGCGACAAGGTGCCGGTGGACGGCGTGGTGATCGAGGGCCGCTCCTCCATCGACGAGTCGATGATCTCCGGTGAGCCAATCCCGGTGGAAAAGGTCAAGGACGACAAGGTGACCGGGGCCACCATCAACGGCACCGGTAGCCTGATCATGGAAGCCACCCGGGTCGGTGCCGATACCATGCTCAGCCAGATCGTCGAGATGGTAGCCGCGGCACAACGCTCGCGGGCGCCGATTCAGAAATTCGCCGACAAGGTGGCGGGCCAGTTCGTCCCCGCGGTGATCCTCATCGCGATCATTTCCTTCGTTGTCTGGGCGATCTGGGGGCCGACCCCCGCGTTGGCCTACGGGCTGGTCTCGGCGGTGGCGGTACTGATCATCGCCTGTCCTTGCGCCCTGGGGCTGGCCACGCCGATGTCGATCATGACGGCCACCGGGCGTGGCGCGCAGGCTGGCGTGCTGATCAAGAACGCCGAGGCGCTGGAGCGTTTCGCCAAGGTCGATACGCTGATGGTCGACAAGACCGGCACCCTGACCGAAGGCAAGCCCAAGCTCGTCGCCGTGCTCCCCGAAGAGGGCCATGACGAGGCCGAGGTGCTGCGCCTCGCGGCCAGTCTGGAGCGCGGTTCCGAACACCCGCTGGCCGAGGCGATCGTCGCCGGCGCCGAGGAGCGCGATGTCAAGCTGGCGGACACCGCCAACACCCGTCGGGACGAAGGCGAGACGGTGATGTTCGTGGTGGTCGACGGCGCCATCGTCGGGCTGGTCAGCGTCGCCGACCCGGTGAAGGAGACCACCCCCGAGGCCCTGAAGGCACTGCATAAGCTCGGCTTCCGCATCATCATGGCCACCGGCGACAACGAGCGCACCGCAACGGCGGTGGCCGCACGCCTGGGCATCGATGAAATCCGCGCCGACGTGCTGCCCGAGGACAAGGCCCGCATCATCAAGGAACTGCAGGCCAAAGGCCACAGGGTGGCGATGGCCGGCGACGGGGTCAACGACGCTCCCGCGCTTGCCCAGGCCGATGTCGGCATCGCCATGGGCACCGGCGCCGACGTGGCGATCGAAAGCGCGAGCTTCACGCTGGTCCAAGGCAATCTCGACGGCATCGTGCGCGCCCGCAAGCTGTCGCTGGCCACCATGCGCAACATCAAGCAGAACCTGTTCTTCGCGCTGATCTATAACGGAGCCGGCGTGCCGATCGCCGCCGGGATTCTCTATCCGTTCCTCGGCATCCTGATCGGGCCGATCTTCGCCGCCTTCGCGATGACCGCCTCCTCCCTGTCGGTGGTCTTGAATGCGCTGCGGCTGCGTCGGGTAAGGATCTGATCATGAATGATGCGACGCTTTTTCCGCCGGCGGAATTGTTCACCTACCAGACCGACCTGTGGCGGCGTGGCCTGCGCTACCTGGACACCCTGCGCCAGCGTGCCGATAACATGCTCGAGCATGAGCAGGCCGGCATGCCACCCCTGCTCGACTTCGACTACGAGATGCTCCTGGATGGCCGCCGTCTGGAACGCCCCGCCAACTATGCCCTGCTGCGCATCACCCGGGTCGGCGAGGAGTGCCTGGAGGATTGCCTCGACGAGACCAGGCCGCCGGTGATGATCGTCGACCCGCGCGCCGGTCATGGCCCGGGCATCGGCGGCTTCAAACAGGACTCCGAAGTGGGCATGGCGCTGCACGAGGGGCACCCGGTCTACTTCGTGATCTTCTTCCCCGAGCCCATGCCCGGGCAGACGCTGGAAGACGTACTGCACGTCCTGCGGCGCTTCGTCGAGACGCTGGCCGAGCGCCATCCCGGCAAGCCGCCGGTGCTCTACGGCAACTGCCAGGCGGGCTGGGCCATCGCCCTGCTCTCCGCCGACTGCGAAGGGTTGGTCGGACCGGCGGTGCTCAACGGCTCGCCGCTCTCCTACTGGTCGGGCGAATCCGGGGTCAACCCCATGCGCCTCGCCGGTGGGCTGCTGGGCGGCGCCTGGCTCACTCATCTATCGGCGGACCTGGGCGACGGGCGTTTCGACGGCGCGAACCTGGCCACCAACTTCGAGAGCCTCAAGCCGGCGAACTCTCTCTGGCAGAAGGACTACCAGCTGTTCGCGGATATCGACGGCCAGCGCGAGCGGTTCCTGGAATTCGAGCGCTGGTGGACGGGCTTCTATAGCCTGAGCAAGGAAGAGATCGTTGCCATCGTCGGGAATCTCTTCATCGGCAACCAGATCGAGCGTGGCGAGTTCGAGGTCTGCCCGGGCTGTACCGTCGATCTCACGCGCATCCGCAATCCCCTGGTGATCTTCGCCTCCGGCGGCGACAACATCACCCCACCCCACCAGGCGCTCAACTGGATCCCGGCGGTGTACCCGACCACCGAGGCGCTCAAGGCCGCCGACCAGCGCATTGTCTATCTGCTCAACCCACACGTGGGCCATCTGGGCATCTTTGTTTCCGCCAAGGTCGCGCGCCTCGAGCACCGGGCGATCCTCGAGAGCGTCGGCGATCTCAACGATCTTGACCCCGGGCTCTACGAGATGAAGATCGATAATCCCACCGGCGATCCCGATTGCCACAAGCCCCAGTTCCAGGTGCGTTTCGAGGAGCGTCGGGTGGAGGAGCTGGATTATCCCGACCAGACGCCGGCGTTCGAGCAGGTAAAAGCCCTTTCCGCGCACAACGTGGCTCTCTACGAAACCTTCGTCGGCCCCTGGGTGCGACTGGCCACCACTCCCTGGTCGGCCGAGATGCTGCGTCAACTGCATCCGGCACGAACCAGCCGACTGATGTTCTCGGAGCGCTTCGCGCCCTGGATGAGCGGCGTGAAGTGGCTGGCCGAGATGGCAGAAAGCATGCCAACGCCGGTCGATAGCAGCAGCCCCTATCGGCAATGGGAGACGCTGATGAGCGATTCGATCGCCTCGACTCTGGAACTGGCCGGCACGGTGCGCGATGGCATCAGCGAGCTGCTCTTCACCGGCCTCTATGGCTGGGCATGGCCCGGTCGGGAAACGCTAACGGCGCCACTTGAAGAAAGGTTTATCGATCAGCAAAAGACAAGAGATTCGTCATGAATAGCGAACACCGTCTCGGTGTCAGCGAGGTCAACCTGGTCATACGAAAGCTGAAGCTCGAGCCCAGCAACCAGCAGGATCTACAAAGTGCGATTGCCGAAATCGATCAACTCTTCGGCCTCGACAAGGTGTCTTACGATGACCGCAAGCGAATGCTTCATCTGGCCTATGACGCCTCACGACTCTGTATCGAGGGTATCGAAAAGATCCTGACCCGGCATTCGATCAGGATCAGCCAGGGCTGGTGGAACCGCTACAAGAGGGACCACTACCGGTTCGTCGACCAGAACATCAAGGACAATGCCGCCAAGGAGCCCTGGAGCTGTCATTGACCCTTCGTCGGCAAGGCTAGCCCGAATATTGCACCAGGCATGAAAAAAGCGGCTGAAAATCGGTTATAATTCAAGAGCCTAACCAAGAATTAGCCGACACAGCCGCCATGACAAAATGTACCACGCCCACCGCCACCTTTCCACGCTGCAAAGGCCGTCAGATCACCGCCAGCTTCGATGGCGGCGAGGTCACCTCTGACGGTGGCATCCTGCTGCTGCGGCAGCTCGACCGCGAGATGGGCCTGACCCGCGCTATCGCTCGCCGGCTGAGTGATGACCGCGATCCTCAACGCTGCCTGCATCGCACCGAAACCCTGGTTCGGCAGCGCGTGTTTGGCCTGGCGCTGGGCTACGAGGATCTCAACGACCACCAGGCGCTGCGTCACGACATCGCCCTGCAGACCGCCGTCGATACCGACGGCGTGCTGGCCAGCCAGTCCACGCTGTGTCGCTTCGAGCAGCAAGCCGATCGGGACTGGGCGGTCACCATCCACGAGGAAATGATCGAGCAGTTCATCCGCTCGTTCCGGCGGCCACCCAAGAAGCCGCTCTACCTCGACTTCGATGCCACCGACGACCGGGTGCACGGCCAGCAGCTCGGGCGGCACTTCAACGGCTACTACAACCACTACATCTTTCTGCCGCTGTTCGTGTTCTGTGGCGATCAGCTGCTGGTCAGCTACCTTCGCCCGGCCTACCGAGATGCCGCCCACCACGCCGGCGCCATTCTTGCCCTGCTGGTTCGGCGGCTGCGCCAGGCGTGGCCTGAGGTAAAGGTCGTATTCCGCGGCGACAGCGGCTTCTGCCGCCCGCTGATCCTCAGTTGGTGCGAGCGCCACGGTGTCGACTACATCGTCGGCCTCGCCGGCAACCCGCGGCTGGCCAAGCTAGCCCTGGATATCGACTACGAGTCAGCTATCCGCTTCGAGAAGACCCGTGAGAAGCAGCGAGTCTTCGGCTTCATCGAGTACGCCGCCAAGAGCTGGAAGAAGCGCCGACGAAAGGTGGTCGTCAAATCCGAGACCAGTTGGCGTGGCTTCAACACCCGCTATGTGGTCACCAGCCTGCGCGGCTGCAGCGCCGAGTGGCTCTATGACCACCGCTACTGTGCCCGAGGCGAGATGGAGAACCGTATCAAGGAGCAGCAGTTCCTGTTCTCCGACCGCACCAGCTGCCACGAATGGTGGCCCAACCAGTACCGACTGCTGCTGTCGGGGTTGGCCTACCTGCTGCTGGAGCGGCTACGCCGGATCTACCTCAAGCGCACCGCCTTCGCCCAGGCCCAGGTCAACACCCTCCGCCTGAAGCTGCTGAAGATCGGCGCTGTCATCACCCGCAACACGCGCACGATTCGGCTGATGTTGAGCAGCCAGTACCCGGAGCAGGACCTCTTCCTGAAGCTGGCCAGCAAGCTGGTGCCGGGATAGCGCCGCGGCGTGCTGTCCCCGGCACAGAAAACACAAGGGGGTTGGGGGAGGTGCGCCCTGAGCACAGGAACTTGATCAAAAAGCAGCCAAACTCCACCCCAGATCCCTTTTATCCCCACCGAGCCTGGCATCTGGGGACTTCTGACTGACCCGGTGCAACATCCGGGCTAGGCTCTTGCGTGCGGGTCGACTGACCGAGGACTTGCGCCATTCAGCTTCGATTCAGGGTTGATTGTTAGATTAGGAGCATTCGCGATCCAGGGTATGTCGGGGGGTGCCCTGGGTGCCTTACGAGATCATGAGCCTCGAGGCTCGCGAGACGTTAATTGATCCGGAGTCGAGATGCTGATCAAGATGATTCCCGAGCTCGGGCACTTCGCGCTGATCATCGCGCTGCTGATGGCGGCGGTCCAGGCGCTGGTGCCGCTGGCCGGGGCGGCCACGCGGCGCCCGCTGTGGATGGCCTATGCCCGCCCCATGGCCGTCGGCCAGTTTGTGTTTCTGGCCATCGCCTATGCCAGCCTGACCTTCAGCTACCTGGTGGATGACTTCAGCGTGGCCAACGTGGCCAACAACTCCAACTCCATGCTGCCCTGGTACTACAAGTTCAGCGCCGTGTGGGGCAACCATGAAGGCTCGGTGCTGCTGTGGAGCCTGATTTTGGGTGCCTGGACCTTCGCCGTCAGCGTGTTTTCCCGCGACCTTCCGCGCGAGATGCTGGCCCGCGTGCTGGGCGTGATGGGGCTGGTGAGCCTGGGCTTCCTGGCGTTTGTGCTGGTGACGTCCAACCCCTTCGAGCGCGTGCTGCCCAACGTGCCGGCCGACGGTGCCGACCTCAATCCGCTGCTGCAGGATTTCGGCCTGATCATGCATCCGACGATGCTCTACATGGGCTATGTGGGCTTCTCGGTGGTCTTCGCCTTTGCCATCGCCGCCCTGCTGGGCGGGCGCCTGGATTCCGCCTGGACCCGCTGGGCACGGCCCTGGACCAACGTGGCCTGGGCCTTTCTCACCGTCGGCATCGCGCTGGGCAGCTGGTGGGCCTACTACGAGCTGGGCTGGGGCGGCTGGTGGTTCTGGGATCCGGTGGAGAACGCCTCGCTGCTGCCGTGGCTTGCCGGCACGGCGCTGATTCACTCCCTGGCGGTGACCGAGAAGCGCGGTTCCTTCAAGAGCTGGACGGTGCTGCTGGCGATCTCGACCTTTTCGCTGTCGCTGCTGGGCACCTTCCTGGTGCGCTCGGGGGTGCTGACCTCGGTGCACGCCTTTGCCAACGACCCCTCCCGCGGGCTGTTCATCCTGGCGTTGCTGGGGCTTACCGTGGGGCTGTCGCTGCTGGCCTTTGCCCTGCGCGCGCCGCGGGTCAGCCACCGGGTCGGCTTCAGCTGGCTGTCGCGCGATGCGCTGCTGCTGATCAACAACATCGTGCTGGTGATCATGACCGTCACGGTGCTGCTGGGCACCGTCTATCCGCTACTGCTCGACGCCCTGAACCTGGGCAAGATCAGCGTCGGCCCTCCCTACTTCAATGCGCTGTTCGTGCCGCTGACGGTGATCCTGTGCCTGTTCATGGGGTTGGGGCCGCTGGCGCGCTGGAAGCGCAGCGACCCGCGCGAGATGCTCAAGCGCACCTGGCTTGCCGGCCTGGCGGCGCTGATCATCGCCGGCCTTGCGCCACTTGTGTATAACGGCGAGTGGAATCTGCAGGTCAGCCTGGGTATCGCCATCTCCCTGTGGGTGGTACTGCCCCTGGTGCGCGACCTGCTGGACAAGAGCCGCCATTCCAAAGGGCGTTTTGCGGGGCTTGGTCGCCTGTCGCTGGCCTACTGGGGCATGGTAGTGGGGCATCTGGGCATGGCAGTCACCATCATCGGCGTCGCCGTGGTGTCCAACTACGCTATCGAGCGCAATGTGCGCATGGCCGTCGGCGATAGTGCCGCGGTGGCCGGCTACCATTTCACCCTGACCGAGCTTGGCAGCCGTCGAGGCCCCAACTTCGTCGCCGATGCCGCGCGAATCGAGGTGCGCCGCGGCGACAGCCGGCGCAGCTTCGTGATGACGCCGGAGAAGCGCCTGTATATCGCTCGGGGCATACCGATGACTAACGTGGCGCTGCGCCCGGGGCTCTTCCGCGACCTCTATCTGGCCATGGGCGAGGACCTCGGCGACGGCAGCTGGGCGATGCGCATCCAGTACAAGCCCTTCGTGCGCTGGCTGTGGCTGGGCGGCCTGCTGATGGCCGCCGGCGGCATCCTGGCCGTGGCCGACCGGCGCTATCGCCGCCTGGTCACCGCCCGCGATCCGGAAGCGGTAGCCGAGGCGCTGGCCACCAAGGAGGCCACGGCATGACGCGTCGCCTGCTACTGGCCCTGCCGCTGCTCGGCTTTGTCGTGTTCGGTGTGTTTCTCTATCTGGGGCTGGGCATGAACCCCTTCTATCGCGACTCGGCGCTGATAGCGCGGGAGTTTCCCGAATTCGAGCTGCCCACCCTGGAAGACCCCGAGCGTCGGGTGGATAACAGCCTGTTGAAAGGCCAGGTGACCCTGGTCAACGTGTGGGGCGAGTGGTGCCCCGCCTGCAAACTGGAGATGCCCCAGTTGCTGACGCTGGCCGACAACGGCGTACGTCTGGTCGGGATCAATTACAAGGACACTCGGAACAAGGGGATGCAGTTTCTGAGCGAGTTCGGCAACCCTTTTGAGGTCAATGCCTTCGACGCCGACGGCAGCCTGGGCTTTGATCTCGGCGTCTACGGTGCCCCGGAGAGCTTTCTGGTCGATGCCGAGGGCATCATCCGCTATCACCATACCGGCTACATCAAGCCGGAAGACGTGCGGGACACCATCCTGCCGGAGGTCGAGAAATGGCGTCAGTGATTCGCCACCTGCTGTTCGCTTTTGTTCTTCTGCCGCTGGTGACGGTCATGACAGCGGTAACGGCCCAGGCCGAAAGCATCGAGATCCGTCATTTCGACAACCCCGTGACCGAGCAGCGCTATCGGTCACTGACCGCCAGCCTGCGCTGCCCCAAGTGCGAGAACCAGGCCATCGACGATTCCAATTCGCCCATCGCCGGGGACATGCGTGATCGCGTCTATGCGATGCTGCAGGACGGTCGCTCCGACATGGAGATCCGTGACCACATGGTGCAGCGCTTCGGTGACTACGTACTCTACAACCCGCGCCTGGAAGGGCGGACCTACCTGCTGTGGGGCCTGCCTGCCGGCCTGGTGGTGCTCGGCGGCGTGCTGGTGGCGCTGATGGTGCGCGCGCGGCGCAACGCCTCGGCCCGGGCGCTCTCCGCCGAGGAGCGCGCCCGCCTCGATGCCCTGATCAACCGCGGGAGAGAGTCATGACCCTGATGTGGCTAGCCTTTGCCGTTCTTCTGCTGCCGGCACTCTGGCTGCTGGTGGCGCCGCTGCGCCGCGCCGCGGCGCTGTACGACGCCCAGCGCGAGTTCGAGGCCACCGACCGCACCGCCGAGCAGAACGTTGCCATCTACCAGCGCCGGCTGGCCTCGTTGGAGGCGGCGCTCGAGCGCGGCGAGATCGACGCGGCGCGCTTCGAGGAGGACCGCCTGGAGCTCGAGCGCAACCTGCTGGATGACACCGCCGCGCTCAAGCGCCAGCCGCTCAAGGCGGCGAGCTCCGGCAAGCTGCTGGTGCCGGTGGCAATGATCGGCCTGGTGGTGGCTGCCATCGGCTGGTACCAGGTCGTCGGCGCCTCCGGCGATCTGGCCCTGTATCAGGCTCAGCGGGAAGTGCTGGATTCCCCCGACGGCAATGTCGATACGCTGATCGGGCGTCTGGAAGAGGAAGCCAGCCGCCAGCCTGGCAACTTCAAGGTGTGGCGCTCGCTGTATCCACTCTATCGCGACAGCGGTCGCATCAGTGAGGCCCGCGCCGCGCTGGAGCGGCTGATCGAGCTGGAGGGGCGCCAGATCTGGCTGCTGGCCGAGCTCGCCGAACTGCGCTACTTCACCGAAGGGCGCACCATCAGCGGCGCAGTCCAGTCGCTGGTCGACGAGGTGCTGGCCAGCGAGCCGGCTCAGCCCAAGGTGCTGAGCATGCTGGGCATCGAGGCGTTCGAGAACGGCGACCATGAGCAGGCCATCGAACACTGGCGGCGCGCCATCGCCGGCATGGACAACCCTGATGCCGCCGAGGCGCTGCGCCAGGGCATTCGCGTCGCCCAGCAGCGGCTGGGCATCGCGCCTGATGCCGCCGAGGAGATTGCGGCCATGGGCCCGGGCGTGACGCTGCGGCTCAGCCTCGACCCGTCGCTGAGCGAGCGCCTGCCTGACGGCGCCAGCGTGTTTGTCGTGGCGCGAGACACCGCCGGCGAGCTGCCGCCGCTGGCGGTCCAGCGCACCACCCTGGGCGAGCTGCCGCTGACGCTGACGCTCAACGACAGCCATGCCATGGCGCCCAGCGCCCGGCTGTCTCAGGTGGAGCGGGCACATCTGGTGGTGCGCGTCTCCAAAAGTGGCCAGGCCACGCCGCAACCCGGCGACCTGATGGGGCGGCTGGAAGACGTGACGGTGGGTCGTGATGAGCCGCTGGCGCTGGTGATCGATCGGGTCGTCGAATAATCCATTCGGCTGACCTCGCTCCCAGCGGCTGCGGCAAATCCAACAACATCGATGCAGCGCGCCTGGAAGGCAAAATGCGAGTTTTCGGTAATGATCCTTGGGAGTGATATTGGAATGAAACGATTCGAACGTACCCGACTGCTGCGTGCCATTGCCGGCCTTGCCCTTGCAGGCTTGGCGATGCCGGCCATGGCCGATGAATCGCGCGCCTATGTTCCCCTGGGCAGCGCGAACAGCATTGCCGTCATCGATACCGATAGCTATCAGGTAAGCGGCCAGGCGCAGGGGGTCGTCAACTCCCACGGGTCCGATCTGACGCCGGATGGCCGGTTCCTGGTGGCCGGTAGCCTGTCTCCTCGTGAGAGCGGGAAAGCACCGTCGAAGCCGGCGGGTGTCTCGGCGGACGATCACGCAGCGCACCATGGCGGCGGCGGTGATACGGCCGCCTCGTCGAGCCCCCAGGCCCAGGGCACGCTGTACCTGATTGACACCGCAAGCCAGGAGGTCGTCCGTCAATTCGACGTGCCTGGCCCGGTGCATCACGTGCTGGTGACCGTCGACGGGCGCTACGCCGTATCGACCCACCCCATGGGCGGCGGTATCAGCGTCGTTTCCCTGGAGAGTGGCGAGCTGGTCGCCAACCTGGCGACGGGACCGGCGCCGAACTATATGGTCCAGAATCCCCAGGACCGGACCCTCTACGTCAGCAATTCCGGCAACGGCACGATCAGCGAGGTCGATCCCGAGAACTGGTTTGTGCGCAAGAACATGCGCCTGGACGGCAGCCCCGAGCACATGGTGCTGGACAGCGATCGTGGGCTGCTATACGCCAACGACGCGACCGGAGGCCAAGCGATCGCCCTCGATCTCGAATCCGGCGACGTGGTGGCGCGATACCTTATCGGGACGAAGCCTCATGGCATCGATCTGTCGGCGGATCGCGGCACCCTGTATGCCACCAGCCAGGGGGACGACCGTCTGGTGGCCGTGAACCTTGCCGATGGAGCGACTCGAGAGATGGAGCTTGCCCCCGCACCCTACCATCTCGCCATCAATCCGGCAGATGGAAAGCTGCTGGTATCGAGCAGCGAGCAGTCCCAACTCTGGGTGGTGGATCAGCTCACGCTGGATATTCTCGAAACGCTTCCGCTTGCGGGGATCGGGCACCAGATCGCGATAGAAGCAGCGGCGGAGTAAAGCGGGAGACTGACCGAAGCAAGGTATGCCGCCACGGCTTATGCAGGCTTAGCAGCGTCCCTTCTTGGCTTGGCCCGGCGGACAGAAACTCCCCCCATGCCGGTGTCCAGCATCGTGATGGCGGCCGTCATCGATCTCGATCAACGGCTCGGATTTGATACGCGCGGGGGTATAGCTGCAGCCGGTTATCACCAGCGCCGTAAACAGCACGGCCAGCGCGGTCATCAGGGGCTTGTGCATGGGCAATCCTTTTCCTTTGGATACTTCTTGGCATTATAGAGTAACACCCGCCGAGTCTAGCAGTCTGTCGGGTTATGGGTGTCGCTCACAGTAACGACACCCACTTCTCTCCATTTTCGTGTTGGCGCCGGCCATGTCAGCAACCTGGCGTCGTTCGGCAATCCTGGAGTAGCCTGAGCGCTTGTGACACCGCCCTATCAGGCTAAGGGACGGCCCTCAGCCTGCTGCCAAGCGATGCATCCGCTTGATATTCCATGCCAGGGTGGCCAGTCGCCACTCACCGCTGACCTTATCCAGACCGCGTAGCGAGAACTGCCGGAACCCCATCACGTGTTTGATGATCCCGAAGACCGGCTCCACCGTGTGCTTGCGCAGCGCATAGAGCGCTCGGCCCGCCTGCGTCTTCAAGCGGTACGCCATGTGCTCGACGGGATCCTCGCTCTCCGGTGCGGGCGGGTCCGCGGCGAAACGTTCGAAGACCGGCAGGTGATGGATGTCACGCTTCATCGCCAATAGCGGTTCGATACCATGGTCATGGCAGGCCTGGATATTGGCGGTACTGAAGTAGCCGGTATCACCCAGCAGGTGGTCAGGCTTGCCCAGCGTCTCCGGGTAACCCTGCCAGGCCGTCAGTAACGGCATGACTTGCTGCTTGTCGTTGGTCGCCTGAGTGACGTGGACATGGGTCACCAGCAGACTCTCGGTATCGACGGCGGCCTGGGCGTTGTAGCACTGATCAAACCCCTGGCCGGTGACCGGCATGATGCGAGACTGCGGGTCGGTGAAGTTGATCTGGTCCTTGTCACGCGGGCCGCCAGTCGGCGGTTCGGGATCACGCCCACGAGGTTTCTTGCCGGCCTTGCGCTGCGCGTCTCGCCGCGCCACCTTTTCCTGGTAGGCGGCTTGCTCGGTGGCGTCTCGCTCCTCGGCACGCGCCTCGATCTTGGCCTTCGCCTCGGCGATGGCCGCCAGGCGTGCTTCACGGCGGGCAATCTCGGCGGGGATATCCATGCCATCGGCCGCGTCCTCCTTGTCCGCCGACTCGGCCCGCTGCGTCAGCGCTTTCACCTCAGCCCTGAACTGCGCCTCCAGCTTCTTGGCGTGGCCATACGATAGCGCCTTGTGCTTGCTGGCGTTGGCCTTGAGCTTGGTGCCGTCCAGGGCGATGGTGCCGAGCTTGAGCAGCTTCATCTCGCGTGCCAGCAACAGCACCTGCACGAACAACTGCTCCAGTTCCGGCAGAAAGCGGCGGCGAAAGGTGGCCAGCGTGTCATGGTCGGGATGGGTATTGGCGGCCAGGTAACGGAATGCCACCGAGTCATAGGTGGCGCGCTCGATCTTGCGGCTGGAGACCACCCCGGTGGCGTAGCCGTAGACCAGCAGGCTCAGCAGCACCGCCGGGTGATGCGCCTTGTGCCCACGGCCGGCGTAGCGCCGCGTCAATGCCGAGAGATCCAGTTGCTCGACGACATCCACCACGAACCGCGCCAAGTGATCATCGGGCAGCCACTCATCCACCGAAGGCGGCAGGAGATAGTCGGTCTGGCGGTCAACGGGGATGAAGCGACTCATGGCGACGTTCCAATAGTGGCGGCATACTGAGAGTATCTCACGGCATTATCGAAAACCCGACAGACTGCTAGCGCGGTTGATCGCTTATGCGAATATCGCCAGACAGCAATTCGTGAGCAGCCGCAAACTTCGCAAAAGCAAGATGCAGGCTGGCATTCTTTACGCTCATGGCTCCCGCCTACAAGTACCGTGCGATCTGTTTGAACTCGTCTAGCAAAACAGCTTCTCCCTCGGCGCAGGTGACCATCGGCCCGCTTGGTAAGTTTATCAACCTGGAGCACTGCGTAATGCACCATCATCGACTCGAAGAGTGGCAGCATGCTCACACCTTCGGCCAAGACCAAAAACGCTCCGGTGAAACACGCACCCTCATCGTCGTCGGCCTGACGCTCGTCATGATGGTTTGGGAGATTCTGGCCGGCATCCTCTACGGCTCCATGGCCCTACTGGCCGATGGCCTGCACATGGGCTCTCATGCGGTCGCCCTGGGCATCGCGGTTTTCGCCTATGCGTACGCACGCAAAAACGCCGGCAACGCACGCTTCTCATTTGGTACCGGCAAGGTCAACGCGCTAGGCGGGTTTACCGGCGCCATCCTGCTGGCCGGTTTCGCACTGTACATGGTGATCGAAAGCATCGATCGCTTTATCCATCCGGTCGCGATCTCGTTCAATGGGGCTATTCTCGTCGCCGTCATCGGTCTGGTCGTCAACGGCATATCGGCCTGGATACTGGGCGGAGAGGATCACGACCATGGTCATGATGCCCATGACCATCATCATCACGGGCATCATGATCACAACCGGCGAGCCGCCTACTTCCACGTACTCGCCGATGCCTTGACCTCACTGTTGGCGATTGCCGCCTTGCTGGCCGGGAAGTACGCGGGCTGGAACTGGATGGACCCAGCCATGGGTATCGTCGGCGCAGTACTCATCACCCGCTGGTCATGGCACCTGCTGAAGGACACCTCTCGCGTGCTGCTCGATCATCAGCGCAACGACTTGGCGCAAGACGTCAGACGCTCCATTGAACATGACGATGCGCGAATCAGCGATCTTCACCTCTGGGCGATTGGTCCAAACATTCACGCCGCCATCGTCTCGATCGTGTCACATGACCCGGAATCGCCTGGCGTCTACAAACAGCACATCCAGGCTCGATGCCCGTCATTGGTGCACGTGACCGTCGAGACACAGCGCTGTATCGACGACCCGGAGACCAACAACGGCGAGAGGTATAGTGGACCCTGAAAACAAGACACTGGTTTAAGATATGCCGAGGCCGATTTCGAAGGGACCAGAGATGTCGAAGCAGAAACGTAACACCCACTCGCCGGAGCTGAAGGCCAAGGTCGCCTTGGAGGCGGTCCGTGGCTTGAAGACGGCCAACGAAATCGCGCAGGAATTCGGGGTCCACCCTGTCCAGGTCGGCCAGTGGAAGAAGGCGCTGCTGGCTGACTCGGCCACCTTGTTCGACAAGAAGCGGGGTCCCAAGCCCAAGCCTGAATATCAGACCGACGAGAAGCTCTACGGGGAGATCGGCCGCCTGAAGATGGAGCTCGACTGGCTGAAAAAAAAGTCCGGGATCAACCTGCCATGATCCGCCGCAGCTGGATCGATGCGACCGACCAGGTGCCCCTGGCTCGACAGTGCGCGTTGGCAGACGTCGCCAGATCAACGGTTTATGCTCAGCGACAGCCGAAGGTGCCAGCGGATCTGAATATCGAGCTATGCCACGCGCTCGATGAGATCTACACGCGCTGGCCGTTCTATGGCAGCCGTCGGATGGTGGTGGAGCTGGGGCGGCGTGGCTTTCGGGTCAACCGCAAGCGTGTTCAGCGTCTAATGCGCCACATGGGGCTGGCAGGCATGGCGCCAGGCCCTATGACCAGCCAATCGCACCCAGACCACAAGGTCTATCCGTACCTGCTACGCGGCGTATCGGTCACACGCCCGAATCAGGTGTGGAGCACCGATGTCACATACATTCGGCTGGCACATGGCTTCGTGTATCTGGTGGCGATCATCGACTGGTACAGCCGCAAGGTGTTGA
Source organism: Halomonas sp. H10-9-1 (assembly GCF_040147005.1). Lineage (NCBI taxonomy): Bacteria > Pseudomonadati > Pseudomonadota > Gammaproteobacteria > Oceanospirillales > Halomonadaceae > Halomonas > Halomonas sp. H10-9-1. Next base: position 3,232,402 of record NZ_JAMSHO010000001.1, on the reverse strand, counting down.
GCTGGCGGCTGAGCAATACCATGGACGCCGGCTTCTGCGTCGATGCTCTGGAAAGCGCTCTGCGGCTGCATGGCGCGCCGGAGATCTTCAACAGCGACCAGGGCTCTCAATTCACGAGCCAGGCCTTCACGGGAGTGCTCAAGGACGCGGGCGTCACCATCAGCATGGACGGCCGTGGCCGGGCGTTCGACAACATCTTCGTCGAGCGGCTATGGCGGACGGTCAAGTATGAAGACGTGTACCTGAAGGGCTATGCGAGCCTCGGCGAGCTGACCCTCGGTCTATCCGACTACTTCGCGTTCTACAACGTCCAGCGCCCTCACCAGTCGCTGGAGAACCAGACCCCGGACGACGTTTATCAGTCGGGCCTCGGGGGCGGCGCTTCCATTCCTGACCACTTCGGTCGTCAGAAGGATGCCGCACAGAACCAAAACACAGGGCAGCGCTGTGCAGCTGCAACCATGGCTGAGACGATAACTTAAACCCGTTCGTTTTCTGTCTTGACGATGGGGTCCACTTTAAGGTTAGCCAACTGAGCGCGAACGAGTCTGTGCCTCGTGCCCTCTTGACGCCGTCAAACCGCCTGGCCTGACCCGCCGCCTCGTTTGGTTGCCTCCATAGGCTGATAGCGCGACCAGACGACCAGTGCCATACCGGCGATAAGCATCGGGAGCGTCAGCAGCTGCCCCATGGTCAACCAGTCGAAGGCGATGAAACCCAGTTGCGGGTCGGGCTGGCGCACGAATTCCACCGCAAAACGAAAGACCCCATACAGCAGCAGGAACAGCCCAGAGATCAGGCCACGCTGGCGCTGCTGTTGCGAGAGCCACCACAGCACGGCGAATAGCACCACCCCTTCCAGGGCAAACTCGTAGAGTGCCGAAGGATGCCGTGGCTGCGGCCCCAAGTGGGGGAAGGCCATGGCCCAGGGCAGCTCGCTGACGCGACCCGGCAACTCGTGATTGATGAAGTTGCCGAGACGGCCGGCACCGAGACCGATCGGCACCAGTGGCGCGATAAAGTCGCTTACTTGGAGGAAAGCCAGCCGGTGCTTGCGGGCGAAGACCACCACCGCCAGCAATACCCCTGCCAGCCCCCCATGGAAGCTCATGCCTCCTTCCCAAATCTTGAATAGCCACAAGGGGTCGGCCAGCAATTGCTCGAGTCCGTAGAAGAGCGCATAGCCGAGGCGCCCCCCGATCACCACGCCCAAGGCACCATAGAAGAGCAGATCGCCGATATCATCGTGCGTCACCCCCACCCGATGGGCACGCTGCCGACCCAGCCACCAGGCGGCGACAAGGCCAACGACATACATGAGGCCATACCAATGGATCTGTAGGGGGCCCAGGGAGATGGCTACGGGATCGATCATCGGGTACTGGATCATATATCACCTATTATTCATTTGCTGGGTCAGTAATCGATTGGGTCGGTAATCGGTATGTTGCGAGGCATGGGAATAAGATTGGTAGGCGAAAAAGTGAATGAGTGAATGAATTCACCCGATTGTGGCAAGGAGTGGAAACCAGTCCACCAGCACACTGGCCAGTCGCGTCAGGGTACCGCTGACGATGGCCAGGCCCATCAGGATCAAAATACCGCCAGCAATCGGCCGCACGTGGGCGCTCCACTTGCCAAGTCGCCTACTATGGTGTGACAGACGATTCACTAGAAGAGTGCTGGCCAGGAAGGGGATCGCCATACCCAGGGAATAGGCACTGAGATAGACCATGCCCGCCTGGGCATTCGCCGCGTTAGAGGTCGCCATCAGGATGGCCCCGAGAATAGGGCCGATACAGGGAGTCCAGCCGACGGCGAAGGAAACGCCGAAGGTTGTCGCCGCAAGGGGCGAGCCGCCTTGGAAATTGGGCGTGAACTGCAAGAAGCTGCGCTGGAAAAAGGGCATGCGCAGCACCCCGGTCATGAATAACCCCAGCACGATGACCACCGAGCCGGTGATCCAGTTAAGTTCCTGACGATAGCCGCGAAGTAGCTGTCCCATGCTGCTGGCGCCAAGGCCCAGCAGGATAAACACTACGCTGAAGCCAAGCACGAAGAACATGCTCAGGATCAGCGCCTCGAGACGCTTGTCCTGCTTGCCGGCGCTGCCTCCAGTGACCACCGAAAGGTAGGCCGGCAGCAGCGGCAGGGTGCAGGGTGAGAAGAAGGAAAGCAGCCCGCCGGCGAGTGCTCCCAGCAGGCCGATGGAAGACAGGGTATCCAAGGCGGCCTCGAGTCAGAGTGTCAGAAGAGGGGCGCTTCTCGATCGTGGCTTGTGCGCCGGTCGCGACGAGTAGCAACAGGCTAGAGGTTGGCAAGCCACTCACATTGGGTTGCATGAAAAGCCCCTAGGGTTGGATAGGCCTAGTCTATAAAGCTTTCCTGAATCCAGGCTGAAAGAGGAGGGAGGCTAGCGTTTACGTAAGATATTTCTTGATCTAGTTTGTAGGTGTCTGCCATAAGATGACTTGCTATCGCCCCAGAAGAAGGGGGTGCGCCGGTCACCAAGACCGGGCGGGCAAGGCGAGGGATACGCATGGAGCTGCTCACACTCTTTTTCATCGTGCTGATCGCTGCCGGCCTGGGGCTATTGGTCCAGTGGCTGCCGCGGCGTCATCAACCGATGCCGCCCTACTCCCAGCGCGCGCCCTTTCTGGGCGGGGGGCTGCCCGAGACCCACGCCTGGAGCCGCTACCACGTTCGCTACTACCCCATGACGCTGCTGCTGATCGCCTTCGAGATGGAGATGATGTTCATGTATCCGTGGGCGGTGGTGTTCGTCGAGCAGGGCATGAAGGCGGTGATGGAGATGGGCATGTTCCTGGCCATCCTCTCCGTGGGCATCGTCTACGGCTGGCGCGAGGGGGTGTTCAGGTAGCAGTGAGCCGGCTCTCTCGTCTGGCGGCACGGGCCGCGCCTTATCCCGTTGTTCTGGAAGACGTCTTCTTTCGCGCCTTGCAGAAGCCGGTGCCCATCGCCGAACTTGAGCGAGCTGAAGTGGTAGCCGTGGTCAATACCGTGTTGTCGCTGTTCTACTACCTGAGGGTGATCGCGGTCACCATGTTCAAGCCCTTGGAAGGCGAGGTGCACATGCTGGGCACCGGGTCCTGGCTGACGCTACTGGCCAGCGGCGTATTGCTCATCGCGGCGAGCCTGGGTGCGGAGGCCGGGCTGGGGCTGGCGTCCGCACTACGCTTTGTCTCTTAGACTCGACGCACCGCCCCGTCAGAGCCCGGTCAGGCGCATCATCAGTGTCAGGTAGAGCGGTATCAGCAGCGGCGCGGCCAGGGTGGTGATCAGTACCGCCAGCGCCCCCTTGGCCGGGGCGATGCCCAGCTCCATGGCCACCACCACCACGTTGGCGGCCATGGGTACGACCCCCAGCAGCAGCATCGCCATGGCCAGCTCCCGTGAGAGCGGGGCGATGGCCTGCAGCCCCACCACCGCGCCCAGCGCCAGCAGCGGCCAGAGCACGCAGCGGATCGCCACGCAGGCGCCGATGAAGCGCCCGTCGACCTCCCGCAGCGATACCCGTCCCAGGGTCATGCCGATGATCATCATGCCGAGCAGGGTATAGGTCGCCGGGAATACCGCCAGCCCCTCCATGGCCGGCGCCGGCACCACGAGGCCCAGGCCGCTCACCACGAGCGCCGCCAGGAAAGCGTAGATCAACGGCAGGCGCACGATCTTGGCCAGGCTCTCGGCCACCGAAAACTGTCCCCGGGCGCTGAGGTAGAAGCCCACTGTGAACTCGTAGAGGGTGATGCCCAGCACGCAGAACAGGTAGAGGGTGACCCCGTCCGGTGGCAGCAGCACCAGGGCCACCGGCAGGCCGAAGTAGCCGGTGTTGCCGGTGCCTGCCGAGAAGGCCAGCAAGGCGCTCTCCTGGGGGGCGAAGTCGTGGCGGGTCACGCGATGTACCAGCAGGGCGAGCAGGCTGGCCACCATGAAGGCCGCCAGGGTCAGCAGCAGGTAGGCCGGGGTGGGGCCACCCTGCACCAGGCCGCGGAAGAAGGTCAGCGGTGCCACCAGGTAGATCAGCAGGGTGGCGATGGGGCGGGGATCCACCGCCAGGCGTCGGGCGGCCAGCCAGCCGAGGGCGACATAGCTCAGGAGGGTCCACAGCGGGCCCATCAGGGCGCCGGGGTCGATGGTGTGCATGTCTGCTCCGTGTTGCATGACTCGATGGCTCATGATGCCTGTGGCGCCGGCGGGCGCCAACATGAATGTAATCGATATTGCTCCGCGAATCTTTCATTGGAGGCGAGGGCTTTGAGCGGCCACAATGGCTTCATCATGCAAACGACTCATGAGGAGGCCCGATGAGCACGCAACAGCACCCGCTGGGTATCAGCTTCGAATTCTTCCCGCCCAACACCGAGGCCGGCCGCGAGAAGCTGACCGGGGTGCGCGACGCTCTGGCCGAACGCGGGCCGCGCTTCTTCTCGGTGACCTACGGCGCCGGTGGTTCCACCCAGGACCGGACCCTGAGCACCGTGCGTCGGGTGCGCGAGGCGGGCATCGCCACCGCGCCGCACCTCTCCTGCATCGGTAGCGAGAAGGCGCAGCTGCGCGACCTGCTGGCCCGCTACCGCGAGGAGGGCATCGACAGCCTGGTGGCCCTGCGCGGTGACCTGCCCTCGGGCATGGGCGGCATCGGCGAGCTTCGTTATGCCAACGAGCTGGTGGAGTTCATTCGTGAGGAGACCGGCGACCACTTCGAGATCGCCGTGGCCGCCTATCCCGAGTCGCATCCCCAGGCGCCCAGCTTCGGGCACGATGTCGAGAACTTCGCGCGCAAGGTGAAGGCCGGTGCCAACCTCGCCATCACCCAGTACTTCTTCAATGCCGACGCCTATTTCCACTTCGTCGAGCGGGCCCGTGCCCTGGGCGTCGAGGCGCCCATCGTGCCGGGCATCATGCCCATCACCAACTACACCAAGCTGGCGCGTTTCTCCGATGCCTGCGGCGCCGAGATCCCGCGCTGGATACGCAAGCAGCTCGAGGCCTACGGCGACGACAGCGAGTCCATCGCTGCCTTCGGCGAGGAGGTGATCTCACGCCTCTGCCAGCGCCTGCTCGATGGCGGCGCGCCGGGCCTGCACTTCTACACCCTCAACCAGGCCGCGCCCAGCCTGCGGATCATCGATAATATCGTCGGCTGACGCGGTCGCGATGACCCGGCGTAATGCAGCGAGCCCCGCCAGTTGGCGGGGCTCGCTGCGTCAGGTGGGTCGGTTGGGGCGGTGCGGTCAGGCGCCGGAAGCGGGCACCTAGCCGGAGGTCGCCGTGGGGGAGGCGCCGTTGCCGCCATGCAGGCGGCGCTGCATCAGCAGCAACACCGCGCCGATGGCCAGGCCGGCGATATCGGTGACGATGCCGCCATAGATCATGAACAGCGCGCCCACCAGCATCGCCAGCCGCTGCCAGAGTTTCACCGGGCCGAAGAACCAGGCCTGCACGACGGCGGCCAGCAGCACGATGCCCAGGGTGGCGGTGACGCCGACCCGCAGGATCTGCAGCCAGGAGCCTTCCATCAGCATGGCCGGGCTGTAGAAGAACATGAAGGGCACGATGAAGGCGGCCAGGCCGATCTTGAAGGAGGCCACCGAGGTGCCCATGGCATTGTCGCCGGAGATGCCCGCCGCGGCGTAGGAGGCCAGCGCCACCGGCGGCGTGATCGCCGAGACCACCGCGAAGTAGAACACGAAGAAGTGCGCCACCAGCGGCTGGATGCCGATGCCGATCAGGCCCGGGGCGACCACCGAGGCCGCCACCGCATAGGCGGCGGTCGTCGGCATGCCCATGCCCAGCAGAATCGAGATGCACATGGCGAAGAACAGCGCCAGCAACTGGCTGACCCCGGCCAGGCCGAGCAGCAGCGAGGAGAAGCGTGCGCCGACCCCGGTCAGGGCGATGACGCCGACGATCAGACCGGCGCAGGCGCACACGGCGATGATCTGGATCGACATGCTGCCGGCCAGTTGCAGCGCCGTGAGGATGGCGCGCAGCCCCATCCGGTGGGGAGTGAGCCAGCTCACCACGGCCGCCGAGGCAGTGGCCAGGGTGCCGGCGCGGATCACCGAGTAGCCCATGAACAGGGCGACGATCAGGATGATGATCGGGGTGAACAGGTAGGCCTGCTTGACCAGGCGGCGGAACTGCGGAATCTCCTCCTTGCGCATGCCGCGCATGCCCTTGCGGGCCGCCTCGAAGTCCACCATGCAGTAGATCGAGAGGAAGTAGAGGATGGCGGGAATCAACGCCGCCACGGCGATCTCGGTGTAGGGGATGCCGGTGACTTCGGCCATGATGAAGGCGCCGGCGCCCATGATCGGCGGCATGATCTGCCCACCGGTGGAGGCGGCGGCCTCGATGGCGCCGGCGCTGCGTGCCGAGTAGCCCACCTTCTTCATCAGCGGGATGGTCAGCGAGCCGGTGGAGACCACGTTGCCGGCCGAGGTGCCGTTGATCATGCCCATCAGGCCGGAGGCGAAGATCGACACCTTGGCGGGGCCACCACGGGCGCGGCCGGCGGCGGCGAAGGCGAAGTTGACGAAGTAGTCGCCGACCTTGGAGGCCTGCAGGAAGGCCGCGAAGATGATGAACAGGATGATATAGGTGGAGGAGACCGCGGTGGTCGGCCCGAGGATGCCGGCGTCGGTGTAGACCTGGCTGAAGAAGCGGTTGAGAGACAGCCCAGGGTAGCCCAGGAAGCCCGGTAGGTAGGGGCCGGCGAACACGTAGATCAGGAAGATGGCCGAGATGACCACCAGTGCCAGGCCCGCGACCCGGCGGGTCAGCTCGAGGATCAGCAGCGAGCCGGCGATGGCCGCATAGGAGATGCCGACGGGCGCGAAGGGGGTGCCGGTGGAGGCGCGCAACGGGCTGTTGAACATCACCAGCAGGTAGCCGGCCACCGACAGGGAGCAGACCATCAGCACCAGATCGGCGGGGGAGAGAGCCTCGCGCACCTGGCGGTAGCGCCAGGAGAGCAGGATGGCGGCGGCGGTGGTCAGCATCAGCGGATAGCCGAAGTGCCAGGCCTCGATCTCCGGGGCGATGCGCAGGGCGCCTGCGTTGATCGCCTGGTACATCATCACCACCCGCACCAGGGTATAGAGCGCCGGGATCAGCAGGGCATAGCTCAGCCAACGCATCCAGGTGGCGGAGCGTTCGCGTTCCTGGTCGGCGAAACGGGTGCCGGCATAGAAGCCGAAGCCGAGGACCAGGGCGCCGGCGATATGCAGGATGCGAAACGACCAGGTCTCCAGCGGGTAGACGTTCAGCGAGACCAGGTGGAACAGCGAGTAGGCAATGGCCAGGGCGCCGAACAGCAGCCACTGCCAGCCGCCATAGAGCCGCCGGTTGGATTCGGCGGCGACCTCATCGACGCCCTCGGCGTTGATGGGCTGGATGACGTCGTCGGCGGCGACGTCGTCTCGGGAATCGGGGGAGTGCGACATGGAAACACCCTTGGGTGTGGGGCGAAACGACGAGCACGCCGCCCCGGATCGCTGGGCGAGCCGAGGCGGCGTCCGGGGTGGGACGGCTTACAGCTTCAGGGCGTCGGGGACCTCATAGCCGTTCTCCTCGTACCAGCGCGTGGCGCCCGGGTGGAACGGCAGCACGGTGTTGTACTGGATGTTCTCCGGGATGCTGGTCGCGGCGCTGCGGTGGACGTCCAGCATCTTGTCGTTGTTCTCCATGCTCAGCTTGGTGATCTCGTAGACGAAGTCCTCGGGCAGGTCACAGCCGGCGATGGTGAAGTTCCACATGGAGACGGCGCGGGCATCCTCCTCGAGGGTCTGGTAGGTGCTGGCCGGGATCATGAACGGCGAGACCGGGAACGCCTCGAGGACCTTGGCCTGTTCCTCTTCGGTGAACTCGACGATGTTGATGTCGGTCTGCACCTCGAGCTGGCTGACCGCGGGAATCGGGATGCCAGCGGCGAAGGCGATGACATCGATCAGGCCGTCCTGAAGCTGGCCGCCCAGGTCGTTCCAGCCGCCGTTGCGGCGATCGAAATTGACACCCAGCTCTTCGAGGATGGCCGGGAAGTAAGTGTCGGAGGTGGAGGCCGCCGGGCCGAAGCCGATGCTGGCACCGTCGGGGATGTCGGCGATCGACGTGATGCCGCTGTCGGACAGGGCGGTGATCGAGAAGGGGGTCTCGTACATCGGGAACAGCGCACAGACGTTGTCCATCGGGATGCCGGGGGCCAGCGGGCTCTCGCCGGCCAGGGCCTCGGCGGCGGGACCCATGGTGGTCAGACCGAGCGCCAGCTCACCGGTGTGCACCAGGGCGAGGTTCTGGTTGGGGCCGCCGGTGACCTCGCCGCCGCCGGAGAGTCCCAGTTCGTCGGCGAGCAGGTTGGCCCAGCCGGAGCCGTAGACGAAGTAGGTGCCGCCCTGGCTGGCGGTGCCCACGGTAAAGTTGTCGGGCCAGTCGCTGCGGTCCTGGGCCGAGGCCGAGGCGGCGACCAGCAGGGTGCCGGCGACGGTACCGGCGAGCAGCTTGGTGGAGAGAAGGCGCATGGCGTGACTCCATTGCATGTTGGCGTTGGTGATGTCCCGGGTCTCTGGTGCCCGGCGGGAGCCCTGTCAGTCTGGTAGCTCTGGCCGGGAGTGCCGTCGACGGCGGGATACGGTTTTCAACGTAGGATGTTCATCCTATTACATGGCAAGAGTCGAACCATTCGCAAGAAAGGTCAATTATTTCAATAAACTGAAATGGTCAATTGAGACCTTGGTCGAATCTCGGCAGGCGTCTAGGTGGCGGTTTTCCGCACGCAGCTCCGCTGACACTGTGCGGAAAACCGCACAGTGTCAGCGGCGGCAGGGGAGGACGCCAGGCGTGGAGTCCGCGGCAGCATCAGCAGGGCCCGAGCCACTCCTTGGCGGGCCACCTCAGCGTCCCTTGGGGTCGAGGATCCTGACGGTCTGGAAGTCTGCGGCGCTCTCCTCCTCGTGGGGACGGTTGACGCGGGTGGCAAGCTCCGGGGCGGCCTGCTCCTCGATGGGCAACTGCTCGAAGAAGTCGCAGTTGACGCACTCGCGGTAGCGGATGCCGTTCTGCTCCCAGCTGCGGATACGGTCCATCTCGGCGCAGCGGGGGCAGATGGCACCGGCGATAAAGCGTTTCTGGACGGCCATGGGGACTCCTGTAAGGCCCGGCTCGGGGCCGGGCCGGGGGATGACGAAGGATCAGCTGGCGCGAATGCCGCTGTGGCGCAGCAGCGGCTCGACGCTGGGTGCGCGGCCGCGGAACGCCTCGAAGAGTTCGGCGGCGTCGCGGGCGCCGCCCTGCTCGAGGATCTCGCTGCGGAAGCGCCGTCCGGTCTCGGGGTCGAAGATACCCGCTTCCTCGAAGGCGCTCCAGGCGTCGGCGGAGAGCACCTCGGCCCACTTGTAGCTGTAGTAGCCCGCCGCGTAGCCGCCGGCAAAAATATGCCCGAAGCCGTTCTGGAAGCGGTTGAAGGCGGCCCTTGGCACCACCGAGACGCCGTCGCGCACCGCGTCGAGCAGCGCCTGGATGTCGTCGGCGGAGGGGGCCTCGAGTTCGTGGTGCAGGCGCAGGTCGAACAGCGAGAACTCCAGCTGGCGCACCATGCCCATGGCGGACTGGAAGTTGCGGGCCGCCTGCAGCTTGGCGAGCAGCTCGGCAGGCAGCGGCTCGCCGCTGTCGACGTGGCCGGCGATCAGGTCGAGCCCCTCGCGCTCCCAGCAGTAGTTCTCCATGAACTGGCTGGGCAACTCCACGGCGTCCCAGGCCACCCCGTTGATGCCAGAGATGTCGGCGATGGTCTGCAGGGTCAGCATATGGTGCAGGCCGTGGCCGAACTCGTGGAACAGGGTGGTCACCTCGTCGTGGGTGAGCAGGGCCGGCCGGTTGCCCACCGGGCGGGTGAAGTTGCAGGTCAGGTAGGCCACCGGCAACTGCAGGGCGTCGCCCTCGTGGCGGCGTACCCGACACTCGTCCATCCAGGCGCCGCCGCGCTTGCCTTCCCGGGCGTAGAGGTCGAGATAGAAGCCGGCGATGGGCTCGCCCTGCTCCAGGATGCGGAAGAAGCGCACGTCCGGATGATAGCGCGGTGCCTGGTCATCCTCGCGGAAGGTGATGCCGAACAGTCGTTCGACCACCTGGAACAGCCCCTCCACCACCCGCGGGGCCGGGAAGTAGGGGCGCAGCTGCTCCTCGTTGATGGCGTGACGCTCCTCGCGCAGCTTCTCGCTGGCGTAGCCGATGTCCCAGGGGGTCAGCTCGCCCATGCCCAGGGTGTCGTGGGCGAAGGCCTCGAGTTCGGCGAACTCCTCCCGGGCCTGGGGCACGGCGCGCCGGGCCAGATCCTCCAGGAAGGCCTGCACTTCGGCCGGGGAGTCGGCCATCTTGGTCGCAAGCGAGTAGTCGGCGTAGGTGGTGAAGCCCAGCAGTTCGGCCAGCTCGCGACGCAGGGCGAGGATCTCCTCCATCAGCGGGGCGTTGTCGAAGCGACCGGCGTCAGGGCCCTGGTTCGATGCGCGGGTGACGAAGGCGGTGTAGACCTCGCGGCGCAGCTCGCGATCGTCGGCGTAGGTGACCACCGGGAAAAAGCTGGGGAAGTCGAGGGTGATGCGATAGCCCTCCAGCCCCTTGGCCTCGGCGTTGGCACGCAGGCTGGCCAAGCCACTCTCGGGCAGGCCGGCCAGGCGCGTTGCATCGGCCAGGTCGAGGTGCCAGGCCTGGGTGGCATCGAGCAGCTGGTTGGAGAAGGTGTTGGAGAGCTCGGAGAGGCGCGCCTTGATCTCGCCGTAGCGGCGCTTCTTGTCGGCGGGCAGGTCGACACCGGCGAGGCGGAAGTCGCGCAGGGTGTTGTCCACGGTGCGGCGCTGGGCGTCGTCCAGTGACTCCCAGGCGGGGCCTTCCTTCAGTGCCTGCCAGGCGCGGAACAGCCCCTCGTGCTGACCCAGCCAGGTGCTGTACTCGGAGAGCTTGCCCAGGCAGGCCTGGTAGGCCTCGCGAAGCTCGGGATTGTTCATGGTGCCGTTGAGGTGGGAGACCGGCGACCAGGCGCGTGACAGACGGTCGTTCAGTGACTCCAGCGGCGCGGCCAGGCTCTCCCAACTGGGCGGCGCCTGCTTGGCGCGCTCGACCAGCGCCTCGATGCCCCGGCGGTTGTCGACGAGGATCTCGTCGATGGCCGGCACCACGTGCTCGGGACGGATGGCCTCGAAGGGGGGGAGCTCGTGGGTCTCGAGCAGGGGGTTGCGGGGCATGCGTACCTCGAATCATGGAGTGGATGCCCACAAGATGAGGGCGCACGGGACGAGTTTCAATCGGTGGCAGGGTTTGCCGTGTGGGGGCGGGCTGCTAGGCTTGCTGGCTTTCATGCGTGCGGTTCCCCGCACGCCGCATGGTGGGAGAATCGACGATGAGCGAGACACTGGAGCGCTGGAGCACGCGGCGTGCCTTCATCCTGGCGGTCACCGGGGCGGCGGTGGGGCTGGGCAACATCTGGCGCTTCCCTTATATCACCGGAGAGAACGGCGGCGCCGCCTTCCTGGTGCTCTATGTGGCCTTCGTGCTGCTGCTGGGGCTGCCGGTGATGATGGCCGAGATCATGGTGGGTCGCGCGGGCCGCCGCAGCCCGGTGGGCTCACTCGGGCACCTGGCCGCCGCCGCAGGGGCCAGCCGCCACTGGCGCTGGTTGGGGCTGTTCGGCGCCGTCACGGTGTTCTGCATCCTCTCCTTCTACTCGGTGGTCTCCGGCTGGTCCATCGAGTTCCTGGTGGCCTCCATCAACGGCGACTTCCACGGCGCCGCTCCCGCCGAGATCGGCGCCGGCTTCGACGCCTTCCTCGCCGACCCCGCGCGCATGACCCTCAACCACACCCTGTTCCTGGTGATGACCATGCTGGTGGTGGCCGCCGGCGTGGCCAAGGGGCTGGAGCGCCTCAACAACCTGCTGATGCCGCTGCTCTATCTGCTGCTACTGCTGCTGGCGGGCTACGCGGCTACCACCGATGGCTTCGGCACCGCCCTGATCTGGCTCTTCCAACCCGACCTCTCGGCGGTGACCCCGCTGGTGGTGATGCATGCCATGGGTCATGCCTTCTTCACCCTGGCGGTGGGCGCCTGCGCGTTGATGGCCTACGGCGCCTATATGCCGGACCAACAGAGCCTGCCGCGGGCGGTGGGGGCCGTGGCGGTGCTCGATGTCAGCGTGGCGCTGCTCGCCGGCATCGCGATCTTCTCGGTGGTGTTCTCCCAGGGCATGGACCCCGGTGAGGGCCCCGGGCTGATGTTCGTCACCCTGCCCATCGCCTTCGCCGAACTGCCCTGGGGAGCGCTGTGGCTGAGCCTCTTCTTCCTGCTGTTGCTGCTGGCGACCTGGACCTCGTCGATCAACCTGGCCGAGCCCATGGTCTCCACGTTGCAGGGCCTGGGCCTATCGCGTGGCGTCGCCGCGGCCCTGGTGGGCCTGGCGGTATGGCTGCTGGGGTTGCTGACGGTGTTCTCCTTCTCGAGCCTGGCCGAGTGGCGGCCGCTGCTGGGCATGAACGGCTTCGAGCTGGTCAGCACCATCCCGCCGGAGGTCTTCCTGCCCCTGGGCGGCCTGCTGATCGCCATCTTCGCCGCCTGGGTGGTGCCTGAGGCCACGGCGCGTCGCGCCTTGGGCGCAGGCGAGAGTGGCTTCGCGCTATGGCGCGCGGTGACCCGCTGGGTCGCCATTCCGCTGACGCTGATAGTATTGGTGGCCGGACTGACCTGACTTCCGGCGCACCATCGGGGCGCTGAACCAGAGGAGAGCATGATGAGCGAAGCGAAAGCCATCCGGGCCTGGAAGGGCAAGCGGCCACAGTTGGGGGAGCGGGTCTATATCGACCCGGCGAGCCTCGTGCTCGGCGATGTGACGTTGGGCGATGACTGCTCGGTATGGCCCATGGCGGTGATCCGTGGCGACATGCAGCGCATCCGCATCGGTGCGCGGGTCAGCGTGCAGGATGGCTGCGTACTGCATATCACCCACGCCAGCGACTTCAACCCCGGCGGCTACCCGCTGACCGTGGGCGACGACGTGACCATCGGCCACAAGGCGATCCTGCATGGCGCCACCCTGGGCAGCCGGATCCTGGTGGGCATGGGCGCCATCGTCATGGATGGCGCGGTGGTGGAGGACGAAGTGATCATTGCCGCCGGCGCCGTGGTGCCTCCGGGCAAGCACCTGGAGGGCGGCCATGTCTATGCCGGCAATCCGGCCAGGGCGCTGCGCCCGCTCAAGGAGAAGGAGCGCGAGTTCTTCCCCTATACCGCCGGCAACTATGTCAAGCTCAAGGACGACTACCTGGGTCAGGCTCAAGGATGACTACCTGGCTCAGGCCCAAGGGTGAGTATCTGGCGGTGATGGGAATAATTTCCTAAGCCATTGTTTGTGCATGTCGGAGCGAGCGATAATCTGGTAATTTATCCAGTTTTTCGAGGGTCGCCCCCGCATGGCCGATTTCCGCACCCACCTTGGCGTGGCCGCCGCCGGCGGTGTCGTGCTCGCCCACGGCGGTTGGCAGGCGGGGCTGTGGGATGCCTGGCAGGCCTTGCCGATGCTGGCGCTGGTGACCTTCGGCGGGATTCTGCCCGACATCGATGCCGACAGTTCCAAGGCGATTCGCCTGGTCTTCAACCTGTTGGCGGTCACCGCCGTGGTGGCCGGCGCCTTGCTGTTGCAGGGGCGGCTCTCCATCGGCGGCCTGCTGCTGGCCTGTGGTGCCCTTTACCTAGGGGTGCGCCACCTCGCCGGGGCGCTGTTCGCCCGCCTCACCGTGCATCGTGGCGTCTGGCATTCGCTGCTGGCGGCGGCCCTCTGTGGCCTGGCGACCACGGCGCTCAGCCACCGGTTGATGACACAGCCCGATGTGCTGGCCTGGGGCCACGGCCTGGCGCTGTCGCTGGGCTTCGTGCTCCATCTGCTGCTCGATGAGCTCTACAGCGTCGATCTCACCGGAGCGCGCATCAAGCGCTCCTTCGGTACCGCGCTCAAGCCGCTGGACTGGCGTTCGCCGGGCAATTCCCTCGTCATGCTCGCCGCCGGCGCCAACCTGCTGCCCTGGTTACCGGCCTGGGCCGCGCTGGGTAGCCTGCTCGATCAGGGCGCTTCGCTGTGGCGATAGTCCTCGGCGCGCAGGCCATACTTCCTGAGCTTGTCGTAGAGGGTCTTGCGCGGCAGGCCGAGCCGCTCGCTGATCTGGCTGACCCGGCCATGATGGCGGGTCAGCGCCTGGTCGAGCAGGCTCTTCTCGAACAGCTCCACCTGCTGGGGCAGCGGGAGTTCGCCCGCCTCGCTCTCGGCGCCGGCCAGTAGCGCCTCCAGGCGGTAGTCGAAGGCGGCCCCCAGCAGTACATAGCGCTCGGCGAGGTTGCGCAGTTCGCGTACGTTGCCAGGCCAGTCATGGGCGAGCAGCGCGGAGATGCCGGCGGCGTCCAGGGATGGCGCCTCCAGGCCGCTGCGATTGGCGGCCACCACCGCGAAGTGCTGGAACAGCAGCGGGATATCCTCGCGCCGCTCGCGCAGTGGCGGGATCGGCAGGGTGACCACGTCGAGGCGGTAGTAGAGGTCCTCGCGGAATGCACCGGCCTCGGCGGCGGCCTTGAGATCCACCTTGGTGGCGGCGATCACGCGGATGTTCAGGGGAATCGGCACGTTGGCGCCGAGGCGTTCCACGCTGCGCTCCTGCAGTACCCGCAGCAGCTTGACCTGCAGCGAGAGCGGCATCGACTCGATCTCGTCGAGGAACACCGTGCCGCCGCTGGCGTGCTCGAACTTGCCGATGCGTCGCTCCACGGCGCCAGTGAAGGCGCCCTTCTCGTGGCCGAACAACTCCGACTCAATGGTGCTCTCGGGCACCGCGCCGCAGTTGATGGCCATGAAGGGGTGGCCGGAGCGTGCACTGCGTTCATGGATGGCGCGCGCGACCAGGTCCTTGCCGGCACCGGTCTCGCCGAACAGCAGCACGTCCGCCTCCACCTGGCTGATGCGCTGGACCATGCTCGCCAGGCGCTGGATGGCCGGGGTGCGCCCCACCAGCCGAGGGCCGGGGGCCGCCTGTTGAGCCTCGAGTTCGGCGCGTAGCCGGCGGTTCTCGAGGCTGAGTCGACGCTTCTCCACGCCGCGGCGCACCACCTCCACCAGCCGCTCGGCGGCGAAGGGCTTCTCCAGGAAGTCCCAGGCCCCCTCGCGCATGGCCTCCACGGCGGTGGAGATGTCGCCATGCCCGGTGATCAGGATCACCGGCAGGTCGGGGTCGCGGCGGCGGACCTCGCGCAGCAGCGCCATGCCGTCCATGCCGGGCATGCGGATATCGCTGACGATGACGCCGGGGAAGTCGCTCTCGAGGGCGTCCAGGGCGGCATCGGCACCGGCGTAGGGCGCCGGCGCGTAGCCGGCCAGCTCCAGGGTCTGGCCGGCGCTGATGCGCAGGTGGGGCTCGTCGTCGACGACCATCACCGGAATATCGATCGCGTCATGCATGGGGCAGGCTCTCCTGATCGGGGCAAGGCGGGGCGGAGGCGAGGTGCTCCTGGGGCAGCCGAATGGTGAAGCGGGCGCCGCCTGCGGGGAGGGTCTCGGCACCGAGGCGGCCGCCCAGGTCGTCGATGATACGCGATGAGATGGAGAGCCCAAGCCCCAGGCCGCTGCCCGGGGACTTGGTGGTGAAAAAGGGCTCGAAGATCCGCGTCAGCTGCTCCGGGGGGATGCCGGGTCCGCTGTCCTCGACTGCCAGCTGCACCTGGGCGCTGTCCGCCTCTACCCGCAGCGTCAGCCGCTGGGTGTCACGCCCGGCCATGGCCTGCAGGGCGTTGCCGATCAGGTTGACCAGTACCTGCTCCAGGCGCACCGGGTCGGCGTTGACCCATGCCGGCGACGCGGGGAAGCGTCGCTCCACATGCACGCCGGTCTCCTGCAGCCGTGTCTGGAAGAGGCGCAGGGCATACTCGAAGCAGTCGGTGACCGACACCGCACTGCGCCGCTCGTCGCCCTTGCGCGAGAACTGGCGCAACTGGGCGCTGATCTCGGCCATGCGACTGGTCAGCTCGACGATCTCGGCCAGGTTGCGGTCGACGCTCTCCAGGCGCTCGCGAGCGAGGAAGGCGCGGGCGTTCTCGGCGTAGGCGCGGATGGCGGCCAGCGGCTGGTTGAGCTCGTGGTTGATGCCGGCCGCCAACTGGCCGAGCACCGCCAGCTTGGCGGCCTGGATCAGCTCGTCGCGGGTGCGGCGCAGGTCCGCCTCGGCGCGCTTGCGCTCCTCTATCTCGTCGGAGAGGCGGCGGTTGGTCTCGACCAGGTCGCGGGTGCGGCTGGCCACGTTGCGCTCCAGCTCGTCCCGGGCACTGGCCAGGGTGAGGCGTTCGCGCTCGGCGAACAGTTCGCGCTCACGGCGCAGTCGCAGGCGCTGCCAGCCGAAGCCGCCGCCCAGCAACACGATGCCGTAGAGCCCGCCGGCGAGCAGGGCGGAGACCCACTGTGCCTGGACCACCGAGTCCAGTGGCTTGAGGATCAGCATCTTCCAGCCGAACTCGGGCAGCGCCCGCTCCAGGCCCAGGAAGCGCTCGCCGGCCAGCGGCCCCGCACTGAAGCCGATCAGGCGAGTGCGCTCATCCATTGGCTCGAGGATATCCAGGCCGGAGTGGTCGAGGGGTTCGTCGGCGTAGCGGCGGGTGTCCAGCAGCGCCTTTCTCTCGTCGGCGGAGCGCGGTGCCAGGGATGCCATGCGCAGCTCCGGGCGGCTGGCCATGAAGATGATGTCGTCGGCGTCGGTGACCAGCAGCTCGGCCTCCTGGTCGGCCCAGCTCTCCTCGATGGCGTCGAGCAGCACCTTGACCACCATGACGCCGTCCGGGGAGGCGTCGGGGGAGGTATTGTCCAGCCAGACCGGAGCAGAGAAGTAGTAGCCACGTTCCAGTGACTGCACGCCGAGGCCATAGAAGCGCCCCGGGCGGCCGGCGATGGCGTCACTGTAGTAGCTGCGGAAGGCGTAGTTCTGGCCGATGAAGGTGTTGGGGCGGTGCCAGTTGCTTGCCGCCAGGGTATCGGCGTGGCGATCGAGCAGATAGATGTCGGACACCCCGGTGGCCGCCCGGAAGCGGTCGAGCAGGTGGTTCAGCGGCATGGGGTCCTGGCTTGCCGGGGAGGAGAGGAAGCGGCGTACCGCCTCCCGGGAGGCCAGCAGGCGGGGCAGGTAGTCGTGGCGGGAGAGGTGGCCGGTCAGCCCGGCGGCCGAGAGGCGCAGTTCGTTATCGGCATCCTGGCGAAGCTCCTGCAGCGCCTGCTGGCGGGCTACCTCGGCGGCCTGCCAGGTCACCAGGGCGAGACCCAGCGGGGCGAGCAACCACAGCCAGCGCCGCCAGCGCCTGGGTGGCCGCGGCGCGTGTTCCAGCGCCGTCATGTGCTTCCTTCACGGCGTGGCGCAGGCATCGCCTGGGCGCGTCGCAGGGCGCGTTGGGCACGGGTCTCGGCACGTTCCACCTCGAGTAGCCCCTCCTCGACGAACACCAGGTGTTCATGGGCGCGAGCCCTGGCATCCTCGGCGCGCCCCTCGAGGATGGCATCGAGCAGCGCACGGTGCTGGACCATCAATTGGGGGCGGGCATCCGGCTTCTCGAAGAGGTAAGCGAGGTTGTCGACGATGCTACGCTCCAGCAGGTGGAAGATGCCGCGAATGGTATGCAGCAGCAGCACGTTGTGTGCGGACTCGGCGATGGCCAGGTGGAAGGCGGCATCGGCCCTGGCCTCCTCGGCCGGGTCACGCCCCTTGAAGCACGCCTCCAGCTCCTCGAAGCGGCGGATCAGCAGAGCCTTGTCGGTAGGGGTCGAGCGCAATGCGGCGTAGTAGGCCGAGATGCCCTCCATGGCATCGCGAAACTCCAGCAGGTCCAGGTGGAATTCGCCGTGGCGCGAGAGCATCTCCAGCAGCGGGTCGCTGTAGCCGCTGTTGAGCTCTTCGCTGATATAGGTGCCACCCCCCTGGCGGCTGGTCAGCAGGCCCCGGGCAGAGAGTTTCTGGATGGCTTCGCGCAGCGAGGGGCGCGAGACGTTGAAGCGCTCGGCAAGCTCGCGCTCGGGGGGCAGTTTCTGGCCGGGCTGGAGGCTGCCTTCGAGGATCATCGCTTCGAGACGCTCAGTGATCACGTCGGCCAGGCGAGGCTGGCGCAGGGGCGGGTAGGCCATGGCGAGGCTCCGGCGGTGCTTGGGGAATCGAGGGTCTATGTGGCGCTATCTTACGCCAGGATATTGGTATTACCAATATCCTGTTCCGAATCCACTCCGGAGAGAATGCGATTACCCCCAGTAATTCAGGCGCTTGCAATGACCTTGCCGGTCGATAGACCAAAGTCTAGCGCAATATGGCGAGAAAAAACCCGCCTCTCGTTTGACACTGTAGCCGTGGCCTCCTTAAGGTTCGCCAACTCCAATGGGTAAATTGGTTTTACCATTTTACCAGGATGCCAACATATGCCAGATGTTGAAGGAATCGCCGATGACCGCAGTCAAGCTCTATCCGCCGAGACCAGACAAGGTCTACTTCTTCGGCACCTGCCTGATCGACCTCCTCTATCCCGAGGCCGGAATGGATGCCATCCGGCTGCTCGAGCGCGAGGGCATCGAGGTGCTGTTCCCCGAGGACCAGACCTGTTGCGGCCAGCCGGCCTACACGTCGGGCTATCAGCTGGAGGCGCGTGCCGTGGCGGCGGCCCAGTTGGATCTCTTTCCCGACCCCTGGCCGATCGTGGTGCCCTCCGGCTCCTGCGGAGGCATGATGCGCACCCACTATCCCCAGCTCTTCGCCGGTACCGACCGCGAGGCGCAGGCCGGTGAGGTGGCCGGGCGCATCTTTGAGCTGACCGAGTTCCTGGTCCACGTCTGCCATCTAGAGCTCGAGGATCGCGGTGAGCCCGAGAAGGTCGCCATGCATACTTCCTGTAGTGCGCGCCGCGAGATGGGGCTGGCCGAGACCGGGCCGGCGTTGCTGGCGAAGCTGGGCCAGGTCGAGCTGGTCGAGCAGGCGCGTGCCGCCGAGTGCTGCGGCTTCGGTGGCACCTTCGCCGTGCGTCATCCCGAGGTCTCCGCGGCCATGGTGGAGGACAAGACCCAGGCCATCGAGGCCACCGGGGCACGGCGCTTCGTGACCTCCGACTGTGGCTGCATGATGAACATCGGCGGGCGCTTCAAGAAGCAGGACAAGGCGGTCGAAGGCGAGCATATCGCCAGCTACCTGTGGCGGAGGACCTCATGAGCGCGCAGACTCCTGGAGTAGAAACGTACAGCCCCCGCGAATTCCATCGCCAGGCCCATGACGCCCTGGGCAATCCGCAGATCCGTGCCAACTTCCGCAAGGCAATGGACGGCCTGATGGCCAAGCGGCGCGAAAGCTTCGGCGACTGGGACCTCGAGGCCCTGCGCGAGCTGGGTGCCAATATCCGCCTGCGGGCACTGGCGAAGCTGCCCGACCTGCTCGAGCAGCTGGAGGCCAACTGCGAGGCCAACGGCATCCGCGTACACTGGGCCGAGGATGGTGAGCAGGCCTGCCGGATCATTCGCGAGATCTGCGAGTCCCACGACGCCAAGTCGGTGATCAAGGGCAAGTCGATGGTCTCCGAGGAGATGCATCTCAATGCTCACCTGGAGGCGGCGGGTATCGAGGCGCTGGAGTCCGATCTCGGCGAATACCTGGTGCAGCTCAACCAGCAGACGCCTTCCCATATCATCATGCCGGCGATCCATCTCAACACCGACGAGATCTCCGAGATCCTGCACGACAAGACCGGCACCGAGCGTACCCGCGACGTCGACTATATGACCGCGGCGGCCCGCCAGCAGCTGCGCGAGCGCTTCATGGCCGCCGATGTGGGGGTCTCGGGGGTCAACTTCGCGGTGGCCGAGACCGGCACCCTCTGCCTGGTGGAGAACGAGGGCAACGGCCGCATGACCACCACGGTGCCGCCGGTGCACGTGGCGGTGACCGGCATCGAGAAGGTGGTCGAGCATCTGCGTGACGTGCCGCCCCTCTATTCGCTGCTGACCCGTTCGGCCACCGGCCAGCATGTCACCACCTACTTCAACATGATCAGCTCGCCACGCAAGGAAGGGGAGCGCGACGGGCCGCAGGAGGTCCATCTGGTGCTGGTCGACAGCGGCCGCTCCCGTATCTATCAGGACGACGAGCTGCTCGACACCCTGCGCTGCATCCGCTGCGGTGCCTGCATGAACCACTGCCCCGTCTACACCCGGGTGGGTGGCCATACCTATGGCACCACCTATCCCGGGCCCATCGGCAGTATCCTCTCTCCCCACCTGATGGGCCTGGAGGAGACGAAGGACCTGCCCACGGCGTCGAGCCTGTGCGGGGCCTGTGGCGAGGTGTGTCCGGTGAAGATCCCGATCCCCGACCTGCTGGTGCGGCTGCGTCGCGAGTCGGTGGGCGAGGGGCGAGGCAACGTGGCCGGTGCAGGTGTCAAGCGCACCCGCAAGGAGGTCGCCGCCTGGAAGGGCTTCCAGTGGCTGGCGACTCACCCCGCCGCCTGGCGCGCCGGTACCTCTGTGGCCGGCAAGCTGAGGGCGCTGACGCCTGCCAGGCTGGGCGCCTGGACCGACTACCGCACGGCTCCCAAGCCGGCGGGCACCACCCTGCATGCGCTGGTCAAGCGTCATCAGGCCAGCAAGCGCGACCCGGCCGGTGAGAGTGACCCGGCCGGCAAGAGCCACGAGGAGGAGCGCCGATGAGTGCCCGCAACGCCATTCTCAAGCGCCTTCGCGAGCGCCTGGATGGGCCACTGAGCGCCCCTGAGAGCGACTTCGACGTGGCCACGAATCGCGGCTGGAGTCAGGAGGAGCGCCTGGCACGCTTCGAGCGCTGGATCGGTTCGGTGCATGGCGAGGTGGTCCATACCGGCGAGGCCCGCTGGACCGAAGCCCTGGCAAAGGTGCTCGCCGACAAGAATGTGCGCCGCCTGGCGCTGGGCAGGCAACACCCGGTAGCCGCCGAGGCCCGTCGTGCCCTGGGCGATGCCGGCGTGGAGCTGGTCGATGCGGATCGCGATATCGAGCAGTGGCAGCGCGAGCAGTTCGAGAGTGTCGATGCCGGCCTGACCTCCACCCGCGGCGCCATCGCCGAGACCGGCAGCCTGTGGCTGTGGCCGACACCGGACGAGCCACGGTTGCTCAGCCTGGTACCACCGCTGCATATCGCGGTGCTCGACGCCGACGCCATCGAGGACACCTTCTTCGATGTGGTGGGGCGTCACGGCTGGGCGAGCGGGATGCCCACCAATGCGCTGCTGATCTCCGGACCCAGCAAGACCGCCGATATCGAGCAGACCCTGGCCTATGGCGTGCATGGGCCACGCGAGCTGGTGGTCATCGTGCGTCATGCCGGCGAGCCGCCCGAGGTCGCGCGATGAGCCTCGTTGATGTCGAGGTCTACCGAGAGCTCAAGTCCGCCCTGCGCGCGTCCCTGCCGGAGGAGCGGCTGATCGACGATCCGCTGCGCACCCTGGCCTATGGCACCGATGCCAGCTTCTATCGCCTGGTGCCGCAGCTGGTGGTGCGCCCTGAGAACGAGGCGGAACTGCGCGTGACCCTGGCCGAGTGCCGGGCCCGGCGGTTGCCGGTGACCTTCCGCGCCGCCGGCACCTCGCTCTCCGGTCAGGCGGTCACCGACTCGGTGCTGATCCAACTGGGCCGCGGCTGGCGGGGGCACCAGATTAGCGATGAGGGGCGGACGATCCGCCTGCAGCCCGGCGTGATCGGTGCCCGGGCCAACCAGCTGCTGGCCCCCTTCGGGCGCAAGATTGGCCCCGACCCGGCCTCCATCAACAGCTGCATGATCGGCGGCATCGCCGCCAACAATGCCTCCGGCATGTGCTGCGGCACCGCCCAGAACAGCTATCGCACGCTGCGCGACCTGCGCGTGATCCTCGCCGATGGCGCCCTGCTGGATACCGCCGACCCCGACAGCGTGGCTGCCTTTCGTCGCTCCCACGGGGCACTGCTGGCCGGGCTCGAGAGGCTATCCGCCGAGACCCGCGGGAACGCCGAGCTGGCGGAGAGGATCCGTCACAAGTACCGGCTCAAGAATACCACCGGCTATGCCCTCAACAGCATGGTGGACTTCAGCGATGGCATCGAGATCCTCAAGCACCTGATGATCGGCTCCGAGGGCACCCTTGGCTTCATCAGCGCCATCACCTATGAGACCGTGGTGGATGAGTCGCACAAGGCCGCGGCCCTGGCCTTCTTCCCGGACATGGCCACCACCTGTCGCGCCACCATCGCCCTGAAGCGCTCCCCGGTCTCGGCGGTGGAACTGATGGATCGTGCCGCGCTGCGCTCAGTGGAGCGCGAGGCGGGGATGCCCGAGGTGCTGCGAACGCTGCCGGAAGGAGCGGCGGCGCTGCTCATCGACGTGCGCGGCAACGATGCGGCGGAGCTCCAGGCGCGTCTCGATGGGGTGCAGGCGACGCTGGAGGGGATCCAGACCCTGGAGCCGGTCACCTTCACCCACGCCGCCGACACCTATGCCCTCTACTGGAAGATCCGCAAGGGACTCTTCCCGGCAGTGGGGGCGGTGCGCGAGACCGGCACCACGGTGATCATCGAGGACGTCGCCTTCCCCATCGAGCGCCTCGACGAGGGTGTGCTGGCGCTGACCGATATCTTCCATCGCCATGGCTATGCGCAGGCGATCCTCTTCGGCCACGCCCTGGAGGGCAACCTGCACTTCGTCTTTCCCCAGGGGTTCGAGAAGCCCGGGGAGGTAGAGCGTTACCAGGCGCTGATGGACGAGGTGGCGCAACTGGTGGGCGTCGAGTACGGCGGCTCGCTCAAGGCCGAGCACGGCACCGGGCGCAACATGGCACCCTATGTGGAGCTCGAGTGGGGGGCCGATGCCTACGCCCTGATGTGGGAGATCAAGGCGCTCTTCGATCCCGAGAACCTGCTCAATCCCGAGGTGATCCTCAGCCGCAACCCGACGCTCCACCTGGAGAACCTCAAGCCCCTGCCGGCGGCCCATGAGATCGTCGACAAGTGCATCGAGTGCGGCTTCTGCGAACACGTCTGCCCGTCGAAGGACCTGACCCTGACCCCGCGTCAGCGCATCGTGATCACCCGCGAGGTGGCACGCCTCGAGGCGCTGGGGAATACCGCAGATGAAGTGGACGCGGCGCGCCTGGCGGCGTTGCGGGCCGATCTCGGCCATGCGGTGGATGCCACCTGTGCAGTGGATGGCCTCTGCGCGACCCAATGCCCGGTCGGCATCAATACCGGTGATCTAGTGCGCGATATGCGACATCGACGGCTGAGCCGGCATGCCGGGATGGCGCGACGCATCGGGCAGCACTTCGATGGCGTCACGCGGCTGGCGCGTGGTTCCCTGAGGGTCGCCGGAGCGGTGAACCGGCTGATGGGCGATACGCTGATGGCGCGTGCGGCCCAGGGCGCGCGCCGCCTGAGCGGTGAGCGTCTGCCTCTGTGGACCCCGGCACTGCCCATGGCCGCGCCGGTACGTGTGCTGAGGCGGTCGCCGGAGTCGGAGGGTGATCGCCCCCGGGTGGTCTACCTACCCAGCTGTGCGACGCGCATGTTCGGCCCCGATCGCCGCGATGACGGCGAATCGCGCTCGGTGATGGAGATCACCCTGGCGCTGCTCGAGCGAGCCGGTTTCGCCGTGGTGATTCCCGAGCGAGTCGATGGCCTCTGCTGCGGGATGGCCTTCCGCTCCAAGGGGCAGTTCGACGAGGCGGACCACAAGGGGCGCGAGCTCAACCGCGAGCTGCTCGTCGCCAGTGAGAACGGTCGTCACCCGATCCTCTGCGACACCAGCCCCTGCACCCTGCAGATGCAGGAGCACCTGGACGCTTGCCTGACGCTGCACGAACCCGTTGCCTTCGCCCATGACCATCTTCTGCCGAGGCTCGCCTTGACGCCGGTGGATGAGCGAATCGCCGTGCACGTGACCTGCTCGAGCACACACATGGGGCTGGCCGACAAGTTCGTCGCCCTGGCACGGGCCTGCGCCCGCGAGGTGGTGGTGCCGACCGAGATCACCTGCTGCGGCTTCGCCGGCGACAAGGGCTTCACTACGCCGGAGCTGAACGCCTCCGCGCTGGCGGGGCTGGCCGAGCAGGTGGCCGGCTGCAGCGCCGGTTACTCCAACTCGCGCACCTGCGAGATCGGCCTGAGCGAGCACGGCGGTATCCCCTACCGCTCGATCCTGGCGCTGCTCGACCGGGCCAGCGCCGCCGTCTAGAAGCCTCCCCGGCAACGCCCTCCGGCGAGGACTCGCCGGAGGACGTCGCCGCCTCTCAGGTGCATCCATTTCTTTAGCATTTTCGGTTAAGGTAATGCCTCTCGTCGCACGGGTGCGGCAGGGAGCGATACTTAAACGTAGGGAGACACTGGGTGCTAATTCAAGTAATCCGGAAGGCGTCCGGTCATGCGGTTCTGCGCCCCCACCGCCTGCTCGTCGGCGCCGCCGGCCTGGTCCTGCTGGCCGGCTGCGCCGAGGAGGAGACGCGCTTCGCCTCGGCCCCCGAGGCCGCTCTGGGCAGTGATATCGCCGGCGAACTCACCTCATCCAGCGAGATTAATCTCAGCGACGGCACGCGGGTGGCCGCCCACTGGCTCTGCGGTGAGGCGGATGATGCATCGCTGGTGCGCTATCAGCTCGATGCGCCCTTCGCCGCCCGCCTCTCGGCCTTCGACGAGCAGGGACAGTGGCTGGGTAACATCGTCGGCGCGCCCGGCGGTGAACAACCGGTGCTGATGGCCTCTGCGGAGGCGTGCACCCTGGTGGCGGTCAGCGGGCGGGACGACGGCGCCTTCGGGCCCTATCGTCTGAAGGCCGAGCCGGTGTCCTTCGCCAACGAACTCGAGACCGGTCGGCCGCTGGTGGGGCAGCTCGAGGAGGGTCGAGCCGCCTACTCCCTGACGCTGGATGCGCCCGCCTGGGTCGATCTCTCCCTCTCCGGCGGCGCCGCCCTGGGGATGCGCCTGGTTGGCGACGGCATCAACCGGCAGGCCAGCGCCTGTGCCCCCGGCGAGCTGCAGCTGGATACTTACCTCGATGCCGGAGAGTATCGCGTCGAGGTCGAGGAGGGCGGCAGGGGTGTCGAGGTGTCGGGCGAGGCGTGCGAGTCCCGCCTGTTGGGCGCCGACGGCGTGCATCGTCTCGTGGTCGAACGCAAGGACCTGTCCGATGGTCGCCGCAACGCGGGGCCGCTGCGTGACGGCGATCGCATCACCGGCACCCTCGAGTCGGGGGCCGGCAACACCTACACCCTGAGAATCGATGAGCCCAGCAACGCCTCGTTGGCGCTGCGCTCAGCGGCCTTCGATACCGTATTGAGCATCACGGGAGAGGGCAGTGAGCTGGTCGACGACGATGGCGGTACCGGCACCGATTCGCGGCTGCAGACCGTGCTGATGCCCGGTGAGTATCGTGTCGAGGTGGGTGGCTACGGCGAGGCGAGCGGCGAGTACGCGCTGGACGTCACCCTCGGCGCCTTCGACGGCGAACTGCGCAGCGGCGGAGAGGTGACGCTCGGCGAGAGCTTCGATGGCAACCTGGTCGGAGTCGGCATGAATAACACCTACCGCTTCGCGATCGACGAGGTCAGCGAGGTGGAGCTGGCCCTGGAGTCCGGTGCCTTCGATCCCGTGCTGCGACTCTACGGCAATGGCATCGACATTCGTGACGACGACGGTGGCGGCGGTCGTAACTCCCTGGTCACCACTATGCTCCAGCCCGGCGAGTACCACCTGGATATCGAGAGCTACAGTGGCACCGGCGTCTACCGACTGCGCACCGAGCAGCGTGCCTTCGAGGGGCGCATCAGCAATGGCGGCGAGGTGGCGGTCGGCGAGGTGGTTTACGGTCAACTGAGCCCCGGTCGTAGTCTGACCTACCAGCTGGTCGTCGAGGCGGCCCAGGATGTGGTCATTGAAAGTACCTCGGGCGGTGTGGACACCGTCCTTGGCCTGACCGGAAACGGGGTCGACGAGCAGAACGACGATGCCGGAGATCTCGGTTACGGCTCACGGATCCACCGCTATCTCGAGCCCGGCATCTATGAGGTCGAGGTCAGCGCCTATGGCAGCAACGGTGGGAGTGTGCGCTTGGCCATCGACGGCTGAAGGCGCTCTCTACCAATGACGGCCTCGCCATGAAGGCCGCCTGGGCGATACCCTTCGCCCGCCACGACGCCCGCCTTGCGCGGGCGATCGTGCTCTGGCGGTCATCGCCTGGTCACGCTCGTGACACGCTTCTGACATTTTTCTTTCCGCGGGGCTTGCGCACCCCCCGGGAAAGCCGTAAAGTACGCATCCGCTGCCGGCGACGAGCAAACGTTGCAGGCGGTGGAAGTGGCAGAAGTGATTGTTCTGCATGGATTTTTTTTCGAAACAGGTCGCATCGCTTCGAAACATTCCGATTGACAATCACCGCGCATTCGGTAGAATGCCCGCCACGGTTTCGCAGCCGCCTCGAGGGGCGGGGCAGTCAGCAGTTACGGCAAGCACGCTTCGCCAAGCACCGCTTGACACCGCCAGGCGAAACGGTAGAATACGCCTTCCTCGCAGGGCGCTGACGACACGGAGTTCGCTTCGGTTGGCAGCAAGCGAGACGCTTCACTCAAAAGAGTCGAAGCCGCTCTTTAACAATCGATCAGGTAATTCATGTGGGCGCTTGTCGATGGCTCGGTGATTCATATCATTGAACCATCAAGGCAAGCGACTCGTCATAGATCTTCGGGTCTATTTGAGAACGTTTGAACCTTGAGCCAAGTTTGGTGCTGCTTCAAGCACTTATGATCTTAAACTGAAGAGTTTGATCATGGCTCAGATTGAACGCTGGCGGCAGGCCTAACACATGCAAGTCGAGCGGAAACGATGGAAGCTTGCTTCCAGGCGTCGAGCGGCGGACGGGTGAGTAATGCATAGGAATCTGCCCGGTAGTGGGGGATAACCTGGGGAAACTCAGGCTAATACCGCATACGTCCTACGGGAGAAAGCAGGGGATCTTCGGACCTTGCGCTATCGGATGAGCCTATGTCGGATTAGCTAGTTGGTGAGGTAGTGGCTCACCAAGGCCGCGATCCGTAGCTGGTCTGAGAGGATGATCAGCCACATCGGGACTGAGACACGGCCCGAACTCCTACGGGAGGCAGCAGTGGGGAATATTGGACAATGGGCGAAAGCCTGATCCAGCCATGCCGCGTGTGTGAAGAAGGCCTTCGGGTTGTAAAGCACTTTCAGTGGGGAAGAAAGCCTCGAGGTTAATACCTTCGAGGGAGGACATCACCCACAGAAGAAGCACCGGCTAACTCCGTGCCAGCAGCCGCGGTAATACGGAGGGTGCGAGCGTTAATCGGAATTACTGGGCGTAAAGCGCGCGTAGGCGGCGTGATAAGCCGGTTGTGAAAGCCCCGGGCTCAACCTGGGAACGGCATCCGGAACTGTCAGGCTAGAGTGCAGGAGAGGAAGGTAGAATTCCCGGTGTAGCGGTGAAATGCGTAGAGATCGGGAGGAATACCAGTGGCGAAGGCGGCCTTCTGGACTGACACTGACGCTGAGGTGCGAAAGCGTGGGTAGCAAACAGGATTAGATACCCTGGTAGTCCACGCCGTAAACGATGTCGACTAGCCGTTGGGGTCCTTGTGACCTTTGTGGCGCAGTTAACGCGATAAGTCGACCGCCTGGGGAGTACGGCCGCAAGGTTAAAACTCAAATGAATTGACGGGGGCCCGCACAAGCGGTGGAGCATGTGGTTTAATTCGATGCAACGCGAAGAACCTTACCTACTCTTGACATCGTGCGAACTTGGTAGAGATACCTTGGTGCCTTCGGGAACGCACAGACAGGTGCTGCATGGCCGTCGTCAGCTCGTGTTGTGAAATGTTGGGTTAAGTCCCGTAACGAGCGCAACCCTTGTCCCTATTTGCCAGCGATTCGGTCGGGAACTCTAGGGAGACTGCCGGTGACAAACCGGAGGAAGGTGGGGACGACGTCAGGTCATCATGGCCCTTACGAGTAGGGCTACACACGTGCTACAATGGCCGGTACAAAGGGTTGCGAAGCCGCGAGGTGGAGCCAATCCCGAAAAGCCGGTCTCAGTCCGGATCGGAGTCTGCAACTCGACTCCGTGAAGTCGGAATCGCTAGTAATCGTGAATCAGAATGTCACGGTGAATACGTTCCCGGGCCTTGTACACACCGCCCGTCACACCATGGGAGTGGACTGCACCAGAAGTGGTTAGCCTAACTTCGGAGGGCGATCACCACGGTGTGGTTCATGACTGGGGTGAAGTCGTAACAAGGTAGCCGTAGGGGAACCTGCGGCTGGATCACCTCCTTACCGATATGTCGCCGACTGTCGGCAAGTGCCCACAATGAATTACCTGATCGACCAGAGCAAAAGACTGTTTGGGTATAGGCCCAGCGTGACCCTAGGGTTTTCGCTCAGTTGGTTGGAGTGCGCCCCCTGACCTTTATGGACAGGAGGGTGAGGTCGGCAAGCCGGCCTCGCTCAGCCAGCGAGAGAAATGGTGTTGGGTCTGTAGCTCAGTTGGTTAGAGCGCACCCCTGATAAGGGTGAGGTCGGCA
Organism: Halomonas sp. H10-9-1; assembly: GCF_040147005.1. NCBI lineage: Bacteria > Pseudomonadati > Pseudomonadota > Gammaproteobacteria > Oceanospirillales > Halomonadaceae > Halomonas > Halomonas sp. H10-9-1. The sequence goes on along the minus strand of NZ_JAMSHO010000001.1, from coordinate 3,203,770 downwards.
GTTCAAATCTGCCCAGACCCACCAGATTTTATCCAGTACCGCGTTGTTTTGTGACTCGCATGGCAGGTTATGCGTCGCCGCAAAACGCCTTGTCCTGAATAAAATTTCCCCATGTCGCGTATGGGAATCAGAGGGGCCATAGCTCAGCTGGGAGAGCGCCTGCCTTGCACGCAGGAGGTCAGCGGTTCGATCCCGCTTGGCTCCACCATCTTCCCCACAGTCTTCGCTGATCGGATCCGCAGTCATAAGCCAGCATCGCATCACCGGATGTCAGGTTTATGACTGTCGATTGACAGTCTGCTCTTTAACAATGTGAATCATGCTGACAAACGTTCTTTCCGCAAGGAAAGAGCACGAGATACGTCTCAAGCGTATCCGGCAATGTCGTGTGTCATCGCGGACCAGACCCTTTGGGGTTATATGGTCAAGCGATGAAGCGCATACGGTGGATGCCTAGGCAGCCAGAGGCGATGAAAGACGTGGAAGCCTGCGATAAGGCTCGGCGAGGTGGCAAACAACCTGTGACCCGGGCATCTCTGAATGGGGAAACCCACCCAGCATAAGCTGGGTATCCCACACTGAATCCATAGGTGGTGGGAGGCGAACCAGGGGAACTGAAACATCTAAGTACCCTGAGGAAAAGAAATCAACCGAGATTCCCCCAGTAGCGGCGAGCGACCGGGGACCAGCCCTTAAGCATGTGACGGATTAGACGAACGCGTTGGGAAGCGCGGCCATAGTGGGTGATAGCCCCGTAGTCGAAAATCTGATCATGTGAAATCGAGTAGGTCGGGGCACGAGAAACCTTGACTGAAGACGGGGGGACCATCCTCCAAGGCTAAATACTCCTGGCTGACCGATAGTGAACCAGTACCGTGAGGGAAAGGCGAAAAGAACCCCGGAGAGGGGAGTGAAATAGATCCTGAAACCGTATGCGTACAAGCAGTGGGAGCAGACACGTTCTGTGACCGCGTACCTTTTGTATAATGGGTCAGCGACTTATTTTCAGTGGCGAGCTTAACCGAATAGGGGAGGCGTAGGGAAACCGAGTCTTAACTGGGCGACCAGTCGCTGGGAATAGACCCGAAACCGGGCGATCTATCCATGAGCAGGTTGAAGGTTGAGTAACATCAACTGGAGGACCGAACCAGGATCTGTTGAAAAAGATTTGGATGACTTGTGGATCGGAGTGAAAGGCTAATCAAGCCCGGAGATAGCTGGTTCTCCTCGAAAGCTATTTAGGTAGCGCCTCACGTAGCACCGCCGGGGGTAGAGCACTGTTTCGGCTAGGGGGTCATCCCGACTTACCAACCCGAGGCAAACTCCGAATACCGGTGAGTGACGCGTGGGAGACACACAGCGGGTGCTAACGTCCGTTGTGAAAAGGGAAACAACCCAGACCGTCAGCTAAGGTCCCGAAATCCTGGTTAAGTGGGAAACGAGGTGGGAAGGCTCAGACAGCTAGGAGGTTGGCTTAGAAGCAGCCATCCTTTAAAGAAAGCGTAATAGCTCACTAGTCGAGTCGGCCTGCGCGGAAGATGTAACGGGGCTCAAACCAGGTACCGAAGCTACGGGTTCGTCGAATGACGAGCGGTAGAGGAGCGTCGTGTAAGCCGATGAAGGGAGATCGAGAGGTCTGCTGGAGGTATCACGAGTGCGAATGCTGACATGAGTAACGACAAGGGGAGTGAAAAACTCCCCCGCCGGAAGACCAAGGGTTTCTGTTCGACGTTAATCGGAGCAGAGTGAGTCGGCCCCTAAGGCGAGGCCGAAAGGCGTAGTCGATGGGAAACGGGTTAATATTCCCGTACCTCACTGTATTGCGATGGGGGGACGGAGAAGGCTAGGTGAGCCAGGCGTTGGTTGTCCTGGTGAAAGTCAGTAGGCTGAGGATTCAGGCAAATCCGGATCCTCAAGGCCGAGAGACGAGACGAACTGACCACGGTCAGGAAGTCATTGATGCCACGCTTCCAGGAAAAGCCTCTAAGCTTCAGATACAGTGGGACCGTACCCCAAACCGACACAGGTGGTCAGGGTGAGAATCCCAAGGCGCTTGAGAGAACTCGGGTGAAGGAACTAGGCAAAATGGTGCCGTAACTTCGGGAGAAGGCACGCCGCGTTAGTGTGAAGGCCCTGCGGCCGGAGCACGAGGCGGTCGAAGATACCAGGTGGCTGCAACTGTTTATTAAAAACACAGTACTCTGCAAACGCGTAAGCGGACGTATAGGGTATGACGCCTGCCCGGTGCCGGAAGGTTAAGTGATGGTGTTAGCGCAAGCGAAGCTCTTGATCGAAGCCCCGGTAAACGGCGGCCGTAACTATAACGGTCCTAAGGTAGCGAAATTCCTTGTCGGGTAAGTTCCGACCTGCACGAATGGCGTAATGATGGCCACGCTGTCTCCACCCGAGACTCAGTGAAATTGAAATCGCAGTGAAGATGCTGTGTACCCGCGGCTAGACGGAAAGACCCCGTGAACCTTTACTATAGCTTCACACTGGACGCTGATGTTGCTTGTGTAGGATAGCTGGGAGGCTTGGAAACCCGGACGCCAGTTCGGGTGGAGCCAACCTTGAAATACCAGCCTGGCATCATTGGCGTTCTAACTCAGGTCCGTTATCCGGATCGAGGACCGTGTGTGGTGGGTAGTTTGACTGGGGCGGTCTCCTCCCAAAGCGTAACGGAGGAGCACGAAGGTACCCTCAGTACGGTTGGAAATCGTGCAGTGAGTGCAAGAGCATAAGGGTGCTTGACTGCGAGACAGACACGTCGAGCAGGTACGAAAGTAGGTTCTAGTGATCCGGTGGTTCTGTATGGAAGGGCCATCGCTCAACGGATAAAAGGTACTCCGGGGATAACAGGCTGATACCGCCCAAGAGTTCACATCGACGGCGGTGTTTGGCACCTCGATGTCGGCTCATCACATCCTGGGGCTGAAGTCGGTCCCAAGGGTATGGCTGTTCGCCATTTAAAGTGGTACGCGAGCTGGGTTTAGAACGTCGTGAGACAGTTCGGTCCCTATCTGCCGTGGGCGTTGGAGATTTGAGAAGAGCTGCTCCTAGTACGAGAGGACCGGAGTGGACGCACCTCTGGTGTTCCGGTTGTCACGCCAGTGGCATTGCCGGGTAGCTATGTGCGGACAGGATAACCGCTGAAAGCATCTAAGCGGGAAGCCCCCTTCAAGATGAGATCTCCCCGAGGCCTCGAGCCTCCTGAAGGACCCAGCGAGACCAGCTGGTTGATAGGTCGGATGTGGAAGCGCTGCAAGGCGTTGAGCTAACCGATACTAATTGTCCGTGAGGCTTGACCATATAACACCCAAGGGGTCTGTGATGACCCACGACACCGGATACGCACGAGACGTAGCGTGTCAGCATGATTCCGCGTTTTTCGCCTGACGACCATAGCGAGTGTGAACCACCTGATCCCATGCCGAACTCAGCAGTGAAACCGCTCAGCGCCGATGGTAGTGTGGGGTCTCCCCATGTGAGAGTAGGTCATCGTCAGGCACTTATTGAAAAAAGCCCCGAGCTCCTTGTGAGTTCGGGGCTTTTTGCTTTTGGGGATTTGTGTATCTGGGGCCGTCATGCGGTGGCCGGTGTTTCTGGGACGTTACGTTTCCGGGGACGTGCCGCATCCGATAGAATAAAGGTTTTTCCGGCCCGGGATTCCAAGAATGACCATCGGTGACCTCATCCGCCTGCTCGGCGACGGAGAGTTCCACTCGGGCGAGCAGCTCGGTGAGCAGCTGGGCGTGTCCCGTGCTGCAGTATGGAAGCAGCTACGCAAGCTCGAGTCCCTGGGGATCGCCATGGAAGCGGTCAAGGGGCAGGGCTATCGCCTCGCGGAGCCCCTTGAGCTCCTCGATGGCCCAGGCATCATCGCCGGCCTCTCGCACCAGGCGCGCACTCACCTGGCTCGGCTCTTCGTCGAGGAGACGCTACCTTCCTCTAATGCTTTCCTGCGCGAGCGCTTCGCCCAGGGGGCGGGGCACGGCGAGGTCTGCCTGGTAGAGCAGCAGAGCGCCGGGCGTGGCCGTCGTGGACGCGTCTGGAGCACGCCCTGGGGTCGCAGCCTGATGCTGTCCCAGGGGTGGCGGGTGGAGTCCGGCATCGCTGCTCTGGAAGGGCTGAGTCTCGCCGTAGGGGTGGTGCTGGCTCGGGTGCTGGAGAGCCATGGGGTGTCCCCGCTGCTCAAGTGGCCCAATGACGTCCTCCTGGCGCTGCCCGACGGAGGATACGCCAAGCTGGCGGGTATTCTGGTGGAGGTCAGTGGTGACGCCTCGGGCCCCTGCGAGGTGGTGATCGGCATGGGGGTCAATGTCTCCCTGCCCCAGGAGTTCCGCAGCACCCTGGAGCAGCCGGCCGCTGCCATCGAGGATCAGGTGGTCGGTGTGTCCCGCAACGCCCTGGCCACCGATCTGCTGGAGGCGCTGTTGCCGCTGGTGGCGGAGTTCGAGCGTGATGGCTTTGCCCCCTGGTGCGATGCCTGGAATGCACGCCATGCCTTTGCCGGCCGCGAGGTGGATGTGCTGAGGGGTGCTGCGCGGGAGGTGGCGGTGGCCGAGGGAGTCGATGCCTCCGGTAACCTGGTGGTGGTCCAGGAGGGGCGGCGGCGCCGTCTGGCGGGTGGTGAAATCAGCCTGCGTGTGCGGCCATGATTCTCGATCTCGATATCGGCAATACCCTCTCCAAGTGGCGTCTCAAGGACGTCGACAGCAGCGAGATCCGCTCACGCGGTGCGGTGTGGACGCGTGAGGAGTGGCGGCCGGGTGCCGATATTCCCAACCTCGATGTGGTCGAGGCGGTGCGTATCTCCAGCGTCGCGCGGCGTGCCGTGCTCGAGGAGACGGTCCAGTTGCTGCGCCAGCGTGTGGGAGCCGTGCATGTGGCCCGCTCGAGCCCCGAGGCGCTAGGCGTAACCAATGGCTACGAGGAGCCCGAGCGGCTAGGTGTCGATCGTTGGCTGGGCGTGCTGGCAGGCTACCAGTTGGTGGGTGGCTGCTGTGCGGTAGATTGCGGCAGTGCCATTACCATCGATTTCGTGCTGCCCGGTGGCTGCCACCTGGGGGGCTATATCCTGCCGGGGCTGCGCTTGATGAAGGAGAGCCTGAAGCTCGGCACGCGCAATGTGGCCATCGATCCCGACAGCGAGCCGGAGGAGCTGCTAGTCCCCGGCCGGCGTACGGTGGAGGCGGTGAATCATGGCATCTATATGGCGGCGGTCAGCGCCATCAATCGTGTCTATGCCGAGGTTTGCGACAGCGAGGGGGTCGCGCTGCCGCTGATGCTGACCGGTGGCGATGCCAGGGTTGTCTCCCAGGGGCTCCAGGTCCCCCATGCTGTCTGGCCCGACATGGTCTATGGGGGGCTGGAGGCCAGCTTTCCCCTGACCGCCGCTGAGCGGGCAGGGCGGATGGCGGGGGCTCCCCGTGTGCCGACGCCCGTAGCACTGGAAAAGATTCGTGCCGGGCTTGCATTCTCCATGCTGCTTTGACACAATGCGCCGCGTTCCGAGGTGAAGGGCGACGCCGAAAGTGGTGTTTCTTCCAACTTGAAGAAGCTGATAAAACAGCGACTTGACAAACGGGACAGCGGTGATAAGATATGCCGCCAGTTGGAGGGGTTCCCGAGTGGCCAAAGGGAGCAGACTGTAAATCTGCCGCGAAAGCTTCGAAGGTTCGAATCCTTCCCCCTCCACCAGAATCAGGCGCGATGACATTGGTGAGGATGGCATTGCGGCCGTAAAGAGTGGGTAGGCGGGCATAGTTCAATGGTAGAACCTCAGCCTTCCAAGCTGATGATGCGGGTTCGATCCCCGCTGCCCGCTCCAGCATCTTCGGGTGCAAAGGTTAGGCTCATGTAGCTCAGGGGTAGAGCACACCCTTGGTAAGGGTGAGGTCGACGGTTCAAATCCGTCCATGAGCTCCAAATAGCAGAAGAAAAACCGCCACTTACGGATTATGCCGAGTGGCGGTTTTTCGTGGTCGGTCGTCGGGTCAGCAATGGGTCAGCAAACGGGAACAGGTCGATAGCGGAATTCCACTATCAAGCCATCGCCGCGGTCAGCAGCTTATCGAGCAGCGCGGCGCGCATCTTCTTCTTGGCGACACTGGCGGCATTTCTTAGCGCGCGGCCGTCACTGAACAGCAGCTTCCCCTCGGGCGGCCACCCCAGAACCTGGTAGATACGTCGCTGATTTTCTGGCTCCATCGCCGTCTGGGCTGGCAGCATCTGGAGCGCGCGCGGCCCTTTGCCGGCGGACGGGATCAGGAAGGCGCGGATCAGCGCGGCCCGCTGCTGACGTTCATTCGCCTGCGCCAGCAACTCCAAGGCCAATGGGCGCCAAGGGTTGGTGCGTCCAAGCCGCGAGGCGGCGACTTCTACCTGACTGGCTCGCGGCGTGGTAGCGGCGCTGCCTTGCCCAACCTGTGCCACTGCACTTGTGGGTGCGTGGCCTGGGCTCACCTGGGCAGTGACCATGCGGTGTTCGACTTCCACGACTAGAAGCTCGTCGATGGCATAGTCCAGGGCTGCCTGACCGGCCTCGCTGTCGGCGTGGTCCGTAGCTAACCGGATAAGCTGCTCGAGCCTACGCTGCTTCATCCAGCCGAACTGGGACTTCCTCACGGTATGGCTCTCCGTCATTTGGTGGTCAAATCTCGAGCCGAGCCAAGCGCGGGGTCACCCACCGATGCAAGATTTGTTGCATCGGTCAAAGTCGAGCGCCCCCATTGGGGGAAGTTGGATCACCTCACCCCCCGCGATGCTCAGATATGTGCAGCGTCTCGTCTACCGCCGCTCAACGCCGGCGATGCCTGTCGAAGCGCCCCGGTTCCCGGCCAGGCTCGAGGTCAGCGTCGAGCGCTTCCTCTACCTCCTCCAGCCGTTTCTCGAGCCAGCGTATCGCCTGGCGGTCCTTTCGCGCTGTCGCCCACACCAGGCGGCGGTGCAGGCGTTCACGCTCCTCCTCGAGCCGCTGCCGGCGATAGTGGTCGCCGTCATGTAACGGCGCGTCGATCATCTTGCGGGCCATGGTCATCTCCTCAGACATGAAGATGCCGGCCACGGCCGCGCATGAAGAGGAGACGGCCTGCCGGCTGTCGGGGTTTTGCGATGCGGGGGCACTCACCGACTAATCCCCTGAAGTGGCGCCCCCGAAGGAGCGCCATAGCCGGGCGGTTCACCAGTACCCGGCGCCCATGGGCATCATGGGTTAGGGCCAGCGGGCGTCGAGCCGGCGGGAAATGTGCGCTCGCCATCTCTCGACACGCGCCTGAAGGGCGGCAGTATCCTCGCCATACAGTCGGGCCAGGCGGCGCCCACTGTGGGTGTAGAGGTCGACATGTGGTTGCCGGTCAAGCGCCTGGGGGTGGCGAAGGTTGCTCGGTTCTCGTCTGCGCTGAAGCACGGTGTTAGCCCCGCTGGTTATGGCGAGCGTAGATGCTGCCGTAGTTGAGTCGGGCTGCGGTGCTTTCTTCCTCTGGCTCTTCCAGGGCCTCGGAGAGTTCTTCCTCGAGCTGCTCGACACGCTTGCGGGCGGCAGCCAGATCCTCCTCGATCAGCTCAGGCGTGCGCTCTTCCTTCGCCTCGATGCGTCTGAGGGCCGCGGCGAGCGCTGCCTTGCGATAGGCGGCACTGCGATATGGGCTTGAACTGGGCATGGTCGTCACTCCTCGCGCCCGGTGGGCGTCACGATGAAGCGGGCGCGGTTGATCTCGTCGGCATCGTGGTGGTGGTGAAGGGTGGGCATGCGGATCTCGAGGATCGCTCGACCATAGCTGGCATGGGGCTGGGCGCCCTCCAGGTCGGCGTAGATGCGGGCGAGGTCGGCAAGGTGCTCCTGGAAGGCCTCAGCATGCTTGACCAAGGCGGCCTCCCGCGTGGCGAGGTCGACGCTCCGGATACGAATCACCGCCTGGTTGTAGGTGTTTGCCAGAATGTCGTGGTAGGTGGTGGCCTCCTCCAGCTTGCGGGCCAGGCCGCGGCGAGCCGCTTGCTGTTGCCGGTAGGCGGCATCTGCTTCCTCGAGTATCTTCTGGCCCTTGTCGGCGGCCACCTTCGAGGCCTTCACCGCTTCGGGGTCGGTCTCGCCCAGGACGGCCAGGGCCTCGGCTTCCTCGAGCTGTTCCCGGGCGGCGTCGGCGTGTTGCTTGGCCTTCTCTAGCAGCCTGTCGGACTTTCCGTTGCACCGTGAGATACTGACCACCGTCATCGCCGAGCTGAGAAGATCGCCATGAGCCGCTTCATCCCTGTGGATCGCCAGACCGATTACCTGCTGCCGCCTTCGGTAGACGAGTGGTTGCCCGATGGTCACCTGGCGCGGTTCGTTGTCGATGTTGTCGAACAACTGAACCTCTCGACGTTGACCCGGCGTTACATGGGGCGGGGTTCCAAGGCACATCACCCGGCGGTGCTACTGAGCCTGCTGATCTACGGCTACGCCACCGGGGTGGTCTCCAGCCGCAAGATCGAGCGTGCCACCTATGACTCGGTGGCGTTCCGCTACCTGGCCGCCAATACCCATCCCGACCATGACACGCTGGCCACCTTTCGCCGCCGCTTTCTGCCGGAACTGGAACAGTTGTTCGTACAGGTGCTGCTGCTGGCCCGCGAGATGAAGCTGCTCAAGCTTGGCACCATCGCCCTGGACGGCACCAAGCTCAAGGCCAACGCCAGCAAGCACAAGGCGTTGTCGTATGGCCATGCCAAGAAGCTGGAGGCACAGTTCAGGGCAGAGGTGAAAGCGCTGACCGAGCGGGCCGAGTCGGCGGACAAGGAGGACGCGGCCGACGGCATGGATATCCCCGCCGAGATTGCCCGCCGTGAAGCCCGCCTGGCGGCCATCGCTGAGGCGAAGGCCAAGATCGAGGCGCGCGCCGAGGAGCGGGACGCCACCGAGCAAGCCGCCTATCAGGAAAAGGTGGCGCGGCGGGAGGCGCAGCGCAAGGCCGGCAAGAAGCCCCGTGGGCGTGACCCCGAACCGCCCACTGGTGGCCCGCGTGACAAGGATCAGATCAATTTCACCGACCCGCAGTCGCGCATCATGCCGGTCACCGGCAAGGGGTTTGATCAGTGCTACAACGCCCAAGCCGCGGTTGATACCGAGAGTCTGCTGGTGACCCATGTCCACGTCACGCAGGCGACCAATGACAAGCAGCAAGTCATGCCGCTACTGACGGCCTGGCAAGGTTACCCGGAAACGCTGGGAAAACCTGACCACCTGCTGGGTGATACCGGCTACTTCAGTGCCAGCAATATCCAGGCCTGCCATGACCATGGTATCGAACCGCTGTTGGCGATGAAGCGAGACGTCCATCACCTTCCGGTCTTTGAACGTTTCGCCGCGGATCCGCCTGCCCCGGAGAGCGAGGACCCCGTCGAACAGATGGCACACCGCTTGAAGACGCAGGCGGGCCGAGCGCTCTACGCATTGCGCAAACATACCGTGGAGCCGGTCTTCGGGATCATCAAACACGTGATGGGGTTCCGGCAGTTCTCGCTACGCGGACTGGATAAGGTCAGCGGCGAGTGGCGATTGGCCACCATGGCGTGGAATATCAAGCGGATGCACCGGTTGACGGCGGGCTGAGGGCTCGCCGCGCCCAACCGGCCAGCAGGCAAGGCGTCAGAACCGCCTTGCAGAAGCTGAGGGGCAGGTTAAGAGCCACACAACAGCACCAACACCAACACCAACACAGGGGGGGGTGAAGAACCCACGCCTCAGCTCATCCATTAACCTCAAGTCCGACAGACTGCTAGGGTGCCGTCGTCGGCCTCCAGCTCCTTGAGCCGGGCGGCGATCCGGTCGCGCTCCTCGGCGGCCTGGTCACGCTCCTTGGCCATGGCGCCGAGCGTCGAGGAGCTGGCCTTGGGTGCCTTCTCCTCGAGGGCGGCGAGTTCGCCGGCCACCCGTTCCTTTTCGGCCTGAAGCGTCTCTTCCTGGTGGCGAGCATCCTCTAGGGCATCGCGGTGCTCGCGCAGCGCGGCACGGGTCTCGCTGACGAACAGTGTCTTTTGCGGATCCGCTTGGCGGGCGCCGGCGTCCATTTTCTCGGCGAGCCCATCAAGGTAGATCAGCAGGGCGGCGGCCACTTTCAGAATGCCGTCATCGGTCTCCCGGAGCGCGCTGGTCAGCTCAAGGGGGTTCTGGGGGGCCGGCTGGCCGGCGAAAGTGATGCCCCCACCCGGCGTGTATCGGCTCTGGTTCGCACGTTCGATGGCATGAATCAGGCCCTGACGGGCGCGGGCGCGGCGCTCCTGCGCATCAGCCAGGCCGGTGATGGCGGCCATCTCGCCGCGCTTGGCCTTGATCTGCTCGTTCCAGTCGATCCAGGGGACGGACTTGGTGTTGCTCTTCACTGCTTGCATGGTGGTGCCTCTCGCGGTGGTGCCGGTGGCTTCGGCGGTTTGGCCACACGCGGTGCGGTGGCGCTTGAAGTCATGCGGTGTCGGCTTCGTCGTCGTCTATGTCGGCGATGATTGCCCGGTACATCTGCTCCCTCAGGGCGTCGGTGGTGACTTCCACCAGCTCGATCGCCTCTGGCGGCAGGCCGGCGTCGCGCTCGAGCATGTCGGCCAGGCTGTCGAGGCTCGATGCCACCGCCTTGGCCAGCTTCGCCATCTCGCGCTGAACCTCGTCAACCGGGACCAGGTGGCGGAGCTCGCGCTCGAGCTTCACTCGCTCGTTTTCGCTCTGGTACCAGGCCTTGCGGTCGGTCGGCATCAGGTCGTCGATGTCGAGGCCGCCGCCGGTGCTTGGTCGGCGATCGGTGGTCATGGCGTCCACCACATCGGCCAGGCGGTAGACCGGATTGCCCCGGCGGGTACCAGCCGGGAGCACGCCCGCGTCCTTGATCAGCGCGGCAACGGTGCGCCGATCTCGCCCCAGTGCTTCCGCCAGGCGGCTGATCGACCACTGATAGGCCTGCTCACGTCCAATCACCTCGCCCATGGTTGTGCCGGCGGTCGCCGTGCTCCTCCTTCACCTGTACATCGGGGCGGTCGGTTCCCGGACCGCCTTGCTCAAGTCGCCCAGGTCGCAACCCGTGCCATTACTGGGCTGGCGGCCACCTGCGGTGGAGCATCCTGGAATGCCGAAAATTTCTCGAACTCCGGGGCTCTGCGCCCCCGTGGACGGGGGGTACCCCTCCCGGAAGGACCCGCGATTTTCCGCCAGACACGGCGCCGCGTGCATGACTCGCTGCGTGTTCGCCGCCGGCACCTGGCGACAGTTAAGGCACACGTGCAGTGTGCTCGTCAGTTGGGCCGCGGGCGCGATACTCATGCCTGGAGGCCTCCCGGGTAGGCTAGCCGCGAGGTGGGCTTGCGGAGCCCGCTGGCCAGCGCCTGGTAGCAATGGACCTCCTGCTGCGCTTGCTCTTCGCGTTTGATGTGGTGTGCCATTTCGCGCATAAGGTGCATGGCGAGATTGGCCAGGCGGGTCACCCCCTCCCCCTGGTTTTCGCCGGGCTTGGTGCGGGCGTAGGCCAGCAGGGCGTCGGCGAAGGCCTGGAAGGGCGGGTAGACCTCCCCCCGGGTCGTGCGCGATAGCGTTGCGCCCGCTGCCTTCACCTTGGGGCAGTACACTCCGCCACATTCGGCACCGAGCGCCTTGAGGTCGGCCAGCACTTCATCGAACTGCTGGTGGTGGTAGTCGCGTCGTTGCTGGGCGGCTGTCTTGCGCTCGCGCAGCTCCTTGAGCATCGTCGCGTTCATCTCAGTGGATCCCCCCGGGACCTTTTTCGATCAGCGCCTTGATGCGCAACGCTTCGGCGCGGTGCTGCCGTGCCCGGCCCTGGTAGTGGAGCTCCTCCTTGATCCACTTGCCACGCGCGCCGACCAGGGCGGCCAGGCCGTTCTCGAAAGCCTTGAGCTTCTCCATCTCCTCGGTGGCTGCCGCCGCAAGGCGATAGCTGTTCATTGTCCGGAGGAGCCGCTCGTAGGCATCGGCCGCGGCCTCCCCCTGGGTGTTCGCGAAAGCAAGCGCCGCCTCCTTCACCTCTGTCGAGGCGATCCCGGGCGGGTTGTGCAGTAGCATCGCCATGCTCTCGGCGACCTGCTCGCGATGGTCGTGGGCGAGTTTCTGCAGGCGCTCAGCCCCGACGAGCTCGATAAGCTGGTTCTGGTATTGCTGTTCAAGGGGCAGGTTATCCGCCATGTCAGGCTCCTCCGCTGTTGAGGCCGAGCAGGAACTCCGCGCCCTCGGCGTTGGCGCGCATCTGCACTTTCTCGATGATCTCCCACATGATCATTTCAAGCGCCGGCTCCAGTCCGGTGGAGTCGATCTTGATCAGCCCCTCGCCGCTCTGTAGGGCCTGGGTCCGCGCCTTCAGGTTCTCGATCTGGGCCTTGGCATATTCGTTCTGGAGTTTGGCGGCCGCCTGCTGGGCTTCCTTCTGCTTGCGGATGGAGCTTTCGAGCCCCACCTGGTCCCATCGCGATAGGTCATCGTTGCCGTAGCGCTCGCCATAGAGTCCGTCTAGCAGTTGGCTTGTGCTCTCGATGGTGGTGCCGAGCGAGCCCATGATGGCCTCAGCCTTCTGGGCGTCGGCCTCCAGGCCGGCCACCGCGATGCTCGCCGAGAATTCCATCGCCGCGATGCGCTCGTTACTGGCGAGCTCCATCGCCGCCTGCTCCATCTCGCCGAACTTCTTGGCGCCCTCCTCAGCTTCGTCGCCCACCCCCTTGGTCACGTCGCCGAGCACCGAGATGGTCCTGTTGACGTCGATCAAGTTGCCGTCGAGCCCCATGACATACCGGCTGGTGTCGTCGATGTCGGCGGAGAGCACGTTGATGGCCTCGTTGTCGCCGATCCTGGCCACCGCCAGGGCCGCATCCACCGCGGCCGTGTCCAGCTTCTTGATCTCCTCCTCACCCTCGCCCAGGCCAGCCACCGCCTTGGCCGCCTCGATGGCCGCCTGCTCGATCTTGGCCACCTCCTGGGCTGCCGGGTTGGCGGCGCCAGCCATGTCGCCCAGGGCGCCGCTGGCGTCCTTCGCATCGGCGCCCAGGCCGACCACCGCCTTAGCCGCTTCAATGGCCTCCTCGGACACCACCTTGAGGTCGGCGGCCGCGTCGTCGCCCCAGCCGAACTTATCGGAGAGCCCCACATAGGCCTCGGCGATCTTCTGCACCGAGAACAACGAGACCTCGGTCGCCGCCTTCTGGGCGCCGCTCATCTGGTTGAGCTCTTCCTCGAGCTCATCGGAAAACGTCAGCTTGAAGCTGTTGAACGCGGCGAGGCGGTCATACAGCTGCTTCACCCCGTAGGCTGCGCCCAGGGCCGCCCCCCATAGCCCGGCCGTGCTGCTGGTCCCCAGCGCAGTGGCCAGCTTGCTCGAGGCGCCGGTCACCGCCGGGATCGCGCCCTTGGCCCCCGCCAGGCTGTTGAGGATGTTCAGGAAGGAACTGAAGGCGGAGAGCACCGTGGTCAGCACGACCGCACTCCCACCGATGGTACCCATCATCGCGACCCACGCCGGGTCGACCTCCATGATCCAGCCGGCCAGGTTTGCCAGCTGTTCGATGAACGGACCGATGGCGGTGATGGCCCCCGCGGTGTACTCGCTCAGCAGCTCGAAGCCGGTGCCCAACTTGGTGATCACCTGCGCCAGCCCCTCGGCCGTGGACAGGTCCGCCCCGTCGAACAGCTCCGAGACGGCAGTGCGGATCGCCTCGATCCCGTCGAGGAAGCCGGACCAGTCGGCCAGCTCCAGGGCCTCGGGTAGGTTCTGCGCCACGTCCTGCAGGGTCGCCTCGACGTCCTGGAACACGCTCTCCAGCAAGCTGGTGAACTGGCTCAGCTGGCCATCGTCGATCGATGCGCCGATGGCGTTGAAGATCTCGGCGATGGCTTCCTGGATCCCCGAGAACTCGTCGAGCACCGGCTGGCCGATCCCCACCAGCACCCCAAGCATCGCGTTCTGGATGCGGGTCGTCCCGTTGCCGATGTCATCGGCCATCTTGCCGAAGGCCGTGGCCGTAGCCCCCGCCTTCTCGCTCATGTCGTCGAGGTTGATGCCGAACTGCTCCGCCACCGGGCCGATCAGCGCCAGCACCGCGCGGGTTGCCTCGGTGGAGCCGAACAGGGTGTTCATCTGCTCCGCGTTGCCGCCGGTCGCCTCGGCCAGGTCGAGCAGGAAGCCGTCGAGCCCCTTCGCCTCGAGGGCCGTGGCGCTGAACTCGATCCCGAGTTCGTCGGCCAGGGTCTTGGCTTGCTGGGATGGCCCCAGGATCGAGTTGAGCGCGGCGCCCACCTGGGTCACTGCCTGGCTGGTCGAGAGCCCGGTGGTAGTCAGCGCCGAGACGGCTGATACCAGGGTGTCGAAGTCCACCCCCAACTGCGCCGCCAAGCCGGTCACCTGGGGCAGGCTGCTGGCCAGCTCGTCGATGGTCGTCATGCCGTTCTTCATGGCGACGAACATCGCGTCGGTATACTGCTCCGCGTTGCTGGCCTCGGCCCCGTAGGCGTTCATCACCCCCGCCAGGCCGTTGGCCGCGGTGGAAAGCTCGGTCTTGCCGCCCACCGCCAGCTCCTCAGCGTTGGCCAGTAGGGTCAAGGCCTCCTCGGTATCGTTGCCGGCCGACACCAGGCTGTAGAGCGCCGCGGTCACGTCCCCGATCGCCTGGGTCGAGCCGCTGGCGTAGTCCAGCACGTCACCACGGAACTGGTCGAGCGCCTGGGCGGGCATGTCGATCAGCGTGGTGATCTCACGGAAGGAGGAGTCGAAGTCGCCGGCCATCTTGACCGCCAGGGCGGTGACCGCAGCGCCAGCAGCGAGCAGCGCGCCCTCGAACTTCAGCACCCCGAGGGTCAAGTCGGCCATCGGCTGCGCCGCCTGCTGAACGGATCCCGCCAGGGTGTCGACCTGCTTGGTGACTGAGGTCACACCCGCCCCCATCTGATCGACGCCCTCGAAGATGATCGCAACCGTCTTTTCCAAGTCCGCCATGCGGCTCTCCTATCGTCTCAGCACGAGAGAGGCGCCGCCCCGGGCGCCCCTACGTGTATCAGTTCGCTGCCGCCCGCGGTGGCTCGCCGCTCAGCAGCAGCAGCCAACCCGCGGCATTGGCATCACCTTTCCGCGCCAACTCGTCCAGCTGGCGGTAGAGCTCGATCCGCCGGCGTTGCGTGGGGCGAACTTGCGGGCCGCGGCCTGGTTGTTTGCTGCAAGGCATAGCACTGTCCATCCATCCAGCTAATACAACATAGAGTGGCTTATTCGTCTAAATATTCCACATATTGTGTTTTTTTAGCGACAGGGTGTGTCGCTGGTTGTCGTGACACAGGCAGACAAAGGCGGGAAGTGCGAGTAGGAAGGCCGGGGCGGACAGCCGCCGCCCCGGGAAGCACGCTCAGGCGGCGCGTCGGTTTCCTGGGCCTGCCATCAGGATGGAGGTCCAAGCGGAGGAGAGGGCGTCGATAGTCTCGAGCCGATGGGTGATGATGATCAGCGTTGGCACCAGCGGATCCAGCGCATCAATGAACTCGGCGTTGTAGGTGAGTCGGCGGATGATGCCGACCACTCCACTGAGCAGGGTGCCCAGGGCCTCGCCGACATCGAGCGCGGTGTGCTCGCCGGTGAGGCAGGCCAGGCGACGCGCCTCCAGCACCGAGAGCCCGCTCGCATCGATCGGATGCTCGTGGTTGCCGTGTGTGGTGTTCAGCAGCAGCTGCGAGATGCGCAGCGCCAGCAACACCTCCTCGGCCAGGTAGCCGGCCGCCGCCTCGGCATGGCCGGCATTGAGCGGGGTGATGTAGACAGCCCCCTCGGCATCAGCCTCCTCGCGGCGCTCATCCGCGGAGAGGGCCAGGGCGGATAGCAAGCCGTAGGTGCTGACCAGCTGCTGGTGGATGTCCCGCATCAGTTGTTGCGGATCGAGGTTGTGCAGGCTTTCGAGTCGGATGGTCATAATTTGGCTCCAGGTTGTTGTCGTGGCGGACCGGCTTCAGCCGATACCGTTGGGCTCGTGGCGCGTGAGGATCAGCCCCAGCGCCTTCACGTTGGCGGCCACCTTAGGGCAACCGGTTACATCTCGTGTCTCGACCAGCTCGCTCATCAGCACCAGCAGCTGCGAACGGGTCACCTCGTCCATCACGGGCGGCTCGTCGAGGTCCCACGGCACGCCATCGCCATCGTCCAGGTCGGTGTAGGGAGGCAGGCCGCAGCGTGTGTAGAGGTCGGAGCGCTCGATCATCAGATCATCTCCAGGGCGGACTTAGGTTTGCGCATCGGCGTGTTCTTGGTCTTGGCGGCATCCATGAGCTGGGCGATGCGGATGCGGTCGAGGTCTTCGAAGCGGGCGTTGGCGAGGCGGGCGGTGACGTAGACCGTGCCGGTCTCGCCCTCCCGCTGCTTGCCGAGGATGATCTCGGCCACCCCCTGGGTCAGCTCGTCGTCGGGCTCATAGGCCTCGTGGCGATACAGGAACAGGATCAGGTCGGCGTCTTGCTCCAGACTGCCGCTCTCGCGCAGGTCGGCCATGTGCGGGCGCTTGTCCTGCCGCCCCTCGAGCCCGCGGTTGAGCTGGGAGAGCGCCAACACCGGGCAATGGAGCTCTTTGGCCAGCAGCTTCATCGCGCGCGACAGCTCAGAGACCTCTTGCTCACGGCTGCCATGCTTACGGTCGGGGCGCGCCAGCTGAAGGTAATCGACCATCACCACCCCCAGGCCACCGTAGTGGTCGCGCCACCGCTTGGCCGCCCGGCGGATCTGTGCAGGCGTCATACCGGCCCGGTCGTCGATAATCAGTGGGGCGTCCTTGAGCAGATGGATCCCCGCCAGGCGATCGAAGTATTCCGGGGTCATGTGCTGCTTGGGGTCGCGGATTGCACGAAGCGGTACATCGCAGACCGCGGCGGTTATGCGGTTACGCAGCGCGCGGCGATCCATCTCCATCGAGAACACCACGGCGGGGCGGCGGTCGCGGACGCAGCTGGCGCGCAGCACGTTCAGCGCGAAGGCGGTCTTGCCGGCTCCAGGCCGGCCCCCGACCAGGATCAGCTGTCCCGGGTGCATGCCGAGTGTGCGCTCGTCCAGGTCGGCCAGGCCGAAGGAAACGCCCATCGGGTCTTCGTCGCCGTTCCAGCGGCGGTCGATCTCATCGAGCATGTCGCCGAGGTCGGCGCCGATGGCGGCACCCTGCTCGCCATCGTGGCGCAGCAGACGCAGCAGCCGGTCCTGAGCGGAATCCACCACTGCCGGCAAAGCTTGCTGCCGGTCCCGCGCCAGCGCCTCAAGGTTGGCCAGCTCCTCGAGCATCCGGCGGCGGCCAGCCAGGTCGGCAACGATCTCGGCGTAGGTCTCGCCGTTGGCAGCGCTTGGGGTGCTCTGCGCGACTTCGGCCAGGTAGGCCAGTCCGCCCACGTCGTCGCTGCTGCGCTCGTGCTCCAGGCACTCGGAGAGACTCACCACGTCCACGGCCTGGCCGTCGCTGCGCAGCCGCACCATGGCGGACCAGATCACCGCGTGCTCCAGGGTGTGGAAGTCCTGGTGGGTCAGCACCTCGGCAGCGCGATCGATGAGGTTGTTATCCAGCAAGCAGGCGCCGATCACGCTCTGCTCGGTCTCGAGGCTGTGCAGGCTCATGCGTCACCCCCGTGGTATTTCATCGAGAGGATCTTCTCGAAGTTCTCGGCCTTCGAGATCCAGTCCAGCCCGAACCAGCTCGAGTCGTCGCGCATCAGGAACTCGGAACGACGCAGGAATCGGAAGAACCGACCCCACCATGCGAGCCCGGTGGCGGCGTCGGTGTACAACGGTTCGCCGGCCTGCTCGTTGAGGATCGCGAACCCGGTCTTCCAGCGGGCGGCGAGGTTGCGGGCCCGCGAGCTGTTGGGCCACAGGCTGCGCACCGGTTGCCACTTGTCAGGCATGACCTCGGCCCACAGGTCGAGGATCGCCTGGTGGGGGCAGGGTGGTAGTCCTGTGCGCCTGGCCTTGGCCGGCTCGGGTGTCGGCATCCCGCCGAGGAGATCCTGGTCGACAGGGTTCGCGTCGTCGGCGCCAGCCGTCGACTCTTCTCCGTTAGGAGAAGTAATATCTTTCCTTTCTTTATATGTGTCCCCATCTTGGGGACGCTGAATGACCCCATCTTGGGGTCGGTGACCCTGCTTTGGCGCAGCCTGCCGTTTTGGGGTCACTCGCGCTTGTTGAGCCTCGAAATTCCAGTCCTCGACGCGGGTATTGATGCCGACCGGGGAACGGCTTCCGCCCTCGCGGATCAACACACGCTTGCGCAGCAGACTGTTGAGCGCCTCGCTACAGCGCTTCGCCGGCAGACCGGTCATCTCGGCCAGGGCTTGCTGCGAGAGTCGGGCCGTTGACCGGTGCCAACCGAAAGTGGCGCGCACCGCTGCAAGGAAGATCTTCATTTCGCGGCTGGTCATGCGCGACTGCATGGCAGCCGTTAAGATCTCGTGACTGATGCGCACGAAGCGGTCTTCCACCTGCGCCCCCTCGGGCCGAGGCGGCGCCTCAGCCGCCTCGAACCGCTCGTGGTCGTGGATGTTGGCGACCTTGCTCATCGGGCTGCCTCCTTCCGTTCGACGCGCCACACCTCTTGCCAGGTGGCATTGATCAGGTCGGCCAGGCGGTCGGTCGTGCGCCGGTCTAGCAGCGCCAGCGCCCCCACCAGCTCGGCGAATCCCTCCAGCTTGTGAAGTTGATCCTCTCGGGTGCGGGTGTAACGGGCGGGGCGCTGGAATCGGCGGGCATGGCCTCTGGCGACCCAGCCGAGGCCGTCATCTCGCTGGCCGATGTCATCCAGCAGGGCGATCAGGTCGGTGGTGGCTGTCATGACTCACCTCCATCGCCACTGCGGTTCAGATCCTCGATGGCCCCGGCGTATCCCTCAGCAGCGGTGGCAAGGTGCTTGATGGCGCCGTTAATACCACCCTGCTCGAAGGGGCCGAGCACCGCCTGCTCATCATCGCTGGCGTCTCGGCAGGCATCATTCTCGAGAATGACGGTCAGGGCGTAGATGCTGACGACAATATCGCGGATCTCGGCGGCGTGGGCGGCGGCCAGTGATAGGCGGTTTAGGCGGTTCATGACTCCACCCCATGGGCGCCAGCGGCGACTTCCAGGTGATGAACGACATAATCCAGGACAGCGCGGAGCGCAGCGGCGGCAGTTCCGTAGTGAAGGCGGTAGTCGATGACTCGTGGGGACTCGCCGGAGAAGGTCACCTCGAACTCACGTTCGCCGGTCTGCTCCACCAGGCACGCATCGGCGCGGCCAGTCCGGCGAAGGGCGTCTTGCCAGGTAGGGGCGTGGATCTCCAGGCGGGTCGCTGAGCGGGCCAGGTAGACGACGTGCAAGGGGTGGCCGGCCTGCTCCTCCAAGGCGCGGGCTTTCTCGGTGTGGTGGTTGTAACGCTTCAGGCGGGTGCGCGTGCTGCTGTCGCTGAACAGGGCAGCTCGAGCCATCGCTCGGTGAGCGGCGGCGCGTGCAGACGCATCTCGGGTGGGGAATAGGCGCAGCTTGGCCATGGTTATTGCTCCGTGTGTGTTGTCGGAGCCGTCCCCACTGTCGCCAAACAGATTGGGGGCGGCCGTACGCGGGTTGGCGAACCGGCACACACGGAAACCGGCAGCCCCGGAGGGCTCCCACGCACGACCGCCACAGACGTGAAGTCCAGGCGCAAAAAAAGCGCCAGCTTCACGGTGGGCGCTTGTGCGCCGCGTGTCTTTCCGGTCGCCAAACCGGGCCACGGATTTTGCCGAGGCACATGAAGCGTAGCCCTGGGCGAGCCGGTGAGTCAAGGCCGGTTGCAAGCGATAGTTGTGGAGGGTCAGCGCTAGCATCAGATCGCCCCTCCGCTGTCGCGTGACAGTCGCCGAGCTTCGAGCTGGGCCAGGGCCCTGGCGGCCGGTTCGCGATCCTCCGGCGCCAGCCAATAGGTCTTGCAGTTGTACTCCTGGCCGTGCCGGTTGGTCAGGCGGCGCCACTCGCGACGAACCTCGATGCCGCAGCGGGCCTTGAGATCGGACACCACGGTATTCCAGTGGCTGACCTCCAGCACGCGCGTGGCATATTGGCCAGTGGTCGCCTCGACCTCGAGCAGGTGGTGGAGCGCACGCTCCAGGACAGTAGGTCGTGACATGGGGGCTGCCCTCCTACTGGCCAGCGGCCGCCTGGGCGGCTGCGGTGGAGGTATGTGCCTCGGCGCTCTCCAGCCAGGCCTGCACGTCGCTGAGCCGATAGCGCACGTTGCGTCCGCGGAGAACGAACGGCGGCGCAGAGTGCCCCAGCAGGATCCCAGAGCGGCGCGCGTCTCGCCCGGTGCGCACGCTGCAGGCGATCAGGTAGGGAAACACCTGCTTCTCGGTGAGCTCGATCAGATGCGGCGCCAGGCCTGCGCGCTGGGCTTCAAGGATCTCGCTCAATACGCGGCCGCGCTCGGTGCGGAACGCTTCAGGGGTGGGATGAACGGTTTCGGTGTGGACTGCGGTGGGCATGTTGCCTCCTGGTGTCGGCGTTGACGTTCAGGAGGAGGATGGGCGGTTGCAGTCGAAACAACATTCCCGGGAAAGGGCCGGTTGCTGGGAACATTGTAGAGGCGCTACTGGTTGCGTCTTCTCTCGCGGCCCCGCTTGGCCAGACGAGCTTTTAATTCACTGTCGAGTTCATCGTTGTAGCGGTTGAAGAGAGTCTTCGGAGCAAGGCCATACTTCGGGGCGACATGATCGAATACGCTCTCCCGGCAAGGATCGGCAGTGCTCAGGTTCACCACATACCGCTCCGGGTTCTTCCAGTAGAGCATCATGCACTCTTGTATCGCCTCCGCGTATTTCGGCAGCGTGGAGGTGTTCTTCGGTGTCTTTTCCTGAATCCGTGATGCCGGCGTCGACACTTTCCCTATCGCCGTCAGCGAGCATTTTTTGACCTCCGATTCCGTCTCAACCGCCGAATGCATATCTGCCATGGCCAACCATAGCGGCATCGGCCGGCGACGATGACCCGTTTGCTCATGCATTGCTACCCGCCGGGTACGGTGATGCTGGCTGCCGGTGACCGTCAGCCCTCTGCGTGGTGCCTTTGTCCGACAGACGATCAGCATGGCGTGCCTCGGGGATAGCGCAGGCGGCTTCGCAAGGTGTTCAACACCGTCATGCGTCCGATGTCCTGCCCGAAGTCGAGGATGATCTGCCGCGCCTTGTGAATCACGAGCGCCGCACGATGCACCAGCTCTTGTAGCACGGTGCGGATCCGCCGCCGCTTGGCGGGATGGCGCACCGGGCTCAGCTCGCCGGTCATGCCCAGCTGCCCCATCAGCCGCAGGATGTTGTAGGCCAGCTGGGCGAGATGCAGGATCAGATCGTTGGTGGCGAACTTGCCCGACGGCAGCCGCTCCAGGTCGAGATCCGTCTTGATCTCGCTGTGGAATTGCTCGTGAGTGGCATGCGCCTGATAGCGCTTGATCACCGCCTCCGGCGCCTCGTCCAGGCTGGTCCACCAGCCTTCCAACTCATAGTCCGGTTCGAGCAGCAACTGGCCATCGCGATCGGCGGTGCGCTCGACCAGGCGCATCACGCGTTGGACGACGTATTCGGTCTTGTTGTCGTCGTGGATCGAGACGGTCTGCGTCCACAGCGCCTGGCGCTTGCCAGGACGCAGCTCTTCCCAGTAGTCCGCCGCCACAGCCAACCAGGTATCCTGATCGGCCGTGGCCGAGCCGCGCGGGTTCCATTTGACGACATAGTCGAGCCGGCGCCCCTCGTCGGCAAAGACCTGGCGCTGCTGTTCGAGAAGCGCCAGGTGCGCCTGGCTGTCGAAGCCGCTGTCCTCGCGTAACAGGATCGGTTGCTCGGTCAGGCCTTGGGCGCGAGGCAGTACCCGCTCCAGGAAGGCGTTGCTCTCCTTCATGGTGTGCTGCTTGCCAGGACGCAGTTCCAGACCCAGGCACCACCCTTCGTTGCCCAGATAGGCGGCGATCGGGGTGTAGCCATCGACCTTCTGGTAAGTCCGCGAGACGCCTTCCTTCTTCGAGTTGCTGTTGTCCATGACGAAGGTGTCGATGTCCAGGCAGACGTGCGTCGTCTCGGCGGTGATCGGTGCCTCGACCAGTGACAGCAGGGTCGTGGACCAGGTGGCGGTGCGCGCCTGCAGGTCGTTAGCGGCAAGTTTCTCCAGCCGCTGTCGCAGCGTCGC
Organism: Halomonas sp. H10-9-1; assembly: GCF_040147005.1. NCBI lineage: Bacteria > Pseudomonadati > Pseudomonadota > Gammaproteobacteria > Oceanospirillales > Halomonadaceae > Halomonas > Halomonas sp. H10-9-1. Next base: position 3,181,616 of record NZ_JAMSHO010000001.1, on the reverse strand, counting down.
CGTGCTCGGCACCTTTTGCAGGGTCAGCAGCTGTTGGAAGGGCTTGTCGCGGCGGAAGTTTTCGATGGCGTCATAGTCGCTCATGCCCAGACACAGCAGGCCCAGGTAGCTTTTGACCACATCGCTGGTGCGCATGCCCAGCGTGGTGGGGAAGCGCCCGTCGATGCTATCGACGCCAGCGATCTCGAAGCACTGCCCGATGATGGACAGCCCGGCGTGGCTGGTGAGGGTGCGGCGACTGGCACGGAACTTGACGTTGGGCATGGCACTATCTGGGTGAATGGCGATATTCGCTATATTGCCATGCAGTTCAGTAGGTTAGAAGCATTTCTGGGGGCTGGTCTCACGGATTCAGGTTTTGTTTGGCTGGCAATCCAGCCCCTTCCCCCAAGTGGCGATCGAGACGTGATCGATACCGGTCTACGGCCTGATTAATGTCGCCACGATCATAGAGGCGGGGTGAAATCGGTTCGGCTGCGTCCCGCATTGAGGCCAGCAAGTTGCCTGCGCTATTGCCATACTCCTCGCAGTATTCTTCACGTCGCAGGTCGAAATCTTCGCGTCGCTCAAGCACTTCGTCGATGATTTCAGGGAGGGCTGCCATAGGAAGATCGAACCGAGGGTGATGCCGCTGGGCATAGCGATGAAGAACCGCGGCCAGCAGGTCACCAGGTGATGATCGCTCGTCGGGCTCGTGGTTCAGGTCGAGATAGATCGCCAGTTGGTCGACTGCCGTCGACAGCGCTTCGTCGAGCTTTTCGAGTGCGGCGACTCGGTCACCGAAATCATCGTGGTGGGCCATGTCACTCTCCCCAGAGTGATCCCCATGCTGGTGAGACAGCCGGCGGGGCGCTGGGGAGGCGCATTTCGGGTGTACGGCCCTAGCAGTCTGTCGGATTATGGGTGTCGCTCACAGTAACGACACCCACTTCTCTCCATTTTCGTATTGGCGCCGGCCATGTCAGCAACCTGGCGTCGTTCGGCGATCCTGGAGTGGCCTGAGCGCTTGTGACGCCGCCCTATCAGGCTAAGGGACGGCCCTCAGCCTGCTGCCAAGCGATGCATCCGCTTGATATTCCATGCCAGGGTGGCCAGTCGCCACTCACCGCTGACCTTATCCAGACCGCGTAGCGAGAACTGCCGGAATCCCATCACGTGTTTGATGATCCCGAAGACCGGCTCCACCGTGTGCTTGCGCAGCGCATAGAGCGCTCGGCCCGCCTGCGTCTTCAAGCGGTACGCCATGTGCTCGACAGGGTCCTCGCTCTCCGGTGCGGGCGGGTCCGCGGCGAAACGTTCGAAGACCGGAAGGTGATGGACATCACGCCTCATCGCCAATAGCGGTTCGATACCATGGTCATGGCAGGCCTGGATATTGGCGGCACTGAAGTAGCCGGTATCACCCAGCAGGTGGTCAGGCTTGCCCAGCGTCTCCGGGTAACCTTGCCAGGCCGTCAGTAACGGCATGACTTGCTGCTTGTCGTTGGTCGCCTGAGTGACGTGGACATGGGTCACCAGCAGACTCTCGGTATCGACGGCGGCCTGGGCGTTGTAGCACTGATCAAACCCCTGGCCGGTGACCGGCATGATGCGAGACTGCGGGTCGGTGAAGTTGATCTGGTCCTTGTCACGCGGGCCGCCAGTCGGCGGTTCGGGATCACGCCCACGAGGTTTCTTGCCGGCCTTGCGCTGCGCGTCTCGCCGCGCCACCTTTTCCTGGTAGGCGGCTTGCTCGGTGGCGTCTCGCTCCTCGGCACGCGCCTCGATCTTGGCCTTCGCCTCGGCGATGGCCGCCAGGCGTGCTTCACGGCGGGCAATCTCGGCGGGGATATCCATGCCATCGGCCGCGTCCTCCTTGTCCGCCGACTCGGCCCGCTGCGTCAGCGCTTTCACCTCAGCCCTGAACTGCGCCTCCAGCTTCTTGGCGTGGCCATACGATAGCGCCTTGTGCTTGCTGGCGTTGGCCTTGAGCTTGGTGCCGTCCAGGGCGATGGTGCCGAGCTTGAGCAGCTTCATCTCGCGTGCCAGCAACAGCACCTGCACGAACAACTGCTCCAGTTCCGGCAGAAAGCGGCGGCGAAAGGTGGCCAGCGTGTCATGGTCGGGATGGGTATTGGCGGCCAGGTAACGGAATGCCACCGAGTCATAGGTGGCGCGCTCGATCTTGCGGCTGGAGACCACCCCGGTGGCGTAGCCGTAGACCAGCAGGCTCAGCAGCACCGCCGGGTGATGCGCCTTGTGCCCACGGCCGGCGTAGCGCCGCGTCAATGCCGAGAGATCCAGTTGCTCGACGACATCCACCACGAACCGCGCCAAGTGATCATCGGGCAGCCACTCATCCACCGAAGGCGGCAGGAGATAGTCGGTCTGGCGGTCAACGGGGATGAAGCGACTCATGGCGACGTTCCAATAGTGGCGGCATACTGAGAGTATCTCACGGCATTATCGAAAACCCGACAGACTGCTAGCCGGCTGGTTCCGTCAGCATGCCCCAGCCGGCCACGGATGCCAAGTACGCAGGGGCGGGTGGTCAGTCGCTGAGGTGACTGGCCCAATGCTTCTCGCTGACAATGGCGATGTCTCGCCCTTCGGCGCGCAGCTCCACGGCTTTCTGGATCTTGCGCCCATAGCTGGTCTGGGCCCAATCGGTGCTGCCCAGGTTGCCGATTACAACAAAGCGTGTCTTGCGAGTGGGGTTGTTCTGCGTGAGGCCGCCCCGCTCGAGGATCTCGGCCTCGCACTCGGCGCGGGTACCGGTGATGAACTTGCCAGTGAGCACGAAGTGGCAGTCGCCGAACTCAACTACTGGCGCTGGATTGCAGAGCGGCAGGGTAGAGGGCTGGCGGCTGGCGCTAGTGTTTTCACTGTCCGCCAGGCTACCGCCGCCTGTGTGGTCGAGTAGCAGGGCGATCAGGTCGGCTTCCTCCTGGGCGTCCAGGTGGCCGTCCTCCAGGGCATCACGTAGCCGCACGAAAAGTACATTGAATGGCCAGACATGAAGCGACTCTGGCCGTTCCTCCAGCCAGCGGAGAATATACTCGGCTTCGGATTGGTTGAGGCTGCCATCGGCGAGGACGCCGCGGGTCAGCCCGATCAGCTCGTTGGCGTCGCGGTCGGCGTTGCGGGCGAGCGCCAGGCGCCGGGCGACAGGCTGACCATGAGGGTTGAGTGATGCAGTGGACATGGATGGCTCCCTTGTTGTTGTCGCGGGCACTTGGCCCTGTAGGCATTCTGGCAAAGGGAGCGGTATGGCGCTGTAGGCAATCACCTGCAGGAGGGTGTGAAATTACTGACTAGGCTGCGTTAACAATTGCTGATGGAGATCGGGCTGATTTAGAATATCAGCATTTTTCGGTGATCTATGCCTCGGCTAATGCTACGTGATGACCAATGGGAGCGCATCGAGCACATGCTCCCCGGCAAAGCTTCAGATCGCGGGGTGACGGCCAAGGACAATCGCTTGTTCGTGGAAGCCGTCCTGTGGATCGCCCGGACAGGCGCTCCCTGGCGTGATCTGCCCGACGCCTTCGGTCGCTGGCACACTGTCTACATGCGCTATAACCGGTGGTCTAAGAAGGGGGTCTGGCAGCAGGTTATCGACACATTAGCCGATGATCCCGACATGGAGCAGCTGATGATAGATGGCAGTATCGTCAAAGTTCATCAGCATGGGGCGGCAAAAAAACGGCTCAGAGCACCGAAGCCATGGGGAAATCGCGTGGGGGATTGAGCACCAAGATCCACGCGGCGGTCGATGCCCTCGGCAACCCGGTACGGCTAATCCTCACACCGGGCCAAGCGTCTGAGTACGGAGCCGCCCCAGCGTTACTGGCGGGCTTTTCTCCAGCGGCGGTGCTTGGCGACAAGGGGTATGATTCCACCGCTTTGAGGGACATCATTCGAGCGGTGGGCGCCGAGCCGGTGATTCCGCCGAGAAAGAATCGCTTGGAATGCCCCGAGATAGATTGGCACTGTTACAAGGATCGCAATCTGGTAGAAAGGTTCTTCCAGAAAATCAAGCAGTTCAGGCGGCTGGCAACACGCTATGAGCGACTGGCGAGAAACTACCAGTCGCTACTCAACCTTGTATCCGCCGTCATATGGCTGGCCTAATTGTTAACGCTCCCTAGGGGGAGGCGTGGACTACTCGTGGGGCGGGTATTCCCTTCGGGTGTGGACCACGTTGATGATCTCCACCCTGGTCGCCGCGACCCGGTAAACGATCAAGTAGTTCGGATGCGCGACGAGCTCGCGGGTGCCAGGCACGCGCCCGGCCGGATAGAGATAGGGGTGTTCGGAGAGAGGAAGAGGTGCCGAGGCCAGGCGGGCCTTCAGCCGCCTTGCCGCGGCAGGGTTCTCCTCGGCGATGAAGCTGACGATGTCAGTGAGGTCTGCGAGAGCACCGTTGAGCCAGACGATCGGCAGCATCAGGCGCGACCGCGCTGACGACGCTCCGCTTCATCGATGATGGCGTCCATCATCGACATCGCCTCATCGTGCGGCACGCCCGGGCCGGGCTCGGCTAGGCTGGCCTCGACTTTGGCACGCAGCCATTGATCATAGGCGTCGGCCTGCTCTTTGGTCTCGAACTCAGAGACGATCGGATCCAGTGGCGTGGTCATGGTATTCGCTCCGGACCATGGGGTTGCTGTCAGTGTAGCGCGTCAGCGCCAGCGGCATCATCCCCCCGCGCGCGGCGACGCGACGCCGTTACCAGATTTTCTGGTATCGCCCGAGAGGATCATCCCCCCGCGCGCGGCGACGCGACTGCTGTCGAATCCTCTCTTTGACCAGGGCCCGCTGTCGCCTCCCTGGCCAGCAGCGCCTTAGTGTCGGCCGCGAATCGCATCACGATGTCGCGCTTGTGGTCTGGTGCCAGGTGACCATAGTGCTCGATGGTGGTCTGAATGTCGGCGTGCCCCATCAGCCGGCTTACCGCCAACAGGTCCGCACCCTTCATGATCAGCTGCGAGGCGAAGTTGTGCCGCAGGGTGTAGAGCTCGAGGTCGGCAGGCAGCGCTCGCTCCAGAAGCCCTTGCTTGACCAGGTCTGCAGTGTGGGCCTTGATGCGCACCCAGTGCCGGCCGATCGCGCTGTAGTCGTAGCGCTCACCGGTCTTGGGGTTGGGGAAAACGTAGCCGGTGGCTGGCTTGCCGTGCTGCTTGTGCCAGGCCTTCAGCACCTCGACCGCTTCCGGCGCCAGCGGGAAGGTCTGCGGCTCAGGGCGCTTATGCGCGATCTTCTCGACCACCTTGCGGATGGTGGCGAAGGTCAGGTTGACGTGTTCCCAGCGCAGGCCGTGGAGATCCCCTGGGCGCAGGCCGGTGTAGTAGAGGAGGAGGATCAGTGGCGGGGAGTAATCGACGTAGGTGACGTGATCAAGGTCGGGCAGCCACGGCTTGCCGTGGTAGCGGCTGCGGCGCCGCTCTTCTCTGCGTTGGACTTGGTACGCCTCGATGCCGGCGAACAGCGCCAGCACCTCCGCATCCTCGAGATAGCGGCGCGCGGTGGCCGCCTCGGCCAGCTCCTTCTCGGTGAGCGCCGGCCGCTCCAGGCGAATGCCCTTCAACGGATTGGCGTCGATGGTCCCGCGCTCCGCTGCGTGGTTCAACAGCGTGTGGAGGGCGCTGTAGGCACGGTGGCATGTAGAGTAGGCCAGGCCGCGCTTCTCCATGGCCGCCTGCCAGCGCTCGACATCGGTGCGAGTCAGACCGCTCAGTGGCCGGTGGAGGTAGTCGGCGAACTCGCGGCGGATTGCCTGCAGGGTCGCCTTGCCGCGCTTGCGCCGGCTCTGATAGAGCTCGTACGGCCCGTCGAGGTAGGCATCGAGCGTTTGCTCCCTCAATGCCCGGGCGTGATCGCGCTCAGCCTGCCGGGCGGCGAGAGGATCCTCCCCCTGATAGGTGGTGCCAAGCGTCTCGAGCGCCATCTTGCGCGCCTGATCGGCCGTCAGGCCTGGGTACCGGCCGAGGGTGATGGTGCGTTGCTTGCCGGCGACTGTGCGATAGATCAACCGCCAGCTGGTCGAGGCTTTCCTACGGATCAGGTGGAAGCCGCCGAGCAGGGCATCCCACACTCGGTCGCCCGGCGAGGCCTGGGCATGGAAATCGGCAGCCACGCGAGCGGTTATTTTGACCTTGTTGGTGGCATGAGCCGCGTCGTTTGGGGGCTGGCGGTTGACCATGGGTGACTCTCCGGGTCAGCAATGGGTCAACAAATTGTAGCGCAAACGCTGCCTAAGCGCGTCCATTAGCTGCCGGCGGAACGTGGCCTAGCTTGATGTTTTAGAAACGCTTTTTGTCTTTTCTTGACGCTGCGTGACGTTGCTGTATCATGCCTGAAAATGCTTGGTAAGGGTGAGGTCGACGGTTCAAATCCGTCCATGAGCTCCACATTGAAAAGGCGAGCCTCGGCTCGCCTTTTCTCTTTCTCGCCACTGGGTCGATCATGGTGGCGAGAGGGGTTGCCAGGCGAAGCGGCTTTCGCTATGATGGCGCCCGCTGTTGATGGCCGCCTGCAAAGGGCGGAGCAAGGCAGATACAGGCCAGTAGCTCAATTGGCAGAGCAGCGGTCTCCAAAACCGCAGGTTGGGGGTTCGATTCCCTCCTGGCCTGCCAGCCTTCCCCAGGCTGGTGCGTTCCCAGAAGATTTCACGTTTCGATTGCCGTGCCCTGAGGAGTCTCGTTTTCATGAAACATAACGCCGAGGTGCAGGAGTCGCGCCACGACGGGCTCAGGTGGGCGGTTGTCGTCACTCTGCTGGTCCTGGCCGTGGTAGGCAATACCTACTTCGCCGATCAGGCCCTGCTCTACCGCGTGCTGGGTGTCGTGGCGCTGAGTGCGTTGGCTGCCGTGGTGGCGTTCACCACCACCAAGGGTCGCGAGCTCGCCGAGCTGGCTCGCGCCGCCAAGAAAGAGATTCAGCGCGTGGTATGGCCGACCCGGCCCGAGACCATCCAGACCACGGTCATCGTGCTGGTCGCCGTGCTGGTGGTTGGTCTGATGCTGTGGCTGATCGACACCCTTCTTGGCTGGGCGATGTCCGGCGTTATCGGTTAGGAGCCCCCATGTCCAAGCGTTGGTATGTCGTTCACGCCTACTCCGGCTTCGAGAAGCATGTCATGCGCTCCCTCAAGGAGCGCGTGAAGATGTATGGCATGGAGGATCGCTTCGGCGAGATCCTGGTGCCGACCGAGGAAGTCGTCGAGATGCGTGACGGCAAGCGCCGCAAGAGCGAGCGCAAGTTCTATCCCGGCTACGTGCTGGTCGAGATGGAGATGGATGACGAGACCTGGCACCTGGTCAACGAGACCCCGCGCGTGATGGGGTTCATCGGTGGCACCAAGGAGAAGCCGGCGCCCATCACCCAGAAAGAGGCCGACGCCATCCTGCGGCGTGTCCAGGATGGGACCGACAAGCCGAAGCCCAAGACCCTGTTCGAGCCCGGGCAGTCGGTGCGGGTCATCGACGGCCCCTTCGCCGACTTCAACGGCGTCGTCGAGGAGGTCAACTACGACAAGAGTCGCGTCCAGGTCAGTGTGCTGATCTTCGGTCGCTCGACACCTGTCGAACTCGAATTCGCGCAGGTCGAGAAAGAGTAAGCCTCGACCCGATGCAGGCAGGGCCGCCACGGCGGCCGCAATACCGGGGAGCCGCAAGGCGTTACTACCCAACTGGAGTCCTATCATGGCCAAGAAAGTACAGGCTTACATCAAGCTGCAGGTTGCAGCCGGTAAGGCCAACCCGAGTCCCCCCGTGGGCCCCGCGCTGGGTCAGCACGGCGTGAACATCATGGAGTTCTGCAAGGCGTTCAACGCCGCGACCCAGGAGATCGAGGCGGGTCTGCCCACTCCCGTGGTGATCACCGTCTATTCCGATCGCAGCTTCACCTTCGTCACCAAGACCCCGCCCGCGGCGGTCCTGCTGAAGAAGGCGGCTGGCATCAAGTCCGGCTCCGGTGAGCCGAACAAGAACAAGGTCGGTAGCGTGACTCGTGAGCAACTCGAAGAGATCGCCAAGACCAAGGAGCCGGATCTGACGGCTGCCGATCTCGATGCCGCGGTGCGTACCATTGCCGGTAGTGCCCGCAGCATGGGCCTGAACGTGGAGGGTCTCTGATCATGGCCAAGCTGTCCAAGCGCGCACAGATGATTAGCGAGAAGGTCGACTCCACCAAGGTCTACTCTCTCGATGAGGCCGTGGCCCTGCTCGCCGAGCTCTCCACGGTCAAGTTCAAGGAGTCCCTGGACGTCGCCATCAATCTGGGCGTCGATCCGCGCAAGTCCGACCAGGTGGTTCGCGGCGCGACCGTGATGCCCAACGGAACCGGCAAGGACGTTCGCGTCGCCGTGTTCACCCAGGGTGCCAACGCGGACGCCGCCAAGGAAGCCGGTGCCGATATCGTCGGCATGGACGACCTGGCCGAGCAGGTCAAGAAGGGTCAGCTCGACTTCGACGTGGTGATCGCCTCACCGGACGCCATGCGCGTCGTCGGCCAGCTGGGTCAGATCCTCGGTCCGCGCGGCCTGATGCCGAACCCCAAGGTCGGCACCGTGACGCCGGACGTGGCCACCGCGGTCAAGAACGCCAAGGCTGGCCAGGTGCGCTTCCGTACCGACAAGAACGGCATCATTCATACGACTCTTGGCAAGGTCGACTTCGACGCTTCTGCCATTCAGGGCAACCTGGATGCGCTGGTCGCCGACCTGAAGAGGCTCAAGCCGAGCACCTCCAAGGGTGTCTATTTCAAGAAGGTCACCCTCTCCACCACCATGGGGCCGGGTGTGACCATCGATCACTCTGGCCTGGTCTGACCGGTCGGCGGGTCGAGTATTCAGCAATAACTTTGCGGTCCCCGTGTCGAGTCACAACTCGCCGGCGGGGCACCGTCAAAGACCGCAGGCGCCGCCTCTCTTCGGAAGGGCGGCTTAATCATCCCTTCGGGGCTGGCCTGCGCAGATGGTGTGGCCGCCAGGCTTCTGGTGAGCACCATCACCCAGGACTTCCGGCTCGCCCTCAGGCGGCTGGAAGAGATGGTAACCACCGGAACCCTCATCGCGAGGTTCCGGCACGAAGGAGTGATCACCGTGCCACTAGCACTCGAAGGCAAGAAGGCGATTGTTGCCGAGGTCAGTGAAGCGGCCAAGGATGCACTCTCTGTCGTAGTTGCCGATTCTCGTGGCGTTACGGTCAGCAAGATGACCGACCTGCGCAAGCAGGCCCGCGAGAATGGCGTCCAGATCCGTGTTGTCCGCAACACCCTGGCACGCCGCGCCCTGTCCGGAACTCCGTGGGAGATCCTGGACGAGAGCTTCTCGGGTCCGACCCTGCTGGCCTTCTCCTACGAGCATCCGGGCGCTGCCGCCCGCCTGTTCAAGGAGTTTGCCAAAGCGGAGAAGAACTTCGAGGTCAAGGCGCTGGCCTACGACGGTGAGCTGATCCCGGCCACCGATCTCGACCGCCTGGCGACGCTGCCGACCTACGACGAGGCCATCGCCAAGCTGATGTCCGTCATGAAAGAGGCATCCGCCGGCAAGCTGGTCCGTACCCTGGCCGCCCTGCGCGACCAGAAGCAGGAAGAAGCCGCCTGAACGGCGAACTCCTGCAGGTAGGCTGAATCGTATATTGAATCCCGAGCCGACGCTTGAGCGTGGCTCCCGCAAAGTTAGGAATCGTGACAATGGCACTGACCAAAGAAGACATCATCAACGCCGTCTCCGACATGTCCGTCATGGAAGTGGTCGAGCTGATCGAGGCCATGGAAGAGAAGTTCGGCGTGTCTGCCGCCGCCGCCGTCATGGCCGGCCCGGCTGCCGGTGGTGAAGCCGCTGCCGAAGAGCAGACCGAGTTCGACCTGGTGCTGACCAGCGCCGGCGACAAGAAGGTCAACGTGATCAAGGTTGTCCGCGAGATCACCGGCCTGGGCCTGAAGGAAGCCAAGGGTGCCGTCGATGGCGCACCGGCAACCATCAAGGAAGGCATGTCCAAGGAAGACGCAGAAGCGGCCAAGGCCAAGCTGGAAGAAGCCGGCGCGGGCGTGGAGCTCAAGTAAGACCTTGAGCGACATGGCTTCACGCGCTGCGTAAGCTTCCATGGCTGGTGGCGGGACACCCGCTGCCGGCCTTTTTCTGTTGTCACTGGCCGCTGCCACGGCAGACCGGCCAGCCGAATTCCAGAAGGCGAGCGACTTTCGAGGCGCTTGCCTTCATCGCCTGACGGAGTCGCATCCCGTCGGGTGGCGCCGACCACGCATCGGTCACCCATGGTGAACAAGCTGGGGAATACAGATGGCTTACTCATACACTGAGAAAAAACGCATCCGCAAGGATTTCGGCAAACTGCCCCAAGTGATGGATGTGCCCTACCTGCTGGCGATCCAGCTTGATTCCTACTACGACTTCCTCCAGCAGGACCGTGCGCCCGAGGAGCGTCTCGAGGTCGGCCTGCATGCCGCCTTCCGGTCGGTGTTCCCGATCGAGAGCTTCTCCGGGAGCGCCGCTCTGGAGTATGTCAGCTACCGCTTCGGTACTCCGGCCTTCGACGTCAAGGAGTGCCAGCTGCGCGGCGTCACCTACTCGGCTCCCCTGCGCGTCAAGGTTCGCCTGATCATCTATGACAAGGAGTCATCCAACAAGGCGATCAAGGACATCAAGGAGCAGGAAGTCTACATGGGGGAGATCCCCCTGATGACCGAGAACGGTACCTTCGTGGTGAACGGTACCGAGCGGGTCATCGTCTCCCAGCTGCATCGTTCACCCGGTGTGTTCTTCGATCATGACAAGGGCAAGAGCCACTCCTCCGGCAAGCTGCTCTATTCCGCCCGGGTGATCCCCTACCGTGGGTCATGGCTCGACTTCGAGTTCGATCCGAAGGACAACGTCTTCGTGCGTATCGACCGGCGCCGCAAGCTGCCGGCCACGGTGCTGCTGCGTGCCCTGGGCATGAGCGCCGAGGAAGTTCTCGATGAGTTCTTCGAGACCAGCACCTTCCACATCGAGAAGAACGGCTTCTCTGTGGAGCTGGTGCCGTCGCGCCTGCGCGGCGAGACCGCCACCTTCGATATCAAGGACGCCGATGGCGCCATGATCGTCGAGGAGGGACGTCGCATCACCCAGAAGCATATCCGCCAGCTGGAGAAGATCGGCCTCGAGCGTCTCGAGGTGCCGATGGAATACCTGTTCGGCAAGACCCTGGCCAAGGACCAGATCGACGCCAACACCGGCGAACTGATCTGCCCCTGCAACACCGAGATCACCCCGGAGCTGCTCGAGCGCCTCGGCCAGGCCGGGATCACCCGCCTCGAGACCCTCTACACCAACGATCTCGACTGCGGACCTTTCGTCTCCGACACCCTCAAGCTGGATACCACCGGGTCACAGCTCGAGGCGCTGGTCGAGATCTACCGCATGATGCGTCCCGGCGAGCCGCCCACCAAGGAGGCCGCCGAGACCCTGTTCAACAACCTGTTCTTCAGCGAGGACCGCTACGACCTCTCCGGCGTCGGTCGCATGAAGTTCAACCGTCGCCTGCGTCGCGAGGAAGATACCGGCGCCGGCGTGCTGGACCGTCGCGATATCCTCGACGTGCTCAAGGAACTGATCTACATCCGTAACGGCTACGGCGAGGTGGACGACATCGACCACCTGGGCAACCGCCGTATCCGCTGTGTGGGCGAGATGGCCGAGAACCAGTTCCGTGTCGGCCTGGTGCGCGTCGAGCGCGCGGTCAAGGAGCGTCTCTCCATGGCCGAGAGCGAGGGCCTGATGCCCCAGGACCTGATCAACGCCAAGCCCGTCGCCGCGGCGGTCAAGGAGTTCTTCGGCTCCAGCCAGCTCTCCCAGTTCATGGACCAGAACAACCCGCTCTCCGAGGTTACCCACAAGCGTCGCGTCTCCGCGCTTGGCCCGGGCGGCCTGACGCGTGAGCGGGCCGGCTTCGAGGTGCGTGACGTCCACGTCACCCACTACGGTCGCCTGTGCCCGATCGAGACCCCGGAAGGTCCGAACATCGGCCTGATCAACTCCCTGGCCACCTACAGCCACACCAACAGCTATGGCTTCCTCGAGACGCCGTACCGCAAGGTGGTGGATCGCAAGGTGACCGACGATGTGGTCCATCTCTCGGCCATCGAGGAGGGCGACTTCGTTATCGCCCAGGCCTCCGCCACCGTGGACGAGTCCGGCCAGCTGGTCGATGACCTGGTGCAGGTGCGCCACAAGGGCGAGACCACCTTCATGCGCCCCGAGCAGGTGACCCTGATGGACGTCTCGCCGCGCCAGGTGGTCTCCGTGGCCGCGGCCCTGATCCCCTTCCTCGAGCACGATGACGCCAACCGCGCCCTGATGGGGGCCAACATGCAGCGTCAGGCGGTGCCGACCCTGCGTGCCGACAAGCCGCTGGTGGGTACCGGCATGGAGCGCTTCGTGGCCCGTGACTCCGGCGTCTGCGCCGTGGCACGTCGCGGCGGCGTGATCGACTCGGTGGATGCCAAGCGCATCGTGGTGCGTGTCAACGAGGACGAGATCATCGGCGGCGAGGCCGGCGTCGATATCTACAACCTCACCAAGTACGTGCGCTCCAACCAGAACACCTGCCAGAACCAGCGCCCCATCGTGCGCCCGGGTGACGGCGTGGCGCGCGGCGACATCCTCGCCGACGGTCCCTCCGTGGACATGGGCGACCTGGCCTTGGGCCAGAACATGCGCATCGCCTTCATGCCCTGGAACGGCTACAACTTCGAGGACTCCATCCTGCTCTCCGAGCGGGTGGTCCAGGAGGACCGTTTCACCACCATCCACATCCAGGAGCTGACCTGCGTCTCCCGCGACACCAAGCTGGGGCCGGAAGAGATCACCTCCGATATCCCCAACGTCGGCGAGTCGGCGCTCTCCAAGCTGGATGAGGCCGGCGTGGTCTACATCGGCGCGGAAGTCGGCCCGGGCGACATCCTGGTCGGCAAGGTCACGCCCAAGGGCGAGACCCAGCTGACGCCGGAAGAGAAGCTGCTGCGCGCGATCTTCGGCGAGAAGGCCTCCGATGTGAAGGACACCTCGCTGCGTGCCCCCACCGGGATGAAGGGCACCGTCATCGACGTCCAGGTGTTCACCCGCGATGGCGTGGAGAAGGACTCGCGCGCCCTCTCCATCGAGCAGATGCAGCTCGATGAGGTGCGCAAGGACCTCCAGGAGACCTATCGCATCGCGGAAGACGCCACCTTCGAGCGTCTCAAGCGTACCCTGAGCGGTCAGGCCGTCAACGGCGGCCCCCAGCTCAAGAAGGGCGACGTGCTCTCCACGAGCTACCTCGAGGAGCTGCCGCGCCAGCAGTGGTTCAAGCTGCGCCTGCAGGATGAGGCCCTCAACGAGCTGCTGGCCCAGGCCGATGAGCAGCTCGAGACGCGCCGCAAGGAGATGGACGAGCGCTTCGAGGACAAGAAGCGCAAGCTGACCCAGGGCGACGACCTGGCGCCCGGCGTGCTCAAGATCGTCAAGGTCTACATGGCGGTGAAGCGTCGCCTGCAGCCCGGCGACAAGATGGCCGGCCGTCACGGCAACAAGGGTGTCATCTCGGCGATCATGCCCATCGAGGACATGCCCTTCGACGACCAGGGCGAGCCGGTGGATGTGGTGCTGAACCCGCTGGGCGTGCCGTCGCGCATGAACGTGGGGCAGATCCTCGAGACCCACCTGGGCCTCGCCGCCTGGGGCCTGGGCCGCAAGATCGACGTTCTGCTGCGTGATGCGCGTGAGCAGCAGGTGGCCGAGATCCGCGACTTCCTGGGGCAGGTCTACAACACCACTCCGGGCACCCGGGTCGAGGATCTCGACACACTTTCCGATGACGAGGTGATCGCCCTGGCGAAGAACCTCAAGGGTGGGGTGCCGATGTCCACGCCGGTATTCGATGGCGCCGAAGAGGATGAGATCAAGCACCTGCTGCGCCTGGCCGAGCTGCCGGATTCCGGTCAGATGACGCTCTATGACGGCCGTACCGGCGATGCCTTCGACCGTCCGGTGACCGTTGGTTACATGTACATGCTCAAGCTCAACCACCTGGTGGACGACAAGATGCATGCGCGCTCCACCGGCTCCTACTCCCTGGTGACCCAGCAGCCGCTGGGTGGCAAGGCGCAGTTCGGTGGCCAGCGTTTCGGTGAGATGGAGGTCTGGGCCCTGGAGGCCTATGGCGCCGCCTATACCCTCCAGGAGATGCTCACCGTCAAGTCCGACGACGTGGAGGGTCGCACCAAGATGTACAAGAACATCGTGGATGGCGATCACGCCATGCAGGCGGGCATGCCGGAATCCTTCAACGTGCTGGTGAAGGAGATCCGCTCGCTGGGCATCGACATCGAGCTCGAGAGCTGAGGCGACCGACGCTTCACATTATGACGGTCCGCGGGGGCGGCACCAGTGCCCCCGCCCATGACAACTCCGCAGCGGAGCCGACCCCATGAAAGATTTGGTGAAAGTCCTCAAGTCGCAGTCTCAGTCCGACGAGTTTGACGCGATCAAGATTACCCTGGCGTCCCCGGACATGATCCGCTCCTGGTCGTTCGGCGAGGTCAAGAAGCCCGAGACCATCAACTACCGTACCTTCAAGCCGGAGCGGGACGGCCTGTTCTGTGCCAAGATCTTCGGCCCGGTGAAGGATTACGAGTGCCTGTGCGGCAAGTACAAGCGCATGAAGCACCGTGGCATCATCTGTGAGAAGTGCGGCGTCGAGGTCACCAAGGCCGCCGTGCGTCGCGAGCGCATGGGCCATATCGAGCTGGCCAGCCCGGTCGCCCATATCTGGTTCCTGAAGTCGCTGCCGTCGCGCATCGGCATGTTCCTGGACATGACCCTGCGCGATATCGAGCGCGTGCTCTATTTCGAGAGCTTCGTGGTCATCGACCCCGGCATGACCACCCTCGAGCGAGGCCAGTTGCTCAACGATGAGCAGTACTTCGAGGCCCTCGAGGAGTTCGGTGACGACTTCGATGCCCGCATGGGCGCCGAGGCGGTTCAGGCGTTGCTCAAGGACATCGACCTGCTCGAGGAGATCGAGCGCCTGCGCGAGGAGATCCCTCAGACCAACTCCGAGACCAAGATCAAGAAGCTCTCCAAGCGGCTCAAGCTGCTCGAGGCCTTCCAGGGTTCCGGCAACGATCCGGCGTGGATGGTCATGGAAGTGCTGCCGGTGCTGCCGCCTGACCTGCGTCCGCTGGTGCCCCTGGACGGCGGCCGCTTCGCGACCTCCGATCTCAACGACCTCTACCGTCGGGTCATCAACCGCAACAACCGCCTCAAGCGACTGCTCGACCTCAATGCGCCGGATATCATCGTGCGCAACGAGAAGCGCATGCTGCAGGAGGCCGTGGATGCGCTGCTCGACAACGGCCGTCGCGGTCGTGCCATCACCGGTTCCAACAAGCGCCCGCTGAAGTCCCTGGCCGACATGATCAAGGGCAAGCAGGGCCGCTTCCGCCAGAACCTGCTGGGCAAGCGCGTCGACTACTCTGGCCGCTCGGTCATTACCGTCGGCCCGACCCTGCGTCTGCACCAGTGCGGCCTGCCCAAGAAGATGGCGCTGGAGCTGTTCAAGCCGTTCATCTATTCCAAGCTGCAGTCGCTGGGGCACGCCTCCACCATCAAGGCCGCCAAGAAGATGGTCGAGCGCGAGACGGCGGAGGTGTGGGACATCCTCGCCGACGTCATCCGCGAGCATCCGGTGCTGCTCAACCGCGCCCCGACCCTGCACCGCCTCGGTATCCAGGCCTTCGAGCCGCTGCTGATCGAGGGCAAGGCGATCCAGCTGCACCCGCTGGTGTGTGCCGCCTACAACGCCGACTTCGACGGTGACCAGATGGCGGTCCACGTGCCGCTGACCCTGGAAGCCCAGCTCGAGGCGCGGACGCTGATGATGGCGACCAACAACGTGCTGTCGCCGGCCAACGGTGAGCCGATCATCGTGCCCTCCCAGGACGTGGTACTGGGTCTGTACTACATGACCCGCGAGAAGATCAACGCCAAGGGCGAGGGCATGGTGTTCTCCGACCTCAACGAAGTGGAGCGCGCCTTCAGCACTCAGAATGTGGCGCTGCATGCCCGCATCAAGGTGCGCCTGGACGAGGTGTTGATCGACGAGGAGAGCGGCGAGAAGACCCATCAGCGCGTGCTGCGCGACACCACCGTGGGGCGTGCGCTGCTGTTCCGCATCCTGCCGGAAGGGGTGCCCTTCGACCTGGTCGACCAGCCGATGAAGAAGAAGGCGATCTCGGGCCTGCTCAACGAGGTCTATCGCCGTGCCGGCCTCAAGCCGACGGTGATCTTCGCCGACCAGCTGATGTACACCGGCTTCCGCCTGGCCACCTGGTCCGGCGCCTCCATCGGCGTCAACGACTTCGTCATCCCGGATGCCAAGGCCGAGATCGTCGAGGGTGCCGAGGAGGAGGTAAAGGAGATCGAGGACCAGTTCTCCTCGGGCCTCGTCACCGCCGGCGAGAAGTACAACAAGGTGATCGACATCTGGTCCAAGGCCAACGACAAGGTGGCCAAGGCGATGATGGCGGGTATCTCCAGGGAGACCGTGATCGACCGCGAAGGCAAGGAGGTCGAACAGGACTCCTTCAACAGCGTGTTCATCATGGCCGACTCGGGTGCCCGGGGTAGCGCCGCCCAGATCCGCCAGCTGGCGGGTATGCGTGGTCTGATGGCCAAGCCGGACGGCTCGATCATCGAGACCCCGATCGTCGCCAACTTCCGTGAGGGCCTGAACGTACTCCAGTACTTCATCTCCACCCACGGCGCGCGTAAGGGCCTGGCGGATACGGCACTCAAGACCGCCAACTCCGGTTACCTGACCCGCCGCCTGGTCGATGTGGCCCAGGACATGGTGATCACCGAGAAGGACTGCGGCACCGAGCGCGGCCTGACCCTGCACCCGGTCATCGAGGGTGGCGATATCATCGTCTCCCTGGCCCAGCGCGTGCTGGGTCGTGTGGTCGCCCAGGACGTCATCGACCCGGTCAGCGACGAAGTGCTGATTCCGCGCGGCACCCTGCTGGACGAGAAGTGGTGCGCCGAGCTCGACACCATGGGCGTCGACGAGATCGTGGTCCGCAGTGCGATCAGCTGCCAGACCGCCCACGGCGTCTGCTCCGCCTGCTACGGTCGCGACCTGGCGCGTGGTCATGAGGTCAACATTGGCGAGTCGGTGGGTGTCATCGCCGCCCAGTCGATCGGTGAGCCGGGTACCCAGCTGACCATGCGGACCTTCCACATCGGCGGCGCGGCATCGCGGGCCTCCGCGGTGGACAGCGTCCAGGTCAAGCATGGCGGCAAGGTGCGCCTGCACAACATCAAGTACGTGGAGCGCGGCGACGGCAAGCTGGTGGTGGTCTCCCGCTCCAGCGCCCTGGCCGTCGCCGACGACCACGGCCGCGAGCGCGAATACTACAAGCTGCCCTATGGCGCCGAGCTGTCGGTGCGTGATGGCGACAACGTCGAGGCCGGCCAGGCGGTGGCCAAGTGGGATCCGCATACCCACCCCATCGTCGCCGAGGCCGAGGGTACCGTGCAGTACGCCGATATGGACGAGGGCGTCACCATCCACCGCAGCGTGGACGAGATGACGGGACTCTCCTCCGTCGAGGTGATCGAGGCGGCGGCACGGCCCATGGCCGGTCGCGACAAGCGCCCGATGATCCTGCTCAACGATGCCGCCGGCAAGCCGGTTACCGTTACTGGCTCCGACACCCCGGTGCAGTATCTGCTGCCCGGCAAGTCGATCGTTACTACCGACAACGGCACCAAGATCGGTGTCGGTGAGGTGGTCGCGCGGATCCCGGTGGAGGCGTCCGGCAACAAGGACATCACCGGGGGTCTGCCACGCGTCGCCGACCTGTTCGAGGCGCGCAAGCCCAAGGAGCCGTCGATCCTCGCCGAGATCAGCGGCGTGATCAGCTTCGGCAAGGAGACCAAGGGCAAGCGTCGCCTGACCATCACCCCGGAAGACGGCGACCCGTTCGAGGCGCTGATCCCGAAGTGGCGCCAGATCGCGGTGTTCGAGGGCGAGTCGGTCGAGAAGGGCGAGGTGATCTCCGACGGTCCCAGCAACCCCCACGATATCCTGCGTCTGCTGGGCGTGGAGGAGCTGGCCAAGTACATCACCGCAGAGATCCAGGAGGTCTACCGCCTCCAGGGTGTGGGCATCAACGACAAGCACATCGAGGTGATCGTGCGACAGATGCTGCGCAAGGTGGAGATCACCGATGCCGGTGATTCGGACTTCATCCCCGGTGACCAGGCCGAACTGGTCCGCGTACTCGAGCAGAATGCACGCCTCGAGAAGGCCGACAAGTTCCCGGCCAAATACCAGCGCGTGCTGCTCGGTATCACCAAGGCCAGCCTGGCCACCGAATCGTTCATCTCCGCGGCCTCCTTCCAGGAGACCACGCGGGTGCTGACCGAGGCGGCGGTCACCGGCAAGCGCGACTACCTGCGCGGCCTGAAGGAGAACGTGGTGGTGGGGCGCCTGATCCCGGCAGGCACCGGACTGACCCACCACGCAGAGCGTCGCCGGCGGCGCGATGGCGTCGAGGCGCCGGCGGCGCCGTCGGCCCATGACGTCGAGCAGGCACTGGGTGCCCAGCTCACCGCGCTGGATTCGGACGACGACGAGATCTGACGCCGACCGATCCGGGACCGGCCGCCATGGTGGCCGGGCTTGACGGTCGGGGGCGTCAGCCAGTAGAATGCGCAGCCTTTAACAGTGGGGCGGGTGCGCCCGCACCCGCTGGTAAGGCAGCGCAGTACAGGAAAGCGAGCGGCTACCTCGCTTCCGCCAAGGCAACCCAT
The DNA here is from genome assembly GCF_040147005.1 of Halomonas sp. H10-9-1. Taxonomy (NCBI): domain Bacteria; kingdom Pseudomonadati; phylum Pseudomonadota; class Gammaproteobacteria; order Oceanospirillales; family Halomonadaceae; genus Halomonas; species Halomonas sp. H10-9-1. The sequence continues at coordinate 3,162,778 of NZ_JAMSHO010000001.1, read as the reverse complement.
TGGAGCAATAGATGGCAACGATCAACCAGCTGGTGCGCAAGCCGCGCAAGCGCCCCGTCACCAAGAATGACGTGCCGGCGCTGCAGGCCTGCCCGCAGAAGCGCGGCGTCTGCACCCGCGTCTACACCACTACCCCGAAGAAGCCGAACTCCGCACTGCGTAAGGTGTGCCGTGTTCGCCTGACCAACGGTTTCGAGGTCTCCTCGTATATCGGTGGCGAGGGTCACAACCTGCAGGAACACTCCGTGGTGCTGATCCGCGGCGGTCGGGTCAAGGACCTTCCCGGTGTGCGTTATCACACCGTGCGCGGCGCCCTGGACACCTCCGGTGTGCAGAACCGTAAGCAGGGCCGTTCCAAGTATGGTGCCAAGCGTCCCAAGGCCTGATCGGTCGGGTACGCGAATACACCACTATATTGATACCGGTCTGATAAGAGTAAGGTCGGGCGTCGCGGGTTCGAAGAGAGCGTGCGGGAGTTCCGAGTTTACCTGAAGGACCCTTCAGCAGAGGGCTTATCATGCCTAGAAGAAGAGTTGCGGCTAAGCGCGAGATCCTGCCGGATCCCAAGTTCGGAAGCGAGCGCCTGGCGAAGTTCATGAACCACCTGATGATCGGCGGCAAGAAGTCCGTAGCTGAGCGCATCGTCTATGGTGCGCTGGACAGGGTTGCCGAGCGCAGTAACGAAGAGCCGCTGGAGATCTTCGACAAGGCGCTGGAAAGCATCCAGCCCATGGTCGAGGTGAAGTCTCGCCGCGTTGGCGGTGCGACCTATCAGGTGCCGGTCGAGGTGCGTCCGTCGCGCCGCCAGGCGCTGGCCATGCGCTGGCTGGCAGATGCGGCGCGTCGCCGTGGTGAGAAGACCATGGTGCTGCGCCTCGCCGGCGAGATGCTCGATGCCGCCGAGGGCAAGGGTTCCGCGGTCAAGAAGCGTGAGGACGTGCACCGTATGGCAGAAGCCAACAAGGCCTTCTCGCACTATCGGTTCTAAGGACTCCGGTTCTCAGTGCGGCGCTACCAAGCGCAGTGCTCCTAAACGCATCGCTAACCAACGAGGAGTTCCACCGTGCCTCGCAAGACTCCGCTAAACCGCTACCGCAACCTGGGCATCGTTGCCCACGTTGATGCCGGCAAGACCACCACGACCGAGCGGATCCTGTTCTATACAGGCGTCAACCACAAGCTCGGCGAAACCCACGAGGGTGCCTCCACGACCGACTGGATGGAGCAGGAGCAGGAGCGTGGTATCACCATCACCTCTGCTGCCGTCACCACCTTCTGGAAGGGCATGAACCACCAGTTCGACGAGCACCGGATCAACGTCATCGATACGCCCGGACACGTCGACTTCACCGTCGAGGTGGAGCGTTCCCTGCGCGTACTCGATGGTGCGGTGGTGGTGCTGTGCGGTTCGTCCGGCGTGCAGCCGCAGACCGAGACCGTATGGCGTCAGGCCAACAAGTACGAAGTGCCGCGGCTGGTGTTCGTCAACAAGATGGACCGCACCGGCGCCGACTTCTTCAACGTGGTCAGCCAGCTCAAGGACCGCCTGGGTGCCAACCCGGTGCCGATCCAGATCAACTGGGGTACCGAGGAAGACTTCAAGGGCGTCATCGATCTGATCGAGATGAAGGCGATCCAGTGGAACGAGGCCGACCTCGGTACCAGCTATGATCTCGTCGACATCCCGGCCGAGCTCCAGGCGCGTGCCGAAGAGTATCGCGAGCAGATGGTCGAGGCCGCCGCCGAGGCGTCCGAAGAGCTCATGGACAAGTACCTCGAAGAGGGTGAGCTGACCAAGGAAGAGATCAAGGCCGGGCTGCGTCGTCGCACCCTGGACAACGAGATCGTTCCGGTCGCCTGCGGCTCGGCGTTCAAGAACAAGGGTGTTCAGGCCGTGCTGGACGCGGTGATCGAATACCTGCCGTCTCCCACCGAGGTCAAGGCCATCGAGGGTGAGCTGGACGACAAGGAGGGTACCGTCGCCACCCGCGAGGCGGACGACAGCGCTCCCTTCGCCGCCCTGGCGTTCAAGATCGCCACCGATCCCTTCGTGGGCAACCTGACCTTTATTCGGGTCTACTCGGGCGTGCTCAATTCCGGCGACAGCGTCTTCAACTCTGTCAAGCAGAAGAAGGAGCGCGTGGGTCGTATCGTGCAGATGCACGCCAACTCGCGCGAAGAGATCAAGGAAGTGCGTGCCGGCGACATCGCCGCCTGCATCGGTCTCAAGGATGTCACCACCGGTGACACCCTGTGCGATCAGGATAGCAAGATCGTGCTCGAGCGCATGGAGTTCCCCGAGCCGGTGATCTCCGTGGCCGTGGAGCCGAAGTCCAAGGCCGACCAGGAGAAGATGGGCGTGGCCCTGGGCAAGCTGGCTCAGGAGGACCCGTCCTTCCGGGTGCGCACCGACGAAGAGACCGGTCAGACCATCATCTCCGGCATGGGTGAGCTGCACCTCGACATCATCGTTGACCGCATGCGTCGCGAGTTCAAGGTCGAGGCCAACATCGGCAAGCCGCAGGTCGCCTACCGCGAGACGATTCGCGGCAAGGTCGAGCAGGAAGGCAAGTTCGTGCGTCAGTCCGGCGGTCGCGGCCAGTACGGCCACGTCTGGCTGCGCATCGAGCCGCTCACCGCAGAAGACAAGGGCGAAGATGAAGACATGCACTTCAAGTTCGCTTCAGAAATCGTCGGCGGCGTGGTTCCCAAGGAATACGTGCCGGCCGTCGAGAAAGGGGCCTACGAGCAGCTGCAGAACGGTGTCATCGCGGGCTACCCGATGATCGACGTCAAGGTTACGCTGTACGATGGTTCCTACCACGACGTGGACTCCAACGAGACCGCGTTCAAGGTCGCTTCTTCTATGGCGGTCAAGGAAGGCGCCAAGAAGGCCAAGGCGGTGCTGCTCGAGCCGGTGATGAAGGTCGAGGTCGTGACCCCCGAGGACTTCATGGGTGATGTCATGGGCGACCTGAACCGCCGTCGCGGTCTGGTATCTGGTATGGATGACTCGGCCATGGGCAAGATCATCCGCGCCAGGGTTCCGTTGGCTGAGATGTTCGGTTACGCGACCGATCTGCGTTCTCAGACCCAGGGACGCGCAAGCTACGTCATGGAGTTTGCGGATTACGAAGAGGCGCCGTCCAGCGTCGTTGAAGCCGTCATCAACCAAAACGGTTAACCGTTAGCTAACGTAAAGAGGGTTATAGCAGTGGCTAAGGAAAAATTTGAGCGTTCCAAACCGCACGTCAACGTCGGTACCATCGGTCACGTCGACCACGGTAAGACCACTCTGACTGCGGCCCTGACCCGTGTCTCCGCTGAGGTGTTCGGTGGTTCCTGGAGCGAGTTCGACACCATCGACAACGCCCCGGAAGAGCGTGAGCGTGGTATCACCATCGCCACCTCTCACGTCGAGTACCAGTCCGAGGCGCGCCACTACGCTCACGTCGACTGCCCGGGGCACGCCGACTACGTCAAGAACATGATCACCGGTGCCGCCCAGATGGACGGCGCGATCCTGGTCTGTTCCGCCGCCGACGGCCCCATGCCGCAGACTCGCGAGCACATCCTGCTGTCGCGTCAGGTCGGCGTGCCGTACATCGTCGTGTTCCTGAACAAGGCCGACATGGTCGACGACGAAGAGCTGCTCGAGCTGGTCGAGATGGAAGTGCGTGAGCTCCTCGACGAGTACGACTTCCCGGGTGACGACACCCCGATCATCACCGGTTCCGCCCTGATGGCCCTGGAAGGCAAGGACGACAACGGCATGGGCACCACCGCCGTTGCCAACCTGATCAAGGCCCTGGACGACTACATCCCGGAGCCGGAGCGTGCCATCGATCAGCCGTTCCTGATGCCGATCGAGGACGTCTTCTCCATCTCCGGTCGCGGTACCGTGGTGACTGGTCGTATCGAGCGCGGCATCGTCAAGGCGGGCGAGGAAGTCGAGATCGTCGGTATCCGTGACACCACCAAGACCACCGTCACCGGTGTCGAGATGTTCCGCAAGCTGCTCGACGAAGGTCGTGCCGGTGAGAACGTCGGCGCCCTGCTGCGTGGCACCAAGCGTGACGACGTCGAGCGTGGTCAGGTTCTGGCCAAGCCGGGCACCATCACCCCGCACACCAAGTTCGAGGCCGAGGTGTACGTGCTGAGCAAGGACGAGGGTGGTCGTCACACGCCGTTCTTCAAGGGCTACCGTCCGCAGTTCTACTTCCGCACCACCGACATCACCGGTACCTGTGAGCTGCCGGAAGGCGTCGAGATGGTGATGCCGGGCGACAACGTCAAGATGGTGGTCAGCCTGATCGCGCCGATCGCCATGGATGACGGCCTGCGCTTCGCCATCCGTGAAGGCGGTCGTACCGTCGGCGCTGGCGTCGTGGCCAAGATCATCGAGTAAGCATCACGCTGCTTGAATGATCTAAAGGGGCTCCGGGAGGAGCCCCTTTGCCGTACATCGTCAGTGAGTGTTTGACTCTCGTTTTCGGTGTGCCTATAATGCGCATCCTTTGAATGCGTGGGTTGACGGCTCGCGCCGTCAGAATCCATTGGAGTTAGGGCAAATGCAGAACCAGAAGATTCGCATTCGGTTGAAGGCCTTCGACCATCGCCTGATCGACCAGTCCGCCGCGGAGATCGTAGATACCGCCAAGCGTACCGGCGCCCAGGTTCGTGGTCCGATTCCTCTGCCGACCAACCGCGAGCGTTATACCGTGCTGATCTCGCCGCACGTCAATAAGGACGCGCGTGACCAGTACGAGATTCGCACGCACAAGCGCGTGCTCGATATCGTCGAGCCGACGGAGAAGACCGTCGATGCCCTGATGAAGCTCGACCTCGCTGCCGGCGTGGACGTGCAGATCAAGCTCGACTGATTCATCCACACTAGACACGCGGCCCAGCGCTCGGCATCACGTTCGAGCAGCAGCCGCCGCGCCGTGAGGCGCCACACAACGTGCTAGTGGAATGCTCTGGAAAGGGCAGCCATAGCGGGTGATAGCCCCGTACACTATAGGAGACTGAGAATGACTATCGGTTTAGTCGGCAAGAAGGCCGGGATGACCCGTGTCTTCACCGAAGATGGCGCCTCTGTGCCCGTGACCGTGATCGAGGTTGAGCCTAACCGCGTTACTCGCGTCAAGTCTGTCGAGAGTGACGGCTACGCAGCGGTTCAGGTTACAACTGGCTCCCGCAAGGCCAAGCACCTGACGAAGGCCCAGGCTGGGCAATTCGCCAAGGCAGGTGTCGAGGCCGGTCGTTCGCTGATGGAGTTCCGCCTTTCAGAAGGTGACGAGGCTCCGGAAGTGGGCGGCGAACTCACCGTATCCCTCTTCGAAGCTGGTCAGATGATCGATGTGACCGGCAGCTCCAAGGGCAAGGGCTTCCAGGGTGCTGTCAAGCGCTGGAACTTCCGCACCCAGGACAACAGCCACGGTAACTCCCTGTCGCATCGCGCACCGGGTTCCATCGGCATGTGCCAGACCCCTGGACGCGTGTTCAAGGGCAAGAAGATGGCTGGCCAGATGGGCAACGTGCGTTGCACCGTCCAGAGTCTCGAAGTCGTGCGTGTCGATGCCGAACGTAATCTGCTGCTGGTCAAGGGCGCCGTGCCCGGTGCCACTGGTAGTGACGTCATCGTGCGCAGCGCCGTGAAAGCTGGCTGAAGGGGAACTTACCGATGAATCTGAATCTTGCTGCCGGCGCCGGCACCGTCGATGTGTCCGACGCCACCTTTGGCAAAGAATTCAATGAAGCGCTCGTGCACCAGGTCGTCACCGCCTATCTGGCCGGTGGTCGTCAGGGTACCCGTGCGCAGAAGAACCGTTCCGACGTGCGTGGCGGCGGCAAGAAGCCGTGGCGTCAGAAGGGCACCGGTCGCGCCCGCGCCGGTACCATCCGCTCTCCGCTGTGGCGCAGCGGCGGCGTGACCTTCGCGGCGCGTCCGCAGGACCACTCCCAGAAGGTCAACCGCAAGATGTACCGTGCGGCGATGCGCTCGATTCTCTCCGAGCTGGTGCGCCAGGATCGCCTGGTGGCCGTCGAGGAGATCACCGTCGATGCTCCCAAGACCAAGCAGCTGGTTGCCAAGCTCAACGAGCTGGGCCTGGAGAAAGTGCTGATCGTCACCGAGGAAGTCGACGAGAAGCTCTACCTGGCCGCCCGCAACATCCCCAATGTGGATGTGGTCGATGTGGCCGCCGCCGATCCGGTGAGCCTGGTCGCCTTCGACAAGGTGCTGGCTACCGTCTCCGCCCTGCGTAAATTCGAGGAGAAGCTGGCATGAACCAGGAGCGTGTATTCAAGGTGCTGCTCGGTCCGCACGTGACCGAAAAGGCCGCCATGGCAGCCGAACGCAACCAGTACGTGTTCAAGGTGGCCGGCGACGCGACCAAGCCCGAGATCAAGAAGGCCGTTGAGGCCCTGTTCGGCAAGAAGGTCGACCGCGTTCAGACGCTGAACGTCAAGGGCAAGACCAAGCGCACCGCGCAGGGTCTGGGTCACCGCAAGGGGTATCGCAAGGCCTACGTTACGCTGGCCGCCGGTGAGACCCTTGAAGACTTCTCTGGCGCCGAATAAGGGCAGGAGTACGGACAATGGCAATCGTCAAGACCAAACCCACATCCGCCGGTCGTCGCCACCTTGTCAAGGTCGTGAACGACGAGCTTTACAAGGGTGCGCCCTATGCGCCCCTGCTCGAGAAGCAGTCTCGCAGCGGCGGACGTAACAACAACGGTCGTATCACTACCCGTCACGTGGGTGGTGGGCACCGGCAGCACTACCGGATCATCGACTTCAAGCGCACCAAGGATGGCATTCCTGCCATCGTCGAGCGTCTCGAGTACGATCCGAACCGCAGCGCCAACATCGCGCTGCTCAAGTACCTGGACGGCGAGCGTCGCTACATCATTGCCCCCAAGGGCGTGAGCGCCGGCGACCGTCTTGAGTCTGGTGTCAACGCGGCGATCAAGAAGGGCAATGCGCTTCCGCTGCGTAACGTTCCGCTGGGTTCCACCGTGCACTGCATCGAGCTCAAGCCCGGCAAGGGCGCACAGATCGCTCGCAGCGCCGGCACCAGCGCCCAGCTGGTCGCCCGTGAAGGCAACTACGCCACCCTGCGTCTGCGCTCCGGCGAGATGCGCAAGGTGCTGGCCGAGTGCCGCGCGACCCTGGGGGAAGTGGGCAATTCAGAGCACAGCCTGCGTCAGCTTGGCAAGGCCGGTGCGAAGCGCTGGAGAGGTGTGCGTCCGACCGTTCGCGGCGTGGCCATGAACCCGGTGGATCACCCGCACGGTGGCGGTGAAGGCCGCACCAGTGGTGGTCGTCACCCGGTGTCTCCGTGGGGTATCCCCACCAAGGGCCACAAGACCCGTAAGAACAAGCGCACCGACAAGCTGATCGTTCGTCGCCGCAAGGCCAAGTAACACACATTAAGAGGTAACGGCTGTGCCACGTTCACTGAAGAAAGGTCCCTTTATTGACCTTCATCTGTTGAAGAAGGTTGAGGCTGCAGTGGAAAAGAGCGACCGCAAACCGATCAAGACCTGGTCGCGTCGCTCCATGATCCTGCCCAACATGGTCGGGCTCACCATTGCGGTCCATAACGGTCGCCAGCACGTCCCGGTGCATGTCTCCGAGGAAATGGTTGGCCACAAGCTGGGCGAATTCGCTGCTACCCGCCTTTATCGCGGTCATGCGGCGGACAAGAAAGCCAAACGGTAAGCCAGAGAGGATTGAGAGATGGAAGTCACAGCTAAGCTGCGTGGCGCTCGTTTATCCGCCCAGAAGGCCCGTTTGGTGGCTGACCAGGTGCGCGGTAAGCCGGTCGCCGAGGCACTGGACCTGCTGACCTTCTCACCGAAGAAGGCTGCCAAGCTGGTCAAGAAGGTGCTGCAGTCCGCCATCGCGAATGCGGAAGAAAATAACGGCATGGATATCGACGAGCTGCGTGTCTCGACCATCTGCGTCGATGAGGGCATGACGCTCAAGCGTATCAAGCCGCGTGCCAAGGGCCGCGCGGATCGTATCTTGAAGCGCACCTGCCACATCACCGTCAAGGTAGCCGAGAAGTAGGAGTCGACCAGATGGGTCAGAAAGTCAATCCAACAGGCATTCGCCTGGGTATCGTCAAGGACCATACCTCGGTGTGGTATGCCGAGCGCGGCGCCTATGCCGACAAGCTCAACAGCGACCTCGAGGTTCGTCGCTTCCTGGAAGAGCGTCTGAAGAACGCCTCCGTGAGCAAGATCACCATCGAGCGCCCGGCCAACAACGCCCGCATTACCATTCACACCGCCCGTCCGGGCATCGTGATCGGCAAGAAGGGCGAGGACGTTGACCGGCTGCGTCGTGACGTCACCGCGATGATGGGCGTGCCCGTGCACGTCAACATCGAGGAAGTGCGCAAGCCCGAGCTGGACGCCATGCTCGTGGCCCAGAACATCGCTGGCCAGCTCGAGCGCCGCGTGATGTTCCGCCGCGCCATGAAGCGTTCCGTGCAGAACGCCATGCGCCTGGGCGCCGGTGGCATCAAGGTGATGCTCTCCGGACGTCTCGGCGGTGCGGAAATCGCCCGTACCGAGTGGTATCGGGAAGGTCGTGTTCCGCTGCACACGCTGCGTGCGGACATCGACTACGCCACCTACGAGGCCAAGACCACCTACGGCATCATCGGTGTCAAGGTGTGGGTCTTCAAGGGTGAAATCCTCGGGGGCATCGAGGAGGTTCGCGCCAAGGCTAAACAGCCGCAGGCCGCGCCCTCCAAGAAGAAAGGTTCCAGGTAAGGGGAGAGCGAGTCGATGTTACAACCCAAGCGTATGAAGTTCCGCAAGATGCAGAAGGGCCGCAACCGTGGCCTGGCGCATCGTGGAAGCAAGGTCAGCTTCGGCGAATATGGCCTCAAGGCCACAGGCCGTGGCCGCATCACCGCCCGTCAGATCGAGGCCGGTCGTCGTGCGATCACCCGTCACGTCAAGCGTGGCGGCAAGATCTGGATCCGGGTGTTCCCGGACAAGCCGATCTCCAAGAAGCCCCTCGAAGTCCGTATGGGTAAGGGTAAGGGCTCCGTCGAGTACTGGGTCGCACAGATCCAGCCCGGCCGGATCCTCTACGAGATCGAAGGCGTGTCCGAGGAGCTCGCCCGCGAGGCCTTCGGCCTGGCGGCGCAGAAGTTCCCGGTCTCCACCACCTTTGTGAAACGGACGGTGATGTGATGAAAGCCCAGGAAATCCGTGAAAAGTCAGTCGACGAGCTGAAAGGTCAGCTTCTCGAACTCCTCCGCGAGCAGTTCAACCTGCGCATGCAGAAGGCCACCGGCCAGCTCAGCCAGACGCACTTGCTCAAGCAGGTTCGTCGGGACATCGCCCGGGTGAAGACTGTGCTCAACGAGAAGGCAGGTGACTGAGATGGCCGAAGAGAAGAAAACCCGTACGCTCACCGGCAAGGTGGTGAGCGACAAGATGGACAAGTCCATCGTCGTGATGATCGAGCGCCGCGTGCGTCATCCGATCTACGGCAAGTACGTCAAGCGCTCCACCAAGCTGCACGCCCATGACGAGGCTAACCAGGCGAAGGCCGGTGATACGGTCTCCATCCAGGAGTGCCGTCCGCTGTCCAAGACCAAGTCCTGGACGCTGGTCGAGGTGGTTGAGCAGGCCAAGGGTTAAGTCCCACGCCTGCTGTCAGATTAGGTTTGGAGAAAACCGATGATTCAGACTCAGACAATGCTGGATGTCGCCGACAACAGCGGGGCGCGCCGGGTGCAGTGCATCAAGGTGCTGGGCGGTTCACACCGTCGCTACGCCCACATCGGTGACATCATCAAGGTCACGGTGAAGGAAGCCATCCCGCGCGGCAAGGTCAAGAAGGGCCAGGTCCTCAAGGCGGTGGTGGTACGTACCCGCAGCGGTGTCCGTCGTTCCGACGGTTCGCTGATCCGCTTCGACGGAAATGCGGCGGTCCTGTTGAATAACACCAACGACCAGCCGATCGGCACCCGTATCTTCGGGCCAGTGACCCGTGAGCTTCGCAACGAGAAGTTCATGAAGATCATTTCCTTGGCGCCTGAAGTGCTGTAAGGAGCGAGGCGGATATGCAAAAGATCAAACGTGACGATGAAGTGATCGTCATCGCCGGCAGGGATAAGGGCAAGCGTGGCACCGTGAAGCGGGTTCTCGAAAACCGCTTCGTGGTGTCCGGTGTGAACATGATCAAGCGTCACACTAAGCCCAACCCCATGGCGGGTAATCAGGGCGGTATCGTCGAGCGCGAGGCTCCGATTCACGCGTCCAACGTGGCCATCTTCAACCAGGAGACCGGAAAGGCAGATCGCGTCGGCTTCCAGGTGCAGGAAGACGGTACCAAGGTACGTATCTACAAGTCGACGCAGACGCAGATCGACGCCTAACGCGAGTCGGGTAGCAAAATGGCGAACTTGAAAGAACGTTATCAGAACGAGGTGGTGGCTCAACTCAAAGAGCAGTTCAGCTACGCCAACGTTATGCAGGTGCCACGGATCACCAAGGTGACTCTGAATATGGGCATCGGCGAAGCGACCAGCGACAAGAAGCTGATCGACAATGCCATCGGTGACATGGAGAAGCTTTCCGGTCAGAAGCCGATGGTGACCAAGGCACGCAAGTCCATCGCGGGCTTCAAGGTGCGTGAAGGCTGGCCGATCGGGATCAAGGTGACCCTGCGCTCCGAGCGCATGTGGGACTTCCTCGATCGCCTGGTGAATATCGCGATCCCCCGCGTTCGTGACTTCCGTGGTCTCAACCCGAAGTCCTTCGACGGTCGTGGCAACTACTCGATGGGGGTGCGTGAGCAGATCATCTTTCCGGAACTCGAGTATGATAAGATCGACCGGATTCGTGGTCTGGATGTCACCATCACCACCACCGCCAACACCGATGCTGAAGGTCGTGCGCTGCTGAGCGCGCTGAACTTCCCGTTCAAGAAATAAGGGGTGGGATCATGGCAAAGAAAAGCATGATGGAGCGTGAGCTCAAGCGCACCAAACTGGTGGAGAAGTACGCCGCCAAGCGCAGCCAGCTCAAGGCGATCATCCAGGACGTGAACGCTTCCGACGAAGAGCGCTTCGAGGCAACGCTGAAGCTGCAGCAGCTGCCGCGTGACTCCAGCCCGGTGCGCCAGCGTAACCGCTGCCGCATCACCGGCCGTCCGCACGGCTTCTACAACAAGTTCGGCCTCGGCCGCAACAAGCTGCGTGAAGCCGCCATGCGTGGCGATGTCCCCGGACTCAAGAAGTCCAGCTGGTAAGTCACGCAAGAATCAGGAGCGCAACGTAAATGAGCATGCAAGACACTCTGGCGGATATGTTCACCCGTATCCGCAATGCGCAGATGGCCACCAAGGAGACGGTCACCATGCCGTCCTCCCGCCTCAAGGTCGAGGTGGCCCGCGTATTGAAGGAAGAGGGTTACATCAACGACTTCGTGGTGTCCGTAAGCGCCAAGCCCGAGCTGACCGTGGCCCTCAAGTACTTCGAGGGCAAGCCGGTCATCGAGCATATTCAGCGAGTTTCCAAGCCGTCTCTGCGCCAGTACAAGGGTAAGGACGCGCTGCCGAAGGTCGCCGATGGCCTGGGTATCGCTATCGTCACCACCTCCAACGGGGTGATGACCGATCGCGCGGCTCGCAAGGCCGGTGTCGGTGGCGAAGTCATCTGCACCGTATTCTAGGAGTTTGGAATGTCCCGCGTAGCCAAATATCCAGTTAAAGTGCCCGCTGGCGTCGAGATCAAGCTCGACGGTGACCAGCTGACCGCCAAGGGCGGCCAGGGCACACTGTCACTGACCATCCACCAAGATGTGGTGGTGGGTCAGGAAGAGGGTCAGCTGACCTTTGCCCCCAGCGAGTCTGCCAAGACCTGGGCCATGGCCGGTACTACCCGTGCCCTGGTTCAGAACCTGGTGACCGGCGTGAGCGAAGGCTTCACTCGTTCCCTCGAAATCGTTGGCGTCGGTTATCGTGCCCAGGCCAAGGGCCAGACGCTCAATCTGTCACTGGGCTTCTCGCACCCGGTCGAGTACACACTGCCTGAGGGTGTCACGGCGGAAACGCCGAAGAACACCCAGATCGTGCTGAAGAGCGCGGACAAGCAGGCGCTCGGCCATGTCGCCGCGGAAATCCGCGCCTTCCGTCCGCCTGAGCCCTACAAGGGCAAGGGTGTTAGGTACGCCGACGAGCAGGTGCGTCGCAAAGAAGCCAAGAAGAAGTAAGGCAGGGTTATGAACGCGAAGAAAGAATCTCGTCTCCGTCGTGCCCGCCGCGCTCGCGCCAAGATCCGCGAGCTGGGCGTGTATCGCCTGTGCGTCAACCGTACCCCGCGCCACATCTACGCGCAGATCATCTCGCCGGATGGTGGCAAGGTCCTGGCCAGCGCTTCCACGCTGGACAAGGCCCTGCGTGAGGGTGCGACCGGCAACGCCGACGCCGCCGCCAAGGTTGGCGCACTGATTGCCGAGCGCGCCAAGGAAGCGGGCATCACCCAGGTAGCCTTCGACCGCGCCGGTTTCAAGTACCACGGCCGCGTCAAGGCCCTGGCCGACGCCGCTCGTGAAGGCGGCCTGGAATTCTAAAGGGTTTTACGATGGCGAAGAACGAACAGCAAAGCGGCGACCTCCAGGAGAAGCTGGTACAGGTCAACCGTGTTGCCAAGGTGGTCAAGGGTGGCCGTATCTTCGGTTTCACCGCCCTGACCGTCGTGGGTGACGGCAAGGGTCGTGTCGGCTTCGGTCGTGGCAAGGCGCGTGAAGTGCCGGTCGCGATCCAGAAGGCGATGGACCAGGCGCGTCGCAACATGGTCAAGGTGCACCTCTCCGGCGGCACTCTGCAGTACCCGGTCAAGGCCCGTCACGGCGCCTCCAAGGTGTACATGCAGCCCGCCTCCGAGGGTACCGGCGTCATCGCCGGCGGCGCCATGCGCTCCGTACTGGAGCTGGCCGGTGTCCATGACGTCTTGGCCAAGTGCTACGGCTCCACCAATCCGGTGAACGTGGTGCGGGCGACCGTCAATGGCCTGGCCTCCATGCAGTCGCCGGAAGACATCGCCGCCAAGCGCGGTCTGCCTGTCGAAGCGATTACGGGGTGAGCACCATGGCAGCAACGATCAAGGTTACCCAGACCCGCAGCACCATCGGCGTGCTGGCCAAGCACAAGGCCACCATCAAGGGCCTTGGCCTGCGTCGTATCGGTCATACGGTTGAGCTGGAAGATACCCCCGCCGTGCGCGGCATGATCCACAAGGTGAACTACCTTGTGCGCGTTGAGGGAGAGTAATCCATGAAACTCAATAGCCTGAGCCCGGCACCGGGTTCCAAGCACGCCGAGAAGCGCGTCGGTCGTGGCATCGGCTCCGGTCTGGGCAAGACCGGTGGCCGCGGCCACAAGGGCCAGAAGTCGCGCAGTGGCGGCAGCGTCAAGCCCGGCTTCGAGGGCGGTCAGATGCCGCTGCAGCGGCGGCTGCCGAAGTTCGGCTTCACCTCCGCGAAGTCGCTGGTCTCCGAGGAAGTGCGCCTGGCCGAGCTGGCCAAGGTGGCCGGTGACGAAGTCACCCTCGAGACCCTCAAGCAGGCCAACGTGCTGAAGGACGCCACGCTGCATGCGAAGGTGATCCTCTCCGGCGATCTGAACAAGGCGGTTACGGTTCGCGGTCTCAAGGTCACCCAGGGTGCCCGTGCCGCGATCGAAGCCGCCGGTGGCAAGGTAGAGGACTAAATGGCGAAGTCAGGAAAAATGCCGGCGATGGGCAGCGGACTGGGTGAACTGTGGGCGCGTCTGCGCTTCGTGCTCCTCGCCATCGTGGTGTACCGTATCGGTGCCCACATCCCCGTGCCCGGTATGAATCCTGACCAGCTCGCTGCCTTGTTCAGGGAGCAGCAGGGCACCATCCTCGGCATGTTCAACATGTTCTCGGGTGGCGCCCTGGAGCGCATGAGTATCTTCGCCCTGGGCATCATGCCCTACATCTCGGCGTCGATCATCATGCAGCTGCTGACCGCGGTCTCGCCCCATCTTGAGCAGCTCAAGAAGGAAGGCGAGGCCGGGCGGCGCAAGATCAGCCAGTATACCCGCTACGGTACCGTGGTCCTGGCCCTGGTGCAGGCCACCGGTATGTCGGTGGGTCTGGCCGGCCAAGGCATCGCCTACACAGCCGACTTCAGCTTCTATTTCACTGCCATCGTCACCTTCGTGGGCGGTGCGGTGTTCATGATGTGGCTGGGCGAGCAGATCACCGAGAAGGGGATCGGCAACGGTATCTCGCTGCTGATCTTCGCCGGTATCGTGGCGGGCCTGCCCGGCGCCGTCGGCCAGGCCTTCGAGCTGGCTCGCAACGAAGGGGCGTGGAACGTCCTGCCGCTGCTGGCACTCACTGCCCTGGGCGTTGCTACCGTAGCCTTCGTGGTGTTCATCGAGCGCGGTCAGCGCCGCATCACCGTGAACTATCCGCGTCGTCAGGTCGGCAACAAGATGTATGCTGGTCAGAGCAGTTATCTGCCGCTGAAGGTGAACATGGCGGGCGTCATTCCGCCGATCTTTGCCTCCAGTATCCTGCTGTTCCCAGCCTCGCTGGGACAGTGGGTGGGTGCCGGTGACGGCCTCGACTGGCTGCAGCGTGCGTCCCAGGCCCTCGGGCCGGGCCAGCCGCTGTACATCTTGCTTTTTGCCGCCGCGGTGGTATTCTTCTGCTTCTTTTACACAGCGCTGGTCTTCAATCCCAAGGACGTCGCCGACAACCTCAAGAAGTCGGGAGCCTTCCTGCCGGGGATTCGTCCTGGCGAGCAGACGGCTCGCTACGTCGACAAGGTCATGACCCGTCTGACCCTGTTTGGCGCCTTGTACATCACTGCGGTTTCCCTGATGCCCCAGTTCCTGATCGTGGCGTGGAACGTGCCGTTCTTCTTTGGCGGTACTTCGCTGCTGATCGTGGTGGTGGTCATCATGGACTTCATGGGTCAGGTACAGTCGCACCTCATGTCGCATCAGTACGAGTCGGTGATGAAGAAGTCCAACCTGAAAGGCTACGGCGGCGGCGGCATCATGCGCTGAGGCGCCGCCCGTCGAACTGGCGCGTTGCGACCCGCAGGGGTCGCCTCGCTAGCCGACTTTGGAGATGGAACGATGAAAGTTCGAGCTTCCGTGAAGAAAATGTGCCGCAACTGCAAGATCATTCGTCGCAATGGCGCCGTCCGCGTCATCTGCACGGAGCCGCGGCACAAGCAGCGCCAGGGCTGAACCTGGCACTGCGCTGAACCGGGTGCCGGCATGCCCCTTGCCCTCTGCAGGGTAAAGGGGTATGCTGTTGCGCCTTTTGTAGTAGACCCAACGAGCAAGCCGCTCACATATTCGGAGTAAGCTGATGGCCCGTATTGCAGGCGTCAATATCCCGGACAACAAGCATGCGGCGATCTCGCTGACCTATATCTTCGGGATTGGCCGCACCCGCGCACAGGATATCTGTGCCGCGTCCGGCATTGCGCCGACCACCAAGATCCAGGATCTGTCATCTGAAGAGATCGACACCCTGCGTTCGGAAGTCGGCAAGTATACCGTTGAAGGTGACCTTCGTCGTGATGTGACGCTGAATATCAAGCGTCTCATGGACCTGGGTTGCTACCGTGGTCTGCGTCATCGTCGTGGTCTTCCGCTGCGTGGTCAGCGTACCAAGACCAACGCGCGTACCCGCAAGGGTCCGCGTAAGCCGATCCGCAAATAACACGCACGTTCTGGCGTAAAGACAGGAAGAATCATCAACATGGCTAACCCGCGTAGCAATCGCAAGAAGGTTAAAAAGCAGGTGGTGGATGCCGTTGCGCATATCCACGCCTCTTTTAACAACACGATCATTACGATCACAGACCGCCAGGGCAATGCTCTTTCCTGGGCAACTGCCGGTGGTTCGGGTTTTCGTGGTTCTCGCAAGAGCACCCCGTTCGCGGCTCAAGTAGCAAGCGAGCGTGCAGCAACCGCTGCAGCCGAGTATGGTGTGAAAAACGTCGACGTGCTGGTCAAGGGCCCCGGTCCTGGCCGTGAATCCGCCGTGCGCGCGCTCAATGCCGCCGGCTTCCGCGTGCAGAGCATCATTGACGCGACGCCCATTCCCCACAATGGCTGCCGTCCGCCGAAGAAACGCCGCGTTTAAGGAGACAGATTCATGGCTCGTTACATTGGACCGAAGTGCAAACTGTCTCGTCGTGAGGGGACCGACCTCTTTCTGAAGAGCGGTGTCACCCCCTTCGAGAAGAAGTGCAAATCCGAGCAGATTCCGGGTGTGCACGGCCAGCGTCGTCAGCGTATTTCCGAATACGGCTTGCAGCTTCGCGAGAAGCAGAAAGTGCGCCGCATGTATGGCGTACTCGAGAAGCAGTTCCGCAACTACTACAAGGAAGCGGCCCGTCTCAAGGGCGCGACCGGCGAGGTGTTGCTGCAGCTTCTCGAATCCCGACTGGACAACGTCGTCTATCGCATGGGCTACGGCTCGACCCGCTCCGAGGCCCGGCAGCTGGTCAGCCACAAGGCCATCGCCGTGAATGGCAAGAGCGTCAACGTGGCGTCCTACCAGGTCAAGCCCGGTGATGTGGTCTCCGTTCGCGAGAAGGCGAAGAATCAGGCGCGCATCCAGAACGCCCTGGCCCTGGCCGCCAACCGCGGCGACGTGGCCTGGATCGAGGTCGATGCCAAGAAGATGGAAGGCACCTTCAAGGCGCTGCCCGAGCGCGGCGACCTGTCTGCCGACATCAACGAGGCCCTGATCGTCGAGCTGTACTCCAAGTAAGCGGTGCCAAGCGCCGTGCCTGCCCCCGTTGACGGGGGCAGGTCTAGAGTACCCAGTATCCGTTTGGCAGCCTGAAAGGTGTTCATATGCAGCGTTCAGTGACAGAGTTTCTTCGCCCGCGCGATATCAAGGTCGAAGAGATCAGTGCACACCACGCGAAGATCGTGCTCGAGCCCTTCGAGCGTGGCTTCGGCCACACGCTGGGCAATGCCCTGCGTCGCATCCTGCTCTCGTCCATGCCCGGCTGTGCCGTGGTAGAGGTCGAGATCAGCGGCGTCGAGCATGAGTACAGCGCGATCGAGGGCGTCCAGGAAGATGTCATCGAGATCCTCCTGAACCTCAAGGACGTGGCGATCAAGATGCATAGTCGCGACGAGGCGGTGCTCTCGCTGAACAAGCAGGGCCCGGCCGTCGTGACAGCGGGCGACATCGCTCTTGACCATGACGTCGAGATCGTCAACCCCGACCATGTCATTGCCCACGTCAACGAGGGTGCCGAGCTGAAGATGCAGCTCAAGATGGCACGTGGCCGCGGCTATGAGCCGGCGGATGCGCGTGTTGGTGCCGACGACGAATCTCGCGCCATCGGCCGCCTGCAGCTGGATGCGACCTTCAGCCCCGTGCGTCGTGTTTCCTACAGCGTCGAGGCCGCGCGTGTCGAACAGCGCACCGACCTCGACAAGTTGATCATCGATCTGGAAACCGACGGCACCCTGGATCCCGAAGAGGCGATCCGTCGTAGCGCGACCATCCTGCAGGATCAGCTGGCCGCGTTCGTCGATCTGGAAGCCGACAAGGAACAGGAAGTGGAGGAGGAAGAGGATCATATCGATCCGATCCTGCTGCGCCCCGTAGACGATCTCGAGTTGACCGTTCGCAGCGCGAACTGCCTGAAGGCCGAGAACATCTACTACATCGGCGATCTGATCCAGCGCACCGAGGTGGAGCTGCTGAAGACGCCGAACCTCGGCAAGAAGTCCCTGAACGAGATCAAGGACGTTCTGGCAGCACGCGGTCTTTCCCTGGGCATGCGGCTGGAGAACTGGCCGCCGGCAAGCCTGAAGGACGACAAGGCCTCCGCGTGAGCGCCGACTCGAGTCCCAGTTTGGTAAGGAATCACAACCATGCGTCATCGTAAGAGTGGTCGTCACCTCAATCGTACGAGCTCGCACCGTCAGGCCATGTTCAAGAACATGAGCGTGTCGCTGATCGAGCACGAGGTCATCAAGACAACCCTGCCCAAGGCCAAGGAGCTGCGTCGCGTCATCGAGCCGCTGATCACCCTGGCCAAGCAGGACAGCGTCGCCAACCGTCGCCTGGCCTTCAGCCGCACCCGCTCCAAGGAAGCGGTCGGCAAGCTCTTCAACGAGCTGGGTCCGCGTTACGTCGAGCGTCCGGGCGGTTACGTCCGTATCCTCAAGTGCGGCTTCCGCACCGGCGACAACGCCCCCATGGCCTTCGTCGAGCTCGTCGACCGTCCGGTCGTCGAGGGCGAGGAAGCCGCCGAGGAGTGATCCTCGGCCGGTCTTCCGGCGATACGGCAAGCGCCGTAAAGAAAAACCGGCTCCCGCAAGGGGCCGGTTTTTTTCTGGTTCATCGCATTTTGCCGGGAAACGCGGCACGGATCTTCAGGAAGAAGTACGCCGTGTCGCGGTACCCGTAGGCCATCCGCTTGATGACCTTGATTCGGTTGTTCATACCTTCCAGCACGCTGGTGTTTAGCCGGTGGCGAGCACTGGATACGATGCCATCCAAGTAGGGCTCCAGCTTCTTGGTGAAGCGCACCAAGGCGTCGATACCGCTGCTCAACGCCATACCGGCCCACTCTTGCCAACCGCTGCGTGCCGTCGCCTCGTCCTCGGCAAACCACAGTGTCTTGAGCTGGTCTTTGAGCAGATACACCTTGGTCAGTGAGGCATTGGCGGCCAGCAGTTCCTCCAGCTTCACCGCTTGCTCAGGCTTGAGGTTGTCTTGATTGCGCAGCAGCAGCCAGCGGCTGCCCTTGATCACCTTGCGGGCCGCCTTGTCGTCGCGCAGCTGATTGGCCTGATCGACGCGCACCCGGTCCATCACTTCACGCCCGTACTTGGCCACGACATGGAAGCGGTCGTAGACCACCTCGGCGTTAGGGCACTGGTCCTTCACTTCGAGATCGAAAGACGCGTTCATGTCCATGGCGACGGCCTCGATCTGCTGTCGCGCATCACCCAACCATTCGAAGAACGGGCGGATCGCCTCCCGGGAGCGACCTTCGCCGATCCACACCACCTGCTGGGTGTCGGCACACGCAATCACCGTGGCGTAGCGGTGCCCCTTGTGGAGGGCGAACTCGTCCATCATCAGGCGACGCAGCCGCGTCGGGTCCGGCGCCGGCAGGTCACGCTGTAGGCGCTGCTTATCGATGGCCTTGACGGTATGCCAGTGCAGGCCGACCAAGTCGGCGACATGCCGGATCGGCAGCAACTCGACCAGACGCTCCACCCACTGGCGCAGCGTGGTGGTCACCGGTGAACGACCCGGCAACCAGTCAATGCGCTCGCGTGTCGGGCCGCAGACGGGGCAGCGCAGGCGACGTACCGGCACCTCCAGCTCCACCCGGTAGATCAGCAACGGCGCCTCTCGGACGCGACGGTGATGCACGTCATGGACGAGAAAGCAGGCATGGTCACAGCCGCTGCAGACTGGCGGGATCAGGTCATCAGGCGCCAACTGGAGCCGTAGTGTTTGCTCATCCAGGAATTCGTGATGGGCGACGGTGAAACCTTTCCAGAACAGGCAGAGCGGGGTAGCATCCATGGCAACGGCGGTATCCGTAGGCTGGGGTTTGTGGTGAACATCAGTTTACTCGGATTTACCGCCGTTTCTCTATCCCGCCTCTGCCTAAGGTTGCTTCGCTTTCACGCCAGTCTGCGAAGAACCTTTTTTCTTTGAGTGGCAAGTGGCAAGGCTGGCCTTCGGCCAGTTTCAAGAAGCAAGGAACCCCATGGGGTGCCGAGATGGCCGGAGCATGCTGCCTTGCTCCTTGCTCCTTGCTCCTTGCTCCTTGCTCCTTGCTCCTTGCTCCTTGCTCCTTGCGCCAGCCTCCTACGCCGTGCTCTTCGCCCTGGCCGTGTGCTCCTTGGCCCGCTCCAGCAGCGGCTTGAGGAAGCGCCCGGTGTGGGAGGCCGCATTGTTGGCCACCTGCTCCGGGGTGCCCTCGGCGATGATGCGCCCACCGCCGCCGCCGCCCTCGGGGCCCAGGTCGACGATCCAGTCGGCGGTCTTGATCACATCCAGGTTGTGCTCGATCACCACGATGGTGTTGCCGTGGTCGCGCAGGCGGTGGAGCACGCTGAGCAGCTGGCGGATGTCCTCGAAGTGCAGGCCGGTGGTCGGCTCGTCGAGGATGTAGAGGGTCTTGCCGGTGTCGCGCTTGGCCAGCTCCCGAGCCAGCTTGACGCGCTGCGCCTCGCCGCCGGAGAGGGTGGTGGCACTCTGGCCCAGGCGGATGTAGGAGAGGCCCACATCGAGCAGGGTCTGCAGGCGGCGGGCGATGGCGGGCACCGGCGAGAAGAATGCCAGCGCCTCCTCCACGGTCATTCCCAGCACCTCGTCGATGCTCTTGCCCTTGTAGGCGATCTCCAGGGTCTCGCGGTTGTAGCGCTTGCCCTTGCAGACGTCGCAGGGGACATAGATGTCGGGCAGGAAGTGCATCTCCACCTTGATCATGCCCTCGCCCTGGCATGCCTCGCAGCGCCCACCCTTGACGTTGAAGGAGAAGCGGCCGGGCTTGTAGCCTCGCGAGCGCGCCTCCTGGGTGCCGGCGAAGAGTTCGCGGATCGGGGTGAAGATGCCGGTGTAGGTGGCCGGGTTGGAGCGCGGAGTGCGCCCGATGGGGCTCTGGTCGATGTCGATCACCTTGTCGAGCTGATCGAGGCCCTCGATGCCATCGTGGGCCGCCGGCGTCAGACTGGTGGCGTGGTTGAGCTCGCGGGCGGCGATCGGCATCAGGGTCGAGTTGATCAGCGTCGACTTGCCGGAGCCGGAGACGCCGGTGACGCACACGAACAGGCCCAGCGGTAGTTCGAGGGTGACCTCCTGGAGGTTGTTGCCGCGGGCCCCGGTGAGGCGCACCAACTTTTCCGGATTGCCGGGAATGCGCCAGGGTGGCACCTCGATGCGCCGGGTGCCGGCGAGGTACTGGCCGGTCAACGACTCGGGGGTGGCGATGATCTCCTCGGGGCTGCCCTGGGCGATGATGCGCCCGCCATGCACGCCGGCCCCGGGGCCGATGTCGAGCACGTGGTCGGCGGCGCGGATGGCGTCCTCATCGTGCTCCACCACGATCACGGTATTGCCCAGGTCGCGCAGGCGCTCGAGGGTCTGCAGCAGGCGGTCGTTGTCGCGCTGGTGCAGGCCGATGGAGGGCTCATCGAGGATATACATCACGCCCACCAGGCCGGCGCCGATCTGGCTGGCGAGGCGGATGCGCTGGGCCTCGCCACCGGAGAGCGTCTCGGCGCTGCGCTCCAGGGTGAGGTAGTCGAGGCCCACGTTGACCAGGAACTCCAGGCGGGCATGGATCTCGTTGACGATCTTGACGGCGATCTCGCCGCGGCGTCCGGGCAGCTCGAGCCCCTTGAAGTAGCGCCAGGCATCGCCGATGGGCTGGCGCACCATCTCGGGCAGGCTGTGCTCGTCGATGAAGACATGGCGCGACTCCTTGCGCAGCCGGCTCCCCTCGCAGGCGGGGCAGGGCTGCACGGCGATGTAGCGGGCCAGCTCCTCGCGCACCATGCTCGACTCGGTCTCGCGGTAGCGGCGCTGTAGGTTGGGCAGCACGCCCTCGAAGGGGTGCTCCCGGGTGACCTTGCGGCCGCGGTCATTGACGTAGTGGAAGGCGATCTCGTCGTGGCCGCTGCCGTGGAGGATCACCTCTCGCTCGTGGCGGGCGAGCTCCTGCCACGGCGTTTCCAGGGTGAAGCGGTAGTGGTCGGCCACGGCCTGGAGCTGGTTGAAGTAGAAGACGCTGCGCCGGTCCCACCCCTTGATCACGCCCTCGGCCAGGGAGAGCTCCGGGTGGCTGATCAGCTTCTCCGGGTCGAACACCTGCTGTATCCCCAGGCCGTCGCAGGTCGAACAGGCGCCGGCCGGGTTGTTGAAGGAGAACATGCGCGGCTCGAGCTCGGCGATGGAGTAGCCGCACACCGGGCAGGCGAAGCGTGCCGAGAAGGTGATGTCCTCCTGCTCGCCGTCCATGAAGTGGGCGATGGCGACGCCGTCGGCGAGGCCCAGGGCGGTCTCGAAGGACTCCGCCAGGCGCTGCTGCAGGCCCGTGCGGACCTTGATGCGGTCCACCACCACGCTGATGTCATGCTTGCGGGTCTTCTCCAGGGGAGCGATGTCGTCGAGCTCCAGCACCTGACCGTCGATCATGGCGCGCACGAAGCCCTGGGCGCGCAGCTCGGCGAGGAGCTGCAGGTGCTCCCCCTTGCGCCCCTTGACCACCGGGGCCAGCAGCATCAGCTTGCTGCCCTCGGGCAGCGCCAGTACCTGGTCGACCATCTGGGAGATGGTCTGGGCCTCGAGATCCTCGCCGTGCTCGGGGCAGCGCGGCGTGCCGGCGCGGGCGAACAGCAGACGCAGATAGTCGTAGATCTCGGTGATGGTGCCCACGGTGGAGCGGGGGTTGTGGGAGGTGGACTTCTGCTCGATGGAGATCGCCGGGGAGAGCCCCTCGATATGGTCGACGTCGGGCTTCTCCATCATCGACAGAAACTGGCGGGCATAGGTGGAGAGCGATTCCACGTAGCGCCGCTGCCCCTCGGCGTAGAGCGTGTCGAAGGCCAGCGATGACTTGCCCGAGCCGGAGAGCCCGGTGACTACGATCAGCTTGTCGCGGGGTAGCTCGACGTCGATATTCTTCAGGTTGTGGGTGCGCGCACCCCTGACCAGAATCCTGTCCATTCCTACCTCATGAGCGCGGCAAAAGAGCGCGGCAAAAGGTCGATTATACGGGCCGGCGTCCGGCGGCGGCAAAGCGACGCTGGATGACGACTTTCCCCGGTAGGTGGCAAACCGCTAGAATAGGCGGTCCACTCCTGGGCGCCCGACGCCCCTCCAGGGAAGATTCGCTACGCCTATGCGCAAGGTCTCCGGGCTGTTGCTCCCCGCCGAACGGCGTGCCATCACTGGTCTGGCCGGTCTCTACGCCACCCGCATGCTGGGTCTGTTCATGGTGCTGCCGGTACTGGCCCTGTATGCCGACGACCTGGCCGGCGCCACACCGCTGCTGGTGGGGCTGGCGCTGGGCATCTATGGCCTGACCCAGGCCACCCTGCAGATTCCCTTCGGGCTGCTCTCCGACCGCTTGGGGCGCAAGCCGGTGATCGCCGGCGGCCTGGTGCTGTTCCTGCTCGGCAGCGTGGTGGCGGCGAGTGCCGATACCATCGGCGGGGTGATCCTTGGGCGTTGCCTGCAGGGCAGCGGCGCGGTGGCCGCGGCGATCATGGCACTGCTCGCCGACCAGACCCGCGAACAGGTGCGTACCGCCGCCATGGCCACCATCGGCCTCTCCATCGGTGTGGCCTTCGCCGTGGCCATGGTGCTGGGGCCGCTGGTGGCGGCCAGCTTCGGCCTCTCCGGGGTGTTCTGGTTCACGGCCGCCCTGGCCGCCCTGGGGCTGCCGGTGCTGTGGCGGCTGGTGCCCCCCGCGCCACGGCGCCTGCGCCATCGCGACGTGGGAATCGACCGCGCCCAGCTGGGGCGCACCCTGGGGCGCCCCGACCTGCTGCGCCTGGATCTCTCCATCTTCGCCCTGCACCTGGTGCTGATGGCGATCTTCGTCGCGGTTCCCTTCCGGCTGCTCGACGCGGGGCTCCCCGGCGAGCGCCACGGCCTGGCCTACCTGGGCGTGATGCTGCTGGCCTTCGTCGGCATGGTGCCGCTGGTGGTGATCGCCGAGAAGCGCCGGCAGATGAAGGCGATGTGCCTGCTGGCCATCGCGGCGATGCTGGTCAGCCTGCTGGGCATGGCCTGGGGCGGCGCCGGCCTGTGGGGGCTGCTGGGCTGGCTGCTGCTCTACTTCATCGGCTTCAACCTGCTCGAGGCGACGCTGCCGTCGATGATCAGCAAGCTGGCCCCGGCCGGTGCCAAGGGCACGGCCATGGGAGT
This sequence comes from Halomonas sp. H10-9-1, assembly GCF_040147005.1. Lineage (NCBI taxonomy): Bacteria > Pseudomonadati > Pseudomonadota > Gammaproteobacteria > Oceanospirillales > Halomonadaceae > Halomonas > Halomonas sp. H10-9-1. The sequence goes on along the minus strand of NZ_JAMSHO010000001.1, from coordinate 3,138,822 downwards.
CTACTCCACCAGCCAGTTCCTGGGTGCCTTCCTGGGTGGCGTGCTCGGCGGGGCGCTCTCCCAGCAGTGGGGCCTGCCGGCGGTGTTCCTGGGCGCCGCGGCGTTGACCGCGGCCTGGCTGGTGGTGATGGTGGGCATGCGTCAGCCGCCGCATCTGGTCAGCGAGGTGGTGGCCCTGGACGACGATCACGGCGATGATGCCCTGGAGACCCTGATGGCCAGGTTCTCCGAGGTGGCCGGCATCGAGGACGTACTGGTCGTTCCGGAGGAGCGCCTGGCCTACCTGAAGGTGGACCGCCAACGCCTCGACGAGGAGGCGCTGGCAAGACTGATCGATACGGGAAGGGAGCACGCCTGAGGGCGGCCCTCCACGGCGCCTCGAGCGCCACGCCGCGGGTGCGCCCCGCGACATACTGCATTCATGACATCGTCTTCATGACACCGTCTTCTCTGACAACAAGGAGTCCCTCATGGCCCGTGGCGTCAACAAGGTCATTCTCATCGGCAACCTGGGGCAGGATCCGGAGGTGCGTTTCAGCCCCTCGGGGACGGCCATCGCCAACCTCACCCTGGCCACCACCGACACCTGGATGGACCGCCAGAGCGGTCAGCGCCAGGAGCGTACCGAGTGGCACCGCCTGGTGCTGTTCAACAAGACCGCCGAGATCGCCCAGCAGTATCTCAAGAAGGGCAGCAAGATCTACGTCGAGGGCCGCCTGCAGACCCGCAAGTGGCAGGGGCAGGACGGGCAGGATCGCTACACCACCGAGATCGTGGTCAACGACATGCAGATGCTCGACTCCCGCGGCGGCGGCGGTGGTGGTGATTTCCAGGGGGGGGGCTACGGCGGCCAGCCTCAGCAGGGGGGCTACGGGAGGCAGGCCCAGGGCGGTCAGCCGGCGCAGGGCAACTATGGTGGTCAACCCCAGGGTGGTCAACCCCAGGGTGGTCAACCCCAAGGCGGCGGCTTCGGCGGCCAGTCCCAGGGCGGTGGTGCCCCTCAGCGTCCGCCCCAGCAGCCCCCGCAGCGCCCGGCCCAGGGTGGCCAGCAGCAGGGTGGCAATTTCGGGGCCCCCGACCCGGGCAGCTTCGACGACTTCGACGACGAGATCCCGTTCTGATCTGTCGGTTCGCTGACGGCATGCCGAGGGAGGTGCGCGCGTGAAGCTGCTGGTACTGGATGCCGGCCACTGCCTGAGCCTGGCCCTGGCCCGGGAGGCCAACCACCGCTCGGATACCGAGCTCTCCATCGAGGAGGGCCTGGAGCTCGATCCCGCCTGGCTGGCGGAGGTGGCGCCGGATGCCCTGGTGATTCCGCCGCTGTCGCGGCCGATCATCGCCGCGCCGGCCGAGGTGACGGCCCACGCCGAGGCGGTGGAGCGTTGCCTGGAGGCGTGCCGCCAGGCGGATATCCCGCTGGTGTGGTGCGTCTCCGACCAGCTCTACGAGGACGGTTTCGCCGAGCCCATCGATGAGCACATGATTCCGCGGCCGCGGGACGAGAGCCTGCGGCGGCTGGTGGCCACCGGCGACCGCATCCGCGCCGAGCATCCGCATCATCTGATCGTCCGGCTGGGTCCACTGTTCGCCCTGGAGGGGAGCCACGCCTGGCTCAATGAACTGATCGATACCCTGATCACCGCCGGTGAGGTGCGTGGCGAGGCCGACGTGACCTGCTGCCCGACCTCGGCGGATGCGGTGGCCCTGGCGCTGATCGGCATGCTGCAGCAGCAGCAGTGCGGTGCCAGCGCCTGGGGGAGTTACCACCTGGCCGGCACCGAGCCGGTAAGCGTCTATACCTTCGTCTCGGTGGTGCGCACCCAGCTGGCCACTCGCCTGGAAGGTCGCGGCGATCATCGCGAGCTGGGCTCGCTGCGCGCGATGCACCACCACCACGACCATCCGCTGCGTCGCGTGCTCAACTGTCGACGGGTGCTGGAGGTGTTCGGCGTGCATCAGAAGCCCTGGCGGCTGGAGCTGAGCAATATGCTCGACGCCTGGTGTCGCGCCAATATTCCGGCGTGTGGTAGGGAGGAGGGCGCATCATGAACGTGCTGCGCAGCCTCATCTTCTACCTGGGCTACTTCACCGCCATGCTGGTGTGTGGCGTGCTCTTCCTGCCGCCAGCCCCCTTCCTGCCGCTCGGTTCCCGCTATCGTCTGCTCAACCTCTACAACCACTTCATCATGCGCTGGTTCCGCCTGGTGGTCGGGGTACGCTATGAATTTCGTGGGCGCGAGCATCTGCCCGCCGGACCCTGCGTGATCCTCGCCAATCACCAGTCCGAGTGGGAGACCGTCTATCTGCAGTTGCTGCATCCGCCGGTGTGCACGGTGCTCAAGAAGGAGCTGTTGAGCCTGCCGATCTTCGGCTGGGGCCTGCGGTTGCTGCACCCCATCGCCCTGGATCGCTCGCGCCCCTCCCGGGCCATCAAGCAGGTGCTCACCCAGGGCAAGCAGCGCCTGGAGGAGGGGCTGTCGGTGCTGATCTTCCCCGAGGGCACCCGGGTCGCCCCGGGAAGCCGCAAGCGCTACAACAAGAGCGGGGCGGTGATCGCCTGTCGTGCCGGTGTGCCGGTGGTGCCGGTGGCCCACAATGCCGGCGAGCGCTGGCCCGGTCGTCACTGGGTGAAGACGCCGGGGCGGCTGACGCTGGTGGTGGGGGAGCCCATCACCACCGCCGGGCGCACGCCGGAGGAGGTGCTGCTCGAGGTGGAGGCGTGGATCGAGGCGACCCTGGCAGAGATCTCCGAGGTGCCGAGGCCGGAGCGTGACCAGGCGCGGGAGTCGGCCTGAGTTCGTCGGAGCGCCACGGTGACCCGAACTTGGGGCGCAGGCCGAGGCCCACCAACGCAAGAGGCGCCCCTGTGGGGCGCCTCTTGCGTTGCGGCTCGAACTGACCCGGGGTATCAGTCCCGGAACTTCTCCAGCACCAGGCAGGCGTTGGTGCCGCCGAAGCCAAAGCTGTTGGAGAGCACGCGTTCGACCTTCACTCCGTCGCGACGCCGGGCCACGATATCGAAGCCGTCAGCCTGCTCGTCGAGGGCCTCGATATTGGCCGAGGCGGCGATGAAGTCGTTCTCCATCATCAGCAGCGAGTAGATCGCCTCCTGCACGCCGGTGGCGCCGAGGGAGTGGCCGGTCAGCGACTTGGTGGAACTCATCGCCGGCGTGGTATCGCCGAACACTTCGCGGATCGCCTTGAGCTCGGCCACATCGCCCACCGGCGTCGAGGTGCCATGGGTGTTGATGTAGTCGATCTTGCCATCCACGGTGGCCATGGCCTGGCGCATGCAGCGCACCGCGCCCTCGCCGGAGGGGGCGACCATGTCGTGGCCGTCGGAGGTGGCGCCGTAGCCGGTCACCTCGGCGTAGATCCTGGCGCCCCGGGCGCGGGCGTGCTCCAGTTCCTCGAGTACCAGCATGCCGCCGCCGCCGGCGATGACGAAGCCGTCGCGGGCCTGGTCGTAGGGGCGCGAGGCCTTCTCCGGCGTTGCGTTGTACTGGGTGGAGAGGGCGCCCATGGCATCGAACAGGCAGGAGAGGGTCCAGTGCTCCTCCTCGCCGCCACCGGCGAAGACCACGTCCTGCTTACCGAGCTGGATCTGCTCCACGGCGTTGCCGATGCAGTGGGCGGAGGTGGCACAGGCCGAGGAGATCGAGTAGTTGACCCCCTTGATCTTGAACGGTGTCGCCAGGCAGGCCGAGACGGTGCTGCCCATGGTGCGGGTGACCCGGTAGGGCCCCACACGGCGCAGCCCCTTTTCGCGCATCACGTCGGCGGCTTCCACCTGGTTGGCGCTGGAGGCGCCGCCGGAGCCGGCGATCAGGCCGGTGCGCTCATTGGAGACCATCTCCGGTGTCAGGCCCGAGTCCTCGATGGCCTGGGCCATGCTGACATAGGCGTAGGCGGCGGCATCGCCCATGAAGCGCCGCAGCTTGCGGTCGATCAGGGCGTCGAGGTCGATATCGACCACGCCGGCCACCTGGCTGCGGAAGCCTCGCTCGGCGTACTCCTCCTTGAAGCGAATGCCGGAACGCCCTTCCTTGAGCGCCTCTAGGACCTGCTGTCGGTCGTTGCCCAGGCAGGAGACGATGCCGAGGCCGGTGACTACCACTCGTCGCATGGAAGCCTCCTGGTCAGAAGTTCGCGGTGGAGGTGAACAGGCCGACGCGCAGGTCGTTGGCCTGGTAGATATCGCGGCCGTCGACGGAAACGGTGCCGTCGGCCATGCCGAGAATCAAGCGCCGGGTGATGATGCGCTTGATGTTGATCCGGTAGGTGACCTTCGAGGCGTCGGGCAGGATCTGGCCGGTGAACTTCACCTCGCCACAGCCGAGGGCGCGACCGCGACCGGGATGACCGAGCCAGCCCAGGTAGAAGCCCACCAGCTGCCACATGGCGTCCAGGCCCAGGCAGCCGGGCATCACCGGGTCGCCAGGGAAGTGGCAGTCGAAGAACCACAGGTCGGGGGTGATATCGAGCTCGGCGAGCAGCTCGCCCTTGCCGTGCTCACCACCCTTCTCGGTGATGGAGGTGATGCGGTCGAGCATCAGCATGTTGGGGGCCGGCAGTTGGGCGTTGCCGGGGCCGAACAGCTCGCCTCGCGAGCAGGCCAGCAGTTCTTCGCGGTTGAAGGAGTGTTGCTTGGTCACTGAGTCATTCCGAGAGTCGAATGTTGTTAGTAGCCTAGTCTACTGTCCGTGCAGGGGGAATGCACGCAAGCAGCGGTGTCCAGGCCTTCATGACCTCAGCGTTGGTAGGGGAGGCGGCCGCTCACGCGTCGGCATAGCCACAGGCAGAGGCCGGCCCAGACCAGCGCCTGGGCCGGCAGCAGCCAGGGGGCGAGAGTCACGCCGGCGAGCGCCGCGCCGGCGTAGTAGGAGGCCGGGCCACTGATGGCGCCACCCAGGGCGGCGAGCCAGGGGCGTGACCAGAGCCATGCCAGGGAGTGGTGCAGCAGGGTAGCGAACAGTGGCCACAGCAGCCATAGCCAGGGCGGCAGCAGTCCCAGGGCGAGGGTGTCGGTGTGGAATTGAAAGCCGCCGGCCAGGGTCAGGCCGCCGTCCACTGCCAGGCCCAGCAGCGCAAAACCGACGAGCCAGCGCCACTCGCCTGGCCAGGCCTGCCAGCGCAGGTGGGCGGCAAGAATCAGGCCGGCCGCGGCGGCGCCCACCAGGCTGCCGCCCAGCACGCAGGCCAGCCAGCCCGCCTCGAAGGCGAGCAGGTTGGCCACCAGGCGCGGCGTCGAGCGCCGTCGATCCGACTCAGGCATTGCCGGTGAGCGTCGCGGGGCGGGCGCCGGGCTTGGCCAGCAACAGGTGGCAGGTGCCGATGGTGCGTTCCAGGAAGCCCCCCTCGCAGTAGCAGAGATAGTAGCGCCACATGCGGATGAAGCGTTCGTCGTAGCCCAGGTTGCGCACCCTCTCCAGGCTGGCCTCGAAACGCTGGCGCCACTCGCGCAGGGTGCGAGCGTAGTGCGGGCCGATCTCGTCGAGGGCCAGCACATTGAGCGAGGTGCTTCGGGTCAGGCCACGCAGGATGGCGTGATGGGAGGGCAGGAAGCCGCCCGGGAAGATATGGCGCTTGATGAAGTCCATCTCGCGCTTGGCGGCCTCGAAGCGCTGGTCGCGGATGGTGATCGCCTGCAGCATCGCCAGGCCGTCATCGGTGAGCAGGCGGTCCAGGGTGGCGAGATAGGTCTCCAGATACTGATGGCCCACCGCCTCGATCATCTCCACGGAGATCAGTCGGTCGTAGCGCCCCACCAGCTCGCGATAGTCCTGCTTGAGCAGGGTGATGCGCTCGCCCAGGCCCTCCTCCTCGATGCGCCGGGCGGTATGGGCGTACTGCTCATCGGAGATGGTGGTGGTAGTGACCCGGCAGCCGCGGGTCTTCGCCGCGTGGATGGCGAGCCCGCCCCAGCCGGTGCCGATCTCCAGCAGGTGGTGCTCGGCGCGCACGTCGAGCCGCTCGAGCATGATGTCCAGCTTGAAGGTGGAAGCCTCCTCCAGGCTCGCCTCGGGGTAGGGGAAGACGGCGCTGGAGTACATGCGGTGGTCGCGGTCCAGGAAGGTGGCAAACAGCTCGTTGCCGATATCGTAGTGAGCCGAGATGTTGCGCCGCGACCCCGAGAGGCTGTTGCGTTGCAGGCGGTAGAGGGCTGCCAGCAGCCAGCGACCCAGGCGGGCGGTGCCGGTCTCGATCTCGCCGTTGACCCGTTCCAGGTTGGCGGCGAACAGCCGCACCAGGGCGACCAGGTCATCGGCATCCCAGTCACCGTCCATGTAGGACTCCGCCGCCCCCACGGTGCCGCCCAGCGCCAGGCGTTTCCACGCCCGGCTGTCGCGCACCACCAGGGTGACCGTGAGTGGCCCGCCCTGGCCCAGGCGGTGCCGGCGGTGCCCCTCGATCAGGGTGACCGTGCCGCCCTCCAGGCGGTCCAGCTCGGCCAGCAGGCGCGGGCGTAACCAGCGGGTCAGGCGGTCGGCATCGTCCGTCAGGGGACGGGGGGCGGTGGCTGAGCGCAGCGTGTTCACGTCGGTCTCTCCTACGAACGGTCGGCGTCGGCGCCGGGGTGGTCATGGATCGGCACGCGCTTGGCCCACAGGCGCAGCGCCTCGAAGTGGATACCGGCCAGGGTCTTGGCGCTCATCCACGGCTGGCGGGCCAGGGTGCCCAGCAACACGCGACGGGTGGCGGGACTGGCCGTCAGGGTCAGGGTGGCATCGAAGTGGCATTCGCCCTCGCGCCAGTTCTCCATATGCATCAGCAGGCGCTCGCCGGGGGTGTTGAAGCGCCAGCGGTAGATCATGTCCATGGGATTGAAGGGCGAGACGTGCATCGCCTTGGCGAACTCGGCCCCGTGGGAGTGGCGGGCCGGGTCCACCGTGCAGGCGTAGCGGGTGCGCTCCCCCCAGGGCGTGTTGCTCACCTCACCCAGCACCGCGCGCAGCGCGCCCGCGGCGTCGAAGGCGTAGTAGAGCGAGATGGGATTGAAGCCCAGGCCCAGGGTGCGCAGCTGGGTCAGCAGGCAGATGCGGCCGTCGGGGGTGTCGCCCAGCTGCCGCACGAGCTCCTCGCGCACCGCCTGCTTCAATGGCCGGTCGTGGGGAGCCAGATAGTCCTCGCGACGGAAGCGCGCCAGCGCGGGGCGCCGGGCGCTGAAACCGGGTACCCCGTCAAACAGTTCAGGCAGCTCGTCGAGGTCGAGCCAGGCCATCCACACCCCATAGCTGAAGGCGTGCTCGCGCGGCAGGAAGCGTCGATGGCGCAGTTCGCCGCGGTAGATGCGTGAGCGGGGCGTGGCGATCATGCGTGCTCGGCCTCCCTTGCCACCGGGCTCAGCAACTCCGCGACTCCCTCGGGCCCCGCCTCGTCACCACCCAGAGCATGGGCCACGCGCAGGGCGCTCCAGACGCCGTCCTCGTGGAAGCCGTTGCGCCAGTAGGCGCCGCAGTAGTGAGTGCGAAAGGCGGCGCCGGAGATCTCGGCGTGGCGCGCCTTGGCCGCCTCGCCGGCCAGGGTGAACTGGGGGTGGGCGTAGGTGAAGCGGCCCAGCACCTTCTCCGGCGCGATGGCGTCGCTGTCATTGAGCGTGACGCAGAAGGTGTGGGGCGCCTCCAGGCGCTGCAGGATGTTCATGTCGTAGGTCACCGAGACCCTGGCCGCCTCGTCGCGGCCGTCGAGGCGGTAGTTCCAGCTCGCCCAGGCGCGAGGCCGCCGCGGCAGCAGGCGGGTGTCGGTATGCAGCACCACCTCGTTGTCCTGGTAGGGCAGGGCGCCGAGGATCTCGTGCTCGGCGGGGCTCGGGTCCTCCAGCAGCGCCAGCGCCTGGTCGGCGTGGCAGGCCAGCACCACCTCGTCGAAGTGCTCGACTCCCAGATCGCTGCGCAACGCCACGCCGTCGGCCAGCCGGCGGATGCCGCGTACCGGTGTCGACAGGCGGATGCGGCTCGCGTAGGGCGCGGTGAGCAGCGGGATATAGCTGCGCGAACCGCCGACCAGGGTGTGCCACTGGGGCCTGTCGTTGACCGACAGCAGGCCGTGGTGGCGGAAGAAGCGCACGAAGAACTGCAGCGGGAAGTCGCGCAGGTCGCTCAGGCTCGCCGACCAGATCGCCGCCCCCATGGGCAGCAGGTAGCGGCGCTGGAAGGCCTCGCCGAAGGCGTTGCTCTCGAGCCACTCACCCAGGGTCATGGCAGGGTCGAGCGTGCCGTCGTCCATGGCTCGTATCGCCTCGCGATTGAAGCGCAGGATCTCACGCAGCAGGCCGTAGAAGCTGGGGCGCAGCAGGTTGCGGCGCTGGGCGAACAGGCTGGTCAGGGTATGGCCGTTGTACTCGAAGTCTCGGCTCGTCTCGTGTACCGAGAAGCTCATCTCGGTGGGCTGGGTGAGCACTCCGAGGCGCTGCATCAGCCGCTGGAAGTGCGGATAGGTCCAGTCGTTGAAGACGATGAAGCCGGTATCGATGGCGTAGTGGCGACCCTCGAGCTCCACATCCACGGTGGCGGTGTGGCCACCCAGGCGGTTATCGGCCTCGAACAGCGTCACCTCGTGGCGGCCCGAGAGGTACCAGGCGGCGGCCATGCCGGCGATGCCGCTGCCGACCACGGCAACGCGCCGCTTGGACATGGTGGCCTGCCGGCTATCCATGGCGATACGCTGGCGGGCCATGGCATGGGGAGGGCGAGCATTCATGGGCGAGTCTCTGTGGCGGTCTCGGGCCGCGCCAGGCGCCGCCCCAGTCGATAGCGCAGGGGAGCGGGCAGGATGCCCGCCAGCTTGACCAGCAGGGTGAAGCGGCGCGGGAAGTGGATGTCCAGGCGGTGCCTGGCCAGGCCCGCGAGGATCGCTTCAGCGGCCTGGTCGACCTCGATCCGCATCGGCATGGCGAAGTCGTTGCGGTCGGTGAGCGGAGTCCTGACGAAGCCGGGATGGATCACGCTGACGTCGATCCCCTCGGCGTCCAGGTCCAGGCGCAGCGCTTCCAGGAAGTGGCTCAACGCGGCCTTGGAGGCGCCGTAGGCCTCGGACCGGGGCAGCGGCAGGTAGGCCGCGGCACTTGAGGTGGCGGCGAGCAGCGGCCGGCCCCCCTGGGTCCGGGCGCGTCGCAGCAGCGGCAGGGCGGCATCGATGCAGTGGATCGCGCCGTGGAAGTTGGCGGCGAAGACCCGCTCCACCAGGTCGACGTCGAACTCCCGGGCGTCGAGGTACTCGCAGGTGCCGGCGTTGAGGATCACCAGGTCGAGTCCGCCGAAGGCCGCCTCGAGCTGCCGGCCGGCGTCGCGTACCGCCACGCGGTCGGTGACGTCCAGGGGCAGCGCCAGGGCGTTGTCGTGGCCGGCGGCCAGTGCCTCGAGGGCCGCCGCGTCGCGTCCGCTGAGCGCCACACGGTCGCCGCGGGCCAGCAGGCGTTCGGCCAGGGCGCGGCCGATGCCCGAGGTGGCGCCGGTGAGCCAGATGCGCTGGGGGTCGGACATGGAGCCTCCGGGTGGTGGTTGCCGCGCCCGAGGCCGCTGCCTTCAGGCGTCGAGCCGGCGCTTGATCAGTCGAATGGCGCCGCCCAGGAGCGGCAGCCTTTCATATAACAGGTCGCCGGCATCGAAGTAGTCGCGATGGCGGGCGATCCGGCCGCTGCCGTCCTCCGCGAAGGTGAGGTGGGAGCACCCCTCGACCGCGTACTCCTTGCCGCCCGCGAGCCGCGGGTGGGTCAGGTACATCGTCCAGCTGGCAAAGGCCTCCCGACCGTTGCGCTGCCGCTCGTGGAAGGCGAAGCGGCACGATGTAACGTTGCTGTACAAGGCGGAAAAGTACCTCTCTAGGGCCTCTGCGCCCTCTATCCGGTGCAGTGGGTCCTGGAAGACGACGTCATGAGTATAGAACTTGTAGAGTCTTTCTGTACAGCTTTTGTCAAGCTTATTGAAGAAAGCACAGAAGGCCTCCAGCTGGGGGTCGTCCGACATGGCATCTCTCCGCGGGGTGGTGTCAGTCGGCCTTGAGGGCCTTGAGGGCCTTGAAGGCGTCCAGCGCGCGGGCGCGGGCCGCCTTGTGGTCGACGATGGGCGCCGGGTAGCCGCTGCTTCCCAGCAGGTCCCGGGACGGGGCATGGCGCGCCTTGGCGGGCAGCGTGGCGAGCTCCGGCAGCCACTCGGCGATGAAGCGGCCGTCGGGGTCGAAGCGGCGCGACTGGGTGGTGGGGTTGAAGATGCGGAAGTAGGGGGCGGCGTCGGTACCGGTGGAAGCGGCCCACTGCCAGCCGCCGTTGTTGGCGCAGAACTCGCCATCCACCAGGTGGCGCAGGAAGAAGGCCTCGCCGTGGCGCCAGTCGACCAGCAGGTGCTTCGAGAGGAACATGGCGGTGATCATGCGCAGGCGATTGTGCATCCAGCCGGTGGCGACGAGCTGACGCATGGCGGCATCGACGATGGGATAGCCGGTGCGCCCCTCGCACCAGGCGGCGAAGCCCGCCTCGTCGTCGCGCCAGGCCAGCGCCTCGGTATGGCGCTGGAAGGGGCGGTGGCGGCAGACCCGCGGGAAGCCCACCGCCACATGGCGGTAGAACTCCCGCCACACCAGTTCGTTGACCCAGGCGACGAGGCCCGCATTGCCCTCGCCCAGGCTGCCGTCATTCTCGGCAAGCACCGCCTGCAGGCACTGGCGGTGGGAGATCATGCCCAGCGCCAGATAGGGGGAGAGCTCGCTGGTGCCGCGGATGGCCGGGAAGTCGCGCTGGCTGGCGTAATGGCGGCCACGGAAGCGCAGGAAGCGTTCCAGGCGGTCGGCGGCCGGCGCCTCGCCGGCGGGCCACTGGCGGCCGTCGATGGGGGTGTCGGCGAGTTCGGGCAGTTCGGGCAGCGGGTCGCTCTCGATACCGGTGGGTGCCTGGGGGACAGGGGTGTCGCTGAGCGCCAGGCGCTCGGCGTCGAGGCGGCGGTGCCAGGCCCGGGCGAAGGGGGTGAAGACGCCGTAGTAGTCCCCCTTGCCGGTCAGCAGCTCCCCCGGGGCAAAGGCCACGGCGTCATGGTGGCCATGGGCCTCGAGTCCCGCCGCCCGGAAGGCCTCGATCACCGCGGCGTCCCGGGCGAGTTCGTCCACCGGGTACTCGCGGTTGAAGTGCAGCCCGCTGGCGCCGGTCTCCCGGGCGATGGCCAACAGCGTCTCGGGGGCCTCGGCGAAGTCGTCGATATCGCGATGCAGCAGCGGGATATTGAGCCCCTCGAGGTCCTCCTTCAGGGCGGCCACGCCCCGGGCGCGGAAGTCGAGCTGATTGGCGCCGTGGCCGTGGCGCTGCCAGTGGGGCAGGGCGCGTAGATACACCGCCACTACCGGGCCGCGCCGGGACGCCGCTGCCAGGGCGCGGTTGTCATGCAGGCGCAAGTCGCTGCGAAACCACATCAGGGTCGGCGTCATGGTCGCTCCGTCAGTCGTCCTTGTCAGGCAATGGGAAGCAGGGTCTGTAGCCGGGTGATCGCTTCGCCGAGGTCATCTCCCAGCACCGCCACACCGCTGTCGTCGAGGTCGGCCTGTCGAATGCGTGCCACCGGGCCACACAGCCCGAGGGGGACCGCCAGCTGTTCCGCCAGACGCGGCAACTGGCGGCGGATCAGGTCGGTGCGCCCGGCATGGCTGCCGGCCAGCAGAACGCCGCTGGCGCTCAGGCGCTCCACCGCCAGGGGCAGCTCGCCTAGAGGTGGCGCGACGTCGAGCAGCCGCACGTTCAGGCCACGGTCGCCGGCTACCAGCGCGGCCAGCAGCAGCCACAGGGTGCCGGGGTCGTCGGGCAGCGGCATGGCCAACAGGGTGGGCCCCTCGACGAGGGCATTGCCGTGATAGAGGCGCATGCCGATGCGCGTGCGCAGGAAGGACTCCAGGGTGCGGCGCTGCAGCTCGTCACCCAGCCGCTCGCCCCAGCGTTCCTCCAGCTCGCGTATTGCCGGCGCCCACAGCTCGACCACGCAGGTGGTCACCGGATAGAGCGCCAGCGACTCGGCATAGAGGGTCTCGAGTCTCGCCAGGTCCAGTGCCTCCACGGCGCCGACCAGGCGGCTGCGCTGTGCGGGCCAGTCGCCGGGGTCGGGGGGTGGCGATTCGGCCTCGGCGATATCGGGACGATCGAGCAGCTCACGTACCTGACTCACCGGGACCCCGCGGTTGAGCCACTGCAGGATCTGCTCCACCCGCTCGATATCCTCGCGAGCATAGAGGCGATGCCCCTTGGGTGTGCGGCGTGGCTTGATCAGCCCGTAGCGGCGCTCCCAGGCGCGCAGGGTCACGGAATTGACGCCGGTGAGGCGCGACACCTCTCGAATCGGGTAGAGCGGGCTCTTGCCGCCGTGCGGGGTCGGCTCGTTCATGTGGTGGGTGATCCTCCTGTCAGGGCATCGCCGAGCGGGGGCTGGCCAGCGCCGACGATGGCGGTATGGCTCCGTAGCCGAGTGCATGGCACCCTCGAGGATGGTTTTCCGCTAGACTAGCAGAAGTGTACAACAGCTGTATAACTCATCGCGGATGCGAGGAGACCCAGATGCGCGTGCTGATCACCGGAGGGAGCGGATTCGTGGGTCAACGGCTATGCCCGCGGCTGGCCGAGGCGGGGCACCGGGTGCAGGTGGTCTCGCGGGATCCCGAGGCCGCACGGCGCCGGCTGCCCGAGGGCGTCGATGTGCGCCGCTCGGCGCTGGACTTCGTCGACACGCCTTCCGATGCCCTGGTCAACCTGGCCGGGGAGTCCATCGCCGCCAAGCGCTGGAGCGACCGCCAGAAGGAGAAACTGCTGGATTCGCGGCTCAACGCCACCCGGGAGCTGGTCGGTCTCTGCGAGCAGCTTCGGCAGACCGGCGCACGGATGCCCAGGGTGCTGGTCTCGGCCTCGGCCATGGGCTACTACGGGGACCAGGGGGACCGTGAGGTGAGCGAGGAGACGCCGCCCCACGACGAGTTCGCCCACCGCCTCTGCCGGCGCTGGGAGGAGGCCGCCGGCGAGGCCGAGGCCTTCGGGGTGCGGGTCGCGCGGCTGCGCATCGGCCTGGTGCTGGACCAGGGTGGCGGCAGCCTCCAGAAGATGCTGCCCCCCTTCAGGCTGGGGCTGGGCGGGCGCTTCGGTACGGGCAAGCAGTTCATGCCCTGGATCCACCGCGAGGACCTGGTGCGCGCCATCCTCTTTCTGCTCGAGCGTGATGACCTCGAAGGGCCCTTCAACGGCAGCGCCCCCCGCCCGGTCACCAACGCCGAGTTCACCCGCATCCTGGCCAAGCAGCTGGGGCGCCCGGCGCTCTTCCCGGTGCCCGCCATCGTGCTGGAGACCGCCTTCGGCGAGATGGCCCGGCTGCTGCTGACCGGCGCCGATATGCGCCCGAAGCGGCTCCAGGAGGCCGGCTTCCGTTTCGAGTACGAGACCCTGGAGGCCGCCCTGGCGGATATCCTGGGCTAGCGCGTCTCCTCACCCACCGTGACGATGACCCGGACGGCGTCCAGGCGCAGCCGCGCCCCTTCGATGGCCGCGTCCAGGGCGGCGCGCTCGTCGCGCAGCGCCGCCAGCTCCTCCTCGCGCACCGCTGGGTTGCGGCGTGCCAGCGCGGTGAGGCGCGACAACTCGCCGTCGAGCTCTTCGCGCATCCGCACCTGGGCGGCCTCGACGATGGAGGGCAGCTCGCGCTCCGCCTCGCCCTCGCCGCGATCGAGCAGCTCGCGCAGCGGCTCCAGGCGGCTGCGGATCAGATCCCGGGCCATGGCCTTCTTGACCTTCTGCAGGTTCTTCGAGAGCCCGGTGAAGGAGATCTTGTCGGTCAGGTTGGCACCGGACTCGTCGAGCAGTACGCGCACCGCGGTGGGCGGCAGGAAGCGGTTGAGGTGCAGCTTCTTCGGTGCCGGGCAGTGGGTGCGGTAGATCAGTTCCACCATCATGCGTCCGGGTGGCAGCGACGGATGCCTGAGCAGCGCCAGGGCGGTGTTGCCCATGCTGCCGTCGAGGATGCGCCCCATCATTTCGCGCACCATGGGGTGCTCCCAGGAGAGCCGCTGGATGTCGTCCCGGGCCAGCGCCCGCGTCCGGGAGAAGGTGGCGGAGAAGCCCTCTTCCCCTTTGGCGAGGCCCGGTAGGCCGTCGAGCATCTGCGGGCCCGCCACCAGGTGCTGGATGCCGCCACCCAGCTCCTGGCTATCGACACCGAAGATATCCAGCGCCAGGTCCAGGTAGCGGGGCAGGGCGCGGTCCTCATCCAGCTCGCCGATCGCCGCGGCCACCGCCGCGGCACGCTCGTGCCGGCAGGCATTGAGTTCCAGCAGGCGGTTGCGGCCGGCTTCGCGCTCGGCCAGGCGGCTCTCGAACAGTGCCCGGGTCTCCGTCACTACCTCGTCGAGCGCCTCATCATCGAGCAGGGCATCGGCCAGGGCGTCGCCGAAGGCATCGAAGATCTCGTTGCCGATGCCGTGGGGGGTGCTGAAGGCGTCCATGCCATCGCGGTACCAGCGCAGCAGCTTCTCGCCGGGGCTGGCCGCGAACACCGGCACGTGGATCTCGATGGCGTGGCGCTGGCCGATGCGGTCGAGGCGGCCGATGCGCTGCTCCAGCTGATCCGGGTGCAGCGGCAGGTCGAACATCACCAGGTGGCGGCAGAACTGGAAGTTACGCCCCTCGGAGCCGATCTCCGAGCACACCAGTACCTGGCAGCCCTCCTCCTCATCGGCGAAGGCCGCCGCGGCGCGATCGCGTTCCACTAGCGAGAGCCCCTCGTGGAACACCGGGGCGTGATAGCCCCCCAGCACGCGCAACGCCTCGGCCAGCCCCTGGGCGGTCTCGCGGTCGTGGGCGATCACCAGCACCTTGTCGCCGGCCAGCCCCCCCTCATCATCGTCGGCCAGGCGCTCCAGCAGCCAACTGACCCGCGGATCGATCTGCCACCAGGGCTCCTCGTTGAGCGGGTCATCGGATAGGGCGCGGTATATGGCGTCCAGGTAGATCAGCACCTCGGGGTGGTCGAGGCCGCTCTCGATCAGCAGGTCGTCGAGATAGTCCTCGTCGTGACCCAGCTTGCGCAGCACCCGGCGATAGGCGGCGGGGGGCGCAAGCTCGGTGACATGCAGGCGGCGCTCGGGGAAGCCGCCCACATGGCGACGGCTGTTGCGGAACATCACCCTGCCGGTGCCGTGGCGGTCGAGCAGCGCCTCGCGCAGCTGGTTGCGGGCGGCGGCATGCTGGTCATCGCCGCGCTCGGGGTCGGTCAGGGTGTCGAGCAGCGCCAGGCCGTCGGGCTCGTCGATCACCGCGGCGATGCGCTCGCGATCCGCAGCAAGGCCGGGCAGGCGCTCCAGGGCGTCGATCGCCTCGGCCACCGCCACATAGTGGGACTCCTCCTCGCGGAAGGCGGCCAGGCTGTGGTAGCGGTTGGGGTCGAGCAGGCGCAGGCGGGCGAAGTGGCTCTCCATGCCCATCTGCTCCGGGGTGGCGGTGAGCAGCAGCAGCCCCTCGCTCCCGGCGGCGAGGCCCTCCACGCAGGCATAGCCAGGCCCCACTTGTTCCTCGCTCCAGTCCAGGTGGTGGGCCTCGTCAACGATCAGCAGGTCCCAGGCACAGGCCTGAGCCTGGGCCTGGCGATGGGGGTTGGCGAACAGCCAGTCCTGGCTGGCCAGCACCAGCTGGCCGGCCTCGAAGGGGTTGGTGTCGCCGTGGGCCTGGCTCTGCTGCTCGTCGAGCAGGGTCACCTCCAGGGCGAAGCGGCGCAGCAGCTCCACCAGCCACTGGTGAGTCAGGCTCGCCGGCACCAGGATCAGCGCGCGCTCGGCGCGGCCGGTGAGCAGCAGGCGGTGCAGGATCAGGCCGGCCTCGATGGTCTTGCCCAGTCCTACCTCGTCGGCCAGCAGCACTCTGGGGGCGTGGCGCCGGGAGACCTCGTCGGCGATATAGAGCTGGTGGGGAATCAGGTCGATGCGCGGGCCGGCCAGGCCCAGCGCCGGGTTCTGCTCCACGCGGTGGTAGTGATGCAGGGTGCGAAAGCGCAGGTCGAACCAGTCGTTGCGGTTGACCTGGCCGGTGAGCAGGCGGTCGCGGGCTTGGTCGAACTGCATGCTGTCGGCCAGGCGCGCCTCGGAAAGTTCGGTGAGCTCACCCTGTTCGTTTTCGCCGATATAGACGATCAGGCCACCGACCTCCTTGGTGTCATCGACGGTCAGCGTCCAGCCTTCGGCGGCGCGGATGCGATCGCCGCTGCCGAAGGCCACGCGCGTGAGTGGGGCCTGGCGGCTGCTGTAGGTGCGGGTTTCCTGGCTGGCGCCGAACAGCACGGTCACGCTGCGCGGGTCACAGTTGAGGATGGTGCCTAGGCCGAGTTCGGCCTCGCCGTCGCTGATCCAACGCTGACCGGGGGTGAAGTCGCTCATGATGCCTCGAGGGTGCTGTAACAGGGTGCGCTCATGGCCGCAGGGAAGGGGCGACCTGGGACAAAGGCGCGGTATCTTACAGCAAAGCTCGACGCGGCTTAAGCCTCGGATGTTGCCGTTGATGCCGGCCCTCGACGACAGCGCCCCGACCACAGGGCCGGGGCGTCGATGGCGCCGGAGGGGGCGTCAGCCC
Source organism: Halomonas sp. H10-9-1 (assembly GCF_040147005.1). Classification (NCBI taxonomy): domain Bacteria; kingdom Pseudomonadati; phylum Pseudomonadota; class Gammaproteobacteria; order Oceanospirillales; family Halomonadaceae; genus Halomonas; species Halomonas sp. H10-9-1. Next base: position 3,122,252 of record NZ_JAMSHO010000001.1, on the reverse strand, counting down.
TGCGGTCCGATCAGGTGCTTGACCTCCAGATAGCCGGCCAGCCCCCAGGGACCCAGTTCTCGACCGATGCCGCTGATCCCGAAGCCGCCCCAGCCGGCCTCGGGCATCACCAGCTGCTCGCTGTTGAACCAGATGCTGCCGGCACGCAGGGCGCGCCCTACCCGGCGGGCACGCTCGTTATCGCCCGAGATGACCGTGGCGGCGAGCCCGAAGGGTGAATCGTTGGCCAGCTCGATCGCCTCGGCCTCGCTGGCCACGCTGCGGGCGCACAGCACCGGCCCGAATATCTCCTCCCGCCACAGGCGGCTGCTGGTCGGCACGTCGCGATAGAGCGTTGGGGCGACGAATTCACCCTGGTCGGGCAGGTCGCGATGGCGGCCGTCGCGGCGGCCTCGGCTTCGGGCAGGCCCATCCACTCGAGTATCGGCACCATGGGCATGGAGAGCCAGGTAAACAGCGAGGTGAACTCGGCCAGGATCAGCGCCACGGTGCCGATGGCGATGACCAGCGGCAGCAGGCCGAAGAAGATGTCGGCGACGTTGAACAGCGCCAGGCGTGCCAGCTGCAGCGGACCCGGAGCCTTCTCGGCACGCGCCACGGCAATGCCCAGGCTGTAGCGCAGCAGGTTCTGATTGCCGGTGTTCTCCTCCTGGATCCGGCAGCCGACTGGCTCGTAGTAGGTGTTGGGCTTGCGTGACAGGGGCGGCAGGCGAGGCACGATCACGGCCGCCACCAGGCCGGCGACCACCACGGTCAGGTAGAAGGGAACAAACAGGTGGTTGATGCCGATGAAGCTGGTCACCAGCAGGGCGAAGGCGATGGAGACGATGGAGAAGTTGGTGGCGATGGCCGAGGCCTCGCGGGCGTTATAGAAGCCCTGTTCGTACTGCTGGGTGGTGATCAGCACGCCGACGACGCCCGAGCCCATCCAGGAGGCGGTCGCGTCGATGGCGCTGCGCCCCGGCAGGCCGAAGATCTTGCGGAAGGGGACGCGCACCATGGAGCCGATGAACTCCATGAAGCCGAAATCCACCAGGAAGGGCAGCAGAATGGCGGCGAAGAAGAAGAAGGTCAGCAGGACCGGCGCCAGGTCGTTGAGCATCACGCCGCCGGTGAAGGAGGCGGTGACCATCTCCGGACCGACCTGGAAATAGGTCATCAGCGCGAACAGGGCGCCGAGGGCACGCATCACCACCCATAGCAGCGAGATATCGAAGAGCTCCTTCATCGCACCCTGGCGTGCCCAGCCGGGCCTTGTCAGCTTGACCAGGAGAGTCAGCAGGATGGAGAGGCAGAGCACCACGGTGGCGATGGCGGGCAGGGTGTCACCGAGGGCTGCCTTGAGCCAGTCGGCGGCCAGGCCCATGCCGATATTGATGGTGTCACCCACTGAGAAGGGCACCAGGAACAGCAGGATACCGATCAGTGACGGGAGCAGGAACTTGATCAGGCCGTGGGCGCTGAGATTGCCCCCTTCGGTCGCGATCTTGTCGGCGGAGTGCAGGTGGGAGGACATGGGATGATTACTCATTGCTGTTGTAATGGTGGGCGCCCGTTGCAGGGGCGCCATGTCGGCTGTTGACAGGGCCTCTCCCCGGCCCCGGGGTGTATCAGTCGCGGCGCTTGACGCCGGGCAGGACACACAGCATCTCGTAGAGCAGCGTGGCGCCCATCAAGGCGGTATTGCCGCTGGGGTCGTAGGGCGGGGCCACCTCGACCAGGTCACCGCCGACGATGTTGAGCCCCTGGGCGCCACGCACGATCTCCAGGCCCTGGGCGGCGGTCAGGCCGCCCATCTCCACGGTGCCGGTGCCGGGGGCGACGGAGGGGTCGAGGCCATCGATGTCGAAGGAGATATACACCGGGCCGTCGCCCATCTGCTCGCGCACCTCGGCCATCAGCGGCGCCAGCGACTTGTGCCAGCACTGCTCGGCCTGGACGACGCGGAAGCCCTGCTGACGACACCAGTCGAAGTCCTCGGCGGCGTAGCCGGTGCCGCGCAGGCCAATCTGCACCACGCGGTTGGCGTCCAGCAGCCCTTCTTCCTGGGCGCGACGGAAGGGGCAGCCGTGGGCGACCTCCTCGCCGAACATGTGCTCGTTGACGTCGGCGTGGGCATCGATATGGATCAGGCCGACCGGGCCATGCTTCCTGGCGATGGCGCGCAGGATCGGCCAGGTCAGGGTGTGGTCGCCGCCCAGGGTCAGCGGCACGCAGTCATGGGCCAGGACGTCGTCGTAGAAGCGGCTGATGATGTCCAGGTTCTTCGGCAGGTTGAAGGTGTTGATCGGCACGTCGCCGATGTCCGCTACCTGCAGGCTGTCGAAGGGAGCCGCGCGGGTGGCCATGTTGTAGGGGCGCAGCATGCGTGACTCATCACGAATCTGGCGTGGCCCCAGGCGGGTGCCTGGCCGGTTGGAGGTGCCGATATCCATCGGGATGCCGATAAAGGCGGCATCGAGGCCGGCAGCACTCTCCTGGGTCGGCAGGCGCATCATGGTGGCGGGGCCGCCGAAACGCGGCATCTCGTTGCCGCCGAGGGGCTGGTTGAAGTCGCTCATGGAGGGCTCCTGTTTAAAGCTGGTTGATATGCCCGGCCGACGTGAGGTCGGTGCGATACCCCTGGAAAAGCAGGATGCGTGCCAATGCCGATTTCGTTAGACCAAAGATTGAAAATAGGGTGGGATGATGCGATGTCGGGGCGTGGGGGCGGGGCGGGTGATTCAATTCTGGATCGATAGGCGAGAGTGGCGTGATACAATAATGGATCACGATCCAGGAATGAATCGCCGATGCCCGAGCATGATGCCCTGATCCTCAAGACCATCATCGACACCGCCTATGATCACTTCTTTATCGTTGCGCCCGATGGCCGCATACGAGACGTCAGTCCCGGGGCGGCGGCGGTCTATGGGATGTCCTGTGAAGCCCTCTGTGCGACCAGCGTCCAGCAGCTGGAGGCCGACGGTGTGCTGACGCCTTCGGTGAGCCTGGAGGTCATGCGTACGGGCAAGCCAGTGCAGCTGGAGCAGCGTACCGGCACCGGGCGTCGGGTCATCGCCCAGGCCCACCCGGTGTTCGAGGGCGAGCGGCTGGTGGCGGTGGTGAGCCGCTCCATGGACATGACCGACCTGCAGCTGCTGCAGCAGGAGTATGCGTTGCTGCAGCGCCGCTTCAGCGAGCACCTCAGGCGAGGGCACGCGCTGGAGGTCGATGCCGAGACGCTGGAAGCGGAGCTGGACGGCCTCGAGGTGAAGAGTCCGCTGATGCGTGAGGTGGCCTTGCTGCTGCGCCGGGTCGCCCCTACCGATGCCTCCGTGCTGATGCTGGGGGAGTCCGGGGTGGGCAAGACCGCCTTCGCCCGCCAGCTTCACTGCTGGAGCTCGCGTTGCGAAGGCCCCTTCATCGACGTCAACTGCGCTGCCATTCCCGAGAGCCTGTTCGAGTCGGAGATGTTCGGCTACCGCCCCGGGGCCTTCTCCGGTGCAGCCCCCGGTGGGCGTGTGGGGCTGATCGAGCAGGCCGAGGGCGGCACCCTGTTCCTCGATGAGATCGGCGAGCTGCCCCTGGCGGTGCAGACCAAGCTGCTCAAGTCCATTCAGGACGGCACCATCACGCGCCTCGGCGACAGCGCGCCGCGGCGCGTGGACTTTCGCCTGGTGGTGGCCACCAACCAGGACCTCTCGGCGCGGGTGGAGGAGGGGCTGTTTCGGCTCGATCTTTACTACCGACTGAACGTGATCCCGGTCACCCTGCCCCCCCTGCGTGAGCGTCGCGAGGATATCCCCGGGCTGGTCGAGCGTCAGCTCGGGCGTCTCAATCGGCGCTACGGGCGCGATAAGATGCTGGCGCGCAACGTGTGGCAATCATTGATGGGCTGGGAGTGGCCGGGCAATGTGCGCGAGCTGGAAAATGTCCTGGAGCGAGCCTGGCTATCGGCAGCGGGTGATGTCATTCGGCATCAGGAGCTGAGTGGGATCCCGCACCCGGTGACGGAGTCGAGTGCTGCAGAGCTGGCCGAATCGAGCTCCGAGCCGGTGGCGGCCGAGCCTGCCCCGGTGCTGGGGGAGGATGAGTCGCTGGCCTCGGCCCTGGCGCGCACCGAGCGCGCCATCCTGGCGGGGCTGTGCGGCGAGCTGGGCTCGACCTATGCCATCGCCAGGCGCCTGGGTATCAGCCAGCCGAGCGTGGTGCGCAAGCTCCACAAGCATGGCCTGAGGATTGCCAGGGGCGAGGTGTCGGGCTGAGCGTTAAGCCCGCATATCCCGGTGAGCGGGCTAAGGCCCGGATGACTCTCGCCCCAGCCAGCGATCCAGCTGTGCGCGGGTCAGCTCGCCCACATGCTGCTCCACGGCGTGACCCTGGGCGTTGAACAGCAGGGTGGTGGGCAGGCCGGGGGACTCGCTGAGCACCATCAGCTCCTGGTGCGGGTCGAGCAACGGATAGCGAAAGTCGAGCCCCTGGTCGTCGAGATAGCGCACCACCTGTAGCAGCGACTCGCCCTGGTTGGCCACCACCACGGTAACGTCGTCCCGGGCACTGGCCTCGGCCAGCAGCGGCATCTCGCGCAGGCAGGGGGGGCACCAGGTGGCCCACAGGTTGAGCACGACTCGCTCGCCCTTGAGCTCGCGCAGGTCGACGGTCTCGCCCTCGAGGTTTTCCAGGGTCAGGTCGGGCAGGGTCTTCAAGGCCATGCCGCCACCGAAGGGCGCGAGGGTGACGGTGGCCAGCCAGAGTGACGAGACCACCACCAGCAGGGCCATGGCGCCGACCAGCCGCCCCAGGTGATCGCGTAGCGACCAGCCGGTCCAGATGAGCCCGGCCATCAGGCCCCAGAGCCCGTGGTAGCCGGGTTGCCATAGCTTGAGGGCATCCAGCGGGGCGGCGGCATAGGCGTCGAGGTGGAGCGCCACATGACCGATTCGCGCGCCGATCAGCCAGGCCAGCAACAGGCCATTGAACCAGCGAGAGTGGGTGCGCCGGGGCAGGCCCAGCAGCCAGGCGCTGGCGCCCAGCAGCAGCAGGGCCGCCACGAAGGCGTAGAGGCGCGGCAGCGAGAGCAGGACGGGACCCAGGGCGATGGCATCCATGGGGTGGTGACTCCTTAGGGGCGTGGCTCCATGAGGGCGGGGTCGGCGAACGAAAGGCTAGCGGTTACAATGTGATGCCGCCGATCCCGGATCCTGCCAAGCCTACTGGCGGTTGGCGGGGCTGTCATCCGCGGCATCCGATCCTACCCGAAGCATCCGCCACTGGGAGTCAGCATGGCCAAGTCCGCCTTCAACACCCTGCGTGCCCTGGCCATCGCCAGCCAGGCGCTGGGCTTTATCCTGATCATCACCCTGGAGACGGTCATGGGTGACGCCGCCCGCCCCTGGCAGGGCTGGACCCTGGCGGCGATGGTGATAGCGGCGCTTGCGATCGCCCTGGTGCGACTCTATCGGCGCAATCGGGCCCACAAGGCGCACTCGCGGCGGCAGGCGGCCGAGGAAGGGGAAGACGACTGACGCTGCCGGCAGGTCGGCGGTGACCCGGGGAAAGGGTGATGTGGAGCAAGGCGAAGCCCTGCCGAAGGGCTATGCTGAGATGAGTGGGCGGTGCTGTGCCCCTTCCCTCTCGGCTGCTGCAGGAGCGATGCCATGTACTCTAATATCCTGGTTCCCCTCGACGGTTCCGAGCACGCCATCAAGGCGCTGAATGTCGCCGCCTCCCTGGCGCGTGGCGGGGCGACGAAGCTGCACTTGATGACCGTGGCGGAGCTTCCGCCAGACAATATCGGGCTGTTCGCCGGTGGCGCCGTCGAGCCCTTCTCCGAGGTGGAGCGCGAGAAGCTCGCCGCGAGCATCAAGGAGGAGGCCCGCAAGGTGATCGAGCAAGCGCGTGACGCGGTCGACCTGAGCGGCCTGGAGGTGGAGGAGAGCGTGCGCCAGGGCCGCCCGGCCGCCCTGATCACGGAGCAGGCCGAGAAGGTCAATGCCGATGTCATCGTGATGGGCAGCCGCGGCTTGAGCAACGTGCGCGGCATGGTGTTCGGCAGTGTCTCCCACAAGGTCAGCCACACCGCCGGCTGCAGCGTGATCACGGTGACCTGAGCGCCGAGCGCGTCTCGTACCGAGATCGCAGAGAGCACAGTCAAACAACGAAAAAGGCCTTGCGGTGATCCGCAAGGCCTAGAGTTCTTGGTCGGAGTAGCAGGATTCGAACCTACGACCTCTGCCTCCCGAAGCAGCGCGAACAAGACTATGTGGATTGCGATATGTGTCGAAATAGGGCCTAAAATTCGCGATTTTCTGCTAAGTCTGAAAAAATTGAAAGCCTAACAATCCTTAGCATAGGCTCTTGGACATTCCATATGTCCAGGGTCTTTGCGCGTCTCTGAGGCGTGCTTGGACCAATAGAGGACGGCTGGTCCAGCCACGATGCGAGGCATCGTGTCGCCCAGCCCTCCGACTGCTAGGGGGGTTAGCAATGACGAAGATAGTCGTTTCGCGGCGTATCACCGAAGCTGCCATCCGAGAGGCGCGCAAGCAGGGGGTGTCTGAAATCAGAGACACTTTGATCATGGGGTTCAGCTGCATGCTCAGTAAGGACCAGGCTGTGATCTCCTTCTTCTATCGGTATCGCTCGAAGGTAGAGCGCAAGCGACCCATCGTTAAGGTCGGGAGGTGGCCGGGTGTCTCTGCGGATGCTGCCAGAGAGATTGTGACGGGTTGGTTGGTCGACATAGCGCAGGGGGCTGAGCCGCATATCGAACGCGAGCGCCGGAAGCAGGAAGCCCTTCTCCAAACCAAGAAAGCAGAGGCGCAACTTACCCTTCATGAGTTTTCGGAGCGCTACTACCGCGACCAGCTCCTTCGGAACAAGACCGGTGGAGGAGACCTGGAGCGGTTAAATCGGGATTTTGGGGACTGGAAGGATCGCCCTCTGTGTGAGCTGGCCAAAACTGACTTATTGGCCTGGCAGGTCGCATGCGAGAAGAGGGGGCTTTCCCATGCTTCAATCCAGCGTTCGTGGAACGTGATGAGGGCCTTGCTGAACTGTGCTGTAGAGTTGGAGGTGCTAGAGAGAAACCCTCTGCAAGGTGCTCGGCTGAGGCGTAAGAAAGCTGAGGAAGTTGCCTCCTCATCTATTGCGTCTCGTCGTAGGGTGCTTGAGCCGCGTGAAGTTGATGCTCTCTTTCGTGGGCTTCAACTATATACCGAGGAGCGAAAGCGCCAACGTCGGCACTCTTTGAGTAGGTCTGCCAAGCAATATCTTCCCGACCTGGAGCCTAGAAAGTATGTCGACCATGTTGTCCCTTTCATACTCTGTATTTACCATGGAGGCTTTCGGCCAGGCGATCTCCTTAGCTTGCGGTGGGAACATCTTGATGAAGATTTCACTCGACTTGAAAAGGTTCTCGACAAGACGGCGCACCACAGGCAGAGACATCAAAATTTTCCGCTGTCGGAGCCTCTGACTAGAGTCCTGAAAACTTGGTGGGAAGAGCAGTGCTGCCCATCCATCGGGTATGTTTTTTCTTCTCCTCGATTCAAGCGTGGGGAGCGCATGTTGTCGAGAGGGGCGATGCGAAAACCTTGGTTGAAGGTAAAGAAACTGGCAAGGCTCCCTCAGAGCCTTGATTTATATACTCTCCGCCATAATTTTGCTTCGCAGCTGGTGATGGCCGGAGTTGATCTGGCGACCGTCAAGGCGTTAATGGGGCATTCGAGTATCGACACGACTGTTAAACATTACTCACACTTGCGACAAGAGCATCTTCAGGAGGCGCTGCGGGCGTTGAGTGGTATGGCCCCTGATGGTGAGCATTAATCCTGTGTGAGTGACGTGGCGGCCTACCAGGGCCGCCATTATAAGGGTTACAGTAAAATTTTTGGAAGCCACTGATAGGCGGTAGCTATTGCCGCTGGAATGATCGCCATACCGAAAATTACAGACAGGCACCCTTGGCGATGGCCATGTGCTTTGTTTGTAGGTCTGGGTGATCGTGGCTCTCTATGTGGAGGCTGCTTACTGTATTTTGGCTTTTCTCGGCTAGGTGAATTTTCAGGAGCAGATTCTGCTTCTGTCCGTTCCCTAATTAGTTGAACTGCAGCCTTGTAGGCTTTTGTTCTTCGATGTTCTACGTTTTGCCGCTGTGCTGATGAGATAACTGAGGTGTCTTTTTCAAGTTCGCTTGCAATTTCGCTAAAAACAGGGTCGTCAAGGTGACGGCTTTGGCTTTTTTGTGGTCCAGTGAGGTCGAGGTAGGCGTTGTAAGCTAGCCAGGTAAGAAGCTTTTTTTCATTTCCTTCACGAGAGAGGTGATGCCATATTTGTCCAATGGCATTTTTTTCACCTGTGTATTGCGTTAACTCAACTCCGAATCTGCTAGCTGTTTCTCGTGTGAGAGGAGTGGCTAAATAGTCGTCGTCTTGGTTGAGCGATATGAGGTCGCTAATTTCTTTTTTTGAAACGTCGGCAGGTATTGTTATTCCAAGACTTATGGCATATTCCATCTGTCTTTCAGTTGGGGCTTCGGGCGGTAGTTCGATTACTTCTTCTACATTGGTTCCGTCTTTTTCAGCAGAAGTTCTTGCGGAATTTTCGTCAATGGCAGAGTAGATTCTTCTTCTTTTTCGACCGCTTTCTTTACCGACTCCGGTGACTTCGTATCTCGGCATCATGGTCCCCCTTTTCTTGTGAAGCCCATTTCATAATCGTGGCGCCACTTACTCTTCGGCATATGATTAACGTAGCCTAATTTAACCATTCCGACCAATGTAGGAGATATTAAATTAATATTTTCTTACATGTTTGAGACGCTGGTGACTGGGGAAGGGCTGCACTCGTCCGGTGCAGGCGCTACGATTACCATGCTGGATGCCCTCATTAGGCAATCTGGCTCGAGTCCAGAGTTCGTGCAGTGGGTTGGGGCTTTCAATGCAGCTCGCGCTGCCGCTCAGGAGCATGCAGAAAAAAACCGGCCACTGTGGGCCGGTTCTTCGGAGACTAGGTGAAGTGGACGCATGGTGGACAGTTGATCGCGGAATTTTCCGCTATCGTAAGCCAGCGATTACCACCTAAGTCTTTGATAAACTGGTCGGAGTAGCAGGATTCGAACCTACGACCTCTGCCTCCCGAAGGCAGCGCTCTACCAAGCTGAGCTATACTCCGATGTCGTTCTCGAGGGGTGTCCCTGATCAACGCAGCGTAGTTTACGCAGGTGGCGGGAAAATGCAACCCCGCCAGGCATTTTCATGCCTGGCGATCCACCGCCAAGTGGGCCAGTTCGGCCATGCTGTCGCGGTAGGGGCTTGCGGGTAGCGCCTCGAGCTGGGCCAGGGCCCGGTCGGCCATCTCCACGGCACGCTGGCGGGTGTACTCCAGGGCGCCGGTGGCGTCGATGATCTCCAGCACCTCCTGCAGGTGGTCGAGGCCACCCTGGCGGATCGCCTGGCGGATCACCTTGGCTTGCGCCGGGGTGCCCTTGGCCATGGCCTGGATCAGCGGCAGGGTGGGCTTGCCCTCGGCCAGGTCGTCGCCGACATTCTTGCCCATCGCCTCGGCATCGCCCTGGTAGTCGAGCAGGTCGTCGATCAGCTGGAAGGCCAGGCCCAGGTAGCGGCCGTAGTGCTGCAGCGCGGCCTCCTGTTCCGGGGTGGCCTCGGCAAGGATGGCGCCGCTGTGGCTGGCCGCCTCGAAGAGCATGGCGGTCTTGCCCTGGATGGTCTCGAAGTAGGCGGCCTCGTCGATGTCCGGGTTGCCGACGTTGGTGAGCTGCTGCACCTCTCCCTCGGCGATCACGCAGGTGGCGGAGGAGAGCACGTCCATGATCCGCATGGAGCCCACCTCGACCATCATCTGGAAGGAGCGTGAGTAGAGGAAGTCGCCGACCAGTACCGAGGGGGCATTGCCCCAGGCGTCGTTGGCGGTGGCCTTGCCGCGCCGCAGGTGAGACTCGTCCACGACATCGTCATGCAGCAGGGTGGAGGTGTGCATGAACTCGATCAGGGTGGCCAGTGTCACGTGGCGGTCGCCCTGGTAGCCCAGCGCCCGGGCGGCCAGCAGTACCAGCAGCGGGCGCAGCCGCTTGCCACCGCTGGCAATGATGTACTGACCGATGGTCTCGACCAGCGGGATGCGCGAGCCGAGCTGGGCCATGATGGTGCGATTGACGGCGGCAAAGTCCTCGGCCACGGCGGCGTGGATCGGGGAGGGTGCGGCGATGTCGGAAACTGGAGCGTGGGTGGGCATGGAGGCGATATCGACGGTCGGTTGGGGGCCGGGGCGAGGTGGCCCCCTCTGGCCATGGATTGCCGGCCATGCTATGGGGCCCCCTCGGGGGCGTCAAGGCGCGCTGCCGGGCGGCGGGACGAACGGCGTGTTTCGCGGGTTGTCTGGGGCGTCGCCTGTCGTTATAATTCGCGACCCACTCATCTCGCTCCCTGTCAGATGGCTGCCAAAAGGGGCGCCACTCGAAGCAGGCCGACGAAGAGCCCAACCCGATGAGTCCTGGAGAGAGAAGCATGTACGCAGTTATCAAGAGCGGTGGCAAGCAGTACCGCGTTCAGGAAGGCCAGACCCTGAAGCTCGAGAAGATCGAAGTCCCCACCGGCGAGTCCATCGACTTCGACGAAGTGCTGCTGGTCGGCAGCGAGGACGAGGTCAAGGTCGGCGCGCCGCTGGTTGACGGTGCCAAGGTCTCTGCCGAGGTCGTCTCCCACGGCCGTGGCGACAAGGTGACCATCATCAAGTTCCGTCGCCGCAAGCACCACATGAAGCGTCAGGGCCACCGCCAGTGGTTCACTGAAGTCAAGATCACCGGGATCTCCGCCTAAGCGGTCCATCCCCCTGAACGGAGGTTTATTCCATGGCACATAAGAAGGCAGCGGGCTCTACCCGTAACGGTCGCGATTCCGAATCCAAGCGCCTTGGCGTCAAGCTCTTCGGTGGCCAGGCCGTGAACGCCGGCAACATCATCGTTCGCCAGCGCGGCACCAAGTTCCACGCCGGCACCGGCGTCGGTATCGGCCGTGACCACACCCTGTTCGCACTGGACGAGGGCGTGGTCAAGTTCGAGACCAAGGGTCCGAAGAACCGCAAGTTCGTCAGCGTCGTCTCTGCCTGAGACGCCTGACCCTTGCCGCGAGAAGGCCCCGCCACGGCGGGGCCTTCTTGTACGTATACTCAGGCGGGTGGGACGGCATATTGCCGTCAGGAGAGTGACAGATGCAGTTCGTCGACGAATCCTCGATCATCGTGGAGGCCGGCAAGGGGGGCAATGGCTGCCTCAGTTTCCGCCGCGAGAAGTACGTGCCCAAGGGTGGTCCCGATGGTGGCGACGGTGGCCATGGTGGCAGCGTCTACCTGATCGGTGACGACTCCCTCAACACCCTCATCGACTTCAAGTACCAGCGCTTCTACAAGGCCCAGAACGGCCAGCCCGGCATGGGTCGGCAGATGAGCGGTCGGGCCGGTGAGGACCTGCACGTCAAGGTGCCGGTAGGCACCACGGTGATCGACGAGGACACCCTCGAGGTGATTGCCGACGTCACCGAGATCGGCCAGGTGGTGCTGGTGGCCCAGGGCGGCCGCCGTGGACTCGGCAACATCCACTTCAAGTCCTCCACCAACCGCGCGCCGCGGCGGACCACGCCGGGCACCGAGGGCGAGCGTCGCAACCTGCGCCTGGAGATGAAGGTGATGGCCGACGTGGGCCTGCTGGGCATGCCCAATGCCGGCAAGTCGACGCTGATCCGCGCCGTCTCCGCGGCCAAGCCCAAGGTGGCCAACTACCCCTTCACCACCCTGGTGCCCAACCTCGGCGTGGTGAAGCTCGGCATGCACGAGCACTTCGTGATGGCCGACGTGCCGGGCCTGATCGAGGGCGCCTCCGACGGTGCCGGCCTGGGGCTGCGCTTCCTCAAGCACCTGACCCGGACCCGGCTGCTGTTCCACGTGGTGGATGTGGCGCCCTTCGACGAGTCCGACCCAGTGGAGGCCGCCGAGGCGATCATCCACGAGCTGGGCGAGTTCTCGCCGGCCCTGGCCGAGCTGCCACGCTGGCTGGTGCTCAACAAGCTCGACCTGCTGCCGGCCGAGGAGCGCGAGGCGACGGCCGACGAGATCGTGCGCCGGCTCGATTGGCAGGGGCCGGTGTTTCGTATCTCGGCGATCTCCGCCGACGGCACCGATGCCCTGGTGCAGGCCGCCTATCGCTGGCTGACCGAGCAGCGCCAGCTCGAGAACGAGGACGAGGAGGCCGCCGAGCGTGCCCGCGAGATGCGCGCACGCATGGAGGACGAGGCGGTAGCCCGCACCGAGGCGCGGCTGGGTCGCAAGCGCAAGACGGCCGACGAGGATGATGGCGACTTCGATGACGACGACTACGACGTCGAGGTCGAATACGCGCCTTGAGGATCGAGAGCGAATGGAAAGCAACGAGCAGGTGGCAGGCCGCGAGGCGCTGATCGGCGCCCGACGGGTGGTGGTGAAGATCGGCAGCGCGCTGCTGACCAATGACGGTCGCGGCCTCGACGAGGCGGCGATCGGCGGCTGGGTGGACCAGATCGCCGCGCTGCACAAGAGCGGCATCGAGGTGGTGCTGGTCTCCTCCGGGGCGGTGGCCGCGGGCATGGTGCGCCTCGGCTGGCAGGTGCGCCCCTCGGCGGTGCACGAGCTGCAGGCCGCCGCCGCGGTGGGCCAGAATGGCCTCACCGAGTGCTACGAGGGCCACTTCGCCCGCCACGGCCTGTTGACCGCCCAGGTGCTGCTGACCCATGACGACCTCTCCAACCGCAAGCGCTACCTCAATGCCCGCTCGGCGCTGCGTACCCTGGTCGGCCTACGGGTGGTGCCGGTGATCAACGAGAACGATACCGTGGTCACCGACGAGATCCGTTTTGGCGACAACGACACCCTCGGCGCCCTGGTGGCCAACCTGCTGGAGGCCGATGTCCTGGTGATCCTCACCGACCAGGAGGGGCTGTTCGACGCCGACCCGCGCTCGAACCCCGCGGCCTCGCTGATCAGTGAGGGGCGGGCCGATGACCCGGCGCTGGCCGCGGTGGCTGGCGGCAGTGGCGCCCTTGGGCGTGGCGGCATGGCCACCAAGATTCGCGCCGCGCGCCTGGCGGCGCGTTCGGGGGCCGTCACCGCCATCGCCGGTGGGCGTCAGGCCGAGGTGCTCGAGCGACTGATGGCTGGCGAGCGCCTGGGCACCCTGCTGCGCCCCGACCAGGCGCCCATCGCGGCGCGTAAGCGCTGGCTCGCCGGTCAGCTGCAGGTGCGCGGCACCCTGACCCTGGATGCCGGGGCGGTGAAGGTGCTGCGTAGCAGCGGCTCGAGCCTGCTGCCGGTGGGGGTGAAGGCCGCTTCCGGCGCATTCCGCCGCGGTGACATGGTGCTGTGCGTCGATGAGGCCGGCGAGCGAGTGGCCAAGGGGCTGGTCAACTACGGGGTCGACGATGCGCAGCGCATCATCGGCCAGCCCAGCCACCAGATCGAGGCGATCCTCGGCTTCATGGAAGCGCCGGAACTGATCCACCGCGATAACCTAGTGGTGTTGTAGCAAGCGCGGCGCGGGCTGTGGTAGGATGCGCCATCCTCTCAGACACGGCCCGTGAACGATCGCCGCACCAGCAGCGGTCGGCCAGATGGCCAAGCCGGCGGAAAGGCTTCTCTTTTCTGCCGGTTCAATACGTTATAGCAGCCGTCATTACACGGGCGGCGATGAATCTCCAAGGAGACAGCAAGTGGCAAACAGCAAGCAAGCTCGCAAGCGCGCCCGTCAGGCCGAAGGTCGTCGTGTCCTGAAGGCCAGCCAGCGCAGCATGGTCCGCACCCATATCAAGCGCGTCATCAAGGCCATCAACAGCGGCGATCACGCCCAGGCCATGGCCGAGTTCCAGAAGGCGCAGCCGATCATCGACCGCATCGCCGACAAGGACGTGCTCTCCAAGAAGCGTGCCGCACGCATGAAGAGCCGCCTGAACAAGCGCATCAAGGCCCTGGCTGCCTAAGCCGGTCAGATGCCATCGAGACGAGGCCTGCGTGGCTAGCGTCTCGTGAAAAAACCGGCTGCGGCCGGTTTTTTTGTGGCCGCCATTCATGGGGCAGATGAAGAGCCGAGGAACGGACGTGACGGATCGCGAACAGTCGCCACCGGCGCCGGTGGACGAAAGTGACAAGGTGGTGGCCCCCAAGGGCGGTGGGCTGATGCGCTCGGGCCTGGTGGTCAGCGTGATGACCATGCTGTCACGGGTGATGGGGCTGGCGCGCGACGTGGTGATCGCCGCGCTGTTCGGCGCGGGGCAGGGCGCCGATGCCTTCTTCGTCGCCTTCAAGATTCCCAACTTCATGCGCCGGCTGTTCGCCGAGGGGGCCTTCAACCAGGCCTTCGTGCCGGTGCTCTCGGAATACGCCACCCGCGGCAGTCGCCGCGAGGTGCGCGAGCTGCTGGATGCCGTCTCCGGCAGTCTCGCCGCGGTGCTCTTCCTGCTGACGGCGGTGGCCATGTTCGCCGCCCCCTGGCTGGTGTGGGTATTCGCCCCCGGCTTCGGCCGCGACCCGGCCAAGCTAGCGCTCACCGCCGACATGCTGCGGCTGACCTTCCCCTACCTGCTGCTGATCTCGCTGACCGCCTTCGCCGGCAGCGTGCTCAATACCTGGAACCGCTTCGCGGTGCCGGCCTTCACCCCGGTGCTGCTCAACCTGTCGCTGATCGGCGCGGCGTTGCTGCTGACCCCGCTGTTCGAGCAGCCGGCCATGGCGCTGGCCTGGGGCGTGCTGATCGCCGGTGGTGCCCAGCTCGCCTTCCAGGTGCCTTTCCTGGTGCGGTTGGGGCTGGCGCCGCGGCCCTGGCCGAGCTTCGCCCACCCCGGCGTCAAGCGGATCATGGTGTTGATGGTGCCGGCGCTGTTCGGCGTCTCGGTGTCCCAGATCAACCTGCTGCTGGATACCGTGCTCGCGTCTCTGCTGGCCGCCGGCAGCGTCTCCTGGCTCTACTACTCCGACCGGCTGGTGGAGCTGCCGCTGGGGGTGTTCGGCATCGCCATCGGCACCGTGATCCTGCCGGCGCTCTCCAGGCGCCATGCCGCGCAGTCCGGCGAGCACTTCAGCGCCATGCTCGATTGGGCGATCCGCGCCGTGCTGCTGCTGGGCCTGCCCGCGGCGCTGGCCCTGGCGGTGCTCGCCGAGCCCTTGCTGATCTCGCTTTTCCACTACGGCGCCATGACCGAGCGCGATATCGTCATGGCAGCGATGAGCCTGCGCGCCTACTCCCTGGGCCTGGTGGCCTTCATGCTGATCAAGGTGCTGGCGCCGGGCTTCTTCGCCCGCCAGGACACCAGGACGCCGGTGAAGGTGGGCATCATCGCCATGGTCGCCAACATGGTCTTCAACCTGATCCTGATCTGGCCCTTGGCCCACGCCGGCCTCGCCCTGGCCACCGCGCTCTCGGCCTTCATGAACGCCGGCCTGCTGGGCTGGCTGCTGCGCAAGCAGGGCGTGCTGTTGTTCCAGCCGGGCTGGGGGCGCTATGCGGTGCAGCTGTTGGGCGGCTGCGCGGTGATGGGGCTGGGCCTGGCCTGGGCCGCGCCGGAGTGGCAGGCGTGGCTCGGCTGGGGCATCTGGCAGCGCGTCGCCTGGCTGGCCGCCCTGGTGGTCGGCGGTGCGGCACTCTATTTCGTCTGGCTGGCCGCCACCGGGGTGCGCCTGCGGCACTTCAGGATGAAGAGCTGAGGCTGGTGTCGAGCTCAGCATCCCTCCTGCAGCATGACCTGACGCTGAAGACTAGGTCCGCCCCGGCTGTCAAGGGGCCGGCTGTCCGGTATAATCGACGCTTTGACCACCTTTCGACGCCGAGCGGGGCTCCACTACGCCATGCAAGTGATTCGAGGACTGCACAACCTGCGCGACGAGCACCGCGGCTGCGTGGCCACCATCGGCAACTTCGATGGCGTGCATCGCGGCCACCAGGCGATCCTCGAGCAGTGTCGCGAACAGGCCCGCCGCCTCGCGCTGCCGGTCGTTGTGGTCGTATTCGAGCCCCAGCCCCGGGAGTTCTTCGCCGGCGAGCAGGCTCCGCCGCGGCTCACCCGCCTGCGCGACAAGGTGCGCTTGCTGGGCGAGGCGGGGGTGGAGCGGGTGCTCTGCCTGCCCTTCAACGACGCCCTGCGCAGCCTGACCGCCGAGGCCTTCATCCGTCGCGTGCTGATCGACGGCCTGGGCGTGCGCCACCTGGTGGTGGGCGACGACTTCCGCTTCGGCTGCGATCGCCGCGGTGACTTCCACCTGCTCACCGCGGTGGGCGCGGCCAACGGCTTCGGCGTGGAGCACACCCGCACCTTCACCATCGACGACGAGCGCGTCTCCAGCAGCCGCATCCGCACCCTGCTGGCCAGCGGCAACTTCGCCGCCGCTGCCGCCCTGCTGGGCCGCCCCTATCGCCTGGGTGGGCGAGTGGTGCCCGACCAGAAGCTCGGCCGCACCATCGGCGTGCCCACCGCCAACCTGCCCCAGCCGATGCGCTCCCTGGCCTTGCAGGGGGTCTACGCGGTGATCAGCGAGCTGCCCGATGGGCGCCGCCTGCCCGGGGTGGCCAATATCGGCTGGCGCCCCACCGTGGGCAGCACGCGCCCGGTGCTCGAGGTGCACCTGTTCGACTTCGATGGCGAGCTCTATGGCGAGCGCCTGACGGTGTTTCCCTGCGCCAAGCTGCGCGGCGAGGTGAAGTTCGACGACTTCGCGGCCTTGAAGCACCAGATCGGCCTCGATCAGCGGCGGGCGCGCGCCTATTTTTTTCAGCACCCCTTCCTCAAGAACGATGATTCTCTTCCTCTGGCATCGGCGCCGTTGGCGCGCGAGGCCGTGACACTCGATTCCTCGGCGGGTACGCCCGCCGACCATGACGACGGCTGATCCCCAGGATATGAGCGACTACAAGCCCACTCTGAACCTGCCAGAAACCGACTTCCCCATGCGCGGCATGCTGCCCAAGCGCGAGCCTGCCCGGCTGGCGCAGTGGCAGCAGCTGGACCTCTATCACCGCCTGCGCGCGGAGCGCCAGGGCAGGGAGTTGTTCGTGCTGCACGATGGCCCTCCCTACGCCAATGGCAGCATTCACCTGGGACACGCGCTCAACAAGATCCTCAAGGACATCATCGTCAAGTCGAAGAACCTGGCCGGCTTCGATGCTCCCTACGTGCCCGGCTGGGACTGCCACGGCCTGCCCATCGAGCACAAGGTCGAGACCACCCACGGCAAGCACCTCGAGCCCGAGCGGGCCCGGGCGCTGTGCCGCGAGTATGCCGCCGAGCAGATCGAGGATCAGCGTGCGGGCTTCATCCGCCTGGGCGTGATCGGCGACTGGGACAACCCCTACCGCTCCATGGACTTCGCCAACGAGGCCGGCGAGATCCGCGCGCTTGCCGACATGGTCGAGGCGGGCTACGTCTTCAAGGGCCTGAAGCCCGTCAACTGGTGCTTCGACTGCGGCTCGGCCCTGGCCGAGGCCGAGGTGGAGTATCAGGACAAGAAGTCCGACGCCATCGATGTGGCCTTCCCTGTCGATGACGCCGAGCGCCTCGCCGCTGCCTTCGGCCTCGAGGCGCTGCCCAAGGCCGCCGCCATCGTGATCTGGACCACCACCCCCTGGACCATCCCCGCCAACCAGGCGCTGAACGTCCATCCCGAGTTTACCTACGCCCTGGTGGATACCGGCGAGCGGCTGCTGGTGCTGGCCGAGGAGCTGGTCGCGTCGTGTCTGGATCGCTTCGGGCTCGAGGGCGATATCATCGCCACCGTCACCGGTGAGCGACTGGACGGCGTCGACTTTCGCCACCCCTTCTACGACCGCCTGTCGCCGGTGTACCTGGCCGACTACGTGGAGTCCGAGGTGGGCAGCACCGGCATCGTCCACTCGGCCCCGGCCTACGGCGTCGACGACTTCGTCACCTGCCGCGCCCACGGCATGTCCTTCGATGAGATCGAGAGCCCGGTGCAGGGCAATGGCGTCTACGTCGACGACCTGCCGTTCTTCGGTGGCCAGATGATCTGGAAGGCCAACCTGCAGATCGTCGCCAAGCTCGACGAAGTGGGTGCGCTGATGGCCCATCAGACCATCACCCATAGCTACATGCACTGCTGGCGCCACAAGACGCCGGTGATCTACCGCGCCACCGCCCAGTGGTTCGTGGGCATGGACGTGGCCGGCAAGGACGGCCGCACCCTGCGCGAGAAGGCGCTGGAGGGCATCGAGTCCACCGCTTTCACCCCGGCCTGGGGCAAGGCGCGCCTGCACAGCATGATCGCCAACCGCCCGGACTGGTGCATCTCGCGCCAGCGCAACTGGGGCGTGCCGATCCCGTTCTTCCTGCACAAGGCCACCGGCGAGCTGCACCCGCGCACCGTCGAGCTGATGGAACAGGCCGCAAGCCGCGTCGAGGCCGAGGGCATCGATGCCTGGTTCCGCCTCGACCCCGCCGAGCTGCTGGGCGAGGAGGCCGCCGACTACGACAAGGTCACCGATACCCTGGACGTCTGGTTCGACTCCGGCACCACCCATCGCCATGTGCTGCGCGGCTCGCACCCCCACGGCCACGCCGAGGGGCCGATCGCCGACCTCTACCTGGAGGGTTCCGACCAGCACCGCGGCTGGTTCCACTCCTCGCTGCTCACCGGCGCTGCCATCGACGGCCACGCGCCCTACCGGCAGCTGCTGACCCACGGCTTCACCGTGGATGAGAAGGGCCGCAAGCAGTCCAAGTCGCTCGGCAACGTGGTCGCCCCCCAGGCGGTGATGGATAAGCTCGGCGCCGACATCCTGCGCCTGTGGGTCGCCTCCACCGACTACTCCGGCGAGATGGCGGTCTCCGACGAGATCCTCAAGCGCACCGCCGATGTCTACCGGCGCATCCGCAACACCTCGCGCTTCCTGCTGGCCAACCTCAACGGCTTCGCACCCGAGCGCGACGCGCTGCCCTTCGCCGAGATGCTGGCCCTGGACCAGTGGGTGGTGGACCGCGCCGCCCAGCTGCAGGCGCGCATCCAGAAGGCCTATGAGGAGTATCGCTTCCTCGACGTCTACCAGCAGGTGCACGGTTTCTGTGCCCGGGAGCTCGGCGGCTTCTACCTGGACGTGATCAAGGATCGCCAGTACACCACCCAGGCCGATTCCGTGGCGCGGCGCAGCGCCCAGACCGCGCTCTACCACGTGGTCGAGGCACTCGCGCGCTGGGTGGCGCCGATCCTCAGCTTCACCGCCGAGGAGATCTTCGAGAACATCCCGGGCAGCCGCGGCGACAGCGTGCTGTTGGAGGAGTACTACACCGGCCTCGCCACCCTGGAGGGCGACGCCGCCATGGGCCGCGACTTCTGGGAGCGGGTGCTCGAGGTCAAGCAGGCGGTCAACAAGTGCCTGGAGGACGCCCGCAACGCCAAGACCATCAAGGGCAGCCTGGCCGCCGAGGTCACCCTCTACGTCGACGACGAACTGCACGCCACCCTCGCCAAGCTGGGCGACGAGCTGCGCTTCGTGATGCTCACCAGCGAGGTGACGCTCAAGCCGCTCGCCGAGGCAAGCGAGGCGGCCGAGGCCAGCGACCTCGAGGGCCTGAAGGTGGCCGTGGCCGAGAGTGCCAACGGCAAGTGCGAGCGCTGCTGGCACCATCGCGAGGAGGTGGGTACCCACGCCGAGCATCCGGACCTCTGCAGCCGCTGCATCAGCAACCTGCCGGAAGGCCCCGGCGAGACGCGCCGGTTTGCCTAGAATCCCCTCAGGAGACGTTCGATGTCACAGCAAGGCGAGACGCCCATGAGCGAACGGCAGGCGAGTCAGGATCACACGGTGCCCATGCGCCAGCCGCTGCGCTGGCTGTGGCTGGCCGTAGCGGTGATCGTGCTGGATCTCGGCACCAAGTACCTGGCCAGCGGGCAGCTCGAGTACGCCCGGCCGGTGGAGGTGCTGCCGTTCTTCAACCTGACGCTGTTGCACAACACCGGGGCGGCCTTCAGCTTCCTGGCCGGGCATCCCGGCTGGCAGCGCTGGTTCTTTGCCGCCATCGCGGTGGGCGCGAGCATCGGCCTGACGGTCTGGATGCGTCGCCTGAAGCGCGACGAGACACTGCTGGCGGCCTCGCTCGCCATGATCATCGGCGGCGCCCTGGGCAACCTCTACGACCGCCTGGTGCACGGCTACGTGGTCGACTTCCTCTCCTTCCACGTGGCGGGCTGGTACTACCCCGCCTTCAACGTGGCGGACATCGGCATCACCCTCGGCGCCATTGGCCTGATCTGGGAGTCGCTGTTCGGCGAGAAGCGCCGCGCCCGGCAGCGTGGCTGACGGCTGAATGGTAGGAGGCCGGCTCCGCTGCGCGACTGGTGCCGAAGGCGCCCCGGCGAGGCACCCAGAGCAACGACGAGTTTCTGTAAGAGGGCAGCTCCGCTGCGCGAATGGCGCCGAAGGCGCCCCGGCGAGGCACCCAGAACAACGACGAGTTTCTGTAGGAGGGCAGCTCCGCTGCGCGACTGGCGCCGAAGGCGCCCCGGCGGAGTTGTCCAAGCCTCGCCACCGAACCGAAATCCTGTTTACCGAGTCCCAAGACCCATGACCGACCAGAATAGCCCCCAACACCGCATCGACGAGGGTATGGAAGTCACCCTGCACTTCACCCTCAAGCTGGAAGACGGCACCGTGGTGGATTCCACCCGTGACAAGGCTCCGGCCACCTTCCAGGTGGGCGACGGCAACCTGCCGCCCGGCTTCGAGCATCCCATGAAGGGCATGAGTGCCGGCGAGAGCGCCACCTTCGAGATCACCCCGGAGCACGCCTTCGGCCAGCACAACCCGCAGAACATCCAGCGTCTCAAGCGCGATGACTTCGGCGAGGAGCCGCTGGAGATCGGCACCGTGATGTCCTTCGCCGACCCCAGTGGCGGCGAGTTGCCTGGCGTGATCAGTGCCATCGAGGGCAATCAGGTGGACGTGGACTTCAATCACCCGCTGGCCGGGCGTACCCTGACCTTCGAGGTGGAAGTGCTGGACGTGAAGCCCGCCACCACGCATTGAGGTGACCTTGATGGGGACAACTGCCCGCGGCAACAGCGATTTCGACTCCCCCTGGAAGGAAGCGCTCGAGCACTATTTTCCGCAGTTTCTCGAGCTGCTGTTACCGGAGATGCATCGGGATATCGACTGGCAGCGCCCCCACGAATTCCTCGACAAGGAACTGCAGCAGGTGGTGCGTGACAGCGAGACGGGGCGCCGCCACACCGACAAGCTGGTCAAGGTGTTTACCCTGGACGGCAGCGAAACCTGGGTGCTGGTCCATGTGGAAGTCCAGGGCAAGGCAGACCGTCACTTCAATGCCCGGATGTTTCGCTACTACTATCGACTGCAGGACAAGTACCCGCAGCGCCGCATCACCAGCGTGGCTATCCTGACGGACAAGGGCAGCCATCGAGCCGTGGGGCACCATGAGCAGATGTTGTGGCAGACGCGACTCAGCTTCACTTTTCCGGTGGTGGACCTCCAGCGCTGGCAGCAGGATCAATCATCGCTCGAGAACAGCAGCAACCCTTTCGCGGTCGTAGTGTTGACGCAGTTGGAAGCTCATCGCACCAAAGGCGATGACAACGCCCGACTGGTGTCCAAGTTCAGCCTGATGAAACGCCTCTACCGGCGTGGCTACAGTCGCTCGGAAGTACTGGAGCTGCTCAGGCTGATAGACTGGATGCTGGCACTGCCGCCGGAGCTGGAAGAGAAGCTTGGGGCCCAGATGGCCCGCTTCGAGGAGGAGGTAAAGATGTCGTATGTCACATCATTCGAGCGCATCGCAGAAAAGCGTGGTATGCAGCGCGGTATGCAGCAGGGCGAGGTCAGCGGCCGGGCCCAGATGCTGTTGAAGCTGCTGGTGCTGAAGTTCGATGAGTTGCCTGCGTCAATCGAGTCAAAGGTTAGCCAAGCTGGAACGGAGGAGCTCGAGGTCTGGGCCGAGCGGGTGCTGACGGCTGACAGCCTGGACGACATTTTTGCGTGATACCCGACACATCAAGGCAAGGCAATCCTATGCAAGCTAATTCCGTGCAGATCCGGCTGGCCAACCCCCGCGGCTTCTGTGCCGGCGTCGACCGCGCCATCGAGATCGTCAACGGCGCTCTGGACGTGTTCGGCCCGCCGATCTACGTGCGCCACGAGGTGGTCCACAACCGCTTCGTGGTGGATAGCCTGCGCGAGCGTGGCGCCATCTTCGTCGAGGAGCTCCACGAGGTCCCCGACGACGTCATCGTGATCTTCTCCGCCCACGGCGTCTCCCGCGCCGTGCAGCAGGAGGCGGAGCGCCGCGGCCTCAAGGTGTTCGACGCCACCTGCCCGCTGGTCACCAAGGTGCACATGGAGGTGCTGCGCTACGCCAAACGTGGCCAGGAGTGCATCCTGATCGGCCACGCGGGGCACCCCGAGGTGGAGGGCACCATGGGGCGCTACGACACCTCCCACGGCGGCGCCATCTACCTGGTGGAGGACGAGGAGGACGTGGCCAACCTCGAGGTAACCGACCCGAGCCGGCTCGCCTTCGTCACCCAGACCACCCTCTCCATGGATGACACCGCCCGGGTGATCGACGCCCTGCGCGCCAAGTTTCCGCAGATCGAGGGCCCGCGCAAGGACGACATCTGCTACGCCACCCAGAACCGCCAGGACGCCGTGCGCGAGCTGGCTGCCAGCAGCGACCTGGTGCTGGTGGTGGGCAGCCCCAACAGCTCCAACTCCAACCGCCTGCGCGAGCTCTCCGAGCGCGTCGGTACTCCTGCCTACCTGATCGACAGCGCCGAGCAGATCGAGCCCGCCTGGCTCGAGGGCGTCAATGCCATCGGCGTCACCGCCGGTGCCAGTGCCCCCGAGGTGCTGGTGCAGGGCGTGATCGAACGGCTCAAGAGCCTCGGCGCCAGTGCCCCCGAGGAGCTCGCCGGGCGCGAGGAGACCATCACCTTCTCCATGCCGCGCGAACTGCGCGAGCGGGTGATCGTCAGCGACTAGCGCCTGCCCCTGCCGGCCTCCCGCGCGAGGCCGGCATGCCGCTGCCTGAGCCGCCCCGCGGCAAACGGCCGCCGGCGACTCCCCGTCCAGCCCCCT
The DNA here is from genome assembly GCF_040147005.1 of Halomonas sp. H10-9-1. Classification (NCBI taxonomy): domain Bacteria; kingdom Pseudomonadati; phylum Pseudomonadota; class Gammaproteobacteria; order Oceanospirillales; family Halomonadaceae; genus Halomonas; species Halomonas sp. H10-9-1. Next base: position 3,099,139 of record NZ_JAMSHO010000001.1, on the reverse strand, counting down.
ACCAAATGCCTGCGCCCTGCTACATACTGCTGGCGGATGCCACACCACCCAGGAGGGGAGCGTCGCATGAATCCGCCGAACGCCCGGCGCAGCGCCGGCTTTACCCTGATCGAGGTGCTGATCGCGGTGGCCATCATCGGCATCCTGGCCGCGATCGCCTACCCGCAGTATACCGCCTATGTGGAACGCTCCTTGCGCGCCGACGCCCATGCCGGCCTGAATATCGCCGCGGGCGAGCTGGAGCGTTGCTATACCCGCACCTATAGCTATTCCGATTGCGATATCACCTCACCCTCCCCGGAGGGAAGTTATCGCATTGAGACACCAGAGCCCCCCCCGGAGGATGCTCTCGAAAATAACGGTCGGAGCTATACCGTTGTTGCCACCACGGAGAGAGAAGATGGCTGTGATGGTAACGACGGAATCTGGCTAAGCAGCGACGGCACCCGTGGCCCGGAAGGCTGCTGGCCGTAATATGCGACGAGCGCGTGGCTTTACCCTGATCGAGTTGCTGGTCACCCTGGCGGTGATCATCATCATGGCAACTGTGGCGGTGCCCAGCTTCCGGCATACCATGCACGACCAGCGTGTGGTAGCCGACTACAACGAGCTGCTGGCGGGCCTGCATCTGGCGCGCAGCGAGGCGATCAAGCGCCGAGAGGATGTAGAGTTCGCCACGACACAGCCGGCGGAGGAGGGCGAGGTGTCGACCGAGGCGGGAGCTGTCGGCCCTTGGCGATATCGAGTCATGGTAGGTGACCAGGTGGTGAGAGAACGTACCGGCCGCGATGCCACTACCGCGGTGACCGACATCAGTGTCACCTTCGACGACCTGGGTAAGCGGACCGGGTGTACGGAAGCCCCGTGCCAACTGACACTCACCTCTCACGTTATCGAGCGCGCCGAGACGCTGGAGGTGACACCGGCAGGGCGTGTGGGCAAGCCTGAGCCTGAAGAAGCAGAGGAGGCTGGCGAGTGAAGCGAGGTGGGGAACAGGGCTTTACCCTGATCGAGGCGTTGATCGCCCTGCTGGTGCTCTCCATCGGCCTGCTGGGCGTGGCCGCCATGCAGCTCAAGTCGCTGCAGGGGGCGCATGCCGCCTACCAGCGCTCCATCGCCACCCTGGCCGCCCAGGATGCCCAGGAGCGGCTCTGGGCACAGATGGCGCTAGATAGCGACTGCCCTATCTGGGGTAGCGATAGCGAAACAAGCAGTCTGGCCAACGACACCGATTGGGAGCAGGAGTGGGCGAAGTATCTTCCCGGCTTTGCCGACGCCAGCGGTGTCGAGGAAAACTCTAACTGTGAGTTCACGATTACCATCTCCTGGAACGAGACCCGCTTCTCGGGCGAGGGAGATAATCCCGAATTCACCTACCGAATCAGGCTGCCCCAGAAATGACGGTTAAACGGCAAGGCGGTTTCTCGCTGATCGAGCTGATGGTGGCCATGCTGATCGGTCTGGTCATCATTCTTGGCGCCGGTCAGCTTTTCCTGACCGTCTTCACTACCCGTGAGCGGGTGGAGACCCTTGGTGAAAAGCAGGCGGCGCTGAACTTTGCCGTGGAAAGCCTCGTCAGGGATATGCGCAGGGCTGATGGTTTTGAGATCACGGAAAAAGATGGAAATGATGCACTGAAAATAACACTTCCAAATAGTAGAGGTGAGTGTAAGGTTGGAGAGGTGCCCATCAAGACGTATTGGGTGGAGAAGGGTGAGCTGGATGATTACTATCTTAACCTAAAGTTGGTCTGCTCTGGGGATGAGCAGTGGCAAGAAGAGTTGGTCGGTGGGTTTTCTGGTCCGCTTGTAGTAAAGGAGGAGAGTGAGGCAGGCCTAGAGGAAGAAAAGGACTATGGCGTAAGGGTAACCTTTAATCTGAAGCCTACCGATGGGGAGGGCGAGCCGGATAGCTTTAGTTTCTATGCGATCAATCACAGTAAGGTTGTTCAGGATGTGTTTGATGGTGGAGATGATAACGGCGGAAACGGCGGAAACGGCGATCCTGATAATGACCCTGACCCTACTACGACGCCAGATCCAGATCGCCCTGGTTATTATTTGAGCGGGGAAGAGATGTATGGGCCTAATTGCTATAATAGTAAGGGCTATAAAGGGGGGTGTGATTGAATAAAAAAACTAGACAAAAAGGCGCCGCACTGATCGTTGTGCTTTCCCTCCTGTCCATCTCCCTGATGGTGGGTCTCTCCAGCATGCAGTCTTCCCAGATCGATGAGCGGCTGGCGGGGAATTACAAGGCGGCCACCGAGGCGCAGATGGCGGCGGAATATGGTGCCGCTTCTGGCGTTGCCGAGTTAGAAGGTGGTTCTAACCCTTTTGGCTCATCCGGTGAAGCATGCGACACCGTGGCGGACCCCGGGATTACTGAGGGGGATAGGCTTGGGTGGGGCTGGGTTGATGTTGATGTTCCAGACGAAGGCTTGGGTTACGGTCTGGAGGCAAAGGTAGTCGAGTGTGATGATGATGTTAGAGGCTCGCTCTATATTTCCTGGGGGCGGGTTGTGAATAGTAGTGATATCCTGGTTGCTGAGCGGTTTATTATTTTTAATAGTAGTGGTGGCGGTGGATCATGGCCACCCGATCTAAGCGAATTTTTTGTTGACAATGATGGTGGTCCAATCATCGGTGAAGACGATCTTGCAGCCCTTAATGAAAATGCCTTGCTGGTTGGCGGGGCGCTGGAGAGGAACGGGAATAGTGAAGTTCTCGGGCCGGCCCCACAGTCTAACCTTCCTGACTGGTCGAATGCCGTGCCGGATCCTCAGGCCATCATAGGCTGGGTAAAAGAGCGGGCTGATCAAGGGGATTCCCGTATTGTCATTAGCTGCGATGCAAGCTTTTCCAAGGGGGGGGCGAGTATCGTTTTTTGTGATGGTGACTTTGTCGGCGACCTGGATGATCGCTTATCAGGAATGTTCGTGGTGGCCAGTGGGAATATTGGCAACTGGACACCAGGGAATGAGCGCATCAATGTGCAGGGCGATGTCGATGCCTACCTGATTTCGGGTGGCTCAATGAATTTCAAGGGTTTTGGAAGTAACACAGTAACGGGTGGTGTGTGGGCCGGAGGAAGTCTGGGTGTTAATGGGAGCTCTAATTTTTGTGGGTCTGTGGTGGTAAGGGGAGCGGCACGTTTTAATGGTGCCTCGAACTTTGATATTGAAGGCGACGGGTGTGTGCCTGGTGGTGGAAGTGGGCCATCGGTGTGGATTCCACTATAAGCAAGGGCATCGGACAAGGTCAGACTCAGCATGATAGCGCGTCACTCTCGATCCTCACCCTCCCGGCATTATTGACGATCACCGTCGCGCCGGCCTCCCCGCGCCCGCATAGCCGAAAGGTGCCGTTATGCCCGCCGGCGCGGCCCAGCGCCTTGTAGCGCACCGGGCGGTCGCGGCGACTAAAGCCGATGGACACCTTCGGGCTGCCTTCCAGCACCTTCAGTATTATCTCTCCCGCCAGGCTACCTCCCTCGATATAGCCATCGACGATTACCCAGTCACCGCTCCAGTCCTCGAAGTTGCAGGAGCTGTAGCTGGGCCCCTGGCTGGCGCATACGGCAACGGTGGAGCGGCGGGTGATGGCCGTATTGCGGGTCAGCGCCAGCGCTCTCTGTATCCGCATGACCTCCATGGCCACCTCGTTGCGCGCGCTGAGTCGTTGATAATTGGGAATCCCGATGGTGGCAATGATCGACAGTACGGCCACGGCGACCAGCAGCTCGATCAGCGTCAGGCCGGCGTGATGGCTCGGGAGGCAAGAGGGAGGTGGCGCGAGGCGCATAGGGCCCTCCTGGAGATATCTCCTTGCTCGATGTGAAGTTGATGAGGTGGTTTTTTCACCGTAGCTAAGCCCCCGGGGCCGTTTGTCCGCTTTTTCTTACATCCGCTGTAGGCGGTTGCCGCCACGCATATGCGTGAACAACGCAGATCGTTGACGTCACGAGCACCATCGCTGGCTCGAATCCGAAACCTTAACCCGCTATCGTTTGTCGGAGCCTCACACGCCGCCGCCGATAGCCGGGGCGGCTTCGCCACCAAGGAGTCAGCATGAGCGATCAGAACCAGTACGTGCCGCCGAAAGTGTGGAAGTGGGAACAGCCGAGCGGGGGTGCCTTCGCCAGCATCAACCGTCCGGTGGCCGGGGCCACCCACGAGAAGCCCCTCCCGGTGGGTGAGCACCCTTTCCAGCTCTACTCGATGGGTACGCCCAACGGGGTCAAGGTCACGGCGATGTTCGAGGAACTGCTGGCGCTGGGCCACAAGGATGCCGAGTACGATGCCTGGCTGATCCGCATCGGCGACGGTGACCAGTTCGGCAGCGGCTTCGTCGAGGTGAACCCCAACTCCAAGATCCCGGCGCTGATGGATCACTCCACCACTCCACCCACCCGGGTGTTCGAGTCCGGCGCCATCCTGCTCTACCTGGCGGAGAGGTTCGGCGAGCTCCTGCCGGCCGCTCACGTGACCCGCACCGAGACCCTCAACTGGCTGTTCTGGCAGATGGGCAGCGCCCCCTTCCTGGGTGGCGGCTTCGGCCATTTCTACGCCTATGCGCCGGAGAAGCTCGAGTACCCCATCGACCGCTACGCCATGGAGACCAAGCGTCAGCTCGACGTGCTGGATCGTCGCCTGGCCGAGAACCGCTACCTGGCCGGCGATACCTATACCATCGCCGATATCGCCAACTGGCCCTGGTATGGCCAGCTGGTGCTAGGTCGGCTGTACGATGCCGGGGAGTTCCTGCAGGTGGAGGAGTACCCACACGTGCTGCGCTGGGCCAGGGAGGTCGATGCGCGCCCGGCGGTGCGGCGCGGCCGCATGGTCAATCGCACCTTCGGCGAGCCGGAGATGCAGCTCCACGAGCGCCATGCCGCCGGCGACTTCGAGACGCAGACCCAGGACAAGCTCGACCCCGAGCAGTAGCCTCGGGCACCCGCTTCAGACGAGGCTGACCGTGGCCAGCGCGTCACTCAGCCTCTCGATCAGCTTCCCGCTATGGCGCCAGCTGTGCCAATAGAGCGGCACCTCCAGCGCCTGGCCCGGAGCGATGCTGACCAGCTTGCCACGCTGAAGCGGCTCCTCCACCTGCATCCGCGGGATCATGCCATAGCCCATGCCGGCCAGGGCCAGCCTGACGAAGCCCTCGGAGGCGGGGCAGAGGTGGTAGGGGAAGGGGCCGTGGTAGCCGCAGCTGGCCAGGAAGCGGTGCTGGAGCTGGTCGTGGGGGCCGAAGACGATGGCCGGGGCGCGTCGGAAGGCCTCCGCCGTGGGGCCTTCCGGAAAGTGGCGCTGGCGATAGCCGGGCGTGGCCAGCGGCAGGTAGCTCATGCGGCCTAACGGCAGGGCACGGGCGCCGGCAACGGGCTGGGGGCTGGCACACAGGCAGGCGGCCACGTCGCCGTCGCGCAGTCGGCGCAGGCCGACGTCCTGGTCCTCCACCACCAGGTCGAGCACCACGCCCTCTTCCTGGCACAGCGGGCCGATGGCCTGGGCCCACCAGGTGGCCAGGCTGTCGGCGTTCACCGCGATGCGCAGTCGCGGGGCCTCGCTGGTAAGTGTTGGCAGCGCCTGGCGCAGGTCGCGCTCCAGCAGCTGCACGCGCCGGGCGTGGTTGAGCAGTCGCCGGCCCACCGGCGTGGGCGCCAGGGCCGGGGTGCGCACCAGCACCGGCTGGCCCAGGCGCACCTCCAGCGAACGGATGCGCTGGGAGACTGCCGACTGTGACAACCCCAGCGCCTCACCGGCGCGCTCGAAGCCGCCGCACTCCACTACCGCCGTCAGTGCCTCCAGCAGCTTGTAGTCCAGCATCGCCAAGTCTCCTTTCTGGGCCCTGATCTTATAACATCACCATAAGCAAAACTGATGCTGCATTAACAGGATGATTTCTGTGTATGGTTGGCATCGGCTACGCTGGCCGCCATCGATAATGCGACGGAGCAGGGCCAATGCTGGAGAGCTATCTGACCGGGCTGGTGGTGTGCGGGGGGATCATCATGGCGATCGGCGCCCAGAATGCCTATGTGCTGGGGGTCGCGATCCGCCGCCGGCATCACTGGTGGTCGGCCGGGGTGTGCATGACCAGCGACCTGCTGCTGTTCAGCGTGGGCATGCTTGGAGTCTCGGCCTTGCTGCTGAGCGTGCCCCAGGCCATGGAGGCGATGCGCTGGGCCGGGGTGGTGTTTCTCTCCTGGCTGGCGGTCCAGGCGTTGTGGCGGGCAGCCACCGGGCGCCAGGGGCTGGGGGGCGAGGCGGTAGCGGCACCGGGGCGCCGCCGGGTGATCCTGGCGACCCTGGCGGTGACCCTGCTCAACCCCCAGGTCTACCTGGATACCCTGCTGCTGATTCCGGCGGTGGGGGCACAGCAAAGCAGTGCCGCCGGGTTCCTGGCCGGAGCGGGGTCGGCATCGATCCTGTGGTTCAGCCTGCTGGCATGGGGTGGGGCGGCACTGGCGCCGTGGCTGGAGAAGCCGGTGGCGTGGCGGGCCATCGATGGGGCCATCGGGGTGATGATGGCCGTCATTGCGGTCCAGCTGGCGAGCGGCGCGATGGTGCCACCCGCCGCGGTGGGGCTCAGTTGATCTGGGTGACCATCACCGGGGCCACACCGCGCTGGAGCAGCCCCAGCTTCCTGGCGGCACGCTTGGAGAGGTCGATGATGCGCCCCTTCACGAAGGGGCCGCGGTCATTGATCACGACCCTCACTTCCTGGCCGGTGTCCGGGCGCGTCACCATGACCTCGGTGCCGAAGGGCAGGTTGCGGTGGGCGGCAGTGAGCTGGTTCTGGTCGAAGGGCTCGCCGCTGGCGGTGGTGCGGCCTTGGAACTTGTCGTGATAGAAGGAGGCGTATCCCTCCTGAGCCTCGGCGCTGGTGTCATGGGCATGGACGCTGGCGACAGTGCCGAGGGTCAGGAGGCCTGCCAGACAGCAGGTCAGGAACGGGCGAGTTCGGGCTCCCATTGGTGGTACCTCATGGTTCTCGCTATGGCGATGTGTGCTTGCACGATGCAATGAGGATGGGGGGGGCTCCCCCGCTGCGTTGCACAAATAGTAACCACTCACCGGCAGCCACGCAAGCGATCTCGAAGATGGGCGACGATGGGCGCTAGATCGCGACAAACTTATGCAAGGACTCTCCAGCGGGACACCGGGCCGGTCTTCGGCGGGCTCTGGAGTCAGGACTCGACGGTGAGTCGGCCCTGATTGATATGCCCGATGGCACCATAGCGCCAGGGGCGGTTGTGCAGCCCGTGGCCGATAGGCAGTCCGTGATAGAGCGGCAGGCCCAGCGGCGCCAGGGTCTCGGCGACGATCGCCTCGAGCCGTTCGTCGCCCCATGGTGGGCAGCCCTCGAAGGTGCCCAGGCACACTGCGGCGGCCCGCTCCAGGGCGCCGCCCTGCACCAGTTGCCACAGGGCACGCTCCAGGCGGTACCAGGGTTCGCCCACGTCCTCGAGGATCACCAGGGCCCCAGGCGGGGCGTGTAGGGCGGCGGGGGTGCCCACCAGGCTGGCCAGGGTGGTGAGGTTGCCACCGACCAAGGGGCCCGCGAGCGTCGCGGGGGCTTCTCCCCAGGCGCTGAGGGGGTAGTCGAGCGCTGTCGGGCCCCGCAACAGCGCCAGGGTCTCGCTGAGCTGGCGGCGGAGTATCCCGCGTTCTTTGCTGTCGTCACCGGCGTCGAGCAGGCCGCTGGCGGCCTTGACCACCGGGCCGTGGATGGCCGGCAGGCCGTGGCGATGCCAGTGATCGAGCAGCACGGTGACGTCGGAATAGCCCACCAGCGGCTTGGGATTGGCGGCCAGCCGCGCCCAGTCGATGCCGTCGAGCAGTTGTGCGGCGCCGTAGCCGCCGCGGATCGCCCAGACCGCGTGGGTCTCGGGGTCGTCATAGGCGGCATGCAGCTGGGCCAGGCGCCACTCGCGGGATCCGGCCAGGTAGCGGCGGGGGCGCTGCAGCGGTTCAGGGCAGTGCAGCCTGACCCCCAGCGACTCCAGCCCCTGGATGCCGCGTGCCACGGCGGCATCGTCGGTGACCGAAGAGGGGGAGATCAGGCTGATGGCGAGTGACATGGAAGCTTCCGGCGGCAGAATGGTGCGCCAAGGATGGCATGCTCGGCACAGATACGCATCATGGCGCCGAGAGTTGTTGTTCCTCATAATCGCACCGGAAGCCTAGCTGTCTGGATGTTGGGAAGGGGACAAGGAGCGTAAGAGATGACGACTCATCTGGGGCGTGTGCTGGCGGTGCTTGCCGGGCGTGCCGTTCCGTTCGGCAAGCCTGGCGCCAACAGCGGCATCGACAAGCAACCACAGCGCGGCCCGGTACGGGTCGAACGGGAAGGGTTGTTCGGGGATGAGCAGGGCGACCGGCGGGTGCATGGCGGCCCGGAGAAGGCCGTGCATCACTATCCACGTGAGCACTATGCACGCTGGCGGCATGAGATAGGCGAGCGCGAGGTGTTGCGACATCCCGGGGCCTTCGGCGAAAACCTGCATAGCGAGGGTGTCGTCGAAGCCGACCTGTGTCTGGGGGATCGATTGCGCATCGGCGGCACGCTGCTGGAGGTCAGCCAGAGTCGCCAGCCCTGCTGGAAGCTCAATGTGCGGTTCGGCGTGCCCGATATGGCGCGGCGCGTGCAGGAGAGTCGGCGTACCGGCTGGTACTACCGGGTCCTGCAACCGGGCGAGCTGCAGGCAGGAGATGCCATCGAGCTGGTCGAACGGCCGTGGCGGGAGTGGTCCCTGATACGTATCGCGCAGGTGCTTTACGCGCGTGATGTTGATCCCGACGAGACCCGAGCGCTATTGGCGTTGCCGATCGTGGATTCCTGGCGACGGCGGCTGGAGCGTCGTCTGGAAACACAGCGGATCGAGGACTGGCGCTCGCGGCTGGAGGGCTAGCAGCCTGTCGGGAAGGCTCGGCTAGCCCAGGCCGCGGGCCAGCAGGTCGTCGGCGCTGGCGAGGAAGGCCTGGAATGAAAACACCCCGAGCGCGAGCCCGGGGTGTGGGATAGGAGCGGGAGGCCTCAGTGTCGCGAGGCGCTCTGCTCCTCGAACAGCTCTGCCTTGGCATCGCGCATCACGTCCTCACAGGCCGCCTGGTGGGCGAGCTGCGTAAGCAGCCCCTGGGTCACGGCGAAGCCCTTGCCGAGGCAGGTATCCACGTCTTCCCGGCTGACCGCCGGGACCACATCGCAGTCGATCTTCAGGGTCCTGCCGCCACCTTCCAGCCGGTCGGCGAAGTCGCGGAGTTGCCAGGCGATCCGCTGCTTCCAGCCGGCAGTGTCATCCGCGCCTTCGTTTACGCTAAACGTGCACCGCCACTCAGGTTTATAGACCTTCATGTGAACCTCCGTGCTGGCTTGGATTGAATGATCGATCGTGTATTCTGCTCCTTGGTCATGCGGTACTGCCTTGACCAGCATACTGGATCGCCGCCGTCGCTGCAGTCGACGTTAGTCACTACTTACCCGCTACAGGAGGGCAACATGGCCAGCATCTTTACCCGCATCATGCAGGGCGAGATTCCGGGACATTTCGTGTACGAGGATGACCAGTGCGTGGTCATCATGACCATCCAGCCGATGAAGCCCGGCCACGTGCTGGTGATCCCCCGCGAGGAGGTTGACCATTGGGATGACCTGCCGGAGCCGCTATACCAGCACCTGATGACGGTGTCGCGGCGCCTGGCCAAGGCGATCAAGAAGGCGTTCCCCTGCCAGCGAGTGGGCATGCTGATCGTTGGCCTGGAGGTGCCCCATGTGCATGTCCACCTGATGCCGCTGGACGCGATGAGTGATATCCAGGTGGAGAACTTGCCCATGGCCGAGCCGGCCGACCTGGCGGCGGCCGCCGAGAAGCTGCGCGCCGCCCTGGGCTGAGTCCGGGCGGGTCGGCTCTCACACGAAGGGCCCGGGTCGATGCCCGGGTCGATGCCCGGGTCGATGCCCGGGTCGATGCCCGGGCCTTGTGGGGGGCAGAGAAAGGGAGCCGCGACGGTGGCGTCTTGATGCAGGCTTGCTACGGGCGGGAATTGTCCGGTGTCGCGGCGGCCTTTCTGTTATCCTGCAGGCCTTCCATTCTCCCGCTTTCCCGGCGTATGCCGCTCGGCCTTCGCCGTCGCTCGCTGGTGACCCTGGCTCGCCCGCTGTTTCCGGTGGCCCCTTTCTGCAGGATGTTTCCCTTGTCCGATACTCCTCCCGACGCCTCCTTCGCCGCGCTGCCGCTGGCGCCGGAGCTGCTCGATAACCTGGCCTCTCTGGGCTTTACCGCCATGACGCCGATCCAGGCCGAGAGCCTGCCGCCGATCCTGGCCGGCCGCGACGTGATCGCCCAGGCGAAGACGGGCTCGGGCAAGACCGCCGCCTTCGGCCTGGGGCTGCTCTCGCGGCTTGCGCTCGCGAGCTTTCGGGTGCAGGGGCTGGTGCTCTGCCCGACCCGCGAGCTGGCCGATCAGGTGGCCGGCGAGCTGCGCCGGCTGGCGCGCAGCCTGCCCAATGTCAAGGTGCTGACGCTGTGTGGCGGCGCGCCCTTCGGCCCGCAGCTCGCCTCTCTGGAGCACGGCGCGCATATCGTGGTGGGTACCCCAGGACGGGTGGAGGAGCACCTGCGCAAGGGCTCACTCTGCTTGGACGGGCTTGCGACCCTGGTACTGGACGAGGCCGACCGCATGCTCGACATGGGCTTCCAGGCGAGCCTGGAAGCGATCGTCGCCGCGACCCCGGCCAGTCGTCAGACGCTGCTGTTCAGCGCCACCTTCTCCGACGCCGTGCGCCCCGTGGCCGCGGCGCAGACTCGCGAGCCGGTGACGGTGGAGGTGGCCGAGACCCACGACGCCAGCAGCATCCACGAGCGGGTCTATCGGGTGAATGATGGCGATGAGGCGCGCCTGGAGGGGTTGTGCCGGCTGTTGCTGCACCTCCGCCCGGCGTCCAGCGTGGTGTTCTGCAATACCAAGCGCGAGACCGACGAGGTGGCCCAGGCGTTGAACGCGGCGGGCTTCAGTGCGCTGGCCCTGCACGGCGACCTGGAACAGCCCGACCGCGACCGACTGCTGGTACTGTTCGCCAACCGCAGCGCCTCGGTCCTGGTGGCCACCGACGTGGCAGCCCGGGGGCTCGATATCGCCGAGCTGGATGCGGTGTTCAACTACCACATCGCCCGGGACCTGGAGGTGCATGTGCACCGGGTCGGGCGTACCGGACGGGCCGGCAGCGCGGGGATCGCTTGCACCCTGGTCGGCCAGGGCGAGGAGTACCGGCTGGCGCGCCTCACCGAGTTCCTCGGCGAGCCCCTCGAGGAAGCCAGCCTGCCGCCGCGCGCGGTGCTCGCCCGGGAGCCGCTGGTGCCGCCCATGGCGACCCTGCAGATCGGCGGCGGCAAGAAGCACAAGGTGCGCCCCGGCGACATCCTCGGCGCCCTGACCGGCGAGGCGGGCCTGGCCGGCGACCAGGTGGGCAAGATCAAGGTGCTGGCCAACAGTGCCTACGTGGCCGTGCGACGCGAGGTGGCCGACCAGGCCCTCGAGCGTCTAGTGAATGGCCGAATCAAGGGGCGCAGCTTTCGCGCCCGGCGGATTAGCCGCTGACATCCGCTCGGCAACACGGGCCGGCACTACCGGGAGAGTCAATGAAGATACCCAAGCGACTGCAGCCGCTGGTGGACGACGGCCTGATCGAGGCGGTCGAGAGCCAGCTGATGAGCGGCAAGGAAGCCCAGGTCTATGTGGTGCGCTCCCACGGGGAGCGCCGCTGCGCCAAGGTCTTCAAGGAGGCCAGGCAGCGTAGTTTCAAGCAGGCCGTGCAGTACCAGGAGGGCCGGCGCGAGCGCAACAGCCGCCGCTCCCGGGCCATGGCCAAGAAGACCCGCTACGGCCAGAAGGAGCAGGAGCAGGCCTGGCTCAACGCCGAGGTCGATGCCCTCTACCGGCTGGCCGCGGCGGACGTGCGGGTGCCCAAGCCCTTTGGGTTCATCGACGGCGTGCTGCTGATGGAGATGATCAGCGACGCCGAGGGGCTGACCGCCCCGCGCCTGGACGACGTGATCCTGAGCGCCGAGGAGGCCCGCGAACACTACGCCAAGATCCTCGCCGACGTGGTCAAGATGCTGTGTGCTGGCCTGGTCCACGGTGATCTCTCCGAGTTCAACGTGCTGCTGGCCGCCGACGGCCCGGTGATCATCGACCTGCCCCAGGCGGTGGATGCCGCCGGCAACAATAGCGCCGAGTGGATGTTCGAGCGCGACGTGGACAACATGCGCCGTTACTTCGGACGCTTCGCCCCGGAGCTGCTTGCCACCGACTACGGCAAGGAGATCTGGGCGCTCTATGAGTCTGGTGAACTCCACCCGGAGAGCCGGCTCACCGGGCGCTTCGAGCACGACACCACCCCCGTCGATGTCGACGAGCTGATGACGGTGATCGACGACGTGCGCAACGAGGAGCTCCAGCGCCAGGCGGCGCTCAACCGCGGCGACGAGCCCGGGGTGGAGTAGGGCCAGCCCCGGCTGTCGCGTCCTCAGCTCTCGGGCAGCTCGGCGCTGTGGAAGACGTTCTGCACGTCGTCGCAGTCGTTGAGCGCATCGACCAGCTTCTCGAACATGGTCACGTCGTCGCCTTCGAGCGGGGTCGTGGCCTGCGGGACGAACTGGATCTCGTCGACCTCGAAATCGAGCTCACCGAAGGCGTCGAGCAGCGCCTGCTTGGCCTTGGCGTACTCGGTATGCGGGGCGAAGACGGTGATCTGCCCTGCCTCGTTCTCGATGTCGGTGACGTCGACATCGGCCTCCATCAGCGCCTCGAGCACCGCTTCCTCATCGCTGCCCTGGAAGGCCAGGATGGCGCAGTGGTCGAACATGTGGCTGACGCTGCCGGGGGTGCCGAGCTTGCTCTTGGCCTTGTTGAAGCAGGTGCGCACCTCGCCGAAGGTGCGGTTGGGGTTGTCGGTCAGGCAGTCGACGATGACCATGCAGTTGCCCGGTCCGAAGCCCTCGTAGCGCGCCGAGGAGAAGTCCTCGCCGCCTACGCCGCTGGCCTTGTCAAGCGCCTTGTCGATGACGTGAGAGGGAACCTGGTCCTTCTTGGCGCGCTCGATCAGCCCGCGCAGGCTCAGGTTGCCGGAGGGGTCGGTGCCGCCCTGCTTGGCGCAGACGTAGATCTCGCGGCCATACTTGCTGTAGACCTTGGTCTTGGCGGCGGCCGTCTTGGCCATGGATTCCTTGCGGTTCTGGAAGGCCCTGCCCATATCATTATCCTGTCGAGTTCAACATGAGGCTGGATTCTACGAGACCGCGGGGGGCGCGAACAGGGCCAATATCACCGTGCATGACGCCCGTCACGGCTACACTGCCGGAGACGGCCTACCACCGCGGAGATCGCCATGGACCATCACGCCTATCGTTACGCCCTGGCGGGCGCCCTGGGCGGCAGCGAGCCGCCCTTTCCCGCCGCCGAATTCGTCGACCGCCTGGCCCGGGTGCGTGCCGCCATGCAGGCCGCCGGCCTCGACGCCCTGCTGCTCACCGACCCGGCGGATATCTTCTACCTCACCGGCTATCACACCTTCGAGGTCTCGGTGCACACCGCCCTGGTGGTCACGGCCGAGCGCCGAGTGCTGCAGGTGCCCTCCATCGAGACCGGCCCCGCGGTGGTCACCGCCGAGGTGGACGAGATCCTCGGTTACCGCTGGGAGGGCATCGACGAGGTGGTCGTGCCGCTGGCCGAGACCCTGGCGGGGCAGCGCGCCATCGGCCTGGACCTCTATGGCGCCGGGCTTCGCCATGGCGTGATCCGCGAGCTGCAGGCGCGACTCGGCGCCGAGCGCTTCCGCGACGACGGCGGGGCCCTGGTGGATGCCATCCGCCTGGTCAAGACGCCGGCGGAGCTCGACTGCCTCGCCGAGAGCGCGCGCATCACCGCGGCCGGCCTCGCCGCCGCCGAAGCGGTCATCGCCCCCGGGGTCAGCGACAACGACATCGCCGCCGAGGGGGCCCGCGCCCTGCTCGCCGCGGGTGGCGAGTTCATGAGCCTGCAGCCCATCGTCACCAGCGGGCGGCGCATCAGCATCATCCACGTCAACCACAAGCGCCGCGTGATCGAGCCAGGCGATCCGGTGTTCCTGGAGTTCGGCGCGGCCTTCCAGCGCTATACCGCGCCGATGATGCGCACCGCCGTGGCGGGGCGGGCCACGCCGGAGATGCAGGCACTGCGCGATGTCTGTCGCGAGATGTTCGAGGCGCTCAGCGCCGCGATGCGCCCCGGTAACCGCTTCGATGATGCCGCCCGGGCGGCCGAGGCCGTGCTGGCGCCCCACGCCGATCGCGCATTCTTCTCGGGGGTGTTCGGCTATGCGGTGGGCGCCCAGTTCCCGCCCAGTTGGGTCGAGGGCACCGGCTATATCGCCCGCGGCCAACAGCGCGAGTTCGCCACCGACATGGTCTTCCACCTGCCGCTCTGCCTGCGGCTGCCGGGGCAGTGGGGCGTGGGCCTCAGCGACACCGTGCGGGTCACCGATGGCGGTGCCGTGCCCCTCACCGACAACGACTGGCGGCTCAACGAGCTCACGGGGTGATCTCGGCGGACATCGCCCGCACTCCTGTGTCAGGCTATCTTGGATTGCCATCGATTCCAGCGACAAAGGAGCCGACATGAAGGTCGTGACCCTGAAGAGCCCGGGCGGGCTCGATAACCTGCAAATGGGCGAACATGAGGCGCCGGGGGAGCCCGGCTCCGGCGAGATACACGTGCGCCTGCATGCCAGTTCGCTGAACTTCCACGACTACGCCGTGGTGGCGGGGATGATCCCCGTGGATGACGGCCGCATCCCCATGTCCGACGGTGCCGGCGTGGTCGAGGCGGTGGGCGAGGGCGTCGATGAGTTCGCGGTGGGCGACGCCGTGGTCTCCACCTTCTTCCCGCCCTGGCAGGAGGGCACGGCGCGGCTGGGCAACTTCGCCACTACCCCCGGCGACGGCGTGCAGGGCTATGCCCGGGAGCAGGTGGTGGCGAAGGCCTCCGCCTTTACCCGCCAGCCGGCGGGCTGGTCCCATGCGGAGTCGGCCACCCTGACCACCGCCGGGCTCACCGCCTGGCGCGCCCTGGTGGTGGATGGCGGCATCAAGGCCGGCGATACGGTACTGGTGCTGGGCACCGGGGGCGTCTCCATCTTCGCCCTGCAGTTCGCGCGGCTGATGGGGGCCCGGGTGATCGCCACTTCCTCCTCGAACGAGAAACTGCAGCGGCTGCGCGAGCTGGGTGCCGAGCATGTCATCAACTACCGCGAGGATCCGGAGTGGGGGCGCACGGTGAAGGCGCTGACCGGTGGCGAGGGGGTCGACCATGTGGTCGAGGTGGGCGGCCCCGGCACCCTGCCCCAATCCATCGAGGCGGTACGCATCGGCGGTCATATCGCGCTGATCGGTGTACTCACCGGTCGCGAGGGCGAGATCCCCACCGCCAAGCTGATGGCCAAGCAGGCCAGCCTGAAGGGGCTGATCGTCGGCAGCCGCCGCCATCAGCTGGAGATGATCCGCGCACTGGAGGCCAGCGAGCTGCGCCCGGTGATCGACCGCGAGTTCCCGCTGGACGCGATCGCCGATGCCTTCCGCCACCAGGAGGCCGGCCGCCACTTCGGCAAGATCTGCCTGACCTGGTAGCCGCCCCTCGTCTCCTGCCCCATGACGCCCGCCCGGCCCCGCCGTGGCGGGCGTCGTCGTCTCGGCGCCTTGTCCGGGGCGTGCTATGGTCAGCTCATCGACGTGAACCGGGGAAGGCGCGGATGGCGCAGGACGAGGAGCGAGAGCGCCCGCTGTGGGAGGTGGTGCCCATCGAGCAGCGGGAACTGCCCAGGGCATCCCAGGCCAGCCAGGCGCGTCGACGCTGGCAGGCGCTGGGGCGCTGGCTGACGCTGGGCAACGAGTCGGGGGAAGAGCCGGCGCGGGAAGAGGCGCAGCTCGAGCGGCTGCCCGGGGTTCGCCTGGCCAAGCTGGCGCCGCCCATCGACTGGCAGCCGAGTGCTCATGCCCTGGCCCGGTACTTCGCCGAGGCCGGCGAGTCGGCGGGGCCGGTCACCCTGCTGGTGGGCGCCCCCGCGGATGGCCACGCCGAGGGGATCGAGGCCTGGGCGCGCCTGAACGGGGGGCACCTCCTGCCCGAGCCGTCGGCAGGGGCGCTGCTGGCTGGCGAGATGCCCTGGTCGCCGGCGTCGTCGGCGCGCGCCTGGGGGATACCGCGACTGGAGCGGGGTTTCCTGCGCCAGGCGACGGCACTCGCCGGGTTGCGCAACTTCCTCGAGGCCGCGCTCACCGGACGCCTGGGACGCGGGGTGATCGGCTGCGACAGCTGGACCTGGGCCTACCTGCACCACGCCCTGGCGCTGCCCGAATCCGCGGCGGTGACCCTGCAGGCCTTCGATGGCGAGCGCCTCACCCGCTACTTTTCGTCAACCACCCGGGCCGCCCTGGGGGAGCCGCAGGTGATCCGCGCCGTCGGCAGCGGCGAGCCGGTGCTGGTGGATGGCGAGGAGGCCCCCACCAGCCGCGAGCTTCGCGAGCTGGCCGTCCACTGTCACGGTCAGCTCGGCCTGGCCTGGCACTACTGGCGGGCCAGACTGTGCGACGAGGCCCCGGAAGGGGAGTCTCCGGATACCCTGTGGCTGGCCGAAAGCCTCGATGAGGCCACCCTGCCCGGCGAGGTCGGTGAGGAGTCGGTGCTGCTGCTCCACGCCCTGCTGCTGCATGGCGGCCTCGACGAGGCGCTGCTGCCCGAAGTGCTGCCGTTCTCTCATGCCCGGGCGCTCTCCGGCCTGCGTCAGCTGCAGCGGCGCGGTGTGGTGAGCTGTGATGCCGGCCGCTGGCGGGTGGCCCCGCTGGGCTACATGAGCGTACGGCGCCTGCTCGAGGAGCGTACCTATCTGGTGGATGCCCTTTAAGGAGCCCGGTGATGGATAACGCCGACGACTATTCGCAACTGTTCAACAAGCTGGATACGGCGGCCCTGGTGGAGCTTGCGCTGCTGGCGGCGGGGGCGATCCTGCTGATCGTGGTGAGCCAGAAGGGGCTCAACTGGGCCGCCAACCGGCTGCATGGCCAGCATCGCTTCCGGGTCTTTGCCCTGGTGCCGCTGGTGCGCCTGGCGATCCTGATCGTCGCCATCACCATGGCGGTGCCCATCGTCATCGATCCCTCGCTGCAGAACATGATCGCCCTGCTCGGTGCCGTGGGGCTCGCCATCGGCTTCGCCCTCAAGGACTACGTCAGTAGCCTGATCGCCGGGGTGGTGGCAGCGGTAGAGATGCCCTACCGCCCGGGGGACTGGGTGGAGATCGAGGGGGTCTACGGCGAGGTCACCCATGTGGGCATGCGCACCATCGAAGTGGTCACCCCCGATGACAACCTGGTCAGCATCCCTCACCTCAAGATCTGGAACACGCCGATCAGCAACGCCAACAACGGTGGCGACAGCCTGCAGTGCGTGGCCGACTTCTACCTGCATCCCGACCACGATGCCGCCCGGGTGGAGGAGGCGCTGCGCGACGTGGCGCTGACCAGCCCTTATCTCAAGTTCGACCGGCCCATCGCCGTGGTGGCCAAGGAGCACCCCTGGGGCACCCAGTACAAGATTCGCGCCTACCCCGTGGACCCGCGCCAGCAGTTCCGCTTCGTGACGGACCTCACCCTGCGTGGTCGCGCGGAGCTCGGTCGCCTGGGTGCGCGGCCCGCCCAGACGCTGGCGGGCGTGGAGGGGGGCTAAGGCCACTCCCGGCGGGGAAGCGGGTGGCATCAGACCAGCCAGGCGGCCGCCAGGCCGATGCCCAGGGAGACAAGCATCGGCACGCCTACCCGCCAGGCGGTGCGGCGCGTGCCGAAGGCGCCGGCCAGCCCCGCCTTGACCAGATTGTTGGTGGCCGCGGCGAGGATGATCCCCAGCACCGCGGTGTCCGGGGCGATGGCATCCAGCGACATGCGGGTCAGCGACAGCGTGATGGCGTCGACGTCGGCGATCCCCGAAGTGGTGGCCAGCAGGTAGATGCCGGCGTCGCCCAGCCACCCACGCAGCCACTCACCCAGCAGCATGATCACCGCCAGCAGGACGCCGAAGAACAGCGCCGTGCGCAGCTCCAGCGGGTTCTGTCCGGAGGTTGGCCGCTGTACCGCACCATCGCCGCGGTGGCGCCGCCACAGGTACAGCGCTGGAAGGTAGAGGGTGAGGCCCATCAGCGTGATCGGCGGCAGCAGGGCCGGGATCAGGCCGGGGCTGATCACCGCGGCGTAGAGCAGGATGCGCGGGAACATGGTGCCGCAGGCGATCAGGATACCGGCGGCCAGCATCGGCGAGAGCCCCGGGGCCAGCCGTGACTGGCGCGCGAAGTGCAGGGTCAGGGCGGTGGAGGAGCTGAGCCCGGCGAACAGGCCGGTGAAGAGGATGCCCTTCTCGGCCCCGCCCACGCGAATGGCGAAGTAGCCGACGAAGGAGACCGCGGCGATCAGCACCACCATCCACCAGATCTCGTAGGGATTGAGCGCGCCGCCGGGGCCCATGGCACGGTCCGGCAGCAGCGGCAGCATCACCGCACTGATCACCAGCAGCTTGAGGCCGGCGTCGAGCTCGTGGGCCTGCAGCTTGTAGAGCAGGCCGTGGATCTCGCGCTTGTTGTCGAGGATCACCGCCGTGGCCACGGCGCAGGCGGTGGCCAATGCCGGGTCCACCTCCACCGCCACGGCGCCGAAACAGAAGGTCAGCAGCAGTCCCACCAGGCCGGTGATGCTGTAGTCCTCGGCCTCGGCGAGGCGCGCCCGCCACGCCACCAGGGCGATGCCCGCCACCGCCAGGAACACCAGCGGGAACGCCCAGGTGCTCACCGTGGTGGAGAGCAGGGCGGCCAGCCCGCCGAGCAGCCCCACCAGGGCGTGGGTGCGGATGCCGGCGATGCGCTCGCCGGACTTCTGTTCGCGGGCTACCCAGCCGCGCTCGATGCCGATCAGCGACCCCAGCAGCAGGGCCAGCGCCAGGCGGATCAGCGGCTGGTTGGCATCGAGGAAATGGCGGGTGACCTCTTCCATGGGCGGATGCTCCGGGCGGCGGTGCTTCTACCGGCACAGCCTTGTATAAGTGGTTACACTACCTACACGAACGGCAGGATTCATCCACCCAGCAGGGATCGCCCTCAGCATGCCGCACTCTCCGGATCTTGCGCTACCCGATGCTGAACACGACATTCACCGCGACAGGCGCCGCGCCATCGCCGTCTATGTGGGTGGCGTGCTGTTGATGCTGGTGGTGATCGGCACCCTGATGCTCGAACAGTATCGTCGCGATACCCGGGCCGCCGAGGAGCGCACCGCGGCCCGGGCCGACCTGGTGGCGGAGTGGGTGACCAGCACCTTTTCCGCCAGCGAGGCGCTGCTGGCCAGCGTGGCGGCGCGGATCGAGGGCGAGGCCCCGGCCGAGCTGGGAGACTGGCTGGCCGCGCTGGGCGACGAGCTGTCCTTCCTCGACAAGATCAGTGTGCTGGATAGCCAGGGCCGGGTCCTGGTCTCCTCCAGTGACGCCTACCCGCCGGGCTATGCGCTGGGCGGGCTGCCCTACCACCGCGACCTGCTGCAGGCGCCGGCGGGGGAACGGCGCGTCACGCCATTGTTCTGGTCACACTTCGTCGAGGAGTTTCGGGTGGTGCATGCCCAGCGCCTGGCGGGTGGGGGCATCATCAGCGCCGAACTCGAGCTCTCCGCCTTCTCCCGTGCCCTGGATCGCCTGGGCATGGCGGCGGGGCAGAGCACCGCCATCATCGATACCCAGATGCAGCTGATCGCCCGGCGTCCCGTCTTCGGTGGGGAAGACCCCCTCGAGGTACTGGGCGAGCAGATCTCGGAACCCCTGACCCGCGCCTTCATCGACAGCGGCCAGCAGCGGGACAGCTTTCGTACCGACTCGCCCCTGGATGGCGAGGATCGCTACTACACCATGCGTCGTGTCGGCGAGCTGCCCTTCGTGGCGGTGATCGGCGAGGAGGTGTCGACGGTGCTGACGGGCTGGATGCACCGGCTCTGGCTGCGCCTGGCGATCGCCGGGACGGTGATCGGCCTCGGCGGCCTGGTGCTGCGCCACTACCTCAACCGGCTGCGGCTGGAGGGCGAGGTGCGCCAGCGCGTCGCCGAGCGGGAGCAGGCGCGCCGCGAGAGCCAGTCTCGCGAGGCGCGACTCCAGGCGCTGGTGGGCTCGATCCAGGACATGATCTTCGTGTTCGACGGCACAGGGCGCTTCGTCTTCGTGCATGCGCCCGACCCCAGCGAGCTGCTGCTTGACTCGCGTGACCTCATCGGGCGCCACTATCGCGAGGCGCTGCCGGTAGACCTCGCCGAGCAGCTTGCCGCGGCCTTCGCGGAGTTGCGCGACGGCGGTGGGCCGGTGGAGTACGACTACCGGCTGGAGATCGGCGGCGAGTGGCGCCACTTTCGCTCGGTGCTGAGCGCCCTGGGCTCCCGCGGCCCGGATGCCGGCGGAGCCCTGGCGGTGGTCCGCGACGTCTCCGAGGAGCGGGCCACCGAGGCCCAGCTGCGCATCGCCGCCACCGCCTTCGAGACCCACCTGGGAATGCTGATCACCGATGCCGAGGGCATCATCCTGCGTGTCAACGACACCTTTACCCGCATCACCGGCTACGCCGAGGAGGAGGTGCTGGGCAGGAACCCGCGGCTGCTCAGCTCCGGACTGCACGACGATGCCTTCTATGCGGGGCTGTGGGACAGCGTGTCGCGCCACGGCAGCTGGCAGGGCGAGATCTGGAACCGTCGGCGTAACGGCGAGGTGTTCCCCGAGTGGCTGACCATCAGCGCGGTGCGCAATGCCGAGGGCAAGCTGACCCACTACGTGGCCACCTTCAGCGACCTTACCGAGCGCAAGGCGGCCGAGCAGGAGATCCACCAGCTGGCCTTCTTCGACTCCCTGACCGGGCTGCCCAACCGTCGCCTGCTCATGGACCGCCTGGAGGGGGTGCTGCGTGACAGCTACCGCAACGGTCGCTTCGGCGCGCTGATGTTCCTGGACCTCGATAACTTCAAGCAGGTGAATGACACCCTGGGCCACCACAGCGGGGACCAGCTGCTGCGTTCGGTGGCCAGGCGACTGGGGGCGGTGGTCCGCGACACCGATACCCTGGCCCGCCTGGGCGGCGACGAGTTCGCGCTGCTGCTCCACGACCTCGGCGAGCATCCTGAGGAGGTCGCGGTGATCGCCGAGCGGGTGGCGCACAAGCTGCTGTCGGCCCTGCAGGCCCCCGTACTACTGGGCGGTGAACGCCTGATGGTGACCGGCAGCCTGGGCATCACCCTGTTCCGTGATCACGAGACGAGCCTTGACGAGGTGCTCCAGCAGGCCGACATGGCGCTGTTCCAGGCCAAGGCGGCGGGGCGCAACACCCTGAGCTTCTTCGACCCGGAGATGCAGGTGCGTCTGCAGGCCCGCGCTCGCCTCGAGGCCGACCTGCGTCAGGCGCTGCCGCGGGAGGAGCTCCACCTCCACTATCAGCCCCAGGTCACGGACTCGGGCGAGATCCGCGGCGTCGAGGCCCTGCTGCGCTGGCAGCACCCCCGGCGGGGGGCCGTGTCACCCGGGGAGTTCATCCCCCTGGCCGAGGAGAACCGCCTGATCGTGGCCATCGGCGCCTGGGTGCTGGAGAGTGCCTGTCGGCAGCTGGCCGCCTGGTCCACCGACCCCGCCAGGCGGCACCTGACGCTGGCGGTGAACGTGAGCCCGCGGCAGTTCCGCGAGGTGGACTTCGTCGAGCGGGTGGTGGCGATCCTCGATGCCACCCGGGCGCCCGCCGAACGCCTCAAGCTGGAGGTCACCGAGAGCCTGTTCCTGGAGGAGCGCGACGAGGCGCGGGCCAAGATGCTGCGCCTGCGAGAGCGAGGCGTGCGTTTCTCGCTGGATGACTTCGGTACCGGCTACTCCTCGCTCTCCTACATAAAGCGCCTGCCGCTGGACCAGCTCAAGATCGACCAGAGTTTCGTGCGCGACCTGCTCGTCGACGAGGCTTCGGCGGCCATCGTGGCCAGCATCATCGCCCTGGCACGCAGCCTGGAGCTGGAGGTGATCGCCGAGGGGGTCGAGACCGAGGCCCAGCGCGACTGGCTGATCGCCCACGACTGCCATGCCTTCCAGGGTTACCTGTTCAGCCGCCCCCTGCCGCTTGAGGAACTGCACCTTTCTAAGGCCTGTTAAGTCAGCGGCTGGAGTTGTCAGCGGATGCCATCTACTCGATACTGTATTTATTTACAGTATCTGGTGGGGGTAGCCATGAAATTGTCGGATTCGACTCGGGCTCGGGTGATCGGCCGCGCCGCTCCCGGAGCGGTGCACTCGGGCCTGCCCCTGATGGGCTGCCGGGTGCGGGCGGGCTTTCCCAGCCCCGCCGATGACCACCTCGAGGGGGAGATCAACCTCCACGAGCACGTGGTGAAGCGTCCGGCGGCCACCTACTTCGTGCGTGCCGAGGGCGATTCCATGCTCGGCGACGGCATCCATGACGGCGACCTGCTGGTGGTGGACCGCAGCCTGGAGCCGCTGCCCGGGCGGGTGGTGGTGATCGCCCTGGAGGGGGAACCCACCGTCAAGCGCCTGGCGCGGCGCGGCGGCGAGGTATGGCTGGTGGCCAGCAACCCGCGCTTCGCGCCGATCCCCCTGGCGGGCCGCGAGTGCCACGTGTGGGGTGTGGTCACCCATGTGCTCCACGCCCTGCCGGGGGGCGAGCGGTGATCGCCCTGGTCGACGGCAACAGCTTCTACGTCAGCTGCGAGCGGGTCTTCGACCCGCGCCTGGAGGGGCGAGCGGTGGGCGTGCTCTCCAACAACGACGGCTGCGTGGTGGCGCGCTCCCACGAGCTCAAGGCGCTGGGCGTGGCCATGGGCGCGCCGCTGCACCTGCTGCCGCCAGCGGTGCGCCGCCAGGCGGTGCTGCTCTCCAGCAACTACGCGCTCTACGGCGACATGTCGCGACGGGTCAACCAGGTGCTGGGCGAGTTCTCCCCCGACGTGGAGCCCTACTCCATCGACGAGAGCTTCGTGGGCTTCTCCGGCTTCCCCGATGGTGAGCTCGAGCCGCGCTGCCGGGAGCTGCGCGACACCGTGGGCCGCTGGACCGGCATCCCCGTGGGCGTGGGGCTGGCACCCACCCGGACCCTGGCCAAGCTGGCCAACCGCCTGGCCAAGCGCGAGCCCGCCTTCGAGGGTGTCTGTCGACTGGACGCCGCAGGTGAGGCCACTCGCCGGGTGCTCGAGTCCTGCCCGGTGGATGACCTGTGGGGCGTGGCGCGACGCAGCGCCGAGCGGCTGGCGCTGATGGGCATCGAGAACGCCTGGCAGCTGCGCGAGGCCGACTCACGCTGGGTACGCAGCCGCTTTTCGGTGGTGATGGAGCGCATGGTCTGGGAGCTGCGCGGGCGGCCGGCCATCGTCCTCGATGACATGAGCGAGCCGCGCCGGCGGTTGCTGGTGTCGCGCTCCTTCGGGCGGCTCACCGGCGAGCGCCATGAGTTGGAGGCAGCCATGCGCCAGCACTGCACCCGGGCCGGCGAGAAGCTGCGCCGTCAGGGCAGCCTGGCCCAGGCGGTCCAGGTGTTCGTACGCACCAACCCCTTCCTGGCCGGCGAGCCCCAGTACCGCAACGCCGCGGTGGTGGCGCTGCCGGCCCCCAGTGCCGACAGTCGCGAGCTGCTGGCCGCGGCGAGCCGCGCCCTGGCGGCGATCTACCTGGAGGGCTACCGCTACCAGAAGTGCGGCGTGATGCTGCTCGACCTGGTGGACGTCGAGCGGCGCCAGGCCTCGCTGCTCGAGACACCCGAGGACGATGCCCGCCGCGCGCGCAGCCAGCGGCTGATGGCGACCCTGGACCGGCTCAATCGCGAGATGGGCCGTGATACGGTGCGCTTCGGCCTGCCGCGGCGCGACAATGCCTGGAAGCTGCGCTGCGAGCGGCGCACGCCGCGCTACACCACGTGCTGGGATGAGTTGATGCGCGTCAAGACAGAGCGATAATTGGCTGCAATGCCATGCGAGAAGAGGGCGGGGTGGTCCCCGGCTCGACTACACTGGTGGCACCGCGGCGCGGTCATGCGTCGTCAGGAAGTCATCACAGGGAGCAGAGCTCATGCGAATGAAGGGCAAGAACGTCATCGTCACCGGCGGCGCCAGCGGTATCGGCCTGGCCAGCGTGGAGCGTTGCCTGGAGGAGGGGGCCAGCGCGGTGATCGCCGACCTCGAGGGTGGTGAGGGTGCGGCCCGGGCGGCGGAGCTGGATGCCAGGCATGCCGGCCGCTGCCTGTTCAAGGCATGCGATGTCACCGATACCGCCCAGGTCGACCGCCTGTTCGCGGAGACCGTCGCCGAGCTGGGCAGCGTGGATGCGGTATTCAACAATGCCGGTATCGGTGGCGTGACCCCCTCCGACGAGGTGAGCGACGACGAATACCTGCGCATCATCGACATCAACCTCAACGGGGTCTTCCGTGTGGCCCGCGCGGCGCTGCGGGTGATGTATCGCCAGGGCAGCGGCAGCATCGTCAACTGCGCCTCCATCCTCGGCATGATGGGCCAGTCCCAGACTGCCGCCTACACCGCGGCCAAGGGCGGGGTGGTCAATATGACCCGCACCCTGGGCATCGAGGCGGCACCCAAGGGGGTGCGGGTCAACGCCATCGGGCCGGGCTACATCGACACGCCGCTGCTCCAGGCCCTGGACGACGAGCTGCTGCAAGGGCTGATCTCCCTGCACCCGATGGCCCGACTGGGCCGCCCCGAGGAGGTCGCCAACGGCTTCCTGTTCCTGGCCAGTGACGAGGCCAGCTTCGTCACCGGCACCACGCTGATGATCGACGGCGGCTTTACCGCCGGCAAGTCCTGACCGATCCCCCGCGTTTCCTCACGCCGTGATGAGATCGCCACACTCGAGGGGCTCGGCTTCGCACTCGGCGCAGGTGCCGATGGTGAATTTGCCCGTGAGCACGAAGTGGCAATCTTCAAAGAAGTGGCAATCCTCAAACTGGATCTCTGGCGCAGGCTGCAGGGAGGGCAGGGCGTGAAGACCTGGACATGCATAGCTCCCTCGTTGTTGTCCCGCCATTCGACACGAAAAACCCGCCACGGTGGGCGGGTCGGTGGCAAAGTAGAAGCCTAAGCCTTAGTGCATCGAGGTGGGCGTCGCAGCAATGGCTTGGGTGACGCCGTGTTCACCCAAGGCATCCGGGATGATGCGCAGAAGGCCGCTCTCGGTCAGTTCGCGGGTCACTTCCTGGTAGGCGCGCTGCCTCGGGCCTTGGGTTTCAGAGGGCTCGTGGCTGACAAATACAGTGTCGAGCGGCGCTTGCCCGCTAGCTTCGAGCCGCTTCATGCGCATGAGCCACTTGTCACCCTTCTCGATGATCTTGCTCGACTCTTCCAGGTCAAAGCTGATGGGCTTCACCGCCTGGCGAGGCCTGCCA
Source organism: Halomonas sp. H10-9-1 (assembly GCF_040147005.1). Taxonomy (NCBI): domain Bacteria; kingdom Pseudomonadati; phylum Pseudomonadota; class Gammaproteobacteria; order Oceanospirillales; family Halomonadaceae; genus Halomonas; species Halomonas sp. H10-9-1. Next base: position 3,073,652 of record NZ_JAMSHO010000001.1, on the reverse strand, counting down.
GCCACCTGCCAGACCAAGGGGAATTTCACCTGGAGCAGGTCGTTGCCCAGGGTGATTTCGTTGTACTGCCGGTCCGTGAACCCGCGCAGCCATTGAGCAACACGGCTGGTCATGCGGGTTTCAAGGTTCTCGCGCTGACTGAAGTCGTGGTGTACGTAACGCATGAACAGCTCCTCCAGCGCCTGACGCGGATCTTCCGTGGCGACGGTGCCGGGCTGGCTGAACCGGAACATGGTTTCTCGCGGCGCGACCAGGTGCTGGAAGATGCGGCGCTGCATGGCGGCATCATCTGCATGGGCATTGGCCAACTTAACCACTCGGCGAAGCTCCTCCAGGAACTCTCGGCGGGCGCGAGTGAAGACCTCGGTGGGCAGCTTGCCGAAGAAGTGGGTGATGCGTTGTCGCTGTCGCGTCTCGGATCGTTGCAGGAACTGGCCATCGTTACAGAGCATGACGATACCCAGGTTGGCAAACTCACCAGTCTCTGGGTAAGGCTGGAAACGCAGCACCGAGTAGTTGCAGAGGATGGTGCTCATATGTCTCTCCAGAAGGTCGGCTCATGCAGCCGCTGCAACCAGGCGTGACGATCAGCTAGGGAATCACTGATCAATTCGGTTCCGCGCAGCTGAGGGGGCTCAGAGTCTCTCAACCACCCCATTGGCGATCATTTTCTGACCACTTCATGTGGTCCTGTTTTCCTGGCAGCCGGGTTATCCGGCTGCCAGGCCAGATTCAAGGCGTACTGGCCCCATCAACTTGGCCTTCGCATCGTGTCGCCAGCACAAGGTTGGCCAATCCGAACAGGCTGAAAAGTTGCGCCTGGTTCTTGACCAGCCCCTTGTAGCGCACCTTCCGGTAGCCGAAGAGGTTCTTGATGACATGAAACGGGTGCTCGACTTTGGCACGGATGCTCGCTTTGGCCTTCTCGATCGCCAGCAGCAGCGTTTTCATGGGGCTGTCGTCCATCTTCTTGATGGCCCCGCGCTTGGCGGCCACGCAGCACTTGGAATCCGGGGCATCTTTCTCTTCGTCAAGATGCTTCCACATGCCGGTGTAACCTGCGTCGCCATATACCCGCTTGTCATCCTCCCGGACCAGAGCGCCGGCCATGGTGACATCGGCGACGTTGGCCGAGGTTGCGACGACACTGTGAGTCAGTCCGGTGACGGCATCGACGCCGATATGGGCCTTCATGCCGAAATACCACTGGTTGCCTTTCTTGGTCTGCTTCATCTCCGGATCGCGCTGCTTGGCCTTATTCTTGGTAGAAGGGGCGGCTGCCACGATGGTGGCGTCGACAATCGTGCCCTCGCGCATGAACAGCCCTTTCTCGGCCAGGTGGGCGTTGATCTCCTCGAAGATTCGCTGGGTCAGCGCATGCTTCTCCAACAGGTGACGGAAGCGCAGCAGCGTGGTCGCGTCCGGCACGCTCTCAATGGCCAAATCGATACCCACGAAGTCGCGCATCGCCTGGCTATCGTAGATGGCATCTTCAAGTGCCTCGTCGGCGAGCGCATACCACTGTTGCAGGAAGTAGATCCGCAGCATGCGCTCCAGGCCGATGGGTGGACGGCCTCGCTTGCCTGCTGCGTTCGGGAAATAAGACGGCGACAGCGCATCGATGAGCCGTTGCCAAGGCACCAGCGCCTCCATCTGGGCCAGAAACCGCTCGCGGCGGGTCACCTTCTTCTTGTTCTGGTGCTCTGCCTGGGCGAAAGAGATCTGCTTCATCGGATGGCTCGATCAGGTGGTGACAGGGTGGCCAGATTGTACCCCGCCAACGGCTGTCGGGCAGCTGTGGCGGGATTTATGCAGCGTTTCCCTAGCGTAGGGCTCACCTCGGTTGAATCGTCTTCCGGGTCCCAATAGACCCATTCGACTGGCAAAAGATCGACGATGCTATCCCAGTCGGCCAGTGCGGTGTCAAGTGTGCGCGAGAGCCGAGCTTGTACCTCCAAGTCGCGGAGAGCCCGGCGCTGGCCACAGAATACGTGCAGATCGAAGTCACCAATGCCAATGAGAGGGTCGAAAGCCAGATTGTGATCGATCACGACCAAGTCACCAGCTTCGTCGACCAAGAGGTTCACATTGCCACTCTGCTCGGTCAGATAACGATCTTCGTTGCTGACCCATATATCGAACAGTAGCACACGCAGCTGCAGCTCGGTGGACACCTCCTCCACTTGGTCGAAAGTCAGCTCTCGAGAGTACGGGATCACTCTGGACGCGAAGGCGAGCCCACCCGACAGGTCGCTGGCGCCTTCGAGTGTACTGAACTCCAGCATGCCTTCAGGGAATCTCATCAGCGCATAGTCGGCGACCGGCAAACCACAGCGCCGCCCAAGCTCCGCGCATAGCAGCTCGGCAATGAGGGCTTGTCTGCCTGCACCATCCACGCCCTTGACCACATACATGTCACCCTGGGCATCACGCACGAAGAAAGGCTTGAGCGTGCCCTGAGATGAACGGTGGGAGATCTCGGTGGCTTCCACGGTGCGTGGGCAAGGCATTACGAGTTCCTTCTCAGTCAAACACTTCCCATCAGAACTCCCGGCCGGCTATATGCGTGTGGGCGGGATCAGGCTTGATCTTGATGATGGACCCCTTCGAAATCTCGCGGGTGAATTCGCCCATCGCGGTGGCGATCACCCTGCCCAGCGTCACCTATTTGCCACCTATCTTTCACCTATGCCAACCCGGTGTGGGGAGGTGGGGTGGTTGTATGTGTAACTAGTTGATATTAGGTATTTTTTGGTGCCGCAAAGAGGAGTCGAACCTCCGACCTACGCATTACGAGTGCGTTGCTCTACCAACTGAGCTATTGCGGCCTGGCTGGCATGGTAGCGCCCGCGGGGCGTCGCGGCTAGCCTTCGCCGTCGCGCAGGCGGGTCAGCCCCTCCTGGGCGGTGGAGGCCACCAGGCGGCCGTGGCGATCGAAGATGCTGCCGCGGGAGAAGCCGCGGGCGCCGCCGGTCCAGGGGCTGTCCATGTCGTAGAGCAGCCAGTCGTCGACGCGCACGTCGTGGTGGAGCCACAGGGCATGGTCGAGGCTGGCGATCTGCAGCTTGGGGTCGCGGTACCCTATGCCGTGAGGAACCAGGGCGGTGGTCAGCAGGTTGAAGTCGGAGCTGTAGGCCAGCAAGCTGCGGTGAGGTGCGGGGTCATCGGGCAGCTCGCCGACCAGGCGGAACCAGACGCGCTTGCGGGCCGGCTGGCCGGCGTCCCACTCTTCGCCGTCGAGCAGGAATTCGATGGGGTGGTTATCGAAGCGCGCCAGCCGGGCGCCCTCTGCGATCAGCTGTTCCGGTGATGATACCCCGGGCATCGCGGTCTGGTGGGCGATGCCCTGTTCCGCGCCGTGGAAGGAGGCGCTGCAGAAGAAGATCGGCCGCCCCTTCTGGATGGCGGTGATCCGGCGGGTGGTGAAGCTGCCGCCGTCGCGAATGGTGTCCACCTGATAGACTATCGGGCGGTGCGGGTCGCCCGGACGCAGGAAGTAGCCGTGCAGCGAGTGGGCGCGGCGCTCGGCGGGGACGGTCTGGCTGGCGGCCGAGAGCGCCTGCCCCAGCACCTGGCCGCCGAACAGCTGCGGCAGGCCGAGGTCCTGGCTTGTGCCGCGGAACAGGGTCTCCTCGAGAGGCTCGAGTGCCAGCAGGTTAACCAGGTCGTTCAGGGCGTCGGTCATGGAGTTCTCCCGGGGTGGCAGCCACGGCCACTATTCATACGATTGTTTCAGGCCAGTCTACACGGAGTCGACGGCGGTGCGCAGCGATGAATTCTACATGCATCGGGCCCTGGATCAGGCCCGCCTGGGGCTTGTCGCCGGCGAGGTGCCGGTGGGGGCGGTCGTGGTCGATGTCGCCGGCGAGATCGTCGGTGTGGGCTTCAACGCCCCGGTGGCCGGCCATGATCCTAGCGCCCACGCCGAGATCCGGGCCCTGCGCGATGCCGGGGCGCGTCTCGGCAACTACCGCCTCGATGGCTGCACCCTCTATGTGACGCTGGAGCCCTGCCTGATGTGCACCGGGGCGATCATCCATGCTCGCCTGGCTCGCGTGGTCTATGGCGCCGCCGAGCCGCGCAGCGGCATGGTGGAGTCGAAGGCCAACCTCTTCGCCCAGCCCTGGTACAACCACCGGGTGGAGGTGCAGGGCGGGATACTGGCCTCTCGGGCGTCTCTCCTGCTCAGGGAGTTCTTCGCCGCGCGTCGCCAGGCGTGAGCCTCATGGTGGCAGGCCCGCCTGCCCGCTGTCATCGGCCCGGGCATTGAGCCGCGGGAACTGCCGCCGGCTGCGCTCCACGTAACTGAGAATCTCGTGATAACGGCGGATATTGTGGACATAGATCACCGGCTCGCCGCCCCGGGCGTAGCCGTACTTTGCCTGGCTGTGCCACTCACGCTGCTGCAGCAGCGGCAGCGACTCGCGAACATCGGCCCAGAGGTCGGGGTCACCGCCGCGCTGCTCGGTGATTCGGCGGGCATCGTAGAGGTGCCCCAGTCCCACGTTATAAGCCGCCATGGCCATATAGAGGCGGTTGTCCCCCTGAATCGAGTCGGGCAGGCGGTCATGCAGCTGGCGCAGGTAGCGGGCCCCGCCATGGATGCTTTGGGCGGGGTCGAGACGGTTGCTGACCCCCAGGTCGCCGGCGGTGGCGTTGGTCAGCATCATCAGTCCACGCACGCCAGTAGGGGAGGTGGCCTGGGGGTTCCAGTGCGACTCCTGGTAGCCTATGGCGGCCAGCAGTTTCCAGTCGAAGTCCAGTGCTCGCGCGGCCTCGCGAAAGAGTTCGGTGTACGTGGGGAGGCGCGCCTCGACATGCTTGAGAAAGGTGCGTGTGCCGACGTACTCCAGAAAGTCGTCATGGCCGAAGTAGCGCGCCACCAGGGCCTCGAGCTCGCCGCTCTCGTGCAGACCGGAAAGGAAGCGGTTGGCGGCCTCGACCAGCGCCAGGCTGCGCTCGGTCGGGAAGGCCCAGGCCATGGAGAGCGGGTCGCCGAGCAGGAAGCCGCGCTCCACGTCGGGGAAGAAGAGCCGGTTGAGGCGAAACTGATGGTCGAAGAGCACCGCCGCGTCGAGCTCGCCATCCTCGACCTGGCCGAGCAGCTCGGCGACCTCCACCTCGGAGGAGGCCTCCCAGCGCAGGTCCGGATAGCTAGCCTGCAGTTCGTTGAGCACGCGGCCGGTGCCTGCACCGCCGATGGCGCCGAGGGTCAGCCCGGGCAGGTCGTCGGGGGTCTCCACCGGGGTGAGCCCACGGCGATAGACGACGACCGGTTGCAGCTCGATGATCGGTCGACTGAAGACCACCCCAGGCAGGTCGGGCTCCAGAGGCAGGGCTGCCGCCGCCATGTCGCCCTCCTGGCGCACCGCCTCGAGGGCGCTTTCGATATGGTGATCGGCACGAATGGTCAGGCTGACGCCCAGCTGACTGGCGAAGCGGCGTGCCAGTTCGTACTCGAAGCCGGTGGGTCCCTCGCGCCCCTCGTAGTAGGTGGTGGGGGTGTTGCGGGTGTGCACGCTGAGCAGTTCCCTGGCGAGAATCGTCTCGAGCTGGTCCTGCCTGGCCGAGCGCGGCGGCTCGGGGAACAGGCTCAGGACAATCGCCAGCAGGGCGATGGTGGTGTGCCTCAGGCGTGCGCTCGGGGTCAGGGGCGGAGGGATCAGGGGCATGCGGTGACGGGCTGGAAAGGGACCCTTCACGATACCCAGCCCGACGGTAGCTGTCATGTGCTGGATTTCTCGCCACCTGCGCTTTCCAGTATCATGTGCGCTCGTTGCCGCAGGCCGCGGCACCCGATCGTGAAGACTCTCAGAGGCTCCTGGATATGCTCGAACTGCGCGGCGCCCCCGCCCTCTCCGCCTTCCGTCATGCCAAACTGCTGGCCGCCTTGCGCGACGGCGTGGGTGACGTCGCCTCGCTTTCGGCGGAGTACGTGCACTTCGTCGACCACGAGGGCGAGCTGTCCGGCGAGGCCCTGGCCGTGCTGGAGCGGCTGCTCGACTACGGGGTCGAGCCCCGGGGGAGCGATGCCCGCGAGGGGCAGCTGTTCCTGGTGGTGCCGCGTATCGGCACCCAGTCGCCCTGGTCCTCCAAGGCGACCGATATCGTCCATAACTGCGGGCTGTCCCAGGTGCGGCGGATCGAGCGCGGCATCGCCTACCGGGTCAAGCTCAAGGGGATGCTCTCCGAGGAGGCCTTCGAGCGGATCATCGCCATCCTGCATGACCGCATGACCGAGGCGGTGCTCACCGACTCAAGCGATGCGGCGCAGCTCTTCGCCCATCATGAGCCGGCCCCGCTGGGCAGCGTCGACCTGCTGGTGGGAGGGCGCGAGGCGCTGGTCACCGCCAATGCCGAGCTGGGCCTGGCCCTGGCCGAGGACGAGATCGACTACCTGGTCGAGGCGTTCCACGAACTGGGGCGCAACCCCACGGACGTCGAGCTGATGATGTTCGCCCAGGCCAACTCCGAGCACTGCCGCCACAAGATCTTCAATGCCGACTGGGTGATCGACGGCGAGGCGCAGAGCCACTCGCTGTTCAAGATGATCAAGAACACCTACCAGGCCTCGCCGGACGACATCCTCTCCGCCTACAGCGATAATGCCGCGGTGATCCGGGGCAGTGAGGCGCCGCGCTTCTTCCCGGCACCGCTCACCGGCCGGGCGGGGGAGCGGGCGACCTACGCGGGCCATGTCGAGCCGATCCAGATCCTGATGAAGGTGGAGACCCACAACCACCCCACGGCCATCGCGCCGCACCCGGGGGCGGCCACCGGTGCCGGTGGCGAGATCCGCGACGAGGGCGCCACCGGCATCGGCGGCAAGCCCAAGGCGGGGCTCAGCGGCTTCACGGTCTCCAACCTGCGCATCCCCGAGTTCGTGCAGCCCTGGGAGGCCTTCGACTACGGCAAGCCCGAGCGCATCGTCTCGGCGCTGGCGATCATGCTCGAGGGACCCATCGGCGGGGCGGCCTTCAACAACGAGTTCGGCCGGCCCAACCTCACCGGTTATTTCCGTACCTACGAGCAGGACGCCCTGGGTCGTGACGGCATCGAGCGGCGTGGTTTCCACAAGCCGATCATGATCGCCGGTGGCTACGGCAACGTCCGTGACGGCCACGTACAGAAGGGTGAGATCCCGGTGGGGGGCAAGCTTATCGTGATGGGCGGCCCCGCCATGCTGATCGGCCTGGGCGGCGGCGCGGCCTCCTCCATGGCCTCCGGCGCCTCCAGCGCCGACCTGGACTTCGCCTCGGTGCAGCGCGGCAACCCCGAGATGGAGCGCCGCGCCCAGGAGGTGATCGACCGCTGCTGGGCCCTGGGAGAGGCCAACCCGATCCGCTTCATCCACGATGTGGGGGCCGGCGGGCTCTCCAATGCGTTGCCGGAACTGGTCAAGGACGGCGAGCGCGGCGGCCTGTTCGACCTGCGCGCGGTGCCCAACGCCGAGCCGGGCATGAGCCCGCTGGAGATCTGGTGCAACGAGGCCCAGGAGCGCTACGTGCTGGCGGTGGCGCCCGAGGATCTCGAGACCTTCGAGGCGCTGTGCGCCCGCGAGCGCTGCCCCTACGCGGTGGTCGGGGAGGCCACCGATGCCCATCACCTGGAGGTCCGCGACGGCCACTTCGAGACTCTTCCCGTCGACCTGCCGATGAGCGTGCTGTTCGGCAAGCCGCCGAAGATGACCCGTGAATTCCAGCGCCAGGCCAATGAGCTGTCGGGCGTGATGCTCGACAACCTCGACCTGCGCGAGGCCATGGACCGGGTGCTGCGCCTGCCCACCGTGGCCTCCAAGAGCTTCTTGATCACCATCGGCGACCGTTCCATCACCGGCCAGGTGGCCCGCGACCAGATGGTCGGGCCCTGGCAGGTGCCGGTGGCAGACGTGGCGGTGACCACGGCCAGCTTCGACACCCACGCCGGCGAGGCCATGGCCATGGGCGAGCGTCCGCCGGTGGCGCTGATCGACCCGGCCGCCAGCGCCCGTCTGGCGGTGGCCGAGGCGATCACCAACCTGGCGGCGGCACCCATCGAGAAGATCTCCGATATCAAGCTCTCCGCCAACTGGATGAGCGCGGCGGACCACCCCGGCGAGAATCAGGCGCTGTACGACGCCGTTCACGCCGTGGGCATGGAGCTCTGCCCGGCACTGGGCATCGCCGTGCCGGTGGGCAAGGACTCGATGTCCATGCGCACCGCCTGGCAGGGGGCGAGCGAGAAGGGCGAGGTCGAGGAGAAGAGCGTCACTTCGCCGCTCTCCCTGGTGATCACCGGCTTCGCCCCGGTCACCGATGCCATGCGTACCCTGACGCCCCAGATCAATCTGGAACAGGATGAATCCGACCTGATCCTGATCGACCTGGGCGGCGGCCGCAATCGCCTGGGAGGCTCGGCCCTGGCCCAGGTCTACGGCCAGGTCGGTGACGAGGCCCCGGATCTGGATGACCCGGAGGACCTCAAGGCGTTCTTCGCGGTGATCCAGGGGCTCAACGCCGCGGGCAAGCTGCTGGCCTACCACGACCGCAGCGACGGCGGCCTGCTGGTGACCCTGCTGGAGATGGCCTTCGCCGCCCACGCCGGCCTCGAGATCAAGCTCGACTGGCTGGTGAATGAGCCGGTGGAGGCCTTCAGCGCGCTGTTCGCCGAGGAGCTGGGCGCGGTGATCCAGGTGAGCCGCGAACACACCGAGGAGGTGCTGGCCCAATTTGCCGCTGCCGGTCTCGAGACCTGTGGCGTCATCGCCCGGCCGCGTTACGACGACCAGGTGCGCGTCACCCTCTTCGAGGAGCCGCTGCTGGAGACCACGCGGCTGCGTGCCCAGCGCACCTGGACCGAGACCAGCTATCGCCTGCAGGCCCTGCGCGACAACCCGGAGTGCGCCAAGAGCGAGTTCGACGGCCTGCTCGACGACCGCGACCCGGGGCTCTCCGCCACGCCCACCTTCGAGGTCGACGAGGATATCGCGGCGCCCTATCTCCAGGCCCCCGGGCTCAACCTGGCTCGCCCGGCGGTGGCGGTGCTGCGCGAGCAGGGCGTCAACGGCCAGGTGGAGATGGCCTGGGCCTTCGATCGCGCCGGCTTCGAGGCGGTGGACGTGCACATGAGCGATATCCTCGAGGGACGGGTGTCGCTGGATGAGTTCAAGGGCCTGGTGGCCTGCGGCGGGTTCTCCTATGGCGACGTGCTGGGGGCCGGGGGCGGCTGGGCCAAGTCGGTGCTGTTCAATGCCCGCGCCCGGGAGCAGTTCGCGGCCTTCTTCGCGCGCGACGACAGCTTCTCGCTGGGGGTGTGCAACGGCTGCCAGATGCTGGCCCAGCTCAAGGAGCTGATACCCGGTGCCGACGCATGGCCGCGTTTCGTGCGCAACGAGTCGGAGCAGTTCGAGGCCCGCGTGGCGATGGTCCAGGTGGAGCAGAGCCCCTCGATCCTGCTGGCTGGCATGCAGGGCTCGCGGCTGCCCATCGCCGTGGCCCACGGCGAGGGCCGTGCCGAGTTCCGCGACAGCGCCCACCTGCGCGGGATGCAGGGCAGCGGCGCGGTGGCCCTGCGCTACGTGGACAACTACGGCCAGGTCACCACCCGCTATCCGGCCAACCCCAACGGCTCGCCCTCCGGCATCACCGGGCTGACCACTCCCGACGGCCGGGTCACCATCATGATGCCCCACCCGGAACGGGTGGTGCGTGCGGTGACCAACTCCTGGCGCCCGGCGGAGTGGACCCGGGACGGTGCCTGGCAACGTCTGTTCCGCAATGCCCGTGTGTGGGTGGACTGAGGGGGTCCCTGTTGCCTCATGACCCTGCACAGAAGGCGGCCTCCGGGCCGCCTTCGGCGTCTGCGGCGCCCTCCCTGCGCCCCTACCAGCGGGAGGCGGTGCGCCGGGTCATCGAGCATTTCCGTGGCTCGCACGACCCGGCGGTGGTGGTGCTGCCCACCGGCAGCGGCAAGTCGCTGGTGATCGCCGAGCTGGCACGCCTGGCCCGGGGACGGGTGCTGGTGCTGGCCCATGTGCGCGAGCTGGTGGAGCAGAATCATGCCAAGTACGCGGCCTACGGCCTCGCGGCGGATATCTACAGCGCCGGCCTGGGGCGCAAGGAGAGCGGCCGCCAGGTGGTGTTCGGCTCGGTGCAATCGGTGGTGCGCGGCCTCGACCGCTTCGCCTCTCCATCCCGGGGGCAGGGCGACTTCACCCTGCTGGTGATCGACGAGTGTCACCGGGTCGCGCCCGCCGAGGATGCCAGCTACCGCCGGGTGATCGAGGGGCTGCGCCGGGCCAACCCGCGGCTCAAGGTGCTTGGGTTGACCGCCACGCCCTACCGGCTGGGGCAGGGCTTTATCTACCACCGCCACCACCACGGCATGGTGCGCGGCGATGAAGCCTGTTTCTTTCAGGCGTGCGTCTTCGAGCAGCCGCTACGCCTGATGGTGAAGCAGGGTTACCTGGCCGAGCCGCGGCGCATCGATGCGGCGGTGGAGAGGTATGACTTCTCGGCGCTGGCGCCGGGGCCGGGCGGCCTGTTCCGGGAGGAGGAGCTCAATCGGGTGGCGGCGGGAAACCGTGCCACCCCGGGCATCATTGCCGAGGTGGTCGAGCGCGCCCGGGAACGCCAGGGGGTGATGCTGTTTGCCGCAAGCGTGGCCCACGCCGAGGAGATCCTTGGCTACCTGCCCGGCGGCGAGGCGGCGCTGGTCACCGGCGAGACCCCCTCCGCCGAGCGCGAGCGGCTGATCACCGCCTTCAAGGCGCGCGAGCTCAAGTATCTGGTCAACGTGGCGGTGCTGACCACCGGCTTCGATGCGCCCCACGTGGACCTGATCGCCATCCTGCGTCCCACCGAGTCGGTGAGCCTCTACCAGCAGATCGTCGGCCGCGGCCTGCGCCTCGCGCCGGGCAAGCGCAACTGCCTGATCCTCGACTATGCCGGCAACCCCTGGGACCTCTATGCGCCGGAGGTGGGCTCCCCGCAGCCCGCCTCCGACAGCGAGCCGGTGCAGGTCGAGTGCCCCGCCTGCGGCCATGCCAACCTGTTCTGGGGCAAGCGCGACGGCGACCTGGTGATCGAGCACTTCGGGCGGCGCTGCCATGGCCTGGTGCCTTCCAGGCGCACCCGACCCCACACGAAAAGCGTAAGTTCAACGACGACGTCGACGACGGTGGCGATGGAGCAATGTTCGTTTCGCTTTCGCTTCAAGGTGTGCCCCGACTGCGGTGCCGAGAACGATATTGCCGCCCGGCGCTGCCACGGCTGCGAGGCGCTGCTGGTGGACGCCGACGACAAGTTGAGGGAGGCGCTGCGTCTGCGCGATGCCCGGGTGTTGCGGGTGGCGGGGATGCAGCTTGAGGCCACCGTCAACGGCCGGGGACTGCCGCGGTTGAAGGTGACCTACCATGATGAGGACGGCGCGACGCTCTCCGAGTGGTTCGCCCTGGAGACCCCGGCCCAGCGAGGAGCCTTCGCCGCGGCTTTCCTGCGTCAGCACCTGCGGGCGCCGGGGGTACCCTTCAGGCCTACCGTGCCCGAGGAGGTGGTCGCCGAGCAGCATCGGCTACGCCATCCGGATTTCGTGGTGGGGCGCAAGGTGGGTCGCCACTGGCAGGTGCGCGAGAAGCTCTTCGACTATACCGGACGCTATCGTCGCGCGGACGCGGCGGGGTAGGGCCGCCGGCACTTTACCCGGCACTTCACCGGAGCCGGCCCGCGTGGCAATGGTCGCGGTGCCTCAGGGGTGCGGGTCGTCGTCCCGGTCGCCCTTTTCCTGCTGCTCCTGGAGGAAGCGGTCGCGGTGGGCGCTGGAACAGAACCACTCGCCGCGCGCGCGCTGGGCCTCGCCCTCCGGCACATGCACCTGGCACCAGGCGCAGCGCACCATCCGGTTGCCCCGGGCGCTCTCGCGATCGTCCTCCAGCAGCTCTTCACGGTCCAGCTTCCACTGTCGGTACATGCGGTAGAGCTTGAGGCCGGCCAGGAACAGTACGGCGAAGATGATCAGGCGAATTATCAAGAGGTTCATCCGGGTGGCTCCCAGGAGGGGTGGCCGGCTTTGCCAGCCGGCCGTCCATGCGGGACAATGAGGGCATACATCGATTCTCGAGAGATTTCCAAGCCCATGCAAGACCTGACGCTGGTGATGGCTCAGCTGGACCCTCTGGTAGGGGACATTCCCGGCAACACCGAGTGTGCCATCGAGGCGGTGCGCGAGGCGCGCATCGAGCATGGCGCCGATATCGTGGTGCTCCCCGAGCTGTTCCTGACCGGCTACCCGCCGGAGGACCTGCTGCTGCGCCCTTCCATGGAGACTCGCCTGCGTGCGGCGCGTACCCGTATGGCGGAGAAGGTGGTGCGCGACGTGCTGGTGATCGTCGGCTATCCCGGCCGCCGCGAGGGGCGACTCTGGAACCTGGCCGGTGTGCTCTACAACGGTGAATGGCTGGGCGAGTATGCCAAGCAGGCGCTGCCCAACTACGAGGTGTTCGACGAACAGCGCTATTTCGCCCGTGGCAGCGCACCGCTGGTGATTGAGCATCGGGGCGCGAAGCTGGGCCTGCTGATCTGCGAGGATCTCTGGGAGGAGGCGCCGGCGCGCCAGGCGAAGGAGGCCGGCGCCGAGATCCTGGTCAGCCTCAATGCCTCGCCTTTCCACCAGGACAAGCCCGCCGAGCGGTTGCGCCTGCTGGAGGAGCGCGCCGCGGCGGTGAAGCTGCCCATCGTCTACGTCAACCAGATCGGTGGCCAGGACGAGCTGGTGTTCGACGGCGGTTCGGCCTGCGTGGATGCCGCCGGTGAGCTGATGCTCCAGGCACCCCACTGGGCGGTGGGGGTGATGCCGGTGCAGTTCATCCACCAGCAGGGTGCCTGGGTGCCCCAGCCCGGCGAGACCGAGCCCGACGTCGGGCCGGAGGAGAACCTCTACTGCGCGTTGGTCACTGGGCTGCGCGACTACGTCAACAAGAGCGGCTTCGAGGGGGTGGTGCTGGGGCTCTCGGGGGGCATCGACTCCGCCCTGTCGCTGGCCATCGCCGTGGATGCCCTGGGGCCCCAGCGGGTGCAGGCGGTGATGATGCCCTATCACTACACCGCGGATATCTCGAAGGAGGATGCCGCCAAGCAGGCCGACATGCTCGGCGTGCACTACGAGGTGATGCCCATCGAGCCCATGGTGGAGGCGTTCATGGCGACCCTCGCCGGGGCCTTCGAGGGCGCGGCGCGGGATACCACCGAGGAGAACCTGCAGTCGCGCTGTCGCGGCGTGTTGCTGATGGCTCTCTCCAACAAGAAGGGGCTGATGGTGCTGACCACCGGCAACAAGAGCGAGATGGCGGTGGGCTACGCCACGCTCTATGGCGATATGGTGGGCGGCTACAATGCCCTCAAGGATGTCTACAAGACATGGGTCTATCGCCTGGCGCGCTGGCGCAACAGCCAGTCGCTGGCGATCCCCGAGCGGGTGATCGAGCGGCCGCCCTCCGCGGAGCTGGCCCCGGACCAGCAGGATAGTGATTCGTTGCCCGATTACGACACCCTGGACGCCATCCTGGTGCGCTACATCGAGGGCGACATGAGCGCCGAGGCGATCATCGAGGCGGGCTTCGACCACGACGATGTCTATCGGGTGGTCAAGTTGGTGGACCGCTGCGAGTACAAGCGTCGCCAGGCGCCGGTGGGCGTGCGGGTGACCCGCCGAGGTTTCGGTCGCGACCGTCGCTACCCCATCGTCAACGGCTGGCAGCCGGGGGAGTGAGCCTCGGAGAGTAGCGGCGAGAGGTTGATGTCGCGCAGAACCACGGGAACCGGCGCTGTCAGTGGCAGCGCCGGTTCCTGCATTCAGGGGGCCCAGCCTGGGGCGTTGACGAGCTTACGCCGGGCTCGGGCCCGCGTGGCTGGTGTGCTGGCGCCAGGTGTTGCGGCCGGCCTGCTTGGCACGGTACATCGCCGCGTCGGCGGCCTCGAGCAGAACATGCCCGTCATCACCATCCTCGGGATGGTGGGCGATGCCCACGGAGACGCCGATGTGGATCTCATGCCCGTCGAGGGCGAAGGGGGGCGTGAGGGCGTCTATCAGCTTGGCTGCCACGCGGATGGCGCCCCGGTCGTCGTCAAGCGGCATCAGCACGACGACGAACTCGTCACCGCCCAGTCGGGCCAGGAAGTCGGCCTCGCGCAGCGCCCCGCGCAGGCGACGGGTCACGGCCCGCAGCAGGTCGTCGCCGGCAGCATGGCCGAGGCTGTCGTTGACCTCCTTGAAGTGGTCCAGGTCCAGGAACAGCACCGCCAGGCCGATCCCTTCGCGGCGTGCCAGGCGCAGTGCCTGGGCTAGGTGCTGCTCCAGGTGGAGGCGGTTGGGCAGGCCGGTCAGTTCGTCGTGCAGGGCGCGGTGCTGGACCTCCGCCTCGGCGGCCTTCTGGGCGGTGATGTCGTTGAAGATATGGATATGCCGCCGTGGCTCACCCAGCTCGTCGCGCACCGTGCTGATGGTCTGCAGGGCGGCGAGGGTGCTGCCATCGGCCCGGCGGTAGTGTATTTCCCCCTGCCAGGCATCCCCGCGGGCCAGGGCCCCGCCGCCCGGGGCCAGTGTCTCGGGGGCGTCGACGACCAGTGCCATCAGCGCCTTGCCTTGGACCGCCTCGGGCGAGTAGCCCAGCAGCCGGGTGAAGGCCGGATTGATGTCGAGCAGGTGCTGGTCGGCATCGGTGATGGCGATCGCCTCGTGGGCATGCCGGAAGACGCTGGCCGCCTGGCGCAGCTCCTCGTCGGTCTCGGCCAGCCGCTGCGCCTGCCTGGCCACCCGGGTGAGCAGTGGCGCCAGGGCGTGGCTAACGATGGCGGTGCCAAGCAGGGCCAGCAGGCCCACCGCAATCACGGGCCACAGCAACTGGTCCCAGACGGCGTGCAGGATATCGGTATCGGGTATTGCGACCCGCAGCTCCCAACCGGGGGTCTCGAGGGGCACGCGGTAGACGGCCTGATGCGGCGCGCTGTGCGCCGGGTCGAGGGGGGCGAGGCTCGCGCCCGACGCGGTGGCGGTGAGTTGCAGTCCACTGGACTGCTCGACCAGCACCTGGCGCACGTTGGGGCCGAAACGCCGGCCATCCGCGAGCAGGGCGGCGAGCCGCTCGGTGCTGAAGACCAGAATGTCGCGACCGATGGGCTGGCCCTGGTGGCCGACAATCGTCAGGCACGTCTGCAGCAGCGAAGGGTCGTTCTGGATCAGGGTGACACGGCAGGTGGCGACATCGCTGACTTGGGCAAGTGCCGGGAGCATGGCGAGGAACGGGGGCGTGCCCAGTTGGGCGATCGCCTCATCTGCCGGGCCCAGGCGCAGTATGCCCCTGATATCGCGGCTCTCGTCGAGGGCATCGTTCAGTCGGGGCTCGGTGAAACGCTGCAGTGCCGGTAGCGAGACCTCTCCCAGGGTGTACTGCTCGAGGCGCATGCGAATTTCGCTGCGGCTGGCGAGCTGGCGGGCGATATCGACGTAGCGTGTCAGTTCGTGGTGCAGGGCCGCCGCCTGGGCTTCCGCCCCCAGGCGAGTGGTCTCCTCGACGCTGGTGCGGGCGGCCTGATAGAAGGGGAGGGCGGTGGTGAGTCCGGCCAGCAGGCCGGTGATCAGGATGCCCAGGGCGGCCAGGATCCGGATGTGCCGGTGCATCCGGCGGATTCGCTGAGTGACGCGCGATGGGGGGCCTGGGCTCATGGGGGGCCTATCGATCAGGGGAGTCGTGATGCCATACCAGCCTCAGTATACCTAGGGGTGGTGCCGGGTGACTCTTGTACCTTGGACCATACGCAGTCGTCATACACAACAGTCATACACAACATGGGGCCACCAGCAAGGCTGGCAGCCCCATGAGGCGGTGCGGGTGGGGTGCGCTCAGGCAGAGATCGATTCGGCGTCGACATGGCGCGGCTCGAAGCTTCGCCCACGCAACTGGTCGTGGTCCGGGGCGTTGGCGATCAGCACGCGGAGTACCTCGCGGGCGCGGTCGCGCATCTCCAGGCCCAGGTAGCCTTCGACCATGACTGCCAGGGCATCACGGGTCGCCTCGCTCTCCGGGTAGTTCTCGATCACCCAGCGGCCCCGCTCCACGGCGGCCAGGTAGGCGCCGCGGCGCATGTAGTAGTCGGCCACGTGCAGCTCATGGCGTGACAGCAGGTTGCGCAGGTAGACGATGCGCTGGCGGGCATCCGCGGCGTACTGGCTGGCGGGGTAGAGCCGGACGAGTTCGCGGAAGTCGGTGTAGGCATCGCGGGAGGCGCCCAGGTCGCGCTTGGAGATGTCGATCAGCTTGAGACGCTCGAGGCTGAAGCGCCCGGCCTGCCAGGCGGCCAGCCCGCGCATGTAGAGCGCATAGTCGGCCTGGGGATGGCTGGGGTGCAGGCGGATGAAGCGGTTGGCCGCGGCGCGGGTCGCTTCCCAGTCGTCGATCTCGTAGTAGGCGTAGATCAGCTCCAACTGGGCCTGCTCGGCGTGGCCTCCGAACGGAAAGCGGGTGTCCAGTGCCTCGAGCCGGGAGATGGCCGCGGTGAAATTGCCGCGGTCCAGGGATTCGCGCCCCTCCTCGTAGAGTTCGCGCTCGTCGAGGTTGGCATATGCGACCTCTTCATCCGCGACCCACGGCGTGGAGCTGCTGGCGCCCTCGTCGCGGGAGTCATCGGAGCCACCGCCGAACAGGGAGCAGCCGGTCAGCAGGCTGGTGGCCAGTAGCAGGGCCGCGAAACGGGCAGGGGAGTTGGAAACGCGCATCGTGATCCTCGTGGCAAACACTCGTAGCAAACAACGCGAACAGGCCGTGTTAGAATCGGCTCTAAACCCGCTCACTATAAAGCACTGCGTGGCAAAACGCAGTCATCGGCGGCGCCTCGTTCCCGATCTCCGCAAACGGTCATTCTATCTCCCATGTCCCAGACCTTCGAAGCACAGCAGCGCGTACCCGACGCCATGGCCGGCCAGCGCCTCGACCAGGCCGCCGCGGAGCTATTCGCCGATTTCTCCCGTGAGCGCCTGAAGGCCTGGATCAAGGCCGGCGACCTGACCCTGGACGAGCGGCCGGCGCGTCCCAGGGACAAGGTCTACGGCGGCGAGTGGCTGCGGCTGTGCGCCGAGGTCGAGGATGATAGCCGCTTCGAGCCCGAAGACATCCCCCTGGACGTGGTCTACGAGGACGACCAGGTGCTGGTGCTCAACAAGCCGCCGGGCCTGGTGGTGCACCCGGCGGCGGGTAACCCGGACGGCACCCTGCTCAATGCCCTGTTGCACCACGACCCGGCGCTGGCGTCGGTGCCCCGGGCCGGCATCGTGCATCGCCTCGACAAGGACACCAGTGGCCTGATGGTGGTGGCCAGGACCCTGACCGCCCAGACGGCGCTGGTGGAGCAACTGCAGGCGCGCACGGTGTCGCGGGAGTACGATGCGGTCTGCGTGGGCGTTATGACCTCCGGCGGCACGGTGGATGCGCCCATCGGCCGGCACCCCAAGGATCGCAAGCGCCAGGCGGTGACCGCTTCGGGCAAACCGGCGGTGACCCACTACCGGGTGGTGGAGCGCTTCCGCGCCCACACCCATGTGCGCTGCCGGCTGGAGACCGGGCGCACCCACCAGATTCGTGTGCATCTCGCCCATCTGCGCTATCCCCTGGTGGGTGACCCCGTCTACGGTGGCCGCCTCAAGCTGCCGGCCGGCGCCTCGGAGACGCTCAAGGAGATCCTGCGCGAGTTTCCGCGCCAGGCGTTGCACGCCCGCAAGCTGGCCTTCGTGCACCCGGGCAGTGGCGAGACGGTGAGCTTCCGGGCGGCCCTGCCGGACGACCTGCTGATGCTGCTCGACTACCTGCGCGACGATCACCAGACGATGCGCTGACTTCCCTGCTGTGCCGAGGAAACTGCCATGAGCGACGCCCCCGACCTGCGGCCCTCCCTGGTCCTGCCCGACTGGCCGGCGCCCACCTCCGTGGGAGCCTTCGTCACCACTCGCGAAACCGGCCCCAGTCAGGGCGACTTCGCCTGCTTCAACCCAGCCGATCACGTGGGCGACAATCCCGACCATGTGGCGCTGTGCCGGCGGCTGCTGCAGAAGCAGGTCGACGGCGAACGCCCGCTGCTGTGGCTCAATCAGGTACACGGCGCGCGAGTGCAGCAAGGCTACACGGACGCATCGCCGGAGGCCGATGCCGCGGTCGCCTTCGATCGTGGCCATGCCTGCGTGGTGCTTACCGCCGACTGCCTTCCCGTCTTCTTCTGTGACCGCCGCGGCGAGCGCGTGGCGGTGGCCCACGCCGGTTGGCGTGGGTTGGCCGGCGGGGTGCTGGAGGCCACGGTGGCGGCATTGGGGGTGCCGCCGGAAGAGCAGCTGGCCTGGCTGGGGCCGGCGATCTCCAATGCCCAGTTCGAAGTGGGGCCCGAGGTCTATCAAGCCTTCGTCGGCGTGCATCCCGAGGCCGCCGATGCCTTCGATCCCAGCCCCTATCGCCTGGGTCACTACATGGCCGACCTCTACCGCCTGGCGCGGTTGCGCCTGGAGCGCCTGGGCGTCTCCCATATCAGCGGTGGCCATTTCTGCACCGCTTGCGAGTCACGCTTCTACTCCCACCGTCGTGACGATGGCAGCACGGGGAGAATGGCCAGCGTGATCTGGCTGCGATAGCGCCAAGGCGCGATACCGGCTTGTAGGAGGGCGGCTCCGCCGCGCGACTGGCGCCGTCAGGCGCCCCGGGGTGTTATCGGTGTCGACCCTCTCCTCGGGGAGGCCTTCGGCCTCCAGTCGCGATGCAAAGCATCCCTCCTACCACTGGCCCTCTTGCTCCTATCGATTGATCCGCATCAACTTGCCACGCATTTCCTCTCGTTGGCCGACTTGAAACCGGCCTGACTTGACGCCATTTCAGATGTCAAGACATTCACAGGGCCAAGCGGGGCGTCTGATCGCCTCGCCATCCCGATGGAGGACGTGATATGCGTTTCGACAAGTTTACCGCCAAGCTGCAGAACGCCGTGGCCGATGCCCAGTCGCTGGCCGTGGGCCGCGGCCATAACCAGCTCGAGCCCGGCCACCTGCTGCTGGCGCTGCTCGACGCCACCGACACCGGCGTCAAGGCGCTGGTGCAGAAGGCCGGCGCCGATGCCGCTCGCCTGCGTGATGTGCTGGTCGGGCATCTCGACGACCTGCCCAGGGTCGCCCAGTTCGACGGCGAGGTGCAGCCCTCCCGCGACCTGATCAAGCTGTTCAATCTCACCGATCGCGAAGCCCAGAAGCGTGGCGACCAGTACATCGCCAGCGAACTGGTGCTGCTCGCCGCGCTGGAGATGGGCGGCGCGGTGAGCAAGTTGCTGGCCCAGGCCGGCGTGACCCGCAAGGCGCTGGAGACGGCCATCGACAGCGTGCGTGGCGGCGAGAGGGTCGACGATCCCAACGCCGAGGAGGCCCGCGAGGCGCTGGAGAAGTACACCCTGGATCTCAACGAGCGTGCCGCCAGCGGCAAGATCGACCCGGTGATCGGTCGCGACGACGAGATCCGCCGCACCATCCAGGTGCTGCAGCGGCGTACCAAGAACAATCCGGTGCTGATCGGCGAGCCCGGCGTGGGCAAGACCGCCATCGTCGAGGGCCTGGCCCAGCGCATCGTCGATGGCGAAGTCCCCGAGGGCCTCAAGGACAAGCGCGTGCTGTCGCTGGACATGGGGGCGCTGCTGGCCGGGGCCAAGTTCCGTGGCGAGTTCGAGGAGCGCCTGAAGGCGGTGCTCAAGGAGCTCGCCCAGGAAGAGGGGCGGGTGATCCTGTTCATCGACGAGCTGCATACCATGGTGGGGGCCGGTAAGGCCGAAGGGGCCATGGATGCCGGCAACATGCTCAAGCCGGCCCTGGCACGCGGCGAGCTGCACTGCGTGGGCGCCACCACCCTGGACGAGTACCGCAAGTACATCGAGAAGGATGCCGCCCTGGAGCGCCGCTTCCAGAAGGTGCTGGTGGACGAGCCCTCCGAGGAGGACACCGTGGCGATCCTGCGCGGCCTCAAGGAGCGCTATGAGGTGCACCATAAGGTCGACATCACCGATGGTGCCATCATCGCCGCGGCCAAGCTCTCGACCCGCTACATCACCGACCGCAAGCTGCCCGACAAGGCGATCGACCTGATCGACGAGGCCTCCTCGCGCATCCGCATGGAGCTCGACTCCAAGCCCGAGGAGATGGATCGTCTCGATCGCCGGCTGATTCAGCTGAAGATGGAGCGCGAGCACCTCAAGAAGGAAACCGACGAGGCTTCCCGCCGGCGTCTGGAGAGTCTCGAGGAGGAGATCACCGGGCTCGAGCGCGACTACGCCGATCTCGATGAGATCTGGAAGGCCGAGAAGGCCAGCATCCAGGGGGCGGGACAGTTCAAGGAAGAGCTCGACCGTGCTCGCATCGACCTGGAGCAGGCCAAGCGACAGGGCGACCTGGCGCGCATGTCCGAGCTTCAGTACGGCGTGATACCCGAGCTCGAGAAGAAGATCGCCGAGTTCAGCGAAGCTGAATCGGATACCACGCAGCATACCCTGCTGCGCTCCAACGTTACCGAGGAGGAGATCGCCGAGGTGGTCTCGCGCTGGACCGGCATCCCGGTGGCCAAGATGCTCGAGGGGGAGCGTGACAAGTTGCTGCGCATGGAGGAAGCGCTGCATGAGCGCGTGATAGGCCAGGACGAGGCGGTCACCGCGGTGGCCAATGCGGTGCGTCGTTCCCGGGCCGGCCTCGCCGACCCCAACCGCCCCAACGGCTCCTTCCTGTTCCTCGGCCCGACCGGGGTGGGCAAGACCGAGCTTTGCAAGTCGCTGGCCAACTTCCTGTTCGACACCGAGGAGGCGATGGTGCGCATCGACATGTCGGAGTTCATGGAGAAGCACTCCGTGGCCCGGTTGATCGGTGCGCCTCCCGGCTATGTCGGCTACGAGGAGGGCGGCTACCTGACCGAGGCGGTGCGCCGCAAGCCCTACTCGGTGCTGTTGCTCGACGAGGTGGAAAAAGCCCATCCGGATGTCTTCAACATCCTCTTGCAGGTGCTTGAGGATGGTCGCCTCACCGACGGCCAGGGGCGCACCGTGGACTTCCGCAACACGGTGATCGTGATGACCTCCAACATGGGCTCGGACATCATCCAGCGCATGAGCAGCGACAGCGGCGACGCCGACCAGGACTACGCGCAGATGAAGGAGATGGTGATGGCGGTGGTCGGCAATCACTTCCGCCCAGAACTGATCAACCGCATCGACGAGGTGGTGGTGTTCCACGCCCTCGGCCAGGAGCAGATCCAGGCCATCGCCGGGATCCAGTTGGATCGCCTGCGCGCGCGGCTGGCCGAGCACGACCTGGCACTCGAGGTCAGCGATGCCGCCATGGCCCAGCTGGCGGTGGTGGGCTTCGATCCGGTGTTCGGCGCCCGCCCCCTCAAGCGGGCCATCCAGGCGCGCATCGAGAACCCGCTGGCCCAGGATCTGCTGGCCGGCAAGTTCTCTCCCGGTGACGTCATCCAGGTGGATGCCGACGAGGACCGGCTGGTGTTTCGCAACGCCCGGAGCGCCGCCGCCGCGCCGTGATGAAGAGTGTGCCGCCGGGAGCATGTGCTGCCGGCGGTACTCGCATCCTCGGGCTCCCTGTCTAAACTGAATGACAGGTTGCGTCCTGTAACCCCCTTGCCCGTCCCTCCCCGCGAGTGGACGGGCTCTTTTGTGGTGCTCGGCCTGCCAGGGTGCCTTGCCGAATGACCCGTGATGGGCTACCCACGCTGTTTCCGCGGTTGACACTGCTCCGGCGCTAATGGAATCTTGACCCTTCCTGATACGGGCACGGACCCAGCGGGCAACCCCCCATTTCCGTGTGAAGGGTAGGCCTCACGGCCTCTACTCGCCGAAGGACTTCCGATAACGGGCCCACCGCCCGGGTCGGCCAACGCCCCGCCGCGGCGAACCGCCGTGATGAGAGTGCAGGCCCCAACAGGGCTTCTTGCCAGGGTTTGGCATCAGGTGCCGGCACGGCCGGCAGCGGCATACCGCCGCACTCGACACCGTCTCCCGCAGCGGGGACGGATCGCACTCGAGACCTCCAGGGGAGAAACACACGTGGAATTACTATCCGGCGCGGACATGATCGCCCGCTTCCTGCAGGATGAGGGCGTCGAATATATCTATGGTTATCCCGGTGGCGCGGCGCTGCATATCTATGACGCCCTGTTCCGCCAGGACAAGGTCAAGCACATCCTGGTGCGCCATGAGCAGGCTGCCACCCACGCCGCCGACGGCTATGCCCGGGCCTCCGGCAAGCCGGGCACCGTGCTGGTGACCTCCGGCCCCGGCGCCACCAATGCCGTCACCGGCATCGCCACCGCCTATATGGACTCGATTCCCATGGTGGTGCTGTGCGGCCAGGTGATGAGCCACCTGATCGGCGACGATGCCTTCCAGGAGACCGACATCATCGGCGTGACCCGGCCGATCGTGAAGCACAGCTTCTCGATCCGTCACCCGAGCGAGATTCCGGAAGTCCTCAAGAAGGCCTACTACCTGGCCGCCAGTGGTCGGCCGGGGCCGGTGGTGGTGGACATTCCCAAGGACATGACCGCTCCCACCGAGCGCTACGAGTACGTCTACCCGAAGAAGGTCAAGATGCGCTCGTACAACCCGGTTACCCGTGGTCATAGCGGCCAGATCAAGAAGGCCGTGGAGTTGATGCTCAAGGCCAAGCGGCCGGTGTTCTATACCGGTGGCGGCGTGATCACCGGGCGGGCCAGCGAGGGGCTGACCGACCTGGTCAAGCGCCTGGGCTACCCCATCACCACCACCCTGATGGGCATCGGCTCCTATCCCCAGAGCGACCGCCAGTGCCTGGGCTGGTTGGGCATGCACGGTTCCTTTGAATCGAACATGGCCATGCACCATGCCGACCTGGTGATCGCCATCGGCGCGCGCTTCGACGACCGCGTCACCAACAACACCTCCAAGTTCTGTCCCACTGCCAAGGTCATCCATGTGGATATCGACCCGAGCTCGGTCTCCAAGACCGTGCGCGCCGATGTGCCCATCGTGGGGCCGGCGGGCAGCGTGATCAGCGAGATGATCAGCCTGGTGCAGGGCAAGGAGATCGCGCATCCCGAGGCCCTCGAGGAGTGGTGGCAGAAGATCGACGGCTGGCGCGAGGAGCGCGTGGGCAAGCTCTACGAGCCCTCGAAGCCCGGCGAGTCGATCAAGCCCCAGGAGGTGATCGAGGCGCTGTGCCGGGTGACCCGCGGCGAGGCCTACGTGACCACCGATGTCGGTCAGCACCAGATGTTCGCGGCCCAGTACTACAAGTTCGACAAGCCCAACCGCTTCATCACCTCCGGTGGACTGGGGACCATGGGCTTCGGCTTCCCGGCGGCCATGGGCATCAAGCAGAACTTCCCCGACGAGCAGGTGATCTGCGTGACCGGCGAGGGTAGCTTCCAGATGATGATGCAGGAGCTCTCCACCTGTAAGCAGTTCGGGGGCGGCGTGAAGATCGTCAACCTGAACAATGCCTCGCTGGGCATGGTGCGTCAGTGGCAGGACCTCAACTACAAGTCGCGTCACGCCCACTCCTACATGGAGTCGCTACCCGACTTCCAGAAGTTGATCGAGTCCTATGGCTTCACCGCGCTGAAGGTCGAGACCCTCGACGAGCTCGAGCCGGCACTGGAGCGCACTTTCGCCGACACGCACGAACTGGTGTTCCTCGATGTGGCGGTCGACCCGCACGAGCACGTCTATCCGATGCAGGTGCCCCTGGGCTCCATGCGTGACATGCTGCTTTCCAAGACGGAGCGAACCTGATGCGCCATATCATCTCGATTCTGATGGAAAACGAACCGGGCGCGCTGTCTCGCGTGGTGGGGCTCTTCTCGCAGCGTAACTTCAACATCGAGACGCTGAACGTGGCGCCCACCGAGGACCCGACCCTATCGCGCCTCACCGTCACCACGGTGGGGGACGACCGGGTCATCGAGCAGATCACCAAGCACCTCAACAAGCTGATCGACGTGGTCAAGCTGGTCGACCTCACCGAAGGCAACCACATCGAACGCGAACTGATGCTGGTGAAGGTGAAGGCGCTGGGCTCGACCCGTGATGAGGTCAAGCGCACCGCGGACATCTTCCGTGCGCAGATCGTCGATGTGACGGCGAGCCTGTTCACCGTGCAGATCACCGGCGATGCCGGCAAGCTCGACGCTTTCCTGCAGGCCATGGAGCCAGTGGGGGTGCTGGAGGTGGCGCGCACCGGGGTGTCGGGTATTGCCCGCGGCGACAAGGTGCTGTCGCTTTGATTTACTACTGCGCTCGATATCTCGGCCGCCGGCGGTGCTCGCAATCCTCATTGAGCTGCCAGTCAACTCCGGTTGCTGCGCTCCGGCGGCGACCGACCTATCTTCGCTCGTGACGTAAATCGTTGCCCGTTTTGCATGATCAATAAGGCCGCCCCGAGGGGCGGCCTGCGTGTTTCTGGGTCCGGTTCAGCGCTCCACCACCTCGTCCCAGAGGGCGCGGATCAAGGGGCTCTTCAGGCGCCGCTCGAGCACACAGAGGCCTACGTCATAGTGGGGTAGCTCGGGCTTCACCGGCAGGATGCGCACCCGTTCCCGCAGCGGGCTGTTGTCCAGCACGATCTTCGGTACCACGCCGATGCCGAAGCCCAGCCCGACCATGCTGACGATCGCCTCGTGGCCGGCCACCTGGGCGTAGATCCTGGGGAGTACGCCCAGCGCGCGGAACCAGGTGTCGGCGTAGCTGCGCGACAGCCCCGCCTCGGAGAGGATCATCGGCACCTCGCGCCACTGCTCGGCGCTGGGAGATTCCGGCATGGGAGGGATCCAGTCAGGGGTCTCCCTGGGCGCAATAAAGACCAGCGGCGCCCGGGTCAGCGACTTGAAGGCCAGTGCCTCCGGGGTCTGGCGCGGCCGGGGGGTGATGGCCATGTCCTCGTCGCCGGCCAGGACGCGACTCATGGCCTCGGCGGGATCGCCGGTGTGCAACTTGAGTTCGATGCCGGGGTGGTGGCTGCGAAACTCGCTGAGCAGCGCGTAGAGGAAGCTGTAGCTGGCGGTGACCGAGCAGTAGACGCTGATCTCGCCGGTGAGGTGTCGCGCCTCGCTCATCAGCGACTGGCGTAGCTCCTCCCAGCGTTCCAGGGTCTCACGGGCATAGCGCTGGAAGGTCTCACCCTGCCGGGTCAACGCCACGTGGCGGTTGTCGCGCTCGAACAGGGTCACTCCGAGACTCGCCTCCAACTGGCGGATGGAGCGGGAGAGGGTGGAGGTGCTGACGTGGCACGCCTCACTGGCGCGCCCGAAGTGCAGGGTGTCGGCCAGGGCGAGGAAGTGGTTGAGGGGGCGCATGTCCATGCCGGCAATTGTTGCATATCCTGAGATGTAATGTTGCAAATATCGCGTTTTACGCAATAGCGAGGCTGGCGTATGGTTGAGCCACTGGATGCCGCGAAACCCAGTCCCGCGATAGACGGAACGGGTGGCCATCAACGCCGACACACTCACTTCTTCCATGTATTTCAGGAGCACGACATGCACGTTTACTACGACAAGGATTGTGACCTCTCCCTCATCCAGGGCAAGAAGGTCACCATCGTGGGCTACGGCTCTCAGGGTCATGCCCACGCCAACAACCTCAAGGAGTCTGGCGTCGATGTGACCGTCGCCCTGCGTGAGGGCTCCTCCTCCGCCGCCAAGGCCGAAGGTGCCGGCCTCAAGGTCGCCAGCGTGCCCGAGGCGTGCAAGAGCGCCGACGTGGTGATGATTCTGGCGCCGGACGAGAACCAGAAGGCGATCTACGAGAATGAGGTCGAGCCGAATCTCAAGCAGGGTGCCACTTTGGCCTTCGCACATGGCTTCAATATCCACTACAACCAGATCGAGCCGCGCCAGGATCTGGACGTGGTGATGATCGCGCCCAAGGCCCCGGGTCACACCGTGCGCTCCGAGTTCGTGCGTGGCGGCGGCATTCCGGACCTGATCGCCATCCACCAGGACGCCACCGGCAGCGCCAAGGAGCTCTCCCTCTCCTACGCGGCGGCCATCGGCGGCGGTCGCAGCGGCATCATCGAGACCACCTTCAAGGACGAGACCGAGACCGACCTGTTCGGCGAGCAGGCTGTGCTCTGTGGCGGCGCCGTGGAGCTGGTCAAGGCCGGCTTCGAGACCCTGACCGAGGCGGGCTACGCCCCGGAGATGGCCTATTTCGAGTGCCTGCACGAGCTCAAGCTGATCGTCGACCTGATGTACGAGGGCGGCATCGCCAACATGAACTACTCCATCTCCAACAACGCGGAGTATGGCGAGTATGTGACCGGTCCCGAGGTCATCAACGACGAGTCGCGCGCGGCCATGCGCAATGCGCTCAAGCGCATTCAGGAAGGCGAGTACGCCAAGATGTTCATCAATGAGGGCAACAGCAACTACCCCTCGATGACTGCCCGTCGTCGCCTGAACGCCGAGCACCCGATCGAGCAGGTGGGTGCCAAGCTGCGCGGCATGATGCCGTGGATCGCCGCCAACCAGCTGGTGGACAAGAGCAAGAACTGATCAGCCGATCTGGCCCATCGGGCTCTCGGTATCGGCAGCATGATCCGGGGTGCAGGCGACTGCGCCCCGGGTCGTTTCTGGCGTTCGGTAACCGGGGTGGCCGCTCTGCTCCTTGAGGGCGCGGCTTTGCGCTTGTGGGTGGTCGTGCAAGAATGGCCGGCATCACTTCCAGGCAACGGATGAGACGATGAGTCAGGATCCCCACGGCAACGAGCACGCTGCACCGTCCCATGGCGAGGACCCGCCCCGGGAGGAGAGGCCTCCCCGGGACGAGGACCTGGCGTCGGCCTTCCTGCGCGAGACAGAGGTGATCGAGGAGGCGGAGGAGGATGGCCGCACCGTCAGGCGCAAGGGCATCTACCTGCTGCCCAACCTCTTCACCACCTCGGCGCTGTTTGCCGGCTTCTTCGCCGTGGTCGCCGGTATCGATGGCGACTTTGGCGCGGCCTCGGTGGCGATCTTCATCGCCATGGTGCTCGACGGCCTCGACGGCCGGGTGGCACGGCTGACCAACACCCAGAGCGCCTTCGGCGCCGAGTATGACAGTCTTTCCGACATGCTCTCCTTCGGGGTGGCACCGGCACTGGTGGCCTTTACCTGGATCCTCCAGGACATCGGCAAGACCGGCTGGGTGGTGGCCTTCCTCTACGTGGCCTGTGCCGCCCTGCGCCTGGCCCGCTTCAATGTGCAGGTCGGCAGCGTCGACAAGAAGTGGTTCATCGGATTGCCCAGCCCCTCGGCGGCGGCTCTGGTGGCGGCCAGCGTCTGGACCTTCCACAGCTTCGATGCCGAGGCCTTCGGCTTCAAGTTGCTGATGCTGGTGATCGTTGCCGCCGCCGGCGTGCTGATGGTCAGCAATATCCGCTACCACAGCTTCAAGGATATCGACCTCAAGGGGCCAGTTCCCTTCGTGGTGCTGCTGGCCATCGTGCTGGGCTTCGTGGTGATCAGCGTGGAGCCCTCTGTGATGCTGCTGCTGCTGTTCGGCGCCTATGTGGTTTCCGGCCCGGTGATGGCGACGATGCGCAAGCTGCGCCATGTGCCACCAATGGACTGACACAAGCCACCCTGTGCGAATCGACGCCCGCCACCCGCGGGCGTCGCTGTTTCTGAAACTTTTTCTCCGCAGGGCTTGCACCCCACCCGGGAAAGCCGTAAAGTACGCATCCGCTGCCGGCGACGAGCAAACGTTGCAGGCGGTGGAAATGGCAGAAGTGATTGTTCTGCATGGATTTTTTTTCGAAACAGGTCGCATCGCTTCGAAACATTCCGATTGACAATCGCCGCGCATTCGGTAGAATGCCCGCCACGGTTTCGCAGCCGCCTCGAGGGGCGGGGCAGTCAGCAGTCACGGCAAGCACGCTTCGCCAAACACCGCTTGACACCGCCAGGCGAAACGGTAGAATACGCCTTCCTCGCAGGGCGCTGACGACACGGAGTTCGCTTCGGTCGGCAGCAAGCGAGACGCTTCACTCGAAAGAGTCGAAGCCGCTCTTTAACAATCGATCAGGTAATTCATGTGGGCGCTTGTCGATGGCTCGGTGATCCATATCATTGAACCATCAAGGCAAGCGACTCGTCATAGATCTTCGGGTCTATTTGAGAACGTTTGAACCTTGAGCCAAGTTTGGTGCTGCTTCAAGCACTTATGATCTTAAACTGAAGAGTTTGATCATGGCTCAGATTGAACGCTGGCGGCAGGCCTAACACATGCAAGTCGAGCGGAAACGATGGAAGCTTGCTTCCAGGCGTCGAGCGGCGGACGGGTGAGTAATGCATAGGAATCTGCCCGGTAGTGGGGGATAACCTGGGGAAACTCAGGCTAATACCGCATACGTCCTACGGGAGAAAGCAGGGGATCTTCGGACCTTGCGCTATCGGATGAGCCTATGTCGGATTAGCTAGTTGGTGAGGTAGTGGCTCACCAAGGCCGCGATCCGTAGCTGGTCTGAGAGGATGATCAGCCACATCGGGACTGAGACACGGCCCGAACTCCTACGGGAGGCAGCAGTGGGGAATATTGGACAATGGGCGAAAGCCTGATCCAGCCATGCCGCGTGTGTGAAGAAGGCCTTCGGGTTGTAAAGCACTTTCAGTGGGGAAGAAAGCCTCGAGGTTAATACCTTCGAGGGAGGACATCACCCACAGAAGAAGCACCGGCTAACTCCGTGCCAGCAGCCGCGGTAATACGGAGGGTGCGAGCGTTAATCGGAATTACTGGGCGTAAAGCGCGCGTAGGCGGCGTGATAAGCCGGTTGTGAAAGCCCCGGGCTCAACCTGGGAACGGCATCCGGAACTGTCAGGCTAGAGTGCAGGAGAGGAAGGTAGAATTCCCGGTGTAGCGGTGAAATGCGTAGAGATCGGGAGGAATACCAGTGGCGAAGGCGGCCTTCTGGACTGACACTGACGCTGAGGTGCGAAAGCGTGGGTAGCAAACAGGATTAGATACCCTGGTAGTCCACGCCGTAAACGATGTCGACTAGCCGTTGGGGTCCTTGTGACCTTTGTGGCGCAGTTAACGCGATAAGTCGACCGCCTGGGGAGTACGGCCGCAAGGTTAAAACTCAAATGAATTGACGGGGGCCCGCACAAGCGGTGGAGCATGTGGTTTAATTCGATGCAACGCGAAGAACCTTACCTACTCTTGACATCGTGCGAACTTGGTAGAGATACCTTGGTGCCTTCGGGAACGCACAGACAGGTGCTGCATGGCCGTCGTCAGCTCGTGTTGTGAAATGTTGGGTTAAGTCCCGTAACGAGCGCAACCCTTGTCCCTATTTGCCAGCGATTCGGTCGGGAACTCTAGGGAGACTGCCGGTGACAAACCGGAGGAAGGTGGGGACGACGTCAGGTCATCATGGCCCTTACGAGTAGGGCTACACACGTGCTACAATGGCCGGTACAAAGGGTTGCGAAGCCGCGAGGTGGAGCCAATCCCGAAAAGCCGGTCTCAGTCCGGATCGGAGTCTGCAACTCGACTCCGTGAAGTCGGAATCGCTAGTAATCGTGAATCAGAATGTCACGGTGAATACGTTCCCGGGCCTTGTACACACCGCCCGTCACACCATGGGAGTGGACTGCACCAGAAGTGGTTAGCCTAACTTCGGAGGGCGATCACCACGGTGTGGTTCATGACTGGGGTGAAGTCGTAACAAGGTAGCCGTAGGGGAACCTGCGGCTGGATCACCTCCTTACCGATATGTCGCCGACTGTCGGCAAGTGCCCACAATGAATTACCTGATCGACCAGAGCAAAAGACTGTTTGGGTATAGGCCCAGCGTGACCTTCGGGTCTGTAGCTCAGTTGGTTAGAGCGCACCCCTGATAAGGGTGAGGTCGGCAGTTCAAATCTGCCCAGACCCACCATTCTCTGAACAGCCGGGCAGCTCAGTGGGTTAGAGCGCACCCCCGGAAGTTCTGTAAAGAGAAGGGTGAGGTCGCGGGGTTTGTTTCAAATCTGCCCAGACCCACCATTTAGCAATATCAGAGGGGCCATAGCTCAGCTGGGAGAGCGCCTGCCTTGCACGCAGGAGGTCAGCGGTTCGATCCCGCTTGGCTCCACCATCTTCCCACAGTCTTCGCTGATCGGATCCGCAGTCATAAGCCAGCATCGCATCACCGGATGTCAGGTTTATGACTGTCGATTGACAGTCTGCTCTTTAACAATGTGAATCATGCTGACAAACGTTCTTTCCGCAAGGAAAGAACACGAGATACGTCTCAAGCGTATCCGGCAATGTCGTGTGTCATCGCGGACCAGACCCTTTGGGGTTATATGGTCAAGCGATGAAGCGCATACGGTGGATGCCTAGGCAGCCAGAGGCGATGAAAGACGTGGAAGCCTGCGATAAGGCTCGGCGAGGTGGCAAACAACCTGTGACCCGGGCATCTCTGAATGGGGAAACCCACCCAGCATAAGCTGGGTATCCCACACTGAATCCATAGGTGGTGGGAGGCGAACCAGGGGAACTGAAACATCTAAGTACCCTGAGGAAAAGAAATCAACCGAGATTCCCCCAGTAGCGGCGAGCGACCGGGGACCAGCCCTTAAGCATGTGACGGATTAGACGAACGCGTTGGGAAGCGCGGCCATAGTGGGTGATAGCCCCGTAGTCGAAAATCTGATCATGTGAAATCGAGTAGGTCGGGGCACGAGAAACCTTGACTGAAGACGGGGGGACCATCCTCCAAGGCTAAATACTCCTGGCTGACCGATAGTGAACCAGTACCGTGAGGGAAAGGCGAAAAGAACCCCGGAGAGGGGAGTGAAATAGATCCTGAAACCGTATGCGTACAAGCAGTGGGAGCAGACACGTTCTGTGACCGCGTACCTTTTGTATAATGGGTCAGCGACTTATTTTCAGTGGCGAGCTTAACCGAATAGGGGAGGCGTAGGGAAACCGAGTCTTAACTGGGCGACCAGTCGCTGGGAATAGACCCGAAACCGGGCGATCTATCCATGAGCAGGTTGAAGGTTGAGTAACATCAACTGGAGGACCGAACCAGGATCTGTTGAAAAAGATTTGGATGACTTGTGGATCGGAGTGAAAGGCTAATCAAGCCCGGAGATAGCTGGTTCTCCTCGAAAGCTATTTAGGTAGCGCCTCACGTAGCACCGCCGGGGGTAGAGCACTGTTTCGGCTAGGGGGTCATCCCGACTTACCAACCCGAGGCAAACTCCGAATACCGGTGAGTGACGCGTGGGAGACACACAGCGGGTGCTAACGTCCGTTGTGAAAAGGGAAACAACCCAGACCGTCAGCTAAGGTCCCGAAATCCTGGTTAAGTGGGAAACGAGGTGGGAAGGCTCAGACAGCTAGGAGGTTGGCTTAGAAGCAGCCATCCTTTAAAGAAAGCGTAATAGCTCACTAGTCGAGTCGGCCTGCGCGGAAGATGTAACGGGGCTCAAACCAGGTACCGAAGCTACGGGTTCGTCGAATGACGAGCGGTAGAGGAGCGTCGTGTAAGCCGATGAAGGGAGATCGAGAGGTCTGCTGGAGGTATCACGAGTGCGAATGCTGACATGAGTAACGACAAGGGGAGTGAAAAACTCCCCCGCCGGAAGACCAAGGGTTTCTGTTCGACGTTAATCGGAGCAGAGTGAGTCGGCCCCTAAGGCGAGGCCGAAAGGCGTAGTCGATGGGAAACGGGTTAATATTCCCGTACCTCACTGTATTGCGATGGGGGGACGGAGAAGGCTAGGTGAGCCAGGCGTTGGTTGTCCTGGTGAAAGTCAGTAGGCTGAGGATTCAGGCAAATCCGGATCCTCAAGGCCGAGAGACGAGACGAACTGACCACGGTCAGGAAGTCATTGATGCCACGCTTCCAGGAAAAGCCTCTAAGCTTCAGATACAGTGGGACCGTACCCCAAACCGACACAGGTGGTCAGGGTGAGAATCCCAAGGCGCTTGAGAGAACTCGGGTGAAGGAACTAGGCAAAATGGTGCCGTAACTTCGGGAGAAGGCACGCCGCGTTAGTGTGAAGGCCCTGCGGCCGGAGCACGAGGCGGTCGAAGATACCAGGTGGCTGCAACTGTTTATTAAAAACACAGTACTCTGCAAACGCGTAAGCGGACGTATAGGGTATGACGCCTGCCCGGTGCCGGAAGGTTAAGTGATGGTGTTAGCGCAAGCGAAGCTCTTGATCGAAGCCCCGGTAAACGGCGGCCGTAACTATAACGGTCCTAAGGTAGCGAAATTCCTTGTCGGGTAAGTTCCGACCTGCACGAATGGCGTAATGATGGCCACGCTGTCTCCACCCGAGACTCAGTGAAATTGAAATCGCAGTGAAGATGCTGTGTACCCGCGGCTAGACGGAAAGACCCCGTGAACCTTTACTATAGCTTCACACTGGACGCTGATGTTGCTTGTGTAGGATAGCTGGGAGGCTTGGAAACCCGGACGCCAGTTCGGGTGGAGCCAACCTTGAAATACCAGCCTGGCATCATTGGCGTTCTAACTCAGGTCCGTTATCCGGATCGAGGACCGTGTGTGGTGGGTAGTTTGACTGGGGCGGTCTCCTCCCAAAGCGTAACGGAGGAGCACGAAGGTACCCTCAGTACGGTTGGAAATCGTGCAGTGAGTGCAAGAGCATAAGGGTGCTTGACTGCGAGACAGACACGTCGAGCAGGTACGAAAGTAGGTTCTAGTGATCCGGTGGTTCTGTATGGAAGGGCCATCGCTCAACGGATAAAAGGTACTCCGGGGATAACAGGCTGATACCGCCCAAGAGTTCACATCGACGGCGGTGTTTGGCACCTCGATGTCGGCTCATCACATCCTGGGGCTGAAGTCGGTCCCAAGGGTATGGCTGTTCGCCATTTAAAGTGGTACGCGAGCTGGGTTTAGAACGTCGTGAGACAGTTCGGTCCCTATCTGCCGTGGGCGTTGGAGATTTGAGAAGAGCTGCTCCTAGTACGAGAGGACCGGAGTGGACGCACCTCTGGTGTTCCGGTTGTCACGCCAGTGGCATTGCCGGGTAGCTATGTGCGGACAGGATAACCGCTGAAAGCATCTAAGCGGGAAGCCCCCTTCAAGATGAGATCTCCCCGAGGCCTCGAGCCTCCTGAAGGACCCAGCGAGACCAGCTGGTTGATAGGTCGGATGTGGAAGCGCTGCAAGGCGTTGAGCTAACCGATACTAATTGTCCGTGAGGCTTGACCATATAACACCCAAGGGGTCTGTGATGACCCACGACACCGGATACGCACGAGACGTAGCGTGTCAGCATGATTCCGCGTTTTTCGCCTGACGACCATAGCGAGTGTGAACCACCTGATCCCATGCCGAACTCAGCAGTGAAACCGCTCAGCGCCGATGGTAGTGTGGGGTCTCCCCATGTGAGAGTAGGTCATCGTCAGGCACTTATTGAAAAAAGCCCCGAGCTCCTTGTGAGTTCGGGGCTTTTTGCATGTGGGGATTTGTGCATCTGGGGCCGCCATGCGGCGGCCGGGAGGGGCTGGTAGAATCACCGCTCGTTTCGCGTCGCAGCAGGTCGTCATGCAAGCCATTTCACGTCGCATCGTTACCAATCAGGCTGGCCCGCACAAGGCCCTGGAGTCGCGCGTGGCGCGGGCTTTGCAACATCCGTGGCGCAAGCCAGTGGCCGAGCACACCCGCGAGGCCTTCGCCTCCGCCGCATGCTGGCGTGAGGCGCGTGCCGAGATGCCGCTGATTCTGGATGCCGGGTGCGGAGTGGGCATTTCCACTCGCCAGTTGGCCGAGACCTTTCCCGACCATGTGGTGATCGGCATCGATCGCAGCGACAGTCGGCTGACTCGTGAGCACGGGCCGCTGCCCGACAATGCGCTGCTGGTCCGCGCCGATCTGGCGGATTTCTGGCGGCTCGCCTTCCGGGCAGGCTGGCGGCCGGCTCGTCACTACCTGCTCTACCCGAATCCCTATCCCAAGGCGGCACTTCTCAAGCTGCGTTGGCATGGCCATCCGGTGCTGCCGTTCATCCTGGCACTGGGCGGTCGCCTGGAGTTGCGCTCCAACTGGAGGCTCTATCTGGAGGAGTTCCGCCAGGCGCTGAAGCAGGCCACCGGAGTAGAGGTGGCCGTAGAGCCCCACCTTCCCGGTGAGACTTGCCTGACCCCCTTCGAGAGAAAGTACCACGTCAGCGGTCAGCCGCTCTGGCGGCTGGTGGCCGAGCTGTTGCCTGATCCCACGCTGGTTCCCGCAGACCAAGGAGAGCACTGATGGCATTCGTCTACCTGGCCCTGGCCATTGTCGCCGAGGTGGTGGGAACCACCGCCCTCAAGGCATCGGAGGGCTTCACCAAGCTGTGGCCGAGCGTGACCGTGATGGTGGGTTATGGCCTGGCCTTCTATCTACTGGCCCTGGTATTGCGCAGCATTCCGGTAGGCATCGCCTATGCGATCTGGGCGGGCCTCGGCATTGTGCTGGTGACCGTGGCGGGCGCCGTGCTCTATGGTGAAAAGCCGGACCTACCGGCACTGCTGGGGATTGCCATGATCATCGGCGGCGTCGCGGTGATCCAGCTGTTCTCCGCTGTCTCCGCCCACTGACGACCTCCACGACTACTTTCCTTCATGAGTCCTGTCATGCGCCTTCGTTTCCGCCTTGCGGCTATCATCCCGTTGCTGTGTCTCACCATGTCCGTACAGGCTTCCGGCTTCGATAATCTTTCTCGCCTGACCGAGAGGGGGTTTCATCTCAGCGCCGAAGCGAGGCTGCTGGATGATGCTACCGTGCTGGCGGCGATCGAACCGGAACGACAGCTATCTCCTGCCTCGGTGAGCAAGAGCTATCTTGCCGCGGCAGCCCTGGATCGCTGGGGGCCGCAGCATCGCTTCACCACACGATTGGTGAGCGAGGGGCGCCCGAACGATGCGGGGGTCCTGGAGGGTGACCTGATCCTCGATGGTGGTGGCGAACCGGCGCTGACCACGGAGGATCTGTGGCGCCTGGTGCAGCGACTGTATCAGGCGGGTGTTCGTGAGGTAGGCGGCAGGCTGCTGGTCAGCGAGTGGCGTTTCGGGCCGGTGGAGTGCATCACGACCGACCGCTGCGAGGCCCGCGAGCGTACCCGCCATGCCTACAGTGCGTTGCTCTCCTCGGCCGGGGTCAACTACGGCAACTGGTGTGTCAACGTGGCGCCGGCGAATGCGCCTGGCGAGTCGGCGAGAGTCAGCGGCTGCGACAGCCAGGCGGCCATCCTGGCCATCGACAACCGCGTGGTGACCCGTCCGGACAACAGCGGCACCCAGATCAGCGCCGAGCGCGTCACTCGCGACGGGCGCGATGTGATGCTGCTGAGCGGCCAGATCTCCACCAATGCCCAACCGCGGGATATCTACCGGGCAAGCTCCGATCCGGCCGACCAGATGGCGTTGACGCTGCTGGCGATGCTCGACCAGTCGGGTATCGCGGTCGCCGGCGGTGCGGATACCACCCAGGTAGCGCCGCCGGCGTCAGCGGTGACGCTGGCTGCCGTGGATGGCAAGCCGCTGCAGGAGTTGCTGCTGCGCATGATGCACTACTCCAACAACTACATGGCCGACATGCTGGCCCTGAACCTGGTGGAGTCGCCCCGCGCCGACTTGCGTTCAGGCGGTGCTGCCATCGAGGCCTTTGTGGCCGGCATCCCAGATCATGGACCGGTGACGTTGCTCAGCGGCAGCGGGTTGACACCGGAGAACCGCACCTCGGCCCGCGGTGCCAATGTGCTGCTGGACAGCCTCTATCACCGCCCCTCCCTGTTTCCCAGCTTCGTGGCGACCCTGCAATCCCCGGACAACGGCGTCATGCGTTTCATTCGCCGTGGTTCCGACACCTTCCGGCGCCATGTGATGCTCAAGACCGGCACGCTCAACCAGCCGGTGGCGGTGAGGGCCGTGAGTGGCTACTTCCGCACCGCCAGCGGTCGTTGGGGGGCCTTCAGCGTGCTGGTCAATGGTACCGGCAACACCCCCTACCTGAGCTGGCCGGAGGTACTGGATCCACTGGCGCTGGACCTCGAGCAGATGATCGGCAACCATTGAGCGGCTTGGCCAATACCCCAAGGAATCGACGATGAAACCTGGACACACCGGCTGGCGTCACCTGATGCACTCCACCCGATACTCGTGGATGGGGCTGAAGGCCGCCTGGCGCCACGAGTCGGCATTTCGACAGGAGTTGACTCTCTGCCTGCTGCTGCTGCCACTGGTCTGGTGGGTCGGTGATGGGCCGGTGGAGTGGCTCCTGCTGCTTGGCAGCTGCGCGATCGTACTGATCGTGGAGCTTCTCAACAGCGCCATCGAAAGTGTCGTGGACCGTATCGGCCCCGAGCACCACGAGCTCTCCGGGCGTGCCAAGGACCTCGGTTCCGCCGCGGTCATGGCGTCGCTGCTGCTGGCCGGCCTGACCTGGCTGCTGCTGCTGGGACAGAAGTTCTTCGGCTGATACGTTGCCGTGACGGGTGCCAGCAGGGGGCCCCTTCACTATGCTGGGCGTATTCGCCAATTCGGATGCGAGGCGCCCATGCCCCTGCCTGATGACTTCCTGCCGTTGATCGATATTCCCGCCGTCCTCAAGGCGCCGCTGGAGCGAACCCGGGTGCGGCTGGCCGAAGCGCTGGGCCAGGCCGAGAGTATGGCGGAGATGACCGACCGCGACTCTCCCCTGGAGGACTGGCTGGGACTCGCCGAGCCGCGTCGCGAGCAGTTGGCCCGGGTGCTGGCCATATCGGATTTCGTGGCCGAGACCCTGGTGCGCTACCCCGACTGGCTCCTGCACCTGGACGCCAATGGTGAGCTGGACGCCGCCCCGGAGGCCGAGGTCCTGCGGGGCTGGCTCGCCGAACGCCTCGAGGAGGCCGAGGACGAGGCGGCCATGCACGCCGCCATTCGGCGTTTCCGGCGCGCACGCATGGTCGGCATCGCATGGCGCGACCTGACCCGCCCCGAGGGCATCGACATGTGGGCCACTGCGGCGGCGGTATCGCGGCTGGCCGAGACCTGCCTGGAAGCGGCGCTCGCCTGGCTGGAGCACTTCCTCGAGCCCCGCTGGGGGCGTCCCGCTCTGCGCCGCGATGGCAGCGAACAGCGCCTGGTGGTGCTGGGCATGGGCAAGCTCGGCGCCGGCGAGCTCAACCTCTCCTCAGATATCGACCTGATCTTCGCCTTTCCCGAGAACGGCGAGACCACGGGGGGGCGCAAGTCCCTCGAGCACCAGGAGTACTTCACCAAGCTGGGGCAGCGGCTGATCGCTGCCCTGGATGCGGTCACCGCCGACGGCTTCGCCTTTCGCGTCGACATGCGCCTGCGCCCGCTTGGCGACGGGGGGCCCCTGGTCGGGAGCTTCAACTCGCTCTCGGGCTACTATCAGGACCAGGGGCGCGAGTGGGAGCGCTATGCCATGCTCAAGGCGCGCCCGGTGGCCGGCGACCTGGATGCCGGTGCCGAGTTGTTGGCCGGGCTGCGCCCCTTCGTCTATCGCAAGTACCTCGACTTCGGTGCCATCGAGTCGCTGCGCGAACTCAAGGGCATGATCAATCGCGAGGTGCGCCGCAAGGGCATGGAGGGCAATATCAAGCTCGGCCCCGGCGGTATCCGTGAGGTGGAGTTCGTGGTCCAGGCCTTTCAGTTGATCCGCGGTGGTCGCGACACCGAGTTGCAGGTGACCTCGCTGAAGAGCGCCCTGGAACGCCTGCCCGAGCTGGGGCTGCTGCCCGCCGAGGTGGTCGAGGAGTTGTTGCCCGACTACGTCTTCCTGCGCGACCTGGAGCACGCCCTGCAGGCCCTGGAGGATCGCCAGACCCAGAGCCTGCCCGCTGACGACCTCGACCGTGAGCGGGTGTCCCTGGCGCTGGGCATGGAGGGCTGGCCGGCACTGATGGCACGGCTCGACGAGGTTCGCACCCGGGTGCGCCGCCATTTCGATGCGGTGATCGCCGATCCCGAGGAGGAGTCGGAGGAGGTCGCCGAGGCGACCGCCGGCGGCATTCCCCTGGAGCAGTGGCGGGCGCTGTGGCGAGGCGAGCTCGACGAAGAGGAGGGCGTGACACTGTTGGGCGACGCCGGCTTCGTCGACCCCGCCGCCGCGGCCCGTCGGCTCGCGGCGTTCCATCACTCCCGCCAGGTGCAGGGCATGCAACGGATCGGCTTCGAGCGCCTGGAGGCCCTGTTGCCGCTGCTGCTCGATGCCGTCGCGGCGAGCGATACCCCCGATACTGCCCTGGAGCGCGTACTGCCGCTGATCGAGTCGGTGCTGCGGCGCACCGCCTATCTGGCGCTGCTGCGCGAGAATCCCGATGCCCTGGGGCACCTGATGACGCTGTGTGCGGCGAGCCCCTGGATCGCCGAACACATGGCGCGCAACCCGATCCTGCTCGATGAGTTGCTGACCCCCGAGACCCTCTACTCGCCTGCCGACAAGTCGCGGCTCGCCGATGAGCTCCGCCAGGTCCTGGCGCGGATTCCCGAGGAGGACGAGGAGGCCCAGCTCGAGGCCCTGCGGATCTTCAAGCACGCCCAGACGCTGCACGTGGCGGCTTCGGATGTCGCCGGCACTCGCCACCTGATGAAGGTGAGCGACTACCTTACCTATATCGCCGAGGTGATCCTCGAGGCGGTACTGACCATGGCCTGGAAGCACCTGACCCGCAAGCACGGCTTCCCCGAACTGGCCGGCGGGGGGCGCGCCGACGCCGAGCCCGCCTTCCTCATCGTGGGCTACGGTAAGCTGGGCGGCATCGAACTTGGCTACGGCTCCGATCTCGACCTGGTGTTCATTCATGACGGCGCCACTCAAGGCGAGACCGACGGCAAGCGAGTGCTGGATAACGCTGTCTTCTATACCCGCCTGGGTCAGCGCATCATTCACCTGCTCACCGCGGTAACGCCGGCCGGGACCCTCTACGAAGTTGACATGCGGCTGCGCCCCTCGGGCAATTCCGGGCTGCTGGTCACCTCGCTCAACGCCTACGCCGACTACCAGCGCCGCGAGGCCTGGACCTGGGAGCACCAGGCGCTGGTGCGTGCCCGAGTGGTGGCGGGGCATCCGCGGCTGACCGAGGGCTTCGATGGCGTGCGTCGCGAGGTCCTCGGCCGTGCGCGCGATGTCGAGGCACTGCGCGGGGAGGTGGTGAAGATGCGCCACAAGATGCGCGACCACCTGGCGGGCAAGAGCGGGGAGGGGGAGTTCGACCTCAAGCACGACCCCGGCGGCATGGTCGACCTCGAGTTCTTGTGCCAGTTTGCCGTGCTGGCCATGGGTCATGAGACCCCGGAGCTGCTGGCCTACAGCGACAATATGCGGATCCTCGAGACCCTGGAGGCCACCGAACGGCTGCCGGCCCGGGAGTGCCAGCGCCTGCGCGAGGCCTATCTGGCGCTGCGCAGCGCCGCCCACCGCGCCTCGCTGACCCGCGAGCCGGCCCGCGGCCGCGACGAGGCCTTCCAGGAGCATCGCCGGGTGGTCAGCGAGGCGTGGCAGCGGCTGCTGGAGCCGGCAACAGACAGTAACGGACAGGATCGATTGCCCAAGGAGTCCCAATGAACAAGGTACTGGTACTGCACGGCCCCAACCTCAACCTGCTGGGCACCCGCCAGCCGGAGATCTACGGCTACGAGAGCCTGGAGGACATCGATAACGCGCTGTTCGAGCAGGCGGCGCTGGGGGGCTGGGAGGTTCGCTGCCGACAGAGCAACCACGAGGGGGAGTTGATCGACCTGATCCATGCAGCGCGACTGGATGGCACCGCGGCGATCATCATCAATCCGGCGGCCTACACCCACACCTCGGTGGCGATCCTCGATGCCCTCAACGCCTTCGATGGCCGGGTCATCGAGGTGCATCTCTCCAACGTGCACAAGCGTGAGGGCTTCCGTCACCACTCCTATGTCTCGCTACGCGCCGACGGGGTGATCGCCGGCCTGGGCAGCCAGGGCTACCGCGCCGCCCTGGAGGCGGTAATGCAGGCCGCCTAGAGCGGCAGCAGGCCGAACAGGGTCAGCAGCCAGATCATCAGGCTGATGGTGAGGAAGGAGGCCAGTGTACCGATCATCAGTGCCGCGGCGCTGGTGTCGCCCTGGTCGAACTGCTTGCCGAACAGCGGGTAGACGCTGATCATCGGCGCACAGGCGAACAGCAGGCCGGCGGCGATCATCAGGGGGTCCGGGGAGGGCAGCAGCAGGAAGAAGATCAGCACCGCCAGGGGGTGGAGTAACAGCTTGCCGATCACGACCTGTCCCATGTCGGCCGCCATGCCGCGTATCTTGAGTCCATGCAGCATTCCCCCGATGGTGAACAGTGCGGCCGGCCCGGCGGCCTCGGCAAGCATGTCGATGGACCGGCTCAGGGGGCCGGGGAGTTGCCAGCCGGTCAGGGCCAGTATCACGCCGCACAGCAGGCCGACCAGCACCGGGTTGCGGGAGAGCCTGGCGAAAGTCTTGCGAACGATCCGGGAAAGCCCACCGCCATTGTGGCGACTGGCCTCGGCCAGGGTTAGCGCCACGGGGATGATCAGCATGGTCTCCACGACCATGTTCAGAGCCATGAAGATCGCCGCCGGTGCCCCGATGACCATCACCGCCACCGGATAGCCGATAAAGCCGCTGTTGGCCGCCGACATGCCCAGGGCATGGATGGCAGCGGCGTCCAGGGAGTGGCCACGCCGGTGCGAGAGGGTAAGTCCCACGGCGAAGACCACCGCCGAGCCCAGGCCGTAGGCCAGCAGGTAGCCGACATTCAGGGCTTCTTCGAGCGGGGTGGCGGTCAAGGCGCGGATCAGCAGTGAGGGCAGAGCGAAGTACATCACGAAGGTCGCGATGCCCTGCATATTGTCGCGACTCACCAGTCCGGAAAGCGCCGCCAGGAAGCCGGCACCGATCAGCAGGAAGATCGGTAGCGTGATCGATAGTATCTCCAGCACGAGGCTTTCCTTGGCGTGATTAGCTGATGGTAGTGCGGATCTCGCGGGCCTTCTGCAGCAGCAACGGCAAGTACTCCCCGATCAGGGTCTCGTGGCCGATTCGCGCGGCGTTGGTGCTGATGTTGATGGCACCCAGCAGGTGGCCGTTGGCATCGAAGGCGGGAACCGCGATGGAGCGCAGTCCGGAGTCGAGTTCCTGGTCGGCGATGGCATAGCCTTGCTGGCGCACCTTGAGGATGCATTTCCTTAGCTCGCCCTTGTCGACGATGGTCTTGTCGGTATGTTGCTGCAGCACCGTCCGCTCCAGCCAGGCGTCCAGCTCCGCATCCGGCAACTGGGCGAGCAGGACGCGGCCCATGGAGGTATGGGCCGCCGGTAGCCGGGTACCCACCGACAGGGTGATGGCCATCAGCCGGTGGCGTGAGGAAGAGCGGGCCACGTAGGTCACGTCCTCGCCGTCGAGGACGCCCAGCGATGAGGACTCGCCGCACTGCCGGGTGATATCTTCCAGGATCTGCTGGATCACGCTGCGGTAGTTGTTGCTGGACAGGAAGGCATAACCGAGCTGCAGCACCTTGGGGGCCAGCTCGAAGACGCGCTGCTGCTTGCGCACATAGCCCAGGGCATGAAGGGTCAGCAGGAAGCGCCGGGCGCGGGCCCGGTTCATGCCGGTACGGGCTGCGACCTCGCTGAGCGTCATCCGCGGATGCGCCGCGTCGAAGGCCAGGATCACCTCCAGTCCGCTGGCCAGGGCGGTGACGAAATCACGGTCGTCGGGGCTGAGAACCTCTTCCTCTGGTGTCATTGGCGTTTCATCATGGGACTTGCTGAGTTGCTCATGGGTGAGTCTCCAATCTAGCATAGCGTTCGAATTGCGAACACTTGTACGGCATTGGGCTTTCGTCGGTTGGCCCAGCTTGCAGACCACTGAAACCGGGAGACCACCATGCCTGCTTCCTTGCTACAGCATCCCTTCATGAGCCAGACGGCACTCGCCGAGACCACGTCAGAGCGCATGGTCCAGGCCATGTTGACCTTCGAGCTGGGCCTGGCGGAGGTCCAGGAGGCGTGCGGGGTCGTGCCCGCCGGCGGCAGTCGTCAGATGCGCGATATCCTTGCCGCGCATGCCTTCGACGTGGAGGCCATCGCCGCGGGCATCGCCAGCGGCGGCAACGCCGCCATACCCTTCGTCAAGCAGGCGCGGGCGGCGTTGCCCGATGAGCTCAAGCGTTACTTCCACCAGGGCGCCACCAGCCAGGACGTGGTGGACTCGGCATTGATGCTGCTGCTGAAGCCCCGCCTGGCGGCACTGGATCTCCTGCTGGTGCGCTGCCGCGCTGCCGCCATCACGCTGATGGAGGCCCATGCCGGCACGGTGATGGTGGGACGCACCCTGATGCAACAGGCGCTGCCCATCACCTTCGGGGTCAAGGTCGCCCACTGGGCTATCGGCCTGGAGCAGGCGCGCCGCCGCCTGGCCGGAGTCGAATTGCCGGTTCAGTTCGGTGGCGCCGTGGGGGTGCACTCGGGCTGGGATGAAGCGGGGCTCGACTTCATGGATGGCCTGGCCCAACGCCTGGAGCTGAGCACTCCGGTGCTGCCCTGGCATACCGACCGCCAGCCGATCCATGCCCTGGCCACGGCCCTGGATGCCGTCGCCGGCGGCGCCGAGAAGCTGGCGCTTGACGTATCCCTGCTGACCCAGACGGAGCTCGGCGAGGTGGCCGAGCCCTCGGCCCCCGGCATGGGTGAATCCTCCTCGATGCCCCACAAGCGCAATCCGGTGCGCTGCGCGCTGATCCGCGGCGCCGCCCGCCAGGTACACGGCCATACTACGGTACTGCTCAACGCCGCCGCCCAACCGCTGGAGCGCGGACTGGGCGAATGGCACGCGGAGTGGGCGCCCTTGATCGACAGCGCCCTGCTGCTGGAGGGGGCGCTTGCGCAGACCGCAGTGCTGCTCGAGGGGCTGGAGGTGCACCCCGAGGCGATGCGGCGCAACCTGGCCGCCACCGGCGGCGGCATCATGGCCGAGCCGGTGGCCAAGCTGCTGGCGCCGATCCTCGGCACCGATGCCGCGAAGCGGATCAGCGCCGAGGCCGCCGAGACGGTGCGCCAACGGGGGGGCTCCTACGCCGCGGCCCTCGAGGCCCACCCCGAGGTGCAGGGTAGGTTGAATGCCGAGAGCCTGGCGGAGGCCACGGAACCGGCATTATACATTGGTAGTA
The DNA here is from genome assembly GCF_040147005.1 of Halomonas sp. H10-9-1. Lineage (NCBI taxonomy): Bacteria > Pseudomonadati > Pseudomonadota > Gammaproteobacteria > Oceanospirillales > Halomonadaceae > Halomonas > Halomonas sp. H10-9-1. The sequence goes on along the minus strand of NZ_JAMSHO010000001.1, from coordinate 3,030,470 downwards.
GTCGTGCCCAGGTGGCGCGCGCCATACAGTGGCTTCTCTCCCATTAACGACTTGTTTCGGAAGGCATCTCGCTCGACCCGAGAGGAAGGCTGCGCCTTCCTCTCGGTGTTTTCGCGCGTCGGTGATTTGACGCTGGGCGAGGGTGGGAGTAGTTTGTTCGCATCACAAAACAAAGTTCGTCATTCGAACTTTTAGGGAGCAGTTGCCAGCAGGAAGCGCGATCTGGCCTGGTCCGCCATTTATAGGTAACCCGATTCTTGCAGGAGGGGGGCTAGGTCGAGACTGGCAGCGTCAGGCGCCCAGAGCTCTCGCCGAAGCCCTCGACCTCCAGTCGCGCGGCAGCGTCGCCCTCCTGCAGTCCTTTCTCCTATGGAGGCTTTAGATGGCATTTCTGACTATCAACGGGCGCAGTGTCGCCTATCGCCTGCTGGGCGCGGCGGCTAACCCTCTGGTGGTGCTGGCGCATCCGCTGGGCATGAGCCAGGCGGTGTGGGACGACGTGCTGCCGGCGCTGCTGCCGCGCTACCGCGTGCTGACCTGGGACCTGCCCGGCCACGGCGCCAGCCAGGCCTGGGGCGATGGCCTCATCACCCCGGCCGCCCTGGCCGCCGAGGCCCTGGCGCTGGTCGACCACGCCGGTGCCGAGCGCTTCCACTTCGCCGGTACCTCCATCGGCGGCGTGGTCGGCCAGGCGCTGATCAGCGAGCACGCCGAGCGCCTGTACACCGCCACCCTGACCAATACCGGAGCGGTGATCGGCAATCCCGAGCTGTGGAACACCCGCGCCGGGCGCGTGCGCCAGGAGGGCCTGGCGGCGATGTCCGAGGAGATCGTGCCGCGCTGGTTCGCCCCCGCCTGCTTCGAGGCCGAGCCGGCCCTCAAGGCGGGTTGGTGCACCCAGATGGGCCGCGGCGACGACGACTCCTATGCGCTGCTGTGCGAGATGCTGGGACGCGACACCTTCGATGGCAAGCTCGCCGGCAAGGCTGTCAAGGTGCAGTTGTTGGGTGGCAGCGAGGACCTGGCGACGCCGCCGTCGACCCTCGAGGCCCTGGCCGGTGAGCTCGACGGTGCCCCCCTGGAGATCCTCGAGGGCGTCGGCCACGTCCCCTCCGTGGAGGTGCCGGGGCTGTTCGCCGCGAAGCTGCTGGCGGTGATGGCGGTGGATCTGGGCGATGTGGGGGCCAACGGCGTGGACTACGCCACCGGCCTTGCGACCCGCAAGCAGGTGCTGGGCGAGGCCCATGTGGCGCGCTCCACCGAGGGCGCCACCTCCCTGGATGCCCCCTTCCAGCAGATGATCACCCGCCTGGCCTGGGGCGAGCTGTGGAGCAACGCGGACCTGACCCGCCGTGAGCGGAGCATGATCACCACCGGCATCCTGGCCGCCCTGGGTCGTGAGGAGCTGACCCTGCACCTCAAGACGGCCAAGCGTATCGGCCTGACCGAAGCGGAGCTTCGCCAGGTGCTGATGCATGTGGCCATCTACGGCGGCGTGCCGGCGGCCAACCATGCCTTCGCGCTGGCCAAGGAGCTGGGCTGGGGCGAGTAGCGTCGCTCAGTTGCCGGCATGCTCGACGCCCCTCGGGAGGAGGCCTGAATGATCAACGCGCGAATCAAGCTTCGCCACCTCCAGGCCTTTCTGGAGGTGGCCCGCCAGCGCAGCTTCGTCCGGGCTGCCGAGCGGATGTCGATCACTCAGCCGGGCATCTCCAAGACCATCCGGGAGCTCGAGGAGACCATCGGCACCAGCCTATTCGAACGCACGCCCCGGGGGGTCTCCCTGACCCAGGCCGGCCTGACCCTGCTGCGTCATGCCGGTCCGGCACTGCGTGCCTTGGAGGAGGGCATCGGCGCCGTCGGCGAGGGGCGAACCAATGGCTGCTGGCTGCGCGTCGGGGCCCTCTCCACGGTGGAGAGCCGGCTGCTGCCGGAGGCGATATTGCGCTGGCAGGAGGGCATGGAGGGGGAGTGTGGCGTCAACGTGGTCACCGGCCCCAGTGCCTTCCTGCTCTCACGGTTGCGGCGTGGCGAGCTGGATCTGGTGGTGGGGCGCATGACCGAGGCGCGTGAGATCCTCGACCTCTCCTTCGAGCACCTCTTCTATGAGCGGCTGATTCTGGTCGTTCGCAGCGGCCACCCGTTGGCCGGGGAGGCGCAACTGGAGCCACATCAGCTGATGCGTTTCCCTTGGGTGCTGCCGCCCCCTCAGACCACGCTGCGCCAGCAGGTGGACAGCTTCTTCGTGCGCCATGGCCTTGAGCTGCCCGCTCGCCAGCTCGAGACACTATCGCTACCGCTCAGCCGGCGCTACGTTCAGGTGAGTGATGCCGTCTGGGTGGCGCCCGAGGAGGCCGCGCGGGAGGCGGTGCGCCTGGACAGGCTAGCCGAACTGGCGCTCTCACTGGAGCAGCAGGGCGGCTCGGTGGGGCTCTGCACCAACACCAGCCTGGCGCCTTCCGTGGCCCTCGAGACCTTCTGTGAGACGCTGCGGGGGATGGTGGCGAGCGCCACATAACCTCTGGGTTATAAGTGGGGGCCGAGGCGTCAATTGGCAGGCCAGATGAATAGCGCCAGACTGATCCGGGTCAATGAAATCTCCTAGGTAGAGAGGATCGAAATGCAATACAACAAGCGATTCGTCGCGCGCGACCGCAACTGGCATCCGCCGGCCTATGCTCCTGGCTACAAGACCTCCGTCGCCCGCTCACCGCAGCAGGCGCTGGTCAGCATGCAGAAGCCCACGGCCTCGGAGCTTTCCGGTCCCGACTTCCGGCATCTGCGGATGGGCCCCCACGATAACGACCTGCTGCTCAACTTTCGCCAGGAGCAGGGCCAGGGCTTGCCCCAGGGGGAGCGCATCATCATGTTCGGCCGCGTGGTCGACCAGTTTGGCAAGCCGGTGCCCCACACCCTGGTGGAGATGTGGCAGGCCAACGCCGGCGGCCGCTATCGCCACAGGAACGACAACTACCTGGCCCCCCTGGACCCCAACTTCGGTGGCGTTGGTCGCTGCCTGACCGACGATCAGGGATGGTACCGCTTCCGTACCATCAAGCCGGGCCCCTACCCCTGGCCCAACGATCCCAATAGCTGGCGGCCCTCCCATATCCACGTGTCGGTGATGGGGCCGTCGATCTCTACTCGCTTGATCACCCAGATGTACTTCGAGGGGGACCCGCTGATTCCGCTGTGTCCCATCGTCCACACCCTCAAGGATCCCGAGGCCGTGGAGACCATGATCGGTCGCCTGGACATGGCCCGCAGCAAGCCCATGGACTGCCTGGCCTATCGCTTCGACCTGGTGGTGCGTGGCGAACTGCAGACCTTTTTTGAAAACCAGTGATGGGTTCGAGAACCAGCGAGAGAGATGACGAGATGAACCAGCCGAATTCCCGACCCACCAGCGAACTGCTGCTGCGTGAGACCGCTTCCCAGACCGCCGGGCCTTATGTGCATATTGGCCTGGCGCTGGCCGCCGCCGGCAACCCGACCCGGGACGAGGAGATCTGGAACGAGATGGCTCGTCCCGGGGCCGAGGGCGAGCATATCGAGGTGGTCGGCACCGTGATCGACGGCAACGGCGACCTGGTCCGCGATGCCTTTATCGAGGCCTGGCAGGCCGATGCCAACGGCGAGTATCAGCAAGAGTTCGACCTCGAGAAGCCCTTCAACAGCTTCGGGCGCACCGCCACTACCTTCGACCACGGCAGCGAGTGGACCCTCAAGACCGTCAAGCCGGGTTCGGTGGCCCACGCCAGCGGTCAGGTCCAGGCGCCGCATATCAATCTGTCGATCTTCGCCCGCGGCATCAATATCCACCTGCAGACTCGCCTCTACTTCGAGGATGAGGCCAAGGCCAATGCCGCCTGTCCGGTGCTCTCCCGCATCGAGTCACCGACGCGCCGCCAGACGCTGATCGCCAGGCGCGAGGAGGTCGATGGCAAGGTGCGCTATCGCCTCGATATTCGCCTGCAGGGCGAGGGTGAGACGGTCTTCTTCGATTTCTGATCGGGCGCCCTGGCCTCCAGGGCTCCGGTCATTCGCGCCGTCCCCCCGGGGCGGCGTTCGGCGTTGATGACGCCGAGCACACGCCACGGGGGAGACGCCCCCTGATGATAATGAGCCACTGTACCGTTGCGGTATCACGAGAGGTCACCATGTCCAACCCCTGCATCATCTGTGTCGCCATCACCGGCAGCCTGCCGCGCAAGGAAAACAACCCGGCCGTGCCGATCACCGTCGAGGAGCAGATCGAGAGCACCCAGGCGGCCTTCGAGGCGGGTGCCACCATTGCCCACTGCCACGTGCGTAATGACGACCAGACGCCAAGCTCCGACCCGGAAAAGTTCGGCCGCCTGCTGGAAGGGCTGAACAAGCACTGCCCCGGGATGATCGTGCAGCTCTCCACCGGCGGCCGCTCCGGGGCCGGCGAGGAGCGCGGCGGCATGCTGCCGCTCAAGCCCGATATGGCCAGCCTTTCGGTGGGCTCCAACAACTTCCCTAACCGCGTCTACGAGAACTCGCCCCAACTGGTCGACTGGCTGGCCGGGGAGATGCTCAAGTACGACATCAAGCCCGAGATCGAGGCCTTCGACCTGTCGCACATCCATCAGGCGGTCAACCTGTCGCAGCAGGGCAAGCTCAAGGCCCCGCTCTACGTGCAGTTCGTGATGGGCGTGAAGAACGCCATGCCGGCCGACAAGCCGACCTTCGATTTCTACATCGAGACCCTCAAGCGCCTGGCGCCGGATGCCCAGTGGTGCGGCGCCGGTGTCGGCTCCAACCAGCTCAAGCTCAACGAGTGGTCCATCGCCGCCGGCGGCCATACCCGCACCGGCCTCGAGGACAACGTGCGCCTGGATCGCGACACCCTGGCGCCCTCCAACGCGGCCCTGGTGGAGCGCGCCGTGGCGCTGTGCGAGAAGTATGAGCGTCCGGTGGCGACCTGGCAGCAGGCCCGCGAGATCCTGGGCCTCGGCCAGCCCGCCTGATCCCGAACCTCATTCCGGCGGGCGCCGACCCGGCGCCCGCCATCAGCGCAGCTCGAACTTCTTCAGCCGATAGGCGTAGGCGGGGCGCGTCATGCCCAGCCGGCGGGCGGCAGCAGCAATGTTACCCCCGCTCTCGGCCTGGGCCGCCACCAGCATCTCCCTCTCGATATCCTCCAGCGTCAATCCGGCATCGAACAGTGCCTGGATATGTCGGCGGGGCGTGAGCTCCATGGACGAGGCGCCTGCCAACGCCGAGAGCCGGCCACGTTCATCCAGCCCCTGACCCTTCTCCCGCTGCAGCGTGGGAACCCGGTAGTCGCCGAACAGTGCCCGCTCAGTGATGTGCTTCTGGTCGTCTGTGAGGATGACGCCGCGCTCGATACAGTTCTTCAACTCGCGCACGTTGCCGGGCCAGGCGTACTGGATGATGGCCGCGCGAGCCTGGTCGGAGAAGCCCAGGGTGCGACGCTGGTAGTGGTGCTCGCAGCGGGCGAGGAAGTGTTCGGCCAGGTCGGAAATATCCTCGTGACGCTCACGCAGGGGCGGCACCGTGAGTGTGAAGGCGTTGAGGCGGAAGAAGAGGTCGCGGCGAAAGAGGCCCTCCTCGACGCGCTGGAGCAGGTCGGCGTGGGTCGCCGCTACCACTCGCACATCCACGTCCTTCACTCCCTGGCCGCCGACCCGCTCGATCTGGTGCTCCTGCAGGGCACGCAGCAGGGCGGCCTGAGCACGCGGCGAGAGCTCGGCGAGCTCGTCGAGAAACAGGGTGCCGCCGTGGGCGCGCTCGAAGCGCCCGAGGCGTGACTGCATCGCGCCGGTATAGGCGCCCTTCTCGACACCGAACAGCTCCGATTCGATCAGCTCCGGCGGGATGGCGGCGCAGTTGACCGCCACGAAGGGCCCCGCGGCGCGCTCGCTGCGCTCATGCAGGCGGCGGGCGAGGACCTCCTTGCCGGTGCCGGTCTCGCCGAGCAGCAGCACCGGCACCTCGGAGGCGGCGGCGCTGTCCAGCATGGCCAGCATCTCGCGGAAGGCGGGGGCGCTGCCGATGGGACCCCAGTCATCGTCCTGGGCGCGGCGTGCCAGGTCACCCTCCAGGGTCGCCACCCTGGCCTGCAGCTCGTAGAGCTCATCGATCAGCGGGGCCTCGCGCAGGATGGCGGAGAAGGCCGCATGGTCGGGCCACTCCTCGGCCAGCCTGCCGATGATCCGGCAGTGGGCGTCGCCACAGCCCAGGCACTCCACCTCCCGATACTGCACCTCGCGCCCCAGCAGCTGGGTGGCGTAACCGGAGGCATAGCCCAGCAGGGTCCAGCACACCGGCGCGCTCTGCACGCCGCGGGTGCGCCAGACCTCGACCTCGAAGGAGCCCTGCCAGACGAACTCGCTGTAGAAGTGGTCATGCTCCAGGTCGATCTCGAGCGCTCCGGGGATCGCCTTGACGTGCCCCAGCAGGGCGTGCAGCTGGGGGCCGGCCAGGAAGCTGTCGCGCAGCCCCAGCCGTTCGCCGCGCAGGGACTCGCCAAGCTCGGCATCCTGCAGGCCCGAGTAGTAGCCCAGGCGAATGAAGACGCCGCGGGCCCGCTCCATCCCCAGGGTGGTGACCAGCTCGTTGCGGAAGAAGGCCGATGCCTGAATCGACATCAGCAGCATGCGCTGCTCACCCAGCCACACCTGGCCCTCCTCCGGGAGGAAGCGCAGGGCATCCATCAGGTCGCGGGCGCTGGGATATTGGGGAGTGCTGGAAGGCATGGAAGGCTCGTCAACAAGGCGCGGCATCAGGATATCACCCATGCTGCATCTGGAGGCGACGCCGCGAATGATGATTTGCGCAGGAGTGATGAAAGGATTAATCGATTTTAGCGAACGCGAGTTCGTATCACGAACGCTGGGCTTCAGGAATCTGCCTAGTGCCTTGAATATCTAGCTTTTTCAAATTCCGGCACGTTTCTTGATGGGTAAGTAGGCCAGGAGTCCGGTGTTAACCTCTTGATTATACTAAAGTCTAAGAGAGTGTCGCCGGCCCTGCGCCGACCAGCCCATGACGACGAGACGGGTGACATTGACCATGCAAAACACAACAACGGTGCCTTCCCGGCACCTCCCCTCACGTACCCTCGGGGCTCTTGCCCTGGCCGGTGCCCTCCTGTTGCCTCCGGTGGCCCATGCCTCGGAAGCCCGCGAGCCCAGCGAGGCCTATCGGCAGGTCTGTGCTCATTGCCACGCCCCGGACAAGGCGGTCGGGCCCGAGATCACCATCGCCTTCCCCGAGGCGGCCTGGGAGGCCCGCGGCAACTACATTCGCAACACGGTGCGCCATGGCCGAGCCGCCATGCCGGCCTTCCGCGCGGCCAAGATCAGTGATCCCGAGCTGGAGGCCCTGATCCAGGCCCTGGTCAGCGGTGAGCTGGACGACGCGCCAGTCGCTGACGCCTCGAACAGTGAGGAGTGACGCCATGAACCTGACACGTCGACAGCTGCTCAGGAACGGCCTGCTAGTGGGGGCCGCGTCACCTTTCGCCATAGGCGCCGCCTGGGCAAGCCAGGCGGGAATGAGCGATGCCCCGGCACGGGGCGAGATCCGCCTCTATGGCGCCGACCGATCGACCACCGAACTGGGGCTGGGGCTGCGTCAGCAGGGCTGGGCGCCGCGCTATGAGGGTCGCCTCGATCCCCTGGCGCTCAATGCCCTGCCTGCCGGCACCCTGGCGACTGGTTTTACCGACGAGGCGGGCCTGGTGCTGCTCACCAGCCTGCTGGCTGGGCGCGGCCGCGTGCTGGCGCTGGGTCGCCATGAGGCGGGACGCCACCGGCTGCTGAGCCATCGTGGCCCGCTCGCGGCGCCGCTGGCGGTGGAGACCGGCAGCTGGCAGGCCGCGCTGGGGCGCGAATATGCCCGACTGGCGCTGGCGGACGGCCATGGCCGCCACTCCCGGCAGGCCAGGCGTCCCGCCGGCGAGGCCACCCGCGCCACCGAACTGAGCTTCCTGGTTCGGCTGTAAGCCCCTGAACACAACAATCGAGAGACCGACTCCATGAGTACCACACAGCGCATTCTTCCCAAGGGCGTGTCCGAGGCAGACTTCGACGCGGCCCTCGTGCGTTTTCGCGAGATCCTCGGGGCCGATAGCGTCCTCACCGAGAGCGACCAACTGGCGGCCTATAGCAAGATCATGATGGCCGGTGACGACGCGGACTACATCCCTTCCGCGGCCCTGCTGCCGACGACCACCGAGCAGGTGCAGGAGATCGTGCGCACCTGCAACCAGTACAAGGTGCCGATCTGGACCATCTCCACCGGCAAGAACCTGGGCTACGGCTCCGCCGCCCCGGGGGAGACCGGCCAGGTGATGCTCGACCTGCACCGCATGAATCGGATTCTCGATGTGGACCCGGACGTCTGCACGGCGCTGCTGGAGCCCGGGGTGACCTACCAGCAGCTCTACGACTACATCAAGGAGCACGACCTCAAGCTGTGGCTCGACCCGCCGGCGCCCTCGGCGATTGCCGGCCCGGTGGGCAATACCCTGGACCGCGGCGTGGGCTACACCCCCTATGGCGAGCACTTCATGTTCCAGTGCGGCATGGAGGTGGTGCTGGCCAACGGCGAGGTGATTCGCACCGGCATGGGGGGCATAGAGAACTCCAGCTCCTGGCAGGTCTTCAAGTGGGGTTACGGTCCCTATATCGACGGCCTCTTCACCCAGTCCAACTACGGCATCGTCACCAAGATGGGGCTTTGGTTGATGCCGGAGCCGCCGGCCTATCGTCCCTTCATCATCCAGTACCAGGACCCCGAGGACATCGAGGAGATCGTCGATGTGCTGCGGCCGCTGCGCATCGCCCAGATCATCCCCAATGCCGTGGTGATCGTGCACACCCTGTGGGATGCCGGTACCCATGTGGTGCGCAAGGACTACTACGAGGGCAGTGACTCCATCCCGCGCGAGGCCATCGAGCGCATCAAGGCCGACGAGGGTATCGGCGAGTGGAACGTCTATGCGGCCCTCTACGGCACCCCGGAACAGATCGAGGTCAACTGGAAGATCGTCGAGCAGGCCTTCGGCGCCAGCGGCAAGGCGAAGATCATGCACGGCGAGGAGGCCGAGAAGCGCGGCGGCGGCTTCGAGTATCGCTCGGCACTGATGAAGGGCGACATGAATCTTCAGGAGTTCGGCCTCTACAACTGGCGTGGGGGCGGTGGCTCCATGTGGTTCGCCCCGGTCTCCCAGGCCAAGGGTAGCGAGACCAAGGACCAGACCGAGCTGGCCCAGCAGATCCTCGGCAAGTACGGCTTCGACTATGTGGCGGAGTACATCGTCGGCTGGCGCGACATGCACCACGTCATCGACCTGCTCTACAACCGCCAGGATCCGGAGGAGACCCAGCGTGCCCACGACTGCTTCGCCGAGCTGATCGACGAGTTTGCCAAGCGCGGCTACGGCCTCTACCGCACCAACACCGAGTTCATGGAGCAGGTCGCCGGCACCTTTGGCGAACCGCTGCGCGAGGTGCACAAGACGCTGAAGAACGCGCTCGACCCCAATGGCATCCTGTCACCCGGCAAGTCGGGTATTCGTCAGTAACCCTGGCGCGCGAGTTTTCAGAGGAGAGTGACCCATGAGTACTGCATATCGCGATTTCCACCTCCAGCCGATTGCCGGCGAGTGGCGCGAGGGCTCAAGCGAACGCACCACTGCGGTGACCAACCCCTATGACGGTAGCGCCCTGCTCGATATCCGCCTGGCGGATCGCAGCGACCTGGATGCCGCCTTCCTGGCGGCCGAGCAGGCCCAGGCCGAGTGGGCGGCGACCCCGCCGGCCCAGCGCAGCGCCGTGCTGCAGCGAGTGGTGGCGATCTTCGATGCCCGCAAGGAGGAGATCATCGACTGGCTGATCCGCGAGTCGGGCAGCACCCGCCTCAAGGCCAACGTCGAGTGGGGTGCTGCCCGTGGCATCACGCTGGAGGCCGCCAGCATGCCGGGGCGTGTGCATGGCATGACGCTCGCCTCCAACGTGCCGGGCAAGGAGAACCGCGTCTATCGCAAGCCACTGGGCGTGGTGGGGGTGATCAGCCCCTGGAACTTCCCGCTGCACCTCTCCCAGCGCTCCATCGCCCCGGCGCTGGCGCTGGGCAACGCCGTGGTGGTCAAGCCGGCCAGCGACACCCCGGTCACCGGCGGCCTGCTGCTGGCCAGGATCTTCGAGGAGGCCGGCCTGCCCGAGGGGCTGCTCAGCGTGGTGGTAGGCGCCGGCAGCGAGATCGGCGATGCCTTCGTCGAGCACCGCGTGCCCCGCATGATCTCGTTCACCGGTTCCACCCAGGTGGGGCGTCGCATCGGCGGCATCTGCAGCGGCGGTGAGCATATCAAGAAGGTCTCCCTGGAGTTGGGTGGCAACAGCCCCTTCGTGGTGCTGGACGACGCCGACCTCGACCAGGCGGTGAACGCCGCGGCCATGGGCAAGTTCCTTCACCAGGGCCAGATCTGCATGGCAGTGAACCGCATCATCGTCGACGCCTCGCGCTACGATGAGTTTGCCGAGCGTTTCGTGCAGAAGGTAAAGGGGCTCAAGGTGGGCGACCCCGACGACATGGCCACCGTGGTCGGGCCGGTGATCAACGCCAAGCAGCGCGAGGGGCTGGAGGCGAAGATCGCCACCGCCAAGAGTGAAGGCGCGAGCGTGCTGCTGGAGGGTGAGATCCAGGGGCAGTTGGTACCGCCCCATGTGTTCGGCAACGTCAGCGCGGAGATGGAGATCAGCCGCGAGGAGATCTTCGGCCCGCTGGTGGGCATCCAGAAGGCCCGCGACGAGGCCCATGCCCTGGAACTTGCCAATGGCACCGAGTATGGCCTCTCCAGCGCCGTGTTCAGCGGTGACTTGGCGCGCGGCGTGCGCTTCGCCCAGGGCATCAAGGCCGGCATGACCCATGTGAACGACATGCCGGTCAACGACGAGGCCCATGTGCCCTTCGGCGGCGAGAAGAACTCCGGCCTGGGTCGCTTCAACGGCGACTGGGCGATCGAGGAGTTCACCACCGATCACTGGGTCAGCGTGCAGCACACGCCCCGTGGTTATCCCTTCTGAGTCGAATCCGACGTCACGCCTGCCGTCCGCACCACGCGGGCGGTGGGCCATGCCAACACATTCCAACAACAGAGACAGCACGCATGACCTTCACTCCTGAATTCGGCAATCATGGCATCCGGCTGGCGGCCTTGCTGGTCGCTGGCCTGGCCTCCACCCCGGCACTCGCCGTCAATGGCCACTATGTACCAGGCATCGAGGGGCTGGGCGCCGCCGCCGCGCCCCCCGAGGGCCTCTACTACCGTGCCTACCTGATGCACTACGACATCGACGACTTCCGTGATGCGAACGGTGATGCCGCACCGGGCAGCAACAGCGGCTCGGTCAACGCCCTGGCCCATCGTTTCATCTGGATGACCGGCAAGACCTTTCTCGGTGCCGACTACGGCGTGGAGGCGATCATCCCGATGCTCGATACCGAACTCGACCTGCAGACGCCGGCCGGTCGGCAGGGTTTCGACGACGACGGCCTCGGCGACGTCTTCGTCGGCCCGGTGATCCTGGGCTGGCACGGCGAGCAGTGGGATGCGACTTTCGCCGCCGGTCACTGGTTCGATACCGCCGATTTCGACCCGGCGAACCCGGCCTCGGTGGGCAAGGGCTACGGCACCACCATGCTCACCCTGGGGGGAATGTGGCACCTCGATGCCGACAAGACCTGGAACGTGTCGGGGTTGTCGCGCTACGAGATCAAGACCGAGCAGGATGAGACCGGCGTGACCCCGGGGGACAGCTGGCTTCTGGAGTGGGGCATCGGCCATCGTCTGCCAAGCGGGCTGGAGCTGGGGCTGGTGGGCTACGACGCCTGGCAGCTTGAGGCCGATGACGGTACGGCGAGTCGCGCCAAGGCCGAGCGCCATGCCATCGGCGCCGAGGCGGGCTATCTCTGGCCCACGGCCGGGGTGATACTCAAGGGCGCCGTCTACCACGAGTACGCTGCCGAAGGCGGAGGACTGAAGGGCCTCGAGAGCGAGGGCGACGCCATCCGCCTGCAGCTCACCAAGTTCCTGTGAGCCTTCCCCGGCGGCCCACCCAGGTGGCGGCCGGGGGCATCACCGGAGCGCTACCGACCCCGTTCGGCCGCCGGCCGGGCGGGGCCATCGATGAAGGGCATTCGATAAAGGAGAGTACCCATGCAGATTCAAGCGGCCGTGACCCTGGCGCAGGGGCGTGACTTCGAGTGGCAGGCGGTGGAGCTGGCCGAGCCCGCGCTGGGCGAGATTCGCGTGCGCATCGTGGCCACGGGGGTGTGCCACACCGATGCCGTGGCCCGGGACCTGGGCATCGCGCCCTTTCCCATCGTGCTGGGCCACGAGGGTGCCGGCGTGGTGGAGGCCCTCGGCGAGGGAGTGGGCGATCTCGAGGTGGGCGACCACGTGGTGCTCTCCTTTGCCCACTGCGGCGGTTGCGGTCACTGCCTGACCGGCCATCCCACCGTCTGCGATACCTTCAACGCGCTCAACTTCGGCGGCGCCATGGATGACGGCAGCCACCGCCTGGCCCGTGACGGCGAGGACCTGGCCACCTTCTTCGGCCAGTCCTCGTTCGCCAGTCACGCCGTGGTCAGCGCCCGCAATGCGGTGAAGGTGGACCCCGAGGTGGAGCTGGCGCTGCTCGGCCCGCTGGGCTGCGGCATCCAGACCGGTGCCGGCACCGTGCTCAACCGCCTCCGGCCCGAGTTCGGCACGAGCCTGGTGGTCTACGGCTGTGGCGCCGTGGGGCTCTCCGCCATCATGGCGGCGCGCATCGCCGGCTGCCACCAGATCATCGCGGTGGACGTCCACGACAGCCGCCTCGAGCTGGCCCTCGAGCTGGGGGCGACCCATACGATCAACGGCCAGAAAGAGGACACCGTCGAGCGGGTTCGCGAGATCACCGGCGGCGGCAGTCATTACGCGGTGGAAACCACCGGGGTGCCGGCGGTGGTGCGCCAGTCGCTGCAGGCGCTCAAGCCGCTGGGCGTGTCGGCGATCGTCGGCGTCACCCCCGAGGTGACCCTGGACGTGCACCACGACCTGATGGCCGAGGGTAAGTCGATGATCGGCGTGATCGAGGGCGACTCGGTGCCGCGAGTCTTCATCCCGCAACTGGTGGCCTACTTCAAGGAGGGTCGCTTTCCCTTCGACCGCCTGGTGAAGTTCTATGACCCCGAGCAGATCAACCAGGCCTTCGAGGACTCGAAGAACGGCACCACCGTCAAGCCGGTGCTGAAGATCGGCGACTGATTCCACCCTTGCGAACGTCACGAGGCGGCATCTGCCAGGGCAGGTGTCGTCTCCTTTCCATTTGGACTGGCTATTCGGAGAACATCGCGAAGAGCAGGCCGCGCAGCCAACGGTTGCCGGCGTCGCGGTGGTAGCGGCGGTGCCAGAACAGGTTGATGGGAATCTCGGGAAAGGGCAGGGGGTGCTCCTGCACGGCCAGCCCGAAGCGCTCCCGGGTCGCCTCGGCGAACTTGTCGGTCACCGTGACCACCAGGTCGCTCTCGCTGATGATGTAGGGCACCGCGGCAAAGTGGGGCAGCTGCAGCCGGACCGGACGCTCGATGCCGGCCCGGGCCAGCTGCTCCTCGACGATGCCGTGCCCGGTGCCCTTCGCCACTACCACCGCGTGGGTGGCGGCGCTGAAATCGTCCATCTCGAAACTGCCCCCTGCCAGGGGGTGATCCCTGCGCATCAGGCACACATAGCGTTGCACGAAGAGCCGCTGCTGGTAGAAACCGGCGCCCAGCTGGGGGATCAGGCCGATGGCCAGATCGATCCGACCCTCCTCCATCTCGCGCTTCAGGTTCTCCTGATGGCTACGCACCGTGCTGAGCCGGATGCCGGGAGCCTCCCTGGCGAGGTGTTCCAGCAGCCGCGGCAGGAAGACGATCTCGCCGATGTCGGTCATGGCCAGCTGGAAGGTTCGCTCGCTGGTGGCCGGCTCGAAGTCATCGCCCAGGTTGAGGGTCTCATGCAGCCGGGCCAGCGCATCGGCGATGCCGGGGTGAAGCTGGTCCGCCCGCGGCGTCGGCGAAAGCCCCCTGGAGGTGCGTTCGAATAGCTCATCACCGAGCAGCTTGCGCAGGCGCTTGAGGGCGTGGCTGACGGCGGGCTGGGTCACCCCCAAGCGCTCGGCAGCCCGCTGGGTACTGCCCTCGCGATAGAGCAGGTCGAAGACCACCAGCAGGTTCACGTCGATATTCGCCAACCGCAACATGTCTTTTCTCGCTCAATAGACTGAATTGTCTATGATATTACGCTTGCTTATTCTATGTATAAAAGTGGTTGCGTTGTGTGAATAACGAGGGGGCCCTAGCCTGCATCCATCACCCGATGCCATGACAAGAACCGCATCCCCGACGGAGAGCCCAGCATGCCTCAGCACACTACCGCGTCCCCCACTGATTCTCGCTTCTCCATCGCCATCATCGGCGGCGGCATCGGCGGCGTGGCCTTCGCCGTGGCCCTGTCCCGCTTCCCCGACCTCGACGTGCAGCTCTTCGAGGCGGCGCCCCGCTTTTCCGAGATCGGCGCCGGCGTCTCCTTCGGCCCCAACGCCGTGTGCGCCATCCAGCGGCTCGGCCTGGAGGAGGCCTACCGGCGCATCGCCGATTCCTCGCCGGCCCCCTTCGAGGATGTCTGGTTCGAGTGGCGCCGTGGCAGCGATGACGGCTACCTGACCGCCACCCTGGCGCCCGGCTGCGGGCAGTCCTCGGTGCATCGGGCGGACTTCCTGGATGCCATCGTCGCCAACCTGCCGGAGGGGATCGCGCATTTCGGCAAACGCTGTGTCGAGGTCACCCAGGAAGGGGAGGGCGCCACCGCCCACTTCGCCGACGGCACGGCCTTCACCGCGGATATCCTGATCGGCTTCGACGGTATCAAGTCGGTGGTCCGCGAGCATGTGCTGCCCGCCGCGATCCATGGCGAGATCACTCCCTTCTGGAGCGGTACCTACGCCTATCGCGGCATGATCCCCACCGCCCAGCTGGAAGAGGCCCTGGAGGGCAAGGGTGCCGACCGGCGGCTGGCGTTGGTCCCCCAGATGTATCTGGGCCCCGACCGCCATATCCTCACCTTCCCGGTCAAGCAGTCGGAGCTGATCAACGTGGTGGCCTTCATCACCGATCGTTCCTCGCCTAACCCCACGCTTCCCGAAGGCGAGGAGTGGGTCCAGGCGGTGACCCAGCAGGAGATGCTGGAGGTCTTTGCGGGCTGGGGGGCGGGATCACAGGCCATCCTCGAGTGCATCCCCGAACCGACCCGCTGGGCGCTGCACGAACTGCCCGAGCTGCCTCGCTACCATCGCGACCGGGTGTTGATTGTTGGCGATGCCGCCCACGCGCTGGTGCCCCATCAGGGCGCGGGGGCGGGGCAGGCGCTGGAAGACGCTTACGTGCTGGCCAGCCTGCTGGGCGACGAGGCCTGCACGCGGGACAGCGTCGAGTCGGTGCTGGCGGCCTTCGAGTCGGTCCGTCATGCGCGCACCTGCCGGGTACAACGCACCTCCCACGAGGCGGGGAACGTTTACGAGTATGCCGGTGAAGGTATCGGCGACGACGAGGCGACGCTGATCGAGAACCTCGAGACCCGCTTCGATTGGCTCTGGAACCACGATCCCGAGGATGACGTCGTGGCGGCTCGTCGCCACCTGGGCTGGGGTTGCCACACCTCTGCGCCTCGAGTGGCAAGGCCGGCCTGAGCCACGGATATTCGTTTCATCTTGATAGCTCTCCCAGATGCTAAGGACACCACCGTGCAGACATTCAACAACAAGACGCTGTTTTCCCTTTTGGGTGCGGGGCTGCTGCTGACCGGGCAGGCTAGCTTTGCCCAGAACGCAGACCCGGTGAAACTGGGCCTGATGCTCCCCTACACCGGTACCTATGCCGCGCTGGGCGAGGCCATCACCAATGGCCTAAAACTCGCCATCGAGCAGGAGGGCGGCCAACTGGGCGGGCGTGACGTCGAGTATGTCGAGCTTGATTCCGAGGCCAACCCGTCAAAGGCGCCGCAGAACATGAGTCGACTGGTCAAGGGTGAGGGCGTCGACATCGTCATCGGACCCGTACACTCCGGCGTGGCTATGGGAATGCTGCGGGTCGCCAAGCAGACTGGCGCCATCACCCTGATCCCCAATGCCGGGCTCGAGGCGGCCACCAACCAGCTGTGTATGCCCAATGTCTTCCGAACCTCCCACAACATGTGGCAGGACGCTTATCCCATGGGCAAGGTAGCTTTCGATCGTGGCCATCGTCGGGTGGTGACCATTACCTGGGACTATGCCGGGGGCAAGGAGGACCTGGCCGCCTTCGAGAACGCCTTCACCGAGCAGGGTGGCGAGATCATCGAGCAGATCCTGGTGCCTTTCCCAAGCACCGAGTTCCAGAGCTACCTCACCCAGATCGCCAGCCTCAAGCCGGATGCCGTCTATACCTTCTTCGCCGGGGGCGGTGGGGTGAGCTTCGTGCGCGACTATTCCGCCGCGGGTCTCAAGGAGAGTATCCCGCTGTTGGGGTCAGGCTTCCTGACCGAAGGCAATCTCGCGGCGCTGGGTAGCGCCGGTGAGGGGGTGCTGACCACCCTGCACTATGCCGAGACCCTGGAAAGCGACGAGAACCGGGCCTTCGTTTCGGCCTATGAAGCGGCTTACGGCGAAACACCCGACGCCTATGCAGTACATGGCTTCGATACCGGTGCCATGCTGGCCCAGGCACTCGAGGTGGTGAGTGGCGACACCATGGATCGCGATGCCCTGATCGATGCATTGGCCGAAGTGGAGCTGCGGAGCCCGCGGGGCCCGTTCCGCTTTTCCAGCTCTCACCACCCGGTACAGAATATCTACCTGCGTGAGATCCGTAACGGCCGCCACGAGGTGGTGGAAGTCGCCCACCAGGGGCTCGAAGCGCCAGATGCTGATTGTCGGATGTGATCGACTGGCGGACTCACCATGCAAAAGCGGCGGCCCCTGGGTCCGCCGCTTTTGAGTTCCTTGGCGCTGCTCGGTAGCGGCCCAACGGCGGTGGCAGAGTCATCCCGACTGGCGAACTGGCACTCGGCTCAGGTGGTTATTCTCGTCGGCCACGGTCTGCAGTAGTCGGCAGAGTGTCTGCTTATCATCTTCGGCGAGGGGCGCGAGAAGCTCTGCCTGGACCTCATCCACCGCGTGCTCGGCGGCGTGGCGCAGCTGTCTCCCTGCGTCAGTCAGGGTCACCAGCATCGAGCGGCGATCCTCGGGATTGCGGCTGCGGTTCACCAGGCCTCGCTCCTCCAGCTTGCGCACTACCACCGCCACGGTATTGCGGTCCAGCGCGGTGTGGCCACCCAGGGTGATCTGGTCGATGGCACCATGCTCCTCCAGGGCGCAGAGGGTGATGTATTGCAGCTGCGTCAGGCTAAGAGCCTCGCACTTGCGCAGGAATATCGCCACGCTGATCTGGTGGCAGCGCCTGAGCAGGTTGCCGGGGAAGGTGCGGGCTTCCGAGAATGGGCCTTGGGACATGACCTGACTTTGTTCGAGGGACGAGAGTGTGTCCATGCGCTCAGCCTGTTGTCGGGGCAGGCAAGGCCCCCTGTTGGGTGGCCCTTGCCGCTGCGGGATATTGCCGAACCGTGGAGATTACCCTGCATATTGCCATGCTCGGCATCAGAGGAATATCCCGAGTGCCCAGGGGTTGAAGATGGTGGCCAGGATCACCAGACAGGCCGCCAGTACGAAGGGGAAGATCCACTTGGTGATGCGCGGCAGGCTGACGTTGCTGATGGCGGAGGCGACGTAGAGACCGGCCCCCACCGGCGGGGTCAGCAGCCCCAGGCTCAGGGTCATGCAGGTGACGATGCCGAAGTGGATCGGGTCGATGCCGTAGCTCTGCTGGGCCACCGGCAGCAGGATGGGCACCAGGATGATCAGCGCGGCGATGCCGTCGAGCACCATGCCCACCAGGATCAGCATGACGAAGACTAGCAGCATGAAGACCACCGGGCTCTCGGTAGTGCCCTGCATCAGCCCGGCCACCTGCTGCGGGATCTGGTTGTAGACCAGCACCCAGCCGAAGGCCTTTGCGGCGGCGATCAGGAACAGCACGATGGCGGTGTTGCGCGCCGTCCTGGCCAGCACGCCGGGAAACTGGCCCCAGCGCAGCTCGCGGAAGAGCAGGCCACCGAGGACCAGCGCCATCAGCGTCGCCACGGCGGCGGACTCGGTCGGGGTCACCACCCCGAAGGCGATGCCGCCGACGATCACCAGCGGAATGCTCAGGGTGAGCAGGGCGCCGCGCGTCGCGCCCCACAACGGGATGCGTGACTTCTCGGCGCCGCCGCTCTTGTGGGCGCGCCTGGCCACCAGGGCGATCAGGCCGCTGATCAGCAGGAACAGCACCAGGCCGGGGATGATGCCGCCCATGAACATGGCGCCGATCGAGACCTGGGCGATGACGCCGTAGATGATGAACACCATCGACGGCGGGATGATCGGGCCGAGCAGGCCGGCCCCCGCGGTGAGGGCGGCGGCGAAGCCCTTGTCGTAGCCGTCGCGCTCCATCTCCGGGGTCATCACCCGGCTCATGATAGCGATCTGCGCGGTGGCGGAGCCCATGATCGAGGCGAGCATCAGGTTCGAGGTCAGCGAGACGTAGGCGATGCTGTGCGGTACCCAGGCGAACCAGGCGCGCGCGGCGGTGATGATGCGCCGGGTGATGCCCCCCTCGTTCATGATCTCGCCGAGCAGGATGAAGAGCGGGATCGCCAGCAGGTCGAAGACCTCCAGCGAGCCGAAGATCACCTGGGGCAAGTTCTCCAGCAAGCGGAAGTTGCCCGAGGCGATGATGAAGGTGAAGGTGGCGCCCAGCAGCACGAAGGCGATGGGCATGCCGAGCAGCATGAACAGCAGGAAGGCGGCGAGCGTCATGGGTCACTCCTCGTCGCTGGGCAGGCTGAAGACCGTGCGGGAACGATCGGGCAGGCGCGCGATAAGGTGGAAGAGGGAGGTGGCGCAGAAGATCGGCACGATCAGGTAGAAGTGCCACTTGGGCCAGTCGAGGGTGATGGCGATGTCGTAGTTCACCGACGGCGAGCGCAGCCAGCCGATGGCGTACCACAGCATCACTGCCAGCATCGCTATGCAGAGCAGCTCGGTCAGCCAGTAGCAGGCGCGCTGAGTAGGGGCCGGTAGCAGACCCACCAGCATGGTCAGGCGCACGTGCTGGTCGTGGTGGATGGCGATGGAGACGGCCAGGAAGGCCATCCAGATCAGGATGTAGACCGCCAGCTCATTGGCGAAGTAGAGCGGGCTGTTGAGTACGTAGCGGGCGAAGACGTTGGCGATCAGCAGGGCGCCGAAGGCCACGATCAGCAGGCTGCACAGTGCTTGCTCGAGCGTGCTCAGTCGACGGCTCGCCCGGCTCAGCCAGGTCAGGGATCGAGACGGCATGGGGACTCCTTCGGTGCACGCCGGGGCGCCGTGGCCCCCCGGTGGCATTATTCGGTCGTGAGGCGATCGGCGGCCTGCTGCTGGAAGGCCTGGATCAGGGGGTGATCGCCGAAGCGCTCGGCAAAGGCCTGGTTGGCCTCGGCGAAGACACTCTCGGCCTCCTCGAGGGTGTAGACGTCGATGCTCTCCTCGAGGGTAGCGAGGTTGCGTTGCTCGGCCTCGATCTGCGCCTCGATACCCCAGACCAGGGCCTCCTGCATGGCGCTGTCGATGATCTCGCGCTCCTCATCGGAGAGGGAGGCCCGCGTCGCCTGGCTCATCACCGAGACGGCGGGGAAGGCCATATGGCTGGTCAGGGTCAGGTGCTCGGCGACTTCGTAGAAGCCGGAGCCGACCAAGGCATCAAGGTCGATGTCGACGCCGTCGAGCATGCCGTTTTGCAGGCCCTGGTAGACGTCCGGCAGGCTGATGGGGGTGGGTCGGGCATCCATGGCGCGCCACCAGGTGTTCATCGCGGTGAAGGGGATAATGCGCATGTTCTTGCCGGCGACGTCCTCGATGGTCGTGACGTGCTGGTCGCGCATCAGGATGTGGCGCATGCCGGCGAAGGTGTAGCCGAAGGCGTGCAGGCCCTTGCTTTCCAGGTTGTCCAGCATGAGCTGGGCGGCCTCGGTTTCGGTGGCCTGGGCGGCCTGCTCGACACTGTCGAACAGGAAGGGAGTGAACCAGCCGACCATGGAGGGCTCGCGCTGGCTGGTCAGGGCCGCCGTCATGATGCCCATGTCGAGCAGGCCGGACTCCATCTGCGAGAACATGGCGGACTCGTCGCCGAGCTGGCCGGCTGGAAACAGTGCGACGGTCAGCTCCCCATCGCTCTGCCCTGCAACGTTCTTGGCGAACTTCTCCGCGGTCTGGGTCCAGATATGTTGGGGTGGTGTGATCATGCCGAGCCTGAGCTCCTTCGCCAGGGCAGGAGCGCTGGCGGCGAGCAGGGAGGCGGAGATCAGTGTCAGGGCCAGGGGGTAGCGGATGGCGTGGCGTGCGGTGGTTGTCATTGTCGGCTCGCTTGTCGTTGGTCGGGGCGGTGGATAGGGAAGTGGTCATTCTTTGATCTGCGTCAGTATTGTGATCATCACAGTGATGATCAATCATCCGAAGGTCGATAGCACGACGGTCTGGCCGGACCTTGCGGGCAAGTTCTTAGCGGAAAGTCGTATTGTTCGTCACGATGACGATCACAATACTGATAATCACTATTGTGTCGAATTGCTGCAGCAGACACATCCGCCCCCCGACGACCCCAACAACGACCCGCGACAAGCGGGATGGAGCGAACAGATGCAGTACTTCCTCAATGGTTATCGCAGTGGCGACCCGCGTATCCAGCCCGTGGCCAAAGGTCGTAGCGAAGTGCAAGGCCCACTGCCGGAGGAGGTGGACGTGCTGATCGTCGGCACCGGTCCCGCCGGCCTGCTGCTGGCGGCCCAGCTGTCGACCTTTCCGGATATTGTCACCCGTGTGGTGGAGAAGGCCGACGGGCCGCTGGAAGTGGGGCGCGCCGACGGCATCGCCTGCCGCACGGTGGAGATGTTCGAGGCCTTTGGCCTCGCCGAGAAGCTGACCACCGAGGCCTACTGGATCAACGAGACCCACTTCTGGGGACCGGCCCCCGAGGACAAGTCGCGCATCGCCCGCCTCGGCCGGGTCCAGGACGTGCGCGACGGCCTCTCCGAGTTCCCCCACGTGATCGTCAACCAGGCACGGCTGCTCGATTTCCTGCTCGAGTACATGCACAACTCCCCCAGCCGACTGGGGGTCGACTACGGCCACGAGACCCTCGCGGTGAAGGTTCCCGAGGCGCCCGACGAGCGGGTCACGGTGCGGTTCAGGACCGCAGAGGGCGAGAAGACAGTGCGCGCGAAGTACGTGGTCGGCTGCGACGGCGCTCACAGCGTGGTGCGCGAGTCGATCGGCCGCGTGCCCCAGGGCCACGGCGAGGACAAGGCGTGGGGCGTGATGGACGTGCTGGCGGTGACCGACTTCCCGGACATCCGCTTCAAGTGCACCATCCAGTCCGCCGAGGCGGGCAACATCCTGCTGATCCCCCGCGAGGGCGGCTACATGGTCCGCCTCTATGTCGACATGGGCAGCATCGCCCCCGATGCTTGGCTGACCAAGGAGGAGGTGCTGGCCAAGGCCCAGGCGGTGCTGGCGCCCTACACCTTCGAGGTGAAGGAGACCGCCTGGTTCTCCGTCTACCGCGTCGGCCACCGGGTCACCGACAAGTTCGACGACGTCGATGACGACCAGGTGCAGAGTCGCACCCCGCGGGTCTTCATCGCCGGCGATGCCTGCCACACCCACACCGCCAAGGCCGGTCAGGGCATGAACGTGTCGATGCAGGACACCTTCAACCTAGGCTGGAAGCTGATCTCGGTGCTCGAGGGGCGCAGCCCGGCGAGCCTGCTGCACACCTACAACGCCGAGCGCCACGTCATCGCCGAGAACCTGATCGAGATGGACACCCGCTGGTCGCGGGCGATCGGTGCCGCCCAGGACTCCGACGACCCCCAGGCCGCCATGAAGGGGCTGGCCGAGGTGCAGCGCCAGTTCGTCACCAACAGCGAGTTCACCGCGGGGTTCGCTACCCACTATGCACCGGACCTGCTCACCGGCGACGGCAGCCACCTGCATCTGGCCACCGGCTTCCCGCCCGGGCGTCGCTTCCATTCGGCCGAGGTGATCCGGCTCGGTGATGCCAAGCAGGTCCACCTGGGCCACGTGCATCGCGCCGACGGCCGCTGGCGGCTCTACGCCTTCGCCGACATGGTCGACCCGCGAAGCCCCGGCTCACGCTTCAACGCCCTGATGGACTACCTGGCCAGCGACGCCTCGCCGATCCGCCGCTTCACCCCGCAAGGGGCCGACCCGGATGCGATCTTCGACGTCCACGGCATCATCCAGCAGACCCACCTCGAGGTGGACTGGGCCGACATGCACGCGCTGCTCAAGCCTCACAAGGGGGCCCTCGGCCTGCAGGACTACCAGAAGGCACACGCGCCGGTCCTGGGCACTGACCAGGACATCTTCGACCTGCGCGGCATCGACCGCGGCGCCGGCGCCCTGGTGGTGGTGCGCCCCGACCAGTATGTCTCCCTGGTGCTCCCGCTGGACGGGTTCGACGAACTCGACGAGTTCTTCTCCCGCTTCATGGTTGAGCCAGACTAAGTGGTGTTATCCCCGCAATCCGGGCCAAGGTGAATCTTGCTTAAATGTGCCGACATAGCTTGATCAGTAGCGTTGAGCGTCGGTAGCACTGCAGTATCATCAAGGCCGAATACGGCCCTCTTTGACCTGAATGGAACAAGGCCACCTCGAAGTTGATCGCTTGCTTCGAGGTGCCTCTTTCTGTGCTGGGCGCGACCAGCCTCCATGAGCGGCAGTTGGTGGGTTGGGCATTGGCTCCTAGCGCACGGCTGCGCCGGTCGTCGCCAGCGGCGGAGTAGACAGGGTCCGGGAGAGCAGGAAGGCCAGCAGGATGCCGGCCAGCGAGGCCGCGCCGGTCAGGGTCCAGGTCAATTGCCAGCCGCCGACCTGGGAAGCGAGCCACGCCACCAGGGGCGGGCCGGCGAACTGGCCGAAGGCCGACCACTGCTGCATCCAGCCGATGGTGGTGGAGACAGTGTGTTCGCTGGGTGCCAGGCGGACCGCCAGGGTGAACAGGGCACCAGGAATGACGCCACTGATGGCGGAGAACATCAGCACGGCGGCGACACGCAGCCCCGGCGCTTCGGCGGTCGCCTCGCCGAACGCCAGGTAGGTGCCCAGGGCCGCGAACACGAAGCCGAGCCGGAGTAGCGAAGTGGGGGCCATGCCACGCTGCATCAGCTGGCCGGAGCCCAGGTTGCCGATGATGTTGGCGGCAGCCACCAGGGCGGTCAGCGAGCCGGCCAGCCCCTCGCCGATGCCGGCCTGCTGATAGATGGTGGGCAGGAAGCCGATCACCGCCAGCCACTGGCTGGAGTACATGGCGAAGCAGAGGGCGACCAGCCAGGGGCCCGGTGCGCCCAGCGTCAGTGCCAGGCGTCGGCGCCAGCCCTCGTCGTCGGCGCCGGACGAAACTTGGGCGCCGAGGCGGTGCCGGTCTGCCGGCACGAGGCAGCGCAGTGCCATCAGCACCAGCAGTGTCCAGCCGGCCAGCGTCCACCACCATCCCTGCCAGCCCAACCAGGCGATCACGAAGGGGCCGACCAGCAGGGCGGTGCCGACCCCGAGCCCCATGAAGCAGCTCCATAGGGCCATGGCGCGGTGAAGGTGGTCGAGCGGTACCAGCTGGCGAAGCAGGGCAGGGGCCGAGAGCACCACCAGCAGGAACCCCAGTCCTTCCAATGCGCGACACATGAGCAGGAAGGTCGGTGTCGCGGCGAGCCCCCCCAGCAGGCTGGCCCCGGCCAGCAGGCCCAGGCCGAGGGTGATACTGCGCCTCAGGCCCAGGGTGTCCGTCGACAGGCCGATGAGCAGGCCCAGGGACATGCCGGCGAACTGAACCATCGAGACCAGGAAACCGGCCTGGAGCAGGCTGATCTCGAGGGCCTCCTTGAGGAGCGTCAGGGCCGGGGGCAGCTTGCCCACGTGCAGGGCAGCAGTGATGCCCGCTAGCACGACGATCAGGCTGGGCGGCACAGCGAGGCGCGTCATGGATGACTCCGGAAAGGGAAAGTTGTTGTGTGATTATGTTTAGGAGACTAAATAGGTGGCCGGCGCCTGGCCATACCTGCTTTGGTCGCGCCTGCCCTTCACCCCGGAGTGAGAGCGCAGTGGCCGCTACGGCAACGGCAATCGCGGTGGCTGGGCGCGTGACGAGCCAGAGAGAATGTTCGAATCGTCCAAGTTTTCTGATGATTTATCCTGGTTGAGGCGTTTCCGATCACCCGGGCATGGCTGAGTCGCGCGCAGGCGCCCTATCCTAGACCAAGGTCCATTTTCCAGGACCGTGCGAGTCGGGTAGCTTGCCTATATCCCGAACGTGTATTCGGAATGCGAACTTTCGATAAGTCCATGACAACCAAGTTCATGACAACCAAGCCATGACGACAATGCCCCGGAGGACTCCCATGAAACGCGTCCTGACCCGCTGCCTGCTGGCCGCGTCCATCGCCGGCCTGACCGCCGCTTCCGCCGCCCAGGCCTCCACCACCCTGCGCATGGCGCACTTCTGGCCCGGCGCCTCTGGGGTCAACCAGGACATCTTCGAGCAGTGGGCGGCCACCCTCGAGGAGGAGTCCGGTGGCGAGCTCAAGGTGGAGATGTTCCCCTCCGGCACCCTGGCCAAGCCGGACTCCATCTACGAGGCGGCGGCCAACGGCATCGCCGATATCGGCGCCACCGCCCAGGGCTATACCGCGGGGCGCTTCCCGCTCTCGCAGGTCGTTGAACTGCCCGGGGTGGCGACCACCGCGACCCAGGGTGCCTGCGTGCTGCAGACCCTGTATGACGAGGGCCACCTGGAGAGCGAGTACGAGGACACCCGGCCGCTGTTCTTCTTCACTACCGGCCCGGGCGGCATCCACACCATCGATACCGATGTGCAGGTGCCTTCCGATCTCGAGGGGCTGCGTATCCGCCGGCCTACGGCGGTAGCCGGCGAGATGCTCGAGAACATGGGCGCCAGCCCCGTGGGCATGCCGGCGCCGGACATCTACACCTCCATGCAGCGCGGCGTGATCGATGGCCTGAGCTTCCCGTGGGAGGGACTGAAGGGCTTCCGCATCAACGAGCTGGTCAGCTACCACACCGAGGTACCGTTCTACACGCTGATCTTCGTGGCCACCATGAACCAGCGCACCTATGACAGCCTGAGCCCCGAGCAGCAGGCGGTGATCGATGCCAACTCCGGGATGCGGTGGGCCGGGAATGCCGGTGAGGTGTTCGATCGTCTGGACGTGGAGGGCAAGCAGGAGGCTCGCGATGCCGGCCACACCATCCGCGAGATCCCCGATCCGCTGCAGAATGCGGATTGGCAGCAGCCGTTGCAGGAAGGCATCGACAGCTACCTGGCCGAGCTCGAGGAGCGTGGCCTGCCGGGGCGTGAGGTCTACGAGGCGGCCCTGGCGGCCAGCGCATCCTGCGCCAACGGACAGGGGTAAGGCGGTATGC
Source organism: Halomonas sp. H10-9-1 (assembly GCF_040147005.1). NCBI lineage: Bacteria > Pseudomonadati > Pseudomonadota > Gammaproteobacteria > Oceanospirillales > Halomonadaceae > Halomonas > Halomonas sp. H10-9-1. Next base: position 3,004,821 of record NZ_JAMSHO010000001.1, on the reverse strand, counting down.
AATCCACCCTGGAGAGGGCCAGCCATTGGCTGGCCCTTGCCTGTCGTCTCGTCGCCGGCCTCGCCCTGGTGGCGCTGTTGGGCGTGACCATCGCCGATGTCGTTACCCGCTATCTCTATCGGCTCACCGAGGGGGCGATCGCCCTGCGCGTCTCCGGCAGTGTCGAGCTGGTCAGCTACCTGATGCTCTGCTCGCTGCTGGCCGCCATGGCGGCCAACGTGGAGAAGAGCCAGGTGGTGGTGGAGGCCTTCTCCCATGGGCTCTCACCCAACCTCAAGAACCGCCTGCACGGTGTCTACCTGCTGGGCTTTGCGGCCCTGGGGCTGGTGCTCTTCCTGGGCTTGCTCGACTCGGCCACCGCGGCCGCGCGGCACGGCGAGGTGACCCAGGACCTGCGCATGCCCATGGGACCCATCTATACCGTGGCGGCGGCACTCAGCCTGCTGCTGGGCCTGCGTAGCCTGATCCACGCACTGCTGAGTGCCGTGTTCGCTGCCGAAGGGGAGACCGCTCATGGGGAGTGAGATGATCGGCGCCATCGGCCTGGGTTCGCTGCTGCTGCTGATGGTGCTGCGGGTGCCGGTGGCGCTGGCCATGCTGGTCGTCGGGGTGGTGGGCTTTGCCCAGGTGATCAGCTGGGGGGCGGCCATCGCCCAGCTCAAGACCGTGCCGGTGGAGGTGCTCTCCAACTACAGCTTCAGCGCCGTGCCGATGTTCATCCTGATGGGCGTGCTGGCGGCGCACTCCGGCATGGCCGGCAAGCTGTTCCACTCCACCCGGGTGATCTGCGGTGGCTGGAAGGGCGGGCTGGCGATCGCCGCGGTAGGCTCCTGCGGTATCTTCTCGGCGATCTCCGGCTCGTCGCTGGCCACCGCCAGCACCATGACCCGGGTCGCGCTGCCGGAGATGGAGCGCTATGGGTATCACCGCGGCTTGGCTACCGGCACGCTGGCTGCCGGCGGCACCCTGGGGATCATGATCCCGCCCTCCATCGCGCTGCTGATCTACGCCATCCTCACCGAGCAGTCGGTGGGTGACATGTTCATGGCCGGACTGGTGCCTGGGCTGCTGGGGCTGGTGATGTATGCGCTGACGGTCAGTGTGGTGATGCGCCTGAAGCCCTCGCTGGCGGTGGCCGGCGAGCCCACGGCCTGGAAGGAGAAGCTCTCCTCGCTCACGGGGCTGATGCCCTTCTTCGCGGTCTTCCTGGTGATGATCCTGGGGATCTACTTCGGTGTGTTCACCCCCACCGAGGGGGCCAGCGTCGGCGCCTTCGCCACCCTGCTCTATGCCCTGGCCAAGGGCATGCGCGGCGCCGAGCTGTGGCGCAGCGTGCAGGAGACCCTGGCGCTCTCCAGCGTGGTGTTCTTCATGCTGGTGGGGGCCGAGACCCTGGGCTACTTCATCTCGGTGTCGCGGATCTCCTTCTCCATCACCGACGTCCTCTACGGCATGGAGCTCTCGCCCATGGTCGTGGTGTTGTGCATCCTGCTGCTCTATTTCGTGCTCGGGATGTTCATGGATGCCATCGCCATGCTGGTGATCACGGTGCCGGTGGTGTTCCCGATCATCCAAGCGCTGGGCATCGACCCGGTGTGGTTCGGCATCATCACTGTGCTGACCGTGGAGTTGGGCCTGATCACCCCGCCGGTGGGGATGAACGTCTTCGTGATCAAGGCGATGGCGCCCCATGTGGGGCTGGGCGAGATCTTCAAGGGCGTGGCGCCCTTTATCGTCTCGGACTTCCTGCGCCTGGCGCTGCTGATCGCCTTCCCGGTGCTGACGACCCTGTTCCTGCTCTAGTCGGCGGGAACCTCCCGCGGCATGGCCGGCGAGGCGTGGGCATGGCATAACCCGAAGGTTATAGAGGTGTGTGAAAGCCTCATTTGGCAATCGCCCCGTGCCGCGCCATCCTGCAGAGAGTGAAACTCGCTTGATGGCCGGCACTGCCGGTACGACCGACCCGGAGGTGTGATATGAACGACAAGCAGGGCGAACGGCAAGGCTGGCTGGCACGGCTCGAGGAGCGCCTCTTCGAGGCCAGCATGCCCCAGATGGTGCAGGGCATGCGCCATGAGGCTAACGTCGACTTCCGGGAGCTGGTGTGTGACCTGAAGGCGCCGATGGCGCCGGCTTTCGAGCGTGAGGTGGCACGGGCGCTGAATCGCGGAGTCGTGCGTGACTTGATTCCCGCCGAGACCCTGATGCCCGAGATGATGGTGCGCTTCGGCCTCTCTTCCGCCGACTACGGCCCCGAGCAGGCAACGCATCTTGGTGAACTGCAGACGGTCTGTAACCAGTGCCCCGTGGTCGGCCGTTGCTGGAAGGCCCTGCGTGCCGGCGAAAGCTGGGAAAAGTGCCGCGGGTTCTGCCCCAACGCCCAGGCGTTTGAAAGCAAGACCCTGCAAGCGGCCGGCTGAGTCAACGGCTCTAGCAAGCAGCGCCCCTCCAAGCGATGGCTTGGGGGGGCGCTGTCGTTTCAGGACGTGGTGTCATGGCGCTGCGCCGGGCTGGCGCCGGCGAAAGTCCCGGGGCGCGAGGCCGGTCAAACGCTTGAAGAAGCGCGTGAAGTAGGCGGGCTCGGAGAACCCCAGGCTGTCGGCTACCTGGCCGACGGTCATGTTGGTGTAGGTGAGCTGCCGCTTGGCCTCCAGCAGCAGGCGTTCATGCAATAGCTGCAGGGCGCTGCGGTTGGCGAGGCGCCGGCATAGCAGGTTGAGGTGGGCGCTGGTCATGCCGAGCTGTCCGGCGAACCTCTCGATGCTGGGCTGCTGACGAAACTGCTTTTCGACCAGTGCCTGGTAGTTCTGCAGATGTATCACCCCTCGCTCCTGGGGCCGAGGAGCGCTCGTGCTGCCGGTGTGGGTCGGCCTCGTGATCAGGCGGGAGACCTCGATGAACAGCGCCTCGGTGAACGCCTCCAGGACGCGTTCGCGGCCGGGGGAGGGGTGCCGATACTCGTCCCCCAACTGGTGCACCAGGGTCGCGATACGCCGGGCCGGCCGAGCGGCATCGAGAGGGTAGGCGGTGGCCAGGGAGAGCGCTCCCGCCTGGGTGCCCAGGCGCTCCTCCAGTCGTTCGACCAGGGGGCTTGCCAGGGTGATGATGTGGCCCTGGGTATCCGGCGAGAAGTGGAAGCCATGGATGCTCATGGCGGGCACCACGATGATCAGCGGGGCCTTGTGGGAGTTCTGGCTCCCCTCCAGCTCCAGGCTGACGCGGCCGGCAGAGAGATGGAGCAGGTGCAGCAGGTCGGTATGGCGATGAGGATGGATCTTCCAGTTGTGCAGCCGGCTGCGCTCTGGGATCGATTCCCAGTGCAGCAGGTCCGGCGTCGGCCAGTGGTGGGTCTCGCCATACAACTTGAAGACGGGGACGGCATCGGTGGACATGGAGGAGCTCCGGCGGTGCACTTTCGACTAAAGACTGTCGTTGATATTGGGATTGTCCAGGTATTGCTGCCAATATTGCCTTATTAAGCGAGGGGATTCAGTGAAAAATACAATCCACATAGCGAACAGATGTTCATCTTTCCTCGGATCCCCTACCGATAACAACGGAGTCTCCCCATGAAGACACAGGTCGCAATCATCGGCGCCGGCCCATCGGGCCTGCTGCTCGGCCAACTGCTGAGCCGCCAGGGCATCGACAATGTCATCCTCGAGCGCAAGTCCGGCGAGTATGTGCTTGGCCGCATTCGGGCGGGGGTGCTGGAGCAGGGCATGGTCGACCTGCTGCGCGAGGCGGGGGTCGACAAGCGCATGGATGAAGAGGGTGAGATCCACGATGGCGTGGAGCTGGCCCTGGACAATCGGCGTGTGCGCGTCGACCTCGCGGGGTTGACCGGTGGCAAGACCGTGATGGTCTATGGCCAGACCGAGGTGACTCGCGACCTGATGGAGGCCCGCGAGGCGAGCGGCGGCACCACCCTCTACGAGGCCGACAATGTCCAGCCCCACGACCTCGAGAGCGACAGCCCCTACATCACCTTCGAGAAGAATGGCGAGACCCACCGCCTGGACTGCGACTATGTGGCCGGCTGTGACGGCTTCCACGGTATCTCGCGCAAGTCGATCCCCGAAGGGCGCATCAAGGAGTTCGAGAAGGTCTATCCCTTCGGCTGGCTCGGCCTGCTCTCCGACACCCCGCCGGTGGCCGACGAGCTGATCTATGCTCGCCACGAGCGTGGCTTCGCCCTGTGCAGCATGCGTTCGTCGACCCGCAGCCGCTACTACATCCAGGTGGGGCTGGACGAGAAGGTCGAGGAGTGGTCCGACGAGCGCTTCTGGGAGGAGCTCAAGCGGCGCATTCCCGATGAGGTGGCCGAGAAGCTGGTCACCGGCCCCTCCATCGAGAAGAGCATCGCCCCGCTGCGCAGCTTCGTGGTCGAGCCCATGCAGTACGGCCGCCTCTTCCTGGTGGGTGACGCCGCCCATATCGTGCCGCCCACCGGCGCCAAGGGGCTCAACCTGGCGGCCAGCGACGTCAACACCCTCTACCGGCTGATGGTGAAGGTCTATCAGGAGGGTCGTACCGACCTGATCCCGAACTACTCCGAGACCTGTCTCAAGCGGATCTGGAAGGCCGAGCGCTTCTCCTGGTGGATGACCTCCATGTTGCACAAGTTCTCCGAGGAAGAGGATTTCAATACCCGCATGCAGCAGGCCGAGCTCGACTACGTGACCAGCTCCGAGGCGGGGCTGACCACCATCGCCGAGAACTACGTGGGCCTGCCCTACGAATCGCTGGAGTAGGCCGCACGCCAGTCGCGGACCTTCAGCGACGCCCCGGATCCGCCAGCGGCGGGTCCGGGGCGTCGTCGATTCAGGGGTAGCGTCCGCTGCGGCGGTTCTCAACCAACACCTCGAGGATGGCGTTGGCCTCCCGCATCACCGGTGAGGGGGGCTCGCCGCGGCGTCGGCTGCAGATGACCGGGGTGGTGATGCTCCGGTCGGCGAGATAGACATAGCTGATGCCGTCACGCTGCACGCGCTTGACCTGCTCGGGCACCAGGCTGATGCCGATCTCCGAGGCCACGAGGCCCAGCGCCGTCTGAAGCTCGTTGGCTTCCTGCACCACCTCCACCTTGAGCCCCTGGCGGCGGAACAGCCCGAGCATCATGTCGGCCATGCTGGGGCGTGGCTTGGCGGGAAACAGGACCAGCGGGTAGCGGGCGAGCTGCTCGAGGGTCGGGGTAGTGCCTTCGAGCGGGTGGCCCGTCGGCAGGGCGGCCAGCACCGGCTCATCGAACAGTACCTCCTGCTCCACGTCAGGGTCGTCTATCCTGAGACGACCGAAGCCCATGTCGATGCGTCCCGCCTTCAGTGCCTGAACCTGCTGCACCGTGGTCAGCTCGGTCAGGCTCAGCTCCACATCATCCTTTTGTCGTAAGTCGCGTACCAGCAGCGGCAACTGGCCATAGAACACCGAAGGCACAAATCCGATGCCGAACATGATGCGCTTGCTTCGCGCCATGCGTCGCGTGGACTCCAGGGTGGCGTCTACCTTTTCCAGTATCTGGATGGCGTGCTGCCGGAAGAACTGGCCGGTGGGGGTCAGGCGCAGGCCGCGGGTGCTCCGCTCGAAAAGCTCGGCGCCGACTTCGTTCTCCAACTGCTTGATCTGCCTGGATAAAGGGGGTTGTGACATGTGCAGGCGTTCGGCGGCACAGGTCAGGTTCAGCTCTTCCGCGACCACACAGAAGTACCTGAGATGGCGCAATTCCATGATACCTCCTGGGTATGGCAGGCCACCCAAACAATATTGGTTCGGTCTTCCCCCTGCAATCAAACTGCCACTCAATCACCAGATCCCCTGACTTCGGAGCCTCCCATGTCATCCGTGATCGAAAGCATCGAGACGCTGCTGGTCGACCTGCCGACCATCCGCCCCCACAAGCTCTCCATGACCACCATGGCCTGCCAGACCATGGTGATCGTGCGCATGCGTCACAGTGATGGCATCGAGGGTCTTGGCGAAGGCACCACCATCGGTGGCCTGGCCTACGGCCCGGAGAGTCCCGAGAGCATCAAGACCAACATCGACACCTACCTGGCGCCGCTGCTGGTCGGTCAGCCTTCCGGCAACGTCAACGTCCTGCGCGCCCTGCTCAACCGTCATGCGCGCGGCAACATGATCGCCAAGTCGGCGCTGGAAACCGCTCTGCTCGACGCCCAGGGCAAGCGCCTGGGCCTCCGCGTGGCTGAGCTGCTGGGTGGCGCTTGCCAGACTCACCTGCCGGTGCTGTGGACCCTGGCCAGCGGTGACACCGCCAAGGACATCGACGAGGCGCTGCTGCGCCTGGAGCAGCGCCGCCATGGCGACTTCAAGCTCAAGATCGGTGCCAACCCGGTCAGGCAGGACGTGCGCCACGTGGCCGCCATCAAGGAGGCCCTGGGCGATCGCGCCAGTGTGCGTGTCGACGTCAACCAGGCCTGGGACGAGTCCACTGCCGTATATGGCATCCAGGCCCTGCAGGACGCCGGCATCGAGCTGATCGAGCAGGCCATCCCGGCGCGCGAGCATGCCGGCCTGATCCGGCTGGCCGACCGCTTCAACGTGCCGATGCTCGCCGATGAGGCGGTGCAGGATGCCCGCGATGGCCTCGACCTGGCCCGGGGGGGCTTCAGCGGCGCCTTCGCCCTCAAGATCGCCAAGTCCGGCGGTGTACACGGCGTACTGGAGCTGGCCCACGTGGCACAGGCTGCCGGCATCGGCCTCTACGGCGGCACCCTGCTCGAGGGCACCATCGGCACCGCCGCCTCCCTGCATGCCTGGGCGACACTGCCGGAGATGGCCTGGGGTACCGAGATGTTCGGCCCGCTGCTGCTCAAGGACGACATCGTCGTCGAGCCGCTGGCCTATCGCGAGTTCGGCGTGGAACTGCCCAAGGGGCCGGGGCTGGGTATCACGCTAGACGAAGACAAGCTGGCCCACTATTCCCGCAAGGGCTGAGTCCCAGAGAACCGAGTCCCGCAAGCACGTCGGTGTGCTTTCGCTGAAGAGGAGAACGTCATGCTGTTTCAGGTGGAAATGACCGTCAAGCTGCCGCCGTCGATGCCGGCCGAGCAGGCCGCCGAGATCAAGGCGACCGAGAAGGCCTACTCACAGGAGCTGCAGCGCTCCGGCAAGTGGCGCCACCTGTGGCGCGTGGCCGGCAGCTATTCGAACGTCAGCATCTTCGACGTCGAGGACAACGCCGAGCTTCAGGAGCTGGTCAGCAACCTGCCGCTCTTTCCCTACATGGAGATCAGCGTCAAGCCGCTGTGTCGTCACCCGTCCTCCGTGCGCGAGGACGACACCTGAGTCACGGATGATGCCAGCCGGTCCGTCCGGCACAACACAATCCAACAAGCCCGAGGATAACCGACCATGACCGTGAAGATTTTCGACACCCCCGAGGTTCAGGACTTCCTGAAGAGCATCGCCGGCTTCGACCAGGAGGGCGGCAACGAGCGTTCCAAGCAGATCGTGCATCGCCTGATTTCCGACCTGTTCAAGCTGATCGACGACTTCGATGTCACCCAGGAGGAGTACTGGTCCGCCGTCAACCTGCTCAACGCCCTGGGCAGCCAGACCCAGTTCGGCCTGCTCTCGCCGGGCCTGGGCTTCGACCACTTCCTGGATATGCGCCAGGACGCCATCGACGCCGAGGCCAAGCGCACCGGCGGCACCCCGCGCACCATCGAGGGCCCGCTCTACGTCGCCGGCGCCCCGGAGGCCGAGGGCTTCGCGCGCATGGACGACGGCCAGGACACCGAGGCCGAGCCGATGTGGCTGACCGGCCAGGTGCGTGATGTCGACGGTACCCCGATCGCCGGCGCCAAGGTCGAGATCTGGCACGCCAACTCCAAGGGCGGCTACTCCTTCTTCGACCAGACCCAGAGCGAGTACAACCTGCGCCGCACCATCTACACCGACGCGGAAGGCCGCTACGCCGCGCGCAGCATCATCCCCTCCGGCTACGGCGTGCCGGAAGGCGCCCCCACCGACGTGGTACTCAAGTCCCTGGGTCGCCACGGCGAGCGTCCGGCGCACATCCACTACTTCGTCTCCGCGCCGGGTCACCAGCACCTGACCACCCAGATCAACCTGGCGGGCGACCCTTACACCTATGACGACTTCGCCTTCGCCACCCGCGAGGAGCTGGTGGTACCGGCCCAGCGCATAGAGGACGAGGGCGAGATCGCCCGGCGCGAGATGGACGGCCCCTTCTCCGAGGTGGTGTTCGACGTCGAGCTGGCCAAGACCGACCGGCCGGAGCTGCAGACTCGCCATGCCCGTCCGCGCGCCAAGGAGAACGAGGCCGACCAGGCCAGCCAGCTGGCGGGTACCGCCAAGGTCTGATCGCCACCCGGAGCCCTTCCGTTGCCCCAGCGCGGGGCGCCGGGGACAGGCCGCAGAGGCAAGCGGCCTGCCGCCGGAACAGCTCCGACGACAGGTATGACAAGACAATGAGGATTACGCCATGACCAGCAAGCTTGACCAGCTCGAGGCCCGCGTCCGCGGTGCCGTCGAGGACGACGCCGACAAGGGCATCTTCCGCTGCCACCGCAGCATGTTCACCGACCGTGACTTCTTCGAGCTCGAGATGAAGCACATCTTCGAGGGCAACTGGCTGTTCCTGGGCCACGAGAGCCAGGTCGCGGAGCCCGGTGACTACATCACCGTGACCATGGGTCGCCAGCCGGTGATCATCACCCGCGACAAGCAGGGTGAGCTGCATGGCCTGATCAACGCCTGTGCCCACCGCGGCGCTACCCTGTGCCGCCGCAAGCGCGGCAACAAGGGCACCTTCACCTGCCCCTTCCACGGCTGGACCTTCAAGAACGACGGCAAGCTGCTCAAGGCCAAGAACGAGAAGACCGGCGCCTACCCGGACGGCTTCAAGCAGGACGGCTCCCACGACCTCAAGCGCCTGCCGCGCTTCGAGAACTACAAGGGCTTCCTGTTCGGCAGCCTGAGCGACGATGTCAAGCCCCTCGAGGAGCACCTGGGCGAGACCACCAAGATCATCGACAACATCGTCGACCAGGCGCCGGAAGGCCTGGAGATCCTGCGTGGCACCTCCTCCTACACCTACACCGGCAACTGGAAGCTGCAGGCCGAGAACGGCGCCGACGGCTACCACGTCAGCACCGTGCACTGGAACTACGCCTCCACCATGGACCGCCGCAACTACGACGCCGGCGGCACCAAGGCGGTGGACGCCGACGGCTGGTCCAAGAGCCTGGGCGGCTTCTACTCCTTCGAGAACGGCCACATGCTGCTGTGGACGCGCCTGCTCAATCCCGAGGTGCGCCCGGTCTACAGCAACAAGGAGTGGATCGAGAAGGAGTTCGGCGAGGCGCGTGCCGATTCCATCGTCAACCAGACGCGTAACCTCTGCCTCTACCCCAACGTCTACCTGATGGACCAGTTCTCCACCCAGATCCGCGTGCTGCGCCCGATCGACGTGGACAAGACCGAGGTCACCATCTACTGCTTCGCCCCCAGGGGCGAGTCGGCCGAGAACCGTCGCATCCGCATCCGCCAGTACGAGGACTTCTTCAACGTCTCCGGCATGGGCACCCCGGACGACCTCGAGGAGTTCCGTGCCTGCCAGGAGGGCTACAACGGTGCCCTGGCCGAGTGGAACGACCTCTCCCGCGGCGCCAAGCAGTGGATCGAGGGCGCCGACGAGAACGCCCAGGCGATCGACCTGCGGCCGTTGCTCAGCGGTGCTTCGCCCGAGGACGAGGGCCTCTACGTGGTGCACCACAAGCACTGGGTCGACGAGATGCTGCGCGCCATCGACAAGGAACGCAGCCAGTTCATCGCCACCGCGTCCGAATAATCCGCGTCCGAGAGAGGGAGAGAGACCATGAGCCTTAGCTACCAAGAGATCCAGGCCTTCCTGTACCGCGAGGCGCGCCTGCTGGACGACCGTGAGTGGGACGAGTGGCTGACCTGCTACAGCAAGGACGCCGAGTTCTGGATGCCGGCGTGGGACGACGACGACCGGCTGACCGAGGACCCGCAGTCCGAGATCTCGCTGATCTACTACCCCAACCGCGAGGGTCTCGAGGACCGGGTCTACCGGATCAAGACCGAGCGCAGCGGGGCGAGCACGCCGGAGCCGCGCACCACGCACCTGGTCAGCAACATCGAGGTGCTCAAGGAGGAGGGTGACAAGGTGGAGCTACGCTTCAACTGGCACACCCTGGTGCACCGCTACAAGAAGACCCTGGAGTTCTTCGGCAGCTCCTTCTACACGCTCGACGTGTCCGGGGAGGCGCCGGTGATCACCCGCAAGGTTGTGCAACTCAATAACGACTATATCCACCAGGTTATCGATATCTATCACATCTGACCCGGTGACGGAGGAGAACGACCATGAGCTACACCATTGCCCTCAACTTCGAGGACGGCGTCACCCGATTCATCGGCTGCAAGGAAGGTGAAACGGTCCTCGATGCGGCCTACCGGCAGAAGGTCAACCTGCCCATGGACTGCTCAGATGGCGTCTGTGGCACCTGCAAGGGGCACTGCGAGCAGGGCGAGTTCGACATGGGAGATGAATATCTGGAAGAGGCGCTCTCCGACGAGGAGGCTGCCGAGGGCCAGGTTCTGACCTGCCAGATGGTGCCTTCCTCGGATTGTGTCATCCAGGTACCCGTCGCCTCGACCGTATGCAAGACGGCGGTAGGCAAGGTCGATGGTACGGTAGCCGCGGTCGAGCAACTCTCCGAGGACAGCATCGAGTTGGTGGTAGATCTTGATGAAGATTCGGAGCTTTCCTTTTTGCCCGGACAGTACGTGCATATCGACGTCCCGGGTACCGAGGTGCATCGCTCCTACTCCTTCAGCTCCCTGCCGGGCGATAAGCGCGCGACCTTCCTGATCCGCAATATCCCCAATGGCGTGATGAGCAGCTACCTCGGCGAGCGTGCCGCAGTGGGTGATCGCCTGGCACTGACCGGCCCCATGGGCAGCTTCTACATCCGTGACGTCACCCGTCCGGTGCTGATGCTGGCCGGTGGCACCGGCCTGGCACCTTTCCTCTCCATGCTTGCCCAGCTGGTGGAGAAGGGCTGCGAGGCGCCGATTCACCTGATCTACGGTGTCAACAAGGATGACCATCTGGTCAAGGTGGATGCTTTGGATGCCTTCGCCGGGAAGCTTCCCAACTTCACCTACTCCACTGTGGTGGTGGACGAGGCCAGCGAGCATCCGCGCAAGGGCTATGTGACTCACCATATGGATGCCGAGGTGATGCACGATGGCGATATCGACGTCTACCTTTGCGGGCCGCCCCCCATGGTCGATGCGGTACTCAAGCACTTCGATGCCCAGGGCATCGTGCCGCAGAGCTTCCACTACGAGAAGTTCACGCCCAACGAGGCGGGGAGCAAGGCATGAGTCGCTTTACCGACGGTCGTTTCAACGACAAGGTCATGGTGATCACCGGTGCCGCCCAGGGGATCGGGCGGCGGGTTGCCGAGCGGGCCGGCGCCGAGGGCGCTCGCCTGGCCCTGGTGGACCGCTCCGAGCTGGTTCAGGAGGTGGTGGACAGCCTGCGTGAGCAGGGCGTCGAGGCTATCGCCCTGCTGGCCGATCTGGAGACCTGGGCCGGCGCCGCCGATGTCATGGCGAAAACGGTGGAGCACTTCGGGCGTATCGACATCCTGGTGAACAACGTGGGCGGGGCGATCAACTTCAAGCCGTTCACCGAGTTCAGCGAGGAGGAGATCGCTGCAGAGGTGCAGCGCTCGCTGATGCCGACGCTGTGGTGCTGCCGTGCGGTGTTGCCGAGCCTGGTGGAGCAGGGCGGCGGGGTCATCGTCAATGTCTCCTCGGTGGCGACCCGTGGCATTCACCGGATTCCCTACTCGGCGGCCAAGGGTGGCGTCAATGCGCTGACCGAGTCTCTGGCCTTCGAATACGCCGAGCACGGCATCCGTGTGGCGGCCGCCGGCATCGGTGGTACCGAGGCGCCGCCGCGCAAGATCTCCCGTGGCACGCCTGAGCCTAGCAACGAGACCGAAAGGGCCTGGTTCCAGGCGCATATCGATCAGACCAAGCAGAGCTGCCTGATGAAGCGCTACGGCACCCTGGACGAGATGGCCGCACCGATCCTGTTCCTGGCCTCCGACGAAGCGAGCTACATCACCGGCAGCGTGCTGCCGGTGGGTGGTGGCGACCAGGGCTGAGCTCGGCGCCGGGGCGGCCCTAGGGCCGCCCGCCATCCGTGGCTTCCGACAGCAACGACAACAAGCCCCTGGAGCACAGCATGAAACATCTCGAGACAGGCCCCGGCCTCGCGTCGGCGCCACGCGCCTTCCTGCGCGACCTCAATGCCGACAACCTGAGCGCCGGCGTGGTCGCCGGCATCTTCGGCCTCAGCGCCGGCATCATCCATATCAGCGCCGGCACCGCCGCCGGGCTGCCCAAGGACTTCACCCTGCTGTGGGTGATCAGCTACCTCTTCATCAATGGCCTGTTCGGCCTGCTGCTGCCGGCCTATTACCGGCTGCCGCTGCCGATGGCCAACTCCATCCCCGGCGCGCTGCTGTTCGCCGCCATCATCCCCGTGGTGGGGCTCAACGAGGCCCTCGGGGCGACGCTGATCGCCGGTGCCATCTCGGTGGTGGTGGCCCTGGCCGGCTGGATGAGCCTGGTGATGCGGCTGATCCCCATGCCCATCGTCATGGGCATGGTGGCCGGCGTGCTGCTCAAGTTTGGCACCAACATGGTGATGCCGCTGCAGAACGCCCTGATTCCCGCGGTGGTGATGATCGCGGCCTTCTTCCTCTCGGCTCGCTTCCTGCGCCGGGTTCCGCCGCTGGTGGTGACCCTGGTGGTGGGCGTGCTCTACATGGCGCTCTCCGGGGCCGACTTCTCCAGCGTGGAGCTCTCCTTCCGCATGCCCGAGTTCATCATGCCGGCCTTCTCCATGGACGCCTTCCTGGCCTATGGCCTGCCGCTGGCGCTGATCCTGGTGGGCATGGAGACCCCCGCCGGCGTGGGACTGGTCAAGGGCATGGGCTACAAGGAGGCGCCGGCCAATGCCATCACCTTCGTCGGTGGCATCGGCACCATGGTGTCGGCCTTCTTCAACCTGCACAGCACCTGCATCGCCGCGCCGATGACCGGCATCTGCTCCTCCCCCGAGGCGGGCACCCACGACAAGCGCTGGGTGGCGGCGGTGATCGTCGGCCTCATCTTCGTGGTAGCCGCGCCCTTCTACGGCTTCGTGTTCAGCCTGATCGAGGCGATGCCCAGCTACTTCATCGCCATCATCGCTGGCCTCGCCCTGCTGCGGGTCATCAGCTCGGCGATGCATATCACCTTCTCCGGCAAGCATGAGGTCGGGGCGATGTTCTCCTTCCTGATCGCGGTCTCCGGCCTGCAGATCTTCGGCATCGGTGCCTCCTTCTGGGCGCTGATCCTGGGGGCAGCGATCTCGATGCTGGTGGAGTTCCGCGACTTCGACTTCTCTCAGGAGCGCGAGGCCCTGCGCAAGCGCTTCCCGGCGAAGAGTGTCGGCTGACCGATCGCGCCGGTGGCTCGCCGCCGGCACTCCTTGCATGGCGTTATCCTCCTTGGCCCGTGGCTGTCATGGCAGCACGGGCCCTTTTTCGCCTCGTCCAGGGCTCCTTCCCTACGGCCCGGCGGGCGTCGTTCCATCTTTGGTCTATGACCGGCGCTCATCAGGGTGGACTCAGCGTTCATAGCGAGCGCCTTGCCCCGCTGCCGGCGGCTTCCAGTGGTGCCGGCCAGCGGCTTCACGCCTTGCGTCATCGCGAAGGTAAGGCTTGCGCGGGTCCCGCTCACGCTTTGGTCTCCTGCCATTGATTTTCAACTCATTGTTTAAGAATGATTTTTCTGCAATTCAGTAGGCGGACCTCTCGCCTTGTGGCTCCCTTCCAGCGATACCTATGAAGTATGGCCAGCAACTCAAACGATATTGGTGACGTGCAGGAGAGCTGACCAGAATCAAGCTCATCACAACAAGCGACGCCGTGCCTGGTTTCCACCGGAGCGGTGTCAAGAGCCCACGCCTGGCCCTGCACTCCCCTGACGCTCGCGCAGGCCATAACCACAACCAGAGAGAGTGACTTCCATGACCGTGAAGATTTTCGACACCCCCGAGGTCCAGGACTTCCTGAAGACCATCGCCGGCTTCGACCAGGAGGGCGGCAACGAGCGTTCCAAGCAGATCGTGCATCGCCTGATCTCCGACCTGTTCAAGCTGATCGACGACTTCGATGTCACCCAGGAGGAGTACTGGTCCGCCGTCAACCTACTCAACGCCCTGGGCAGCCAGACCCAGTTCGGCCTGCTCTCCCCGGGCCTGGGCTTCGACCACTTCCTGGACATGCGCCAGGACGCCATCGACGCCGAGGCCAAGCGCACCGGTGGCACCCCGCGCACCATCGAGGGCCCGCTCTACGTCGCCGGCGCCCCGGAGGCCGAGGGCTTCGCGCGCATGGACGACGGCCAGGACACCGAGGCCGAGCCGATGTGGCTGACCGGCCAGGTGCGTGACGTCGACGGCACCCCGATCGCCGGCGCCAAGGTCGAGATCTGGCACGCCAACTCCAAGGGCGGCTACTCCTTCTTCGACAAGACCCAGAGCGAGTACAACCTGCGCCGCACCATCTACACCGATGCGGAAGGCCGCTACACCGCGCGCAGCATCATCCCCTCCGGCTATGGCGTGCCGGAAGGCGCCCCCACCGACGTGGTGCTGAAGTCCCTGGGTCGCCACGGCGAGCGCCCGGCGCATATCCACTACTTCATCTCCGCGCCGGGTCACCAGCACCTGACCACCCAGATCAACCTGGCGGGCGACCCCTACACCTTTGATGACTTCGCCTTCGCCACCCGCGAGGAGCTGGTGGTGCCGGCCGAGCGCATCGAGGACGCCGGCGAGATCGCCAAGCGCGAGATGGACGGTCCCTTCTCCGAGGTGGTGTTCGACGTCGAGCTGGCCAAGACCGACAAGCCGGAGCTGCAGGTGCGCCACGCCCGTCCCCGCGCCAAGGAAGACGAGGCCGACCAGGCCAGCCAGCTGGCGGGTACCGCCAAGGTCTGATCGCCCCCCGGAGCATTTTGGTTGCCTCCAGCGCGGGGCACCGGGGACAGCGCCTCCACGCAGGCCTGGCACCGGATCCGCCCCACGCTGTCACGACAAGATAATGAGGATTACGCCATGACCAGCAAGCTTGACCAACTCGAAGAACGCGTCCGCGGTGCCGTCCAGGACGACGCCGAGAAGGGCATCTTCCGCTGCCACCGCAGCATGTTCACCGACCGTGACTTCTTCGACCTGGAGATGAAGCACATCTTCGAGGGCAACTGGCTGTTCCTGGGCCATGAGAGCCAGGTCGAGGAGCCGGGCGACTACATCACCGTGACCATGGGTCGCCAGCCGGTGATCATCACCCGCGACAAGCAGGGTGAGCTGCACGGCCTGATCAACGCCTGTGCCCACCGCGGCGCCACCCTGTGTCGCCGCAAGCGCGGCAACAAGGGCACCTTCACCTGCCCCTTCCACGGCTGGACCTTCAAGAACGACGGCAAGCTGCTCAAGGCCAAGAACGAGAAGACGGGGGCCTACCCGGACGGCTTCAAGCAGGAAGGCTCCCACGACCTCAAGCGCCTGCCGCGCTTCGAGAGCTACAAGGGCTTCCTGTTCGGCAGCCTGAGCGATGACGTCAAGCCGCTCGAGGAGCACCTGGGCGAGACCACCAAGATCATCGACAACATCGTCGACCAGGCACCGGAAGGCCTGGAGATCCTGCGCGGCACCTCCTCCTACACCTACACCGGCAACTGGAAGCTGCAGGCCGAGAACGGCGCCGACGGCTACCACGTCAGCACCGTGCACTGGAACTACGCCTCCACCATGGACCGCCGCAACTACGAGGCCGGCGGCACCAAGGCGGTGGACGCCGACGGCTGGTCCAAGAGCCTGGGCGGCTTCTACTCCTTCGAGAACGGCCACATGCTGCTGTGGACGCGCCTGCTCAACCCCGAGGTGCGCCCGGTCTACAGCAACAAGGAGTGGATCGAGAAGGAGTTCGGCGAGGCGCGTGCCGACTCCATCGTCAACCAGACGCGTAACCTCTGCCTCTACCCCAACGTCTACCTGATGGACCAGTTCTCCACCCAGATCCGCGTGCTGCGCCCGATCGACGTGGACAAGACCGAGGTCACCATCTACTGCTTCGCGCCCAGGGGCGAGTCGGCCGAGAACCGTCGCATCCGCATCCGCCAGTACGAGGACTTCTTCAACGTCTCCGGCATGGGCACCCCGGACGACCTCGAGGAGTTCCGCGCCTGCCAGGAGGGCTACAACGGTGCCCTGGCCGAGTGGAACGACCTCTCCCGCGGCGCCAAGCAGTGGATCGAGGGCGCCGACGACAACGCCCAGGCGATCGGCATGAAGCCGCTGCTCAGCGGCGCCTCACCCGAGGACGAGGGCCTCTACGTGGTGCACCACAAGCACTGGGTCGACGAGATGCTGCGCGCCATCGACAAGGAACGCAGCCAGTTCATCGCCACCGCATCCGCATAAGGGGAAGAGACCATGAGCATCAACTATCAGGACCTCCAGGCCTTCCTGTACCGCGAGGCGCGCCTGCTGGACGACCGCGAGTGGGACGAGTGGCTGACCTGCTACAGCAAGGACGCCGAGTTCTGGATGCCGGCGTGGGACGACGACGACCAGCTGAGCCGCGACCCGCACAGCGAGATCTCGCTGATCTACTACCCCAACCGCGAGGGTCTCGAGGACCGGGTCTACCGGATCAAGACCGAGCGCAGCGGGGCGAGCACGCCGGAGCCGCGTACCACGCACCTGGTCAGCAACATCGAGGTGCTCAAGGAGGAGGGTGACACCCTGGAGCTGCGCTTCAACTGGCACACCCTGGTGCACCGCTACAAGAAGACCCTGGAGTTCTTCGGCAGCTCCTTCTACACGCTCGACGTGTCCGGGGAGCAGCCGCTGATCACCCGCAAGGTCGTGCAACTCAACAACGACTATATCCACCAGGTCATCGATATCTATCACATCTGACCGACTCACATCTGACCGGCAGGGACGACAGCGGGACAGGGATGTCCCGGCACGATAGCAAGCCGATAACAAGCGACCCCTGGGAACCCCCCATGAAAAACTTCAAGAAGACCGCCCTCGCCAGCGTGCTGGGCACCGCTACCCTGATGTCCGCCTTCGGCGCCATGGCCGACAATCACCCCGTGAAGGTGGGCCTGATGCTGCCCTATTCCGGCACCTACACGGCCCTGGGCGAGGCCATCACCAACGGCTTGAAACTGGCCATCGAACAGAACGGTGGTCAACTCGGCGGCCGGGATGTCGAGTACGTGCAACTCGATTCCGAGGCCAACCCCTCCAAGGCGCCCCAGAACATGAGCCGCCTGGTCAAGGGCGATGGCGTCGACTTCGTCATCGGCCCGGTCCACTCCGGGGTGGCCATGGGCATGTTGCGGGTGGCCAAGCAGTCCGGTGCCATCACCATCATCCCCAATGCCGGCCTGGAGGCCGCCACCAACCAGCTGTGCATGCCCAATGTCTTCCGCACCTCCTTCAGCATGTGGCAGAACAGTTTCCCGATGGGCAAGGTGGCCTATGAGCGAGGGCATCGCGAGGTCGTGACCATCACCTGGGACTATGCCGGCGGCAAGGAGGACGTGGCCGGCTTCAAGGAGGCCTTCGAGGCCGAAGGCGGCGAGATCGTCGAGGAGATCCTGGTACCCTTCCCGAGCACCGAGTTCCAGAGCTATCTCACCCAGATCGCGAGCATTGACCCGGACGCCGTCTACACCTTCTTCGCCGGTGGCGGCGGGGTCAGCTTCGTGCGCGACTATGCCGCCGCCGGCCTCAAGGAGAGCATCCCGCTGCTGGGCTCGGGTTTCCTCACCGAGGGCAACATCACAGCCATGGACGGTGCCGGCGAAGGCGTGCTGACCACCATGCACTATGCCGAGACCCTGGACAGCGAGGCCAACCGCTCCTTCGTGTCGGCCTACCAGGACGCCTACGGCGTGGCCCCGGACACCTACTCGGTGCAGGGCTATGACACCGGCGCCATGCTGGTCCAGGCGCTCGAGGCGGTCGGCGGCAATACCGAGGACCGGGACGCCTTGATCGAGGCCCTGGCCCAGGTAGAGCTCGAGAGCCCGCGCGGCCTGATGAGCTTCTCCAACTCCCACCATCCGATCCAGAACGTCTACCTGCGCGAGATTCGGGACGGCCAGCACGAGGTCGTCGGTACCGCTGTAGAGCAGCTCGAGGTACCGGATGACGCCTGCCAGATGTAAGCCGGCCATCCCCTGACACCCGGGGCGGGCCAGGGCTCGCCCCTTTCCATCGCGGAGGAGATCGTCATGGATCTCGCATTCTTTGGTGTGCAGCTCCTCAACGGGCTGCAGTACGGGCTGCTGCTGTTTCTCATCGCCAGTGGCTTGACCCTGATCTTCGGCATCATGGGCATCATCAACCTGGCCCACGGGGCCATGTACATGATCGGGGCCTACCTGGTCTGGGACCTGACCATGCGGCTCGGTAACTTCTGGCTGGCGATCGTCATCGCCATCCCCATCGCCGTCGCCCTGGGGCTGGTCATCGAGCGGCTGTTCCTGGACACGCTCTACAAGCGTGACCACCTCTACCAGGTGCTGCTGACCTTCGGCCTGATACTCGTGATCAACGAGGCGCAGCGCATCATCTGGGGCGGCGACGTCCACAGCGTGGCGATACCGGCGCCCTTCGATGCCAGCCTGCAGCTGACCGACAACCTGCAGTACTCGGTCTACCGGCTGTTCGTGATGGGGGTCTGCCTGGCCCTGGCCGGGGTCATCTACTGGGTCATCCGCCATACCCGGCTGGGCATCATCATCCGCGCCGGCGCGGTCAACCGCGACATGGTGGAGGGGCTCGGCATCAACGTGCGCACCCTGTTCACCCTGATCTTCAGTGTCGGCGTGGCGCTGACCGCCTTCGCCGGCATGATCGCCGCCCCGCTGACCTCCATCGCCCCCGGCATGGGCGACAGCATCCTGATCACCTGCTTCGTGGTGGTGGTGATCGGCGGCATCGGCTCCATCAAGGGCGCCTTCTGGGGCGCGATCCTGATCGGCATGGCCACCACCTTCGGGTCGGTGCTGATCCCCAGCCTCGCCAGCATGGTGATCTACCTGATCATGGCCGCCGTGCTGCTGGTGAAGCCACGCGGACTGTTCGCTTGAGGAGGGCGACACCATGTTACATACCTATCCCAAGCGCGTGATGGCCATCATGCTGGCCCTCACCGCCATCGTCGCCACCTTCCCCCTGTGGGGCGAGGCGGTGTTCGGCGGCCAGGCCGACTTCATCCTGGAGAAGATCACCCTGATGCTGATCCTGGCGCTGTTCGCCATGAGCCTCGACCTGCTGGTGGGGGTGGTGGGCCTGGTCAGCCTGGGCCACGCGCTGTTCTTCGGCCTGGGGGCCTACACCCTGGCGCTGGCCAGCCCCGAGTTCAGCCCCGCCTCGCTGTGGTGGATGCTGCCCCTGGTGATGCTGGTGGCGGCGGTGGCGGCACTGGTCGTCGGCATGCTGGTGATCCGCACCAAGGGCATCTTCTTCATCATGACCACCCTGGCCTTCGGGCAGATGCTCTACTACTTCATCAGCACCTCCCAGTTCGCCGGCGGTACCGATGGCGTCTTCATCATGTTCCGGCCGAGCCTGACGCTCGGCGAGACGGCGCTGCTGGACCTCGACAACCCCTACACCTTCTTCTACTTCTGCCTCGGCCTGCTGGTGGCGGGGTATCTCTTCCTGCGCTGGCTGACCCGTTCCTACTTCGGCCAGGTGCTGGACGGCATCCACGACAACGAGCACCGCATGCAGGCGCTGGGCTATGCCACCGCCGGCTACAAGCTGGTCGCCTTCGTCATCGCCGGGGTGATGGCCGCCATCGCCGGGATGCTGGCGGCGATGCAGTACGGCTTCGCCAACCCGGCGCAGCTGGGCTGGCACACCTCCGGCGAGGTGCTGATGATGCTGATCCTGGGTGGGATGGGCACCATCTTCGGGCCGATCCTGGGTGCCTTCGCCTACGAGATCCTGCTGTTCGTCTACGAGCATGCCACCACTCACTGGCCGATCCTGATGGGCCTGACCATCATCGCCGCGGTGCTGGTGCTGCCACGCGGCATCGCCGGCGTGATCATCGCGCCGCCCTGGCGCCGCCGGGCACCGGCCAATGAGCCGGCGGCCGACGAGGCGACACCGGGGAAACCTGCCACCCAGGGCGAGGAGGGCTGAGCCATGACCCAGGAACCGATCCTTGCCACCCGGGGCCTGACCCGTCGCTTCGGCGGCCTGGTCGCGGTCAACGACGTCGACTTCGACGTCGCCCCCAACGAGATCCACGCCATCCTCGGCCCCAACGGCGCCGGCAAGAGCACCCTGATCAACCTGCTCTCCGGGGAGATCCCGCCCTCCGAGGGCGAGGTGCGCTACCGCGGCCGGCCGATCCAGGGCAGGAGCGTGCGCCAGATCGCCCGCATGGGCATCGGCCGCAGCCACCAGAAGACCAATATCTTCCCGCGGCTCAACTGCCTGCAGAACTGTGAGCTGGCGGCGCGTATCCACATGGGCGGCGTGTTCGGCAGCTGGCGCTCCCGCCGGCAGGCGCGCCGGGTCAGCGAGCGGGCGCTGGAGGTGCTCGACACCTGCCAGCTGACCCATCGCGCCTACACCCCGGCCGCCGACATGAGCTATGGCGAGCAGCGCCAGCTGCAGATCGCCATGGTGCTGGCCACGGCGCCGTCGCTGATGCTGCTCGACGAGCCCATGGCCGGCATGGGCCGCGAGGAGACCGCCCAGGTGACCGAGCTGCTGGCCAGCCTCACCGACCGCTACACCCTGGTGCTGATCGAGCACGACATGGATTCGGTGTTCCGCCTGGCCGACCGCATCACCGTGATGGTGGATGGATGCTTGCTGGAGAGCGGTCCCACCGAGCAGATCCGCACCAGCGAGAAGGTGCGCGACGTCTATCTCGGGCGCCACCATGAGGAGGCCACCGCATGACCGCACAGCAGCAGATCACCCCGCTGATCGAGGCCCGCGGGCTGCACACCTACTACGGCGAGAGCCATGTGCTGCACGGCGTCGACCTCACCCTGATGCCCGGCGAGACCCTCAGCCTGCTGGGGCGCAATGGCATGGGCAAGACCACCACCCTGAAGTCGATCCTCGGCTTCGTGCCGCCGCGCCGCGGCGAGGTGTTCATCAAGGGCGTCTCCACCGCCAGGCGGCGCCCCTGGCAGCTGATCCGCCAGGGCATCGGCTATGTGCCGGAGGGGCGCGGGATCTTCCCCGGCATCAGCGTGCGCGAGCACCTGATCATGGCCGCGCGGCCCAACGAGCGGGGCGAGACGCCCTGGACGCTGGAGCGGGTGCTGGACACCTTCCCGCGCCTGGGCCAGCGCATCCACCACGACGGCTCCTTCCTCTCCGGTGGCGAGCAGCAGATGCTCTCCATCGGCCGGGCGCTGACCACCAACCCTGACCTGATGATCCTCGACGAGGCCACCGAGGGCCTGGCGCCGCTGATCCGCGACGAGATCTGGAAGATCATCCGCGAGATCAAGGCGTCCGGCATCGCCACCATCATCGTCGACAAGAACATCGACAACCTCCTGGAGGTGGCCGAGAAGCACGTGCTGCTGGTCAAGGGCGAGGTGGTCTACGCCGGTGATGCCCAGGGGCTCAAGGATGACCCCGCGATCCTCGATACCCACCTGGGCGTCGCCTGACGCCGCCCCGGCGGCCGCCGCCGGGGCGATTCCATGCATCACTCTTCGGGAACCCCTGCCATGCAACTCTTCAAGGACGCTTCGGTCCCCGCCATCACCGCCGGCTTCGTGGCGGTGCTGGTCTCCTACTCCGGCCCGCTGGCGATCTTCTTCCAGGCCGCCCAGAGCGCCGAGATCTCCAGCGCCATGATGACCTCCTGGATATGGGCCATCTCGCTGGGCGCCGCCGTCTCCGGCATCCTGCTCAGCCTGTGGCTGAAGGTACCGGTGGTCACCGCCTGGTCGGCGCCGGGCACGGCGCTGCTGGTGACGCTCTTCCCCGAGCTGTCGCTGGGCGAGGCGGTGGGCGCCTACCTGGTGGCGGCGGTGCTGCTCTTCGTGATCGGCGTCACCGGCTCCTTCGATCGCATCATCCGCCTGATCCCGCCGGGCATCGCCAGCGCCATGATGGCGGGCATCCTCTTCCAGTTCGGCGTCGGGGTGTTCGTGGCCCTGGAGGCGGTCCCCGCGCTGGCCATCGGCATGCTCGTCGCCTACCTGGTGGCCAAGCGGCTGACGCCGCGCTATAGCCTGGTGCTGCTGCTGCTGGTCGGCGTGGTGCTGGCGGTGGTGCTGGAGGGGGCGAGCCTCGACGGGGTGTCGCTGAGCCTGGCCCAGCCGCAGTTCATCCGCCCCGAGTGGAGCTGGAGCGCCACCCTCAGCCTCGCCATCCCGCTGGTGCTGGTCAGCCTGACCGGCCAGTTCCTGCCCGGCATGGCGATCCTGCGCACCTCCGGCTACTCGACCCCCGCCAAGCCGATCGTCACCGTGGCCAGCCTGACCTCCTTCGGCACCGCCTTCTTCGGTGGCATCACCACCGTGGTGGCGGCCATCACCGCGGCGATCTGCACCAGCAAGGAGGCCCACGAGGACCCCGACAAGCGCTACGTGGCCGGGGTTGCCAACGGCGTCTTCTACCTTATCGGCGGCACCTTCGCCGGCACCATCGTGGCGCTCTTCACCTCGCTACCCGGGGAGTTCGTGGCGGTGCTGGCGGGGCTGGCGCTGATCGGCGCCATCACCAGCAACGTCAGCGCCTTCGCCGCCCAGAAGGAGCACCTCGAGGCCTCGGTGATCACCTTCATCGCCACCGCCTCGGGGGTCAGCTTCCTGGGACTGGGGTCGGCCTTCTGGGGCGTGGTGGCCGGGGCGCTGGCCTACCAGCTGCTGCATCGCCCCTTCCGGCTGCCCGGCCGCGGTGGGGAGGCGTCGTCATCCGCCGGGTCGGCGGCATCCAGCAAACAACAATAGTGCTTACAGGAGAAACCGCATGAACAAGCTGCATGTGGCAATGGACGAGTCCGACTATTCGCGCCGTGGCCTGCGGCTGGGCGCCCGCCTGGCCGCCCAGTCGGGGGTCGCGCTGTCGCTGGTCTCCGTGGTGGCCGAGCCCGCGCGGGCCGAGCCGCGTCGCACGGCGCTCGCCGCCGCGCTGGAGGAGGAGGGCGCCACGGCCGAGGTCACGGTGCTCATCGGCGACAGCGCCAAGGATGCCCTGGCCGCGCTGCTCGATGACGACCAGGCCGGCCTCTGCATGAGCGCTCATGGGCGGCGCCCGGTGCCCGAGATGCTGATCGGCAGCGTCACCGCCGGGGTGGTGCGTCGCGCGCCCCGACCGGTCTTCCTGTGCGGGCCGCGCTACGCCCCCGACCGCCACGAGCGGGTGGAGACGATCATGGTCTGCGTCGATGGCTCGCGCCTCTCCGAGGCGATCCTGCCCCATGCGCTGGCCCTCTCCGCACGCTTCGGTGCGCGCCTGCAGCTGCTCCAGGTGATCGACGTCAGCGCCGCGGCGGCGGTGCCCCGCGACGGTGGCCACGCCGACGTGATGGAGTCCGGTTATCTTCACGGCCTGGCCCGTCGCCTGGGGCACGAGCACGGCGTGGAGGTGGACTGGGAGGTGCTGCATGGCGACCCGGCCGACGCCATCGTCGGCTACCTGGCGGACAGCCACAACGCCATGCTGGCGATGACCACCCATGGGCGCAGCGGCCTCTCCCAGGTGGTGGCCGGAAGCGTCAGCCATGAGGTGCTCCACGAGGTGCGATGTCCGGTGGCGGTGCTGCGCCCGGCCGATGTCGGCTGAGCCATCAGTGTGCCATCTGGCTGATGCAGGTCAAGGCGGTGTGGCCTGGGCTGGCCTAATGTGACCTTCATGGATCTGACCTGAAGGAGGCCTACTCATGACGATACTACGCGACGGTATCCACGCCACGGCCGGACGTCTGGCTCACACCGTGGCCGGTGCCTGGCGGCGACATCGCCAGCACCGGGCCTGGCTCGACCTTGACGAGGCTAGGCGCGAATCACGCCTTAATGACTTGGGGCTGGCGCGGATCGATTCCCCGCTGTTCTGGTCCGACGGGGGCTCGGTATACGATCTGTTGCCGCGCATGATGGTGGTGCACGGCGTCGACCCCATGACACCCCTGACGGTCGGTAATGGTGTGAAGCGTGATCTCGAGCGGGTCTGTAGCCTATGCCCCCACAAGTCGCTCTGTGCCCGGGTGCTGGCGAGCGGGCCGGAGCCCGAAGCCTGCGACTTCTGCCCCAATGCTGGCACCCTGGAGGCGCTGGGCAGCCATTGAGTTCACAGGGCTTCATCCCTCTTCAGGGCCCGCCGCAATGGCGGGCCTTGTCGCTCAGGGGCGCTCGGGCCTCTTGTGCTCACCCTCCTGGGCCTCCCCGCCCTTGACCTCATAGTCTCCCTCCAGCACCTGATGCTTGTCGTGGCTGTCGCGGGAGGCGTAGGTCTCTCGATAACGGGTCTCCCGGTAGTGGAAGCTGCCGCCATCCACGCTCTCGGCCTGCTCGGCGCGCATCTGCTCCATGCGCTTCTTCAGGCGGTGGCGCAGCAGCGGCATCAACGCCCAGCCCAGCAGCAGGAAGACCAGGCCGAACACCATGGCCACGATCATCAGGGTGCCGAACAGCAGCCAGGCGGCCAGCATCTTCAGGCCGTCGAGCAGGCCGCCGCCCTGACTCTGGCGGGCGCGCTGCTGCCACGCCTGGGCGGCCCGCCAGGCGGGATTCTGGCGGGGATCGCGGTGGGGGCCTCGGGAATCGGGCATCGAACTCTCCTGGATGGCGGCGCGCGGCGCCGCGAAATGGACTGCCCCTTGGAAAGCCGCGGGCAAGGTTCGTTCCTTCCGGCCCGGACTATCCCTTCCACACCTCGGCGACGATCTCGTAGCTCCTCAGGCGATCCGCCTGGGCGTAGACGTCGGTGTTGAGCATCAGCTCGTCGGCGCCGGTCTGCTCGAGGAAGGCCTCGAGCCCGTCGCGCACCGTCTCGGGGCCGCCGACGATGGCCGCCCCCAGGAACTGCTGCAGCTGCGCCTCCTCCATGGGGGTCATCTCCAGGTGCTCCACCGGCGGCCTGGCACAGGTGCGCTGGCCGCGGATCATGCCCAGGAACTTCTGCTGGGAGGTGGTGGCCAGGTACGCGGCGTGGGCGTCGTTGTCGGCGGCGACCACCGGCAGCCCCACCATGGCGTGGGGCTTCTCCAGCACCGCCGAGGGGCGGAAGTTGTCGCGGTAGAGGCGCAGGGCCTCGAACAGGTAGCCCGGGGCGAACTGGGCGGCGAAGGCGAAGGGCAGGCCCAGCCGCGCCGCCAGCTGGGCGCTATAGCCGCTGGAGCCGAGCAGCCAGATCGGCACCCGGGTGCCCTGGCCGGGCACCGCGCGCACCCGCTGGCCGGGCCGTTCGTCGCCGAGGAAGCCCTGGAGCTCCTCCAGGCGCTGGGGGAAGTCCTCCACCCCGGCGTAGGGGTCGCGGCGCAGCGCCGCCATGGTGGCGGCGTCGGAGCCCGGCGCGCGCCCCAGGCCCAGGTCGATGCGCTCCGGGTAGAGGGTCTCCAGGGTGCCGAACTGCTCGGCGATCACCAGCGGCGGGTGGTTGGGCAGCATGATGCCGCCGCTGCCCACCCGGATGCGCTCGGTGGCGCCGGCGATATGGCCGATCAGCACCGCGGTGGCGGCGCTGGCGATGCCCTCGATGCCGTGGTGCTCGGCGAGCCAGTAGCGGGTATAGCCCAGGCGCTCGGTGAGCCGTGCCAGGGCCACGCTCTCCCGGAAGCTGTCGGCGGCGCTGCCGCCTTCGCGGATGGGGGCGAGGTCGAGGACGGAGAGGGGTGTATCGGCGAGACGGGGCATGACGGCTCCGATTGGGGGGATAGTTAGCCTGCTTCAGGGAGTGGATGGGGGCGGACGCCTGCCGATGCAATGGCCTGCGGCCATGCTTCTTGGCGAGCGCATGACGAGCGGGTGTGCTGCGCTGCCCATGCTCCTTTTCCTGGAGCGGTTACGCCGGGCCCACAACGCGGTCAATCGGTGCATCATTCGCCGCGCGGGCAGCGTGTCGCTGGCCCGCCGGCGGCGGAGGTCGTAAGCTTTAGCAACAAGTGGTGAAACCGGACTTCCGCCATGCCTCTCTTTCCCATCACAGGTGACCGTCGTCGGCGGGGAGCTACCCCACGGCGAGAGTCCGCCCCCGATGGCGTGCGCTTCGATCGCTGGCTCGATCGGCTGGTCGATATCGCGGTGATCATCGCCCTGCTGGTGGGAGGTACCGCGCTGGTGCTTACGCTGCTGCGCTAGCTGTGATCTCGCTAGACCGAGGGCGTGCTGCTAAGGTGATGAACCGCTATTCACAGGGACGTTGAGATGCGCTCGACCGACAGCCCGCTACCCGCCAGGAGCCGTGCCTCGCGCAAGGAGATCCTCGGCTGGGCGATGTTCGACTTCGCCAACCAGGCCTATACCCTGCTGATCATCACCGTGGTGTTCGGCGAGCTGTTCACCACGGTGATCGTGGGTGACCGCGGCGACGGCTACCGGCTGGCCAACTTCCTGTGGAGCCTGGCGCTGGCGGTGAGCTACCTGCTGGTGGTGATCACCGGCCCCCTGTGTGGGGCAGTGATGGACTACCAGGCCTCCAAGAAGCGCTTCCTGTTTGTCAGCTACCTGGCCACCGTGGCCACCACCGCCATGCTCTACTTCGTGGCGCCGGGCTACGTGGTACTGGGCCTCGTGCTGATCGTGGTCTCCAACTACGCCTACTCCATGGGGGAGTCATTCATCGCCGCCTTCCTGCCCGACCTCGGGCCGCCGGAGGACCTGGGCAAGATCTCGGGCTTCGGCTGGGCGCTGGGCTACGTGGGCGGGCTCTTCGCCGCTGGCTTCACCCTGGTGGCGCTGGGCGAGGCCAGCGCAGAGAACTTCGAGCGCATCCGCTGGGTGGGGCCCTTCGCGGCGGCCTTCTTCCTGGTCACCGCCATCCCCACCTTCCTGTGGGTGAAGGAGCGCGGCATCCCCCAGCCGCCGGGCAAGCCCTACCGCGAGATCGCCTGGGAGCGGGTCTCCACCACCCTCCATGAGCTCAAGCGCTTCCGCGACCTGGGCATCTTTCTGGTCTCGCTGCTGTTCTCCATGGCCGGGGTCTACATCATCATCGCCTTCGCCTTCATCTATGGTGCCCAGGTGATCGGCTGGGACGAATCGATCCGAAACCTGATGTTCATCATCGTGCAGGTCACCGCGGCGGCAGGGGCGCTGGGCTTCGGCTTCCTCCAGGACCGCATCGGCACCAAGGTTACCTATCTCTTCACCCTGGGGCTCTGGGTGGCGGCCATCATTGCCATCTGGGCCACTCCCGAGGTCACCGCCGTGCTCAATACCCGCCTTGGCCTCGGCTGGGAGGCCCAGCATCTCTTCCTCGTCGTGGGCTGCCTGGCGGGGCTATCGCTGGGCTCCAGTCAGTCCGCCAGCCGCGCCCTGGTGGGACTGTTCTCGCCCACCCGCAAGGCCGCCGAGTTCTTCGGCTTCTGGGGCCTGGCCAACAAGCTGGCCGGCGTGTTCGGTATCGTGGCCCTCGGCCTGCTGCAGTCGGTAGTGGGGCTGCAGGCCTCGATCCTGCTCTGCGCCGCGCTGTTCATCATCGCTATCCTGGTCTGTCTGGCCGTCGACCAGGCACGCGGCCAGCGAGCGGCGGCGGAGTGGGAGGCGCGCAATGGCCGCTGAGGGGCGCGCGTGATGGGGGAACCGCTCACCCTGCTGCTTGTCGCCGCCACCTTCCTGGTGGCCGGCGGGGTCAAGGGCATCATCGGCATGGGCATGCCCACGGTGTCGCTGGCGCTGCTGGCCGCCACCCTGGGGCTGCAGCCGGCCATGGCGCTGCTGCTGGCGCCCACCCTGATCACCAATGTCTGGCAGGCGCTGGTCGGGGGCTACCTGGGGCGCATCGTCAGGCAGCTCTGGCCCTTCCTGCTGGCCTCGGTGGTGACGGTGTGGCTGGGGGTGAGCGTCCTGGCCCGGGTCGAGGTGCGCTGGCTCTCGGGGCTACTGGGCGTGCTGATCGTCTTCTATGCGCTCGCCGGGCTGTGCAACCTGGGCCTGGCGAGGCTGGTCGGCGGCGGGCGCCATGCCGCGCCGGTCAACGGGGCCCTGACCGGCCTCCTGACCGGCATGACCGGCTCCTCGGTCTTTCCGGGCGTGGCCTACCTGCAGTCCCTGGGCCTGCCGCGGGAGATGCTGATCCAGGCCATGGGCGTGCTCTTCGTGACCACCACCCTGGCGCTGGGCCTCGCCCTGGGCGGCCAGCGTCTGCTCAGTGTGGAGCTGGGCCTGCTCTCCCTGGCGGCGGTGGTGCCTGCGCTGGTGGGCATGCGGCTGGGGCAGTGGCTGCGCGGGCGCCTCTCGGAAGCGACCTTCCGGCGCGCCTTCCACAGCGGCCTGCTGGCCATGGGCAGCTACCTGCTGGTGCGTGCGGTGTCCGGATAGCGGGAGTCTGGTCGGTTTCGGGAGGTCCAACCCTCAGGCAGGCGAAGGGGAACGCGATGACAGATGACAACAGGGCGGTGCGGCGCACCGGCCTCGGCATGATGCTGCTGTTCTGGATGTTGTTCATCGCCACCGGAACCTGGTGGTTTCACGGCTATGTGGAGCGCCAGCGCAATCCCAACGGCCACCTGGTCAGCGCCGTGGAGGAGGGCGGGCCGGTGGTGCTGCAGCGTAACCGCGGCGGCCACTTCGTGGCCACGGGCCGCATCAACGGCGAGGCGGTGGAGTTCCTGGTGGATACCGGCGCCACCTACGTGGCGTTGCCGCGGGAGATGGCCGAACGGCTGGGGCTGGAGGCGACGGGAAGCGCCTGGTTCAACACCGCCAACGGCCGGGTACGCGGTGAGCTCACTACCCTCGACGAGGTCAGCCTGGGTGGCCATGTGGCCCGCGATGTGCGTGGCTCCATCAGCCCAGGGCTTGAAGGCGACAGCGCCCTGCTGGGCATGAGCTTTCTCAATCATTTCGATATTCGTATCCGCGATGCCCGCATGGTGCTGACCCCCGCCGGCGAGTGACGGCAGCGCTTGCGTCGTGAAGGGCGGCCGGGCAGTCTCTTGGAGTATCGTTCCAACGGAGTGCCCTTATGACCCCATCGTCTTCGTTGCAGGCTCGCCTTGGCATCGCACGGCCGATCCTGCAGGCCCCCATGGCCGGTGCCCAGGGCAGCGACCTCGCCATCGCCGTGGCGAAGGCCGGTGGCCTTGGGGCGCTGCCCGGCGCCATGCTCACCCCGGATGCCATGGCGGCGGAGATCTCCGCCTTTCGCGCCGCCAGCGCGGCGCCGCTTAACGTCAACTTCTTCTGCCACACCCCGCCTGAGCCCGACCCCGGGGCCGAGGCGCGTTGGCGCGGGGCGCTGGCTCCCTACTACGCCGAGCTCGGCCTAACCCTCGATGCGGTGCCTGAAGGCGCAGGGCGGCGGCCCTTCGACGCCGAGGCTTGCGCCGCGCTTGAGCCCTGGCGCCCGGAGGTGGTGAGCTTCCACTTCGGCCTGCCCGACGCGGTGCTGCTCGAGCGGGTCAAGGCGTGGGGGGCCATGGTGCTGTCTACGGCCACCACCGTGGAGGAGGCGTGCTGGCTCGAGTCCCACGGCGCCGATGCGGTGATCGTTCAGGGGCTGGAGGCGGGTGGGCATCGCGGCATGTTCCTGACCGAGGAGCTCACCACCCAGGTCGGCACCTTCGCGCTGCTACCCCAGGTGCGGGAGGCGGTGGCGCTGCCGCTGATCGCCGCCGGGGGCATCGCCGATGCGCGCGGTGTGTCCGCGGCCCTGGCGCTGGGCGCCGAGGCCGTCCAGGTGGGCACGGCCCTGCTCTGCTGCTCCGAGACCATGATCTCGGCCATTCATCGCCGGGCCCTGCAGTCCGAGGCGGCGCGCCACACGGCGCTGACCAACCTCTACAGCGGCCGCCCGGCGCGGGGGATCGTCACCCGACTGATGCGCGAGCTGGGCCCGATCAGCGAGGCGGCGCCGGCCTTTCCCCTGGCCAGCACTGCCGTCGCACCGCTGCGGGCCGCCGCCGAGGCGTCCGGTAGCGGCGACTTCTCGCCGCTGTGGGCCGGCCAGAACGCCAGCCGCTGTCGCGAGGTGCCCGCCGCCGAGGTGATCGCCGAGCTGGCCGCTGGAGTGTGAGCCGAGAGCTGGTGCGCCAGCCGCCGCCGCGGTGCTGGGGTGAGTCGACTGGCGTGCCGGGGGCAGGGCAGGAGATGGGTCCTGTCGCCATGGAGTGACGGTTGGTCCGCCGCCGGTGGCTGTGCTACCAATGATGGGGCGAGGCAATCCAGACAATGGCAACAAGAATGGCAACAAGGAGGTGTTCAGAATGGGTATCGAGGTGACCGGGCTGCTGGGCCTGATCTGGTTGATCATCATCATCTGGGCCATCGTCAAGGTGGCCAAGAGTTCGGCCGGCGGCCTGGCCAAGCTGATCTGGATCCTGGTGCTGCTGTTCTTCCCCCTGCTGGGGCTGATCGTGTGGTTCCTGTTCGGCCCTAAGGGATAGCGACTCCTCGGCCAGAGACCGTCAGGCAGGCGCTCGGGCCGGGTTGTCCGGGGGCTCGCCGCGGTCGCATTTGACGCACTCGAGCGCGAGGCCCAGGCGTGAACGTCGCCCCGCTTCGCTGGTGACCCAGGGGCGCTCCACCCAGGGCGGCTGGTGGCGTACATGCTGGTTGTGGCCGCAGGCCAGCTCGGCGACCCAGTGGTCCTCTTCGTCGCGATGGTAGCCGACGATGGGCTGTCGCATGGTGCTAGCGGCGCTCCGGTGGGGCCTTGTAGTGGCCGGGCACCCTGACCCGCTCGCCGCTGGGCAGGGTACGCACATGGGTGGGGACGTAGATTCGCTTGATGACACTCTTGTCCATGGTAGGTCTCCGGAGGCATGGCCTCGCACCGGCGAGGCTTGATCAGTGTGGGCCGCGTTGGCCGGTGCTGGCAATACCTCGCCCGGGCTATTCCTCGCGACTAACCCGCGCCAACCCTCCTTGCCACACGCCGTGTCGAGGCCGGTTGCACAGGCGGATGGCGTGTTTTCAGATATACTTTAGTGAAAGGCGGCAAGCCCCTTCACGGCAGCCGCCACCCAATGACCCATGGAGTTGACCCGAGGATGGACGATAGTCTGCCGCCCCGAGAACAGGACCATGTGCTGATCGTCGAGGATGACGAGCGCCTGGCCGGCCTGACCCGCGACTACCTCGAGGCCAACGGCTTCCGAGTCACCCTGGAGGCCGATGGTGCCCGCGGCGTCGACAGGATCCTCGCCCTGCAGCCGGACCTGGTGATCCTCGACCTGATGCTCCCCGGCGAGGACGGGCTGTCGATCTGCCGCCGGGTGCGCCGCGACTACCCCGGACCGATCCTGATGCTCACCGCTCGCACCGATGACATGGACCAGGTGCTGGGCCTTGAGATGGGCGCCGACGACTATGTGGCCAAGCCGGTACAGCCGCGGGTGCTGCTGGCGCGCATGCGCGCCTTGCTGCGTCGTTCCGAGGTCGTCGCGCCCAGCGGCGAGACGCGCCTCGTCTTCGGCGAGCTGGAGATCGACAACGCGACCCGCGAGGCGTGGCTTGCGGGCGAGCGCATCGAGCTCACCAGCGCCGAGTTCGACCTGCTCTGGCTGCTGGCCAGCAACGCGGGGAGGGTGCTGACCCGCGAGGAGATCTTCTCCCAGCTGCGCGGCATCAAGTACGACGGTCAGGACCGTTCCATCGACGTGCGCGTGTCGCGCATCCGTCCCAAGATCGGTGACGACCCCAACCAGCCGCACCGTATCAAGACGGTGCGCAGCAAGGGTTACCTGTTCGTCAAGGATGCCTGAACCATGTATCGGGCCCTGGCCGACAGCACCTTCCTGCGCGTGTACCTGCTGTTGGCGCTGGCCCTGCTGCTGACCTTCGGGCTCGGCCTGCTGGGTGTTGCGCTGGTCGACCAGGTGCGCCGTGAGGCGCATCGCGAGCAGCTGGCCGAGGCGCCGATGCGGCTGCTGACCGAGCGGCTCATGGCGCTGCCGCCCGCGGCCCATGACTCCTGGCTCGATGCCCAGGGGCAGCGCCTGGACATGCGGGCCAGCGTGGGGCCGCTGGAGGAGGCCTCGCTGGGTTATTTCTCCCGGCTGCGCCTGTCCCGCGGCAAGGTGCTGGTGGAGCCGCGTGACGACCAGGGCTGGAGGCTACTGTCGCTGCTGCCCGATAGCGAACGCCTGCTGCGCGTCGAACTCACCAACCTCAGCGAGCACCAGCTGCGTGGCCTGACCGTGCTGCTCGGCGAGTGGCTGGCCACGGTGCCGCCTCCCGCCCGTCAGGCCAGGCTCGAACGCCTGGCGGGCGGGTGGGCGCCGGTCACCCTCGAGGAGGCACCGCCCGGCGGGCTGGATGACTACCAACTGCGTCGGCTTACCGACGGTGAGGTCGTCATTCAGCTGCTGCCCAGGCGCTGGTCGGTGGCGATCTACCTGGCACTCCAGGAGCGCAGCGGCGATGCCAGCTGGCTGGTGATCGGTCCGGTCCAGGCCTTCGAGCCGATGCCGGGATCGCTGCAGCTGTTGCTGGTGCTGATCATGCTGGTCGTGCTGGGGGTGACCATCTATCTCATCGTGCGCGGGGTGGAGGCGCGCATGGTGCGTCTGGAGCTGGGGGCCTCGCGCATCGCGGCTGGACGGCTCGATACCCGGGTCAAGGTGGAGAGTGCCGACTTCGTCGGCCGCCTGGGCATGGCGCTCAACGGCATGGCCGCCCAGGTGCAGTCGCTGCTGCGTGCCCAGCAGGACATGATCCGCGCCGTCTCCCACGAGCTACGCACGCCGGTGGCGCGCCTGCGTTTCGCCGTGCAGATGGTCCAGGACATGACCGACGAACCGGCGGTGCGTCGGCAGCTCGAGGGGGTCGATGGTGACATCCAGGAGCTCGATGGCCTGATCGACGAGATCCTCACCTATGCACGGCTGGGCAGCGATGCCATCAACGGGTGCGAGATGGATGCCGTGCTGGTGGACTGCCGCGCCATGGCGGAGCGGGTGATCGAGGCATTGAGCCCGCTGTATGAGCGGCTGACCCTCGAGCTTGCCGAGGGGCCCGAGGTGGAACTGCTGGCCGAGCCGCGTTACCTGCAGCGTGCCGTGCAGAACCTGGTGGGCAACGCCTGTCGGCATGCCGGCTCCCGGGTGCTGATCCGTGTGCGGCGCGAGCCTGCCCTGGTTCGCATCGACGTGGAAGACGATGGTCCCGGCGTGCCGCTAGCCGAGCGCCAGGCGATCTTCAAGCCCTTCGCGCGGCTGGATGACAGTCGCACGCGCAGCGCCGGGGGCTATGGGCTGGGGCTCTCCATCGTGCACAAGGTGATGAGCTGGCATGGCGGCAGCGTGAGTGTGGACGACAGCGCCGAGCTTGGCGGGGCGCGCTTTACCCTGCTGCTGCCACAGGGCAACGAGCTCGGCTAGCCTCAGGCCGGCTTGATGCCGTCGAGTACCGCGAAGGAGGTCTCCCGGGCGCTGCGCAGGAAGTCCTCCATCCATGGCGCGCTGCGCGTCTCCTCGCGAATCGCCGCGAACAGCGTGCTCCATACGCCCTTCTCGCCCAGCGGCACGGCCTTGACGTAGTCGCGCTCCAGGTACTCGGTGAGCGCCCAGTTGGGCAGCGCGCAGACCCCGCGGCCGCTGGCCACCAGCTGCATCATCATGATGGTCAGCTCGGCAGTGCGTACCTCCTTCGGC
Source organism: Halomonas sp. H10-9-1 (assembly GCF_040147005.1). Classification (NCBI taxonomy): domain Bacteria; kingdom Pseudomonadati; phylum Pseudomonadota; class Gammaproteobacteria; order Oceanospirillales; family Halomonadaceae; genus Halomonas; species Halomonas sp. H10-9-1. Next base: position 2,970,907 of record NZ_JAMSHO010000001.1, on the reverse strand, counting down.
CGCACCCCCGCCGGGTCGAGGAACTGGGTAAAGACGTCCAGCCGCGAGTGCTCCACCGGGTAAGTGATCAGGGTCTCCTCGGCCAGCGCCTCCGGGGTGACGAAGCCCTTGCCAGCCAGGTGGTGCTGGCGGGCCACCGCCAGCAGCCCCTCGTAGCGGAACAGCGGCTCGTAGTGCACCCCGGGAAGCGGCTGGGGGTCGGCGGTGATCACCAGGTCGAGTTGCTCCCGGGCCAGCGCCGGCAGTGGGTCGAAGTGGTGGCCGCCGGGGATATCGATCTCCACCTCCGGCCAGTGATCGCGGAAGTGGTCCACGGTGGGCATCAGCCACTGGAAGCAGCTGTGGCACTCGATGGCCATGTGCAGCCGCCCCTGCTCGTTGCCGGCCAGTCGCGCCAGGTCGCGCTCGGCCATGCGTACCTGGGGCAGCACCTGCTCGGCCAGGGTCAGCAGCCGCTGGCCGGCCCGGGTGAACTCCACCGGGCGGGTCTTGCGCACGAACAGCGGGCTGCCCAGTCGCTCCTCCAGGTCCTTGATCTGGTGGGAGAGGGCCGACTGGGTCAGGTGGACCCTTTCGGCCGCCTCTACCAGGGAGCCAGCATCGCGCAGGGCGGTCAGGGTGCGGAGGTGTCGCAGCTCGAGCATGGGTGAGTCGCTTTCATTTTAAAGATTAGGAAGTTTAGTTTGATTCACCTGATATGGCCAGTCAGAATCCATCGTATCTTTCATGAAGACAGGTGGAAACATGACCAGGACTCATATTCTCGGCTACCCCCGCATCGGTGCGGATCGTGAGCTCAAGAAGGCCGTAGAGGCCTATTGGCAAGGAGCGCTCGACCGCGAGGGCCTTGAGGACGCGGGTCGGAAGCTGCGCGCCCGTCACTGGTCGGAGCAGCGCGAGGCAGGCCTCGACCTGGTGACGGTGGGCGATTTCGCTTTCTACGACCAGGTGCTCGACCTCTCGGTGGCCCTGGGTGCCGTGCCGGCGCGCTTCGCCGCCGAGGAGGAGGTGGCCCGTGGCGAGGTCGGCCTGGACACCGCCTTCCGCATGGCGCGGGGCCGCGCGCCCAGCGGCGCGCCCGCCGCGGCCTGCGAGATGACCAAGTACTTCGATACCAACTACCACTACCTGGTACCCGAACTACACGCCGACCAGGCCTTCCGCCTGGCCAGCTCACGGCTGTTCGAGCAGGTCGACGAGGCCCGGGCGCTCGGCCACCCGGTGAAGGTGACCCTGCTCGGCCCCCTGACCTGGCTGTGGCTGGGCAAGGAGAAGGGTGAGGTCGCCTTCGACCGCCTGGCGCTGCTCGACGCCCTGCTGCCGGTCTATGCCGAACTGCTGGCGCGCCTGGCCGGGCAGGGGGTGGAGTGGGTCCAGCTCGACGAGCCGGCGCTGGCCGAGGAGCTGCCGCAGGCCTGGCAACAGGCCTATGAGGCCGCCTACAACGCGCTCACCCGGGCCCCGGTGAAGTTGCTGCTGGCCAGCTACTTCGGCGGCCTTGGCGACAACCTGGGGCTGGCCGCCTCGCTGCCCACCGACGGGCTGCACGTGGATGCCGTGCGTGCCCCCGGCGAGCTCGAGGCCGTGCTCGACCGCCTGCCCGCCTACAAGGTGCTCTCGGTGGGGGCGATCGACGGGCGCAACGTATGGCGCGCCGACCTGGCCCTGTGGCGCGAACGCCTGGCCGCGGCGCGGCTGCGCCTCGGCGAGCGGTTGTGGATCGCCCCCTCCTGCTCGCTGCTGCACGTGCCGGTGGACCTGGCACGAGAGACAGAGCTGGATCCCGAGCTCAAGCGCTGGCTCGCCTTCGCCCGCCAGAAGCTCGACGAGACGGTGACCCTGGCGCGCCTGCTCGACGGCCGCGCCACCGCGGCCGACCACGAGCGGCTGGCGGACGCCACCGCGGCCCTGCAGGCCCGCCGCGACTCGCCCCGCCTGCACCGGCCCGAGGTCGCCGACCGCCTGGCCGGGGTGGAGCCGACGGACCAGGAGCGCGCCAGCCCCTACCCGCGGCGGGCCCTGGCCCAGCGCCGGGCCTTGGACCTGCCACTCTTTCCTACCACCACCATCGGCTCCTTCCCCCAGACCGACGCCATCCGCGCGGCGCGGCGCGCCTATCGCGCCGGCGAGCTCGACCGCGACGCCTACGAGGCGCGCATGGAGGAGGAGATCGCCCACGCCGTGGCGCGCCAGGAGGCACTGGGTCTCGACATGCCGGTTCATGGCGAGGCGGAGCGCAACGACATGGTGGAGTACTTCGGCGAGCGGCTCGATGGCTACGCCTTCACCCGCTTCGGCTGGGTGCAGAGCTACGGCTCGCGCTGCGTCAAGCCGCCGGTGATCGTCGGAGACGTCAGCCGTCCGGGGCCGATGACGGTGCGCTGGAGCGCCTATGCCCAGTCGCTGACCGAGCGCCCCATGAAGGGCATGCTGACCGGCCCCGTGACCCTGCTGCAGTGGGCCTTCGTGCGTGACGACCAGCCCCGCGAGACCACCTGTCGCCAGATCGCCCTGGCCCTGCGCGACGAGGTGGCCGACCTCGAGGCCGCCGGCATCCGCGCCATCCAGATCGACGAGCCGGCCCTGCGCGAGGGGCTGCCGCTGCGGCGCAGCGAGTGGGCCGGCTACCTCGACTGGGCGGTCGCCTGCTTCCGCCTGGCGTCCTCGGGGGTGGGCGATGCGACCCAGATCCACACCCACATGTGCTATGCCGAGTTCAACGACATCATCGAGGCGATCGCCGCCCTGGATGCCGACGTCATCACCATCGAGACCTCGCGCTCGGACATGGAGCTGCTCGACGCCTTCCGCGACTTCGCCTATCCCAACGAGATCGGCCCCGGCGTCTACGACATCCACTCGCCTAACGTGCCCGAGGTCGACGCGATGGCGAGGCTGCTGGCGCGGGCGGCGGAGCGCATCCCCGCCGAACGGCTGTGGGTCAATCCCGACTGTGGCCTCAAGACGCGGCGCTGGGAGGAGGTGGAGCCGGCGCTGGCCAACATGGTGGCGGCCGCGCGCGAGCTACGGCGACGCTTCGGCTGAGCGCGCCCTGGCACCTTGGCGGCAGGCGCCATGGCCGGGTGGCGCCATGGCCGGGTGGCGCCATGGCCGGGTGGCGCCAGCAGGTGGCGGGAGCTGCTATGCTCGGGGCCATCGGATCCCGCTCATGCAAGGAGTCGCCATGCCCCGCTCGCTCGCCCCCGTCCTGTGCGTCGCCACCCTGCTGCTGGGGGGCTGTGCCAGCGCCCCCGCGCCGATCACCCCGACCGGCCAGGCCCCGCTGCTGCCCTCGACCCTCTTCCCCGGTGAGGGGGAGGCCTTCACCGCCTGGCGCTGCACCCCGGACCAGGCGCTGGTCACCGCCGCCGACGAGGAGGAGCTGCGGCTGTGGTCGGCCCATGGCGCCTGGCGGCTGGCCCCCGCCGTGGTGGCCAGCGGGGCGCGCTTCGAGCAGGGTGAGCTGAGCTTCTGGAACAAGGGGGAGGGGGCCGTGGTCGAGTCGCCGCGCGGACGCCTGGAGTGCCAGGTCCGCCTGCGCCGCCAGGCGCTGACCCGCAAGCAGCGCCCCGGGGTGATGTTCCACGCGCGGGGCAACGAGCCGGGCTGGATGGCGAGCCTCGCCCACGACCGCCCCGAGGTCACCCTGACCCTCGACTATGGCAACCGCGAGCAGACCCTGCCCTACCGGGTGACGACCCTCGACAACGAGGCTGGGCGGGTGATCCTGGCCAGCGGTCGCGGCGATACCCCCTTCACGCTGCGCATCGAGGCCGGCGCCTGCCTCGATGACATGAGCGGCGAGCCCTTCCCGGCGCGGGTGACCCTCAGCGTCGACGGGGAGCAGTATCGGGGCTGCGGCCAGGGCATTGCCCCCTGACGCTTTCAGGATTGTTTTCGTTTTTATCGAATATCCAAGGCGGATATTTGCGCTTTTCATGGCAAATAATCCAACTATCATGGCGACCATTCTTCCATGCCTGATCCAAGGAGGTCGCCATGACCACTCGTGTCCTCGTGCTTACCGCTTCCATCCTCGCCGAGAACGGCCAGTCCAAGGGGCTGGCCGAGTACTTCATCGCCCGCGCCGAGGCCCGTGACGGTGTCGAGATCACCCACCGTGACCTGGTGGCCGAGGAGCTGCCGCACCTGGGGCTGGCTGAGCTCGGCAGCTGGCAGGTGGCGGCCGAGGAGCGCAGCGACGAGCAGCGCGCCCTGGCGGCCCGCTCCGACGATCTGCTCGCCGAGCTGCGCGGCCACGACGTCGTGGTGCTGGGGGTGCCGATGTACAACCTGGGGATCCCCAGCCAGCTCAAGGCGTGGTTCGACCGGGTGATGCGTGCCGGCGAGACCTTCCGCTACACCGAGAACGGCCCCCAGGGCCTGGTGGAGGGCAAGCGCGCGGTGATCCTGGCGGCCCGTGGCGGCCAGTACGCCGGCACCGAGAAGGACACCCAGACCCCTCACCTCAAGCTGATGCTGGGCATGATGGGGATCACCGAGGTGGACACCGTCTTCGCCGAGGGGCTCAACATGGGCGAGTCGCATCGCGAGGCGGCGCTCAAGGAGGCCCGCCAGGCCATCGACGGCCTGGTGGAGCGCCTGTAAGGCGACGCCAGCCGAGCCATGGCAACGGCAACGGCAACGGGGCGGCCCTTGGGCCGCCCCGTTGCCGTTGGTGCCTCATGATGGCTCAGCAGCCCTCGGGCGCCTCCTGCAGCCAGCCCGCGGCGACGAAGTCGCTGGTGCACAGTGCCGGGCTCGGGGCCAGGATGCGCCCGGCCAGGCGCGTCAGCGCCTCGCGGTTGCCGCGCGACGGCGCCGGCAGTTGGCGGGAGGTGGCTACCGGGCGCCACACCTCCCCGTCGCGAACCGCCAGGTCGAAGGCGAAGGGGTGGAACCCCGGGAAGCCCAGGCGCAGGTCGGTGGCCACCAGGGTCTCCCGGCCGTCGATCTCACGGCTCTCGTAGCGCAGGAAGGGGCCGGCGAACCACGCCAGGCGCCGGCCGCGCTCGCTGTCCAGCGCCGCCGCCTCGAGCTCGGCGCCACGGCGGTAGGTCTCCACCGTCGGTGGGGTATCGCCGTCCAGGAGGCCCACCAGCAGCTCGTGGTGGTCGTCCCCCGCCACCACCGTGGCCCGCCACAGCAGGATGTTGAAGGGCGTGGGCTGCACCAGCCGCGGCTGACCCTCCAGGCCGCGCTCGGCCAGCACCGGTGCGAGGCGCGCCTCCACCAGCTGCTTGGCGCCGAAGGCCAGCACCAGGTAGGCGCCCGCCAGCGCCAGTCCCCGGGCCGGGGCGCGCTGGCCGTTGCCGGTGACCAGCGCTACCCCGGTCCCCACCAGCAGCGGCAGCGTGACCAGCGGGTCGATGATGAAGACGATGGGGTAGGCGGCGGGACGCACGTCCAGCGGCCACCAGATCTGGGTGCCGTAGGTGGTCAGGGCGTCGAGCAGCGGGTGGGTGAGCAGGCAGAGGCCGAAGAAGGCCGCCCAGCGCCCCGCGGAGATATCACGGGCCGGGGCGAGGCGCGTCGCCAGCAGGGTGAGCAGCGCGGCCAGCCCCGTCAGCACGAACAGCGAGTGGGAGAAGCCGCGATGCTCGGTGACGTTGGCCACGGCGTCGCCATAGTCGATCACCACGTCGAGGTCGGGGAGGGTGCCGAGCGCGGCGCCGATCAGCACGGCCTTGCGGCCCAGGCGGCGGCCGAGCACGGCGCCTCCCACCGCGGCGCCCAGCGCCGCCTGGGTCAGGGAATCCATGGTCGTGGTGTCCTCGTGGTCGGGGTCTGATCTGGGATGCCTGACGGCGGCCAGGGTTCCCCCGGCCGCCCGGTTGGCGGCCTCAGCGCAGCGCCCAGGGCGGCCCGGCGGCGAGGATGCGCGCCTGCACCGGGCAGTCGTCGCGGTGGGCGCCGGGCAGGTAGCCGGTGCTCATCAGGAACTCGCCGACGATCTCCGGGCCGGTGAAGCGGAAGGTGCGCTTGAAGCGCCTCACCCACTCGGCGTGGGGGAGCGGGTGGTGGTGGTCGAGCCAGGCGTGGAAGCTGCCGTGGGTCTCCCGGAGCTCGAGGATGACCGCGGCGTTGTGGATCACGGCGTCGACCTTGCGGCGGTTGCGGATGATACTGGCGTCCGCCAGCAGCCGCGCGCGCTCGGCCTCGCCGTAGGCCGCCACCCGCTCGATGGCGAAGCCCTCGAAGGCGCGCCGGAAGGCCTCGCGCTTCTTGAGCACGGTGAGCCAGGAGAGCCCCGCCTGGTTGATCTCGAGGGCCAGTCGCTCGAACAGGGCCTCGTCGCCCGCGACCGGGAAGCCGTACTCGTGGTCATGGTAGGGGCCATGAAACGGATGCCCCGGGGCCAGGTCACAGTAGTCGCTCATGCGGGGATCTCCCTGGCCATTCCGTTTCCCTCCTCTGCGGGTTTACACTGCCCGTCACGCTACACGATTCATGCCACACGACAGGGAGTTCGATATGCAGTACCTGCACACCATGGTGCGCGTCAGCGACCTGGACGCCTCGCTGCACTTCTACTGCGACCTGCTGGGCCTTCGCGAGGTCCGCCGCAAGGAGAACGACAAGGGGCGCTTCACCCTGGTCTTCCTCGCCGCGCCCGATGACGAGGCGCGCTCCAGTGAACTCCAGGCCCCGGAGCTGGAGTTGACCTGGAACTGGGATCCGGAGGAGTACGGCGGCGGGCGCAACTTCGGCCACCTGGCCTACCGGGTGGAGGACATCTACACCCTGTGCGAGAAGCTGCAGAACGCCGGGGTGACCATCAATCGCCCGCCCCGTGACGGCCATATGGCCTTCGTCAGGAGCCCCGATGGTATCTCGGTGGAGCTGCTGCAGAAGGGCGAGGCACAGCCGCCCCGCGAACCCTGGGCCTCCATGGAGAACACCGGCACATGGTAAGGGCAACACCACTGCGACTGCGCAAGGCCCGCCCGCTGCTGGTGCTGGCTGCCGCCGCCCTGCTGGCCGCCTGCGGAAGTCGCTCCCCGGCTCCCAGCGAGGACTCTTCCGGCGGCCTGGAGGGGCCGCTGGTGGAACAGCGCTGGAACCTGCTGCTGGTGGGCACCAGCGAGCGGCTCTCGATGCCAGAGACCCCCTGGTTCGAGATCGACCGCGATGGTCGCCTGGTGGGCAGCGACGGCTGCAACGAGATGCGTGGCCGGGTGCACCTCGGCGACAACCAGCGCATCGAGGTCAGCGAGCTTTCCACCACCCGGCGCGGCTGCCCGCAGCTGGAAGACGCCGCCCGCGTCACCGGGATGCTGGAGACCGCCTACCGCTACCTGATCGACCACGATCGGCTGGTGTTCTTCGGCCCCGACCAGCGGGTGCTGGGTGGCTGGCGCCAGGCCAACTGAGCCCCAGGCAATCGGGCACCTGAAACGACAGCGCCCCCGCCGATGGCTCGGCGGGGGCGCTCCCTTTCGGCCCGGCAGGCCTGCCGCTCAGGGCAGCTCCTCGGCCTCGGGGTCCTCCTTCCTCGCCGGAATCAGGTCCTCGCGGTTGAGTCCCAGCGGCAGCAGCAGGGCGCCTGATATATAGATGGAAGAGTAGGTGCCCACCACCACGCCGAGGATCAGGGCGATGGCGAAGCCCTCGATCATGTCACCGCCCAGCGCCAGCAGCGCCACCAGCACCAGCAGGGTGGTACCGGAGGTGGCCAGGGTGCGCGACAGGGTCTGGTTGAGCGATTCGTTGAAGATCGCCGGCATGTCGTCGATACGCGACTTGCGAATATTCTCGCGGATGCGGTCGTAGACCACGATGGTGTCGTTGAGCGAGTAGCCGATCACCGCCAGCACCGCGGCCAGCACGGTCAGGTCGAACTCGAGCTGGAACAGCGAGAAGGCGCCGACCACGATGATCACGTCGTGCATCAGGGCCAGCAGCGCGCCGATCGCGAACTTGTACTGGAAGCGGAAGGCCACATAGAGCATCACGATGCCCAGCGCCACCAGCAGGCCGAGGCCGGACTGGTCGCGCAGCTGGTCACCCACCTGGGCGCCGACGAACTCGGCGCGTACCAGGCTGACCTCCTCGCCACTGCGGCGTAGCAGCTCCACCACACGGTCGCCGACGTCGGCATCGAAGGCCTGCTGCAGGCGGATCAGCACCTCGTTGGCAGCGCCGAAGGTCTGCACCGAGACATCACGGAACTCGGCGGCCTCCAGGGTCTGGCGTACCGCATCGAGCGAGGGCGCCACGGCGTAGCGCACCTCCACCAGGGTGCCGCCGGTGAAGTCCAGGCCCAGGCTGAGCTGCTGGAACAGCAGCGAGGCGAGCGATGCCAGGATCAGCAGGGCGGAGATCCCGAAGGCGATCTTCCGCTTGCCCATGAAGTCGATCTGTCGATTGGCCAGGCTTTTCATGATCACCTCTTATATCCAGAGCTTCTTGACCGGCTTGCCGCCATAGACGAGATTCACCATGGCACGGGTCACCATCAGGGCGGTGAACAGCGAGGTGAGAATGCCCAGCGACAGGGTCACGGCGAAGCCCTTGACCGGTCCGGTGCCGATCGAGAACAGAATCACCGCCACCAGCAGGGTGGTGATGTTGGCGTCGACGATGGAGGAGAAGGCGCGCTCGTAGCCGGCGTGTATCGCCTGCTGTACCGAGAGTCCCGCACGCAGCTCCTCGCGTATTCGCTCGAAGATCAGCACGTTGGCGTCCACCGCCATGCCCAGTGTCAGCACGATGCCGGCGATGCCGGGCAGGGTGAGGGTGGCGCCGAGCATCGACATCGCCGCCACCAGCAGGGTCAGGTTGAGCGCCAGGGCCAGGTTGGCGAAGATGCCGAACACCTTGTAGCGGATCAGCATGAACAGCACCACCAGCAGCAGGCCGATCTGCACCGACATCACGCCACGCTTGATGTTCTCGGCGCCCAGGCTCGGGCCGATGGTGCGCTCCTGCACGAAGTAGATCGGTGCGGCCAGCGAGCCCGAGCGCAGCAGCAGGGAGAGCTCTGCCGCCTCGGTGGGCGAGTCGAGTCCGGTGATGCGGAAGCTGTTGCCCAGGGCGCTCTGGATGGTGGCCAGGCTGATGATGCCGCGCTCGGTGTAGGCATCGCGGACCACGGTCTCCTCGCCGTCGACCATCTCCACGCTGTCGCGGGTCTTGTGCTCGATGTAGACGACCGCCATGTTGCGCCCGATGTTGGTGCGGGTGGCACGGTTCATCAGGGTGCCGCCGGTGCCATCCAGGTCGATGTTGACCTGGGGGCGACCGTTCTCGTCGAAGCTGCGGTTGGCGTTGGAGACCTGGTCACCGGTGATGATCACGTCGCGCATCAGGTCGGCGCTGCGTGACGGCGCATTGCGGAACGTCAGGGTCTCGATCTCGCTGTCCGGCGTATCGGGGCGCGCCTCGAGGCGGAACTCCAGGTTGGCGGTGGCACCGACGATGCGCTTGGCCTCGGCGGTATCCTGCACGCCGGGCAGCTCGACCACGATGCGGTCCGGCCCCTGGCGCTGTACCAGCGGCTCTGCCACCCCCAGCTCGTTCACCCGGTTGCGCAGGGTGGTCAGGTTCTGGTTGATGGCGTAGTCCTGAATCGCGTTGACCGCCTGGTCGGTCAGGGTCATGGCCAGGGCGGCACCGCGCCCGTCGCCACGACTCTCGTACTGGAAGTCGGGGAACTCGCGGCTGATCAGGCTCCGCGCGGTATTGCGATCCTCGGCATCGGTGAAGCTCAGGGTCAGGGTGCGGTCGTCGATCTCGGTGTCGCGGTAGCGGATGCGCTCGTCGCGCAGCAGCTCGCGCATGGCGCTGGCGTTGACCTCCAGGCGCTGGCTGACGGCCGCCTGCATGTCCACTTCCAGCAGGAAGTGCACGCCGCCGCGCAGGTCGAGGCCCAGCGTCATGGGCGAAGCGGAGAGTGACTGCAGCCACCCGGGGGTCGACTCGGCCAGGTTGAGCGCGACCACATACTCCTCGCCGAGCATGGCGGCGACCCGGTCGCGGGCGGCGATCTGGGCGTCGGGGGTGCGCAGGCGTAGCAGGGTGCTGGTCTGGCTACGTTCGGTGTTCTTGATCTCGATGCCGGCATCGTTCAAGGATGCCTGGATACTCTCGAGCTGGCGTTCATCGATAGTGGCGTCGCCGCGTTCGCTACTGATCTGGATCGCCGGATCTTCCGGGAAGAGATTGGGCAGCGAGTAGATCAGGCCGATGAGCAGGACGATGAGTATCAGCAGATACTTCCACAGGGGATAACGGTTGAGCATGCGGGCCCTGTCCTAGATAGCTGACGATAGGTTGCTGAAAAGCAGGAGGAGCTGACGCGATCACGCCACGACCGACGCCGGCAGTGCCTGGGCGGCGGTCGAAGGACGGCCCTGCCGCGTGAAACAGCCGGGGCCGGGTAGGACACGAGTCAGATGGACTTGATGGTGCCCTTGGGCAACACGGCGGCCACGGCGTTCTTCTGCACGCTGACCTCGGTGCCTTCGGCGATCTGCATGGTCAGGAACTCGCTGTCCTCGCTCACCTTGGTGATGCGACCCAACATGCCGCCGCCGATGACGATCTCGTCACCCTTGGAGAGGTTGCCGATCAGCTGCTTGTGCTGCTTGGCGCGCTTGGCCTGGGGGCGCCACAGCAGGAAGTAGAAGATGGCAACGAAACCGACCAGCATGACGATCTGGGCGATACCGCCCCCGGCGGGAGCGTCCTGGGCATAGGCCGGCGCGATGAAGAAATCCAGCATGGATGTGGGTCTCCTGGTTGGGATGGGTAAGAGGGTCTGCCGTGCTGTCGCGGGGCAGTGGCGACCGGTGCCCTGCCCTCAGGGCGCGCACCGGCGGCTGTCAATTCGGGGCGGGAGGCACCGGCAGCCCGCGCCGGGCATAGAAGCCTTCCACGAAGTGGGTCAATGTACCCGCTTCAATGGCACCGCGCAAACCGGCCATGAGTCGCTGGTAGTGGCGCAGATTGTGGATCGTATTGAGCATCGAACCGAGCATCTCGCCGCAGCGATCCAGGTGGTGCAGGTAGGCCCGGGAGAAGTGCTGGCAGGTGTAGCAGTCGCACTCTGCCTCCAGCGGGCCGGTGTCATGGCGGTGCCGGGCATTGCGGATCTTCACGGTGCCCTCCGCCGTGAAAAGGTGGCCATTGCGGGCATTGCGGGTCGGCATCACGCAGTCGAACATGTCGATGCCCCGGCGCACTCCCTCCACCAGGTCCTCGGGCTTGCCCACGCCCATCAGGTAGCGGGGCTTGTCTTCCGGCATCCAGGCGGGCAGGTAGTCGAGGACCTTGATCATCTCCTCCTTGGGCTCGCCCACCGAGAGGCCGCCGATGGCAAGGCCGTCGAAGCCGATCTCCATCAGACCCTCGAGGGAGCGCTCGCGGAGTTCGGGGTACATGCCGCCCTGGACGATGCCGAACAGCGCCGCGGGGGAGTCGCCGTGGGCCGCCCGGGAGCGCTCGGCCCAGCGCAGCGAGCGCTCCATGGAGAGTCGCGCCTCCTTCTCGGTGGCCGGGTAGGGGGTGCACTCGTCGAAGATCATCACCACATCGGAGCCAAGCGAGCGCTGCACCGCCATGGACTCCTCGGGGCCCATGAATACCTTGGCGCCGTCCACCGGCGAGCGGAAGTGTACGCCCTGTTCGGTGATCTTGCGCATGGCGCCCAGCGAGAAGACCTGGAAGCCGCCAGAGTCGGTGAGGATCGGCTTGTGCCACTGGGCGAAGTCATGCAGGTCGCCGTGGGCCTCGATCACCTCCATGCCGGGACGCAGCCAGAGGTGGAAGGTGTTGCCGAGGATGATCTCGGCGCCGATATCGGCAACCGACTGGGGGGTCATCCCCTTGACGGTGCCATAGGTGCCCACCGGCATGAAGGCGGGCGTCTCCACTGTTCCCCTTGGGAAGGTGAGGCGGCCGCGGCGCGCCCGGCCATCGCTGGCCAGGCGCTCGAAGCTCATGAAACATTCGTCTCGCATGTAAAATCTCAACGCTGGGACAAGGCGTCTTGAGGAAGGTCAGGCAAGGCAAGCGCTGTCGAGGAACACGGAGTTTACGGGTGTAAATGAGTGTTTTGAGACAGCGTTTAACGCAGCATGGCCAAACTCAGGACGTCTTGCGGGTCAGGAACATGGCATCGCCATAGCTGAAGAAGGCATAGCGCTCGGCCACCGCCTCGCGGTAGGCCGCCAGGGTGGTGTCGTAGCCGGCGAAAGAGGCCACCAGCATCAGCAGGGTGGACTCCGGCAAGTGGAAGTTGGTGACCAGGGCATCCACGCAACGCCAGGCGTAACCGGGATAGATGAAGATATCGGTCTCGCCGCGGTAGGGGGCGATCTCGCCATCCTTGCTGTTGGCGCAGGCGCTCTCGAGGCAGCGCACGCTGGTGGTGCCCACGGCGATGACCCGGCGGCCCGCGGCCCGCGCGACGCGCACCTGCTCACAGGTGGTCTCGTCCACTTCCAGCCACTCGCTGTGCATCTGGTGCTCGCGGATATCGTCGACGCGCACCGGCTGGAAGGTGCCAGCGCCCACGTGCAGGGTAACGAAGGCGCGCTCGATGCCCTTCTCGGCCAGCGCCGCGAGCAGCGGCTCATCGAAGTGCAGCCCCGCGGTGGGGGCGGCCACGGCACCGTCGCGACGCGCGTAGACCGTCTGGTAGCGGTCGCGGTCGCTGCTTTCGTCGTCGCGGTCGATATAGGGCGGCAGCGGCATGTGCCCGTGACGCTCGAGCAGCTCGATCAGCGGCGTGTCGCCGAGGAAGCGTAGCTCGAACAGGGCATCACGGCGCCCCTCCACAACGGCGCGCACATCGCCTTCGAAGATCAGCTCGGTGCCGGGCTTGGGCGACTTGCTGGAGCGCAGGTGGGCCAGGCCGCGGTGAACATCCAGGGGGCGCTCGAGCAGCATCTCCACCTTGCCGCCGCTGGCCTTGTGGCCGTGCAGCCGTGCCGGGATCACCCGCGTGTCGTTGAACACCAGCAGGTCGCCTGGCTCGAGCAGTTCGAGCAGGTCCGGGAAGCGTCGGTGGGTGAGTCCGCCGCTCGCGCCATCCACGCACAGCAGTCGGCAGTCGGTACGCTGCTCGGAAGGGTAGCGGGCGATCAACTCGTCGGGGAGCTCGAAATGGAAGTCGGCGCGCTGCATGCGGTTCGGGGTCCGGTGGTTTCTGGCAAGCCGCCTAGGATACCGGCTCGCTGGCGCGAAGTCAGGCCCGAGATTGACCTGCCGGGCGGCCCACGTATAATGCTCGCGGCGTTGCCGGCGTGGCGGAATTGGTAGACGCAGCGGATTCAAAATCCGCCGGGTGCAAGCCCTTGTCGGTTCGAGTCCGACCGCCGGTACCAAGCAGCTTCCGTTCCAGACAGCCACTTGAGCCATCAGCTCAAGTGGCTGTCTGCGTTTATGGGCCTCCCGAGGCTGGTCGGCCCTCGCTCAGCGGCCACGTCGGCGCCGTGTGACCAGCAGCAGGATCCCCAGCAGTACCAGCACGGGGCCGATGAAGCCGATCGGGCTGGCAGCTTGCCAGCCCACGATGGGCAGCAGGGCGCCGAGGCCGATCATCAGCCAGGCGAAGAGTCGAACCGACATGGGGCGCTCCATAACGAAGGGTCCCTCAGTCTAGCCGTTGGCGAGGGGGGCTGCAGCCCGGGGCAGGGCAACAGGACTGTTGTAGCGTCTCGGGATATCGTATGGTGGTGGTTCACAGTCCTTCGCCCACTAGCGGGTGGGGGGCTGTTTTCGTTGGATACCATGGTAAGCGTATAATCATCGTTTATCAGCGTTCAGGAGGTGCCATGCAGTCTCGTCCCCCCATCATCATCAACCGGCTCGATGCCGACCGTCTGCAGCGCCTGATCGATGAGGCCAGCGACAAGGACCTCTTCGTGGCCGATGCCCTCGAGCAGGAGCTCGAGCGCGGCGAGGTGGTCGACCCCGAGGAGATTCCCGAGGATGTGGTCAGCATGAACAGCCGCGTCCAGTTCACCGACCTGGCCCGCGGACGTCAGATGATTCGCACCCTGGTCTATCCCCGTTCGATGGGCGAGGTGGAAGATGCCATCTCGGTGATGGCGCCGGTGGGCGCAGGCCTGATCGGCATGCGGGTCGGCGATACCATCGACTGGCCGCTGCCCGATGGCGGCCAGGTCCACCTGCGTGTGGATGCCATCCTGTGGCAGCCCGAGCGCGAGAAGCAGTACCACCGCTGAGGCCCACCGCGATGCCCTTGTCCCTGTGGCTCTCCCTGGCGACGGTGTGCGCCATGGGCGCTATATCACCTGGCCCCAGCCTGGCCATGGTGCTGCGCCACACCCTGGGCGGTGGCCGTGCCCCGGGGGTGGTGGCAGGGCTCTCCCACGCCCTGGGGGTGGGCTTCTACGCCTTGCTGACGGTATGGGGGCTAGGCGCGTTGATCGTGCGCCAGCCCATGCTGTTTCAGGTCATCTCCTGGGGCGGCGCCGCCTATCTGGCCTGGCTGGGCATCAGGGCCCTGCGTGCCGGACGTGCCGGCCCGCTGGAGACGGCGGGAGCGCCTACCACGCGCCGCCAGGCGGCCCGCGACGGCGTGCTGGTGGCGCTGGGCAACCCCAAGCTGATCCTGTTCTTCATCGCCCTGCTCAGCCAGTTCGTTACACCCGATATGAGCCTGACGGCCCAGGTGCTGATCGTGCTCACCGCCATGCTGATCGACGCCGGCTGGTATGTGCTGGTGGCCCTTGGGCTCTCCCACTCGCGGGTGCTGCCCTGGCTGCAGGCCCGCGCCCACTGGATCAACCGTGCCACCGGGGTGCTGCTGCTGGCGCTGGCAGCACGAGTGGTCAGCGGCCCGCTGCTCGCCTGATCGGCAGGCGCCAGCGTTGATGGGGAGTCTCAGGGTGCGATGCGCGTCAGCACCTCCGCCACCGGAGAGGCGCTGGGCAGCACGCCGTAGGCGGGGCTCGCCTCAGCCCCCAGCCGTGCCCGGCAGAATACCTCGCCGACCGCATTCGGCGCGTGGCGCAGCAGCAGCGCTCCCTGCAGGCACTGGGCCAGGCGCTGGGTGAGCCAGCGCGCCCGCGGCTCCAGTACCTCCGGAGGGGCTTCCAGCAGTCGCTCCAGGTCCCCCAGGGCGTCGTCAAGCTCCCGGACCTGTCCCCGCGCCGGGGCGAGCTCCTGCCACAGCGCCTCCAGCGCGCTGGGATGGCGTGCCAGCACCCGCAGCACATCCAGGCAGATGACGTTGCCCGAGCCCTCCCAGATGGAGTTGACCGGGGCCTCGCGATAGAGCCGTGCCAGCGGCGACTCCTCCACGTAGCCGATGCCACCCAGGCACTCCATGGCTTCGGCCATGAAGCCGGGACCGCGCCTGTTGTGCCAGTACTTGGCCAGCGTCGGGAGCAGCCGGGCCAGGGCGCGCTCGGCCTCGTCGCCCCGGGCCGCGCCGTCGAAGGCCCGGGCGGCGCGCAGCATCAGGGCCACCCCGGCCTCCACCTCCAGCGCCAGGTCGGCGATCACCGCCCGCATCAGCGGTTGCTCGGCGAGCGGGCGGCCGAAGGCGTGACGTCCCTGGGCGTAGCGCCATGCCTCGCCGAGGGCCTGGCGCATCATGCCTACCGGGGCGCTGGCGGCGTCCAGGCGGGTCTGCTGCACCATCTCGAGGATGGTCGCGATGCCTCGGTCGGGTGGGCCGATGGGGACCGCCCAGGCGTTGCGGTACTCGATCTCTGCCGAGGCATTGGCGCGGTTGCCGCACTTCTCCTTGAGGCGCTGCAGCTCGATGGCGTTGCGCTCGCCGTCGGGGGTGAAGCGCGGTACCAGAAAGCACCCTAGCCCCGCCTCGGTCTGCGCCAGGGTCAGGAAGGCGTCGGACATGGGGGCGCTGCAGAACCACTTGTGACCGGTCAAGCGCCACCCGTCACCGGTCGGCTCCGCCTGGGTCGCGGCGAGGGGATCGGCTCGCGCGGCGGCGAGGGGTTCGGCTCGCGTGGCGGCGAGGGGGGCGGCTCGCGTGGAATTGCTACGCACGTCGCTGCCGCCCTGCTTCTCGGTCATGGCCATGCCGAAGGTGAGCCCCCGTTTATGCGCCGCCGGCAGCGCCCGTGGGTCGTAGTGGCTGGCCAGCAGGCCGGGCCCCCAGTGGGCCTCCGCGCCGGGGGAGTGGCGCAGCACTGGCATGGCGGCATGGGTCATGGTCACCGGGCAGCAGAACCCCGGTTCGGCCTGGGTCAGCAGGTAGAGGGCGGCGATATGGGCCTGGTGGCCGCCGTTGCCCTCCTCCTGCCAGGCCACGGCGTGCCAGCCGCCCTCGATGGCCAGGGTCATCAGCTGGTGATAGGCGGGGTGGTAGGTCACCTCGTCGAGGCGCCTGCCATGACGGTCGAAGAGACGCAGCTCCGGCGGGTGGCGGTTCGCGCTCTCGCCTAGGCTGCGTTAACAATTGCTGATGGAGATCGGGCTGATTTAGAATATCAGCATTTTTCGGTGATCTATGCCTCGGCTAATGCTACGTGATGACCAATGGGAGCGCATCGAGCACATGCTCCCCGGCAAAGCTTCAGATCGCGGGGTGACGGCCAAGGACAATCGCTTGTTCGTGGAAGCCGTCCTGTGGATCGCCCGGACAGGCGCTCCCTGGCGTGATCTGCCCGACGCCTTCGGTCGCTGGCACACTGTCTACATGCGCTATAACCGGTGGTCTAAGAAGGGGGTCTGGCAGCAGGTTATCGACACATTAGCCGATGATCCCGACATGGAGCAGCTGATGATAGATGGCAGTATCGTCAAAGTTCATCAGCATGGGGCGGCAAAAAAACGGCTCAGAGCACCGAAGCCATGGGGAAATCGCGTGGGGGATTGAGCACCAAGATCCACGCGGCGGTCGATGCCCTCGGCAACCCGGTACGGCTAATCCTCACACCGGGCCAAGCGTCTGAGTACGGAGCCGCCCCAGCGTTACTGGCGGGCTTTTCTCCAGCGGCGGTGCTTGGCGACAAGGGGTATGATTCCACCGCTTTGAGGGACATCATTCGAGCGGTGGGCGCCGAGCCGGTGATTCCGCCGAGAAAGAATCGCTTGGAATGCCCCGAGATAGATTGGCACTGTTACAAGGATCGCAATCTGGTAGAAAGGTTCTTCCAGAAAATCAAGCAGTTCAGGCGGCTGGCAACACGCTATGAGCGACTGGCGAGAAACTACCAGTCGCTACTCAACCTTGTATCCGCCGTCATATGGCTGGCCTAATTGTTAACGCTCCCTAGTGCCTGGACGCGTTCGCTGCCGGTGTCGCGGCCCAATGCGGCGAGCCTCTCGGCGACCCACGCCGGCGCCTCCCGGGCCAGCGCCTCGCGCAACGGAAGGTCCTCGGCGAGCAGGTCGCGATCGCCGGCCGGGGGCGGTTGGTTGGCCACCTCATGGGTGGCCAGGTGGTGGCGAGGGGCGTAGTCGGGCATGGCGGGTCTCCGCATCGGCGGCCTTGACTGAGCATGGAAGTCGTGACGCCTGCGGTCAACGTGACGCCACGCCACCGACTGGTTAGGCTTGGGACATTTCCCGGGGAGACGTCCATGTTCGAAGATCCGCACTTGCCGACACCGCATGTCGCCCGCGAACGCATCCAGCTGGTGGATGCCTGCAATCGCCCCTGCGGCAGCGCCTGGCGATCCGAGATGCGCCGTTTCCGGTTCTGGCACCGCGCCACCTACGTGGTGGTGCGCAACACTCGCGGTGAGCTCTGCGTGCAGCGCCGCACCCTGACCAAGGAAGTTTTCCCCGGTGGCCTCGACCTGGCCGCCGGTGGCGTGGTGGGGGCCGGCGAGGCGGTGCACCTGGCGGCCCGTCGCGAGCTCGAGGAGGAACTGGGCATCCGCGGTGTGACGCTGGTGCCGGCGGGTGGCTTCGTGCATGCCCTGGGCGGCAACCATATCTTCGGTAGCCTCTACCTGATCGAGCACGACGGCCCGCTGGCACTCCAGGCCGAGGAGGTGGCCGAGGCGTTCTGGCTGCCGCCCGCCGAGGCCCTGGCCCTCGCCGAGGTGACCCCGGACACTCGCCAGGCGGTGGAGGTGCTGCGTGATGCCGGGCTACTCGAGGTGGCGTCATGAACCGACCGGTCCGCCTCAATGAGCTGGACGCCGTGCTGGCAGCCCTCGAGGGGGTGATACTGGGCAAGTCCCGGGAGGTGCGCCTGGCGCTCTGCTGCCTGTTGTGCCGAGGGCACCTGCTGATCGAGGACCTGCCGGGGCTGGGCAAGACCACCCTGGCCCAGTCGCTGGCCCGGGTTACCGGCCTGGACATGCAGCGCCTGCAGTTCACCAGTGATCTGCTGCCTGCCGACGTGCTCGGCGTCTCGGTGTTCGATCCGCGCGAGGCGCGCTTCACCTTCCATCCCGGGCCGATCTTCCACAGCGTGGTGCTCGCCGACGAGATCAACCGCGCCACTCCCAAGACCCAGAGTGCCCTCCTCGAGGCCATGGAGGAGGGACGGGTGACCGTTGAGGGCGAGACCCGCCCGCTGCCGGATCCCTTCTTCGTCATCGCGACTCAGAACCCCCAGGAGCAGGCCGGCACCTTTGCGCTGCCGGAATCCCAGTTGGACCGTTTCCTGATGCGCCTTTCGCTGGGTTACCCCGACACCCGCGCCGAGCGCGAGATCCTGCGCGGGCATGCCGGCCGCGAGCGCCTGGCCGAGCTGCCGGCGCTGCTCGCCGCCGAACAGCTGCGCACCTGGCAGGCGCGGCTGGCCACTATCCATGTTGCCGAGGCGCTGCTCGACTATGTGCAGGCACTGGTTGGCGCCAGCCGCGAGCACCCGGAGCTTGCCTGGGGGCTCTCCACACGCGGAGCCCTGGCACTGCTCCAGGCGGCACGCGGCTGGGCACTGCTCGAAGGCCGCGACTACGTGCTGCCCGAGGACGTCCAGGCGGTGTGGGTGCCGGTGGTGGGACATCGCCTGAGCAGCGGTCGGCGCGAGGAGGGCGAGGCCCTGGCTCGCCACCTGCTGGCCCGCGTGCCGGTGATGGGCTAGCCGTGCTGTCGCGGGCGTCGCGCCAGCGCTGGTGGCGCCGGGCGGCGATCGCCCCCGGCACGCCGCTGCCCCAGCGTCGGTTGTTCCTGCTGCCCACCCGCTTCGGCCTGGGCTGGGCGGTGCTGGTCCTGTTGCTGCTGTTGTTCGGCATCAACTACCAGAACAGCCTCGCCTACGGGCTGGCCTTCTGGCTGTTTGCGGTGGCGGCCGTGGCCCTGCTGCGCACCTGGCGCAACCTGATCGGCGTGCGTACCACCCTGCGCCTGCCTGCCGAGACCTTCGCCGGGGATGAGGCGCGCCTGGGGGTGGTGCTGGACGGCGGGCGTCCGCGCCACGCCATCGAGCTGCATGCCGACGGGGCGAGGGTGGCCCTCGACCTGCCCGAGGGCCATGGCCGGGCGGACCTGGCCCTGTCGGCCCCGGCGCGTGGCGAGACGCACTTGCCGCTGCTGCGCCTGGAGAGCGCCTGGCCGCTGGGTCTGGTTCGCGCCGTGGCCTGGTTGGCGAGCGACGAAACGCTGCTGGTCTATCCTCGGCCGCGGGTGGAGGAGATCCCCGAGCACCGCCAGGTCGGGGCGGGCCTGGAGGCCACCGACTTCGCCGGCCTGCGTCGTGCCGAGCCCGGCGACAGCCCGGCCCGCCTGGCCTGGAAACAGTGGAGCCGCACCGGAGTGTTGGCGGCCAAGGCGTTCAGCGTGCCGCCCCGGCAGCAGCTGTGGCTGGACTACGATGCCTGTCGCGGCGACCCTGAGACCCGCCTGTCGATCCTCTGTGGGCGGGTACTGGCCCATCACCAGGCCGGCGACCGTTACGGGCTGCGCCTGCCGGGAGTGAGCCTGGCCCAGGGCGAGGGTGTGGCCCAACGCCGCCAGGCGCTGACGGCACTGGCGCGCTTTCGTCCTCCCGGCACGCCGGGAGGTACGCCATGAGCCCGGGCGAGGCGCGGTCGGCGGTACTGGCCGATGGCCGGGCCTTGAGTGCGGCCATGCTGCGACGGCTGTTCGTCGGCCAGTGCCTGGTGCTGGCCCTGCACCTGCCCTTCATGCCCGCCTGGATGGTGGGCCTCGCCGCCCTGGTGGCCGGCTACCGTTACCTGCAGCTGCGCCGCCGCCTACCGCGTGCCGGGGTGGTGCTGCGCCTGGCCGGCGTGGCGGCGCTGACCGGCGGCCTCTGGCTGCACTACGGCACGCTGGGACGCATGGAGTCGATGATCGGCCTGCTGCTGGGGGTCTACCTGCTCAAGCTGCTCGAGACCCATACCCGCCGCGACGCCCGGGTGGTGGTGCTGATCGGCATGGTCGCCACCACCGTGGCCTTCCTCCATGACCAGGGCATTCCCATGGCCGCCGGCGCTCTGATGGTGGTGGCTTGGCTGATGCACTCGCTGGTGTGGCTGGCCGGCGCTGCCACCGCACGCCAGGCGTGGCGCGAGAGCGCCTGGCTGCTGGGGCTCTCTGCGCCGCTGATGGTGATGCTGTTCCTGGCGTTCCCTCGGCTCGGGCCGCTGTGGAACCTGCCCCAGGCAGAACGTGCCGCTACCGGGCTCACCGACGAGATCGCCCCGGGGGACATCGCCGAGCTGTCGCGCAGCGATCGGCGTGCCTTTCGAGCGCGCTTCGAAGGCGACGAGCCGGCCCCCGGGGAGCGCTACTGGCGTGTCTATACCCTCTCGGAATTCGATGGCGAGCGCTGGCGTAGGGTTTCGCCAGAGCGCCTTGCCACAGGCGAGGGGCGGGACCTGCGCGAGCTGGTGGCCGAGGGCGCGCGCGTACCCTGGTCGAGCGGCGCCGAGCCGCGCTTCATGGCGGAGCTGCTGCTGGAGCCCGACAGTCGCCCCTGGCGGCCCTCGCTGGGGGCTCCCCTGGAAAGCGACGAGCGACTGCGCTGGCTCGCCGACGGCACCGTGGAGGGGCTCGCGCCGCTTGCCTCGCGCAGCCTGCTGCGCCTGGCGAGCAGCGGCTTGGCACCGAGCTGGCCCGGGCCCCTGGAGACGCGCTGGTACACCCGGTTGCCGGGCGATGCCAACCCGCGCAGCCGCGCGCTGGCCGAACGCCTGTGGCGGCAGGCCCAGGGCGAGCCCCGTGCTTTCCTGGCGGCAGTGATGGCGCGCTTCGGCGAGGCGCCGTTCCGCTACACCCTGGCGCCGCCGCGACTGGCCTCCCACGACCGGGTCGACGAGTTCCTGTTCGAGAGTCGCGCCGGCTACTGCACCCATTACGCCTCGGCCATGGCGGTGCTGGCTCGATCGGTGGGGTTGCCGGCGCGCATCGTGGCCGGCTTCCTGGGCGGTGAGCGCCATCCGGATGGCCACTACACGGTGCGCGACTACGACGCCCACGCCTGGGTGGAGGTGTGGCTGGAGGGTGCCTGGCAGCGCCTCGATCCTACCGCTGCCATTGCACCGGAGCGCATCGAGCAGGGGGCCGAGGCGGTGGAGGATGGCGGCGAGGCCTTCCTGGCCGACTCCCCCTTTTCGCCGCTGCGCATGCGCGAGCTGGGCTGGATCAATCGCTTGCGCCTGGACTGGGAGCGCCTGGAGTATCGTTGGCAGCGAGGAGTGATCGGCTACCGTGACGAGGCGCGCAGCGCGCTTCTGGCCCGGGTGGTCGAGCGGCTGCACGCCTTCTGGGGCGCTCTGCTGGACCTGCTCCCGGGGCGCGGCCCGGTGGCGTGGTGGGTGGGCCTGGCGCTTGTCCTCGCGGCGCTGGGCGGGCTGGCGGGAGGGTTGCACCTCGCCTGGCGCCGCTATAGGGAGGGGCGCGACGAGGCGCTGCGCATCCGCCGGCTACAGGCCTGGCTTTCCCGACGCGGCATGCCGCCCCGCGAGGGTGAGTCGCCGGCCGGCCATCTGCGTCGCCTGGCCGACTCTGCGGGGGCCGCCGGTCCCGCGCTGCGCGACTGTGCTCATCAGTTCGAGCGGTTGCGTTATGCGCCCCTGGGAGCAGCGGAGCGTCGTGCCCGGTGCCAGGCCCTCGGGCGCCGCGTCGCCGAGGTGCGCCGCCGGTTGGCCGGGCAGGGGGCCACGGGGTAGCGCCGCCGCGGGTGGCGTGGCATCGTGAGGGTCATCGACCATCAAGGCCTGCGCATGTCTATCCACGACCAACAGTGCCGCACTGCCCAGGGCGAGCCCTTCAACTTCGGCGCGCTGCGTGGCCAGGTGCTGCTTATCGTCAACGTCGCCAGCCGCTGTGGCTTCACGCCCCAGCTGCGCGAGCTCGAGCGCCTCTATCGTCGCTACCGCCAGCGCGGCTTCATGGTGATCGGCTTCCCCAGCAACCAGTTCGGCCGCCAGTCGCCGGAGTCGGCGCAGGAGTTCTGCGCCCTGAGCGCCCGCGACTACCAGGTCAGTTTTCCGCTGATGGAGAAGGTGAAGGTCAACGGGAGCGGCGCCCATCCGCTGTTCGTCGAACTCAAGCAGGAGGCGCCGGGACTGCTGGGCACTGGCCTGATCAAGTGGAACTTCACCAAGTTCCTGGTGGGGCGCGACGGCCGGGTGATCCGCCGCTTCGCGCCGCGCGCCGGGGAGCACGAGCTGCGCATCGCGCTGGAGCTGGCACTGGACGAGGTGTAGGGGAAGCCCCGTCTGGGGTCAGCCCCTGAGGCCTCCCCAGGAATATTGCCTCTGAATCAATAGGCTGCATCTACCTGGTGGATGCTCGAGCGCTCGGTGCAGCCCTTGGGGTCTGACCCCCAGGTTGTTGATTGCTCAGTCATATCAGAGTGTTGGCGCAACACGCAGCAGCGGGGTCAGACCCCAAGGGCGTGGGGATTCGTCAGGGTCAGCCCCCAGGATCCAGGAACCGGGGCATCATGGCGGCGTCTCGCCGCGCTCCACTATCAGGCGGCCGATGAGTTCGTTCCAGCGGTGCCGGGTCATCATGGTGGTTAGCCCCGAGAAGAGCGCCCAGCTCTTGCGCCGCCAGCCCTTGAGGCGCAGGTTGTGGGCCACCAGCTGCTTCATCAGGGCATACTCGTCGAAGCGCCGCCATTCGCCGACCACCGACATCTGGTGGCGTGCCAGTACCGGCGCCAGCTCGATGCGGAACACCCACTCCAGTTCATCCACGCTGAGCCCGTGGCGCTCGATGACCGCGAGCATCTGCGCGTAGTCGCGCTCGCCGGGCTCACGCTCCAGCCACAGCGGTGCGAGCGCCAGCCACAGCTCGCCGCGTTCGTCGACCAGGGTCTGGGCATCCATCGTTTGCTCCCGGGTATCTTCGCTAGGGTAATCGCCGTCAGGCAGGCATCCTGCCCCAGGCGCCGGTCGGGCTCAAGGGCGGACAGCGGCGGACGTGGCCGCTAGAATAGGTCGATTACCACTCCATGACAGGGCGGCGGTGTCCGCTCACGACACAAACAGCGAGGTCTGACGTGATCATCAAGCCCAAGGTACGCGGTTTCATCTGCACTACTACCCACCCCGTCGGTTGCGAGAAGAACGTGCTCGAGCAGATCGAGGCGACCCGCGCGCGGGGTCTGGACAAGGCCCTGGGTGACGGGGAGTCGCGGCCGAAAAAGGTACTGGTGATCGGCGCCTCCAGCGGCTATGGCCTGGCGGCGCGGATCACCGCGGCCTTCGGTTACGGCGCCGATACCCTGGGGGTGTTCTTCGAGAAGCCCGGTAGCGAGAAGAAGCCGGGCACCGCCGGCTGGTACAACAGCGCGGCCTTCGACAAGTTTGCCAAGCAGGAAGGGCTGTACAGCAAGTCGATCAACGGCGATGCATTCTCCCATGAAGCTCGCGAGAAGGCCATCGAGCTGATCCAGCAGGACATGGGCGAGATCGACCTGGTGGTCTACTCACTGGCCTCGCCGGTGCGCAAGATGCCCGATACCGGCGAGCTCAAGCGCTCGAGCCTGAAGCCGATCGGTGAGACCTACCGCGCCACCGCCATCGACACCAACAAGGACGTGATCATCGAGGCCGAGGTGGAGCCCGCCACCGAGCAGGAGATCGAGGACACCATCACCGTGATGGGAGGCGAGGACTGGGAGCTGTGGATCGACGCCCTGGACCGCGCCGGCGTGCTGGCACCGGGCGCGCGCAGCGTTGCCTTCAGCTACATCGGCACCGAGATCACCTGGCCAATCTACTGGCATGGCGCCCTGGGCAAGGCCAAGGAGGACCTGGACCGCGCCGCCGGCGAGATCGACAAGCGCCTCTCGGCCGCCGGCGGCGGGGCCAACGTGGCGGTGCTCAAGTCGGTGGTGACCCAGGCCAGTGCGGCCATCCCGGTGATGCCGCTCTATATCGCCATGGTCTACAAGATCATGAAGGAGAAAGGGCTGCATGAGGGCACCATCGAGCAGCTCAACCGGCTGTTCGGGGAGCGGCTGTATGCTGCCGCGCCGGCCGCGACCGACGACGCCGGCCGTCTGCGCCTGGATGACTGGGAGCTGCGTGACGATGTCCAGCAGGCGTGCCAGGCGCTGTGGCCCCAGGTGACCACCGACAACCTGTTCCAGATAACCGACTATGCTGGGTACAAGCACGAGTTCCTGAAGCTGTTCGGCTTCGAACGGGACGATGTCGACTACGAGGCCGATGTGGATCCCGTGGCGGAGTTCGATGTCATAACCCTGTAAACACAGGACGCCCCACGGTGTCCTGTGGGGTACTTCCCCTGACCCGGAGGGCACCATGGATACCCG
Organism: Halomonas sp. H10-9-1; assembly: GCF_040147005.1. NCBI lineage: Bacteria > Pseudomonadati > Pseudomonadota > Gammaproteobacteria > Oceanospirillales > Halomonadaceae > Halomonas > Halomonas sp. H10-9-1. Next base: position 2,946,267 of record NZ_JAMSHO010000001.1, on the reverse strand, counting down.
CGAGAGCCAGACTCCCGAAGAGGAACTGCAGCACCTCAAGGAGGTGAATGAGCCCGAGGACTTCGACAACCCCGAGCCCGACGAGACTCAGCCCGAGGCCCAAGAGCCTTCCCGTGGCCTGCCCTGGTTGCTGCCGCTGGCGATCGTTCTGGCCGTCGCCGTGCTCGGCTTCATGCTGCTGACCGGGATCTCCGACTAGCCACCGCCCCGCGACTAGCGCCCCGCTGAGCAGGGCTGCCGTAACGCGGGGCTTTGGCTACAATAGGGGGCCCTGTCGGTCCGAGAGCCCCCATGCCCCATTCCTCCCTTGCTGAAGCCGCGGTGTCCCGGCGACGGGTCGGCGTGGTGGTGCTGCCGGGGTTTTCGCTGCTGGCCGAGGCCTGTGCTACCGAGCCGCTGGCGGTAGCCAACCGGCTGGCCGGCGCCCCGCTCTATTCGCTGGTGACCCTGGGGCTGGACGCTCGTCCGGTCCCCAGCGGCTCCTCCCAGGTGCTCAACCCCGAGCGTGCCATTGCCGATGACGATGCCTTCGACCTGCTGCTGGTGTGCGCCCCTTGGGGCGAGGCGCCGGAGGCGGCGCTGGTGGCCTGGCTGCGTCGGCTGGCCGCCCAGGGACGAAGTCTGGCGGGAGTCGGTGGCGGTGCCGAGCTGCTGGCCAGCGCGGGCCTGCTCGACGGCTACCGCGCCACGGTGCCCTGGCCGCGCTTCGAGGCGGTGGCCGGCGCTCATCCGGGCATCCGTCTCTCTCGCCAACTGTTCGAGATCGACCGCGACCGCCTGACCTGCGGCGGTGGCACCGCGGCCATGGACATGATGATGACCCTGATCGCCAGCCACCATGGCAGCGGGCTTGCCGAGAAGGTCTCGGCCCATTTCGTGCTGGAGCGGGTACGCATGGCCGACGAGCCCCAGCCCGACGCGCCGCTGGCTGGGGCTCCCCGGAGCCTGGTCGATGCCGTGGCGCTGATGGAAGCCAATATCGAGGAGCCGCTGACGACCCATGAGTTGGCCGAGCATCTGGGGGTCTCCCGGCGCCAGCTGGAGCGACTGTTCAAGAAGCACCTTCGGGCGGTACCCAGCCGCTACTACATGAGCCTGCGCCTGCAGCGTGCCCGGCGCCTGCTGCGCGAGAGCGAGCAGCCGGCCGGCGAGATCGCCCTGCTCACCGGCTTCTCCTCGGCGGCCCACTTCTCCACCACCTATCGCAACCACTTCGGCGTGACGCCGCGCGAGGAGCGCCTGGGCTGAGCGCTCCCGGCCTCAGGAGGGGCGGGCCAGCAGCGCCCGGAACAGCGAACCCATCATTACCGGGGTGTCCTGCTCGATGACGAAGCCGCCGGCTTCGAGCAGCGGCCGGGCCTGGCGGGTGATATCGGTGGCGATGGCCGAGGTCAGGGCGTTGAGGGCTCGGCGGCCCATGCCGGCCTGCCGATCATCGGCCTGGAACTTGTCCATGATGCAGAGCTGGCCGTCGGGCTTCAGCACCCGCTGTGCCTCGGTCAAGCCGCGGGCGGGGTCGGGCATCACCGCCAGGATTAGGTGCATCACCACGACGTCGAAGTAGCCATCGGGATACACCAGCTGCGCGGCATCCATCTCCGCTGCCTGCACGTCCAGGCCCAGCGCTTCGGCGCGGCGTTCCAGGCGCCGCACCATGGCCGGTGACAGATCGGTGGCGTGCAGCTCGACGTCCCTGGGCAGGAAGGGCAGGTCGAGCCCGGTGCCGGCCCCCACCAGCAGCACGCGCATGCCGGGCTGCCAGAGCACCTGGGAGAGGGAGGTGCGCCGCGCGCGCCGAAAGGCTCGTCCGGCCACGGCGTCATAGATCGGTGCGTAGAGGCTGTAGCGGCGGCGGTTCCAACCGGTGGTGTTGAACATGCCTGGCTCCTTGCGGGGGAACGCTTCCAGCCTAGCGCAGCCTGCCGAGGCGGGGGGCTTTTTCACAAGTTGCCGTCCCATCGGTGAAAGCGTCATGCCGCTCACCTCCCTATACTCGAAGGTCGGCGCATCCAGGATGCGCCTTCCCGACTTCACAGGAGGATGTCATGAGCCAGACCCCGACCCGCGCCGACTTCGATCGCTACATGGTGCCGAACTATGCCCCCCAGCAGGGGATTCCGGTGCGCGGCGAGGGTAGCCGCCTATGGGACCAGCAGGGCCGCGAGTACATCGACTTTGCCGGCGGGATCGCCGTCAACGGCCTGGGCCACTGCCATCCGGTGCTGGTCGAGGCGCTCAAGACCCAGGCCGACCGGCTCTGGCACCTCTCCAATGTCTACACCAACGAACCGGCCCTGGCCCTGGCCCGGGCGCTGGTGGAGCGCACCTTCGCCGACAAGGTATTCCTGTGCTCCTCCGGCGGCGAGGCCAACGAGGCGGCGCTCAAGCTGGCGCGGCGTTGGGCCTTCGACCAGGGCGGCGAGCACAAGCACCGCATCGTCTCCTTCAGGCAGGCCTTCCACGGCCGCACCTTCTTCACCGTCAGCGTGGGCGGCCAGCCCAAGTACGCCCAGGGCTTCGGCCCAGTGCCCGGGGGCATCGTCCACGGCGAGTACAACAACCTCGACAGCGTGCGTGACCTGATCGACGATGACACCTGTGCGGTGATGGTGGAACCGATGCAGGGCGAGGGCGGCGTGTTGCCCGGCCAGCGAGAGTTCCTGCAGGGGCTGCGCGACCTATGCGACGCACACGATGCGCTGCTGATCTTCGACGAGGTGCAGACCGGCGTGGGCCGCACCGGTTCGCTCTATGCCTACCAGCAGTTCGGCGTGACCCCGGATATCCTGACCAGCGCCAAGGCTCTGGGGGGTGGTTTCCCGGTGGGTGCCATGCTGACTACCGACCGCGTCGCACCGGCCTTCTCCATGGGCACCCACGGCTCCACCTACGGCGGCAACCCGCTGGCCTCGGCGGTGGCCCTGGCGGCGGTGGAGTATATCGACACCCCCGAGGTGCTGGAGGGCGTCCAGCGCCGTCACGATCTCTTCCGCGAGCACCTGGAGGCGATCAATGCCCGCCACGGCGTGTTCCGGGAGATCCGCGGCATGGGCCTGCTGATCGGCGCCGAGATGAGCGAGGCGTGGCGCGAGCGTGCCAAGGACATCCTGCCGCTGGCCATCGAGGAGGGCCTGATGGTGCTGGTCGCCGGCCCCAACGTGCTGCGCATGGCACCCTCGCTGGTGATTCCCGAGGCCGATATCGCCGAGGGCATGGCGCGCCTGGAGCGCGCCGTGGCACGCCTGGTCGCCGCGTCGTGAACGGCAGGGGTGACGCTGCCATGCTCGTCGTGCGTCCCATCGCGCCGGCCGACCTGCCTGCCCTGGAGCGGCTGGCGGGCGAGGCCGTACCACGGCTCACCAACCTGCCGGCCCATCGCGACCGCCTCGAGGAGCGCATCGCCCGTTCGCGCCAGGCCTTCTCCGCGGCGGTAGAGTGTCCCGGCGACGAGCACTACACCTTCGTGCTCGAGGACCTGGCCCGCGGGGAGGTGGTGGGTACCGCCACCGTGCGTGCCCAGGCCGGCGCCCTGGACGCCTACTACACCTATCGCCAGGAGACGCTGATCCACGCCTCCCAGCAGCTCAACGTGCGTCGCGAGGTGCAGACCCTGGCGCTCTCTCACGAGGTCTCCGAGGCGAGCCTGCTGTGCGCCTACTCGCTGGCGCCGCGCTATCGCGGCACCAGCGCCGAGAGCCTGCTGCGCCGGGCGCGACTGATGCTGATCGCCCAGTATCCCGAGCGCTTCGCCGCGCTGCTGGCGATGGCCTTCCCGGGGTTCCAGGATGATGTCGGCGAGTCACCGTTCTGGAACAGCGTGGGGCGCCACTTCTTCATGCGCGACTTCGAGGAGATCAACACCCTGGCCGGCGTGCGCTCGAAGAGCTTTATCGCCGAGGTGATGCCGCAGTTCCCGCTCTACCTGCCGCTGCTCTCCCCCCAGGCGCGGGCCGCCATCGGGCGCGAGCATCCGGACCACGAGGTAGCCCTCTCGGAGATGCTGGCCGAGGGCTTCCAGCGGTCGCGTCACGTCGACATCTTCGATGCCGGCCCGGTGATCAAGGCCGAGCGCGAGCGGCTGCAGAGCTTCCGTCGCGCGGCCTGGCACCCGGTGCGCATTCGTCCGTCCCACGCCCTGCCCGATGCCGAGCCGGCCATGGTCGCCAACCAGCGGCTGGCCGACTTCCGCTGCGTGGTGGCGCGCTATGCGCTGTCGCCCACGGGCCAGCTGATGCTCTCGGAGGAGCACGCCGCGGTGCTCGGCGTGGAGGAGGGCAGGGCGGTGCTGGCCGCGCCGCTGGCCTTGCCCGGGGGCGACGACGGGAGTGCCGAGGCACATGACTGGGGCTACGACGAGGGGGAGCTGTGATGCGTATCCGACCCATCGCCGAGGGCGACCTCGAGGAGCTGCAGGCCCTGGCCCGGGAGACCGGGGTGGGCTTCACCTCGCTGCCCGACAACCGCGACTTCCTGGCCGCCAAGATCGCCGCCACCGAGGCGACCTTCCTCGAGCGCACCCCGGCGGGGCAGCGCAACTACTTCTTCGTGCTCGAGGACGAGGCCAGCGGCCACCTGGCCGGCTGCTGCGCCATCGAGGGCGAGGTGGGGCGCGAGGTGCCCTTCTACCACTATAGGCTCGGCACCCTGGCCCACTCCTCGGTGCAGCTCGACCTGCACCGCACCATCGATACCCTCTTCCTGTGCTCGGACCATACCGGCGACGCCGAGGTGGCCTCGCTGTTCCTGCGCCCGGCCTACCGCGGCGGAGACCACCGTCACCAGCGCAACGGCGCGCTGCTCTCCATGGTGCGCTGGCTGTTCATGGCCGAGTTTCGTGATCGCTTCCCCGACAAGGTGCTGGCGGAAATGCGCGGGGTGTTCAACGACGAGGGCAAGAGTCCCTTCTGGCAATGCCTGGGCAGCCACTTCTTCCCGCTGGACTTCGACGAGGCCGATCGCCTGACCGGGTTGGGTCAGAAGAGCTTCATCGGTGAGCTGATGCCCAAGTTTCCCATCTATACCCCCTTCCTCTCCGCGGCGGCTCGGGCCTGCATTGGCCAGGTGCACGAACAGACCCGCCCGGCGCTGGCCATGCTCAAGAAGGAGGGGTTGCGTTGGGAGGGCTACATCGACATCTTCGACGGCGGGCCCACCGTGGAGGCCTACATCGATGACGTGCGCGGCGTGCGCCTGTCGCGACGTGCCACTGTCGCCCTCGACCCTGCACTTGGCGAGTCGAACGAGCGTCCGCGCTGGCTGGCCGCCACCACCGAGATGGCGCACTTCCGCGCCGCCTGGGTGGGGCGCGGCCCCGATGCCGAGGGCCGCCTGTACCTGAGTCCCGCGGAGGCGGCGCGCCTGGAGGTCGAGGCGGGCGACAGCCTGCGCATTCTGGATACCGAGGAGGAAGCCTGATGAAGCCGACACACTCCCTGCTGATCGGCGGGCACTGGCGCGCCGGCGCCGGCGCACACTTCGCCAAGCATGATGGCGTCTCCGGCGAGCGCCTGTGGCAGGGGGCCGGGGCCGGCGCCGAGGACGTCGCCGCCGCGGTGGCCGCGGCCCGCGAGGCCTTCCCCGCTTGGGCACGGACCTCCTTCGCCGAGCGCCAGGCGCTGGTGGAGCGCTTCCGCGAGGTGCTGGAGTGCCATCGCGAGGCCCTGACCGCCGCCATCGCCCACGAGACCGGCAAGCCCCTGTGGGAGGCGCGCACCGAGGTGGGCGCCATGATCGGCAAGGTAGCACTCTCGCTGCGCGCCTATCAGGAGCGCACCGGAGTGCGCGAACGCGACCTGGGTGAGTCGTGCGCCGTGCTGCGCCATCGCCCCCACGGCGTGATGGCCGTGTTCGGCCCCTACAACTTTCCCGGACACTTGCCCAACGGGCACATGGTGCCGGCGCTGCTGGCCGGCAACTGCGTCGTGTTCAAGCCCAGCGAGCAGTCGCCGCTCACCGCCGACCTGACCCTGCAGTGCTGGCAGGAGGCGGGCCTGCCGGCCGGAGTGATCAACCTGGTGCAGGGCGGGGCCGAGACGGGGCAGGCGCTGGCCGCCGACCCGGGCATCGACGGCCTGCTGTTCACCGGCAGCGCCAAGGTGGGCGGCCTGCTGCACCGCCAGTTTGCTGGCCAGCCGGGCAAGATCCTGGCCCTGGAGCTGGGTGGCAACAATCCGCTAGTGGTCAAGGACGTGCCGGACCAGGATGCGGCGGTGCTTACTATCCTGCAGTCCGCCTTCCTCTCCGGCGGCCAGCGTTGCACCTGCGCACGCCGCCTGATCGTCCCCGAGGGGCAGGTGGGGGATCACCTGCTCGACGCCCTGGCGGACGCCATCTCGCGGCTGCGGGTGGCCGCGCCCTTCGCCGAGCCGGCGCCCTTCTACGGCGGGCTGGTGAGCGTGGCCGCCGCCGACAGCCTGCTCGAGGTCCAGGCGGCGCTGGAGGCCCAAGGTGGCACGGTGCTCGCGCGCATGGCGCGCCTCGAGCCGGACACCAGTCTGCTCAGCCCGGCGCTGATCGACGTCACCGGCCTCGAGGTGCCCGACGAGGAGTACTTCGGCCCGCTGCTCAAGGTGTATCGCTACCGCCACTGGGACGAGGCGATCGCGCTTGCCAACGCCACCCGCTACGGCCTCTCCGCCGGGCTGATCGGCGGCGAGCCGGACGACTGGGACGACTTCCTGCTGCGCATCCGCGCCGGTATCGTCAACTGGAACCGCCAGACCACCGGCGCCTCCGGGGATGCCCCCTTCGGTGGGGTGGGCGAGAGCGGCAACCATCGCCCCAGCGCCTACTACGCGGCGGACTACTGCGCCTACCCGGTGGCCTCCATGGAGAGCGAGGAGCTGCACCTGCCCGACCAGCTGCCGCCGGGGGTGAGCCTGTGAGCCGGCACGACGATCACGACGTCCGCGAGGTCAACTTCGACGGCCTGGTGGGGCCGACCCACAACTACGCCGGCCTGGCCCTGGGCAACGTCGCCTCCATGCGCCACGGCGGCCTCGAGGCCAACCCCCGGGAGGCCGCCCTGCAGGGGCTGGCCAAGATGAAGGCGCTGATGGACGCCGGCTACGCCCAGGGGGTGCTGCCGCCCCAGCAGCGGCCGGACCTCGGCGCCCTGCGCGCCCTTGGCTTCTCCGGCAGCGACGAGCGGGTGCTGGCGCGGGCCGCCGGTGAGGCGCCGCAGCTGCTGCGTGCGGTGTGCTCCGCCTCCAGCATGTGGACCGCCAACGCCGCCACCGTGACCCCGAGCCTCGACGCCCCGGATGGTCGGGTGCACTTCACCCCGGCCAACCTGCAGTCGAGCTTTCACCGCTTCCTGGAGCCCGGTACCACTGCCCGGGTGCTGGCAGCGATCTTCCGCGACCCGGCGCACTTTGCCCACCACCCCGTGCTGCCTGCTACGCCGGCCTTCTCCGACGAGGGGGCCGCCAACCATACCCGCCTGGCCGGCGACCACGGTGAGCCCGGGGTGCACCTCTATGTCTACGGCCGCGAGGCGTTCGGCTGGGGGACCGAGGAGCGCCCCGTACCCCGTCGCTTCCCGGCGCGTCAGACCCTGGAGGCGAGCCAGGCGGTGGCCCGCCAGCATGGGCTTGCCGAGTCGCAGGTGGTGTTCGCCCAGCAGCACCCCGAGGCCATCGATGCCGGGGTCTTCCATAACGACGTCATCAGCGTGGGCAATGGCCCGGTGCTGCTCTATCACGAGATGGCCTTCCTCGACGAGGCGGGCACCCTTGAGGCACTGCGCGAGCGCATGCGCGCCCCGCTGATTCCGGTGCGCATCCCCGGTGAGGCGGTGAGCCTCTCGGACGCCGTCGCTTCCTACCTGTTCAACTCCCAGCTGCTCTCCAATCCGGACGGCAGCATGACCCTGGTGGTGCCCGGGGAGTGCCAGGAGAACGACGCGGTGTGGCGTACCCTGCAGGACCACCTGCTGGCCGGAGCGAACCCCATCGGCGAGGTGGTGGTGAAGGATGTCAAGCAGAGCATGCGCAACGGCGGCGGCCCTGCCTGTCTGCGCCTGCGGGTGGTGCTCTCCGCTGCCGAGCGCGCCGCGCTCTCCGGTCGGGTGCTACTCGACGACGCCCTCTACGTGGAGCTCGTGGCCTGGGTGGAACGCCATTACCGCGATCGTCTCAGCCCCCAGGACCTTGCCGACCCGGCGCTGGCCAGGGAGTCGTTGACGGCCCTGGACGAGCTGAGCCATCTACTCGGCATCGGCAGCATCTATCCCTTCCAGCGGGAGGGGGCGTGACACGACAGGGGAGCCGCGAGGCGCCCAGTCAGCCACCTGCGCTGTCCTCGCCCCTGGCCGCCTACTGGCAGGCCCTGGCGCATCAGGGATTCGTCGCCGACGAGTCCCAGCGGGCCGCCGCCGAGACCCTCGAGGCCTGCTTCGATGCCGTGCACAGCGCAGCGCCGGTTGCCCAGGCTTCCGGGGTCTACCTGTGGGGGCCGGTGGGGCGCGGCAAGACCTGGCTGATGGATGCCTTTCATCAGGGCCTTCGCGTGCCCGCCCGCCGTCAGCACTTTCACCACTTCATGCGCTGGGTGCATCGTCGCCAGTTCCAGCTCGGCGGCACGCCGGACCCCTTGCTGGCCCTGGCCCGCGAGCTGGCCGCCGAGGTCCGGGTTCTCTGCCTCGACGAGCTGTTCGTCAGCGATATCGCCGATGCCATGCTGCTCGGCCGCCTGCTGACGGCGCTCTTCGAGCAGGGCGTGGTGCTGGTCTGCACCTCCAACCAGGCGCCTCGCCAGCTGTATGCCGACGGCTTCAACCGCGAACGCTTTGTGCCGGCCATCGAATCCATCGAGCGACATATGCGCGAGGTCGAGCTCGATGGCGGCCAGGACCATCGACTCCATCCCGGGCGAGCCCGGCAGCGCTACTGGGTCGCCGAGCCCGGTCAGGCGGGTGCCTTGCCGGGGCTCTTCGCGGCGCTGAGCGAGGGCCAGCAGAGCGTGGCGACGCCCGTCAGGCTGGGCCATCGCGACATTGCGGTGCGCGCGCGCAGCGAGTCGGTGGTGTGGTGCGATTACGCGGCGCTCTGCGAGCAGCCCCTGGCGGCGCTGGACTTCATCGAGCTGGTCGACCGTTTCGAGCATATCCTGCTGGAGGGGGTGCCCTGCCTGAGCGATGCCCGCCTGGCGGGTGGCATCGCCCGGGGAACCGAGGATGGGGTCAGCCGGGTCGAGGCGGGGGATCGGGAACTGCCGCCGCTTTCCCGGCGCGATGATGGCGTGAGACGCTTCATCGCGCTGGTCGACGAGTGTTACGACAGGCGCACGCCGCTATATGTAGAGGCCGAGGTGGCCATGGAGCAACTCTATCCCCATGGTTACCTGACCTTCCCCTTCCAGCGTACCCTGAGCCGCCTGCGCGAGATGCAGCTGGCCAGGTTCGGTGCAGGAAGAGGCTGACCCCTTTCGCGCAGCGCGAATTGGTCTATGCTGAGCGGCCATTCGGGGCGGACCGGCGGGAGGAGACGGACGGTGAACGTGCTGATCTACTGGTTGGACATGGCGGGGGTGATCGTCTTTGCACTGTCGGGGGTGGTGCTGGCCTGCCGCTCGCGCATGGATCCCTTCGGCATGCTGGTGCTTGCCGCGGTGACTGGCATCGGTGGCGGCACTCTGCGCGACCTGGTGCTCGGCGTGCGTCCGGTATTCTGGGTCACCGATCCCACTTACCTGTGGGTCATCCTGGCCACGGTGGGGCTCGCCATCCTGGGATTCCACTATATCCACCGGCTGTCGCGCGGTTTCCTGCCGGTGGCCGATGCCTTCGGGCTGGCGCTGTTCGTGGTGATCGGCGCTCACAAGGCGCTTCAGCTCGGTACATCCGGGCTGGTCGCGGTGTTGATGGGGATGATGACCGGCGTGGCCGGCGGCATGGTGCGCGATGTGCTGGCGCGCCGGGTGCCCATGGTGCTGCGCGAGGAGATCTATGCCACCGCGGCCATCGCCGGCGGTATCGCCTATGTCGGCCTGGATGCCCTGGGGGCCTCCGGCCCGCTGGCCATCGCCCTGTCGCTGATGACCACCCTCAGCCTGCGCCTGGCCGCCATCCACTGGCATCTGGCGCTGCCTACCTTCGCCTGGGTGGTGATCCCGAGATCCCCCAAGGCGGCGCCTCCGGTGAGCGCTGAGGGCACGACTCCGCCGCCACCGCCCGCCGCACCACCACGGCCCAAGGTGCGGGTGCGCATGATTCGCCCCGACCAGTCACGACGCCGGAAGAACCGCTCATGAGCCGATCCAATATCCCGCTGCGGCTGCTGTCATGGCTTGCCCTGTGTGTGCTGGCGCTGCAGCTCTCGGGCTGCGCCGTGCAGCCGTCCGCTGCCGTTGCCCCGGCCGCAACCCACCGGCTGGCGGCAGAGCGAATCCAGGCGACCTATGAGGCGGTGCTACCCGAACTCTCCAACGGCAAGCGCCGCCACTACGCCCAGCGCCTCTACCGGGTGACCGGCGAGGCGCGCTACCTGGCCGACAATCGAGACTACGCGGCCCGATTGGGCGAGCGTCTCGAGAGCGAGATCGCCGCGCTGGAGGTGCCGGGGCGAACAGCAGCGCTGGCGAGTGACAGTGTCGAGGGCTATCCACGGCGCACCGAGAAGCAGCGAGCCCGGGCCGAGATGTTCACTCAATGGGGCGAGATCGCCTATGCCAAGGGCCTGCTGTTCCGGCTGGTGCAGGCCCACTACCACGGCATGCTGGACGAGATGCCTGGCCATGAGCAGGCTCTGGAGTATCTCGGTGATCTGCCCTGGGCGGCGTTCCTGACCGACCCCGAGGTGCTGAGAGTCTATGCTGCCCAGGTCGCCAACCAAGTGCACTTCCTTCACCAGCTCGGGGTGATGGACCTGCGTCGAGAGGTGGAGGCTGCCTTCCGGCGTCGCTATCCACCCGACAGCCTGGCGGCCCTGTCGACCGCGGAGTACCGCAACTGGCTCTACGGGCTGACACACTTCGTCATTGCCGCCAGCCATTACTATCAACGGGAAGTGGATGCGAAGGCGTATGCCTGGGTACTCGAGTCATTCGAGGGGCAGGCCGAACGGATCATGCGCGACGCCACCGAGGATATCCAGGCGGAGGTGGCGCTGAGCTTCCTGCTGGCGGGGCGTGAGGATCACCCGCTGGTCGAGCGAGTTCGCGATGCCCTGGTCGCGGCGCTGGATCGCGAGAGCGGCATGATCCCCTCGCCTGACGGCAGTACCGACCTGGCGAAGGGGGAACATCGCAACGTGCTGGCGATCATGGTACTGGGGTGGCAAGGGCGGCTCTATCCTGGACCCTTGATGTAAGCCTCGCTATACCTTCTCTGCTTTTAATACCGTTGCCGATGGCAGGTCCAAAATCTGCTCTGCCAGATGGTCCTTGATGCAAAGATACATGGGGATAAGATCCTCATGTATCTCTTCTTCCGCACGAGAGTGATCTATGTAGTAGGCGCTTCTCTTGCCGTGCATCTCGATGGGTTCGCCGACTTTTTTGAAGTTGAAGCCTGACATTGCCAGTAGCCTGGGTAGCCTGGGCTCCATCATCGCGAAGACGTGGCGTCGGCCGGTTAGCCCTACCAGTGAATAGGTCGCTAGAAAGAGTGAAATGATGATCCAGGGGAATGTTTTCTTGTCTTGCTCAGAAAAAATATACTTTGTGCTGCTAGGGTCAAGAGTTTCATTTTTGATCGGCTTGTTTCGGAACGCTCGTGCAATAGCGAAGCGTGAGATTTCGCAGATCTCAGTCTCCGGGAGTACTGATGGGTGAAGCCACGGGTGGCTGAGGCTGCGCCCGCCATATCCTTGAAGAGGGAGCAGTTGGTCAGATGTCTTGGCGTAGGGGTCAGGCAGAACAAGGCGCAGACATCCTGCCGCCAAACCGGATGATTTATGCTCCAAGTAGCAATGTATCGAGTGCCTGTCATGGGCGTCCAGCTCGAGACTCTTTTGGCAGAATACTTCAGGCTGGTACCCGATTTCCTGACAATATACATCAAATCTAAGCCTATATACTCGCTCTTTTTCGGCTTGGGTGGCCGCCAGTTTGAGGGAGTATTTTTCCAGAAAGACCTCATGGATATCACGTCTGGATATCGCCTTGTTTTCCTTGTGGCTTGGTGTGCTCATGAGATCCCTTTGTCCTGTCTTGGTGGACTTGCGCTGATAGTGTTCAGGGGTATGCAGTTGAATGCCTCATCGACCGGCATAGGCTTGCCGAGATGAAAGCCTTGCCCGAATGCAATGCCGTAGGATCTGAGTATGGGCACAAGCGACTCCTGATCGACGAATTCCGCTATGGCCTGCTTGCCGAAACCAGTGGCAATATCGGCGATGGCCTTGACGATAACGCGGCTATTGGCATCGACCGGAAGGTGGCGGATGAAACTGCCATCGATCTTGATGTAGTCCACCGGCAATTGGCTGAGATAGTGGAAGCTGCTGAAGCCGACGCCGAAGTCATCCAGTGCTGTGCGGCAGCCCAGCTCACGCAGTGACTGCAGCACGCCACGGGCCGTCGCGAGGTCGGTGACCGCGGCGGTTTCGGTAACTTCCAGGATAAGGCTGTTCGGGGGTGCTCCGCTGCAGCTGATCTCGTCGGCGAGGTACTGTCTCAGGCCGTCATCGTGGAGCGATTGGCCCGACAGGTTGATGGCAAGACTGATGCCACTTTCGTGCAAGCGCGCGAGTACCCGCAGCGCGTGATGTATTACCCACCGATCGATCTCGAGGATCTGTCCGCTGCGTTCCGCCACCGGGATGAAGGCTCCGGGTGAGATCAGCTTGCCGGCTTCGTCCTGCATTCTGATCAGTACTTCATAGTGCCGGATATCCCGATCCTCCAGGCGCACGATGGGCTGCACCATCAGCTCGAAGCTGTCTTCCTCCAGCGCATGGTGGATGCGCTCCTCCCAGTAGACACGTTCCTGAAGTTCCCCGCGGGCATCCTCCAGCGTCGAGAGCAGGTGCCAGCGCTGGCTGCTGGAAGCCTTCGCCTTGTACATCGCCATATCGGCGCTGGCCATCAGGTCGATGGCGTTGTCACCGTGGATCGGAAAGAGTGCGATACCGATGCTGGCGCTCGCTCGGTGTCGGCGCTCTCCGACCTCGAGTACAACCGTGGCCAGGATCTGGTTGACCTGCTGGGCGATGCGGGTCGCCAGGGTCTCCCCGCCGCTGTGCACGAGCAGGGCAAATTCGTCGCCGCCCAGGCGTGCCAGTGTGCCGCGATGCCCCAGCTCCTCGCCCAGCACGCTGGCTACCTTGCGCAGCAACTGGTCGCCGGCCTGGTGGCCACTGAGTTCGTTGACGTCCTTGAACTGGTCCAGGTCGAGCAGCAGCAGGGCGCCCGATTGGCCCTGTGCGATGGCGCCGTCCAAGGCCTCCTTGAGATAGCGGCGGTTGTAGAGTCCGGTCAGGGGGTCGCGCTCGGCGAACCATGTCAGGCGTGCTTCGGCGGCCTTGCGCTCGGTGATGTCCAGGCCGACGGAGATGCGGCCATTGAGCTCTCCGGGACTCACCGGAAGTGGAGCGTGGTACCAGGCGATGGTGTGTCGTTTGCCATCGGCGGTGCTCAGCAGGCGCTCTTCCTGCTCCTTGCCGTCACTGCCGGCCAGCGACTGCCGCGGGCCGCCGAAGACATCGTCGAAGAGTCGCTTGAGCAGCAGCTTCTCGCTTACCCCCATGACCGACAGCGCATAGTCGTTGACCAGGCCGATTCGGCCATCGGCATCCTGGGTGATGATGAACACCCGGGCGGTATCGAGCAGGCTGCCGATGAAGTCGCGCTCGTGGGCCAGTTCATCCACGCGCTGGGCCAGCTGCTCCCCTCGCGACCTGACCTCTCCTTCCAGGGTTTCCAGCTGGTTGGCCAGGCGCAGGGTCGACTCTTCCAGGATATCGATCTCGTCGGCCAGCCTGAGGTCGGGGTGGGGGATGGCTGCCCGCGCGCGGTCGAATGCTCCCTGGGCCAGGCTCGGCAGGATGCCGGAGATGCGCCGCAGCCGAGCCATGGGGCTGAGCAGGATGGCCAGCAGGAGCAACTCCGCGGCTACCCAGCCGCCAAGGCCGATCGTCGCCAGGGTGCGGGTATCCTGGCGGATGGCGTGTATCTGGTCGGTGATATCATTGGTAAAGAGCACATAGCCCGTGCTGCGCCGGTCGCCATCTTCGTCCATGCGCACCGCGCTCACTTCGATATCGCGAGCCGCGTGGCGAAAGCGGTAGGGGCGCTCGGTGAGGGCGCTGAGAGTGGTCTCGCGGGACGCCTGGCGCAGGGCCGGCAGGCTCTCGCTTTGCCCGGTCAGGGCGATCAGTTGTCCATACCACTCCGGGAGCCTCCGCTGTGCGGGCAGTTCGCCGCTCTGCATTTCTCCGGTTACCAGGAGCCCTACGTCACCCTTGGCAATCTCGTGGGCCTGGCGCATGACATCGGCCAGCGAGCGAGACAGGATCACCACCCCAGTGCTTTGGCCCTCGACCAGCACGGGTACGGCGGCGTACTGCCGGCAGTCGCTGGAGCAGCGCAGGGCGGTCAGCGGTGTCTCGGTCTCGATGACCCGGCGTAGCCAATGCTGGACGGGGCGGCCGTTCTCCGCCTGTGGCGTGCCCCACTCCGCGGCAAGGCGTCCAGCGGTATCGAACAGCAGGATCTCTTCGACCCCCGACTCCAGCTGCAGGGTCGGCCACTGTGGTCCCAGACTCTCCAGCAGCGCCTCGCCGGTGCGGCGGGTGAGGGCAGTGCCGAGCCCCTGGGTGGCGGCCACCAGCGAGGCAAGCTGGCGAACCCCCTCCGCGGAGCGCTCTATGGCCAGCCGTATCTCGCCGGCCTGGCGGCTTGCGCTTTCGTTGCGGCTCTCCTCGAACTGGTGCGTGAGGTTGGCGTGGCCGATCCAGGAGAAGGCCAGCACCAGGCCCAGCACCAGCAGGCTGCTCAACGCGATGACGCGCCAGGTCAGGCTGAGGCGATAGCGGGGTGATGTGGGCTGACTCGCTGAACTCATCTCGCCGAGGCTTCCTGGTCCAATGCGCGCCTCTAGAAGCGCAGGGAGAGCTGAAAGAGCATCATGTTCCAGCGGCGCTCTGTCTCGGAGGGGTCGGGGTTGTCCTGCACGGGAAGCCACCCCGTTCCATCGACATGGTGATACTCGGCCGCCAGCATCAGTCGGTGACTTACGTTCCACTGCAGCCCAAGTGTGATGTCATCGGCGTACTGGCTGTGGGCGGGACCTGCCCCAATAGACTCGTAGGTGCTGCCTGAGCGATCATCGCGATTGTTGGTCAGGCTGTCGTAGCGCACCAGCCACTGCCAGCGATCATTGAAGCGGCGAGTATATTGTAGATACCAACTTTCACCTGTTACATCGAAATTGAGGAAGGGATTATTAAACCCTTCCAGTTTGGAGCTGCGAATTGCGTACTCCCCGGTCAGGCTCCAGTGTTCGGAGTTGTATTGAAGTGAAAGCACCCATGGGACGAACTCGAAATTACCATTGTTGAGTACTGCGTCGCGAGATTCAAACTTGGCCTTGGCACTCGCTGCGCTCAATGCTGCAACGATTCGCCCACCATCGTGTTCGTACTTGATTTGTGCGATGGCCGAGTCACGGGGTTCGAGTTTACCCGGCGCATCCTCGATCCGCATCGTCCTACGCAAGTCATCGCCAGCCTGGGCCTGGCCTATACCGACCTGGGTCCGGAATGTTCCACTGGGCAACATCTCTTCGTAATACAGGCTGACACCATCGCCCGATAAACCCAATGAACGGGTCCGGTCAAAGTAGATGGATTGTGGCAGCAGGATGCTGGGGCGTGTGAAGGCGACATCGCGGGTCTGGTTGTAGAAACCAAATGGGTTCTTGAACCGGCCTACTTGCATACCAATTGTGCGTTGCTGGTTGGACAAGAACTGGTAGTCGATGACGCCGTAATCGAGAGCGGGCTTGGCATCGTCACCATCTCCGCCAGCCCGCCGGCTGAGCACCTGGGCCGCTACCAGCAGGTTCTCGTGCGGACGCAGCGACACGTTGGCCCCGATCTCGGTGTACTTCAGGCTACCGCCGTCCTCGCTGCTGGGGCCGAAGAAGTTGTTGTCGTCGGTGATCACCAGCGCCTGGCTGAGGAAGCCGTGCATCTGCAGCGTATCCAGCACCTTCTCGCTGGCGAGCGCCTGTCCCGTTGCCAGGCTCGCCAGCGTGGCTGCCAGGGCCAGCGCTCGGCTCCTTTCAATCCATTGAAATGACTTGGATACGGTCATCCAGGTACTCCCTCTCCAGATAGCCTATTGCGCCGGGGGTGGTGGCAATACGCTCGAGCATCTCGGCCTGGTGTCTCACGCGGTCCGGCGCCTGGCCGGTACCGGAGAAGACCATGCGGTCCCATGCCAGCTGCAATTGATGGGGATAAACGGCCAGACGCTCCTTGACGAAGCGCTCGTGCACGGGGTGGTCGTTGGGCAGCACGAAGACTCGGGCGGCCTGGCCATTCGGCCAGGTGCGCTGGCGCATGGCGAAGATGGCTCGAGTGGTATCGCGCGTGAGGCGTTGAGTGGTGACGTCGGCATGGGCTACCAACAGCACGGTCTGCTCCTCGGCAACGGCATGGCCACCCCCCAGAGGCAGCAACCAGAGCAGCAGAGCGGCTCTCAGCCACGCCATGTCTCGACCTCGTGCAGAGATATACAACGAGATGACAGCGAGGCGGGTTGGGGGCGTGTCGTCATGGCGTTATCGGCTTCCCTATCCTATGTGGCGTCACGGGTACAGGCCTCGCGCCGACACGCGGCGGTGTGCTGTATCGGGCTCCTGCTCATACGCTACCTGAAGGGATGGGAATGTAAAGTTGGTGCTTCAACGGCGGTTGGCTGCCCGGCGGCGGCGCCGCCGGGCAAGTCGACTCAGCCGAAGACCTGGAACGTCCCGGCGTTGAGCCACAGGTGAGTGGCGATACTGGCGGCATAGCCGAGGGCGATCACCGGGGCCCAGCGCAGGTGGCCCATGAAGGTGTAGTTGCCGCGGGCCTGGCCCATCAATGCCACACCGGCGGCGGAGCCGATGGAGAGCAGGCTACCGCCGACACCAGCGGTGAGGGTGATCAGTAGCCAGTGGCCGTGGGACATGTCGGGCTCCATGGTCAGTACCGCGAACATTACCGGGATGTTGTCGACCACCGCGGAGATCAGGCCCAGGGCGATGTTGGCATTGGTAGCCCCCAAGCCGCTGTAGAGGGTCTCGGAAAGCATTGCCAGATAGCCCATGTAGCCCAGGCCGCCCACGCACATCACCACGCCGTAGAAGAACAGCAGCGTATCCCACTCGGCGCGTGCCACTCGGTTGAAGACATCGAAGGGCACCACGCTACCCAGCTGGGCCAGCTTCTTGTCGTCGCCGCGGCGTGCGTAGCGGGTGCGCTTCCTCTCCAGCGAGCGAGGCAGGGTGCGGCGCAGGAAGTAGCCGAAGAACTGCAGGTAGCCAAGGCCTGTCATCATGCCCAGCACCGGGGGCAGGTGCAGGAAGGTGTGGCAGGCCACGGCGGTGGCCACGGTCAGCAGGAACAGGGCGACGATGCGGCGCGCCCCGCGCTTGAGCCACACTTCCTCCTCCATGCTGTCCGGCTTGCGGTTCTTGATGAAGAAGGTCATCGCCACCGCCGGGATCAGGAAGTTGACCAGCGAAGGCAGCAGCAGGACGAAGAACTCCTGGAACTCGATCATGCCGGCCTGCCAGACCATCAGGGTGGTGATATCGCCGAAGGGGCTGAAGGCGCCGCCGGCGTTGGCCGCCACCACGATGTTGACGCAGGCGAGGTTGATGAAGCGCTTGTCGCCCTCGGCGACCTTGGTCACCACCGCACACATCAGCAGTGCGGTGGTCAGGTTGTCGGCGACGGGCGAGATCACGAAGGCCAGGCCGCCGGTGATCCAGAACAGTTGGCGGTAGGTGAAGCCCTTGCGCACCATCCAGCTGCGCAGCACATCGAAGGCGCGGCGCTCGTCAAGGGCGTTGATGTAGGTCATCGCCACCAGCAGGAAAAGCATCAGCTCGGTGAACTCGAGCAGGGTGGCGCGGAAGGCGTGCTCGGCCTCGGCAGGCATGCCGGCCTGCACGTAGACCCAGCCGATCAGTGCCCAGATGATACCGGCGGCGACCAGTACCGGCTTGGACTTGCGCATATGCAGCTTCTCCTCGCCCATGACGAGCGCATAGGCGAGGACGAAGATACTCACGGCGACAAGGCCGACCACGGAGTTGGTGAGGTTCAGCTCGCCCGTAACGGCGAAGGCCATGGGGCTGAACAGCAGGCAGACAAGCACGAGGCATCCCGACCACCAGGCAGTGTGCCTTAGCCGCAGGGTTGGGTATCCGAAGGATGGCATGGCGTTGAGTCCCGAAAACGAGGTTCGTGGGAAGGGTGAGAAAGCGCGCTTATTCTACCACTGCTAGTGCAGCGCAATATAGACGCAAAGCCTTACCACCAAAGGAGTAGTGGGGTGGTCGCGGGCTCCCCGCCTGCCCCGAAGGCCGTTTTGTGGCATCATCAGCGCTCCGGCAGACGCCGGCCGTTTTCGGATCGCCAACGACGCAGGCAAGTCACGCATGTTTCTCGATGTATTTCATACGCTGGCAGGGGACCACATCACCATCTCGGCGGAGCAAGCCAGTCGATTCGCCAAGGGGGTCGCCGGCGATTACAACCCCATCCACAACCCGGATGCGCGGCGCTTCTGCGTGCCCGGCGACCTGCTGTTCGCCCTGGTGCTGGCGCGCTTCGGCCTCTCCCAGCACATGGAGTTTCGCTTTCTCAGCATGGTCGGCGATGGCACCCCGCTGTATTTCCAGGAACATGCCGATGGGCGGATTCGCGTCTGTGACGACGCCGGCAAGTCCTATCTGGAGGTCTCACGCAGCGGGGCGACCACCCACGACGAAGCAATAGTGGAGGCCTTCACCCGCTGCTATGTCTCGTTCTCGGGCAAGAACTTCCCGCATTACCTCAAGCCGCTGATGGAACAGAAGGGCGTGATGTTCAACCCCCGCAGGCCGCTGGTGATCTATGACAGCATGGGCTTCTCCCTGGCTCGCCTCGAGGGTCTCACTCCCGCGCTGGAGCTGTCCGACTCCTCCCTGGAGGTCAACGGCAAGCGGGGTGACACCCTGCTCGAGTTCCGCATCCAGTCGGGAGGCGAGCAGGTGGGGACAGGCTCCAAGAAGCTGGTGGTCAGTGGTCTGTGTGACTACGATGCCGAGTCCATGGACGCGATCGTCGCCGAGTTCTATCGCCTCAAGGCCGCCTACGAGGCTGGGAACCCGTCGACTTGAGTCCGCCAGGGGCGCGTTGACGCAGGCGCTTGGCGCGGTGGGGGGGAGGCCGTAGGCTCGAAGGTTTCCCCTTTCGAGACCCGACCATGCACCCGCAACGAGAGCGACTGCACAACGAGCTGCACGCCCGGCCCTCGATCTACTTCGATGAGCCGGCCACCCTCCACCATTACGCCTTGCTCGACGAGGCCGGCGCCTGCGAAGCCGTGCTGGCCCGTCTGGTCGAGCGCACCGGGGTGTCGCCCCTGCCCGATGCCGTCCAGCAGATCCTCGAGATCGACGGACTGACCCTGAAGTGGGAGCGCCACACCGAGTTCCTCACCCTGACCCTGCTGGTGCCGGGCCTGCATGAGGAGACGCCCTGGTCGCCCCCGCCGGCGCTCCTGGACGAGGTGCTGGCGGGACACGAGACGCGGCTGATCGGCGTCACCCAGGTGCTGGTGGCGTCCGCGCACCACTGGTCCGGCAGCGTTGCCGCGTATGGCTTCCGCGACCCGGCGGGCTCGCGGGTGGGCGACGGCGACGCCATCGTATGGAGCGATTTCCGCCTGACCGAGGAGGGCGTCAACCGCCTGCTGCTGGTCAACCAGGGGCTGGACGCCTTTCGACTGGGGCGCATGACGCGCCGCCTGCTGGAGATCGAGACCTACCGCATGATGGCGAACCTGGCGCTGCCCCTGGCCAAGGAGCTGGAGCGCGAGCTGCAGGCCCACGAGCAGGAGCTCGGCGAGCTCTCCGAGCGTAACGCCGAGAGGCAGGAGGAGAGCTCCCGGCCGCTGCTGGCGGACCTGTCGTCGCTCTCGGCACGCCTCGAGCGCTCCGGGGCACGCTCGCGACGCCGCTTCAGTGCCACCGAGGCCTACGCGCGGATCGTCTTCGCCCGCATCGAGGAGCTGCGCGAGAGCCGGGTGGGCGAGAGCCCCAGGCTCGGCACCTTCATCCTGCGCCGCTTCCGGCCCACGGTGCACTTCTGCGCCTCGATCCATCGTCGCCAGCAGGACCTGGCGGAGAGCGTGGCACGCCTCAACGATCTGCTGCGCACCCGGGCCCAGGTGGAGATCGAGGAGCAGAGCGCCGAGATGCTGGCGAGCCTCAACGAGCGCACCAGCAGCCAGCTGAAGATCCAGAAGGCGGTGGAGGGGCTGTCGATCATCGTGATCAGCTACTACCTCTTCAGCCTCTTCAAGCTCGGCCTGCAGAGCCTCGACGCCCTGGGGGTGAGCATCGTGCCCGCGGTGGCGGCGGCGGTGCTGGGGCCGCTGGGGCTTGGCATCATCGGGGTGCTGGCCTGGCGCATCTGGCGCGTCAAGCAGCACTGAGGGGCATGCCGGCGGGGTCAGGCCGGGTCGGCGTCACCGAGCGACCAGCCCTCGGCTTCCAGGCGCTGCCAGACCGCCTCGCGGGCCTCTTCGTCCAGGTGCGCCCAGGCGGCGATTTCGCCGAGGGTGCGCCCGCACCCCTCGCAGCCGCCACCATCGGGCGTCACGCGGCAGATTCGAACACAGGGCGAGACCGGGCGCTGCCGGCGGGCGTCGCTCATGGGTTCACCTTGCCGCGCAGGGCCTTGGTCTTGCCCTTGCGGGTCTTGTCATCGACCCGGCGGCGCTGGGAGCCGCGGGTGGGTCGGGTGGGCTTGCGCACCTTGCGCTGCTTCACCGCCTCGCGGATCAGCTCGCCCAGGCGCACCAGGGCATCCTCGCGGTTCTGCTCCTGGGTGCGGAAGCGCTGGGCCTTGATGATCACCACGCCGTCCTGGGTGATGCGCTGGTCGCCAAGCGCCAGCAGCCGCTCCTTGTAGAAGGGCGGCAGGCTGGAGCGCGGGATATCGAAGCGCAGGTGGATGGCGCTGGATACCTTGTTGACGTTCTGCCCGCCGGCGCCCTGGGCGCGGATCGGGTTCAGCTCGATCTCCCAATCGCCGAGCTCCACGCTATTGGAAATCTTCAGCATCACCGGGTCCGTGGTCAGGTCTGGAATGGCGCAGCGGCTCGAGCAGGCCGCCGAGGCCGTTGTGGTCGATCTCGTGCATCAGCGCGAGCAGGCGGCCCAGCTCGCTGTCGGGAAAGCCCGCGCGGGCGAACCACGCCAGGTAGGGGCCCGGAAGGTCGGCGAGCAGTCGCCCCTGGTACTTGCCGAAGGGCATGTGCATCCTCACCAGCGTTAGTAGGTCCTCGGGGTTCACGTTGCGTCCTCGCGGGTGATGGAAGTGGCGGGAGCCATGCTACCGGGATCGGCTAGCCTTGCCCATGGCCGGTAGCTCCACCAGCAGCGACTGCCCTGAGAGCCCCTGGGACACGCGGCTCGCGAGGATCTCCAGGATCCCCTCGTGCTCGCCCACCAGGCGCGTGGTAGTGACGGTGAGCCCCGGTGAGGCCGCAATCGCCTGCGCGCAGATCTCGGCGATGTCGCCGCCCTCGCCGGCGTGACGGCCGGGGGCGAGGAACAGCATGGCCAGGATCACCTCGCGCCCGGCCAGTGCCCGTGAGGCCAGCAGGTCGGCCAGCAGCGGTTCGTTGAAGCGATACTCGTCGCCATCGCGTCGCTCCATGGAGGCGAAGGTGACGCAGTCGGCCTCTTCATTCAACAGCGCCCCGAGCTGTCCGGCCACATAGTTGCGCACCGCGGCGACCTCGGGGGTCGGGCTGCCATGGTCGACCAGCACCACCGTTGGCTTGCGCCTCTCGCCCGTGCGTTCGTCTCCCATGGCTTCGTTCACCATGCCTTTGTTCACCATGCCTTTGTTCACCATGGCTTCGCGGACGTTGTCGGCCAGCAGCCGAGCCAGGCGCAGGTCGAGTCCCGCGAGGGTGTCCACCAGCGGCGCCGCGACCTTGATGGCGAGCCTCGGGTACTCCGCCTGCACCTCTGTCAGGCGCTCCGGCAGGTAGCGGGTCAGTGCCTGGCTGGGGCCGAAGAAGAAGGGCACGATGATCAGTTCGGTGACGCCCTCCGCCGCCAGGCGCTTGGTCAACGGACCCAGCGTCACTGCCTTCTTGCCCTCCAACTGCTCGGCAGGAATCTTGTGGGAATGGAGTAGCGAGGCGGCCACCACCGGCTCTCCGGCTGCCTCGGTCAGGGCCCCGGCCAGGCGACGCAGGTTGAGCGTGGCCTGGGGGCGCAGGGAGCCGTTATCGACGAGCAGGATGCGTTTCATGTAAGCCTCGGAGGGTGGGGCAGTAAGGTGGAGTGGCCGGTAGTGCAGCGTGACGGCGCCTGGGCAACGGGGCGGCAAGAAGGCCTTCACACTACCCAGCAGCAGCGTCGCTGAAAAGTCCGTCGGCAAAAGACGGTACAAGGAGAGGGCGCATCGTGGAACAATGAGCCTGTTAAGCAACTCCACAGATGCGATGCGGCATCCACCGAGCGAGGTCCCATGAATCCCACCATCGAGCTGCTCAAGTCCCACCGTTCCGTGCGCAAGTTCACCGACCAGCCGATCTCCCGCGAGCTGCTGGAGGAGCTGGTCAGCGCCGGCCAGGCCGCCGCCACCTCCAGCCACGTACAGGCCTACAGCGTCATCCATGTGAAGAAGCCCGAGAATCGCGAGGCGATCGCCGAGCTGGCCGGCGGCCAGCGCTATGTGGCCACCTGCGGTGCCTTCCTGGTGTTCTGTGCCGATATGAAACGACCCACCGAGGCGGCCGAGCGCACCGGAGCGCGGGTGGTGCGCGGCATGACCGAGCAGCTGCTGGTGGCCAGCGTGGACACCGCGCTGATGGCCCAGAACGTGGCCGTGGCCGCCGAGTCGGAAGGGCTGGGCATCTGCTATATCGGCGGCGTACGCAACAATCCTCAGCAGATCAGCGACTTGCTGGGCCTGCCGGACCACGTCTACCCGGTGTTCGGCATGTGCCTCGGCTACCCGGCCCACGACCCCGACGTGAAGCCGCGCCTGCCGGTGGAGGCGATCCTCAAGGAGGATAGCTACCATGACGACAGCGAGTTGGTGGCGGCCTACGACGATGCCATGCACGCCTATTACCAATCCCGGAGGGGCGGCCCCAAGGACACTACCTGGTCGCAGAACCTGACGCCGCTGTTCGACACCAAGCTGCGCCCCCATATGCGCGAGTTCCTGGTCAGGCGCGGCTTCGAGATGACATGAGGCGCGCCTCGGGCGCCTCTGCCACCCCGGGAGATGAGCATGACGAATGACGTGGTGAAGCTCGTGCTGCTGACGCTGAGCGCGGGCTTGGCAATGCCGCTCGGGGCATCGTTGGCGGCGGTCGAGCGGATCCGGTCGCGTTGGCTCGAAACCGAAGTGCGGCACGCCGTGATCGCCTTCGGGGGAGGAGCGCTGTTGGCTGCCGTCGCGCTGGTGTTGGTGCCGGAGGGGGTCCATGGCCTGTCGCCGTTGGCGGTGGTGGTGTCTTTTGCCAGTGGCAGCCTGCTGTTCATGTTCCTGGACATGTGGCTGGCGGCGAACAACACCCAACTCAGCCAGCTGGTCGCCATGCTATCCGATTTCGTGCCGGAAGCCCTGGCCCTGGGAGCGGCGTTTGCCTTATCGGAAGAGGCGGGTGTGCTGATGGCCGGGATCATCGCCCTGCAGAACATACCGGAAGGCTTCAACGCCTATCGGGAGATCAGGGTGTCCACGGACTATCGCGGCCTGCACATCATCGGTGCCTTCATCCTGATGGCCTTCCTGGGCCCCATCGCCGGGCTGGCCGGGTATTTCTTCCTGACCGAGCTTGCCGGCGTGGTCTCCTGCATCATGCTGTTCGCGGCCGGCGGTATCCTGTACATCATCTTCCAGGACATCGCCCCCCAGGCCAGGCTGCAGAACCACTGGGTGCCGCCTCTGGGGGCCTCCGTCGGTTTCCTGCTCGGTGTGCTGGGCAAGATCCTGACGGGGGCATGACCGGAAGGGCCAGGCAGCGAATCAGCGGCTTGTCCCGGTAGGTCACCGAGAGTGCGGCAGCGAGTCGCGTACGCTCAGCTTCCTTCCGGACCGGGAGGGCGTCACGACCCGGCCGAGGCGGGCCGGGCCTCCGCCGGAGCGACTCCCGGCGAGAAGCGGTAGCCGAGCAGGCGCATGGCGTTGAGCGTCACCAGCACCGTGGCGCCGGTATCCGCCATCACCGCGATCCACATGCCGGTGATGCCGAGCGCCGTGGTGACCAGGAAGACCGCCTTCAGGCCCAGTGCCAGGGCGACGTTGGTCTTGATGTTGCGCAGCGTGGCCCGGGAGAGGTCGACCAGCTCGGCGATGCCGCTCACGCGATCCTTGAGCAGCGCCGCATCCGCCGTCTCCAGGGCCACGTCGGTACCGCCGCCCATGGCGATGCCCACCTCGGCGGTCGCCAGCGCCGGGGCGTCGTTGATGCCGTCGCCCACCTTGCCGACCGGCCCCTGGCCGGCGGCCTGCCACGCCCGCACGCGCTGGGCCTTGTCCTCGGGCATCAGCTCGCCGTGGGCCTCGATGCCCAGCTGCTCGCCGATGGCGGCGGCGGTACGGGCGTTGTCGCCGCTGAGCATCACCGCCCGCACACCGAGGCGCGACAGTGCCGCCAGGCCGTGGCGGGCATCCTCGCGGGGCTCGTCGCGCACCGCGATCAGCCCCAGCGGCCGTTCGTCCTCGACCAGCACCGCCAGGCTCTTGCCGGCCTGCTCCCGCTCGGCGATCCGCGCCTTGAGCTCGTCGGACAGAGCACCCCGTTCCGTCAGATGGCGCGGGGTGATCAGCGAGAGTGCTCGGCCCTCGACACGCCCGGCGACCCCGCGGCCGGCCAGGGCGCGGCTCTCGCTTGCCCGTGGCACCGAGAGACCCTGGTGTTCGGCGTGGGCCAGGATCGCCACGGCGATGGGGTGGCTGGCGTCGCGCTCGAGTGCCGCGGCCAGCCGCAGGATCTCACCCTCGTCGTGCCCGGAATCCAGGGCCTCCACATCGGTGACGCGTGGGCGGCCTGCGGTCAGCGTGCCGGTCTTGTCCAGCGCCACCAGCTTGAGCTTGCCGAGCTGCTCCAGCACCGCGCCGCCCTTGATCAGCAGGCCGCGCCGGGCGCCGGCCGAGAGCCCGGCGGCGATCGCCGCGGGGGTCGAGATCACCAGCGCGCAGGGGCAGGCGATCAGCAGCAGCGCGAGTGCCCGGTAGATCGCTTCCGACCACGCCATGCCCGCGACCAGCGGCGGCGCCACGGCCATCAGCAGGGCGAGCCCGATCACCGCCGGCATGTAGTAGCGCGCGAAGCGGTCGATGAAGCGGGCGACCGGCGCCTTGGCGGCCTGGGCCTCCTCGACCAGGCGAACGACCCGGGCGATGGTGTTGTCCTCGGCGCGCCGCGTCACCTCCACCTCCAGGGCGGCCTCCAGGTTCACGGTGCCGGCGAAGACGTCGTCACCGGGCGCCCGCGCACGGGGTACCGACTCGCCGTTGATCGGCGACTCGTCGAGCTCCGAGGCCCCGGCGAGGATGCGCCCGTCGCAGGGCACCCGGTCGCCGGGGCGGACCAGCACCCGTTGGCCGGGCGCGAGGGTGGCGGCCGGCACCTCGCGGGTGTCGTCGCCTTCGAGCAGTCGTGCCGTCGAGGGCGTGAGGTCCGCCAGCGCCGAGATGCTGCGCCGCGCCCGGGAGGCGGCCACGCCCTCCAGCAGCTCGCCCACGGCGAACAGGAAGACCACCACCGCGGCCTCGGCGGCGGCGTCGATGGCCAGCGCCCCCAGCGCGGCGATGCTCATCAGCATCTCGATGGTGAAGGGATTGCGCTGCTTCAGCGCGCCCCAGGCGCCCTGCACGATGGGCACCAGCCCCACCGCGGTGGCGGCGACGAAGGGCCACTGGCCGAGTGCCGGCCAGGCCAGGCGCAGCGCGAAGGCCGCCAGCAGCAGGCCGCCGGTGACCAGCACCAGCCGGCCCTTGGCGGTGCGCCACCAGGGCGCCGGTGCCTCCGGCGCGGCCGCCTCTTCCTCGCTGATCAGGCGGTAGCCGAGCTCATGAAGCGTACGCTCGATCGCCGCGTGTGCGGGCGAGTGTGCAGGCGGGCGTGTAGAAAAGTGCAGCCGGACCGAGCCGGTGACCGAGCTGGCCGAGACCTCGGCGATGCCCTCCAGGCGACCCAGCGCCGACTCGACCTTGCGCTCGCAGCCGCCGCAATCCATGCCCTCGACGCGCAGCGTCAGGGTCGCGGCGGTGGGTGTGGGTGTGGATGCTGTCATGGCGGGGTTCCTCTCCGTGGGGTAATATCTCAAGCCTAAACCCTGTAGTAACTATAGGTTCAAGTGGCGGTCTGAGGTGTAAGCCCCCATAAACAGGGCCGAGTGAAAAAGCCCACCCCTGCAGCGAGGAGGTCCTCATGTCGGAGACGCCCACCCTCGGCATCGGCGCGCTGGCCCGGCGGGCCGGCTGCCGGCCGGAAACCGTGCGCTACTACGAGCAGGTCGGGCTGCTGCGGGCGGCCTCGCGCACCGAAGGCGGGCAGCGCCGCTACGGAGAAGACGCCGTGCGGCGGCTGACCTTCATCCGCCACGCCCGGGACTTCGGCTTCTCGGTGGAGGCGGTACGCGAGCTGCTGGCGATGTCGGACCGGCCCGACATGTGCTGCGACGAGGTCGACGCCCTCGCCAAGCACCATCTGGAGGAGGTGGAGTCGCGGCTACGGCGGCTCGCCGCGCTGCGCGACGAACTGAAGCGGATGGTCGGCCAGTGCGCCGGCGGCAAGGTGGAGAGCTGTCGCATCATCGAGGTGCTAAGCGACCACCGGCTGTGCGACAGCGAGACCTCCCACGGCGGCGCCCACGACCTCGGCGAGCCGCCCGCGGCGCGGCGTCGCTGAGGGCGTGACTCAGCTGAGTGCGATAGGTCCGTCGGTCCGCGGCCGCCGTCAGGCCCCGCGGTGCCGGGCACCCCGGGGGAGGTCACCGACGACGTCGATATCGAGGAGCACGCCGGGATCCTCGACCTTGAGGAGGCCGCAGCGCTCGGGGTAGCGCCGAAGGTGGCGAGCACCGTGCATAGCCATAAGGCCTGCCCCTCGCGGGTCCACGCCAGGGCGCGCTCGATCACTTGCCGGTCCAGATGCTGCATGGTCAGCTCACCAGCTGATTGCCGACAGGCAGGCGCCGGATGCGCTTGCCCGAGGCTGCGTAGATGGCATTGCACAAGGCCGGTGCCACCGGGGGGAGCCCCGGCTCGCCGACGCCGCCCATGGCCACCTCGGGATCGTCGTTGATCAGGTGCACGCGGGTCACCCGGGGCGCGTTCGCCATGCGCGGGATCAGGTACTGGTGGAAGTTGTCCTGCTCGATGCGCCCGTCGCTGGCGGTGATCTCGCTGTGCAGGGCGATGCCGATCCCCATGATGCAGGAGCCCTCCATCTGCGCACGGATGCGCTCGGGGTTGACCTGCGGACCGCAGTCGAAGGCGATGTCGGCGCTGTGGATGGTGAGCTCGCCGGCCTCATCGACCTCCACGTCGAAGACCACGGCGGCGTAGGAGGCGAAGCTGTGATGCACGGCCAGGCCCAGGCCGCGGCCTGCGGGGCGCTCGCGATCCCACTCGGCCGCCTCGGTGGCGGTCTCGATCACCCCGCGCAGCCGGCCGATGTCGATCGGGTAGCGCTCCGGGTCCTCATCATAGTTCCAGCTCTCGCCGATCTCCCGCGGGTCGATCCGGCGCGCCGGGCCGAGCAGCTCGAGCAGGTAGTCGCGGTGGTCGCGCCCAGCGGCGGCGGCGAGCTCGGCGGCGAAGCTCTGGATGGCGAAGGCGTGGGGCAGGTTGAACACTGAGCGGAACCAGCCGATGCGCACATGGGCCTCGGCCTCGGGGTTCTCCAGGCGGATGGCGGGGATGTCGAAGGGCAGGGTGTTGAAGCCCATGCCGAGCTCGAACGCCTGCTTGTGCTCGGGATCCTCGGCGAACAGCGAGCCGATGCTCGGCGACAGGGTGCGGTGGCGCCAGCCGACCGCCGTGCCGTCGGCGTCCAGGCCCGCCTCCAGGCGATCCAGCGACACCGCATGGAAGTAGGCGTGGTGGAGGTCGTCCTCGCGGGTCCACTGCACCCGCACCGGGCGCCCCTCCAGCTCGGCGGCCAGGCTGGCGGCCTCGAAGATGTAGTCGGGCTTGGACTTGCGACCGAAGCCGCCGCCCAGCAGGGTCACGTGGACGGTCACGTTCTCGTACTCCAGCCCCAGAAGACTGGCGACGCCCTCGCGCGCGGCCTGGGGATTCTGCACCGGCGCCCAGATCTCGGCGCGGCCGTCGGCCACCCGGGCCAGGGCCACCGGCGGCTCCATGGGCGCCTGGGCCATGTGCGGCATGCTGTAGGTCGCCTCGAGACGCGTCTCGGCCTCCCCGAGGGCGGCCTCGGTATCGCCGTGGTCGCGGATGATCTGCCCTGGCGAGCGCGAGGCTGCCTCCAGGGTCTCGTAATACGCCGCCGAGTCGTAGTCGGCATTGTTGCCCGCGGGCTCGAGGTCCCACTCGAGCGTCAGCGCCTTGCGGCCCTCAATGGCCGCCCAGGTGTTGTCGGCCACCACCGCCACGCCGCCCAGTGGCTGGAAGCCGGCGGGCTGGCCGGTGCCCTCGATCGTCACCGTACGCCGCACACCCGGCACCGCCAGGGCGGCGGTGTCGTCGACGCTGGCGAGCCTCGCGCCGTAGACGGGCGGCCGGGCGATCACCGCGAACAGCATGTCGTCGCGGCGCACGTCGGCCCCGTACACGGCACGGCCCTGGACGATCGTCTCGCCGTCGATGGCCAGCGGACGGTTGACCGCGTCGCCGCGCCGCTCGCGGGTCGGGCCGGTCGGCTGGCCGATGTAGCGCCATTCGTCGCGGGACTTGAGGCGCAGGGTGTCGCGCTCCGGCACCGGCAGCTGGCTGGCCGCGGCGGCGAGTTCGCCGAAGCCGAATTCCCGGCCGCTGGGCGCGTGGACGATCACCTGGACGCCGGCCCGGCACTCGTCGACCGGCACGCCCCACCGGGCGGCCGCCGCCTGCTCGAGCATGGTGCGCGCCGAGGCCGCGGCGCGGCGCATGGGATCGAACCAGTGGCGCATGCTGCGCGAGCCGTCGGTGTTCTGGTTGCCGTAGGTCTCCTCGTCGCCCGGCGCCTGCTCGACACGGACGCGCGCCCAGTCGGCGCCCAGCTCGTCGGCGGCCACCATCACCAGGCTGGTGCGGATCCCCTGGCCCATCTCGGCGCGATGGTTGACCACGGTGACCGTGCCGTCCGGGGCGATATGGAGGAAGACGTTGGGGTCGTCCACCCAGCCGTGGGGCATGGCGTCGGCGCCATACTGTTGTTCCTCCTCCTGGGCCAGGGACAGGTCCCAGCGCGCGGCGAGCACCAGCGCCCCGGTGGCCGCCAGGCCCTTGAGCACGTGGCGGCGGCTGACGTTGGCCAGCAGCAGCGTGTCGCGAGTGTCACTCATGCCTGCTCCTCCTCGTGGCCGGCGGCGCGGTGGATCGCCTGCTGGATGCGCTGGTAGGTGCCGCAGCGGCAGAGATTGCCGCTCATGGCCTCGACGATCTGCGCGTCGCTGGGGTCCGGCGTCTGCTTGAGCAGCGCGGTGGCGCTCATGATCTGGCCGCTCTGGCAGTAGCCGCACTGCGCCACGCCCAGATCCAGCCAGGCCTGCTGGACCTTCTGGCCGGTGGCGTCCTCGGCCAGCGCCTCGATGGTGGTGATCACGCGCCCCTGGGCGGCGGAGACCGGGGTGATGCAGGAGCGCGTGGCCTGGCCGTCCAGATGTACCGTGCAGGCGCCGCACAGGCCCATGCCACAGCCGAACTTGGTGCCGGGCAGGTTGACCACGTCGCGCAGCGCCCAGAGCAGCGGCATCCGCTCCGGCACGTCCACGTCATGCTGTTGGCCGTTGATCGTCAGGGTGGGCATCACTCTCTCCTGGAGCTTTCTGTCGGTTCGGGGGGCACGACCGTCGAGGCGATACGGGTCGAACCGCCCTACACGGTGGCAAGGGAGACGCCAGGGAACAAGCCTGTCAGCCAGGATGCTGTTATGAAGCGAATTCATGGATGGCGGTGTCACATCCGATGCTGCAGCGCTTCGAGCAGGAAGAAAGCCCCACCTTACCGTGATGTTCGCCGATGATGACGCTGGGAAAGCCCATGATTGATCAAATTAATCAGTGGTCCGCGTGGGCAGCCGCTATCTTCAGTAGTGTTTGACGATGCCGAACGGCTCAAGACATAAAAAAGACGGCCAGCACTTCGGCTGGCGAAGATCTGCTCCCGGTAAGCAGGGCTTCATGGCAACAGCGATGAAGAGGAATCCGACATGAAAAAACGCAGCAACAAGGCTTGCGTGATCGTGCTGGCGCTCGGAGCGCTGTCACTCGCCGGCTGTGGCGGAACCGGCAACGTAAGCAGTGCGCCCATGAGCGACTCTGCCAACAGCGCACTCACGAGCAGCACCGCCAGCAGTGCGTCCGTGAGCGGTGCCGTTCAAGGAATGACGGCTGACCTGTCGGGCTTCGTCGGCGCCCGGGCGGGGCAAGCGGAGGGCGGTCTGCGTGTACGCGGCTATGAGCTGGTCCGGACGGAGGGCCTGACAGCGTATTGGTACAACGCCTCGGCGAAGAAGTGCGCCGAGATCGTGACGGGTGACGGTCGCTATACCTCGGTGACCTCCGTCTCGCCCGCCGAATGTGGCGCGGGCGGCACCGCGTCGGCCACGCCGACGGCGGCGGAGCAGGCCTGCCTCGCGGCCATCATCAGCCAGACCGGTAATCGCGATGTGCGACTGATCGACTCGTCCTTCGCCGAGGCCGGCACCCTGGTGCGCGCGGCCGTCGGCGCGCAGGATGCTCCCTGGCAATGCATTGCCTACCGCGACGGCACCACCGCGGGCGTCCAGTTCATGGGTAGCGAGGGCACTCTCTAGGCTCGACCCGTCGAGAGTGTCGCCCCGGCGACTCAAACGTAGCCGACCCCACAACCATAGGGAGCCACGCTATCGAGCATGAGTTAACGCGCTACTCACTCAACGGGCTCGGCGATCCGGCCCGCTCGCGGGTCGCAGCGGCGCTCGTCCCGGTGATGGATTTCGACCAGCAGGCGCGCTACGTTGGGGCAAATTGGGCCCGGAGGGAACTGGGATCATGGCCAACATCACGACCCGAGCGCGTCACAACAGATCCGTATGCGCGCGACCTGACGTCTCAGGTCGCACACCGGCCAATACAATACCCTATAGAAGCCGTTTAGCAGTCTGATGGGCGGCTTAGTCCAACAGGCATTTATCCGCCATGCTGCGCACGGCGAAGAAATGCTGAACAGTTATGTGTGTACTATCCACAGGCCATGGAAGGGGTTCTGATGACTGATCATATCGGTTCTTGTCTGTGTGGCACCGTGAGCTTTGAGGTAAAAGGTGAGTTCGATAGCTTTTACCTGTGCCATTGCCAGTATTGCCAAAAAGATACGGGTTCGGCTCATGCGGCAAATTTATTCTCACAGTCAGCTAAATTGGTCTGGCGGTCGGGTGTAGATGCTGTGACTTCCTTTACGCTTCCAGGCACTCGTCATAGCAAAAGTTTTTGTAAGATGTGTGGCTCAGCGTTGCCGAACACTCGGGTCGCAGGTTTACTCATCGTTCCGGCAGGGTGTTTGGACACTGATATCTCTATGTCGCCAACAGCGCACATCTTTTCATCCAGCAAAGCTGCTTGGGATGGGGAGTTAGGGGAAGTGCCAAAGTTCAAGGGGCTTCCAAATTGAGCTACCACCACATAACCAGTGGCTGTTGGCGGACGCACCTACGCTGCGCTCCGGCGCGCCGCAAAGCCAATCGTTAACTGGTAAGGAGCTCATGAATCAGAATCTTGCGGATGAGCTGGTCACTATGATGGCGGAAGACCAGCGGTTATTGCAGTACCTCTTCGATTCCGGCGAGCTGCCGTCTGAGTCTTATCATCCCCGGATGAAAGTCCTGCATGAGCAGAATGCTTTTCGCCTGAAAGAGATTATTCATGCTCACGGCTGGCCCGGTATTTCGTTAGTTGGGGAACAGGCCGCCAAAGCTGCATGGCTGGTCGTTCAGCATTCTGTTTCAGATCCCGAGTTCATGGGTGAATGTGTCGCGCTACTGGAAGATGCCGTTGCAAGAGAGGATGTAGCGGGCTGGCAGTTGGCCTTCCTCCAGGACCGGGTGTGTACTCTATCTGGCCAGCCCCAACATTACGGCACCCAGTTTGATATTGATGAAAACGGTTGGCCAACACCGTTTCCTATCGAGGATTCTGCTACGGTTAATGAACGCCGTGCGCGTCTCGGGCTGAATTCCATCGAGGAGCGCCAGGAGCAGATGACTGAGCAGGAGCGGAAGCGCCGTGCCAATATCGAACAAACCAGTTAACAAAACGCGGCACTCGGATGCCCTTGCCTCCGCTTCGCTGCGTCAAGGTCGCCGCTGTGCTCAGCGTTAATGTTCCAGGGAGAGATCATGTTCTTTACACTGTTATTTGTGACATTTTCCTTGTCAGTCTTCGTCTCGTTTATGGTTGTTTGCGTTTTCAA
Source organism: Halomonas sp. H10-9-1 (assembly GCF_040147005.1). Classification (NCBI taxonomy): domain Bacteria; kingdom Pseudomonadati; phylum Pseudomonadota; class Gammaproteobacteria; order Oceanospirillales; family Halomonadaceae; genus Halomonas; species Halomonas sp. H10-9-1. Next base: position 2,913,469 of record NZ_JAMSHO010000001.1, on the reverse strand, counting down.
ATCACCAGTGAGGGAGATATTTGATCGAATAATTCAGGACGCCATTAGTGCTGCGTGGCAAAAATATGTGATTTTTGCAACATATGTGGTCGGTATCTCCGGTGGTGTACGCATCTATGATCTAGAACGTTACATCACGGCAATCCATAAAGACGCTGAGATTCTGGAGTTAACGTCAGAGCGATGGATTATAGAGATCTATCGAACCATCATTGAAACCCTACAAAGTATCGCCTGGATGTACCTGGTTGTATTCATATTCGCACTTATTGCATATGTGATAGTCAGGGGGTTCGAGCTAAAGAGTGCTAACAAGTCAAGCAAGAAGAACGCCGAAGACGGCACCCATTCTTGAGGCTTGAGTTCAGGAGCATTGGCCTGGAATATTCAGGAGGCCGCCTGAAAATGAGGATAGCGGATGGGGCTACCATGTTCTGACGTTGGGTTTTGTCCACCAGGCGCGCTACGTTGGGTAAAACCGGGGACGTGAAAAATGCTGAACAGTGATGCGGGGGGGGCAATTATGAAACCAAGGATTAGCATGGTCACCTTGGGAGTAAGTGACCTGAAGCGCTCTGTGGCGTTTTATGAGAGGGGGCTCGGGCTTCCGCGAATGGAATCTCCGCCTGAGGTGGCATTTTTTACGTTGAATGGTACTTGGCTAGGTTTATACGGTCGCGAAGCACTGGCCGCAGATGCGTCAGTCGTTGGGGGCACAAGCGGATTTGCGGGGTTTAGCCTAGCGCACAATGTGAGCTCTGAGCAGGAGGTAGATCACGTTATGGCTCAGGCTGCCTCCGCGGGTGCCGTAGTGACCAAGCCCGCACAGAAAACCAGCTGGGGTGGGTATGCCGGATATTTTGCCGATCCAGACGGTTATCTGTGGGAAATAGCGCATAATCCATTGTTTTGGGTCGGCCCATCAGATGAGCCTGCATGACAAGGCGCAGCAGGCACCGGCGCGCGGCCGACCTCATGCCGCCATGGCCTTCCCGACCATGGCGGCTTTTTCATGGAGTGACCGCCGGCGGGCCTACGGCTTACTGATAGCGGTGCTGCCAGCCCTTGACCGCGATCTGCTCCTTGAGCAGCTCCAGCATGTCCACCAGCACCTGCTCGGTGATCCGCTCGGTCTGCGGGTCGGTGCGCAGCCAGGCATCGAAGCCGCTCTCGGCCAGGTGCTCCACCAGGGCGGAGAACTCCGCCGACTTGAGGCCCGCCAGGGCCTCGTCAACCAGGCGGCAGGCCAGGTCGGAGAGCGAAGCCTCGAGCCCCCGGGTCAGCTGGCCGCCCAGCGGCAGGCGCCCGAGGCGCTTGAGCTCCGGGCTCTCCGCCAGGGTACGGCCGACCAGCCCGCGCACGTAGCGCAGGGTGTCGGCGCGGTTGTGGGCATAGGTGTCGCCCGCCATGGCCTCCAGCCGCTGGCCGATCTCGTGGATCAGCGCCTGCTTGCGGGGCCGGACCACCCGCTCCATCAGCGGGGCGGAGAACCCGTCGCTCTGGCGGATCTCCCGCTGCACGTTGTCGAGCATGCGCAGGGCGATGCGGTCGGTGAGCTCCTCGAGCAGGATGTCGTAGTACTTGGCGACCACGGAGTAGAGATACCAGCGGCGCACGTCGATCAGCCCCATGCGCTGCAGGCGGTGCAGCAGCGAGATGACGCGCAGGATGCGCAGCAGCCGAAAGCCACTAAGCGGGATGCAGCCGAGCACGTCGTACCAGTGCACGAAGGGGTAGAAGAACCAGCGATGGTAGTGGCGCTCGGCGATGGCCACCGCCCAGCCCAGCAGCACGTCGAACAGGAAGATCGACACGAATGCCAGGTCGATGGCGAGGAAGTTGGCGTGGATATGCTGCTCGTAGGCGCCGTGCAGGCCCGGGGCCACGGCCTCGAAGGCGGCGTTCAGCGGCGGCAGCAAGTAGAGGCTGTCGAACAGCAGCAGGGCCAGGTTGGCGATCACCAGCACGATGATGAGCAGGTCCCACACCAGGTGGACCCGCTCCAGGGCGGGGGAGGTCCTGCGGGTGGCGGACATTTCTACTCTCCTTTGGCGGTGCGAATCCTCCTCCCCAGCCTAGAAGCTCGGCGCCCGGACGGCACTGAACGCCACCCCGGGCCCGGCGCCTCAGCGCGTCAGCAGCCCCTCCCGGATCGCCGCCTCGAGGCGGTCCACGGCGCCGGCCAGCTTCTCGTCGATGATGTGAAGGTATTCCGTCCAGTCGTCGATATGGTTCAGCTCCGCCTTGCCGTCGGAGATGCCGCGCAGCACCACCAGCGGCACCGCAAAGCGCGTGCAGGCGCGCAGGCCGGCGTAGCTCTCCATGTCCACCATGTCGGCGGTGATGGCGTCATAGGCCGCGCCGGAGACGATATCGGCTCCGGTGGAGAGCGTCGCCTCGTGAATCCCGGGAATGCGCAGCGGCAGGGGCAGGGTGGCCGGCAGGTCGAGGAAGGGCGTGACGCCCGTCGCGAAGCCAAGCGGGGTGGCGTCCATGTCGCGGTAGGCCACCGAGGTCGCCTGGTAGACCTCGGTCTGCTCCAGCGCCCGGCTGCCCGCCGAGCCCAGCGACACCACCAGGTCCGGCAGCCGCCCGCGCGCCTCCAGCCCCGCCAGCGCCGCGGTGAGTTCCACCGCCGCCTCGACCGGCCCCACGCCGGTCATGAAGGGCGTGAAGCGCTCCCGAAGATGCGGGCCGTATTCAGGCTCAGCCGCCATCACGAAGAGGATCGACCGGCCGCCTAATTCCGTCAGCGGCGCCGGTGTGCGTGGTGTATTGCTCATCCCGAGAGTCTCCCGCAGCCCAATAAAGCCACCATCATGGCGGGCAGGGGCGTTGGTGCCAATCACGATGGTCCGGCTGGTGCTGAGCGGACGGTTCGCGGAAGATAGACGCAGATCAAAGGCCAAATCAAATTTGTCACCAGGCGGTGACATTCTGAGGCCCTCGTTCTAGGCTGATAGATCAGCCGGTTCGCAAGGGAGCTGCCGATGGCCGATCACACCGCCGACCCCCGTATTACCCTGCATCCGCACTCCCGGCGGGTGCGCATCCTTGCTGGTGACAACCTGATCGCCGATACCCGCAACGCCATCGAGCTGCGCGAATACGGATATCCACACCGTCAATATGTACCCAAAGGGGACGTGGATATGGCGAAGCTTTCAGTATCTGCCACCGTGACCCATTGCCCGTTCAAGGGCGATAGCACCTATTTCTCGCTGCCCGATATTGCCGATGTAGCTTGGAGCTATGAGTGGCCGATCGTCGAGATGCAGGCGATCGCCGGACGGCTGGCTTTCGATGCCAGTAAGGTGACGGAGATTGTTAAGTGACGTCCGTTTTCGACCCAAAGCGGCTATGGGGGCAAAGGCAGCAGGCACATTCATTGGGGATATGCAGCATGCACGATGATTGGTGCTATACTGCCGAGCTATACTTAATATATAGGAATTTCAATAGGATGAGAGGGGGTGGGCGCGTAGCATAATATTGTTGAACGCGCGTGCGCGTTCAAGTGGAATATCAAGCATGCTACATAATACAACTGTTAGGCGTCCAAGGAGGCAAGGTGCATACTAGATACTTCATTTTCTTTTTGCTTTCCATATTTTTTATTCCTGAAATTTTCGCTCAGGATAAAATACTCGATAGGCCTGAATGGAAGGAATTCTTTGACAAACATGAAGCGACAGGAACGATTCTAATCGTTGATAGTCGCGCTTCAGCCGAAAAGGTTAGTGTTTATGACAGAACGCGCGCTGGGAAGCGCTATTCTCCAGCTTCCACGTTCAAAGTTCCGCATACTCTTTTTGCTTTAGATGCAGGAGTAGTTAAAGACGAGTTTCAGGTATTTCCTTGGGACGGAGTGAAAAGAGGTTATGCGCCGCACAATCAAGATCAGAACTTGCGCTCGGCTATGCGACATTCTGCACTCTGGGTGTATGAAAAATTTGCTAAGGCGATCGGTGAGGAGAAAGCACGGTCCTACCTAAGTAGAATCAGCTACGGAAATATGGACCCTAGTACCAAGGGCGGTGCTTATTGGGTCGATGGAAAGCTTGCTATCTCTGCTGAAGAGCAGGTGGTTTTTTTAAAAAAGCTATATCAAAATGATCTTCCGTTTGAGCTAGAACATCAACGTCTTTTGAAGGATGTTATGATAGTTGAAGCTGAGAAAGACTGGATATTACGTGCGAAAACTGGATGGGAAGGCCGTCACGGCTGGTGGGTCGGTTGGGTCGAGTGGTCCGCTGGCCCTGTTTTCTTTGCATTGAATATAGACACTCCCAATAGATGGGAGGATCTGTATAAAAGAGAGGCTATAGCGCGGGACATTCTTATATCCATTCGAGCACTACCGCCTAACAAATCAATGCAGCCGACCGCTAAAGCGTCGGCTGATTGAAGCGTTAAACATCATGAGGGAAGCGGTGATCGCCGAAGTATCGACTCAACTATCAGAGGTAGTTGGCGTCATCGAGCGCCATCTCGAACCGACGTTGCTGGCCGTACATTTGTACGGCTCCGCAGTGGATGGCGGCCTGAAGCCACACAGTGATATTGATTTGCTGGTTACGGTGACCGTAAGGCTTGATGAAACAACGCGGCGAGCTTTGATCAACGACCTTTTGGAAACTTCGGCTTCCCCTGGAGAGAGCGAGATTCTCCGCGCTGTAGAAGTCACCATTGTTGTGCACGACGACATCATTCCGTGGCGTTATCCAGCTAAGCGCGAACTGCAATTTGGAGAATGGCAGCGCAATGACATTCTTGCAGGTATCTTCGAGCCAGCCACGATCGACATTGATCTGGCTATCTTGCTGACAAAAGCAAGAGAACATAGCGTTGCCTTGGTAGGTCCAGCGGCGGAGGAACTCTTTGATCCGGTTCCTGAACAGGATCTATTTGAGGCGCTAAATGAAACCTTAACGCTATGGAACTCGCCGCCCGACTGGGCTGGCGATGAGCGAAATGTAGTGCTTACGTTGTCCCGCATTTGGTACAGCGCAGTAACCGGCAAAATCGCGCCGAAGGATGTCGCTGCCGACTGGGCAATGGAGCGCCTGCCGGCCCAGTATCAGCCCGTCATACTTGAAGCTAGACAGGCTTATCTTGGACAAGAAGAAGATCGCTTGGCCTCCCGCGCAGATCAGTTGGAAGAATTTGTTCACTACGTGAAAGGCGAGATCACCAAGGTAGTCGGCAAATAATGTCTAACAATTCGTTCAAGCCGACGCCGCTTCGCGGCGCGGCTTAACTCAAGCGTTAGGAAGGAAATCATGAAACCGAAGATCAGCATCATCACGCTTGGTGTGGAGAATCTGGAGAGGGCCACCCGTTTTTATGGCGAGGGGCTCGGTCTGCCAAAGCACGACTTTGAAGGTGGCAATATATCCTTTTTCAGCCTGGAGGGAACCTGGTTAGCACTTTACCCGCGGGAAGAGTTAGCCAAGGACATCGGGTTAGCCATTTCCACTCAGGCTGGCTTCTCCGGCATTACATTGGCCCATAATGTAGCAAGCAAGTCAGGAGTTGATGCTGTTCTTAGTCAGGCTGTATCCGCAGGTGCCCAACTTATCAAACCAGCGGTGGAGGTTTTCTGGGGCGGTTACTCCGGTTACTTTCAAGATCCGGAGGGTCATTACTGGGAAGTAGCCTATAACCCTTATCAGGATCTGACGTAATGTCGGGACCATCGGCATTTCCTAACAATCACAGGCACGGCGACGTCTACTACATTGCGGCTTCGCCTCCATTCCGCAGCCGCGCGTGCTGTTGGCGTTGGGCGGCAAGGAGCTTTCCCGATTCGGGGCCGCAAGTGCCTCGGATTGACCCACGGCATGTTGTGAGAACTGATGAGGACTGAGAGCAGTGAGAACTGAGATGATGAGATCCGGGGCAAGGCTGGCGGGTTTGATTGTGACTGTGTTGGCTTCTGTGGGGTGCGCAACCAAATATCCGGTCACATTCGATTCTTATCCACAAGGTGCGACTCTTATATGTAACGGTACCAACTGGGGATATACGCCAAAAACCCTGTATTACGACAGTGAGGTAAAGCAACAGAATTATCTCAGTTTGCGTTCTTGCAGTGCGAATTGGTCGAGTGGTGCCCGGGAACTGTATGGATCAGTGTCGATGCAGGAATTTCCTGATGGTGTGCGGCAGACCTTACAGCGGCCTGACGTTCCTGGGTTTCAGCAGGATGCAGAGTTTTCTCTAAAGGTGCAGCAACTCAACGTTCAAAAGCGACAGGCTCAATCTGCTCAACAGCCGGTTTATTCCCAGCAGTCCGTTAGCTGCAAGAAATCTTTTGACATTTCGGGACAGCTTTATCAGTTTGCTCAGGCATATTGCCCGCCTGGATACTACAAAGCGCTTTAAGCCTTGAGGCATAACATGACCTACGTTCTTACGCTTCGCCGTATTGACCAGGCCGATCTCAGTAGAGCCGCACCTTTCATGCCAGAGGACGAGGAAGTTGAAACCTGCTTGCAGAGCATTGAGAGCGAGTTAAATTCCCTTGCAAGCATCACCGAAGTCAAGAGAGAGGGGGCGGTGTTCTGCCTGGGCTCATCTCCTGAGTTCAACCTTGAGCAAGTTCGCAAAGAATTGAAGCCCATTCTTTCAGGTAGTGTTACCGAATTCGTGCGCTTTGTATCCTTGGAGCGATCAATACCTTGAGCGCTTCCTGAGCGGCATGCGGGGTATGTCGCGTTACCGCCCAACAAGGAGCTCGAGCCGACGTGGGGACACGCGGCTCAGCTCTGGCGTTAGGGCACCAATCGAACATCGGATTAGCGAGGAATAGCTTATGAGCATCCCACAGGGACTAAAAGGAAGATACGCGTATCATTTTACTTTGATCGATAACCTAGAATCGATCATTGATAGTGGGTTGTTGTGTACAAACTTAAAGAATGCTCGTGGGGTATCTCACGAGAACATTGCTGAGCAAGGGATTCAAGGGAGAAGGAGCATTATGCCTGTGCTGTGCTCTGGAGGAAAGTTTGTTCACGACTACGTTCCTTTTTATTTTTCAAAAAAAACATCCATGCAACTTGGTGTAATTAATAAGAAGAATGTAGACCAGCCCCTACTGTTATATTTTGCAGTTCCGATAGAGATTCTTGAACAAAGAGCGGGAGTTGTATTTTCCGACGCTTCCGCAAATACAGATGCTCCTCCAAGATTTTATAATTTATCATCAGCAAATATGCTTGACTCTTTAAACTGGAGTGCTATTGATGATAAAAAGTGGGGATGCCCAACAGATGAATATCGGCATCAGAAAATGGCAGAGCTGCTTATACCTGACAGTGTAGATATTTCCGAAGTTTCTTACATCGTTGTCTGGAATGAATGGATAAAGGGAGAAGTGGAAAAGATATTCCTAGCTAAAGGAATACAGCCCCCAAGAATCCAATTTGATACAGACCACTACTACATTAATTTTTACGAAGGCGGAAAAAAATCAATTATAACTGGTCCTAGATTTCTAAAAAGTCAAGTTGAACAGACTATTTCAGAAATATGTGAAAGTGCATGTAGCCACAAAAAATATGGAAGTATTCGCGCCTCACTAGACGCTATAGCAATTAACTTCTCTTCGATAAAAGAACTTGATGATATTGATGGATTAAGAGCCAGTTACGGGCCACATACAGATGATGTTGGCACACATAGCAGAAAAGTAGCTGAAGGCCTTAATCAGTTACTCGAATATAATGAGCTATCAGAAGAGGATAAAGAAATTGTTCTGTTGTCGGCGTATTTGCACGATATAGGAAAAGGACCAAAATCTCGATGGGGGATAGATGGGATGAATCGGGCTGATAATGATCATGCCGTGAAGTCATTGCCTATGTTAAAGAGAATCCTCACTGAGGATATTGGAGGGCTTAGTGAGGAATCAATAAGGAAAATAGTCATTTTGGTGACCTATGATGATCTGATCGGAGATATTGTTGCTAGAGGGCGTGATGAAAAACAATTGGCCGATGTTATTGAAAATGAAAACGATCTAAATATGCTTATAGCTCTTGCTAAGGCAGACATGAACTCAATCAATATGTTTTGGGTAATATCTCATGGGCAATCGATTGAAGCTTTAAAAAGCAGAATGCTTCATGTTTTAGGGTGCAATAGTCCATGCTAGAGTTTGTTAAAGGTGATTTCTTCGATTTTGATGCTGACATTAGAATCAATACGGTCAACTGCGTTGGCGTCATGGGTGCTGGTGTGGCACTAGCTTTCAAGAAAAAATACCCTGAGATGTTCAAGGAGTATGCTCGGCAATGCAAAGAAAAAGAAATTGCCCCTGGAAAGCCTACTGTTTGGAAGCAAGGAGATATGTTTTCGAAAGGGATTGAAATCATAAATTTCCCTACAAAAAATCATTGGAGAAACCCCTCTGAATATGAGTATGTTGAAGATGGCCTCATCTGGCTTTCTAATTACTTAAAGAATAAAGAAGGGTTGACGATAACATTACCTGCTCTTGGCTGCGGACATGGCGGCCTGGATTGGGGGGAAGTTAAGCGGCTTATCCTAAAATATCTTGAAAAAACGTCAAACAATATTCTTGTGTTTGAGCCTGAAGCTTCTAAAAAGGCTGGAAAAAATCTGTCAATCACGCCTGAAAAGATATCCGAACTTAAGAATCTAGGTGTGAGACTTGTAAGGAAGAATGAAAAACATTATCCGATTGGATTGACACGCTATACAGAAAAAGATCTCTGGGTTCTAGGGAACTTAACCACAGAATTTGATATTGCTATAATCTCTGGAACAAAGCCTAGCGAGGAAGAAAAGTCTGTCGTCAATGAGCTAATAAACTATTGCGAAGTTAACAATCATAGTGTTCTGTTTGGTGGCTCTGCATTCGATAAGCGAATGGCTTTAGTTGCTATGAAAAAGGGAGTTAAAACTGGGGTTTTCCTGCCGAGCGGTATTTATTATTCCGCTAATAAAATGCGTGATAAGGAGGAAGATGGAAATATTTCCATTCTTTCCATAGGTGACCCTTTTTCAGAATTCGATAAAAGAGAATATATGCCTTCTGTTCTTAGTCGTATATTTATCTGTAAGTCAGTCTTCTTTACAACCGATAGACTTAAATGGATTGAAAAACAAAGAAATATTATTTTAAAAAACAAAATACATTCATATTTCGTTAAATATGAAGAACTTCAGGATGATGATTATTTGGCGGCTATCAGTATAAATTCTGAGCCAGTGAAAGTGGTTGGTTGTGATTTCTCAACAGAGATCAAGCCCTAACAAGCGGCTGCTGACGGACTGGCAAAAGCTCCGGCTTCGCCTCTGATTTTGCCAGCCGCAGAGCCGAGCGTTATATCAGTTTTTCTAAATGGCCGCTTCTGGCCGAATTGGGAAATTGAGTATACGCTGATGGACGGGTGAAAATTCACCCAGCACTTACGGGAAGCAGTGGGGTTAGAGAGGAGGAAACAAATGCTCACCGATGCGTTTCTTGAGGAGTTACGTTATAGAGGAGAAGGCTCTGATCTGGACTACAAAGCCGAACGCTACCCGTTCGCCAAGGCCAGTGACGAAGAGAAATCGGAGATTTTGAAGGACATTCTCGCCCTAGCCAACACGCACCGAGATAGCACCGCATACATCCTGATGGGATTCAAGGAGAACCCACCACATCCGGCAGACGTAGTAGGGTTGTCTCCAGAAGGCGTTATCGACGATGCTCGTCTCCAGGAGTTCGTGAATGGAAAGTTAGAGACTAAACTGACCTTTCGTTACGAGGAACGGTTGTTCGATGGCCAGCATATCGCTGTGATCTCTATTCCGCAGCAGCAACGGCCGTTCTACCTCAAGAAGGACTACGGTAAATTGTCCAAGGATACGGTCTATGTTCGCCGGGGTAGCGCCACTGGGATCGCCTCACCTCGAGAGATAGCGATGATGGGAGCGGCCAATATGGTGAGAGGCGAAGCCGAGATCCAGCTGTTATTCCAAACACCGGAGAACCAGCCCCTGCCACACTCCTTCGAAAGGGAGTTCCTGAACTTTCCGGACGACTTGCCAGACTATTCGGTGGGGCGAAGCGACATGTATTCCGTTTCATACCAGCACGTCAACAAAAGCTACTTGCGAGACGTCGCCAACTACCGTGCCAACTGGAAGCGTGTGATCAAGGTGCGGTTATCCTTGACTAACCAATCTGACTTCTCTCTCGGGGACACACACATAGAAATGGTGTGCCGTTGTCCGGAGGGTGAATCCGTTTCGCTACTTCGTGCCGATCATATGCCTGAGGAACCCGACTCATCTGGTTTCGCCCACCTTGCCAACATGCAAACTATATTCGAACGTGCCAATCAGCGGGTGAGCGTGGATGAACGAGGTTGCGAACCGGTGGCGCACGTAACAATAGAAACGATGCGGCCAGGCCAAACGACTCGCGCTGAGGAGGATCTGGCAATCCTGCCATCAGGCCCGGGCAACTATGTGCTTCAGGTTCGCATCTTAGCCAACGAGATACCGACCCCGCTATTGATCGAACATTCGTTTGATGTTGCTGGCCCAGTGACGTTAGCTGGTGTGTCGGACCTCTATGCCTCAGGTGATCTGGCCAAGTAATTATGGACACAGACTTACGCAACATTCCTGTTATTGTGGCTGTCGAGTAGGTATCTACAAAAGAGTCGTCGAGCGTACTAGCTGTTCGCTTCTGGCCGAACTAGTAATGTTAGTCTATACTGATGAATTGAGTTTGGCTGCTGTCGCCTCATAGCCTAAATACTGGAAAATACTGCGGGTGCGTTCATTGGAATTATCCAGCTGACACGATGATTGGTATTATGTAACCGAATCAATATTAATTTTTTGTTTCAGGATAATGGGAGAGGCAGGTATGCGGCATAACAAAAGAAAATGTGCCGGCACATTTATCGAATCATGCGATTGGCAGTCTAATACCTGTCATGTAATCTGAAATTATGGCAGAAGAAACGATCTCTCTGACTGCTAGGTTGTGGTTGCCGTTTTTGGCAACCGTGGGTGCTTCATTTACGGTCTTGATTGTACAAACGCTTAATCAATACCGGAAAGAGCACAGGCAGCGGCTTTACGCCGTCGGATACATGGTGGACGTACTTGGCAGGATAGTGCACTCGGAGCTAATCATTCAAACGCACACCATTGGGCCGCATATCGACGCTACAGAGCGAATTCTTTCCGGTGACCGCCGGCTTCTTGAGCTTACGTTGGACACAGATGAGTTCGACATTCTTGCAGCCGGGCCTATGACATTTATCAAGCTTCCAGATGATCACAAGCTACTCATTGGATATGACAATATTAAAATTATTCAAGCGTTCGATACGTTGCTCTATTTAAATTCTGACGATACCAACCGTTTAGCGCTGAGATCCTTCGTCGCCGATAACCTAAAGAGCAAGCGGAAATTTCTCGAATTTAGCGATGAGCAACAGGCCGACGTACTTAACACCTACTGGGATTACCTGCGGTCGCTAGAGCACGAAGGGAAACGGCTAGCTGCTTTCTCTTTCTATGTCTTCGTGCCAATGCTGAGAACTTACATAAGCGCCAAAAAATTCGCCATCTTCAGGACAAGAGCCATTTCGAACACTCTTGATCAAATCGAGTTCTTGCGTAAGCAATACCAAGATGTCGTGCCGCCCCCCGACTTTTTTGAACAAACGAGAGATGGTGGAATACAAGGTGAGCTATGAAGTGCTCGCATAACAACCGGCTGCACAGCGACCAATTTTCTGCCGCTTCGAGGTTCCAAATCGGTGCGTAAGTCAGACGTTATGTGTTGAATGCTGCTGTTGAGAGGTGCTAAATGGAAAGTAGTGACCAAATTGGGCTTTACATTGGACTCGGTACCGTATTTGGAGCGCTAATAGGTAGTTTCATATCTACCCTATTGACCCGTGAGCAAAAGATCTCGACGTTCAGGCAAGAGTGGATTGATAAGGTCAGGGGCATCCTGTCTGAGATTCTTACGCAAGGAGAAGTGTATACCGATGTCGCGTACAAGAATGACGAAGAGGCCTATCGTGAAAAAGTTAAACTAATAGGTCTGATCTGTCATTCGAAGCTGTTCTTGAATCGCACTGAAGAACCTTCAAAATCCCTCTTGGAACAAATTGAAGGGATTCCAGACGAATATATTGGTAAGACTGGTGGCAGCCAAAAGTACTCCATGGTGAAGTCGGAGCTTGCTGAGCTGATGCAAGATCTCCTGAAGCAGGAGTGGAATCGCGTCCGTGATGGAGAGCTTATATGGAGAGCGAATCAACACATGAAGAAAAATGACTGGCCAAAGTGGCTGATTTTGACGCGATTAAAGCTAACGATTGTTCTGGCTATGTTTTTGGCTCTGCTGGCAATTAGTGTTGTAGTCCTATAAAAATAGGTTCATCGCATTTTGCCGGGAAACGCGGCACGGATCTTCAGGAAGAAGTACGCCGTGTCGCGGTACCCGTAGGCCATCCGCTTGATGACCTTGATTCGGTTGTTCATACCTTCCAGCACGCTGGTGTTTAGCCGGTGGCGAGCACTGGATACGATGCCATCCAAGTAGGGCTCCAGCTTCTTGGTGAAGCGCACCAAGGCGTCGATACCGCTGCTCAACGCCATACCGGCCCACTCTTGCCAACCGCTGCGTGCCGTCGCCTCGTCCTCGGCAAACCACAGTGTCTTGAGCTGGTCTTTGAGCAGATACACCTTGGTCAGTGAGGCATTGGCGGCCAGCAGTTCCTCCAGCTTCACCGCTTGCTCAGGCTTGAGGTTGTCTTGATTGCGCAGCAGCAGCCAGCGGCTGCCCTTGATCACCTTGCGGGCCGCCTTGTCGTCGCGCAGCTGATTGGCCTGATCGACGCGCACCCGGTCCATCACTTCACGCCCGTACTTGGCCACGACATGGAAGCGGTCGTAGACCACCTCGGCGTTAGGGCACTGGTCCTTCACTTCGAGATCGAAAGACGCGTTCATGTCCATGGCGACGGCCTCGATCTGCTGTCGCGCATCACCCAACCATTCGAAGAACGGGCGGATCGCCTCCCGGGAGCGACCTTCGCCGATCCACACCACCTGCTGGGTGTCGGCACACGCAATCACCGTGGCGTAGCGGTGCCCCTTGTGGAGGGCGAACTCGTCCATCATCAGGCGACGCAGCCGCGTCGGGTCCGGCGCCGGCAGGTCACGCTGTAGGCGCTGCTTATCGATGGCCTTGACGGTATGCCAGTGCAGGCCGACCAAGTCGGCGACATGCCGGATCGGCAGCAACTCGACCAGACGCTCCACCCACTGGCGCAGCGTGGTGGTCACCGGTGAACGACCCGGCAACCAGTCAATGCGCTCGCGTGTCGGGCCGCAGACGGGGCAGCGCAGGCGACGTACCGGCACCTCCAGCTCCACCCGGTAGATCAGCAACGGCGCCTCTCGGACGCGACGGTGATGCACGTCATGGACGAGAAAGCAGGCATGGTCACAGCCGCTGCAGACTGGCGGGATCAGGTCATCAGGCGCCAACTGGAGCCGTAGTGTTTGCTCATCCAGGAATTCGTGATGGGCGACGGTGAAACCTTTCCAGAACAGGCAGAGCGGGGTAGCATCCATGGCAACGGCGGTATCCGTAGGCTGGGGTTTGTGGTAAACATCAGTTTACTCGGATTTACCGCCGTTTCTCTATCCCGCCTCTGCCTAAGGTTGCTTCGCTTTCACGCCAGTCTGCGAAGAACCTAAAAATATCGCATGACCACGCCGTCCAGGGAGCGCTCATGCCCCGCGCGCCTGATTGCTGGCGTTATATCAGAAAATGCTCAACGTCTGCTTCTGGCCGGATGCCGAACGTTGGTCTACGTTAAAAGAGTTGGTTCGACAGATGTCGACTCAAGGCAGTCATGTTGACACATGTCGTTATCAACTAGGCTCGTATTATAGAATGGCGAGGTGAGCATTATAATGCCGATAATAATTCATTTGTTTTAGATTAAGCGAGTATTAATAAAAGAGCTTGCTTTCTAATGGCTGTTGCGCATCTAAAGGTAAAGCCTCTTTAATGCAGCTCGCTAAAGGAGGGAGCATGAATTTATCTAGACAGACATACGTATTAGCAGCTGCGGTTCTATTGTCAGCGGAAGTGCATTCCAGCGAACAGTGTATGTCAATAATCTCTCACGGGTTGCGTAATATTGCTATTGACCAAAGCGAGGAGGCGCTTACTGCCGCTAGATTCAGTAGAAACTGCGGGAGTGACTTCGAAAGCTTGTCGAACGAACAATTGGCCGCCGCGGAATTAGAGGTTTTCGGTTATGGGTCTGGTGGTGGAAATTTTTCGCGCACTGAAACTTCTGAACGTCTTAAGACATGGTGCGATACGCATCGATCTGAAAGTAATCAATCGAGTAGCTCTCTGTCAAAATCTCAAACTTTCTACCAAGGGGCAATAGACGCATGGCGTAGATGCGTTGAGCTGAATAGTGATACCCTGAAGTTTATTCCAACAATAACAGGTGACAGAAAGACAGTGGATATAGGTATTGTTTGGAATGGCAATACCACAAGTGGTATTAGCTTTTATGGTTTGATGGCAGAGGGCTTTACCCCCCAGTGTCAGGATGAGTGTCGTACCCTCTGATACCCTGTTCTTATAAACCGATCAGGGGCGAAAGGAGACACTCATGCCTCGTTACTCCGAGGAGCGCCGGCAAGCCGTGGTCACCAAGCTGCTGCCTCCCCACAACCTCTCTCCGCAGGTGATCGCGGAGCAGGAAGGGATCTCACTGGGCACCGTCTACAAGTGGCGTAAGGAAGCCCGTGCCGAGGGGCGTTGCCTGCCGGATGCCCTGGGCAAGGGCGCCGATGGCTGGTCGTCCAAGGACAAGTTCAGCGCCGTGATCGAAACCGCCTCGATGAACACCCAGGAAACCGCGGAATACTGCCGCCGTCGGGGGATCTATCCCGAACAGCTGGAGCGCTGGCGACATGACTGCGAGCAGGCCGCCAGCCTCTCGCACTCGGAACGCCAGCGTGAGGCCGACGAGGCCAAGCAGCAGCGCAAGCGCATCAAGGCGCTGGAGAAAGAGCTGGCTCGCAAGAACGAGGCCTTGGCGGAAACCGCAGCGTTACTGGCCCTGCGAAAAAAGGTCCGGGCGATCTGGGGGGACGAGGACGCATGATCAGCACCCCAGATCGCCAACGCGCCATCGCGCTGATCGAAGACGCCCGGGCCCAAGGCGCTCGCCTGGAAGCCGCCTGTCGCGAGTTGGGCATCACCGCCCGAACGTACCAACGCTGGACGCGCGACGGCGAGCTACGCGAGGACCAGCGCCCTTTGGTCGACCGGCCGGTGCCGGCTAACGCACTGACACCGGCCGAAGAGCAGGAGATCCTCGACGTGTGCCACCGGCCCGAGTACGCGAGCTTGCCGCCAGAGCAGATCGTAGTGCGCCTGTTCGACGAGGAGCAGCGCTACCTGGCCTCTCCCTCGTCGTTCTACCGCGTCCTGCACAAGCACCGGCAAGCGGTGCATCGTGGCCGCGCCAAAGCGCCTCAGCGCCGCGCCAAGCCCACGACCTACCAGGCCACCGCGCCCAACCAGGTGTGGTCGTGGGACGCGACCTGGCTGGGTGGTCCGATCAAGGGACAGTACTACTACCTGGTGATGATGATCGACATCTTCAGCCGCAAGATCACCGGCTGGGAGGTGTTTCTGGCTGAGTCGGCCCATAACTCCCGCACCGTGCTGGAGCGGGCGGTGCTGGCCGAGCAGGTCATCGACCAGCCGCTGGTGCTGCATGCGGACAACGGCAGTCCTTTCAAGGGCGCCACGCTGCTGGAGAAGCTACACGAGCTGGGCATCACCCCGTCGTACAGCCGACCACGAGTCAGCAACGACAATCCCTACTCGGAGGCGCTGTTCCGCACCTGCAAGTATCGGCCCTGCTACCCCGTCGACGGGTTTGCCAGCGTCGACGCCGCGCGCGAGTGGGTGTCCGGCTTCGTGCAATGGTACAACCACGAGCACCGGCATAGCGGCATCCGACTGGTGACGCCGGCACAGCGTCATGCCGGCGAAGACAACGACGTACTCGCCAAGCGCCACATCATCAATCAGGCGGCGCGTGAGGCTAACCCCGCCCGTTGGAGCGGCAAGACCCGCAACTGGACTCCAATCGGCACCGTGTCGCTCAACCCGGAGCGGGAACTCCAGGTCACCGTCGTAGAACCGGAAAAACAGGTGGCCTAAAAGACCTCAGAGGCGACAGATTCCTTGACAACTACCGTTACCTGTACGGCCAGGGAACCCAATGGTAAAGTTGATTTCCCTTATGAAATAAAGAATCAATATGTTTCAATAAACTGTCGGCGCGACGATGCTGAGGAAATAGTACGAGCTGGGAACAGCTATGATATACTGCCGCGAGGAACGATAACGATCCAAACAGCCGGGAAACCATTCCAGTTGTTTTTCGCTGAAGAGTATAACCCTCCAGCACCGCTTAACGAACTTCAGCGTGTTGAACGTGAGATTGTCAGGCGTTCAATTCCCGTTGGTACAATTGTCAGTTCCGCCCTTACCCCTGGCCAATTCTCAAGTCCTGAGAATCCGCAATATGATAGTGGAGTCTGGGTTCCGGCAAACGGTGAACCCCTACCACCCGATACGAAGTATGAAGAGTTAACAGGTTCAAGTGTCGCGCCTAACATGACTGCTGCATCCAATGCCCAATATGTTCAGCAGATCTTAACTAGCAACAGTTCTAACAAGGAAAATGTAACTTCTCTGATAGATGAAGAATCGTCTGGTTCAAGCGAGTGGAGCTGGTTTATAAGTGGTCGCAATATACAAGGAAGTCGTTATAATGCTGACTGGGAACAAGCGGTTGATCAAATTCAGAGTTACATTGCAGAGGATGGGACGGTAACGGCTCAAGGTAGAACTCATAATTTTAAACATAATCGATGGGGTGAATGGTCCAGCGGTAGCGCTAACGTCTTAGGTATTGAAACCCAGGGACTGCCAATTTTTTACTACGTAAAAGTAAATTAATTACTTCAGCAATTGTGTACAACAATGCGCTAAAACCGACGCTTGACAGTTTCCGCCTTTGACGCAAGCTCCAGTCGGCCACTGTCAAGCGCGGTTGAGACCGCCTATTATATGAAAACTCCCTGAGAGTCCGCTTCTGGCCGAAAGCTGACATTGCAACGTGAGATGAGTATGGGAAGCGACACGTATCAACTCCCCAGCCCACTCACCCGCATCACTCGCTGCTGCGCCGCGTCCATCAACTGGCCGCGGCCGGTTTCCACCAGCGTCAGCCAGTGGCGGGCGCGGGTGATGCCGGTGTAGACCAGCTCTCGGGTGAGGATGGGGTTCGGCGTGTCGGGTAGCACCAGGGCGGCGTGGGTGAACTCCGAGCCCTGGGACTTGTGCACCGTCATCGCGAACACCGTCTCCACCGCCTGCAGGCGCGAGGGCAGCACCCACTTGATGCGATTGGTGCCATCAGTGGCGGGGAAGGCCACCCGCAGCAGGTGGCGGTTGTTATCGCCGGGCGCGGTGCCGGGGCGCGGCAGGTCCAGGGTGATGCCGATATCGCCGTTCATCAGCCCCAGGCCGTAGTCGTTCCTGGTGACGAGCACCGGGCGGCCGGGGTACCAGCGCTGGCGGCCGTCCTGGCTGTCGATCAGTTTCTCCCGCTCCAGCGCCTGGCGTACCCGCTCGTTCAGGCCCTCCACGCCCCAGGGGCCGCGGCGCAGCGCGCACAGCAGCTGGAAGTCGCCGTGGGCCGCGAGCACCTCTCTTGCCCAGTCATCGAACGCCGCCTGATCCGCGTCGTCGGCCGGGCGCCCCTCGGCCATAGTCGTGAGGAAGTGGCGATAACCCACCGGCGGCGCATCGGCGGCGCGGGCGCTGGTCTGATGGAGAGCAAAGCGCTCCGGGCAGCCGGTTACGGCCAGGCGGGCCAGGCCGCGCTCGTCGTCTGCGCTTAGTTTCAGGTGCGAGAGGTCCGCGAAGCCGTGGGTGAGGGCCGTGGTGATGGCGCGGCGCTTGGCGGCGGGCTCGGCGTCCAGGTTGATCGCCGCGGCCAGCTGGCCGATGCCGCTGTCGGCGGTGAAGCGGTGGCTGACGCGCAGCATGGCGATGGCCTGGTCCAGCGGCTGGCCGTCGGCGTCCAGCGTCTCCGTGGGCAGCGGCTGGCCGGTGGCCTGACTCAGCCACTCGGCGGTGGCTGGGGTGTAGTGGCCGCCCTCGGCCCGGGCGCACAGGTCGCCGAGCACCGAGCCCGCCTCCACCGAGGCGAGCTGGTCCTTGTCGCCGAGCAACACCAGCCGCGCCCGGGGCGGCAGCGCCTCGAGCATCGCGGCCATCATGCCCACGTCCACCATCGAGGCCTCGTCCACCACCAGCACGTCCAGCGGCAGCGGGTTGTGGCGGTCGTGGCGGAAGCGGCGGGTGTCGGGGCGCGAGCCGAGCAGCCGGTGCAGGGTGCTCACTTCCTTGGGAATCACTTCTCTGAGATGCGCTACTGCGCTCGACGATGCGGCGTTGGAGTCCTTCTCAAACTGCTCATTTACGGCTCGTAAACTCCGCGTTTTCGTCGGACTCCGCCTTGCCTCGTCTTCGCTCGCTACGCGCTCGAGGGTGGTGGTAAGGCCGGTTGCTGCCACCAGTTCGTCCAAGGGTAACCGGCTGACCTGTGCCGAAATGGACTCGTTGAGCCGGGCGGCGGCCTTGCCGGTGGGGGCGGCGAGGCGGATGCGCAGGGCGCCTTTACCCTCGTTTTCACCGAGCGCCAGCGCCTGGAGCAGGGCGAGCAGGCGCACCACGGTGGTGGTCTTGCCGGTGCCGGGGCCGCCGGTGATCACCGCGAAGCGCGAGCGGCCGGCCAGGGCGCAGGCGGCCTTCTGCCAGTCGATCTGGGGATTCGTCTCGCCCCGGTCGGGAAACAGCGCGTCGAGGATCGGGCGCAGGCGCGTCGCGTCCGGGGTCTCGTCGTCGCCCTTGGCATCGCCGAGCCGCTCATTGATCCGGGTGTGGATATCCTGCTCGTGCTGCCAGTAGCGGCGCAGGTAGAGCCGGGGATGCTCTCGGCTTCCGGCGAGCACCAGCGGGGTGCTGCCGGGGCCGGGGGCGACCAGGTCGGGCTGGGCCAACGCCGCGCGCCAGGCGTCCAGCTCCAGCGCGGCCATTACCCGGCTGGGCAGCGGCGGCGGGTCCTCCAGGCTGTCGCCCTCCGGCGGCAGCGAGAGCGCGAGGTCCGGGGTGGCGAGCGTCTGGGCCAGGTCCAGGCAGACGTGGCCGCGGCCGAGCTGGTGGCTGGCCAGCGCCGCCGCCAGCAGCAGCAGGGGTGAGGCCTCGCTTACCTCGTTTGCCGCCTTCGCCTCGCGATACAGGAAGACGGCGAAGGCGCGGTCCAGCGAGCGCAGCCAGCCGCGTGCCACCCAGCGGTCGAGCAGGGCGAACAGCGCCGCGTGATCGGCTAGCGCGGTTTCGGGCGCTTGCATCGGCGCGGCTTCGGACGCGGCAGTGTGGTTCGGGGTATACGGGGTCATGGGGCGGCCTCCTCGGCGGCGCGAAACAGGGCATCGAGCGCGAGGATCAGCTCGCTCGGCGGGCGTTCGGCGTGCATGCCGCGGGAGGGCGCGCGGGTGCCGCGCAGGAAGACGTAGAGCGCCCCGCCCAGGTGACGCTCGATGTCGTAGTCCGGCAGCCGGGCCGCGAGCAGCCGGTGGAGAGCCAGCAGGTAGAGGCAGTACTGCACGTCGTAGCGCTTGTCGAGCACGGCCTCACCCATCGCCGCCCCGGTGTAGGCGGCGTCATCCGCGCCCAGGTGGTTGGACTTCCAGTCGAGCACGTAGAAGCGCCCCTCGTGCTCCACCACCAGGTCGATGAAGCCCTTGAGCATGCCGTTGAGGGTGTCGGGCTCGAGCGCCGGCCGCGGCCGGCCGCCGAGTGTGTGAGCGCTGACGAGGGCGTCCAGTCGGCGGGTGTTCACCCGGTGGGCGGCAAACCAGAACTCCAGCTCCACCCGGTAGCCGCGCGCGCCGTCCAGGGCGTCGAGGCGCAGCGGCGCGGCCTCGCCATCGCCCGAATTCGGCACCGGCAGCGGCGTGGTCAAGAGCTCCGGCAGCCACTGCTCGAGGGCGGCGATCTGCCCCTCCCAGCCGCGGCGGTTGGCGCGCCGGGCGATGGTATCGGCTCTGAGTTCGGCGTCCTCGGCCACCCGGGCGAAGCCCTCCTGGCCGGCCCACTCCAGCAGGCCGTGCAGGAAGGTGCCCGCCGAGGGGCCGCGGGGGAAGCGGTGAAGCGAGCCCACGCTCACCGTGGCGGTGCCGGTATCGAAGGGCTCGTCGATCACCTCCATGGCGGTGGCTTCAATGGCGGTAGCGGGCTCGGGGGCCGGCTCTGCCGTGACGACGATGTCACCTTCTTCTTCCGGCGTGGCGCCGGTGCGCAGCGCCGAGTAGCTGGCGATCCACCAGTGCTCGCGGATCGTCCGAGTGGGCGCGCGGGCATGGCCCAGCGGCGCATCGTCGCTGGCGAGTTGGACCGGCGCTGGGTCAGCCTCGGGAGCGTCCAAGACCGTTACCCGGCCGCTAGAATCGGCCAGCGCCTCGAGGGCCGGGCGCAGGGCCTCGGGCGTGAGCGCCTCGCCCCCGGCGAGCAGGTGGCCGACGGCGCTGCGCTCCATCGCCTCCAGCGGCGCCAGGCCGAGCCAGGTGGCGTGGCGGGCGCGGGTCAGGGCGACGTAGAGCTTGCGCAGGTCCTCCCCCAGGCGCTCGCGGTCGGCGCGGGCCAGGATGGCCTCGTCGGCGTTCAAGGTCAGGCGCAGGTGGCCGTCGTCGTCGTGCCAGCGCAGCGGCAGGTCGCCCTGCTTCACCGGGCGGAAGGCGGCGATAAAGGGCAGGAACACCAGCGGGTACTCCAGGCCCTTGGACTTGTGGATGGTGACCACCTGCACCAGGTCGGCGTCGCTCTCCAGGCGCAGGCGGTGGGTGTCGGACTGCGCGTGTGGATGCGCGCGGGACTCGGCGAGAAAGCGCAGCAGGGCGTGCTCGCCGTCGATCTCGGCGCTGGCCTCCTGCAGGAGCTCGCCGAGGTGCAGCAGGTCGGTGAGCCGCCGCTCGCCCTCGGGCACCGCCAGCAACCGGCCGGGCACGGCGAAGTCGGCCAGCAGCCGGTGCAGCATGGGCAGCACGCCGCGGCGCTGCCACTGGCGGTGGTAGTCGCGGAACTGCATCACCCGCGCCTCCCAGGCCAGCTCGTCCTGCTGGGGGCCGCCGTTCAGGGCGTCGAGCTCGGCAAGCGAGAGCCCGAGGCTCGGCGTGGCCAGCGCGGCGCGCAGGCAGCGTTCGTCGTCCGGGGCGGCGCAGGCGGCGAGCCACCCTTCCAGCTCGGTGGCGGCCTCGGTCTCGAACACGCCCTCCTTGTCGGAGAGGTAGACGCTGCGGATGCCGCGGGCGAGCAGGGCGGTGCGAATGGCGCGGGCCTCGCCGGCGTTGTTGACCAGCACCGCGAGGTCCGACGGCGCCAGCGGCTGGAATTCTCCCTCTTTCTGGAAGCCCGTCTGGCCGGCCTGGCCCTCGCGCAGCAGTGAAGCCATCTCGGTGGCGCAGCGCCCGGCCAGCTCGGCCAGGTAGGCGCCCTTGGGCAGGGGGTCGTCGGCGGCCAGGTGCCAGAGGGTCAGCGCCGGCTGGGGCGCGCCGCGGCGCACCAGGGCGTCTTTCCTTCCATTCGCGTCGACAGGGGCGAACGGCACCGGGTTGTCGTCACCCTGGCGGAACAGGAAGGCGCCGGCGTCGCTCTGCTCGGCGTGGGCGAACACCCGGTTCACGGCCTCGACCATGGGCGTGGCGGACCGGAAGTTGGTGCCCAGCGTGACGTGGCGGCCGGCGGTGTCGCGCCGGGCCTGGAGGTAGGTGTGGATATCGGCGCCGCGGAAGGCGTAGATCGCCTGCTTGGGGTCGCCGATCAGCAGCACCGCGCTGTCCTCTCTATTGGCCGCCAGCTCGTAGACCCGATCGAAGAGACGGTACTGCACAGGGTCGGTGTCCTGGAACTCGTCGACCAGCGCCACCGGGAACTGCTCGCGGATGCGCGCGGCGAGAGTCTCGCCGGCCTCGCCCGTGAAGGCGGCGTCCAGGCGGTGCAGCAGGTCGTCGGGGCCGAGCTCGGCGCGGCGGCGCTGCACGGTCTCGCGGCGCGCGGCCATCCAGTGCACGGCGTGGGCGAGCAGGTCGGCGAAGGGATCGGGCAGCGCGGCGAGCTTCTCCGGCAACTCTTCCAGCGCCTCCAGCGCCGGCAGGTTGGGGATCGGCTCTTCCTTCCAGATCTCGGCGATGCCCTCCGGCGTCAGGCGCTTCCAGGCGGCGGGGGTGAGATCCGGGCTCGCGAGTTCGGGATCATGGGCCCAGTCGCGCAGGGCGGCGAGCCAGTTGGCGCGGCTCCTGGCGTTGAGCTTCTGGCCGTTGAAGGCCTTGCGCTGGGCGGCGGCCTCGAGCAGTTGTTCCAGCTCGTCGAGCCAGGCCGGCCAGGGCGCCTTGAGCTCGGCGAGCGCCGCGGCGCGCTGCTCGCGGTAGTTCGCGAGCGCATCAAAGGGCGGCGGGGCCGCGGGCAGGGCGGCGGCGTGGGTGCGCAGCCGGGCGGCGGTGTCGTTCAGGGCGTCCGGCGTGGTCCAGTAGCGGGCGACGATCGCCAACGCCTCGGGGTCGAGGTCGTAGTAGAAGCTGCGCCAGTAGTCCCGGGCGATCTCCAGGTCCATCTCGGACTGGTCCAGCGACATCTCCAGGGCGAACAGGCTGCCGCTGTCGAAGGCGTGCTCGCGCAGCATGCGGTGGCACCAGGAGTGGATGGTGGAGACCGCGGCCTCGTCCATCCACTCGGCGGCCAGGCGCAGGCGGCGCGCGCAGGTCGGCCAGCTCTCGCGGGGGTAGCTGTCGCGCAGGGCGAGCAGCGGGTCGCTCGGGGCGTTGTCCACCGCCTTCGTATTATCCACAGCCGGTTCGGCGAAGAGATCTCCCGTTAGTCCTTCGTCCGACGAAGCTGATTCGGCGGCAGACCTGCGCGGAGGCGCTGTGAACCCTTCCCTGGGCGCTACCGATGCCATCCCTGGCATAGGACCTCCGCTACGGTCTGCCCCCGGCGCTTCGTCTTCTGGATTGGCCGCTTGCTGAAACGCCTCGGCGGCCTCGACCAGCCGGGCGCGGATGCGGTCGCGCAGCTCCTGGGTGGCGGCGTTGGTGAAGGTGACCACCAGGATCTCCGGCGGGGTCAGCGGCCGCGGGAAGCTGGCCGCGTCGTCCTCGTGCTCTTTGTTTGAGAGCCTGGGCCCGAGCACCAGCCGCAGGTAGAGCAGGGCGATGGTGAAGGTCTTGCCGGTGCCGGCGCTGGCCTCGATCAGCCGGCTGCCGGTGAGTGGCAGGGCCACCGGGTCGAGGCGCGGCGTCTCGGCCGCGTGCAGGGTTTCTGCGTTATTTCGAGCGCTATCGGGCGAGTTCATGAGTTCTTGCCTCCCTGGCCCTTGCCGCCTTTCTTGTCGTTCTTTTTATCGCCGCCGCCCTTGGCCTTCACCGCGTCGTGGAGGGGCGCGTAGAGCGCCGCGGTCAGCTCGGTGAAGCGCCGCCCGGCGATCTCATGGCGCACGAGGCTTGCGAGGTCGCGCCACTGGCGGGCGAGGTAGGGATCGCGGTCGCGCTCGCCGGCGGTGTAGTCGTCGCCCTCGAAGACGCGCGCGGCGGCCTTCCAGGCCTTGAGGTCGGCCTCTTCGGCCTTGTCTGTCTGTGAAGAGCCGCTGCTGCCGAAGACGCGGGCCAGGGCGTTCGCGTCGCCGCCCTTCTCGTGCCAGGCGAAGGCGGTGTCCCGGGCCAGCGGCAGGGGAGCGGTCATGCCGGCGCGCCAGGCGCGGGCGATGGCCTCCAGGTGCGCGCGCGCGGTGGCGTCATCCAGCGGCGCGAGGGTGCCGCCGCCGGCGCGGGAGAGCAGCACCGTGGTCATGGGGCCGAGGGCGAGCTGGCCAGCGAGGTGGGCGACCCAGGGGGCGAGCCAGTGCTTCCAGTGGTACTTGCCCTTGTTGACCAGGCTGCTGGTCATCAGCACCAGCCGGCAGCGCTCGCCGGCGTCGTTCTCGCGCAGGCCGTCCAGCCAGTCCTCCACTCGTAGAGAATCAGTCGACAGCGGGTCTTCTGGGGTGGCGAGTTCCAGCGACACGGAGGCCGGCGTCTCCCAGGCGTGGGGCCAGGCCGCGAGCTTCTCGGCGTAGGCCTCGAAGAGGCCGTCCAGGGGCTCAACGAGGTGCTCGCGCATCAGTTCGGCGAAGCCGCCCATGGCGAGGCGTCCCTCGCGCGTGAGGCGCGCCAGGGTGTCGTGGACGGCGGGGGTGGGCGATGCGCCCTCGTCCACGGCGCGGCGCCCGGCCTCGATCAGCGCCTGCTGGAGCTGCCAGTGGTCGAGGCCGTCCAGGGCGAAGGGCTCGTGGTCGGGGCTCTCCAGCGCCTCGCGCTCCAGAACAACGCCGAGCCGAGTCGTGAAGAAGGCCTTTACCGGGTCCTTGAGGAAGCCACTGAGCCGCGAAAGCGTAAGGGCGGTGTCGAGCTCCATGGGCGGCAGCTCGCCGTCGGCCACGGCGTCGCTCTCCTCGTCCTGGGGCGCCTGGTGCACCGCCCGCCACTCCCGGGCGTAGGTAAACAGCCGGTCGTCGCCAGAGAAGCTTTCTACCGTGCCCGACCCCGCGCGGCTTTCTACCGCGCCCGACCCCGCGCGGCTTTCTACCGCGCCCGACCCCGCGCGGAAGTACTTCCGGCTGAACGGCTGCAGCGGGTGCTCGGTGGTCAGGGCATCGAGCAGGGCCTGGCCGGCGTCGTCTTCTTCTGCGCCTGTCAAGCGCCAGCCGGCGGCGAGGTGGTCGCGCAGCTGGCCGAGCAGCACCGAGGGCGGGCGGGGCGCGTTGTCGTGGATGCTGCGGCCGACCCAGCTGATCATCAGGCTCTCCCGGGCCGAGAGCAGCGCCTCGAGGAAGAGGTAGCGGTCGTCCTCGCGGCGCGAACGGTCGCCGGGGCGGTAGTCGTGGCCCATCAGGTCGATGTCCAGCGGGCGCTGCACCCGCGGGTACTCGCCGTCGTTCATGCCCAAGAGGCACACGTGCCGGAAGGGGATGGCGCGCATCGGCATCAGGGTGGCGACGTTCACCGCGCCGGCCAGGAAGCGCTGGGAGAGGCTGGCCTGGTCGAGCTGGCCGAGCCAGTGCTCGCGCACCACCGAGAGCGGCAGCGCCTCGGTCAGGCCGGCATCCTCGCTGGTCTCCTGCCACTCCTCCAAGAGCTCCTCCAGGCGGCCCAGGGTGGCGAGGTCCGCCTCGTCCTCGGCGGCGAAGCACTCACTCAGTAGCCCGCGCAGCCGCCGGCACCAGGTGGCCACGTCGGTGGGCTCGGAGAGCGCGCGCCACTGGGCCTCCAGCACGTCGAGCAGGTCCATCAGCGGGCCGGCGAGCGCCGCCTCCAGGCCGCCGATATCGCCATAGGGCTCGATGTCGTGCCAGGGGCCGTCGGCGCTCTCGTTCTCCGTACTGCGGCCGACGGCGTAGCCGAGCATCAGCCGGCGCAGGCCGAAGGCCCAGGTGTTGGCGGTGAGCCCGCCGGGCAGGTCGAGCCGGGCGCGCTGCTCGGCATCGAGCCCCCAGCGGATGCCGGCGCCCTCGATCCAGCGGCGCAGCACCGGCAGCGCCTCGGCGTCCAAGCCGAAGCGAGCGCGCAGGGCGGGCACTTCCATCAGGTCCAGGAGGTCGCTCACCGTGAGCCGCGCCTCCGGCAGGTGCAGGAGCGCCTCCAATGCCACCAGCAGCGGCTGGCGATGGCGGCTGGTCTGATCGGAGAGCGTGAAGGGGATATGGCGCGGGTCGTCCGGCGCCAGGCGGCCGAATACCGCCTGCACGGCGGCGGCGTAGGTGTCGATGTCCGGCACCATCACCAGCACGTCCCGCGGGCGCAGCGTGGGGTCGGCATCAAACGCGGCGAGCAGCTGGTCGTGGAGGATCTCCACCTCGCGCAGGGCGCTGTGGGCGACGTGGAAGCGTAGGCTGCGATCAACGGCCGGGTCGACGGCCGGCCAGGTGTCGCGGGTCTCCTGGGGCGGGCGCAGCTCGAGGATGTCGTCCTGCAACTGCTGGAGTAGCCCGGGAACTTCGGCCTGCTCGAGGGGCGAATCGAACAGGTCGATGCGCAGCGCCTCGGCGTCGAACAGCGCCCGGTAGGCGTCCTGGTCGTCGAACTCGTCGAGCAGGCGCAGGTAGTCGCGGCCCTGCTTGCCCCAGGCGGCGAGCAGCGGCTGGGCGTGGAGGTGCAGCTCGGTGTCGTCGAGCGCGAGCGGCATGCCGGGGCGTTGGCGCTGGCGCCGGCGGGCGGCTCTCAAGAGATCCTTGTGCTCGATGATGTCCGCCCAGTAGTGGCGGCAGGGGTTGTGCACGCAGAGCAGCACCTGGGTGACCCGGGACACCGCGGCCAGCGCCTCCAGGGTCTGGCGGGGCAGCGAGGAGATGCCGAACACCACCACCCGGCGCGGCAGGCCGGCGGGACGCGTCTCGGGCGTCAGTTCCCGGCATGCCTCGAGAAAGCGGGTGTGCACCCAGGCGCGGCTGGTGGCGAGTCCTTCGTCTCCGATGTCGTCGCGCAGGCGCCGCCACAGCGCCGGCTGCCAGCGCTGATCCTCGGCGAGTGCCCTGGCCTGGCCGCGGGCATCGATCAGCTCGTCGCGGCCCTCGGCCCAGGCGGCCAGCCAGTCGGCCCGGTAGACCTGGTACTGGTCGAACAGGTCGGCCAGGCGCTCGGCGAGCTGGTGGCGCTTGCGCAGGTCATCGTCGTCGGCGAGGAAGCGTGCCAGGGGCGCGAAGGTGGCGTCGTCCGTGAGCTCCGGCAGCAGGCGCATCAGCCGCCAGACCAGGCGCGGCTTGTCCAAGGGGGATGCCGGCGGCACGGCGTCGGGGCCGTCCTGCTGGGTGAGCACCGCGCGGTAGGCCTGCCAGAGGTAGCGTGCCGGCAGGGTGACGTCCATGGCCGCGGCGATGCCGGCGCCCTTGGGCGGGTCGGCGGCCAGCGCCAGCTTCAGCCACTGGCTGATGCCGTTGCTCTGCACCAGGATCACCTCGTCTTCCAGTGGCCCCAGCGGATGCTGGCGCAGCCACTCCACCGCCAGGTCGCGCAGCGCTTCCAGGCGATTGCCGTGGATCACCATGAAGCCGGGCGTCAGGGGGGGAGGGGCGTCGAGGGCGGACATGATGCGGTTCCTTCGCGGAGGGCGGGCAGGCAGCCATGGTGCCGCAAATCGGCGGGGGCATGAAGCGGGCTCGCCCCGCACGGGGGAACAACGGCGGTGGCAACGGGCTCAGAGGGGAGTGGAGCCGGTTGGCAACATGCCACCGGCCGAGCGAGAGGCGCTGTATCGTGAGCAATAGGGTCAGGCCAAGAAGGTGGCCTGACTCAAGCCAAAGGGTCTCCGAGAAAGCCGGTACGATTCACCCATGTCGAAAGCCTGTTGAAGGCAACCTGTCACGGTCGCGCTACAGCATCCGCTTGAGCGTATCGTCGCGTTGGATGAAGTGGTGAAACAGGGCGATGCCGATATGCCCGGTGATGAGCGCGGCCAAGGCCCAGGCCAGCGGTGAGTGCAGGCTGCCGAGGCTCGCGGCCCAGGCGATCTCTTCACCCTTCGCGAGAATCTCCACCCCGAAGGCGGTCAGTCCATAGCCGCCGCCCAGCATCACCATCACCCCGGTGATCGGCATCAGCAGCATGCCGGCGAAGAGCAGGCCATGCCCGGCTTTAACCAGCATGGCGGTGGCCGGGTCCTGGGCCGGGCGCTGGTGACGCTGTGTCATCACCCACGCCAGACGCAGCACGATCAGTACCAGCAGCAGAGTGCCGATGGACACATGCCAGGGCACCAGGGTCTGCCCCACCCAGTGCTCGCCCTCGGCGATACGGTCCCCGAACTTGAACAGCTGCCAACCGATCAGCACGGCCATCAGCCAGTGGAAGGTTTTGCTGACGCTTCCATAGCGTTCTTTCGAGTCATTTTTCATGTTCTGCTCCTTTTTTCGGCCGTGATGACAGCCCATTACTTCCATTCGATGGCAAGTGTTTCCTTGCCTGCCATACGCTGCAGATGGTCGGTCACCACCTGCTGCAATCTCGACATTTGCACACTATCGCTTTCCAGTTCTACCGTCAGCGTGTCGGCGCAGTGCAGCCGACAGACGCCCAGCGGCAGTTCGATTACGCCTTGTTGCTCGTCAAGCGTGACCGGAAACTTGTGCCCCCAGTGCTTGCACAGCCGGTTCATCAGACGTTGCGGGGTTTGTGTATGAATATGGGCGCTGGAGGTCGGCATGGCTCATTTCTCCTGTGGTGGATGGGTCGTCAGGCAATGCTCTCGACGATGCCACCTTCCACTCGCAGGGTGGAGCCGGTGACCAGGGCCTGTTTGCCGGATAGTTCAATGTGCATCATCGTTCTCCTGCGGTATTGCGTGAGTTGCCAGGTGAGGTGGCTGTGCAAAGTGGCGTGGCTGCCTCAGCCGAAACGGAAGGCGGACAGCTGCGTCTTGAGCACTTGTTCCGAATAGATCTTGCGGCCCTTGTCTTTCCCCGCGGCGCCGGCGGCGACCATCAGCGGGATCAGGTGCTCTTCGTCGCCCGGCGGGTGGCACTGAAGCGCATGGGGTGCCCGAGCCCAGTCGTTAAGCGCGGCGTGGCGCCGACCCGGCTCAGCCTCCACGGTCTGGGTCAGCCAGTCATCGAAGGCTTCGGAGGGGACGGTGAAGCGCGTATCCCCGTAGCCGCGCATATTGTGGAAGCTCATGCCGCTGCCGATGATCAGCACACCCTCATCACGCAGCGATGCCAAGGCCTCGCCGGCGGAGAGATGGGCCGCGGGGTCGAGATCATCGCGCAGTGACAACTGCACTACGGGAATATCCGCCTCGGGGAACATCAGCTTCAGCGGCACGAACATGCCGTGATCGAACCCCCGCTTGGCGTCCCGTTGGCTGGCCAGACCGGCTTGAGAGAGCAATCTGTCGACCCGCTCGGCCAGGGCCGGCGCGCCGGGGGCCGGGTAGGTGAGCGCATAGGTGTGGTCGGGAAAGCCGTAGTAATCGTAGATCAGCTCGGGGTGTTCACCGGCGGTCACGCAGAATTCCTGGGTGCGCCAATGGGCGGAGACCATCAGGATCGCGCGTGGGCGAGCCGGCAGCGAGGCGGCCACGCTCTTGAGGAAGCCTGCCATGCCGGCCCAGGTGCCGGGTGGGTTCCAGTCCATGAAGAAACACGGGCCGGCGCCGTGGGGAATGAACAGCACCGGCTGGACGGTGGAAGCTGCAGACGATTCGTTAGCGTTGGTCATCGTGCAATTCCTTGGGTCGTATGGCCCGGTTACGACTGATAGGGAATACTGTATCCTTTCCCTTTGAGTAAGAGAACTTGCCGTTATATGGCAACACCTTTAACCATGAGTGCGAAATAGATGCTGGATCGTTTTACGGGGATGCGGGTCTTTATCCAAGCGGCCACCCACGGCAGCCTATCGGCGGCGGGACGTGCCCTGGACATGTCACCGGCCATGGCCACTAAGCACATGAATGCCCTGGAGGCCCGGCTGGGGGTCAAGCTGATGCATCGCACTACCCGGCGCCTCACGCTGACGGACGCGGGAACTGACTACCTCGAGGCTTGTCGACGCATCCTGCAGGAGCTCGACGAGGCGGAGTCGGAAGTGGCTGCCCAGCGACTCGAGGCGGTCGGGCGACTGCGCATGAACGTGCCGCTCTCCTTCGGCGTGCGCTTCATCGCGCCACTGCTACCCGCGTTCCAGCGGCGCTATCCGCAAGTGGAGGTCGAACTGGGCCTGAGCGACGCTCAGCATGATCTGATCCAGGAAGGCTGTGACCTGGCGATTCGCATCGGTCATCTTGCCGACAGCTCGCTCAAGGCGCGACGGCTGGGCGACTGCCCGATGCGGGTCTGTGCCGCGCCGGACTATCTGGAGTGACACGGCACGCCGCGGGGCATTGCCGAACTATCCGGCCATAACTGTCTGAGCTATACCCTGTCGCCCTCCCAGCGAGAGGGGATCTGGAGCTTCGGTCGCGAGGGCGACATTCAGGTGCCTGTGCGAGGGGATCTCAAGGCCAACAATGGTGATGCGTTAGTGGCGGCGGCGCTTGGCGGGCAGGGCGTGATCTATCAGCCGAACTTCATCGTGGGGGAGGCCCTGGTGCGCGGTACCCTGGTGGCCCTGGAACTCGACCAGCCCACGCATGACCTGGGCGGCCTGCATGTGCTGTTTCCCCCCGATCGGCGGCCACCGGCCAAGGTCCGGGCGATGATCGATTACCTGATTGAGGCATTTGCCCAGTCCTGTCAGCCCCCAGCTCTGACAGCCAGGGAAGGTTCGCCCAGTGTAAGGAGGCTCCGCCGGAGCGTTACCGGCGACGTTCGATAGGTGGGTGGTGGGTGAGCTAGGCTGTAGGGGTAAGCCAACACCCGATCGACATCGAACGATTGCGAAGGAGGTAGGGCATGACACGCGTGATTCCTGGCGCCAAGAGCGTTTCGCAGCCGCTGGCTGTGCTGTTGCTGCTGGCGTCAACTTCCGTCTTGGCCAGTGAGGGCCATGATCTCACCTTCACCGGCGATGGTTCCTTTATCGGGGCCCATGGTGGCCAGAGCGTCCACGTAGCACTGTATGACGTGGCCAAGGGTGAGGTCGTGGCCAGCGATGCCGGCAGCGTCTCGGAAGGCGAGTCGCCGGCCTTTTCCTTTTCCTTTCCCGGCGCGCTGGAGGAGGGCCGGCTCTATGACGTCCACTACTGGATCGACTCCAACTTCGGTGGCGGCAGCGAAGGCCAGTGCGACCCGGTCAACGTCGACCATCAATGGCGTGTCGCGCTGATCCACGTCGAGGCGCCGGTTACCCTCGAGGTGGCCCATGAGCCGTCGAGGCAGGCCCCCGTCTGCACCAGCTTCGACTAGAACGCTCGTCGCCCCCTTGGGTATCTGGCCCCGCGGGGGCGATACTTCCCCCTTCCCCATCTGAAGTGAGCGGCGCAACGTGAGCGACTACCTGCTGGAGGAGCACGGGCTGAGCCCGGGCAAGATCTACCGTCTGCTGTCGGGGAGCATCTGCCCGCGGCCCATCGCCTGGGTCTCGACCCTGGACGCGGCGGGCAACGCCAACCTGGCACCCTTCTCGTTCTTCAATGTGGTCAGCGTCAACCCGCCGGTGCTGGGCTTCTCGCCGCTGCTCGACGGCGACGCCAATCCCAAGGACACCATCCGCAACCTCGCCGAGGTGGCGGAGTGCGTGGTGCAGATCAGCGGCGAAGGGCTGGTGCAGGAGATGAACGCGACCAGTGCGGGGCTCGAGCACGGCGCCGACGAATTCGTCCATGCGGGGCTCGAGAAGGTCGCCATGCCGGGGATCTCGGTGCCGCGGGTGGCCGGCGCCCCGGTGGCCTTCGGTTGTCGGCTGCGCGAGATCATCCGCTTCGGCGACCAGCCGCTGGCCGGCAACCTGGTGCTCGCCGAGGTGGTGTCGATCCACATCGACGAGGCGCTCTGGGACGGGCGCCACGTCGATCGCGAGAGCCTCAGTCCCATCGGACGCATGGCCGGCAACGACTACGCCCGCTGCAGCGACCTCTTCGAGGTGGAGCGCCCCGCCTCGGGCAGCTCCTTCAGCCGGGGCGAGCGAGGACGCTGACGCTGTCCGCGCCGGCAATGTCCCACCGGCAATGTCCCGCCGGCGCGGACAGCGTCAACTCGCGATGAGCCCGGGACTCAGCGGT
The DNA here is from genome assembly GCF_040147005.1 of Halomonas sp. H10-9-1. Lineage (NCBI taxonomy): Bacteria > Pseudomonadati > Pseudomonadota > Gammaproteobacteria > Oceanospirillales > Halomonadaceae > Halomonas > Halomonas sp. H10-9-1. The sequence goes on along the minus strand of NZ_JAMSHO010000001.1, from coordinate 2,881,614 downwards.
AGGTGGCGTCGAGGCGCTTGCGCAGTTCGTTCTTCTGCACCTTGCCCATGGTGTTGCGGGGCAGGCTGTCGACGAAGAAGACCCGCTTGGGCTGCTTGTACCTGGCCAGGCGGTCGTGCAGGTGCTCGAGCACCTCGCCCTCGGTGAGCGCAGCGCCGGCCTCGGGCACCACCACTGCGGTGACTCCTTCACCCAAGTCGGGGTGAGGCAGGCCGATCACCGCCGACTCCACCACGCCCTCGAGCTCGTCGATCACCTGCTCCACCTCCTTGGGGTAGACGTTGAAGCCGCCGGAGATCACCAGGTCCTTGTCGCGGCCGACGATCTGCACATAGCCGTGCTCGTCCACCAGGGCCAGGTCGCCGGTGATGAAGAAGCCGTCCTCGAGCAGCTCCTCGCGGGTCTTCTCGGGCATGCGCCAGTAGCCGATGAAGACGTTGGGTCCGCGCACCTGGAGCATGCCGATCTCGCCGGCCGGCACCTCGTCGCCGCTCTCGCGGTCGGTGATGCGGATCTCCACCCCGGGCAGCGGCTGGCCCACGGTGCCGGCGCGGCGCGCGCCGGCATAGGGATTGGAGATGTTCATGTTGGTCTCGGTCATGCCGTAGCGCTCGAGGATGGCGTGGCCGGTCTTCTCCTCGAAGGCCTGGTGGGTCTCGGCGGTGAGCGGCGCCGAGCCGGAGACGAACAGGCGCATCCTGGCGGTGGCCTCGGGGGTGAGGCGCGCGTCGGCCACCAGCCGGGTATAGAAGGTGGGCACGCCCATCAGCACCGTGCCGCGGGGCATCTCAGCGAAGATCACGTCGGCGTCGAACTTCGCCAGGAAGTGCATGCTGGCGCCGGCCATCAGGGTGACGTTGCAGGCCACGAAGAGGCCGTGGGTGTGGAAGATCGGCAGGGCATGGATCAGCCGGTCGTTCTCGCTGAAGCGCCACGCCTCCAGCAGGGTGGCGGCGTTGGAGCCCAGGTTGCGGTGGGTGAGCATGGCGCCCTTGGAGCGCCCGGTGGTGCCCGAGGTGTAGAGGATGGCGGCCAGGTCGTTCTCCTCGCGGGGCTCCACCGCCTCGCGGGGGGTGGCCGCGGCGGCCGCTTCCATCAGGCTGCCATCGGCGGCGGTGCCCAGGGTACGGACCTCGGGGCAGCCGGTTTCCCCGGCAATGGCGAGCGCCTCCTCGAGGGCCGCGGGGCGGCAGACGAATAGCGCCGGCTCGGCATCCCCCAGGAAGTAGCGGATCTCGTCTCCGGTATAGCCGGTGTTGAGCGGCAGGTAGACGGCGCCGACACGCAGGGTGGCCAGGTAGAGCAGGATCGCCTCGGGACTCTTGTCGACCTGCACCGCCACCCGGTCGCCCGGTGCCACGCCCAGCGTGACCAGGGCGCCGGCCAGGCTTGCGCTCGCGACCAGGGCGTCGGCATGGGAGTAGCGGCGCCCCTCGGGGGTGGTGATGAAGTCGGCGTCGCCGCGTTCTTGCATGCGGCGGGCGAAGGTCTCGAACAGGTTGTGGCTCATTTGCTTGTCTCTCCTTTGGCCTGCTTCCTGGCCTTGCGCACGAGGTCCTTCACCTCGCTTGAGCAGGCCACGGCTCCATGGGCCGTGTAGTTCTCGTGATTACGCTCGATATCGCTGAGCACGTAGAGGTAGTTGACCATCAGGCCGGCGCCCTGCTCGAGCCCCTTGGCCGAGACGTCGCCGAGCCAGTTGATGCGGTGCAGCTCGGCGCCGTTGCCCAGATGGAAGCGGGCCACCGGGTTGAGCGGGAGTCCGCGGGCGTTCTTCTCCTCGGCGAGATAGCGCGCCGCCAGCGGCCGGAGGCGAGCCTTGAGCGCCTCGCTGAGCTCGCTGTCCCGGTGCCAGCCGGGCTCCTCCAGCGAAGCCAGTGCCTCGCGGGTGGCCGCCGGCAGGCTCGCGTCGTTGCGCCGTTCGGCCAGCCACTGGGCGAGGCCCGGTACCGGCGAGAGGGTCACGAAATGCTTCAACTGGGGCAGCTCCTGCTTGAGCTCCTGCACTACCTGCTTGATCAGGAAGTTGCCGAAGGAGATGCCGCGCAGCCCCACCTGGCAGTTGCTGATGCCGAAGAAGGCGGCGGTATCGGCCTCCTCGGGCTCCTCCACGCGACTCTCCTCACCGCTCTCCTCGCCGGCCAGGATGGGCTGGATGCGGGCCGGCAGCCCCTTGCACAGGGCCACCTCCACGAAGATCAGCGGCTCGTCGCCGATCGCCGGGTGGAAGAAGGCGAAACAGCGCCGGTCACGGGCATCCAGGCGGCGGCGCAGGTCGTCCCAGTCGCGGATCTCGTGCACCGCCTCGTAGCGGATGATCTTCTCGAGGATCGAGGCCGGGGTGTTCCAGTCGATGCGCTTGAGCATCAGGAAGCCGCGGTTGAACCAGGAGCCGAACAGATGGGCGAAGTCGCTGTCGATGGCGGCCAGCTCGGGATGCTCGCGCAGCAGGCCGAGCAGGTGCTCGCGCATGCGCACCAGCGAGTAGGTGCCGTCGCTGGCCAGGTTGAGGCGCCGGAACAGCTCCTGGCGGCGCGGCTCGCAGGCCTCGAACAGCGCCTCCAGGGTGGCGTTGTCGCGGCTCTCGCGATAGGCCGCGTAGGCGGCGTCGATGGTCGCCGGCTCGGCGGCGAACTCCGCGCCCAGGCGGGCGAAGAAGGCCGGGCGCTGCTCTTCGGCGAGGCACTCGTACATGTCCAGGGCGCGGCTGGCCAGGGCGATGCTCGAGGCCTCACCGTCGCTCGCCAGCAGGGCATGGCAGGCGGCTGCCAGGTCCTCGTGGTCAAGCGACTCGCCACTCCTGCGCCGGCGCCGCCGCAGGGCGTCGCGCCGGGTGATGTTGTTGAACAGCTCCTGCAGGAAGGTCATGTTCATGGCGTTGGTTCCCTCAGCCCATCAGCAGGTCGGGCAGCCACAGGGCGATACCCGGGAAGAAGCACAGCAGGATGATCGCCAGCACCATGCACAGGGCATAGGGGAGGCTGCCTATCAGGATATCGCGCAGCGAGATGTCCGGCGCGATCCCCTTGATGATGAACAGGTTGAGCCCCACCGGCGGGGTGATCAGGCCGATCTCCAGGTTGATGGTCAGCACTACCGATTCAGGGCGAACGCTTCGGCGACTTCGTGGCCAGCGTGCGCCAGTTGGGCCTTGGCTCGGCGTCCGGCGAGGGGACGGCGCGCTGACCCGCGGCATGGCAAGGCGCCCTCGGGCTCGACGCCGATACCCGTCAGCCCAGCAACATCGGCACTTCGCCCGCTTCGAAGGCGAGCAGCCAGCGCTTGCGGCCGATGCCGCCGGCGTAGCCGGTCATGCGACCGTCGCTGCCGATCACCCGGTGGCAGGGCACCACGATGGAGATGGGGTTTCTGCCATTGGCGGCGCCTACCGCGCGCTGGCCGCCCTTGCTGCTGAGCTGCTCGGCGATCTCGGCGTAGTTGCGGGTCTCCCCAAAGGGAATCGCTTCGAGCGCGGCCCATACCCGGCGCTGGAAGTCGGTGCCTTGGGGGGCCAGCGGCAGGTCGAAGTCGCGGCGGGTGCCGGCGAAGTATTCGGTCAGCTGCGCGCATGCCTGCGCGGTCAGGGGCCCCGGGCACGGCGGCTCGTGCTGCTCGTCGACGAAGTCGATCTCGGTGAGCCCCTCGGGGGTGGCACGGATCAGGATCAGCCCCAGGGCGTCCGCGGCCGGGGGATGATAGTAGTCGAGGGTATCGTGGTTCATGTCATGCTCCTGCCGGTGCGTTCGATATCGCGGAACCCATGACAGGAGTTTAACGCGACTCGTGGCGATGGGCTGGATGAAATCGGCCCCGCGGGCACTGCCCGCGGGGCCGATCGCATTCAGTGCTGGCGCCTCACACCAGCTCGCGGCTCTCCACGCGGGCCTGGCGGCGATCGCGTATCACGGCGCGGATGATCAGGGCCAGCACGCCGAGCGTCAGGGCCGGCCAGATCAGTACGTAGAAGGCAAACAGCGTGGTCATATGGTCGATCTCCTCCGGGTGGCGCCGGGGGTGGCCGGCGCTACCCACATGGTTGATGGGCGAATATCAGCGCTGGGTGGCGAGGCGGGCGGTCACCGGAGCCTCCTTCGGCCTCGTGGCCGGCTTGGCATCCTGCGCCGAGTCGCTGTAGTTGCCCACGCGTTCGGCGATGGTGTCGAAGTCGAAGCGCTGGCGGCTGTTCAGGCTCATCACCACGCAGACCAGGGTGCTGGTGCCGTAGGCGGTCAGTGAGGCCAGCAGCACGGTGTAGTCGCGCAGGAAGCCGGTGGCGAAGACCAGCATGGCGAGTAGCGCCAGGATGCCGGCGATAAAGCCGACGGTGCGGCCGAAGAAGCCGAATGCCATCAGGCCGATGATCACGCCACCGCCGATGCTGGCCAGCAGTTCGAAGAACAGGCCGCCGGGGCCGGCCAGGTCGACCAGCTCGAAGCGCGCCACACAGAACAGCACCATGGCGACCAGTACCGAGACGGTAAAGGCCTGGTTGGTAATGCGGTTCCAGAAGCAGCTGGCGATCACCGGGAAGACGATGGCGCCCCACAGCGCACCGACGAATACCAGCATCACCAGAATATCCAGCGAGAAGCTGGCGAAGACGATGCCCACCGCGGTGGCGATGATCATGGTCAGGCGACCGACCAGCAGCATGCGCTGAGGATCCACCTTGCCGCGGGCGATATTCTTGCCATAGACGTCGGCCATCATGATCGCCGACAGTGCCGAGAGGTCGGAGTCGGCGGTGGAGGAGAGCGAGCCGATCACCAGGATAAAGAACAGCGCGATGAAGATCGGTGGCAGGTAGCCGGAGACCATCTGCGGGATCAGGTTGTTCATGTTGCCGTTCAGCGGCTCCATGCCCAGCGTCAACGCCATCAGGCCGATCATGCCCAGGCCGATGACGATGGCGCCGTAGCCCACGGTGGCGGTCAGGAAGGTCGGCTTGATGTGATTCTCGTTCACCGCGAACAGGCGCTGGGAGATGGTCTGGTTACCGATGGCATACGCCAGCACGGCGACGAAGAAGGGAGCGCCCTGGTTGAGGATCGCCTCGCTGGAGAAGAAGCTGGTCTGCTCTGCGGTCAGGTTGTCGAGACCGGCGACTAGCTCGCTGGGGCCGCCCATGGCGAAGAACACCGCGGGAATGATCACAATGGCAATGGCCATGAGCGCCACCAGCTGGGCGAAGTCGGTGAGTACCGAGGCACGGAAGCCCGACCACAGGGTGTAGAGCAGCACGCCGACGCCGGCGATGATGACCCCGGCCTGGAAGGAGAGCGGCGAGAGCACCGAAACCAGCGCACCGGCGGCGGTGAAGTTGACCATCAGGCTGATGATGCTGCCCAGCACGTTGGAAAACGCCAGGATCAGCTGGCTGGAGCTGCCGTGGCGAGCGTGGATCAGCTCGCCCAGGGTCGCGGCGTTGGGGGCGAGCTTCCTGAAGCGTCGGCCGAACGGGTAGATGAACAGGATCATCAGGGCGCCCCACAGGCCATAGTGGATGGGGCCCGAGACGCCGTAGGTGTAGCCGGAGGTGGCGGCGGCGTAGAAGGAGGCGGCCCAGATCCAGGTGGCGGTCATGCTGGCGGCGCCGATGCCAAAGCCGATGCGGTGGTTGGAGACCATGAATTCGTCGGCACACTCCTGTTTCTTGCGAATGCCAAGCGTCAGCAGATAGGTGCCGCCGTAGAAGGCGAGCAGCAGCAGGATCACGGTCAGGCTGGAGAGTTGATATAAGGATTCGCTGTTCAAGGGCAGTCCCTCGGCAGGTGAAAAGAACACGTCGAGCATGGCGGCCGCAGCCGCATGCGTGACGCAGTGAGATGGCCGAAGCGGCTCCCGGCGCCCACGGGACAACGTGCGCCCAGGGGTTTGCCTGCGCGGCGATAGTCGGCGCTGAAGCGGGTCGTTCGGCTCGGGCGGCAGTGGCTGCCGCTAAGGCGGTATTACCCCAGCACGGGGGAGATAGGCGGAGGGCGGCGCGGCATGCAGCGGCCCTTGTCGGCGTAGTGGAGCGACATGGATTCCTTCTCGTTCGATGGCGTCGTCGACGGGCAGTCGAAGGTACGGCGATCCAGTCTGCGATGAGGCAAGACCAGGGTGGCCGGGGCGCAGGGGCCGCGGCCCTTCAGGGATCAGTTGTTGTATACATTGTCATGATCCGGAGGCTGTATACACTAACTGCCCGAATGGCGAATGTCCAATTTGCCTCGAACGCGGGGGGAATTGTCCTCAGTTCCTGGGAAAACGACCAAGTGCAGGGAGGTGCCTGCGCCGGGCCGGTTCCCGGCTTGCGGTCATGCTGCCCGCCACCACCAGCAGTGCGGCCAGTGGCAGGCGCCAGTCCGGGGTGGTCACGCCGGCCACTACCAGCAATAGCGTGGCCAGCACCGGCACGGCATGGGCCAGGTTGCCGACCCGGTGGGCGAGGGGGTCGCGCATGGCCCGGTCCCAGGCCAGCATGGCCAGGCCATAGGGGCCCAGGCCCAGGGCGGCGGTGGCCAGCAGGGCGTCACGGGAGGGCAGGGCGTGCGCGCCCTCCAGCGCCAGGCTAAGCCCGCCCACCATGGCGCTGGCGATCAGTAGCAGGTGCGGCATGCGCTCGCCCAGTCGCCAGGCCGCGACTTGGCTCGCCAGGGAGTAGAGCGCCCAGCACACCGCGCCGAGCAGCGCCAGGGCATAGCCGTCCCACGCGCCGGAGACCCCACCCGCCATGGCGCCAGGCAACACCAGCAGCGCCGCGCCGCCAAACGCTAGCCCGGCACCGACCAGGGTGTTGGCCGGCAGCCGGCCCAGTGCCAGCCTGCGGCTGGCCAGCAGGAACAGCACCGGCCAGGTGTAGAGGATCAGCGCCGTCTCCTCGGCGGGGGCCAGGGTGAAGGCCGCGAAGCATGCCCCGACCGCACCGGTGATCAGCAGTGGCACACCCAGGTAGACGAGTGCGCCGGCCAGGCGACCCAGTGGAGGAACCTCATGACGCCGCCGGCGTGCCATGGGCAGGGTGCCCAGCGCGCCGGCCAGCAGTGCCAGCGCCGAGAGGCGCAGTGGCGGAAGCTCGCCTGCCTGGGCAGCCAGCAGCGGTACCAGCGCCCACAGTACCACCGCCAGCGCCCCGGCGGCGGCGCCGAGCCAGGGAGAGTGGGTGAAATGTGAGCGCTGAAGCTGCATGGCCGCGTCTCCTGCATGGAGTGTTCGGTAACGGGTGGGTACTGGCGCCATGCTATCCATGCCATACTCATCAAGATAACGATCTTTGTTGAACTCACTCATCAAGGAGTGTGATGTGTTGAGGCGTGCCCCGACCCTCGACCTCGCCCTGCTGCGTACCCTGGTGGCGGTGGCCGATACCGGCAGCGTCACCGCCGCGGCGCGGCACCTGGCCTACACCCAGTCCACGGTGAGCATGCAGCTCTCGCGCCTGGAGGCGGTGCTGGAGGTCTCGCTTCACGAGCGCCAGGGGCGGCGCATCCGTTTCACCGCCGAGGGCGAGCGGTTGCTGGAGCATGCCCGGCGGTTGCTGGCTCTCAACGACGAGGTGCTGGCCGATATGCGTGCGCAGCGTGTTACCGGCGAGCTCAAGCTGGGGATTCCCGAGGACTATGCCCCGCTGCTGACCGCGGTGTTCTCCTGGTTTCATCAGCTCTATCCGGATGTCGGCTTGCAGGTTACCTGCGGCGTCAGTGCCGAGCTGGTGGGGCGCGTGCGCGCCGACGAGCTGGATCTGGCGCTGGTGACTCGCCAGCGGTGTTCGCCGGGCGGCGAGGTGATTCGCCGTGAGCCCCTGGTCTGGGCGGTGGGGCTGGAGCGTCAGCCGCTGCTCGTCGACCCCTTGCCGCTGGCGCTCTACTCGCCGGGAGCGGATCTTTTCCGCGAGGTGGCGGAGGACGCGCTGGTGGCCGCTGGACGCGACTGGCGAGTGGCCTACACCAGCCAGTCCATGGCGGGCCTTTCTCCGGTGGTGCAGGCAGGGCTGGCCATCGTGGTGGTCACCCGCAGCATGCTCGGCCCCCAGCTGCGCGCCCTGGACGAGTCCAGCGGCCTGCCGACACTGCCGGCGGTGGAGCTGGCCCTGCATCGTGCCGCCCGACGCCCCACTGAGCCGGCCCGGCGCCTGGCCGAGCTGATCCGTGAAGAGCTGGCGCCAGCCAGAATGAGCTGGGTCAGCCGGGAGGAGCTGGGTCGATAGGGGTTGGCTCGATAGGGAGATGTCCGAGCGTTATACTCGGGCATTCAGCCATTGGCCGTGATCGCCGCTACCGGAGCCGCCATGTTTCCCGAGTTCAGCCTGCGCTATGCCCGCCTGCCCGAGCGCTTCTATCTGCGCTTCGCCCCGGTGCCGGTTCCCGAGCCGCGGCTGGTGGCCTTCAATCGGCCGCTGGCGGAGACGCTGGGCTTCGACCTCGACGCCTTCGATGAATCGCGTGCCGCCCAATGGTTCTCCGGCAATTGCGTGCCGGAGGGGGCCGAACCCCTCGCCCAGGCCTATGCCGGCCATCAGTTCGGGCACTTCAATCCGCGCCTCGGTGACGGCCGCGCGGTGCTGCTCGGCGAGGTCGTCGACCGCGAAGGGCGGCTGCGCGAACTCCAGCTCAAGGGGGCCGGCATGACCCCCTTCTCCCGCGGCGCCGACGGGCGCGCGCCGTTGGGCGCGGTGTTGCGCGAGTACCTGGTCAGCGAGGCGATGCACCGCCTCGGCGTGCCCACCACCCGAGCGCTGGCCGCGGTGACCACCGGCGAGCGGCTCTTCCGCCGGGTGCCGGAGCCGGGCGCGGTGCTGACCCGGGTGGCCGCGAGCCACTTGCGCGTCGGCACCTTCCAGTACTTCGCCGCCCGCGACGATCTCGAGGCGGTGACGACGCTGGCGGACATGGCCATCGAGCGCCACTATCCCGAACTGCAGGGGCCGGCTCCTGCCGGGCATCAGGAGGGTGAGCGCTACCTGGCCCTGCTCGAGGCGGTGGCCGAGCGCCAGGCGGCGCTGGTGGCGCAGTGGATGGGGCTCGGCTTCATCCATGGAGTGATGAATACCGACAACTGCGCGATCTCCGGCGAGACCATCGACTACGGGCCCTGCGCCTTCATGGAGGCCTATGATCCGGCCACGGTGTTCAGTTCCATCGACGAGGGCGGTCGCTACGCCTATCGCAACCAGCCGTGGATCGCCCAGTGGAACCTGGCGCGCCTGGCCGAGACCCTGCTGCCGCTGTTCGACGACGACCAGGAGTCGGCGATCGCCAAGGCCACCAGGGTGATCGAGGCCTACGCACCCCGCTACGAGGACGAGTGGCTGGCGGTGTTCCGAAACAAGCTGGGGCTGACCCGGGAAGAGGAGGGCGATCGCGCCCTCGCCGAGGCCTTCCTCGAGGCGATGGCCGCTGGCCGCGCCGACTTCACCCTGGCCTTCCGTGGCCTCGCCGAGGCAGTGGAAGAGGACGCCCCGGCGCTGCTCGACCTGTTCGATGGCGACACGTCTCTGCGTGCCTGGCTGCCGCGCTGGCGCGCGCGGCTGGCCCGGGAAGAGGCGTCGCCGGCGGAGATCGCCGCGCGGATCCGGGCGGTGAACCCGCTCTATATCCCGCGCAACCATCAGGTGGAGCGCGTCATCGCCGCGGCCGCCGAGCACGATGACTTCGTCCCCTTCGAGGCCCTGCGCGAGGTGCTGTCCGAGCCCTTCACCGCCCAGCCCGGCCGCGAGGCCTATGCCGAACCGGCGCCGGCCGGCGAGCGGGTATTGCGCACCTTCTGCGGCACCTGAGCCGCGGCTGCCCGAAGCCGGTAGCTCAATACAGAAGAAAGACGCCCGGGTTTCCCCAGGGCGTCTCTGTATGGATCTTGTTGTCAGCGTCCTGGCCGGGCGCGCCCCGGCCAGGTGGCCTTCTTTATCGGCCAACGTTCGACTCGGCTGCTACCGCCGCGGCTGGTGTTCGGGGGTGACATCGGGTAGCTGCAGCTCACGGCTGTCGCCCATCAGGAAGGCGCGATTGGCCTCCAGCGCCTCGCGCAGGAAGTCCCACAGCAGGCGCACCCTGGCCAGCTGGCGCTGCTCCTGGCGGGCGGTGATCCAGAACTGTCGATCGACCGCGATCGCGTCTTCCAGCACCTTGAACAGGGTGGGCGACGTGCTGGCCATGAAGCAGGGCAGCACGGCAAGCCCGATGTTGTGGAGGGCGGCAGCGTGCTGGGTGGTCACGCTGGTGCTGCGCAGGGGGAAGTGGGGTGGCTGGCCTACCACCGCCGGGTCGAGCAGCGGCGCCAGGTAGCTGAGCTCCTCGCTGAAGATCAGGTCGTCCACGTAGCCGATCAGCCGGTGCCGGCCCAGTTCGGAGAGCCGTTGCGGGACCCCGTGCCGGGCGAGATAGCCCTGGCTGCCGTAGAGGCGTAACCGGTAGTCACAGAGGCGTGAGATCACCAGCCCCGGACTGACCGGGCGCTCCAGCGTGATGGCGAGATCCGCCTCGTGACGGCTCAGGTTGACCACCCGGGGCAGGGCGAGAAGCTCCAGGGTGACGCCGGGATGGCGTTCGCAGAAGGCCGAGAGCAGCGGGGCGATCACCCAGGTGCCCAGGCCCTCGGTCACTCCCAGGCGGATCTGGCCGCTGATCTGATGGTTCTTGTCGGTCAGGCTCTCGCCGGCCTCGAAGGCGTGGCGGGCCATCTCCTCGGCATGGGCGAGCAGCTGCTGGCCGGCCTCGGTGAGATGGTAGCCGTGGGTGCTGCGCTCGAAGAGCTGGGTGTTGAGTTTCTGCTCGAAGCGCCGCGTGCGTCGCGACAGGGTGGAGTGGTCCAGCCCCAGGCGACGGGCGGCGTCGGTGAGCCGCTGGCTGCGCGCCACCTCGAGAAAGATCTGGATGTCGTGCCAGTCAAGCATCGGGCGAACTCCCGCCGGCTCTTGCCAGTTTATGGTTGTGCGTCAGTGCACAAGCAATGTGCCTGAGTGCCCGTTGTCACGCCATGCGACCTCTGGATAGACTCTTCTTCATAGTCTTCCGTGTTTTTATACACACAAAGTCTAATGCCGGGTGGCCGCAGCGAACGCCGCAGCGCTCCACAACAATAAGCCAGCCCCCCGACAGCGACAGCATCCAGAGGAGTATGCTCATGTCAGTCCGCGAAATCCCCATGTATATCGATGGCCAGCCCGTCCAGTCCCAGAGCCAGGAGTGGCGCGACGTGGTCAACCCGGCAACCCAGGAAGTGGTCGCCCGGGTGCCGTTCTGCACCGCCGAGGAGGTCGAGCGGGCCGTGGCCAGCGCCAAGGAGGCCTTCAAGACCTGGCGCAAGGTGCCGCTGGGCAAGCGCATGCGCATCATGCTCAAGCTGCAGGCGCTGATCCGCGAGCACACCGACGAGCTGGCCGCGTTGATCACCGAGGAACACGGCAAGACCCTGCCCGACGCCGTCGGAGAGGTGGGGCGTGGCCTGGAAGTGGTGGAGCACGCCTGCTCGATCACCTCCCTGCAGCTGGGCGAGCTGGCCGAGAACGTCGCCAACGAGGTGGACGTCTACACCATGCACCAGCCGCTGGGCGTGGGTGCCGGCATCACCGCCTTCAACTTCCCCATCATGCTGCCCTGCTTCATGTTCCCGCTGGCCATCGCCACCGGTAACACCTTCGTGCTCAAGCCCTCCGAGCAGGACCCCAGCTCCTCCATGCGCCTGGTCGAGCTGGCCCACGAGGCGGGCGTGCCGGCCGGGGTGCTCAACGTGGTCCACGGTGGACCCGATGTGGCTAACCAGATCGCCGACCACCAGGACATCAAGGCCCTTTCCTTCATCGGCTCCACCCATGTGGGCTCGCTGCTCTACAACCGCGCCGCCGCCGCCGGCAAGCGCATGCAGTCGATGATGGGCGCCAAGAACCACTGTGTCGTGATGCCCGATGCCAACCGCAGCCAGGCCATCAACAACCTGCTGGGCTCCGCCTTCGGTGCCGCCGGCCAGCGCTGCATGGCCAACTCCGTGGTGGTGCTGGTCGGCGAAGCCCGCGAATGGCTCGACGATATCGTCGAGGGCGCTCGCAACATGAAGGTGGGCCCCGGCACCCAGACCGACGCCGATCTCGGCCCGCTGGTCTCTCCCCAGGCCAAGGAGCGTGTGGAGCGCCTGATTACCGCCGGCGAGAAGGAGGGCGCCAGCCTGCTGGTCGATGGCCGTGGCTACCAGGTGGAGGGCTACCCGAACGGCAATTTCGTCGGCGCGACCCTGTTCGCCGACGTGACCCCGGAGATGACCATCTACCGCGAGGAGATCTTCGGCCCGGTGTTGTGTGTGGTGAGCGTCGAGACCCTCGACGAGGCGATCGAGTTCATCAACGCCAACCCCAACGGCAACGGCACCTCGATCTTCACCAACTCCGGCTGGGTGGCGCGTCGCTTCGAGGCCGATATCGACGTCGGCCAGATCGGCATCAACGTGCCGATCCCGGTGCCGGTGGCCTACTTCAGCTTCACCGGTTCGCGAGCCTCCAAGCTCGGTGACCTGGGTCCCAACGGCAAGCAGGCCATCGCCTTCTGGACCCAGACCAAGACCGTCACTGCCCGCTGGTTCGAGCCCGAGAACGTCTCCAGCGGCATCAACAGCACCATCTCGCTGGGCTGACAACCTCCGCCCGGTAACAAGCGCGCCCCCGCCTCGAGAGAGGCGGGGGCGCTGTCGTTGTGGCCGAGAAGCGGCGCTTGGTCGTGGAGGGGCACCGGCGGCGCTGGTGTATACGCCCTGCGCGCGGCGGGGCAGCCGCGCTTTGATTCGTTAGCGTGCACCTCTTACCATATGCGAATGCTCGACGCCGAGTCGGCCGCCCGACGTCGAGAGCTTCACGAGAGCTTCAAGGGCCGAAGGCTTGGCCGCTATCCAGCAGGCACCTGCCTGCGTTCTCCCAACGCTCCGGTTGACGCCGTAGAGCAAACACCAAAGGTGACACGATGCGCGCGAAGCGAAGGATCAAGTCTGCCATCGGCCGCTGGGCGGCGATCGCGTCTACCCTGTTGTTGGCGGCGTGCAGCCACTCAATGGGGATAGAGGACGCGCAGCGACAGGCGCAGAAACCGGATAACTCCCTGATGCGGGTCATTAGCGGCGACGTGTGGTATCGCGAGCGTATCGCGCTGCCCCCCGGCGCCGAGCTGACCGTGACTCTTGAGGACCAGTCGCGTGCGGACGCGCCCGCCACCATCCTCACCGACTACACCCATACTGTCGATGGGACTCCGCCCCCGTACCCTTTTCGCCTGGTGTTCAACCCCGCGGTTATCGATGAGCGCATGACCTACGGATTACGAGCCCGAATCGAGCACAATGGCGATCTGCTTTTCATCAGCACACAGCACATTGATCCGTTTGCCGGCAAGCCCGGCGATCCGGTACGTATCCGGGTGTCGCAGCCGTGATCGCGATCCCCGCGCGATGCCGAGAGGTGCGTAGCGGGGCATCGTGACTTCAGCGGGGCGACGAAAGGCGAGTACGGCATATCTTGATCTCGGTGGTGACGTTGACGTTAACTGAAAGGCGTGCCGTAACCGCAACTCCAACTCCAACTCCAACTCCAACTCCAACTCCAACTCCAACTCCAACTCCAACTCCAACTCCAACTCCAACTCCAACTCCAACTCCAACACAAGGCCCTCCATGACCGCGCCCATCAGCCGTTTCCCCGTTCCCGAATCGATCCACGACCTGCCCGAGGACATCCGCGACGCCATACTGGCGGTACAGGAGAAGGCCGGTTTCGTGCCCAACGTCTTCCTGATGCTGGCCCACCGCCCGGCGGAGTTCCGTGCCTTCTTCGCCTACCACGACGCCCTGATAGAGCGAGAGTCCGATACGCTGACCAAGGCGGAGAAGGAGATGATCGTGGTGGCCACCAGCGCCCGCAACCGCTGCCTCTACTGTGTGGTGGCCCACGGTGCGCTGGTGCGTATCTACGGCAAGGACCCGCTGCTGGCCGACCAGGTCGCCATCAACCACCGCACCGCGCCGATCAGCGAGCGTCATCGCACCATGCTGGATTTCGCCATGTATTGCGGACTCGAGGTGGGGGAGCTCACCGACGAGTGGGAGGAGCGACTGACAGCCGCCGGTTTCACCCGCGACGATATCTGGGATATCGGCGCCATCGCCGCCTTCTTCGGCCTCTCCAACCGGCTGGTCACCCTGACCGGCACCCCGCCCAACGAGGAGTTCTACCTGATGGGGCGAGTGCCGCGGGAGAAGTGAGCCGGTGACGGCTCACTCAATCGTCAGATAAAGGGTACGAAGGGGACGCCGCTGCATCCGGAAAGGGTAAGCGCGAGAATGCTGACTGGGCATAGCTTCCACATGGTGTCTCTCCTGTTGGGGGGCTTTCGCTCGCTATTGCCTCAGGCCTCGGCGGAGCTTTCTGTCTGCCAACCTTGCCGCGATTACCCATGTCGCATGAACGAGCCAGGGAGCTTCCCTAGCTTTGGCATCGGGCATCGGGCATCGGGCATCGGGCATCGGGCATCGGGCGCTCCGGATCGGGGTGGTCCTCGGGTCAGCGCGACGCTATGATGCCTCCGATCATGCCTTTGTGCGAGGCGTGACCAAACCTCATCCACTTGTCGCCAGGGGAGTCTCGCCGTATTCGCCGGGGCTGAGAGAGCAGATAGTGCTGACCCTGGAACCTGATCCGGTTCACACCGGCGGAGGAAGTGCGACATGCCCTACCTGACGTCTGCCGTGCTCGGTGCGGCGCTGCTGTGCTTTGCTTTCCTGGGCCTGCGGGCCCGTCGGGCCGATGGCCCCCTCGATGACTACGTGACCGCCCGCAACTCCCAGGGCGCCCAGGCCATCGGCCTGTCGTTCCTGGCTTCCGGCATGGGCGCCTGGATCCTCTTCGCGCCGCCGGAGATCGGCGCCTTCGTGGGACCGCTGGCGCTGGCCGGCTATGCCATCGGTTCCTCGCTGCCCTTTATCGTGCTGGGGCTCTACGGCCCGGCGATCCGTCGCCACCTGCCCGAGGGACGCAGCATCGGCGAGTTTGCCGAGGCTTGCTACGGCGCTGGGGTGCGGCGCTGGGTGTCCTGCGTGTCGGTGGCCTACATGGCCTGCTTTCTGGCCGCCGAGCTGACCGCTATCGGTGGCATCGCCGCGCTGCTCTCCGATGTGCCGCCGTCGCTGGTGATCCTGGGCGTGGCGCTGGTGACCCTGGTCTATACCTCCCTGGGCGGGCTGCGGGCCAGCCTGGCCACCGATCGCTGGCAGGCCTGGCTGCTGTTGGCGCTGCTGGTGCTGGTCGGTGGTGTCGCCTGGTGGTGGCTGCCGCCGATGCCCGCCGGGGCTGTGATGCCGGCGATTCCGATGGGCAGTGCGCTGTCGGTATCGCTGACCCTGGTGATCGCCGTCACCGCGGCCAACCTCTTTCACCAGGGCTACTGGCAGCGTATCTGGGCCGCCGAGGACGCTCGCGCCCTGGGCCGCGGGGCGCTGCTGGGCGGGGCCAGCAGCCTGGTGGTGGTGATGGCCATCGGTGGCCTGGGGATGCTGGCGGCGATGCACGCGCTGCCGCTGGGCGAGCCGCCGATCCCGTTCTTTGCCCTGCTCTCCGCCGCGCCAGACTGGCTGGGGCTGCCGGCGCTGGTGCTGGCGGTGACGCTGGTGGCCTCCAGCGTGGATACCCTGCAGAACGCCATCGCCTCCATGGCGGTGGCCAGCTCCGGCCGGCGTGGGCTCTCGGTGCGCGCGGCGCGCTGGGTGACGGTGGCACTGATGGTGCCGGTGGTCTGGGTGGCCCTGCAGGGCTTCTCGGTGCTGCGCCTCTTCCTGATCGCCGACCTGCTGTGTGCCGCCATCCTGCTGCCGGTGCTGTTGGGGCTGTGGCGGCGCATGTCACCGCTGGCGGCGGTGGCCGGCGGCCTGGCCGGCCTGGCCGGTGCCGTGCTGCCGGGCTGGATCAGTCACGGTAGCCTGAGCGCCGGCGTGCTGGCCGCCACCTTCCCGGGCAGCATCCCGACGCTGCCGCCCTTCCTGGGGGCCCTGGTCGCCTCTACTCTGGTCAGTCTGCTGATCGCCTGGTGGCGCCCGGGCGTCCGATATGACGTGAGCAAGGAGCAAGGCTGATGACGACACGTACCGAGTGGAGCGCCTGGGCCGCCGAGCGCAAGACGGCATCTATCACCGATTGGCTGCGCGAGCTCAGCGAGCCCGACTGGTCGGCCACCGTGAACCATGCGCTGTTCGATGCGCTGGCCGAGGGGCGGCTATCGGGTGATGACTTCGCTGCCTACATGGTGCAGGACTATGGCTTCGTGGATCCCTTCACCGCCCTGATCGGCCACGCCATCGGCCGGGCGCCGGGCATGGAGGACAGGGTGGTACTGGGGCAGTTCATGGGCATGCTGACCAGTGATGAGAACAGCACCTTCCAACGTACCTTCGAGGCCTTCGGCGTGCCCGCCGCAACGCGGGAGGCGCCGGACTACCTGCCCGAGACCCAGGCCTTCCAGGCACTGCTGCGCGAGATCGGCGCTGGCGGCGACTACGCCGAGGTCCTGGCGGCGCTGGTGGTCACCGAGTGGATCTATCTGGAGTGGGCGCTGCGCATTACCCGCGCCGCGGGGCTGCACCCGCTGGTGGAGGAGTGGATCGACCTGCACGACAACCCCGCCTTCCAGGACTTCGTGGCGTGGCTGCGCCGTCGCCTGGACGAGGCGGCGGCAGGGCTCGATGACGCCGCCTTCACCCGCATGGCCGAATGCTTCCGGGAGACCGTGGCCAGGGAGCGCGCCTTCCATGACGCGGTGATGCCGCGCTGAGCGAAGCAGTCGCCATGCCCGCGTTGCTTGCGGTGGGCTTTGCTTTCGGGGAAGAGGGGAGGCGCCCCTCAGTCGAGGAAGAGATCGGCGGGGAGCCCGAAGCGCTGGCTCAGGGCCTTGATCTGGCGAACGTTCAGGCGGCGCTTGCCGTTCAGGATCTCCGAGATCACCGACTGGGTGCCGACTTCCGGCAGGCTCGACTGGTCGAGGCCATGCCACTGCATCAGGTGGCGGAGCATGTCGGCCCCCCTCACCTCCGGCATCGGGCGATTGGCATCGTCGTACTCCTCGATGAGGTCACCCATGTGGGAAGCAAGGCTTGCCAAGGGGTGTTCCTCGTCGTCACCGACCAGCTCCAGCAGCTCATCGAGCGCTGCGACAAGGGCGTCGTAGTCATCTTCCGATTCCGGGGCGTTGAGCAGGGGGGCCACGAAGCGCCAGTGGGCGGCCGCCTGTTGGACGATGCTGGTCATGTTCACTCCTTCCAGGTGCCCCTGTCGTATTCGGTGTGGTCGAGGACGTGCTGGATATAGACCTTCCTGAACCGATAGTGCACCACGGCGATGAGGCGAATCTTGTTGCCACCGATATCGAAGACATGTTGTCGGCCGACCTTGTCGGTGGCGGGAAACAGCGCCTTCATCTCGGCAAAGCTGCCAGGCTCGCTCGACTTCATCAGCCGATACCAGGCATCCAGGGCAGAGGCGGCCTGGGGCCATTTCTGCTTGGCTTCCCAGATGCGCTTCTGGGTGATGACATGCATGGCGGTTGCTCTATCGCATTCTGCGATAAAGAGTAGTCGTCTCCGCTTCATGTGGCAAGGTTGGCAGGTCGTCCATGGACAGCCCCATGAGTTGCGGTCCACCCTCTGAAGGTCACGTCATCTTCACAGGAGCCCTGCCATGAGCGATACCCCGAAGGATCCCCGTCGTCGTTATTCCGCCCCGGTGGTGGATGGCCCCGGCAAGGCGGCCAGCCGCGCCATGCTGCGCGCGGTGGGCTTTGGCGACGAGGACTTCGCCAAGCCCCAGGTGGGCATCGCCTCGACCTGGAGCAACCTCACCCCCTGCAACAGCCATATCGACGAGCTGGCGCGCCATGCCAGCGCCGGTGCCGACGCCGCCGGCGGCAAGGGGGTGATCTTCAACACCATCACCATCTCCGACGGCATCGCCAACGGCACCGAGGGCATGAAGTACTCGCTGGTATCGCGTGAGGTGATCGCCGATTCCATCGAGACGGTGGCCGGCTGCGAGGGCTTCGACGGCCTGGTGGCCATCGGCGGCTGCGACAAGAACATGCCGGGTTGCCTGATGGGGCTGGCGCGCCTCGACCGGCCGAGCGTCTTCGTCTATGGCGGGACCATCCTGCCCGGCAAGGGCCACACCGACATCGTCTCGGTGTTCGAGGCCATGGGCGCCCACTCCCGCGGCGATATCGACCTGATCGAGCTCAAGCAGATCGAGGAGACGGCGATCCCTGGGCCCGGCTCCTGCGGTGGCATGTACACCGCCAATACCATGGCCTCGGCCATCGAGGCGCTGGGCATGAGCCTGCCGGGTAGCTCGGCCCAGAACGCCGTCTCGAACGACAAGCGGGAGGACTGTAAGGCGGCGGGTGCCGCGGTACTCGCGCTGCTCGAGCATGACATCAAGCCCTCGGACATCATGACCCGAAAGGCCTTCGAGAACGCCATCAGCGTGGTGATCGCGCTGGGCGGCTCTACGAATGCG
This sequence comes from Halomonas sp. H10-9-1, assembly GCF_040147005.1. Classification (NCBI taxonomy): domain Bacteria; kingdom Pseudomonadati; phylum Pseudomonadota; class Gammaproteobacteria; order Oceanospirillales; family Halomonadaceae; genus Halomonas; species Halomonas sp. H10-9-1. The sequence continues at coordinate 2,863,109 of NZ_JAMSHO010000001.1, read as the reverse complement.
GTGCTGCACCTGATCGCCATGGCCCGCACCATCGGCGTCGAGCTCTCCCTCGAGGACTTCACCGCCATCGGCAAGCGCGTGCCGGTGGTGGCCGACCTGCGACCCAGCGGCCACTACATGATGAGCGAGCTGGTGGCGATCGGCGGCATCCAGCCGCTGATGAAGACGCTGCTCGACGCCGGCCTGCTGCATGGCGACTGCCTGACGGTGACCGGGAAGAGCCTGGCCGAGAACCTGGCGAGCGTCGCCCACTATCCCGACGACCAGGCGATCATCGCGGCACTGGACACGCCGATCAAGGCCGAGAGCCACCTGCGCATCCTGTACGGCAACCTGGCCCCGGAAGGGGCGGTGGCCAAGATCACCGGCAAGGAGGGCACGCGCTTTTCCGGCACCGCCCGAGTGTTCGGCTCCGAGGAGGAGGCCCAGGCGCGTATCAACGATGGCAGCGTGGTGGCCGGCGACGTGGTGGTGATCCGCTACGAGGGGCCCAGGGGTGGCCCCGGCATGCGCGAGATGCTCACGCCTACCTCGGCGATCATGGGCCGGGGGCTCGGCAGCGAGGTGGCGCTGATCACCGACGGACGCTTCTCCGGCGGCAGCCATGGCTTCGTAGTGGGCCACGTCACGCCCGAGGCCTTCGACGGCGGCCCCCTGGCGCTGGTCGAGAACGGTGATGTGATCACCATCGATGCCGAGGCCGATACCATCGATGTTGCGCTCTCCGACGAGGAGCTGATGCGTCGCCGTGCGGCCTGGCGCCAGCCCGAACCGCGCTATGCGCGCGGGGTGCTGGCCAAGTACGCCCGCACGGTGAGCTCGGCCAGCACCGGGGCGGTGACCGACTCTCCGGGGTAGCGTCGGGGGGGGGCGTCAGGGCTCGCAGCTGGCGGTATGCCGCAGGCGCAGGCGGTTGCGCAGGTGACGAGCCAGGATATCCACGCCGATATTGAGCAGGGCGGTGATCAGGATCAGGATCATTGCCCGGTCGAAGCGGATCTCCTGGATGGCGCTGTCGACGTAGAAGCCCAGGGTGGCGATGCCGAGGATGCCGAGGATGGCGGTCTCGCGCATGATGATCTCCCAGCGGTAGAAGAGCAGGGCCAGGAAGGGGCCATAGAGCCGCGGAGTCAGCTCGAAGGCGTAGCGCTCGATGCCGCGTGGCGCATCGGCGCGCAGCGTGATCTCGTTGCTGCGCTGGCCCACCAGATGGCCGATGATGCCGCCGTTGTGGATGGCCAATGCCACTACGGCCGGCAGCATCGAGGGGCCCCATAGCTGGAGCAGGATGAAGGCCAGCAGGTACTCGGGGGTCGAGCGCAGGATCACCAGCACACCGTGGCCCAGCGCGCCGCGCACCCGGCCGGTGATATGGCGTCCCGTGAAGTGTTGCGAGACCAGCGGGTAGAGTGTCAGCGTCAGCACGCCGGTCGCCACCAGGGCGATCTGGGTCAGCAGCAGGGTATTCCAGAGACCCGGCAGCGCCTCGTTGGCGAGCAGGTCGCCCAGCCAGGGGGCGAGCCCGGCGACCCCTTCGCCCTGGCGCAGGGGTTCGGGAACGATGTCCTCGGTGAAGAAGCGCGAGACGCTCTGCCAGCGAATCGGCAGGCCCTCGCCGAGCAGGAAGGGGGCGGCCAGCAGGTAGAGGGGCAGCAGGCGCGGGCGTGCCCATAGCCTGAGAGTGGCGATCAGTGCGTAGAACAGCAGCAGCAGTGCGCCCACCGTGGTGTACTGGCCCTGGGCGAACGAGGACTCCAGGTAGAAGCCCAGGGTGGGCATGCCCACGAAGCCCAGCACGGCGCTGGAGCGCAGGCCGCACTCGAGCCGGTAGGCGGTGTAGGTGGCCAGGTGCGGCCAGGCCTGGCTGAAGCGGGTGTAGGCGAGTGCCGAGACCAGGCCGGTGCCGTGGGGAATCACCTGCGACGGCTGCGGGTCGCTCTCGTCGAGGATCTCGGCATAGACCTTGGCGAAGATGCCGGCATAGGGAATGGCGATGGCGAGCACTCCGGTCAGCGGGTGCAGGCCGAAGAACTGCAGGAAGATCAGTGCCCAGAACAGCTCGTGAATGGCGCGTATGAAGGCGCAGGTGCTACGCACCGCGCGATGGTGAAACACCAGCGCCAGCAGCAGCCCCGCCGCGGCCCCCAGGCCCACGCCGACGAAGGCGAAGGCGAGGGTGCGCACGAGCGCCACGCCGAGATAGTCCACGGCCGAGAAGTCGGGACGTGCCAGCCCCAGGAACAGGCGGCCCAGCTCCGCCCAGGGATCGTGGGCGCTGATCTGGAAGTCGGCCACCAGCAGGCAGGCGACGGCCAGCGCCACGAAGCCCAGGCTGGTGCGCACGGTTGCCGAGTGCCGCATGCTCAGTACAGCACCAGCAGATCCTGGGCGTTAAGCCTATGGCTGGGCTCGTCCAGGGAGATCCTGCCCTCGGTGATGCCCACGATCCGGTCGGTGAAGCGCAGGGCCAGGTCCACGTCGTGCATGGCCAGCACCGCGGTGGGGTAGGCCTCGCCCAGGGCGCTCAGTACGCGCTCGGCAAGCGGGCCGTCGAGGGCCGAGATCGGCTCGTCGGCGAGCAGCAGGTCGCCCCGCTGGTGAATCGCCCGGGCGGCGGCGACACGCTGGCTCTGGCCACCGGACAGCTCGCCGACCGCGGTCCAGCACTTGTCGGCGATGCCGAAGGGCTCGAGCAGCGCTGTGATGGCGTCGATATCGCGGCGGAAGGGACGCGCCAGGCTGACCAGGTTGTACCAGGTGGGATGCCTGGCGAGCCCGCCCATATAGACGTTGTGGAACACGCTCAGCGAGGGTACCAGGCCCAACTGTTGGGGCATCAGGGCGGCTCCCAGAAGCCGCCAACGCTGCTGCATGACACCCAGCAGCGTCGACTTGCCGGCACCGCTCCTGCCCACCAGGGCCACCCGCTCGCCGGGTACCAGCGTCAGGTCGAGCGGGCCGATCACGCGCGCTCCGCCGTAATCGGCCACCACATCGGTGAGGACGAGGGCGGTCATCAGTCGAGGATGTCGAGTTGCTGGCCGACCTGGCGGATGATCTCGTAGTCGGCGTTGTCCACCGGGATAAATCCGGAGCGCGGGAAGCTCTCGAGCAGCTCGGAGGCATCCATGTCGAGCAGCGCCTGCTGGACGCGGTCGGCAAAGCCTTCGCCGAAGCGCTCGTCGACATCGCCGCGGATGGTCCACTGGTAGTCGGGGTAGGTCGGGGTCTGCCAGACCACCTTGACGCTGTCGGCGTCGAGGTTGCCGGCCGCGAGCTCGTTTTCCCATACGGTGTAGTTGAGGGCTCCGAGCTGGTAGGCCCCGGAGGCGACCAGCGAGGCGGTGCGGCTGTGGTTGCCGCTGAAGCCGACTCGCGAGAAGACCTCTTCCGGCGCTTCGCCGAAGGCCTCGCGCAGGTAGTGCTCGGGCATCAGGCGTCCGGAGGTGGAACCCTTGGAGCCGAAGGTGAAGGTCATGTCGCGCATGGCCTCGACGAGCCCTGCGCCCTCTTCCAGGCCGGTGCTTGCGTGGGCGATGAAGTAGGTCCGGAACTCGGCGTCCTCGACGCCCTGGGCCAGGGCCCGGGAGCCGGGCACGCGCTCGCGGGCCTGCACGCCGGAGAGGCCGCCGAACCAGGCCAGCTGCACCTGGTCGTTGCGAAAGGCGGTGACCGCCGCGGCGTAGGATTTCACCGGCACGAAGCGCACCTCGACCTCGAGCTCCTCCGCGAGGTAGTCGGCGACCTTCTGGAAGCGCTCCTGCAGGCGTGTCTCGTCCTCGTCGGGGATGGCGGTAAACACGAAGGGACTGGCAGCGGCGAGCGAGGAGGCGAGCAGCAGCGGTAGCGCTGCCGCCAACGCGTGAGACAGGCATCGAAGCATGGGGTGATCCTTGCGGGAGATAGGAGCACGCATGATACCCAAAAACACCCGGGCTTCCGATATCGGAAGCCCGGATTGGATAGCCCGGATCGGATAGTCCGGGCGTCGGGTCGGTCTGCAGGGAAAGTGCGTCGCCCCGGAGGGCGACGCACCGCCCTTCAGGCCTCCAGCCGGGTCACGCGGATCGGCAGGCCCTGGCGCACGGCGGCACCGCTGATGGGCTCCAGCCAGGTGCCATCCACGCGGCGGGTCGGGTCCTTGAAGCCCAGGTCGTTGATATTGATGCCGGCGCGCAGCCACTCCAGGTCGGGCTGGGCCTCGCCATCGATCACATGGGGGGTGGCCCCCAGGTCGCGGTGGCCGTAGCCGTGCTCGATACCCAGCGCGCCGGGCATCACCCCCTCGCCGACCAGCGCCAGGGCGACCACGCTGCCGCCGGGGCTCTCGATGCGGATGGTGTCGCCGTGGCCGATACCGAAGCGCTCGGCGTCCTGGCGGTGCATCATCACCGGGTTGTAGGGCTTGATCATGCGCAGCCGCTCGAGGCCGATGGCGTAGGAGTTCATCAGGTTGGACTTGAACGAGAACGCCAGCAGCGGCCACTCCTCCTCGCTGAACACCTCGCGCATGGCGCGGCCGTCGGCCAGCGGCGGCAGGCCATGGCAGGGCACGCCGCGGTTGGGCTGGCCACTCTGGGTGTTGATGCTGGTGCCTACCTGCTCGTTGTAGACGCACAGGGTGCGCTGCCAGGCGCGGGTGAGGTTCTCGCCCCTGAAGTGATCCGAGAAGTCCTCGAAGCGCCCGCCACGGGCGTAGAGGTAGGCCACCGGGCCGCGCTCCTCGGGCTTGAGGGTGCGCGCAAGCCTTGGCAGCAGCGGTGCCAGGCCGGCGTGGGCGATATCGTTCTCGTCGGCTGCGGGCAGCGCCTCGCCCTGCATGGCCACGTTGGCGGCGGCGCGCAGGAAGAAGTCCTCGGCACGGTTGAGCGGGTGGAGGTTGCCCTCGGCGTCGGGGATCGCGCCCTCGCCGAAGCCGGCCAGGCCCAGGCGCTTGGCGGTGGCGATGAAGAAGCTCTCCATGGAGACCGGTTCACCTTCCGCGGTCTTCTGTTGACGCGGCTCCACCACCGGCCAGCAGGCGGTGGTCATCTTGCCCAGGTTGCCCTTCCAGGCGCCGGTGAAGCCCCACACCTCATACATCACCGAGTCCGGCACGATGTAGTCGGCGTAGCGGTTGGTCTCGTTGAGGAAACCGTCGATGGCCACGAACAGCCCCAGGCGCCTGGGATCCTTGATCTTCTCGGCGATCAGCGTCTCGAGGCCCGCCTGGCCATAGATGGGGTTGGCCATGCAGCCGATCAACGCCTTGATCGGGTAGGGGTAGCCGTCCAGCGCCGAGGGCAGGTGTTCGGTGAGGGTGGGCGGTGCCAGTGAACGCCAGGGCGCGCGGGCCGGGTAGGGGGGCTCGCCGGCGGCCACCTTGCGCCGGTACTCGGAGGACTTCTCGTAGGGGAAGCGCGAGCGGGAGAGGAACACGCCCTGGGGGCCGCGCTTGCCGGGGAAGTTGGCCAGGTCATAGCGGGGGCCTTCGCCCACGCCGTTGAACTGGCCGCCGCCGACGGCACTGCCGCCCTTGCGGTTGTGGTTGCCGGCCAGCACGTTGAGCATCTGCATGCCGAAGGCGGCGTAGAAGCCGTTGCCCGACATCATGCCGCCATGGGAGTTGGCCACCGCGCGACGACCGTGGCGGGCGAAGCGGCTTGCCAGGTCGACGATGGTGGCCGCGGGGATGCCGCAGTGCTCGGCATATTCGGCCAGGGGGTACTCGTTGGCGGCCTCGCGCAGCAGCAGCATGCTGCTCTTCACCCGTACGCTCTGGCCAGGCCCTGCCGATGAGCCGGCGAGTTCGACCTCGCGGTCGACGAAGAGCTCGGCGGCCATGACGTCGGTGCTCTTGGTAAGCTCGCCGTCGGCCACCACCATGGGCACGTCGGCAGTGCTGCCGGCCTCGGCCAGGCCCAGGTCGCTGGCGCGCAGGAAGCGGCCGCGACGCGGGTGCTGCGGGTCCGTGATCACCAGGTGGGTGGCGTTGGTGTGGGTCGCTTCATTGGCGGCGTCCGCGGCGGGCTGGCCGGGCAGCTCGAGGAAGGCCTTGGCGTAGCCCTCGTGGTCGAGCAGCCACTGGATCATGGCCATGGCCAGGGCGCTGTCGCTGCCCGGGCGGATCGGCACCCAGCGGTTGTGGTCGGCGGCATGGGAGGCCGAGGCGTTGAGGCCGGGGTCGACCACCACGTACTCCAGGCTGCCCTCGGCGCGCGCCTGGGCAATCAGGCGCCCCTGGCGCTTGAAGGGGTTGCCGGCCTGGCTGGGAGCGGTGCCCACATAGAGGATGAAGCGGGCATTCTGGATATCCGGCTTGGTATGGGCATTCTTGGCCAGGTCGTCCATCACCGCGCCTGAGCCCATGCGATAGGCGAGACCGCAATAGGAGCCGTGGTGGCCGTAGTTGCGGGTGGCGAAGGCGTTCATGGTGAAGCGCTTGAGCAGCGCGGAGCGGCCGTAGTCGGTGGCCTCCATCACCATCAACTGGTTGGCCTTCGGGCCGTACTCGGGGTTCTCCGGATCGATCAGGGTGTCGTGGTCATGGATGGCGCACAGGCCGTCCACTGCGCCCTCGCCGAACAGGTCGCCACCCTCGCAGATCTCCTCGATCAACTGCTCGAAGGACACCTTCTCCCACTCACGGCTGCCGCGCCCGCCGACCCGCTTGAGGCAGTGGGTGACGCGGAAGGGGCTGTCGATCTGCGCCATCATGGCGTTGCCGCGGGCGCAGGCGGTGGAGCGGTTCTGCTGGCCCTGGTCGCCATAGGCGCTCAGCCCGCGCAGGGCCTCGACCACCGGGGTGCGCATGGGCAGGTGCTCGTCGGAGGAGAGCGGGTTGTAGGGGTTGCCGGAGACGCGCAGCACCTGGTCGGTGGCGTTGTCGACGCGCACCCGCACGCCGCACTTGGTGGTGCAGCCGTAGCAGACGGTGAAGGCCACGCGCTGGTCGGGGTTGAGGGAGAGCTTGCCGCTCTCGGGGTCGATGCTGTACTCCGGTGCCAGGGAATTGCCGTGGATGCGGTGCGCGGGCTTCTCGCCGGCGCTACCGGTGACACCCTTGGCCATCTTGAGCAGCGGGTCGGAGTAGCCGGCGGCGAAGGTGGCCGCACCGCCGGCGGCGACGGCACCCTTCATGAAGCGGCGGCGTGAGGAGTCGACGGGAGATTTAGCCATGGCTGGGGGCTCCTTCGGTGGTTTCCGCAGCGCGCTGGGCGTCGGGGGGTGTTGGGGCGTGGGGGGCAGGTGAAAGATCGGCGGCGCTGCCGCCCTGGCGGGCCTGGCGCCAGGGCATGCAGAGGTCGACCAGCAGGATGGCGGCGAGCCACAGGCCGAAGGTACCGACGATGCCGAGGATGCCGGACGAGCCGGCGGGGATGCCGTAGTGGTGGAAGCCGGCGCTGTGGCGGGCCACGGTCTGCACGTCCATCAGCACCACCCAGCGGAACATCCAGCCGACGTGCAAGGCCACCAGGCCGAGCACCCAGGCCCAGGCGTAGAGTGCCGGGCGGCGTGAAGCGGGGCGAGTGAGCAGGTAGAGCACGGCGCCGAACAGGACCAGGCCGGTGAGGCCACCCCACAGGGCGGTGCTGCGCCACTCGGCGCTGTCGCGCACGGATTCCATTGCCGCGGCCACGGAGCCGACGTTGGCGTTGATGCCGTCGAGGAACCAGCTGCCGGCGACGAGTCCGGCCACCAGGCAGGCCCCCAGCATCACCTTGAGCATCTGCCGACTGACTGTGGTGCTGCGCTCACCGGCCACGCGGTTGAGCACCAGGATCAGGCCGGTAGCGGCGATGAAGCCGGTGGCCACGAACATCGGCGGCAGCCACACCGTGTGCCACAGCGGGCGGGCCTTGACGATGGCCACCTCGGCGCCGGTATAGAGCATGATGCCGGTGGAGAGGGCGAGGGTCCCCAGACCCACCAGCACCACCAGGGCGCGCGGGGTGGTGGCGGAGCCGAAGGACAGCCAGTGGGCGACGAAGCCCTTGAGCCCGGGGGCCTGGCGATGGGCCTGCAGCGCCGGACGCCAGGCGAGCCAGGCCAGCACGATCACGCCCACCACGTAGAGGGGCAGTATCAGGCTGCCGACGGACATCCAGGAGTGGCTGTTGGCAAAGGCATAGAAGTGCCAGAAGCGCAGCGGCTGATGCAGGTCGGCGAGCAGAGCCACCGGTGCCACCAGGGTGGTGGTCAGGCAGGCGAGCAGCGCCAGGCGTGCGGTGGGCAGCCAGGCTTTCCTGCCGAACACCAGCGCCGGGGCGGCCAGCCACAGGGTGGCGTAGGAGAGCGCGATCATGAAGAAGTACTGCACCGCCCAGGGGTACCAGGCGATGTCGTAGCGCGGGGCGAGCAGCTCAATGGCGGAATTCATAGCCCATCTCCTGGCCGTGGGGATCGAGGACTTCCAGGGCGACCGGCTCGGCGTCCGGGCGAGTCACGAAGCGCTCGTCCATGCCGAGGTAGAAGACCTGGGGCAGGGTGTTCTTCTCCGGCTGCAGCACCATCAGCTCGTCGCGGTGCTCGGCGATCATGCGGCTGATCTGGCTCTCCGGATCACGCATGTCGCCGATGATCCGCGCGCCGCCCACGCAGCTCTCCACACAGGCCGGCAGCAGGCCCGCCTCCAGGCGGTGGGCGCAGAAGGTGCACTTGTCGGCGGTCTGGGTGCGCTCGTTGATGAAGCGGGCATCGTAGGGGCAGGCGTTGACGCAGTAGGCGCAGCCCACGCAGCGGTCGCTGTCGACCACCACGATGCCGTCCTGGCGCTGGAAGGTGGCCTCCACCGGGCAGACCGGCACGCAGGGCGGGTTCTCGCAGTGGTTGCACAGGCGCGGCAGCATGAAGGTGGCGACCTCACCGGTCTCCTGGTGCTCTACCTCGTACTGGGAGACGGTGGTGCGGAAGCTGCCCAGCGGGGCGGCGTTCTCGATATGGCACGACACGGTGCAGGCCTGGCAGCCGATGCACTGGCGCAGGTCGATGAGCATGCCGTAGCGCTTGCTGGGATCGCCTTCTCGACGGGGTGGCTGCTGGTTGATGCCGGCGCTGGCAACGCTGGAGAGCGGTATCAGGGCGGCACCCGCACTGAGGCGGGCCAGCTGGCCGAGAAGGGTGCGGCGAATGGGGTCCATGGCGCCTCCGGTGGCCTGGGTGTGGCGGGGTCTTCCGCGCATTCAAGGGGTAAATCTGATACCGGGAGGCTACCTGCGACCAAGGTATATAGGCTTGATGCGGATCAAGATTTTGTTAGCAAGGTCTTAATGTTGGCGTAATGCTGCGCAAGCCAATGAAAACTCAGGATTTATGCGGCGTCCGACAGGACAGAAAAAAGGTTCTTCGCAGACTGGCGTGAAAGCGAAGCAACCTTAGGCAGAGGCGGGATAGAGAAACGGCGGTAAATCCGAGTAAACTGATGTTCACCACAAACCCCAGCCTACGGATACCGCCGTTGCCATGGATGCTACCCCGCTCTGCCTGTTCTGGAAAGGTTTCACCGTCGCCCATCACGAATTCCTGGATGAGCAAACACTACGGCTCCAGTTGGCGCCTGATGACCTGATCCCGCCAGTCTGCAGCGGCTGTGACCATGCCTGCTTTCTCGTCCATGACGTGCATCACCGTCGCGTCCGAGAGGCGCCGTTGCTGATCTACCGGGTGGAGCTGGAGGTGCCGGTACGTCGCCTGCGCTGCCCCGTCTGCGGCCCGACACGCGAGCGCATTGACTGGTTGCCGGGTCGTTCACCGGTGACCACCACGCTGCGCCAGTGGGTGGAGCGTCTGGTCGAGTTGCTGCCGATCCGGCATGTCGCCGACTTGGTCGGCCTGCACTGGCATACCGTCAAGGCCATCGATAAGCAGCGCCTACAGCGTGACCTGCCGGCGCCGGACCCGACGCGGCTGCGTCGCCTGATGATGGACGAGTTCGCCCTCCACAAGGGGCACCGCTACGCCACGGTGATTGCGTGTGCCGACACCCAGCAGGTGGTGTGGATCGGCGAAGGTCGCTCCCGGGAGGCGATCCGCCCGTTCTTCGAATGGTTGGGTGATGCGCGACAGCAGATCGAGGCCGTCGCCATGGACATGAACGCGTCTTTCGATCTCGAAGTGAAGGACCAGTGCCCTAACGCCGAGGTGGTCTACGACCGCTTCCATGTCGTGGCCAAGTACGGGCGTGAAGTGATGGACCGGGTGCGCGTCGATCAGGCCAATCAGCTGCGCGACGACAAGGCGGCCCGCAAGGTGATCAAGGGCAGCCGCTGGCTGCTGCTGCGCAATCAAGACAACCTCAAGCCTGAGCAAGCGGTGAAGCTGGAGGAACTGCTGGCCGCCAATGCCTCACTGACCAAGGTGTATCTGCTCAAAGACCAGCTCAAGACACTGTGGTTTGCCGAGGACGAGGCGACGGCACGCAGCGGTTGGCAAGAGTGGGCCGGTATGGCGTTGAGCAGCGGTATCGACGCCTTGGTGCGCTTCACCAAGAAGCTGGAGCCCTACTTGGATGGCATCGTATCCAGTGCTCGCCACCGGCTAAACACCAGCGTGCTGGAAGGTATGAACAACCGAATCAAGGTCATCAAGCGGATGGCCTACGGGTACCGCGACACGGCGTACTTCTTCCTGAAGATCCGTGCCGCGTTTCCCGGCAAAATGCGATGAACCAGAAAAAACGCCCTGCCGTGGGGGCAGGGCGTTCGCTGTTCGGGGAGCAGTGCGTGATGCTGCGGTCGGGCGGCCTAGTGGGTGGCCCCCTGCTGCTCGATGGTGCGATGCACGAGGCGTAGCTCATCGATGGAGAGGTGCTCCAGCTTCCCCGCGAGGAGGTCGCTGATCTTCTGCATCGGCAGCCCGGCACGGCGAGCGATCTCGCGGCTGCCGAGGTCTGACACGGCGATCAGCCGGGTCACGATGCGCATGAGGCGTGTACGTTGTTCCAAGTCCCTGACGTCGAGGTCAGGGCTGCTTCGCGGGGGGTCCAGGAGTTCCGCGGGTCGGGACTGTCGTGCCGTGCTCATGATGCTCCAGTTGGCGGTTGCGACAAGCACACTATGGGGGCTCTTCGGTGTTTTTGCCAGTGTCGATTGCATGCTGCTTTCGTGGCACTGTGATTGCCTCGCTCGTGACCTTCTCCGTGGAAAACACTATGCACGATTTCATCATCATCGGTGGCGGCATCCTGGGCATGTCCACCGCCATGCAGCTCAAGCAGGCCTACCCCGACAGCAGGATGCTGCTGCTGGAGAAGGAGGCCGGCCCGGCCCGCCACCAGACCGGCCACAACAGCGGGGTGATCCATGCCGGGGTCTACTACACCCCGGGCAGCCTCAAGGCGCGCTTCTGCCTGGAGGGCAATCGGGCCACCAAGGCGTTCTGCGACGAGCAGGGGGTTGCCTACGACACCTGCGGCAAGCTGCTGGTGGCGACCAGTGAGCTCGAGATGCAGCGCATGGCGGTGCTATGGGAGCGCACCGCCGCCAACGGCCTCACGCGCGAGTGGCTCTCCGCGGGAGAGCTGGCCGAGCGCGAGCCCAATATCACCGGGCTGGGCGGCATCTTCGTGCCTTCCAGCGGCATCGTCGACTATGCCGAGGTGACCCGCGCCATGGCCGCCGAGTTCGAGCGCTTGGGTGGCGAGATCCGCTACGGCGCCGAAGTCACCGCCCTCGAGGAGCGCCGCCAGGAGGTGGTGGTGACCACCGGCGCGGGCGAATTCACCGGGCGCTACCTGGTGAGCTGCTCGGGACTGATGGCCGACCGGGTGGTGCGCATGCTGGGCCACGATCCGGGCTTCACCATCTGCCCCTTCCGCGGCGAGTACTACCAACTGCCGGCGAAGCACAATGCCATCGTCAATCATCTAATCTACCCAATTCCCGACCCCGCCATGCCGTTTCTGGGCGTACACCTGACGCGGATGATCGATGGCTCGGTCACCGTGGGCCCCAACGCGGTACTGGCCTTCAAGCGCGAGGGCTACCGTCGTCGCGACGTGTCGCTCGCGGACATGGCGCGGATGTTCACCAACCCCGGCATCCTCAGGGTGCTGGGCCGCAACCTGCGTCCGGGTCTCACCGAAATGAAGAACTCTCTGCACAGGCGCGGCTATCTGGAGCTGGTACGCAAGTACTGTCCCTGCCTGACCCTGGAAGACCTCGAGCCCTATCCGGCGGGGGTGCGCGCCCAGGCGGTCTCCCGCGACGGTCGGCTGGTGGACGACTTCCTGTTCGTCAATACGCGCCGTACCGTCAACGTGGGCAACGCGCCGTCACCGGCGGCGACCTCCGCACTTCCCATCGGCGCCCATATCGTCGGGCAGGTCAAGGCGATGGCAGACGCCTGAGGGCAGCCGGGCCCCTCTGGACCGAGGTTACCTCAGAAGCGCCCGCGCAGGCTGAGCAGTGCGCCGCGACCGGGCGCCAGCAGGTCGTCGTCTGCGGGCTGGTCGGTAAGGTGCTCTCGATAGCCTCGATCGAACAGGTTGGTGAGCTCGAGCCCCGCCTCCAGGGCGGTAAAGCCCCCCGCCGGGCCGAAGTTCCAACCCAAGGCAAGATCGGCGGTGGCATAACCCGGGGTTGCCTGCTCGGTGTCGTTCGAGAACCTGTCTGCGGTGCGATCCTGCCTGGCCACGCCACGCACCTGGGCGTGCCAGTGGAAGCCCTGCTCGGGGCGCTGGCCGATGCCCAGGGTCGCCTCCGGGGCGGGCATCTGGTAGAGCGGCTCGTCATCCTGCTTGTTGGTGCCGCGCAGCCAGGTGAGGCTGCCGGTCAGCCGCCAGTCGCCCCCCGCCAGGTTGCCCTGCAGCGGCATGGCAAAGCCAGCCTCTACCCCCTGAATCTCCACCCGCTCCAGGTTCTCGGTACGCTTGATCGGCGTGCCCTGCGGGTTGGTCATGCCGGTGATGCGCCCGGCGATATAGTCATCGATGCGAGTATGGAAGAGGGCCAGCTGGTACTCGCCGCGCTCGCTGCGCCCCTTCAGGCCCAGTTCCAGGCTGGTGGACTGCTCCGGGTCGAGCCGGGGGTTGCCCAGATGGAAGAAGCCGTCGCCGCGTTCGGCATCCTCGAAGCGCTCGCGCATGTCCGGTGCTCGGTAGGCTGAGCCCAGGCTCAGATAGGGGTTGAGCAGCGGCGCGGCGTTGTAGATGGCGCCGATGGACCAGGAGAGGGTGTCGCTGGAGTTCCTGAGTCCCTCGGTGGTGGCGTTCGCCCCGCTCCCCTTGATATCGGCATCCCCGGTCACGCTGTCGTGGCGGGCGCCGAGCATCAGGGTCCAGTCGTCGAACATTACCTCGTCCTGCACGAAGAGGCCGCGACTCTCGACGCTGCCGTTGCGGAAGGGTGAGCTGGCGACCTCGACATCGCTCGGCCCCTGGAAGCGGAAGCGTTGCGGGTCGCCGGTCATCTCCCAGGCCTCGGCCCCCAGAGTCAGCAGGTGGCGTTCGCCCAGCGGCAGACGGTACTGGGCGCGCCCGCCGTCGGTGATAAAGGTGACGTCGTTGCGCACCTGATTGCGGTCCAGGCCGCTCGAGTAGCCGCGAATCTGGCGGAACACCTCCTGGCGGTAGAGGCTGGTCTCCAGGGTGCCGGGGCCGATCTCGCCCTCGTAGCTCAGCTCATAGAGTTCCCGCTCCTGGCGCGGCGAGTGAATGGTCAGGGTGCCGAGTGCCGGGCTCGGGGCCCGCTTGGCCGAGCCGGGATACCAGACGTCGCGATCCTCCTGATACTGCAGATTGAGCTGCAGACGGTGGCCGTCGGCCAGTCGGAAGGCGTACTTGGCAAGCAAGGCGCCCGACTCGAAGCCGCTGTTCTCGACTCGCCCTTCGGGCGTGTCGTAGTCCCCCACATCACGCCCGGTGGCGCCCAGCACCAGGGCATGGTCGGGGTTGGCGGCCTGCAGGATGGCGCCGCCGCCGAGGCTCTTGTCCACGCTACCCGCACTTGCCGATGCCCGCCCCTGGAGAGTGGCGGTATCGGTGAAGGTGGCGTCGGGGGTGCGCAGGTTGACAGCCCCGCCCAAGGCGCCCGAGCCGTGCAGCACGGAGCCGGGCCCCTTGACCACCTCGATGCTCTCCAGAAGCCCCAGACTGGCGAAGGAGGCCAGGGCGCCCTGGGGCTGGGCCGAGTTGAGGCGCACCCCGTCGACCTGCAGCACGATGCTCTCCTTCTGGAGCCCCCGCAGCACCGGGTTCTGTCCCCAGGCGCCGTCGCTCTGTACCGCCGTGCCCGGCTGGCCGCGGAAGAGACTGCCGACGCTTTCGGTGGTGGAGGCCTCGTTGGCGTCCAGGGTGAGGGTGGCACTGGGGGTATCCAGGGTATCGGCCTCGTAGCCCTTGGCGGTCACGGTCAGGGTGGAGAGGGTAGCGGGGTCCTCCTGGGCCGAGGCGGTGAGGCTGACGCCGGCAGCAGTGGCCACAGCCAGCGCAAGGGGAGTGAGATGGTGAAGGCGGGTGTGCAGTGACATCGGGAGTCTCCTCGATAAAGATGAGAACATAATGCATCTTATTAAGATTCGCATTTTGACTCAGGTCACATCTTGCTTATGGCCGGGCGAGTGAAGCGAGGGACGCCATCGGTGATTCGGTTGACGGGTGTCAACGTTCGTTGCCGCCAGATAAATCAAAATCGAATCATTCTTGTTTGCAAGCGAGGGTGGGCTCATGAAAGGTTCGCTGCCATCAAGGGGCGTGGCGACCCTGCTCGGCTGGGGCGGGAGCCTGACCGGGGTGCTGCTGTTCGTGGCGCTGTGGGAGTGGGGCAGCCTGGCCTACGGCAGCTTCCTGCTGCCCGGGCCACGGGATGCGCTGGCGGCCCTGGCGAGGCTGTGGCAGGCGGGGGAGGCCGCGGAGGCTATCTGGGCCACCACCTGGCGGGCCATGCTGGGCTTTGCCCTGGCCGGGCTTGCGGGTACCGCCCTGGGCGTGCTGGCGGGCACATCGCGTACTCTGGGACGTGCCCTGGAGCCGGTCTCCACGGTGCTGTTGGGCATTCCTCCCATCGCCTGGATCGTGTTGGCCATTCTCTG
The DNA here is from genome assembly GCF_040147005.1 of Halomonas sp. H10-9-1. Classification (NCBI taxonomy): domain Bacteria; kingdom Pseudomonadati; phylum Pseudomonadota; class Gammaproteobacteria; order Oceanospirillales; family Halomonadaceae; genus Halomonas; species Halomonas sp. H10-9-1. The sequence continues at coordinate 2,848,103 of NZ_JAMSHO010000001.1, read as the reverse complement.
GTTCGGCAGCGGCTCGATGGCGGCGGTCTATACGGTGATGGCGACGACGCTGCCGGTGACCTTTGCCGGTGCCCAGATGGGCGCCCTGACCCTCGACCGGCGCCTGCAGGAGATGGCCGACGTCTTCAGACTGCCGCCGCTGATGCGCCTCATCGATATCACCCTGCCGCATATCGTCTCCTACGTCTTTCCCGCCCTGGTGACCGCCCTGGGGGTGGCCTGGAAGGTGGCGGTAATGGCCGAGCTGTTTGCCACGGAGGATGGCATCGGGGCGGGGCTGGCCATGGCGCGGGTCAACCTGGATACCGCGGGCGCCATGGCCTGGATCGTGCTGGTGGTGGTGCTGCTGCTGGCCGCCGAGCACGGCCTGCTTCGCCCGCTGCAGCGCCGCATGGAGCCCTGGCGGCAAGCCGGGCTAGGAGGTCTCTGAGATGCTGAAACTCGAGCGTGTGGGCCATGTGCTGGGCATGTCGCGGATCATCGGTGGCATCGACCTCGAGGTAGCGCCCGGCGAGTCGGTCTGCCTGGTGGGTCCCTCCGGCTGCGGCAAGACCACCCTGCTGCGCCTGGCGGCGGGACTGATGCCCCCCGGCGAGGGGCGCGTCCTGGATGGCTTTCGCCGCAGCACCATGGTCTTTCAGGAGGGGCGTCTGCTCCCCTGGCGGCGGCTGCTCGACAACATCGCCCTGGGCCTCAAGGCGATGGGTGTGCCCCGGGCCGAGCGGCTGACCCGGGCCCGCGCCCTGGCCGAGGAGCTGGGGCTGGGCGAACGGCTCGACCACTTCCCCCACGAGCTCTCCGGCGGCATGCAGCAGCGGGTGGCCCTGGCTCGGGCCCTGGCGGTGGACGCCGACCTGCTGCTGCTTGACGAGCCCTTCAGCGCCCTGGATGTGGGGCTACGCAGCGAGGCCCAGGCGCTGTTGATCGATCTGCTGTCGCGCCGGGGCATCGCTTCACTGCTGGTGACCCACGATCTGACCGAAGCCTTGCGCCTGGGTCACCGGGTGGTGGTGCTGTCACCGTCGCCGGCGTGCATCGTCCATGAAGAACGCATCGAGCGGCCCTTCGCCGAGCGTGATACCGCCTTCCTCTACGAGGCGGCGGGTTCCCTGCTGCGCCACCCCGCGGTGGCCCGCAGCTTTCTGTTCCGTCAAGAAGAGGAGGCGGTGGCGTCATGAAAGCGTCCATGATCGATCCCGAGCGTCGGCGGCTGCTGAAGCTGGCCGCAGGCATCACCACGCTGGCGGCTCTGCCCGTGAGCGGTCTGGCCGCCGGGACGCCCCTGCGAGCCGCCACGCCCTACGGCCTGCCCCAGGTGATCCTGGCCCGGGCCCTGCAGCATCAGGGACTGGCCGAGTGGTTCGGCGAGACGGAGCTGCGCGCCTGGCGTGACCCCGACCAGCTGCGGGCCTGGGTGGCCGGCGGAGAGGTTCAGCTCACCGCCACGCCCACCAACGTGGCGGCCAACCTCTACAACCGCGGCGTCGAGGTGGGGCTGCTCAATGTCAACGTCTGGGGCACCCTCGGCGTGCTGGCCGAGCGGGGCCCCCTGGCGGGTATCGAGGATCTCGCCGGCCGCCACATCGGTGTGCCCTGGCGTGGCGACATGCCCGACCTGGTGCTGCGCTACCTGCTGGGTCGACGGGGCATGGAGATAGGGAAGGATCTTCGGATTACCTACCAGGCCAGCCCCTTCGAGACCGTGCAGATGTTTCTCGCTCGCCGCCTCGAGGTGGTCGTGCTGCCGGAGCCGATGCGCTCCTCCACTCGTCTGCAGGCGGTGGGACTCGGCCTGTCGCCCCTGGAACTCGACCTCCAGGAGGAGTGGGCCAGGCTCACCGGTGAGCCGCCGGCGCTGCCCCAGGCCGGTATCATCTGCCGGCGAGAGCTGCTTGAGGCGCATCCGGAGGGCGTGCGTGCCGTCCAGGCGGCGGTGGCCGAGGCGGTGACGTGGACCCTGGCCAACCCCGCAGAGGCGGGACGGTTGGGCGCGGTACACTCGCCGCTCTCCGCCGAGGTGGTGGAGGCGGCGGTGCGCCGTACGCGGCTTAAGATGCGTGAGGCCCCCGCGGCACGCTCCGACCTGGAGCGCTTCCTTGGTGCCCTGGCCGAACTCTCTCCGGGCTTCATCGGCGGCGGCCTGCCCGATGCCGGCTTCTATCTCGATCTGACTTCCTGAGGACGCCTGCCATGTCGCTTGCACTCAGCGAGTCCGCCCGGGGGCGACCCTGGACGATCCTCGCCTACGCCTTTCGCCCCTTCTTCCTGCTGGCAGCCGCCTATGCGCCGCTGGCGCTGCTGCCCTGGGTGGGTGGGATGCTTCACCGTATCTCCCTGCCCATGGGCATGCCACTGCTGGCCTGGCACGGCCACGAGATGCTGTTCGGCTTCGTTCTGGCGGCCCTTGCCGGCTTCCTGCTCACCGCCGTGCCCTCCTGGGCGGGCGTGGCGCCGATCTCCGGCAGGCGGCTGGCCGGGCTGGTGGCGCTGTGGCTGGCGGGTCGTGTGACGGCATGGCTCTCCGGGAGTCTGCCGGTGCTGGTGGTGGCGGGGGTCAACCTGGCCTTCGTGGCAGCGCTTCTGGCCTGGGCGTTGCCGGCCCTGCTGGGCGGGGAGGGGCGGCGGCATCTGAGCCTGGGGGGACTGCTGCTGCTCTATGGACTCTCTCAGCTGGCCTTCTATCTGGCCTGGTTGGGCTGGATGCCCGGCCGGTTGGGTATGCTGGAGATGCTTAATCTGGCGGCCAACCTATTGCTGGTGATGATCGCGGTAACCGCTACGCGCATCGTGCGCGTCGTGGCCATGGCCGCGCTGAGGGAGAGCGGCCGGACGGGGCCGCCGCGACTGACGCCGGCCCGGGAACACCTGGCCGTGGCGGTGCTCTGCCTGTACGTGGTGGCGGACCTGCTGGCCGCGGGGCACCCGGTGACCGGTTGGGTCGCTCTGGCTGCTGCGGCCGCCCAGGCCGATCGACTCTCCGAGTGGCCCTGGGGCCGCGCCATGGGTCGGCTCTACCTGCTGCTGCTGACCCTGGCCTACGTCTGGCTGACGGTGGGGCTGGTCCTGGTGGGGCTGGCCGCGCTGCTGGAGAGCTGGCCCGCCTATGCGGGACGCCATGCGCTCTCGATGGGTGCCATCGGCACCGCCATCCTTGCCGTCTTCTGCATAGCCGGCCTGCGTCATACCGGCCGCCCCTTGGTCTTGCCATGGGTCATCTGGCCGGCGCTGGGGTGTCTGGCGCTGGGTGGTGCGCTGCGGGTGGGCGCGCCGCTGGCCTGGCCCCAGCACTACCTGCTGCTGGGCATGTTGGCGCCGGCGATATTGTGGCTTGCCGCCTACTGGCTCTACCTCCTCGGCTATGCCCGTTACCTGGTGACGGCGCGACCCGATGGCTTGCCAGGCTGACGCGAGCAGGCGACGTTGCTGGCATTACCGAAAATCTCGAAAAACGTAGAAATCATGCCGTTAGTCTCTCACGCAGCTGGCGTGCTAGCTTGAGTCAGGACGTCAACCGGGCGTCGACAACGACAATACCCCAACTGGTTCCAGGACCGGAGGAATGCCATGAGTATCATGAAGTATGCCGTCGCCGCCTCGCTGATCGCGGTGGCCCCGCTGGCCGCCGCCCAGCAGCTCTCCATTGCCACCGGCGGTACCGGCGGTACCTACTATCCGCTGGGTGGTGGCCTGGCCGAGATGATCGGCAAGCATATCGAGGGCTATGAGGCGGTGGCCGAGGTGACCGGTGCCTCGGTGGAGAACATGGGATTGGTGTGGCGCGGCGACTCCGATCTCGCTCTGGCCCTGGCCGATACCGTCTACCAGGCGTACAGCGGCACCGGCGACTTCGAGGGCCGCCAGCTCGATAACATCCGCGCGCTGGCCTCGGTCTATCCGAATGCCGTGCAGCTCGTCACCCTGGCCGATTCCGGTATCGAGAGCCTCTCTGACCTCGAGGGCAAGGTGGTCTCGGTGGGCGCGCCGGGCAGTGGCACCGAGCTCAATGCCCGGGCGCTGCTCGAGGCCAATGGCATCACCTATGACGATATCGACCCGCGCCGCCTCAACTTCAACGAGACCGCCGACGCCATTCGCGACGGTGACATCGATGCCGGCTTCTGGAGCGTGGGGCCGCCCACCAGCTCGATCATGAACCTGGCGACCACCCGCGACATCCGCCTGATCGGCCTTTCCGACGAGGAGGTCGCCAATGCCCGCGAGGCGGTGCCGGTATTCGCCCCCTACGAGCTGCGCGCCGGCCTCTACGAGGGCATGGAAGAGGGCGTCCAGAGCATCGGCATCCCCAACGTGCTGGCGGTGAGCAGCGAGATGGACGAGGAGCTCGCCTACCAGATCACCAAGATGCTGTTCGAGCGCACCGACGAGCTGATCGAGGTGCACCCGGCGGCCAACGACACCACCGTCGAGTTCGCCGTCGGCTCCACCCCGGTCGCCTTCCACCCCGGTGCGCTGCGCTACTACGAAGAGATCGGCGCCGAGGTTCAGGACCACCAGCGCCCCTGAACGATGCATGACATGCGCCTGACAGCGGGGCGGGGCGTGTTGCCCGCCTTGCTGCTGTGTACGGGCCTCGTCCTGGCCGGTCCCGTGAGCGGCCAGGACGAGGCCCGCCTGGTGGTGAGCAGCGAGGCGGGAGAGCCGCTGGTGACGCTGCCGATGCCCGAAGGCGAGGAGTGGTGCCTGGAGTGGAACCACTCGGTGGAGGGCTTCGCGGTCCTCGACTGCTATCGCCACCGCGAGGGGCGCATGGTGCTCGAGCGTAGCCACCTGCCCGACTTCGCTGCCGGCCTCGACCATATCCCCGGACGCGGCCGCCAGGTCTCCGACGGCCACGGCGGCTACTGGATCGAGGATCTCGACGAGCCGGTGCCGGGCAACGCCTACCGCCTGCGGGTCGGCAGCCTCGCCGTCGACCATCGCCTGGTGGTAGATGGTGAGCGCATCAGCCTGAGCCGGTTGGCGGCGGACCGCGCGGTGACCCTGCGCCTCGTCACCCCATGACCAACCCCACGACCCTGAGAGAGCCATGATGAGTGAAACGGGCAACTCCCCCATTGTCCCCGGCAGCCAGGCGAACCATGCCCGTCCCGTGCTGTGGCTGATCAGCCTGGTGGCGGTGGGCCTGTCGCTGTTCCAGCTTTACTCCGCCGGCATCCAGCCGCTGGGGCTCTTCTACCAGCGCAGCATCCACCTGATGCTGATCATGATGCTGGCCTTCCTGATGTTCCCGGTGTTCGGCCCGCGCCGGGCGCGGGGGCTGCTGGGCTGGCTGCTGGACGCCACCTTCCTGGCCGGGGCGCTGGTCACCGGCGGCTACCTGGTGCTCTATCTCGACGAGATCATCAACCGCGCCGGCTTCTGGAGCCAGGCCGACATCGTGGTGGGCTGCATCGCCACCGTCACCGTGCTGGAGGCGGCCCGCCGCGCGGTGGGCCTGGGCATGACGGTGATCGGTGTGATCGCGATCCTCTACGCCTTCGCCGGCCCGCGCGGCGGCCTGCCGTGGCTGGGGGAGTGGCTGCCCGGCATCCTGGAGCATCGCGGCTACGGCCTCGACCGCCTGGTCGGGCAGCTCTACCTGGGGCAGGAGGGCATCTTCGGGTTGCCGATGGGGGTGGCCGCCACCTATATCTTCATCTTCGTGCTGTTCGGGGCCTTCCTGGAGATCACCGGCGCCGGCAAGTTCTTCATCGAGCTGGCCTACGCCGCCACCGGCCGCCAGCGGGGCGGGCCGGCCAAGGCGGCGGTGATCGCGTCGGCGGGCATGGGCTCCATCTCCGGTAGCGCCATCGCCAACGTGGTGACCACAGGGGCCTTCACCATCCCGCTGATGAAGCGCCTGGGCTACAAGCCCCACCAGGCCGGCGGCATCGAGGCGGCGGCCTCCACCGGCGGCCAGATCATGCCGCCGCTGATGGGGGCCGGGGCCTTCCTGATCGCCGAGTACACGCGGATGCCCTACCTGGAGGTAGTCAAGGTCAGCATCCTGCCGGCGATCATGTATTTCGGCACCGTCTACCTGTTCGTGCATATCATCGCCCTCAAGCAGGGCATGCAGGGGATGGCGAAGAGCGAGCTGCCCCAGGTGCGGGAGGTGATGCGCTACGGCTGGCACTTCCTGCTGCCGCTGGCGGTGCTGGTGTGGCTGCTGGTGATGAACATGTCACCGATGCGAGTGGGCTACTTTGCGATCCTCACCATGCTGGGCGTGGCGGTGCTGCGCTTCCTGGTGTGGTTCTTCTTCGTGGCGCCGGGGCGGGGCGAACCGGTCACCGGTGAGCGGCTCCTCGGCGCCGCTCGCAGCGGCCTGGTGAAACTGCTCGGCGGCCTGGAGCTGGGCGCGCGCAATGCCGTGGCGGTCTCCATGGCTTGCGCGGTGGCCGGCGTGATCGTGGGGGTGGTGGGCCTGACCGGCCTGGGGCTGAAGTTCTCCTCGATGATGCTGGCCTTCTCCGGCGGCAACCTGCTGCTGGCGCTGGTCATGGTGCTGCTGGCCAGCCTGGTGCTGGGCATGGGCCTGCCGGTGACCGCCAGCTACATCGTGCTGATCGTGCTGGTGGGGCCGGCGCTCACCGCCGAGTTCGGTGTCCCGTTGCTGATCGCCCATCTGGTGGTGTTCTGGTACTCCCAGGACTCCAACGTCACCCCGCCCATCGCGCTGGCCGGCTTCGCCGGGGCGGCGATCGCCGGGGCCAAGCCCATGGAGACGGGCTTCCAGGCCTGGAAGTTCGCCAAGGGGCTCTACCTGATTCCGCTGTTCATGGTCTACAACCCGGAGATCATCATGGGCGGGCCCTGGCCGCTGCTGATCTGGACTGCATTGACCGGTTTGCTGGCCCTGGCAGCCTTCGCCGCGGCGCTGGAGGGGTATCTGTTCACCCGCATGGGCTGGCCATTGCGGGCGCTGTTGCTGCCCGCCATCGTGGCGGTGTTCTACCCGAGCCTGGTGGTGGAGGCGGCCGGGGCCGCCGTGATGCTGGTGCTGATCGTCGCCAACTGGCAGGCGAGCAGGCGAGAGGCCACGGCCTGATACACGAAGGCCCGCCCGGGTAATCGGGCGGGCCTTCGTGGCGTGGTCGCGGAACGCGGCTTACTGGCTAGAGGTCTCGGCCTCGGCTTCGGCTTCGGCTTCGGCTTCGGCTTCGGCCTCGGCGGAGGCATCCGCGGCCTCTTCGGTGCCGGAGACCATCTCCTGGGCGCCTTCGACCAGTTCGTTGGTCTTCTCGCGGGCGGCGTCCACGGCGTCGGCGGTGGCCTCGCGGGCGGAGTCCACGGCATCGGCGGTGGCCTCGCGGGCGGCATCCAGGGCGCTTGCGGTCTCCGCGGCGGCCTCGTCACCTGCGGCTTCGGCGGTCTCGGCTGCCTCGCTGGCCTCCTGGGCGGCCTCGTCAGCGGTGGCGTCCAGCGCTTCTCCCGCCTCCTCGGTGGCCTGCTCGGTCTCGGTGGCGGCCTCGTCCAGGGCCTGCTCGGTCTCGGTGGTGGCCTCGTCCAGGGCCTGTTCGGTCTCGGCGGCGGCCTCGTCCAGGGCCTGCTCAGTCTCGTCGACGGTCTGCTGGGCGTCCTGCTCGAGGGTCTCTTCCTGCTGGGTGGCCTCTTCGCTGTCGGAGTCGCAGCCGACCAGCAGCAGTGAACCGGCGAGTACCGCGGTAAAGATCAGGGAACGCTTCATCGTCAGTCTCCTTGGTGGGGTCCAGATGGGCTTCTTCTTGTTGCCCATTCACCACGACCTTAGCAGTCAATGGCGCATCAAACATGCAATCGGCTGTCTTCTGACGGCGACAGCCGGCCCCGCGGGCGTGGCTGTCCGCCTGGTCAAGATGACGCTCGAGGAGCACGGCGCTAGAATGTCCGGCTTTCCTTTATGCGCTCTTTTCCGCATTCCGCATCAGAGGCAGTCGCCGAGGAGTAGGCCATGCAGTCCGATACCATACAGTCCGAGACACTGGCGCCGAGGGTCGGCGTGATCATGGGGTCCAAGTCCGACTGGCCGGTGATGGAGCATGCCGTGGCGATGCTCGAGCGCCTGGGCGTGCCGTACGAGACCCGCGTGGTCTCCGCCCATCGCACCCCGGACCTGCTGTTCGACTACGCCAAGGGGGCGGCCGAGAGAGGGCTTCAGGTGATCGTCGCCGGCGCCGGTGGGGCTGCTCACCTGCCGGGCATGGTGGCCTCCCAGACCGCGCTGCCGGTGCTGGGCGTGCCGGTGGAGTCCAAGGCGCTCAAGGGCCTGGATTCGCTGCTCTCCATCGTGCAGATGCCCGGCGGCATCGCGGTGGGCACGCTGGCCATCGGCAAGGCCGGCGCCACCAACGCCGGGCTGCTGGCCGCCCAGATCATTGGCCTGCAGGACGCGACCGTGCGCGGCGCGGTGGAGGCTTTCCGCGCCGAGCAGACGCAGACGGTACTCGACAATCCCGACCCCCGGCCCTGATAGCCAGTCCTGATAGCCAGCCCTGATTGAAAGACGAGTGAGGAGAAGGTGATGGAAAAGACCATGAACATCGGCGTCCTGGGTGCCGGCCAACTCGGCCGCATGCTGGCCCTGGCCGGTTATCCCCTGGCCAACCGCTTCACCTTTCTCGACACCACCGGCCACCCTAGCGCCGGTATCGGTGAGGTGATGATCGACACCGACAGGAAGCACCTCGAGGCCTTCCTCGAGAAGGTCGACCTGGTGACCTACGAGTTCGAGCACCTGCCGGTCTCGCTGGTCCAGGCGATCGAGGAGGTCAGGCCGGTCTATCCGTCGAGCGAGGCGATCCGTGTCTGCCAGAACCGCGCCGAGGAGAAGGCGCTGTTCGACCGCCTGGGCATCCCCACCCCGGCCTATCGGCTAGTGGAGCATGCCGACGAGCTGGAGGCGGCGGCCCGTGAGCTGGGCTGCCCGGTGGTGGCCAAGTCGGTCACCGAGGGCTATGACGGCAAGGGCCAGGCGGTGCTCAAGGACCCCGCCGAGGCGGCCGAGGTGTGGCGTACGATCAACCACCCGCAGCTTGTCGTCGAGGCCTTCGTCGACTTCGTGCGCGAGGTGTCGATCATCGCCGTGCGCGGTCGTGACGGCGAGGTGGCCTTCTATCCCATGGCCGAAAACCAGCACGTCGACGGTATCCTGCGCTACTCCATCGCGCCTATGCCTGACCTGGACGAGCGCGTGCAGCAGATCGCCGACGGCTATATCCGTGCACTGCTCGACGCGCTCGACTACGTGGGGGTGCTGACCCTGGAGCTGTTCCAGTGCGCCGACGGTAGCCTGCTGGCCAACGAGATGGCGCCCCGGGTGCACAACTCCGGCCACTGGTCCATCGATGGCGCGGTGACCAGCCAGTTCGAGAACCACCTGCGTGCCATCCAGGGGCTGCCGCTCGGCGACACCGCGGCGCGCATGCCCACCTGCATGGTCAATGTGATCGGTCGCGAGGGCGAGGTGGCCGAGATCCTGGCCCTGCCGGACACCCACCTGCACCGTTACGACAAGAGCGAGCGTGCCGGCCGCAAGCTGGCCCATATCAACCTGCTGGCGCCTACCCACGCCGAGTTGCTGGAACGGGTGCGTGCCTGCGCGACCCTGTTGCCGGACGCCCCGGCGCCGCGTTTCAGCTTCGAGTAGGACGAGGTGCCGGGCCGATGCCGGGCAGCCTGAGGCTCCTGGCGTCGGGGCGGTGATTGATTCGAGCTCAGCCCATCAACAGGGTGCTGGCCAGCAGGCCGCCGCCGAGCAGCAGCACGAAGAGCGTCAGCGCCAGGATGAAGGGCTTGATGCCCAGCGCCTTGAGCTTCTCCAGCCGGGTCTCGTAGCCCAGCGCCGCCATGGCCATGGTCAGCGCCAGCTGGCCGGCCAGCACCAGGCCGTCGTGCAGCGGGGCGGGCAGCTGGACCAGGCTGTTGAAGACCACCATGGCCATGAAGCCGAAGGCGAACCAGGGGATCACCAGGCCGCCGCCGGTTGCCTGAGCCTCATCCCCCTCGCGGCGGCGCATCCACCACTGGCCGACGATCAGCAGGAAGGGCACCAGCAGCATCACCCGCACCAGCTTGACGATCACCGCGTTGGCCAGGGCCTCGGGGCCCACCGCCTCGCCGGCGGCCACCACCTGGGCGACCTCGTGGACGGTGGCACCGATATAGACGCCGTAGAGGCCCTCCTCCATGCCCAGCAGCGGATAGAGCAGCGGGTAGGCCAGCATCGCCAGCGAGCCGAACAGCACCACCGTGGCCACCGCCATGGAGGTGGCTGCCGGGCGCGAGCGGATGGTCGACTCGGTGGCCAGCACCGCAGCGGCGCCGCAGATGGCGCTGCCGGCGCTGGTCAGCAGGGTGGTCTCGCGGTCCATGCCCAGCACCCGGGTGCCGATGAGGTAGCCGACGATCAGCACGCTGGAGATGACCAGCACGTCGAGCAGCAGCACCCGGGGGCCCAGGGCGGCGACCTGCTGCAGGGTCAGCGAGAGGCCGAACAGCACGATGCCGCCGCGCAGCAGCCAGCGGGTGGCGAATTTCAGCCCGGGCGTGGTGTGGCGAAGGCTCCCGGCCAGCGGGGTGTTGCCGATTACGATGCCGAGCAGCAGCGCCACCACCAGGGGGCTGATGCCGGCGTTGGCCAGAGGGGGGAGCTGTGCCAGGCCGAAGCCGGCGGCGGTCAGGGTGATACAGACCACCAGGCCTTGCCACATGATGATGTCCTCTCCGGGGATGTTCGGGACTATCCTAGGCGCGATTCAGATCGTATGGTTATCAGTTAATAACGAACTGGCTATTCGGAAAAACCGATATGACACCCACGGTGAGTTTTCGACAGCTGCAGGTCTTCGCTGCGGTGGCGCGGCTCGGCACGGTGAGCGCGGCCGCCGTCGAGCTCAGCCTCTCCCAGTCGGCGACCAGCCAGGCGCTCTCGGACCTCGAGCGGCACCTGGGTATCGCGCTGTTCGAGCGGCTGGGGCGTCGCCTGCACCTCAACGACCTGGGTCGCCGGCTGCTGCCCCGGGCCGAGGAGCTGCTGGACGGCGTCGCCGGCTTCGTGGCCGAGGCCACCGAGCCCGAGGGTCGCCTGCAGGGGGTGCTCAGCGTATCGGCCAGCGCCACCGTGGGCACCTACCTGCTGCCGGCCCTGGCCGGCCGCTTCAGTGAAGCGTACCCGGCGGCGGACCTGCGGCTCAGGCTGCGCAACACCTTCGAGGTGATCACCGATGTGCTGCGCCTGGAGGCGGACCTGGGGCTGATCGAAGGGGAGTGTCGCGAGCCGGCACTGGCCAGCGAGGCCTGGTGCGAGGATCGCATGGTGGTGGTGGCCGCGCCGGGCCATGGGCTGGCCCGGCGTGGGCGCCTCGACGAGGCGGCGCTGGCCGAGGCCGACTGGATCCTCCGCGAGACCGGCTCGGGCACCCGCAGCGTCTTCGAGCAGGCCATGCGCGCCCGCGGCGCGCCGCCCAAGGTGCGCATGGAGCTCGGCCAGCATGAGGCGATCAAGCAGGCGGTGCGGGCCGGCCTGGGGCTCGGCTGCCTGTCGCGGCTGAGTGTGGCCGGCGAGCTCGAGCGCGGCGAGCTGGTCGCGCTCGACACGCCGTTGCGGCTGCGCCGCACCTTCTCGTTGGTCTGGCACCCGCAGCGCTATCGCAGCCCGCTATGGCAGGCCTTCAAGGTGTTTCTGGTCGAGGCGCGCCACTCAGCCCAGCCCACCGACGAACCCTAGCCACAGGGCGAGGGCGGCGAAGTGCCCGGGATACCAGCCGAGCCACAACCGTCGCGGCATGCCAAGCGGCACCCTCGGGATCAGGCCATCCGCCGCGCGTGGCATCAGCATATAGGGCAGTTGGGCCACCAGGCCGATCACCAGGATGCGCCGGGCATAGCGCAGCGGGTTGCGGGTGTTGAAGAGCCCGTGCCAGGCCACCATGGCCGCGAACAGGGGAAAGGCGATGCGGCCGATTGACGACCCGGCCCAGCCCAGCTCCCAGCCGTCGGGGAGGGCGTAGCGTGTCAGGTGATCCACCGTCATGGTGATCAGCGCCAGCCACTGGCCCCAGCCGGTCCAGGTGGACGAAGGGCGATGCATGGCGGCGACGGCCCGGGATGCGACACTTACCTGTTGAGCCATCGGAACCTCGCGCAATGGGTGTGAGTCGCATGGACTCGCGAGGCACGAGGGAGTTCCGGGTCGCGATTCGGCGACAGATACAGGATCTGAGTGTCGCCAAGGGCACACGGCGCAGGAGGGCTGGCGAGGGTGATCGGACTGCTGCAGTTTCCTGCGCCGGACGATCGCGATGCGGCGGTGAAGCCGGTCCTTAACGCACGAACGGGGCCCCTGGGGCCCCGTTCGCTGGCTGATGCTCGTGTCGGCTCACTCCACGCCGAAATAGGTCGCGTGGATCTCGTCGTAGGTGCCGTTCTCCTTCAGTGTGGCGAGCGCCTCGTTGAAGGCCTCGGCCAGCGCCTCGTCACGTTGGCGGAAGGCGATACCGAAGCCTTCGCCGAAGTACTCCTTGGGCTCGGTGATCTTCTGGCCCACTACCTTGTAGTCGCCCGCGTCGCTGTCGAGCAGGGTCGACTTGCCGATCGGGAAGTCGAGGAACACCGCGTCGAGGCGGCCTGAGTCCATGTCCAGCACCATGTCGTCGGCGGTGGCATAGCGGTTGACGTCGGCCACGTCGCCATACATGTCGGTGACGTAGTTGTCCTGCAGGGTGCCGCGCTGCACGCCAACGGTCAGACCCTCTAGGGTCTCCTCGGATGGGGTACCGATCTCGACGTCGCCGGGAGTGAACCAGGCCGACGGCGGGGTGATGTAGGGGTCGGAGAACAGCACCTGCTCACGGCGCTGCTCATTGATGGTCATCGACGACATGATGGCGTCGTACTTGCGTGCCATCAGGCCGGGGATGATGCCGTCCCAGCCCTGCACGACCCACTCGCAGTCGATGCCGATCTCGGCACACAGGGCGTTGCCCAGGTCGATGTCGAAGCCGGTGAGCTCACCGTCTGGCGTGCGGTACTCCATGGGCTCGTAAGGCACGTCGACGCCGATGCGGATGTCACGGACGTCGGCACTGGCGGTGCCGGCCACAAGGGCGGCACCGATGGCGCCGAGGCTGAGGATCTTGTGTAGCTGCATGGGGCTGGTTTCCCGTGTTGTTGGGGGAATCACCTTGTGGGTGATGACAGCTCAACCATAGCGGATCGCCGAATGGGTCGAAAGGGGGGAACCGGCGCAGGTGTAAACGCTGGTTCCCAACGGGCGTTTGAGACCATTTCAGCCCCCCGCCGGCTTGAGATGGGCGAGCAGTCGGCGCTCCAGCCAGCGGAAGAAGTAGAGAATGGCAAAGGTCAGGCAAAGGTAGATGGCCGCCACGAACAGGAAGGCGTCGAAGGGGGCATAGAAGCGCGCATAGACGAAGCGTGCCGCCCCGGTGAGATCCATGATGGTGACCACGCTTGCTATGGCGCTGGCGTGGAGCATGAAGATCACTTCGTTGCCGTAGGCCGGCAGGGCACGGCGGAAGGCGCTGGGCAGCACGATCCGTCGCAGCATCAGGCGATCGGACATGCCGTAGGCGCGGGCCGCCTCGATCTCACCGCGGGACGTGGCCTTGATGGCGCCGCGGAAGATCTCCGTAGTGTAGGCCGCGGTGTTGAGAGTGAAGGCGATCAGCGCCGGTACGAAGGGCTTCTCGAGGATCACCCACAGCCAGCTCTCCTGGATGCCCTCGACGAACACCACCCCGTAGTAGATCAGATAAAGCTGCACGAGCAGTGGCGTGCCACGGAACACGTAGCAGTAGAAGAAGATCGGCAGGTTGATCCAGCGATGCCGAGAGCCGCGGCCGATGGCCAGGGGCACCGCCAGCACCAGGCCGACGATCAGCGACAGAAACACCAGTTGCACGGTGGTGACAAGCCCCTCGCCGTAGTAGCCGAGGGTCTGCAGGGTGAAGATGCTGTTGTCGGCCAGGGTGGCCTCGAGCCAGTTCATCAGGGCGTCCATCAGTCTGTCTCCCCGTAGCCGACGTTATAGCGCTTCTGCAGGCGCGCGAAGGTCCACTCGGAGACGCTGGCGATCAGCAGGTAGATCACCGCCACGATCATCATGAAGGTGAAGGGTTCGCGGGTGGCCTTGGACGCCTCGGCGGCCACGCGCACCATGTCCGAGAGGCCGATCACCGAGACCAGCGCGGTGGTCTTGAGCAGCACCATCCAGTTGTTGGAGATGCCGGGCAGGGCGTGGCGCATCATCTGCGGGAAGCGAATGCGTCGAAACAGTAGCCAGGGCCCCATGCCGTAGGCGCGGCCGGCCTCGGTCTGACCCGCATCGACGGCGAGGAAGGCGCCACGGAAGGTCTCGCCCATGTAGGCACCGAAGATCAGCCCGATGGTCAGCACTCCCGCCACGAATTCGTTGATGTTGATGAAGATGTCCCAACCGAAGTGGTCATAGAGCGCATCGGTGACCATATTGATGCCGATCTGGCCGCCGAAGAACAGCAGCAGCATCAGCACCAGGTCGGGGACCCCGCGCACGATGGTGGTGTAGAGCGTGCCGATGCGGTGGGCCAGCCAGTTGCGTGACATCTTGGCGCTGGCGGTGGCAAGCCCCAATAGGATGGCCAGCACCAGCGACAGCAGCGCCAGCTCGATGGTGATCAGGGCGCCTTCGACGAGCCGCGGCCCGTAGCCGTGCAGATCGATCATGACGTTCTCCTCGCTCGGCTGTCAGTGCTTGGGTGCCAGGAACTGCTGGAGGCGCTCGGAGCGGGGATTGCCCAGCACCTCTTCCGGGGCCCCCGACTCCTCGATCACGCCCTGGTGGAGGTAGACCACCTGGCTGGAGACGTCCCGGGCGAAGGCCATCTCATGGGTGACCAGGATCATGGTGCGCCCCTCCGCGGCCAGGTCGCGCATCACCTTGAGCACGTCGCCGACGAGCTCCGGGTCGAGGGCCGAAGTGGGCTCGTCGAACAGCATCACCTCCGGGTCCATGGCCAGCGCCCGGGCGATGGCACCGCGCTGCTGCTGACCGCCGGACATCTGCGCCGGGTAGGCATCGGCGCGCTCGCTCAGGCCCACCCGCTCGAGCAACTGGCGAGCATGGTCGATGGCGTCCGACTTGGACTTGCCGAGCACATGCACCGGCGCCTCGATGACGTTTTCCAGCAGCGTCATATGAGCCCACAGGTTGAAGCTCTGAAACACCATCGAGAGCTTGGCACGCATGTTGACGACCTGCTTCCAGTCGGCTGGCTCGCGGCCGTGCCTGGTCTGCTTGAAGCGGATCTCTTCGCCGTGGACGATCAGATCACCCTCGTCGGGCTGCTCGAGCAGGTTCATGCAGCGTAGGAAGGTGCTCTTGCCGGAGCCGGAGGCGCCGATCAGGGTGATGACGTCGCCCTTGTGAGCGGTGAGCGACAGGCCCTTGAGCACTTCGGTGTCGCCGAAGCGCTTCTTGATATCGCGGACTTGCAGCGGAATCGGGTTTTCAGCCATGGGATCGGACTCCGGATAAGGCGTGTCGCACGGGATGGGGGGTGACCCGCCGGACAGGTGTCGATCGACCCTGCTGGAGTGCGGGGCGACGCGAGTCGAGCACGGCGTGGCAAAAGGGCACGATTTTACCTCCTGTTTGTGATTGTTATAAGAGTTTCTTCCAATTGTAGCGGTGAGCCTCTTAGGCGGGGGGCGCGACTGGCCGGGCCAGCAGCGCCGCTCGGGCACCCAGCTCGACGTTGGCGTTGGGGAATACCACCGCCAGCGGCACTTCGCCAACATGGGTTGCGCCGTGTTCACCATCCTCGGCCAGCAGGCTGCCGGGGGCGAACTCGGTGAAGTTGGGGATGTCATCGGCGAAGGCCAGGCGAAAGGCCTCGCTGCGGCGCATCAGCTCGTGCTCGACGCGCAGGAAGGTCATGCGTTGGGGGTCGCTCCGCCGCGGCGGTTGTCCCGCCAGCAGGGCCAGCAGCAGCCGACCCATGGGCGCCAGTGGGGCCAGGTCATTGTGGCCGAAGGGACGCGCCCGGCCCAGCTCCAGGGTGAAGGCCGCCGCACCGTGGTAGTGCTTGGTGTAGTGGGAAAAGGTCCAGCTATGGCGATGCTGGTGAAGCACCGCCTGAATATCGGCGGCGGCCAGCCAGGCCCAGTGCTGCGGTGGAGTGACGGCGTCGGCATAGGGCTCTACCGCGAAGCGCGGGTAGCGGCTGTCGCGGATGGCGGTATGGAGGTCGTAGTGCAGCCGCGCGCGGCCGGGGTAGCGGGCGAAGAAGGCATCAATCGCCCCCATCAGGGTGCGGGCGCGCTCGGGTTCGGCGCCTGTCTCCTCCAGGTCGCGACGAAACAGCCGATTGAGGTTGGTGTCGATAAAGCGCACGTCGCGGCGGATCGCCTCGAGGCTGCCGAGGACCAGCAACGTGGGGGCGCCGACGCTCGTCTCTCCGGCGCCAAGCGCCTTCAGACAGCGCTGCAGCAGCTCTATGGGGGCGGTCTCGTTGCCGTGAATGCCCACCGAGATCACGCCGGCCGGGGCCTCGACGGCGGGGGCGTCCGGTATCAGCTCCAGCAGGCCGGGACCGCGGGGCTCGGCGCGTCCTCCGGGCAGCGTGAAGGCGTCGATGGGGTCGTCGTCGAGGCTGCGTCGAATCCAGCTTGACAGCGACTCGCTCGATGCCGTTTGGGGGCGCGATGGGGGCATGGAACAGCTCCTCGGCGGTGGGTCATATGACTACCTTCCGCCAGGCGGCGGCGCCAGGCAAGGGGGGCGTCGATGGCGTGAAAGTACCGGTGCGAGGGTGAAAGTCGCCGTCGGCGGGACTTTTGGCCTATGGGGCGGCCGGTGGTGCGGCGCTATGCTGGGTGCCGCGCATTGCTCGCTTCATCCACGCCACCCCTCAGCCACACCCTCCCTTTAACCACGCCCCCTTAATCACGTCAGAGGAGCCTGTCATGCCCGATCCCTCCGCCTTGTCACCTGCCACCCTGGCAGGCCACTACGACGGCGCGGCACAGGCCGGTGGCGAATCGCTGATGGTGCGCCTGGCGGCCGCCTTCCGTGCGGCGGGGCATGATCCCGAGCATCTCGGCCTCGACGAGATCGCCGGGATCGATCAGCTGCACCTGGGCGGGCGTCGGGCAAGTCGCCACCTGGCGGCGCTGGGGAGGCTGGTGCCCGGTGAGCGGGTGCTGGACGTTGGCTGCGGCACCGGCGGGGCCAGCCGTCTGCTGGCGCAGGAGTTTGGCTGCGAGGCGCTGGGAGTAGATATCACCGCCGCCTTTATCGAGGTGGCCGAATGGTTGAGCCGTGCCACCGGGCTGGCCGAGAGTTCCCGCTTCCTGTGCGCGGACGCAGCGCGCACGCCGCTTGCGGAGGCGACCTTCGACGCGGTGTGGTGCCAGCATGCGCTGATGAACATGCCTGACGTGGCCGCGGTGCTGGCGGAGTGGCGGCGGCTGCTGAAGCCCGGTGGTCGGGTGCTGCTGCATGAGGTGGTGTCTGGTGACAACCCCGAGCCCATCGCGCTGCCGGTGCCCTGGGCCAGCGACCCGGCGGCGAGTCATCTATGCTCCCGAGCGGCCTTCGAGGCGCGTTTGGCCGCGGCGGGCTTCGTGAGCGAGTCGCTGGAGGACGTGACCGCGACGGCCCTGGCCTGGCGCCAGAAGCACAGTCGTCGCGAGGCTGCCGAAGAGCTGCCCGCCGCCCCGGCGCTGCCGGGGCCGGCGCTGATCTTCGGCGAGCGCTTCGCCGCCATGGGGCGCAATCTGCGCGACAACCTGGCGGCGGACAAGGTGCGCATCCTGGCCGGCTGCTGGCGCTTGGCCTGAGGCGGGCCGTCCGATGGCAGCATGTTCAGCTGAGGCGGGAGCCACGCACCAGATAGCTCAGCGGGTGGAGCACCAGCCACGTGATCAGGGCGACACCAAGTGCAGCGGCGATCAGCGCGGCCCAGTCGGTGGCGGTGGCCACGAAGGCGAGCCTCGAATGGGTCAGCACAGGTAACCACCATAAGGTCGACAGGCCCACCAGCAGGGCGATGCCATCGGCCGCCCGGCAGCGATAGTCGATGAGGCGATAGCCGCGCAGCCGTCCGGCCAGTTGGGCGAGGGCGAGCACGGCGAGGATCGCCAGGATCAGCGGCAGGAAAGGTGGGAGGGCGTGAGAGAGCACCGCGAGGATGCCGGCAAGTGAGAATGTCATGGCAGATCTCCTTAAACGCGGCCTTCGAGCATGGCGTAGTAGGCGGGCTGCAGGAGATAGTCCTTGAGCACCCAGGCGGCCCATGACTCCTCCTTCGGGTCGATGAACGAGAAGGAGGGTAGGAAGGCCATGTCGTTGTCATACCCGAACTCCACCAGCATCGCCTTGCCGATATCGGTGATCAGCGGGCAGGAGGTGTAGCCGTTGTGCCGGGCCGGCAACTGACGCCCCTGCAGGAAGGCTGCGATGTTGGCCTCCACCACCGGTGCCTGGGCCTTGACGCTGGCCGCGGTCTTGTTGATCGGTGCGCCGATCACGTCGCCGATGCCGAACACCTCCGGATAGCGGTTGTGCTGCAGGGTGTGGATGTCGGTATCCAGCCACTCGCCGGCGAAGGGGCCGTCACGGGCGATCAGATCGCTGGCCTTGACGAAGTCCGGCGCGCTCATGGGCGGCACCACATGGAGGAAGTCGTAGTCGCGCACCTCGGTCGTGCCGTCGCGTGCGGTGAACTCGGCCTGGCGTGCTTGCGGGTCGATGGCCGACAAGTGGCGTCCATGATGGCGAGTGATGCCTTCGTGATCGAAGCGCTGCTTGAGGAAGTCGCTGATCCAGGGCTGACTAAACATGCCGTCGCTAGGCGTGAAGTAGTCCAGCTTGAAGGCGTCACGGTCAGAGGCGGCCTTGATGCGCGACAGCGTGGTAAAGGTCATCTTGATCGGTGCGCCGGCACACTTGATGGCGGTGGGCGGTGTGGTGAAGAGCCCCTGGCCGCCGCCTTGCGCGAGCCAGGCGTCGATGGCGTCCCGCGTACGGCTGGCCGCTTCCAGGCCGGCATAGACACTGCCGATGCCGTGGCTACCGACCAGCTCCGGTGACATGCCCTCGATCAGGTGATAGTTGAGCTGCAGGCCGGTGGCGATCACCAGGAGGTCATACTCCAGGGTGCTGGCATCGGCCAGGGTGATGCGCCGCTGTCCGGCATCGATGCCCACCGCCGGTCCCTTGACCCAGCCGATGCCGGCGGGGCGGAAGTCGGTGTTGGGGCGGGTGGTGCGGTCAGCCTCCCAGACCCCCGAGGCGACCAGGGTCCAGCCGGGCTGATAGTGGTGGGTCTCGCGAGGCTCCACTACGGTGATGCGGGCGCCGTTGAGCCGCATGGCCAGGCGGTTGGCCATGGCCATGCCGGCGGCGCCGCCGCCAAGGATCACCACGCGGGCGCGAGTCGCGACCGTTTCGGCCTGAAGAGCGGCCAGGGGCAGCAGACCGGCGGCGCCGGCGCCCAGCCCCAGCTTGAGCAGCTGGCGGCGCCCCAGGCGCGGCCCTGACAGAGGAAGAGATGACATGACGGGACTCCTGCGGCGACGATAGCCGATAAGCCGGATATAAGCTTATGAATAGCTCTTCGCCGAGAAGTCGTCTGTGGTTCCTTGGTCTGCGGCAACTTGCCGCTCGATGCCGAATCCACCAGGCCGCGGGCCGTCCTGGGCCATCACAATGGCTACGGCCGCCGTCGCCCACTCAAGGTGCGAGTGTCAGCGCGCAATTCGCTCGGCGATGGCCCGGCCCAGGCCCTCGGTGGTGCCTTGGCCGCCCACATCCGGCGTCAGTACCTCCCTGTCGCCCGCGGCAAGCACCGCTTCGAAGGCGTCGACGATGGCATCGGCCGCTTCCTGGTGGCCCAGGTGCTCGAGCATCATCGCCGCCGACCAGATCTGGCCGATGGGGTTGGCGATGCCGCGCCCGGCGATGTCCGGGGCGCTGCCGTGTACCGGCTCGAACAGGCTCGGGAAGGTGCCTTCCGGGTTGATGTTGGCCGAGGGCGCCACGCCGATGGTGCCGGTGCAGGCCGGACCCAGGTCGGAGAGGATGTCGCCGAACAGGTTGCTGGCCACCACCACGTCGAACCAGTCGGGGTGCATCACGAAGTTGGCGGTGAGGATATCGATATGGAACTGGTCGACGCTTACCTCCGGATAGTTCGCCCCCATCGCCTTCACGCGCTCGTCCCACCAGGGCATGGTGATGGCGATGCCGTTGGACTTGGTGGCCGAGGTGAGCTTCTTCCTTGGGCGTGACTGGGCCAGCTCATAGGCGAATCGCAGCACCCGGTCGGTGCCGTGGCGGGTCATCACCGTCTCCTGGATCACCACCTCGCGCTCGGTGCCCTCGAACATCTTGCCGCCGACGCTGGAGTACTCGCCCTCGGTATTCTCGCGTACCACATAGAAGTCGATATCGCCGGGCTGGCGGCCGGCCAGCGGGCTCTTGACGCCGGGCAGCAGCCGGCAGGGGCGCAGGTTGATGTACTGATCAAACTGGCGGCGAAACTGCAGCAGCGAGCCCCACAGCGAGACGTGGTCGGGAACGGTCTCCGGCCAGCCGATGGCGCCGTAGAACAGCGCATCGAAGTCCTTCAATTGCTCGAACCAGTCATCGGGCATCATCTGGCCGTGCTCGGCGTAGTAGTCGCAGCTGGCGAAGTCGAAGGAGGTAAGCTCGATCTCGATGCCGAAGCGCTCGGCGGCGGCCTTCAGGGCGCGCACGCCCTCGGGCATCACCTCCTTGCCGATGCCGTCGCCGGGGATCACTGCGATACGCTGTGCCATGTATCCTTCTCCTTATTCTCTGTGCCGGAAATGTGCCTACTCTAGCCCCTGACAGCCAAGA
Source organism: Halomonas sp. H10-9-1 (assembly GCF_040147005.1). Lineage (NCBI taxonomy): Bacteria > Pseudomonadati > Pseudomonadota > Gammaproteobacteria > Oceanospirillales > Halomonadaceae > Halomonas > Halomonas sp. H10-9-1. The sequence continues at coordinate 2,827,240 of NZ_JAMSHO010000001.1, read as the reverse complement.
GATAATCAGGCTAGGATGCAAGGCATTGTTGACCCTGAGTGGAGAGTTCCATGGCGCCGCTAGATGACCTCGCCTTCTTCCAGCGCCTGGCGCGTGCCGGCAGCCTGACGGCGACCGCCCGCGACCTGGGGCTCTCCCTGTCGGCGGTCAGCAAGCGCCTGAAGCAGCTCGAGTCGCGCCTGGGGGTCAGCCTGGCCAGTCGTACCACGCGGCGCCTGACCCTGACGGCGGAAGGGGAGCGCTACCTGGCCGATGGCGGGGCGATCCTCGACGAGCTGGCCGAGCTGGAGGAGGCGCTCGGCGCCCAGCGCTCCGAGCTGTGTGGACCGCTCAAGATCAATGCCACCTTCGGCTTCGGACGGCGCCACGTGGCGCCGCTTCTCTCCTGTTTCTGCGCCAGCCACCCGGGCGTGGAGGGCACCCTCGAGCTCACCAACTTCCCCATGACGCCGGGTGAGCAGGGCGTGGACATCAGTATCCGGGTCGGTGCCCTCCCCGATTCGCGCCTCGTCGCCCAGCGCGTCCTCGACAACCGGCGGATCCTGTGTGCGGCGCCCACCTATGCCGAGCGAATGCCCCGCCTGGCGGAGCCGGCGGACCTGTCGGGGCACCCCTGCCTGGTGTTGCGCGAGAACGACAGTGACTTCGCGCTGTGGCGCTTCCGACGCCGCGACGGCGGCGGCCAGGAGCAGGCGGTCAAGGTCTCGGGGCCGCTGGCCAGCAACGACGGCGAGGTGATCGTACGGCTGGCGCTGGATGGCCACGGGGTCATCCTGCGGTCACGGTGGGATGTCCAGTCGCACCTGGCGGCCGGGCGGTTGGTGGAGTTGCTGCCCGAGTGGCAGGGCGTGCGCGCCGACTTCCATGCGGTCTATCGCCAGCGGCGCCATGTCCCTGCACGGATTCGTGCTTTCGTGGACCTGCTTCGTCGAGAGCTGCCGAGGCGGGTGGGGTGAGCTGGACCTTTCACAGGGCTCCCTCGAGATCATGCGTCAGCCACGGGGCGATATGAGGAACCAATTTGCAAGATGGGAACTTCAGCCACAAAGTAGAGTCGCTAGGACACGAATGGTAGTGCACAGGGCGTTGTATCACTTGGCTTTCGGCCACGATGTCGCGGCGTGCGACGGGTACTTATGGAGGTGGATGATGAACAGGACGCAAAGATTGACGCTTGGTGCATTGGCGGTATCCCTTATGCTGGGCCTCGCGGCGTGCTCCGGGATGTCGACGCAGGACAGGAACACTGCCCTCGGTGCGGGTGCCGGTGCCGTCGGTGGCTCGATCCTGACGGGCGGCAGCACGGCCGGTACCATCGGCGGTGCCGTGGTTGGCGGCGTTATCGGCCACCAGGTCGATGATGACTGATAAGTGAGTGTGGCACAGCCGATCCCCCATGGCGGGATCGGCTGCGTCAACTCTCAGGTACTGTCTCCCTCCACCAGCTCGAACCCGACATCATGCTGACGACGGGTGACACGCTTGCCTTCCAGACGCTTGAGGAGTTCCTGCGCCGCCAGTCGGCCGATGGTATCCCGGGGTGACTGGATGGTGGTCAGGCGCGGGGTAATGAACTGCCCGAGCGGGAGGCCATTGAAGCCCGCGATCGCCACGTCATCCGGCACCCCTATACCGAGCCGCAGGGCGTGGAGGAGGGCGCCGCTGGCGAGGTCGTCGTTGGCAAAATGGATCGCATCGGCCTCGGGGGCCTCGCGCCTTGCCCGCTCGAGACCGGTGGCTCCCGCTTCCAGGCTGCCCAGCCGGTCGAGCTCCAGCACCCTTGGGCGAATGCCGGCCGCCTCCAAGATCTCGGCATGGCCGTGATAGCGCATCTGTGCCCGATAGTCGTCTTCTAGCCTGGCACCCACGAAGAGCGGGCGCCGATACCCCTTGTCGACCAGGTGGCGCGCCATGGCGCGTCCTGCCTCCCTATGGTCGAACCCCACGTTGAGGTCAAGGGCCTCGCCCAGCTCCATCACCTCCATCACCGGGCGGTCGCAGTCTTTCAGGAGCTTGCGGCAGGCATCGGTATGGCGAAGCCCGGCGGTGACCAGTGCAGAGCAGGACCAGCCCAGGAAGGTCCTGACCAGTCGGTGCTCGCGCTCGATATCGTAATCCGTGTTACCCAGCAGGATCTGGTAGCCCGCCGCCTCGAAGGTGGACTGCAAGCCCTTGATCACCTCGATGAACACCGTGTTGACCAGCGATGGCACGATGACGGCGATGAAGCGTGAACGCGAGGAGGCGAGGCTACCCGCCACGAGGTTGGGGACATAGCCCAGGCGATCCATGGCATCCAGCACACGCTGACGCGTCGCGTCATTGACCCGCTCCGGGGCATTCAATGCCCGGGATGCCGTGATCGAGGAGACCCCGGCCATGTCAGCGACCTGAGCCAGGGTGGGCTGATCCGACCCCTTGCGGTGACGTGGTCGAGGCGATTGTTTAGACATTGGTCGCACTCCCTGTCGTGGCGCTTGCTGGGTGAGGAGCGATCCTCTACAAAGATGTTAGCGCTAACATGTTAGCGCTACCAGCTGAACCCTAAAACAAGCAATAACACCACGACGGGGGAGCCAGGTGAGCCAACTAAAGCATGGCCTGAAAATCGGCGTGATCGGCCTGGGTGCCATGGGCAAAGGCACCGCACTGGCGCTTCATGAGCGCGGCCTCGATGTCGTGGGCTGCGACATCACCGAACAGGCCCGTCAGGCCTTCGCCGCCGGTGGTGGGCGCAGCGTTGCGCTGCCCTCTCGTCTGGCCGAATGCCATGTCGTGGTGGTGCTGGTGGTCAATGCTCACCAGGTCGAGTCGGTGCTGTTCGGTGAGCAGGGAGTGGCGTGGCACCTGGCGCCGGGGAGCCTGGTGATCCAGTGCGCCACCGTTGCCCCCGCCTTCGCCCGTGAACTGGGGGCGCGCTTGGGAGGCCTGGGGCTGTCGATGCTGGATGCTCCCGTCAGCGGTGGCGCCGCCAAGGCACGCAGCGGTGAGCTGTCGGTGATGGCCTCCGGTGACCATGGCGCCTTCGAGAAGGCCGAACCCGTTCTGGAGGCCATGGCCACCACCGTCTACCGCCTGGGCGAAAGCGCGGGTGTCGGCTCCAGCATGAAGCTGGTCAACCAGTTGCTCGCCGGGGTCCATATCGCCACCGCCGCGGAGGCGATGGCGCTTGGCATCCGCCTCGGGCTCGATCCCGAGACGGTGTACGAGGTCATCACCCACTCGGCGGGCAACTCCTGGATGTTCGAGAATCGGGTCCCTCACATCCTCAAGGGGGACTACACGCCGCTCTCGGCCGTCGACATCTTCGTCAAGGATCTCAACCTGGTGCACGAGACCGGGCGGGACCTGGCGCTGCCCACACCGGTGGCGTCCAGCGCGCTTCAGCAGTTCACGGCGGCCAGGGGCGCCGGTTTCGGGCGCGAGGACGATGCCGCGGTGATCAAGGTCTACCAGCGCCTTTCGGGGATCGACCTGCCCGCCGCTGCCAATGATCCGCAGGGGGCCTGACCATGACACTGCTGCTTGGCGCCATCGCCGACGACTTCACCGGCGCGACCGACCTGGCCAACAATCTGGTGAGGGCCGGCATGCGTTGCGTGCAGGTACTGGGCGTTCCCGATGCCTCCGTCGAGCCGTCCGAGGTCGATGCCGTGGTGGTTGCCCTGAAGTCACGCTCCACGCCGGCCGAGGAGGCGGTGGCGGAGTCTCTGTCCGCGCTGGAGTGGCTGCAGGCGCATGGCGCCCGCCAGATCTTCTTCAAGTACTGCTCGACATTCGATTCCACGCAGGCCGGCAACATCGGCCCCGTCGCCGATGCCTTGCTGGAGCGGCTGGCGAGTGACCAGACCGTCATGGTACCCGCCTTTCCCGTCAACGGCCGCACCGTCTACCAGGGCCACCTCTTTGTCGGTGACCGGCTGCTCAACGAGAGCGGCATGGAACACCACCCACTCAATCCCATGACGGATGCGGACCTGGTGCGCTTCCTCGGGCATCAGACGCCCCATCCGGTCGGCCTTGTGTCACGCCAGGTCCTGTCGCAGGGGGCTAGCGCCACGCGCCGCCATCTGGATGCCCTGAGAGAGCAACGGGTCCGTCACGTGATCTGCGACACCCTCGACGACGGTGATCTCGATGTGCTCGCCGCAGCGCTGGTGGACACCCCGCTGGTCACTGGTGGCTCCGGGCTCGGCCAGGCACTGCCGGAGCAGTATCGCCGGCGTGGTTGGCTCGAGCCGGTTGCCGACCCGGGGCGACTGGCCAGGGCGTCGGGCCGTGCCCTGGTAATCTCGGGAAGCTGCTCCCGCGCCACCCTCTCCCAGGTGGCGCACTTCCTGAAACAGCATCCTGGTATCTCCCTGGATCCGCTGGCACTGGCGGAGGGAGACGCGCACCTGGCCGAGGCGCTGGCCTTCGCCCGCGAGCGCCTGGCATCGGGTGGCCCCGTGCTGGTGTATGCCTCTGCCGATCCCGAGCGCGTCACGGCGGCGCAGGCGGCGCTGGGGGTCGCGAGAGCGGGCGAGCTGGTGGAACACGCCATGGGGCAGCTCGCCAGCCGCCTGGTAGAGGAGGGCGTCGGCCGGCTGGTGGTCGCCGGTGGCGAGACCTCCGGCGCGGTGGTGTCGGCGCTGGGGGTGCGTCAGCTGCGCATCGGTGGGCAGATCGATCCGGGGGTGCCTTGGACCCAGGCGCCCGTGCCGGGCCGCGAGGCGCCGCTCTCCCTGGCGCTGAAGTCCGGTAATTTCGGGGGGGAAGACTTCTTCACCCGTGCCTTCGAGGTGCTGGAAGAGATGACCGGCGGGGAGGGCAGCCCATGAGCCGTGATCACGAGACCCGGCTGCGCGAACGGATCGCCACCCTGGGGCAATCGCTGTTCGACCGCGGGCTCACCATGGGCTCGAGCGGCAATATCAGCGTGCGCACCGAGGACGGCGGCTGGCTGATGACGCCCACCAATGCCTGCCTGGGGCGTCTGGACCCCGCCACGCTCTCGCGGCTGGACCGCCAAGGGGAGTGGCTGGATGGCGATAAGCCCACCAAGGAGCACTTCCTGCACATGGCCATGTATGCCGAGCGCCCCCAGTCCGGGGCGATCGTGCACCTGCACTCGACGCACTCGGTGGCGGTGTCGTGCCTGCCCGATATCGATCCCTGCGACTGCATCCCCCCGCTGACCGCCTACTACGTGATGCGCGTGGGCCGGCTGCCGCTGGTGCCCTATCACGTGCCCGGCGACCCCACGCTGGGTGATGCGGTGCGCGGCCTGGCCGGCAAGCATAGCGCCGTGCTGCTGGCCAACCACGGACCCGTCGTGGCGGGCAAGAGCCTCGAGGCGGCCGTCTATGCCACCGAGGAGCTCGAGGAGACCGCCAAGCTCTTCCTGCTGCTGCAAGGCCGCAACCCTCGTGCCTTGACGCCCGAGCAGGTGGCCGAGCTGGAAGCCCGTTTTCCCCGCGATTGAGGAGACCGAGATGATTCGCCTGGCGGCCAACCTGAGCATGCTGTTCACCGAACATGATTTCCTGGAGCGCTTCGCTGCCGCATCCGAGGCCGGGTTTCGTGGCGTGGAGTACCTCTTCCCCTATGCCTACTCCCCCGACACCCTGCGGGATGCCCTTCAGGCGAACCATTTGCAGCAGGTGCTGTTCAACCTGCCGCCGGGCGACTGGGAGGCCGGGGAGCGTGGCCTGGCCAGCCTGCCCGGTCGCGAGGCCGAGTTTCGCGACTCGGTGGTAGAGGCACTGCGTTATGCCGAAGCCCTCGACTGTCCTCGGGTGCATGCGATGGCGGGCCTGCTCCCGGAAGGCGCGGACGCGCCGACCCGCCAGGCGCACCAGGCCACCTATATCGAGAATCTGCGCTTTGCCGCCCGCGAGGCGGCCCGCCTCGGGCGCGAGGTGTTGATCGAGCCGATCAACACGCGCGACATGCCGGGGTTCTTCCTGTCGCGCCAGGCCCAGGCGATGGCGGTGCTGGAGGCGGTGGGAGAGCCCAACCTGCGCCTGCAGTTCGACCTCTATCACTGCCAGGTCATGGACGGGGACCTGACACGCCACCTCGAGCGCCAGTTCGGTGACATCGGCCATGTCCAGATCGCCGGTGTGCCGGAGCGCCATGAGCCGGACCGTGGGGAGGTGCACTATCCCGCCCTCTTCGAGCGCCTGGAGGCGCTGGGCTATGAGGGCTGGATCGGCTGCGAGTACCGGCCCGCCGCCGCTACCCGATCGGGGCTGGCGTGGGGCGAGGCCTTCGGGCTGAGGTCGGGCTGACACAAGGCCCACGGACATGTTCCGGTCATCGGTTCCTACCCGCATTACCACGACTACTACCACTACCATCAGAGGACGCAAAGGCCATGCATATCGCGGTTACCGGCGCCGCCGGCTTTCTCGGACAACGCCTGATCCAACGGCTACTCGATCGCGGAGAGCTGCGCGGGCACGCCATCACGAGGCTTACGCTGCTCGACCAGGTGGAGGCCGAGGCGCCCGGCGGGTCGGGTGTCGAGGTGGTTACCCAGGCGTGCGACATCACCGCGGACGGGGCCTTCGACGCGATGCTCGACGCGCGACCGGACGTGATCTACCACCTGGCGGCGGTGGTCAGCTCGGCGGCCGAGGCCGATCTCGACCTTGGCCTTGCCGTCAACCTGGACGCCACCCGGGCCCTGCTCGAGGGGTGCCGACAGCGTGATCTGGCGGCAACACGCCTGATCATGGCGAGCTCCGTCGCGGCCTACGGCGGCGAGCTGCCGGAGACGCTCGACGACATGACGGCGCTCCATCCCCAGAACTCCTATGGCGCACAGAAGGCCATCTGCGAGCTGTTGATCAACGACTACAGCCGGCGTGGCCTGGTCGATGGCCTGGTGTTGCGGCTGCCGACCATCGTGATCCGTCCCGGCCGGCCCAATGCCGCCGCCTCAAGCTTCGCCTCCAGCATCATGCGCGAGCCCTTGAGCGGAGAAGAGGCCATCTGCCCGGTACCTACGGAGCTCGAGCTCTTCGTCATGTCGCCCGGCAAGGTCGTCGATGCCCTGGTGCACGGCGCCGAGATCGACGGCGAGGCGCTCGGCCCGTTTCGCGCCTTCATGCTGCCCGGTATCACCGTCAGCGTCGCCGAGATGATCGAAACCCTGGGGGAGGTGGCTGGCCCGCAGGCGGTCGAGCGGATTCGCCACGAGCCGGATACGCAGATCCAGACCATCGTGGGCGGCTGGCCCACCCGATTCCATACCCGGCGCGCCGCTGCGCTGGGCTTCGCGCGCGACAGGGACTTTCGCGACATCCTCCAGGCGTTTCAGGAAGAGCGCCACTGACCCCCGGGGTCACTCAAGCGTGTCCAACCCAACCGAGGTGATAACAATGACAGCTCACTTTGCACGCAAGACGCTTACCACCGCCATCACCGGTGCCAGCCTGGCCTTTCTGGCCCTGCATGCCCAGGCGGCGCAGACCGTCAACCTGGGGCACGCCCTGTCGGACAGCTCCCACTACTCCGTGGGTGCCGATGCCTTCAAGGAGACCCTCGAGCGCCTGAGTGATGGCGAGTTCGAGGTAGTCGAGCATACCGCCGGGGCGCTGGGCGGCGAGCGCGCGATGATCGAGGGGCTGCAGATCGGTACGGTGGATGTCGTGATCACCTCCACCGGGCCGCTCGGCAACTTCGTGCCGGAAACCTACGTTCTCGACCTGCCGTTCCTGTTCGAGGACTACGACCAGGCACGCTGTGTGCTGGACAGCGAGATCGGCCAGGAACTGCTCGACAAGATGAGCGATCACGACATCGTGGGGCTGGCCTGGTCGGAAAACGGTTTCCGCCACATGACCAACAGCCAGCGCTCCGTCAAGACGCCGTCGGATGCCGAAGGCCTCAAGGTGCGCACCATGGAGAATAAGGTGCATATGGCGGCCTTCGAGCAGATGGGCGTGCATCCGACGCCCATGGCGTTCCCGGAGGTGTTCACCGCACTTCAGCAGGGTACCGTGGACGGCCAGGAGAACCCGATCACCGTCATCGTGGCCACCAAGTTCTGGGAGGTACAGGACCACCTGTCACTGACCGGTCACGTCTACTCGCCGGCCGCCGTGCTGGGCTCGCCGATCCTGCTCGACGGCCTCTCCGACGAGGAGCGTGGCTGGTTCGTCGAGGCATCCCGGGCTGCCGCGGAGGCGACGCGTGAAGAGGTCTCGCGCCTCGAGCGTGAAGGTATTGCGCTGCTGCGCGAGAACGGTATGAGCGTCGAGACGGAGATCGACAAGGCTCCCTTCCAGGAAGCGGTACAGCCGGCCTACGAGATCTACACCGAGCAGTACGGCAGCGAGATGCTGGACCGCATTCGTGCCAGCGACTGCTGACCCGCCATGACGATAGCCCGGCCCATTCAGGGCCGGGAGCCCCATAGCGAAAGGTGGCCGTAATGCTGCGACTCTTTCTGCGCCTCGAGCAGCAGACGACACGTCTGGCGCTGCTCGGCGCAATCGTGATGCTGATCATCTCCGTCAGCCTGGGCTTCTACCAGGTGCTGACCCGCTTCGTGTTCGACGCGCCGTCGACCTGGTCCGAGGTGATCTCGCGTTCGACCATGATCTGGTGCGTCTTCCTCGGCGCGGCCGCCGGGTTTCGTGGTGGTTTCATGATGTCGGTGGAGGTCATCTATCGCCTGCTTCCCCGTCGCAGGCTGATCTGGCTCGAGGCTTTCATCGCGCTGTGCTGTGCCATCGTGCTGGTGGTGCTGATCGTGTTCGGCATCGCCATGATGCTGCGCGTGCGCAACCAGATGCTCTCCGGCCTCGAGATCTCCATCGCCTGGGCCTATGCCGCCATGCCGGTGGGCTCTGCGTTCGCCTTGATCGCCGTGCTGGCCCGCCTCGTTGCCCAGGCACTGGGCATCGACCAGATCGGCCCGGTGACCGAAGACACCCTGCAGGAAACGCCCATCGTGGCAGAGAGGAGTGATACCCCATGAATGCTGCCATCGGCCTGTCGCTGATCATCCTGTTTGCCCTGGGCGTGCCGATTGCCGTCTCGATCGTGCTGGCCTCGATCATCGGCATCGAGTTCTTCTCGCGCCTGCCCCTGCTGCTGGTCCCCCAGCAGATGTTTGTCGGCATCGACCACTTCCCGCTGATGGCGATCCCGTTCTTCATCCTGGCCGGTAACCTGATGGCGGCGGGGGGCATCTCGCGGCGCCTGGTCGATCTGGCCAAGTCCATCGTCGGTGGCCTGCAGGGCGGGTTGGCCATGACCTGCGTGCTCACCTGCATGATGTTTGCCGCGGTGTCGGGATCCAGCGTGGCGACGACCTTCGCCATCGGCTCCATCCTGATCCCGGCGATGGTCAAGCATGACTACCCTCGGCCGCTGGCGGCCTCGATCCAGGCCTCCTCGGCCGAGCTTGGGGTGCTGATTCCCCCGTCGATCCCGCTGATCCTCTACGGCGTCAGCACCGATACCTCGATCGGCAAGCTGTTCATCGCGGGTATTGGTCCCGGGCTGCTGATCGGGGGCGCGTTGCTGCTGTTCCTCTACCTGTTCTGCAAGGTCCGGGGCTACGGCCTCAAGGATCGGGAGGACCGGGAGGCCTTCCCGACCGCGTTCAAGCGAGCCTGGGCCGCGATGCTGATGCCGGTGGTGGTGATCGGAGGGATCTACGGCGGGGTGTTCACCCCCACCGAGGCGTCCGCCGTCGCCGTGGTCTACGCCCTGGTGGTGGGCGGGCTGGTCTACCGCGAGCTCAGCTGGGCGGAGCTGGTGCCCATCCTCAAGGAGAGCGTGATCTCCACCGCGGCGGTGATGCTGATCATCTCGGCCGCGGCGCTGTTCAGCTTCCTGATCAGCCGTTCGGGGTTGCCGACCCAGGTGGCGGGGTGGGTCACCCAGGTCTTCGAGAGCCCCTGGACCTTCCTGCTGGCGGTCAACGTCATGCTGCTGGTGATCGGCATGTTCATCGAGACCTCCGCCGCCATCCTGGTGCTCGCGCCCATCTTCACCCCGATCGCGATGCAGTACGGGATCGACCCGGTCCACTTCGGGCTGATCGTGGTGGTCAACCTGGCGCTCGGCATGTTCACCCCGCCGTTGGGCGTGAACCTGTTCGCCGCCTGCGCGGTGGCCAAGCTCTCTATCGACCAGCTGCTGCCCTGGCTGGTGAGGTTTGTGCTGGTGGTGCTGGCCTGTCTGCTGGCCATCACCTACATGCCCTGGATCTCCCTGGGGCTGGTGGATCTGCTCTATTGATATCGTCGACAACAACAAGGAGTGACAGATGACGGAACCGCTCGAGTACCCCCGCCCGCAGGCGTTGATCGGTGGGGAGTGGGTCACCACGCCGCATACCCTGGAGGTGGAGACGCCGTCCTACGGCGAGGTCATCACACGGATAGCACGCTGCCAGGCCGCTGAGGTGGGGGCGGCCGTTCAGGCGGCGCGCCAGGCCTTCAGCGGTGAACTGGGCGAGTGGGCGTCCTGGACGGCACGGCGCCGCAGCGAATGGTTGCTGGGGTTCGCCGCCGCCATCGAGGCGGATCATGAACGCCTGGCCCGTCTCGAGTGTGCCGACACCGGAAAGCCGATGACCCAGGCGCGGGGGGATATCACCGCCTGCGCGCGCTACTTCCGGTTCTACGGCGGTGCCGCCGACAAGCTGCATGGCGAGACCATCCCGTTCGAGAATGACTTCGCGGTCATGACCCTGCGTGAACCCTATGGGGTCTGTGCGCAGATCATCCCCTGGAATTACCCTGCCCAGATCTTCGGGCGCTGCGTGGCGGCGGCCCTGGCGGCGGGTAACACCGTGGTGCTCAAGCCGGCGGAGGATGCCTGCCTCAGCGTGCTGCGACTGGCGGAGCTGGCGGTGGAGCAAGGGCTGCCACCCGGCGCGCTCAACCTCGTGCCCGGCCTGGGACACGAGGCGGGCGCCGCGCTGTCGGCGCATCCGGAGGTTGACCACCTGTCGTTTACCGGGTCACCGGAGACGGGCACCCTGGTGACCCAGGCGGCCGCCGAGCATCATGTGCCGGTGACCATGGAGCTGGGGGGCAAGTCGCCCCAGCTGGTGTTCGCAGATGTTGACCTCGACGCCGCGCTGCCCTTCCTGGTGCGTGGCATCATCCAGAATGCTGGTCAGACGTGCTCGGCCGGAAGCCGCCTGCTGGTGCAGCGGTCGATCGCCGACCGGGTGCTGGAACGGCTTGCCGAACGCTTCTCGGCGCTGCGTTGTGACGTGGGGGAGGCCGACGCCGACTGTGGTCCGCTGATCAACGCCCGGCAGAAGGCCAAGCTGGAGGCACGGCTGGAGGCGGCGGCCCGTGATGGCATCCGCTCCCTGGCCCAGGGCCGGATCGCAGAGGGGGCGCCGGCAGGGGGGCACTTCGTGGCCCCTAGGGTGTTGACCGATATCCCCGCAGGCCACGAGGTGCTACGCGAGGAGCTCTTCGGCCCGGTGCTGGCGGTCCAGGTCTTCGATGACGAGGCAGAGGCGCTCTCGCTTGCCAATGCAACGGACTTCGGTCTGTGTGCCGGCATCTGGACACGCGATGGTGGCCGTCAGCTGCGACTGGCGAAGGGGATCCGCAGCGGCCAGGTATTCGTCAACAATTATGGGGCCGCCGGCGGCATCGAGCTGCCCTTCGGCGGCGTGGGCCGTTCCGGCCATGGTCGCGAAAAGGGGTTCGAGGGTCTGCGCAGTTACACACGAATCAAGACGGTGGCATTGCACCACGGCTGAGGCCACGGACAGGAGAGGAGAAACGCATGGAGAATCGTCAGCGCATAGGCCTGATCGGGGCGGGCCTGATGGGGCACGGTATCGCCCGCAATATCCTGAAGGCCGGCTATCCCCTGGTCATTCTGGATCACCCCGGCAATCAGCCGCTGGACGACCTGCTGTCGGCCGGTGGCACGTTGGCGGCCACGCCGCGCGAGGTGGCCGAGCGCTCGGAGGTGGTCATTCTCTGCGTGACGGGCACCCCCCAGGTGGAGAGCGTGCTCTTCGATACCGATGGCGTGTCAGAGGGATTGCGAGAAGGCGCCCTGGTCATCGACTGTTCGACGGCCATCCCGAGTGCCACCCGGGCCATTGCCGAGCGCATCGCCGAGGCGGGGGGCCGCTTCATGGATGCCGCCATGACTCGGACGCCTAAGGAGGCCGAGGAGGGAAGGCTGAACCTGATCGTCGGGGCCCCGGAGGCGCTGTTCACCGCCACCCGGCCACTGCTCGAGACCTTCGCCGAGAACATCGCCCATGCCGGCGAGGTCAGCGCCGGTCATACCCTGAAGCTGCTGCACAACTTCGTCTCCCTGGGCTTCTCGGCGGTACTCGCCGAGGCGACCGCGGCCTCTCGCCAGGCAGGCATCGACGATGCCGCGCTGCTCGAGGTGCTGGGCAAGGGCGGGGGCGGCGGCGTGGTATTCGAGCGCCTGCGTCCCTTCATCGAGAGCGGTGACGCCTCCGGGTTCCGGTTCAGCGTGGCCAATGCCACCAAGGACCTGGGCTACTACCACGCGATGACGGAAGCGCTGGGGGCGCGGCGTGACGTCGCCCTGGCGGTGGAGGGGCTGTATCGTGGCGTCGAGCCACAGGACCTGCTGGTGCCCGAGGTGATCGGCGTGCTGGCCGATACCCGCTGCTGATGGCGCCAGGGGCTTCATCGGGGCTCTCCCACCGGCAGCAGGGCCTGCTCCTGACCGGTGGCGGAGCCCTTGTCATGTCCCCCGATGCCTTGCTGATCAAGCTTGCCGCGCTGCCCGATGCCGAGATCCTGATGTGGCGAGGCTTTCTCTCCGGGCTGGGCTTCTTCCTGATTACCCTGGCCCGTCATGGGCGCGGCACCCTGGGCATCTATCGCCGATGCGGCGGCACCGGCATCGCCGTGGCCCTGCTGTTCAGCCTGACCACCTGCGGCTTCGTGCTGGGCAACCAGTACACCAAGGCCGGCAATGTCCTGATGATCCTTGCCGCCGCGCCCCTGATCGCGGCGCTGCTCTCGCGCCTCATCCTCGACGAGCGGTTGCCGCGGCGCACCTGGCTGGCGATCGGTGCCTGCATGCTGGGTATCGGCATGATCGTGATCGATGATGCCGGCGCGGGAAGCTGGCTTGGCAACGGCTTCGCCCTGATAGCCGCGACGACACTGGCGCTCAACTTCACGCTGTGCCGACGCCGACCGGGGATCGACATGAGCCCCATGCTGGTGTTCAACGGCCTGATCGTCGGCAGCGGGGCGGCGCTGGTGCTGCTGATTGGCAGAGGGCAGCTACCTCTGCCCGGCCTGCAAAGCGGCGCCTATGTCCTGCTGCTGTGCCTGTTCATCGTGCCGGTCGGTGTCACCCTGCTGCAGCGCGGGCCGCTCTACTTGCCGGCGGCCGAGGTGGGCCTGCTGCTGTTGCACGAGGTGGTGATGGGCACGCTGTGGGCCTGGGGCATCCTGGGTGAGCAGCCCAGTGCCGTGGCGCTGTTGGGCGGCGCCCTGGTGCTGGGGACGCTGACAGCGAAAGGATTATATGAGCGTCAGTTGGAGCTCAACATACGTAAGCGTGTATCGCTCGAATAACGCCATCTCCATCCGTTGCCGAGTCCTCGGGGTGCTACAACACCCCGAGAGCCGTTTCATGGTATCGCGCTACTCAAATCGCAAATCCTGATAGGCCGTGTAGGCACTGAGCACAGTTTCCATCTGTGCAGTATGCGCTTGAACGAAGGCGTGGCCGCTCAGTGTTTCATCGGGGTACTCGGTGATGAGCATTAAGGGCGTGAGCTGGTCGTCGTCCTCGGCTAGCAGGTAGGGGAATCCATGTCGCATGGGAAATGTCAGTGACCCGGCATGGGCTTCGAAGTGCGCCACCTGTGTCGCATTGAAGTCGACGAGACCGGGTACCTTGGAAAGTGAACGTGTGACGGCCTCAATCAACTGTTCCGCTGCGTTTTGCATACCTGCCCGATGGCGCACAATCAGAAAAAAACCCTTGGGAATCGTCCACATGTCAAACCCCCGTGGCACATAGCCAGTCAAGGGGCGAGTCCATTCATGCGCAGGGTAGCCATGCAGGTTGACGTGGAGAGCTGGGCCGGACGTCGCAACGGCTTGCTCGCGAATCGCCAGCTCGAAGGGCTCACCCAGTGGTTGGTTCTGTAAATCGTTACCGAAAGCGGTGTAGCGCGCCGCATGGTGCATGTGGCGGGGCTGTGATGCCACCAGGTGGCCTTGCAAGGCATAGCCATCCGGGTTCTCCAAGGGAGAGAGCACGAAATGCGCACCGGGACGTTGCGATAGGGCGGTTCCGGCCCGCAACGCCCCAACGATGCCAGACGGCTCATTGGCATGTTGCCCGGCACTGATGATGACGGGACGATCACTTCCCTCAATATACCGCGCGTTTACGCGGCGACCGGCACGGGTTTGGGCCTCTAGCGGTTGGCCTCCCAGCGCATCAAGTATCTCCGTCAGTTGTTCAACACCGAGAGCACTTTGTGCCGTATCAAGCGATACGCGCTCGCGCGAGGGATCAGCAAGTGTTAGAGGCTCTAGGGTAATCCCCAGGTAGGGGGCACTACCTTTTGTCAGTACCTCAGGGACAATCTGGCCCGGTTGAATGGAGCGGTCTCCCAGCGGCAGCCCGGCGTAGTGCTGAAAGTATTCAAGGACGGAAAAGTAAAGGTCCTCGTGGAGGGCCTCGGCAAGGCTGATATGCTCATCACCCCAATTGAGACGTTGATCATGACAGGGGAGGTGTACAGTGAACTTCAGCGTGTCAAAGTAAGGCGCATGAGCCCCCCAAGGGTGCTGCGATATCACACGAATTGCACTTTGAAACAGCGCTTCATAATCTGTCAGTACTTCACGTTGTTCTACAGTGCCATCAGGTGAGGTTAGCTGCAGCCAGCCGCAGGGTGAGCACTGAGCCTGACCCACGTGATCGGTGTGGTGGCGATTAGGTGCGGCGACGACATGGATATCGTCGGTTCCCGACGCTCTCGTTGCTTTCACACGGTAGTACGGGGTG
The DNA here is from genome assembly GCF_040147005.1 of Halomonas sp. H10-9-1. NCBI lineage: Bacteria > Pseudomonadati > Pseudomonadota > Gammaproteobacteria > Oceanospirillales > Halomonadaceae > Halomonas > Halomonas sp. H10-9-1. The sequence goes on along the minus strand of NZ_JAMSHO010000001.1, from coordinate 2,812,234 downwards.
GAGGTCTCAATCGCTATCCAATGAAGCGTGACGCCATCAGGTAACATCGCCGAGAGTGGATACGCTTCCAACAAGAAGCGCTGTGGTGCGTTGTCGAGGGTAGGATATTCAATGGTCAGACTGGATAAGTCGTTCCAGGTAAACTCTTCAATGAAGAAATGCACCAAGGGTTTATATGCACTGCGTACATGAGCCTTTAGGCCGGCCTTCTTCAGCGTGTTTTCTGCCCATTGACGCTCCTGGCGGTCATCGAATACCCATGCATCTAGGCTGTAACCCTCGTATTCACCCGTTGCGTACTCGTCAACCAGCGAACGTGTCGTCCGAGGGAAGTCGCGTTCCAAGAGCGTAGACGCCGTATTTTGCAGGAATGTGGTCATAATGAAGTCCGTCCAGTTGGATCAAGGGCATCCCGTAGCCAGTCGCCGAGAAGGTTTAACCCCAGTACCGTGAAGAGAATGGCGAGACCTGGAAATACGCTGACCCACCATGCGGTTTGAAGATAGGTTCGGCCCTCTGCCAGCATGCCGCCCCAGCTGGGAATTACGGGATCAACCCCCAGTCCCAGGAATGTCAGGCTGCTTTCGAGAAGAATGTTGTTAGCCACATTGAGCGTCATTAAAACGATTACCGGACCAATCAAGTTGGGTAGCAGATGTTGGAAAAGGATTCTGACATCATTCACACCTATCGCCTTGGCTGACAAGATGAACTCACGGTCTCGTAATGACAGTACTGAGCCCCTAACCAGGCGGGCATACTGTACCCACTGCGAGATGATAAGAAGAATGATCATGTTAGTCAGGCCACCACCAATCACCGCAATGAAAGTGATGGCAAGCAAGATGAACGGCAAGGCAAGCTGTACATCAGCAAACCTCATGACGATGACGTCAATAAACCCACCATAGTAGCCTGATACTAGTCCCATGATAATGCCGACAATGACAGCGCCGAGTGCCGAATAGACGCCTACCTTCAATGAAATCTCACCACCGATAATGACACGGGTGAGGATGTCACGACCTAGTGGATCCGTTCCAAGCGGAAAGGCTGGCTCAGCGAGCGGAGGGGTTAACCGATAGGCGAGATTAAGCTCGGAGCCACCAGGGAAAAGCCAACCAGAAAATATGACGGCGAGGCCTATGCTACCTACCAGCAATATACCGAGTATAAACTCTAGGTTCTTAAAGCGCTGCAGCTTATTGGTCTTTGCATCCGTTGTCATGGTTTAATCCTTCCGCACTCGGGGGTCGACCAGGCCGTACGCAATATCAACCGCTAAGTTGATGGAGATAATCAGCAGGGAAAGGACTGTGATTACACCTTGCAAGACCGGATAGTCACGTGCTGAGACGGCTTCAAATGCTAATGTGCCCAATCCGGGCCAATTGAAAACACGTTCCACCACAACAATGCCACCCAACAAGCCGCCAAACTGAAGGCCAAAGTACGTGATCAGCGGGATGGAACAGTTACGCAGCGCATGTTTATACAACACCTTGGTGTTGGACAGCCCTTTGGCGCGAGCCACCATGATGTACTGCGAGCGCAGAGTTTCCAGCATCGTGGTACGGACCAGCCGGACATTGGTGGCCGTGAGGATAATGCCCATGGTGACAGCCGGCATGATAAAACTGGCAAAACCTTCCATACCGCTCGGTGGTAGCAGGTTAAATGTAATGGAAAATAGCAGTACCAGCATGATGGCAAGCCAGAAGTTCGGGAATGATAATCCGATTAGCGAAAAAATCCGGATCATTTGATCTGGCCAACGGCCCCGGGATGTGGCCGCTTTGATGCCCAAGGGTATTGAGACGACGATAGACACCAATAGCGAGGCGAATGCCAACGAGAGGGTGGCTGGCAAGGCGCGACTGATCAGGTCACTGACCGGTGTGCCTCCCATGAAGCTTCGCCCAAAGTCACCTACCAGAATGCCTTTCAAGAAATTAAGGTATTGTGTGATGAATGGTTGGTTTAATCCCAGCGCTTCGCGAATTCTGTCCAGATCCGCTTCGGTGATGCTGCCTGCCCCTTGTGCCAGCATGACAGCAGGATCACCGGTCAACCGAATAGCGAATGAGACGATCAGCGTGACCGCTATCACCACAAAAATGGCTTGCAGTATTCGGTATAGAAGAAACTTTGCCACTTTGACCTCTCAATTGATCCCAAATATATAGACTGTTGGGAAAAAACATACCCGGCCTCGCTATGAGGCCGGCTACATGACGTCGATTATTCGTCTGCTACATCAACGTTGGTCAGGCGAATACGATTATCGGGTGCAGGTTCAAAGTTTTGTACCCTGTCGCGAACACCGTAGAGGGCATTGATGCTGTAGAGCGGCATTTCCAGTGCTCTATCTTGCGTATAGCGGGCAATCGACTGCAGGAGGTCTTCACGTTTTTCCTGGTCCGTAATACTGCGCTGCTCTTCGAGCATTGCATCCAATTCTTCATCACTGTCGTACGGGTTCCAACGCTCGCCGGTGTGATACATCAGATAGGCGGTGTTGTCGTAGTCAAATGTCCAGCCACCCCATTTCTGCTGGAACATTTCGCCAGTGCGACCTGGCGGAATGATGTCGTTGAGCAGTACATTGGTTTCGTAGGGCTGGATGGAGGCATTGATGCCGACAGCTTGGAGATAAGACGCCACTACCTGGGCTACCTCGCCAAAGGTGGCATCGTTGCCTCGCACATCAATTTGGACACTAGCGCCCGGTTCTACCCCTGCCTCCTTGAGCAGCTCCTTAGCACGCTGTGGGTCATACGGCAGCGGTTCCATCTCCGGATCATTACCAAAGGATTGAGCACTTTGGAAGCTGGCAATCATTTGGCCTTCGCCAGCAAGAATGGCATCGATGATAGCCTGTCGATCAACAGCCATGATCATTGCTTTCCTGACACGCTCATCAGCCGTAATACCATTTTGCGTATTGAATCGAATGGCTTCGACGGTAGGGGAAGCCACACTCATGACCTGTGTGTCTTCATCGTTTTCTATCGTTTCAATCATTCCAATGGGGATAGTGGGCGGAATGACGATATCAACACGGCCAGCCTGAAGTTCTGCCACCGCAGTGGAGGGCTCTGTGATAAAGCGATACGTCACTTCGTCTAGCTTTGGTGCGCCTGCCCAGTGATCTTCGAAGGCCTCAAGTTCCACCGATTCCCTGGGTGTATACTCCACAACCTGGAATGGACCCGTTCCCACCGGGTTAGTGTTGAAGTGATCATCACCATGTTCAGTAATGTACTGCGGAGGCACGATCATGGCCCCATAACCTGCGAGCTTGGTTAGCAGCACTGGGTCGGGTTCATTCAAATGAAAGTCGACAGTCACGTCGTCTATGACTTCAACATTGTCAATGGCAGTATAATTTGAGCGCTGAGGCCCTTGTGCACCTTCATCACCTAACAAACGATCAAACGTGAATTTCACCGCTTCGGCATTGAAAGGTTCACCATTGTGAAAGGTGACATCTTCACGCAGTGTGAAGCGAATGCGCGTGCCGTCATCCAGCACTTCCCAGTCTGTTGCGAGGCCAGGGACGAGCTCAAGATCAGGGCCCCGGTAGGTTAATCCATCAAAAATATTGGTCGCGACGGATGCCCAGTTCACCAAAAACGTATCGATGGGATCCCAGCTGCCCGGATCCTGAGGCGAGGACAAGGTTAACGAGCTCGCTTGCGCGGTGGCGGAAAGCGACACTCCCAGCGCAGCGCCGGCAATGAGGCTTGCTAACACAGTCTTCTTTATTTTCAACATGTTCGACTCCTGGGTTTGTCCATCTCAAGACATTGCTTGAGTCTAATATCCACACAGCTCAACGTGGTTGTTGAGTATGTGTCACCACAGTAGAGTTCAGGAAGCATAGCTTACTGAACTCTCTGGTTCTTGTGCCACAAAGTGGCCTGGCCCGTGTTCGATGAGTGTGAGATGTTCCGGCTCATCACCGACTTTTCGGATTGGGCTGAGAATGTCGCCTTGTAGCAGGGTTCGTGTGCGTCGCTTGCTTGGGTCCGCTACTGGTACGGCGCTAAGTAACTTGCGTGTATAAGAGTGTTGTGGGCTGTCGAAGACGGCTTGGCGTTCACCCATTTCCACGATTTGGCCTAGGTGAAGCACCGCTACTCGATGACTCATCTTCTCTACGACCGCCATGTCGTGACTGATGAAGAGGTAGGCGAGGCCTTCTTCTTGTTGCAGTTCCATCAACAAATGAATAATTTGAGCTTGGATTGATACATCCAGAGCAGAAAGTGCTTCATCAGCGATGATCAGTTTTGGTTTGCACGCCAGTGCTCTCGCAATGCAGATACGCTGGCGTTGCCCCCCCGAAAATTCATGCGGATATCGGTCTGCCTGCGCGGCAGTCAACCCGACGCGCTTAAGTAATTCATTGACACGATCCTTGATCTGTTGATTGCCTTTCAGCAGTCCGTGTGTGCGGATCGGTTCCGCAATGGAAAAACCTACAGTTTTCCTGGGGTCAAGCGATGCAAAGGGGTCCTGGAAGACATATTGTACCTGTTGTCGGAGTTTCATCTTTTCGATACGTGACATATCGGCGATGTTCTTGCCGTTAAATCTTATAGCACCGCTAGTAGATTCTTGAAGTTTTTGTATGGTTCTGCCTATGGTTGATTTGCCGGAACCTGATTCTCCTACCAGCGCAAGTGTTTCTCCAGGGTAAATGTTGAAGCTGACATTCTCCACAGCGTGAACTCTGTGACTAACCCCACCAAAAAAACCTTTACGTATTTCAAACCGGGTTATCAGGTTTTCGATTTCTACGACGGGTGGCTCACTTGTTCGTGCGGTGTCCTGTTGTCGACTCTCACCGACGGTGCGTGTCGTGTCGCCTTCTATTTCGATCAAGGGATCCATGCGCGGAAACGTTTCACCCTTCATGCTGCCGAGTTTTGGCACAGCGGCAAGCAGCGCTTGGGTATATGGATGGCTTGGCTTGGAAAAGATGCTCTCCACCGTACCTTCTTCTACTTTTTTACCTTTGCGCATTACCACGACCTGATCGGCCATTTCGGCGACCACGCCCATATCGTGGGTAATGAAGATCACGCCCATGCCTAACTCTTGCTGCAAGTCACGCATGATGGTCAGAATCTGTGCCTGTATCGTGACGTCCAGTGCCGTGGTGGGCTCGTCAGCAACCAGCACTTTGGGCCTGCATGCCAGCGCCATGGCGATCATCACGCGCTGGCGCATGCCTCCTGAAAGCTGGTGAGGATATCGGTCAAGTAATGCTCCGGCATCCGGGAGGCGAACCAGTTCCAAGAGTTTCTGGGCTTCGGTATATGCTGATTTCTTGGTGTGCTTCTCGTGAAGCATCAGTACTTCAGCGATTTGATCACCGATGGTATAGACAGGGTTCAATGATGTCATTGGTTCTTGGAAAATCATCGCAATGTCTTTTCCACGAACCTTGCGCATGTCGTTTTCTGACAGAGTTGTTAATTCAATAGGAGAAGAGGTGCCTTCCTCACTTCGAAATTGAATGGACCCTTCGCTGATAGTTGCGTTGAGGTATTCCACCAATCGCATGATGGCCAAGGAAGTCATCGACTTCCCTGACCCTGACTCCCCAACAATGGCGGTGGTTTTTCCGGGGAAAACATCAAAGCTTAGCTTGTCAACTACGCGATTGGATCCGAAATTCACGCTCAGTGACCGTACCGAAAGAGTGGGTGCCGTTGTCACGGGAATGGATCCTCCCAATAGTCAGCGCTTAAGATGGTGTGGCGCATGGTGTTGGTTGTTAGTTGGCACTGTTGAAAATGATGCCACTGCCAGGATACGAGTTCAGCATTGATTTTCTCTAACATTAGTCACTCTATCCATGACGTGAATTGTTTGTCAATTCGGCTAGTCTGGGTAATGCATCAGACATGAACTCGCCTCATTCACGAGGGTGCTGATCGGGCGGTCTGAAGGTGCTGGCTGGCGGCATCGCTTCTCAGGATCGGCCTCTTCAGCGCGAGTGGCCGTTGAAAAATGCCATTACGCGGCCTTCCCGCCTTCTTATATCTTTTTGGAATCAAATTCGGCCATCCAAGCAGTCGTGATCGCCGGACGCCGCTCCGGTCGCTCGCGTTCTGATGCTGTGGTGGTCTCGCCGGGCGTCAGCTCAGTGCGGTCAGCTTCGGCAGCCCTTTTAGCAGCGCCGGCTAGCACTTGTTGGCGGCGGCACCCGTGATGAACGGTGATGCGCCGAGCAAGCAGTCTCAGCGTGGCGGCAACCTTGAGCACCTGCTCGCGCATTCGACTCAGGCTCCAGCCTTGCCGAGTTTGCCGCTCCAGCGGGCAGCGCAGGCCATGCAAGACCAGGTAGGCGTAGAGGCTGAGCTGCAGGCTCATCTCGTTGCGCACCCTCATGTCCTGAACGGTGGAAGCGCCGCGATCGGTCGACGAGAGGTGTACTTCGAGCGCCGACTTCACCTCGCACATGTGCGCCTCGGCGCTGCCGCGCTTGCGGTAGGGCGCCAGGACCCTATGGCGGGCGCACCGCGATGGAGTGCGCCGTGTGATCGTCCTGCCCCTGCGGTCGTGTGAACGGCTGGCGACGAGGGTTACACTGTCTTCACCCCGAGCAGCGGAGCCCCCGGCCGTGAACGTCATCATGTTTACCAACACCTACCTGCCGATCGTCGGCGGGGTGAGCGAGTCGGTGCAGCGCCTGGCGGTGAGCCTGCGCGAGCTCGGCCACCGGGTGCTGGTGGTGGCGCCGCGCCTGGATGGCCAGCCGGAGGCGGAGCAGGACGTGGTGCGGGTCGCGGCGGTGCAGCACTTCAACGGCAGCGACTTCTCGCTGCCGGTGCCGATCCCCGGTCAGCTCCACGAGGCGGTGGAGGCCTTCGACCCGGACATCGTGCACTCTCATCACCCCTTCCTGCTCGGCGACACCGCGGCGCGCACCGCCGAGACCTACGGCCTGCCGCTGGTGTTCACCCACCACACCCTCTACGAGCACTACACCCACTACGTGCCCGGCGACTCGCCGCGCATGCAGCGCTTCGCCGTGGCGCTGGCCACCGAGTACACCCGGCTGTGCGACGAGGTGATCGCGCCCAGCGAGAGCATCCGCCGGCTGCTGATCGAGCGCGGGACCAACCTGGCGATCAGCGTGGTGCCGAGCGGCGTGGACACGCGCCGCTTCGCGGCGGGCGACGGGCGGGCCTGGCGCGAGCGGCTGGGGATTCCCGAGGAGGCCTGCGTGGTCGGCCACCTGGGTCGGCTGGCCTTCGAGAAGAACCTCGACTTCCTGGCGCGCGCCATCGGCCTGGCGCTGGGACGCGACGCGCACCTCCACTGCCTGGTGGTGGGGGAGGGGGAGGCGCAAGCGGCCATGGAGGCGCGCTTCGAGGAGGCCGGGGTCGGTGCCAGGGTGCACTTCACCGGGCGGCTGCAGGGTCAGGCGCTGATCGATGCCTACCACGCCATGGACCTCTTCGCCTTCGCCTCCCACAGCGAGACCCAGGGCATGGTGGTGGCCGAGGCGATGGCCACCGGGCTGCCGGTGGTGGCCCTGGATGCCCCCGGGGTGCGCGAGGTGGTGCGGGACGGCGAGAACGGTCGCCTGCTGGAGGGCGACGATGCCGAGGCGATGGCCGAGGCCCTGACGGCGCTGGTCGAGCCCGCGGCGCGCTCGCCCCTGGCAGAGGGGGCGCAGCGGACCGCGGCGGCCTTCGACGAGGCCCGCTGCGCCGAGCGCTGCCTCGACGTCTACCGGCGTGCCATCGCCGCCGGTGGCCCCTTCACCCATGCCGAGGAGGGGGGCTGGGAGCGGGTGAGACACCGCCTGGGGGCGGAGTGGCAGATGCTTCGCCATCGTGGCCGGGTGCTGGGCAAGCTGGTCCACGCCACCTGGGAGGAGGAGCGTCCGGACTGGTGGCCCGGCGGGCCGGCGAAGTGATCAGCGCCACCGGCGACGATCGGCCCAGCGCTTGAGCGCCACCAGCAGCAGCACCGCCAGCAGCAGGCCTCCGGCACCCCAGGCGAGCTCGCCGCGGCTCTCGGCGGTGGCCAGCTCCCCCAGCTGGCTGCCCAGCAGCGTGACCCCGGCGAGCCCGGGGGCGATCCCCAGCGCCGAGCCCACCAGGTAGTCGCGCAGGCGCAGACGAAAGGCGCCGGCCATCATGTTGGTAAGGGTGAAGGGGGCCAGCGGCAGCAGGTTGACGACGGTCATGGTGCGGATGCCGCGGCCGGAGAGGTAGCGCGAGAGCCCCCTGAGGCGCTTGCCGCCGTGGCGCAGCAGAGCCTCGCGGCCGATGCGCCGGCCCACCCACCAGGTGACCAGCGAGGCGCCCAGGGTGCCTGCCAGGGCGTAGCCGAAGCCCCACCAGGGGCCGAACAGCAGCCCGGTCGCGCCTACCAGCAGGCTCAGCGGGAACATCACCAGCGAGGCACCGGCGTAGACCGCCATCACCACCAGCACTGCCCAAGGGGCGTCGCGCCAGCTGGGGGCCGAGGCGGCCAGCGCCTGCAGCGCCTCCAGGGACAGCACTCCCTCCCGGGCCAGCCACTGCCAGCCCAGCGCCAGGAGCAGCAGCGTCAGCACCACCACCAGCGGCAGCCACAGCGCGGCGGGGAAGCGGCGCAACGCCCTCATGTCCGCTGTTGTGCCAGGTAGTCGCCCAGCGCCTCGAGCACCTGTTCGATGGCGTCGTCGTCGAGGTCGCGGTGGACCACCAGGCGGGTGGCGTAGAGCAGCTCGACCAGGATCCCGCGCTCGGCGAGCCAGGCGCGCAGCGGGGCGACGTGGCGCTCGGGCACGCGCAGGAACACCATGTTGGTGGCCTGGTAGGCCACCTCGAGGTCGGGCAACGCGCGGATCCCCTCGGCCAGGCGCGCGGCGCGGCGATGATCGCCGGCGAGGTCGGCCACGTGGTGGTCCAGCGCATGGTGGCAGGCGGCGGCGATGATGCCGGACTGGCGCATGCCGCCGCCCAGCACCTTGCGCCAGCGCCGGGCGCTGTCGATCAGCTCGCGGGAGCCCGCCAGGGCCGAGCCCACCGGGGCGCCTAGCCCCTTGGAAAAGCACAGCGACACCGAGTCGAAGGGCGCGCAGAGCTCATCCAGTGAGGTGTCGCTTGCCACCGCGGCGTTGAACAGCCGGGCGCCGTCGAGGTGGGTGGCGAGGCCGTGTTCCCGGGCCAGCGCGGTGGCCGCCGCCACGTAGTCGGGGTCGAGCACGCGACCGCCGATGGTGTTCTCCAGCGCCAGCAGGCGGGTGCGGGCGAAGTGGAAGTCGTCGGGCTTGATCGCCGCGCGGATGCGCTCCAGGGGCAGCGAGCCGTCCTCGGCGTGCTCCAGCGGCTGGGGCTGGATGCCGCCGAGCACCGCGGCGCCGCCGCCCTCGTACTTGTAGGTGTGGGCCTGCTGGCCGGCGAGGTACTCGTCGCCGCGCTGGCAGTGGGCGAGCAGGGCGGCCAGGTTGCCCTGGGTGCCGCTGGGGAAGAGCAGGGCGGCGGCCTTGCCGGCGCGTTCGGCCACGGCGGCCTCGAAGCGCGCCACGCTGGGGTCGTCGCCCCAGACGTCGTCGCCCACCGGGGCGGCGTGCATCGCGTCGCGCATGGCGGCGCTGGGACGAGTGACGGTATCGCTGCGCAGGTCGATCATCGGCGCCTCCTGGGGACGGGCGGTGGGTCAGTGGCGCTCGGGATGGGCCGCGAGCGGCCGCGCGTGATACTCGGCCGGCAGGCGGGCCAGCGGCGCCTGGCGGAAGTAGCGGCCAAGCAGCGCGAAGAGCGCCGGGTAGGCATCATGCAACAGGTCGGGGGCGCTGAAGAAGGCCTCGCAGCATACCGCGAAGCACTCCCCCGGATGGGTAGCGGCATAGTCGTCGATGGGGGTGGCAGCGCCGCGTGCGAGGCGGGCCTGCAGGTCCTGCCAGACGCCCATGAACACCCGATACCACTCCTGCGGGTCGATGTCGGCGGGCAGCGGCGGAAAGCCGTCGACGTCCAGCGAGTTGCCCAGGTCGAGTTTGTGGGCGAACTCGTGGATCAGCACGTTGAAGCCCGTGAAACCGCCGCTTGCCATCAGGTCGGGGAAGGCCACCACCACCGGCCCCTGGTGGGAGGTCTCGCCGGCGCGCTCGTCGTCGTACTCGTGCATCACGCCGAACTCGTCCAGCTCCTCGACCCGGCGCTGGAAGACGTCGGGCAGCACCAGTACCTCGTGGACGTTGGCGAAGGCATCAATATGCTCTTCGTCGGACCAGCCCAGCGTCAGCAGGCAGGCCTGGGCGGCGAGCGCCAACCGGGCGGGCAGGTCGAAGGGGGTGCCCTCGGCGAGCTCGGGGTGCAGGGTGATGCGCTTGGCATGCAGGAAGCGCCAGGCGCGCCGGGCCAGGCGCTCGGCCTCCTCCTCGGTCAGGGTGGCGAGCAGTGCCACCCGCCCGCAGGCCTCGATCCAGGCGTCCGTGGGGAAGGGGTGGTGCGTCACGAAGCGCCGTTCGCGCCAGCGCCTTAAGCGCCTCAGCATCGGCTCAGCCCTCGTCGAGAGCTGCCCCGGACTTCCACGACCAGTCGCGCCAGCGCAGGTCGAAGAGGTCCTGGCGGCGATCCTTGAGGTTGGTCACCGAGCCCTCGTTGCGCACCATGGTCAGCCGAGTCAGGTCGAGGTCCGAGAACAGCATCATCTCGGTGTTGGGGGTGGTCTCGTTGAGGACGGCGTCGTGGGGGAAGGCGAAGTCCGAGGGGGAGAACACCGCCGACTGGGCATACTGGATCTCCATGTTCTCGATCGAGGGCACGTTGCCCACGCTGCCGCACAGCACCACATAGCACTCGTTCTCGATGGCCCGCGCCTGGGCGCAATGGCGCACCCGCAGATAGCCGTTCTTGGTGTCGGTCCAGAAGGGTACGAAGAGGATGTCCATGTCCTGCTCGGCCAGCAGCCGCGGCAGCTCCGGGAACTCCACGTCGTAGCAGATCAGGATGCCGATGCGGCCGGCGTCGGTGTCGAACACCTGGAGGTCGTCGCCGCCCTCGATCACCCAGTCGCGGCGCTCCTGGGGGGTGATGTGCAGCTTGGCCTGACGCTCCAGGGTACCGTCGCGGTGGCACAGGTAGGCGACGTTGTAGAGGCGCTCATCCTCGCCCACCTCGATCATCGAGCCGGCGATGATGTTGATGTTGTAGGCGACCGCCATGCGCGAGAGCTCGGTCTTGAACGACTCGGTGAAGCTGGCCAGGAAGCGGATCGCGGCCATCTGATCCTGCTGGGCGGCGCGGTCCTGAAGCCCCATCAGCGGGGCGTTGAACAGCTCCGGGAAGACCGCGAAGTCGCTCTTGTAGTCGGACAGGGCGTCGACGAAGTACTCCACCTGCTGCAGTACCGCCTCCACCGAGTCGAACTCGCGCATCTGCCACTGCACGGCGCCGACGCGGACCTGGGTCTTGCGGGTGTCGAGCACCAGTTCGGCGGGCTCGAACAGGAAGTTGTTCCACTCCAGCAGGGTGGCATAGCCCTGGGACTTGGCGTCCTCGGGCAGGTAGTCGCGCAGCAGGCGCTTGACCTGGAAGTCGTTGGCCAGCTGGAAGGAGAGGATGGGGTCGTGGATCTCCTTGCGCGCCACCCGGTCGATGTACTGGGTCGGAGTCAGCGTCTCGGCATGCTGGTGGTACTGGGGGATGCGGCCGCCGGCGAGGATCGCGCGCAGGTTGAGAGAACGGCACAGCTCCTTGCGCGCGTCATACAGGCGCCGGCCCAGGCGGTAGCCGCGGTAGTCGGGGTGGATCAGCACGTCCAGGCCGTACATGGCGTCGCCCTCGGGGGCGTCGAGGATCACCTCGCGCTTGCCGATCAGGTCGTCGTACCTGTGCGGGTTGGTGAACGCATCGTAGTCGACCCGCACAGTCAGGGCGATGCCCACCAGCCGGCCGTCGTCCTCGATGGCGATCTGGCCGTCGGGGAAGGATTCGATCAGCTTCTCGATGGTGTGCCGCGACCAGGCACCGCCGATGTCGTGATACACCGCGTCCATCAGCGACTCGAGCTGGGGATAGTCCGCAAGCGTCAGGTTGCGAAGCGTGAGGAGCAGGTCATCGAGGGACATGGCGCATCCTTCTGGTCGTCGGGGAGTCGAGCGAAGAGTCTAGCACGGGCCGTTGGCGTCACGGCTGACGCGGGGGTGCCGCAGCGGCCGGGTCAGGGTCTGGGCCATGACCACGCCGGCGAGTATCAGCGCACCGCCCAGGAAGTGGAACATCGCGATGCTCTCGCCGAGGGCGAGCATGGCGATGATGGCGCTGAACAGCGGCATCAGATTGATGAAGATGCTCGCCTGGCTGGCGCCTAGCTGGCGGATCGCCAGCATCCACAGGAAGGTGGTGATGATGGAGGCGGGGATGCCGGCGTAGAGGATCAGGCCGATGTTGCTCGCATCCACCGGGGTCATGGGCCCCATCAGGTAGGGTGGCAGCAGGAAGAGCACGGCGAAGATCACCTGGGCGTAGAGCAGCACCCAAGGCGGCAGGCCGATGGGCCAGCGCTTGAGCATCACCCCGTAGAGTGCATAGCATGTCGCCGCCACCAGCATCAGGGCATCACCCTTGGCCACGGTCAGTGTCAGCAGTGAGAGCGGGTTGCCGTGTCCCAGCAGGATGGTGACGCCGATCAGGGCCAGGGCGCCGCCGGCCACTCCGCCGAGGCTCGGCGGTTCGCGCAGGACCAGGGCACTGAGTAGCACGGTGAGCAGTGGCACGGTGGCGGCCAGGATGCCCATATTGGTGGCGCTGGTGGTTTCGGCGGCCACATAGGCGAGCCCCTGCCACAGTCCCATGCCGAGCAGTCCCAGCAGTGCCAGCTTCTTCCATTCGCGGCGGATCGTCGCGCGCTGTCGCCAGGCGGCCGGGGCCAGGAAGGGCGTCAGCACGGCGAGCGCCAGCACCCAGCGCAGGAAGGCGATGCTGCTCGGCGCGATGGCGCCGACGGTGAGTTGGTTGATGGTCATGTTGCCCGACCAGATCAGTACGGCGCCGAGCGGTGCCAGGAAGGCGAGCAGTGGCATCTTCATCCTCTTCTCCAACGCAAGGGCCCCCGCATGGCGGGGGCCCTGTAGCTTACTGCAGCGCCTCGGCAGAGGCGATGGCTTCAGGCGATGGCGGCGACACCGGCACGGGCGATCTGCACGTCCTGGTCGGGCTTGACGCCGGAGATGCCGACGGTACCGGCGACCTCGCCATCTACCAGCACCGGTACGCCGCCGGCCAGCAGTGACTGCATGGGGGCGGTGACGAAGGCGGTGCGGCCGCCGTTGATCATCTCCTCGAAGGCCTGGGTCTCGCGGCGGCCGATGGCGGCGTTGCGCGCCTTCTGGGCGGCCACCTCGGCGCTGAAGGGGGGGGCGCTGTCCATGCGGCGCAGGCCGAGCAAGTGGCCGCCGTCGTCGGCCACAGCGATGGTGACGCCCCAGCCGTTGGCCTCGGCCTCCTGCTGGGCGGCATCGAGGATGGCGTTGACGTCGGTCAGGGTCAGGGCAGGCTTGGTCTTCATGGGAACTCCTTGGGTGGGACTGCTGGGTATGACAGATGATGAGCTTTACCGGCGACAAGCCTTCGCGAGGGCGCTGTGAACCCCTCCCTGGGCGCTACTTTTGCCTTCCCTGGCAAAAGACCCTCGCTCCACCTTGTCCCCGGCGCTCATCTCGGCGCCTAGCTCAAGGCCTCATCGACGATCTCGATCCAGTGGCGCACCTCGGTGCGGTTGGCGCCGTTGAGGTGGGTCTGGCAGCCGATATTGGCGGTGACGATCACCTCGGGGTTGCCGGCCTCGAGGTTGTCCAGCTTGTTGTCGCGCAACTGCGTCGAGAGCTCGGGCTGGGTGATGGAGTAGGTGCCCGCCGAGCCGCAGCAGAGGTGGGCGTCGGCCACCGGGGTCAGCGCGAAGCCGAGCCGGGTCAGCACGCCCTCCACGGCGCCGCCGAGCTTCTGGGCGTGCTGCAGGGTGCAGGGGCAGTGGAAGGCGAGCCGGCGGCCCTGCTTCACCTCCAGGGAGTCGAGGGCCGCGTCGCGCATCACCTCGACCAGGTCCTTGGCCAGCTCGCTTACCCGGGTGGCCTTGGCGGCGTAGTCGGGGTCGTCGGCCAGTATCTCGGCGTACTCCTTGACGAAGGCGCCACAGCCGCTGGCGGTCTGCACGATGGCCTCTATCCCCGCCTCACCGTCTTTCTCGATATGCGGCCACCAGGCGTCGATGTTGGCGCGGGCGCGGGCGCGCCCATCATCCTGGGCGTTCAGGTGGAAGTCGACAGCGCCGCAGCAGCCGGCTTCGGCCACCGGGGTCAGGCCGATGCCGAGCCGGTCGAGCACCCGCGCAGTGGCCGCATTGGTGTTGGGCGAGAGGCCGGGCTGCACGCAACCCTCCAGGATCAGCATCCGGCGGGCGTGCTGCTTGCCCTCGGGGCGCTGGCCGGCATCCACCGGGGGCGGGGGCATCTTCTGCCGGAGAGTGCTCGGCATCAGCGGCTTGAAGGTTAGACCCAGCCTGAGCAGTGCCTGGAAGCGGCTGGGCTCCACCAGCGCCTTGCGCAGGGCGTAGCGCAGCGCACGCTCCGGTGCCTTGCGTGGCACTCGGCGTTCGATCTCGGCGCGGCCGATATCGAGCAGCTTGTGGTACTCCACCCCCGAGGGACAGGTGGTCTCGCAGTTGCGACAGGTGAGGCAGCGGTCGAGGTGTAGCCGGGTTTCCTCAGTGACCTTGTCGCTGCCCTCCGGGGCCTCGAGCATCTCCTTGATCAGGTAGATGCGCCCGCGTGGACCGTCGCGCTCGTCTCCCAGCAACTGGTAGGTAGGACAGGTGGCGTTGCAGAAGCCGCAGTGCACGCAGCTACGTAGCACCCGGTCGGCTTCGCGGATATGCGGCTTCTGGAGGTCTTCCGCGGTGAAGTGCGTCTGCATGGTGGCGTTTCCCCGTGTGTCTCAGAATGCCGCGTAGAGCCGGCCCGGATTGAAGATCCCCTGAGGGTCCAGCTGGGCCTTGAGGTTGCGGTGGTACTTCTCGACCACCGGGTCGAGCGGGGTGAAGGGCTCGTCCACCGCGACGCCGCCGGCGCCATGCCAGCAGCTGGCGTGGCCGCCGGCCTGGCGTGCCACCGCGCGGATCGCCTCGGCGTCGGCGTCGCTGCGTACCCAGCGCTGGCAGCCGGCCCAGTCGTAGAGCACGTCGGTCTCGGCGGTGACGCCGGGTACCTCGAGCACCGGGGTGTGGTGGGGCAGCGAGAGCCGCCACAGCGCGCGCGGGTCCTCGGCGGCGAAGAAGTCCAGCCGCTGCTCGCGCAGGGCCTCCCAGAAGCCGTCGAGCAACTCGTCGCCGCCCAGGCGCTCGGCGGTGGCGGCCACCGAGCTGGGGCCGCCCTCCAGGCGCAGGTGCAGGGCTCCTTCAAGCCAGGCGGCAGCGGTGATCGGCAGCGGCTGGCGGCCCCATTCGGCGAGCTTGTCCAGGGCATCGGCCAGCGGCATGTCGAGGTGCAGGCTGCGGCTGGCGCCGGGCAGCGGCAGCACCTTCATGGAGACCTCGGTGATCAGCCCCAGGGTGCCCTGGGCGCCCACCATCAGGCGCGAGAGGTCGTAGCCGGCGACGTTCTTCATCACCTGGCCGCCGAAGCGCTGCTCGCTGCCCTGGCGCATGATGATGCGGGTACCCAGCACGAAGTCGCGCACGCTGCCGGCCCAGGGCCGGCGCGGGCCGGAGAGGCCGGTGGCGATCATGCCGCCCACCGTGGCGTCGTCGCCGAAGTGGGGAGGCTCGCAGGGCAGCATCTGCCCGTTGGCCGCCAGGGCGGCCTCCAGTTCACGCAGCGGGGTGCCGGCGCGCACCGAGACGATCAGCTCCACCGGGTCGTACTCGGTGATGCCGCGGTGCTCGCGGGTGGAGAGGGTCTCGCCTTCCACGGTACGGCCATAGAAGGCCTTGGTGTCGCCGCCGACGAGGCGCAGCGGGGTGCCCTCGGCCTCGGCGCGGCGGATGCGATCGGCCAGCGCCTCGCTGGCATCGTGGTTCACAACGTCGCGGCTCGGAATATCGGGTGTGGTCACCATGTCGTCGAACTCTCTCAGCCTTGGCTCTCGGGGGCCCGGGTCGGGGCGGGGGCGTCACCGGCACTCTTGGTCAGGCGGAACTCGGAGCAGCGCGCCGGCGTGGGAATGTTCTTGCCGGGGTTGAGCAGGCCATCCGGGTCGAAGGCCGCCTTGGCGGCGCGGAAGGTGACCAGCTCGCCGGGGCTGAACTGAACGCACATCTGGTGGATCTTCTCGCGGCCCACCCCGTGCTCCCCGGTGATGGTGCCACCCACCTCCACGCACAACTCGAGGATGCGGCTGCCCAGTTCCTCGGCGCGCTCGAATTCGCCGGGTTGGTTGGCATCGAAGAGGATCAGGGGGTGCATGTTGCCGTCGCCGGCATGGAAGACGTTGGCGACGCGCAGGCCGTACTCCTCGCCGAGGTCGCCGATGCCCTTGAGCACCCTGGCCAGCTCGCGGCGGGGGATGGTGCCATCCATGCAGTAGTAGTCCGGAGACATACGGCCCACCGCCGGGAAGGCGTTCTTGCGCCCGGCCCAGAACAGCGCCCGCTCGGCCTCGTCGCGGGCCTGCTGGATGTCGGTGGCGCCGGCCTGCTCCAGCACGCGGCGAACGGTGGCGCAGTCGTCATCGACGTCGGCCTCCACGCCGTCCAGCTCGCAGAGCAGGATCGCCTCGGCCTCCACCGGGTAGCCGGCGCCGATAAAGTCCTCGGCGGCACGGATCGCCAGATTGTCCATCATTTCCAGGCCCCCGGGGATGATGCCGGCGGCGATGATGGCACCCACGGCGTCGCCGGCCTTCTCGATATCATCGAAGCTGGCCATCAGCACCTTGGCGGTTTCGGGCTTGGGCAGCAGCTTGACGGTGATCTCGGTGACCACCCCGAGCATCCCTTCGGAGCCGTTGAACAGTGCCAGCAGGTCGAAGCCAGGGGCGTCCAGGGCGTCCGATCCCAGGGTCATGTGCTCGCCCTCGATGGTCAGCACCTCGAGCTTGATGACGTTATGCACGGTGAGGCCGTACTTGAGGCAGTGCACCCCGCCGGCGTTCTCGGCGACGTTGCCACCGATGGAGCAGGCGATCTGGGAGGAGGGGTCCGGGGCGTAGTAGAGCCCGTGGGGGGCGGCCGCCTCGGAGATCGCCAGGTTGCGCACTCCGGGCTGGACCCGGGCGGTGCGCGCGTCGGGGTCGATCTCGAGGATGCGGTTGAAGCGCGACAGCACCAGCAGCACGCCGTGCTCCAGCGGCATGGCGCCACCGGAGAGGCCGGTGCCGGCGCCGCGGGTGACCACCGGCACGCCCAGGGCGTGGCAGCGCTTGAGCAGGGTCTCGACCTGCTCGAGGGTCTCGGGTAGCGCGACCAGCATCGGCAGGGCGCGATAGGCGGAGAGTCCGTCGCACTCGAAGGGGCGCAGGTCCTCCTCGCGATGCAGCAGGGTCATGCCGGGCAGTGCCTGGCGCAGGTCGGCGAGGACCTCGGCCTGGGCAATGCGGGGTGGCTCGCCGTCGAGCCGGGCGTCGTACTGGGTGTTCATCGTGGCTCCCCATGCGTCTCGTCAGGGCGGAATGGCCGGGATGGCGGCTCTCGCATCCGTGGCGCGTCTCTCGGCACTCATCACTTGTTACATTATCGTGGCAACGCTGGTGGTACTGTCCAGCCTGTGGTGCACTGGTCAGACCAGCCATTGGTCTACTGGTGTACCTGCTATATGGAAGGCTTTTCCAATGTACACTCCCAGCCTAACCGTCCGCCGCTGTCCTCGCCATGGCGGCCGGGCCCATGATATCGGCGGCCAGCCAGATGGAGGTGCCCATGTTGTCGACCCCCGATGAACCCTTCAGCGGCCAGCGCACCCCGGAAGGGGTCGCCGCTCGCCTCGAGCGGCTGATCCTCGACGGTATCTTTCGCACCGGGCAGCTGCTGCCCTCGGAGCGGCGACTGTGCGAGAGGCTGGGGGTGTCGCGCGCCTCGTTGCGCGAGGGCCTGCGCATCCTGCGCAGCAAGGGCATCATCGAGACCCGGCAGGGAAGAGGTTCCACGGTGGCCTCGCTGCTGCCGGCCCGGGAGCAGAGCCCGTTGATGCACCTCTTCCGCGACCACCCGCGCACCCTGTTCGACCTGCTCGAGGTGCGTGCCCTGCTCGAGGGCGAGTCGGCGCGGCTGGCCGCCAGCCGCGGCAATCCGGCGGACCGGGTGCTGATCACGCGGCGCTATCGCGAGATGGCCGACTACGTGGCAAGCGCCGACCCCATCGACGTCGAGCGCCTGGCGCGCCTCGACCACGCCTTCCATCTGGCGATCTCTCAGGCCTCCCACAACCCGGTGCTGGTGCATACCCTGCAGAGCCTTACCGACCTGCTGCTGAGCTCGGTGTTCGCCTCGGTGAAGAACCTCTATCACCGCCCGGAGCCCCGGGAGATGATCAATCGCCAGCACGCCAGGCTTCACGACGCCGTGGTCAAGGGCAAGCCGCAGCTGGCCCAGCGCGTGGCGCTGGAGCATCTCAATGGCCTCGGCGAGGCGCTGCGCGAGATCGAGGCGGAGGATGAGCGCCTGGAGCGCTCGGCGATGCGCCTGGAGGGGTGGGAGTAGTCCGGCGACCGAGCCTGGCGCCGCAGAAACGCAAACGCCCCCGGCCATGCCGGGGGCGATGCATTTGCAACGGGCGTGGCCCGATCAGCCGAGGCCGAGCAGCGGGTCGCTGATGCCCAGCACATAGAAGGCCACCAGCGCGATGATCCCGGTGAAGACGAGGTAATAGATCGTCGGCAGGATCGTCTTGCGGATGGTCTCGCCCTCGCGACCGAGCAGACCCACGGTGGCCGAGGCTGCTACCACGTTGTGGATGGCGATCATGTTGCCCGCCGCGGCCCCCACGGCCTGCAGCGACACCATGAAGGCGGTGGAGAGACCGAGCTGCTGCGCCACGTTGAACTGGAAGTCGGACAGCATCAGGTTGGAGACCGTGTTGGAGCCGGCGATGAAGGCCCCCAGGGCACCCACGGCCGGGGCGAAGAACGGATAGACTCCGCCCACGCTGTCGGCCACCAGCTGTGCCATGGCCACCGGCATGGAGACCAGGTCGGCGGCATTGACGCCGGAGTTGATCAGGATCCGCACCATGGGAATGGTGAAGATCAGCACGAAGCCGGCGCCGAAGATGGTGCGGGTGGACTCGCCGAAGGCCGCCTTGAGCTCACCCAGGCGCATGCGGTGGAGCAGGGCGGTGAGCAGTACCACCATCAGCAGGATACCGCCGGGCAGGTAGAGCGGCTGGATGCTGCCGGAGACGCCGGCTTCACCCAGGATGTCACTCCAGCCGAAGGCGAAGGAGGTCAGCGCATTCTTGAACGGCTCGATGGTGCGCGAGGCGACCAGGATCACCGCCAGCAGCACGTAGGGGACCCAGCCCATCAGGGTGGAGATCGGTGCCTTGCCGGTGACATCGTCCAGCTTGATCTCGAGCTTGCCGATCCACTGGTCGGGCCAGGCAGAGGACTCGGGGAAGTCCCAGTTGTCCCTGGGAATCAGGAAGCCGCGGCGGGCCGCCGGCACGACGATGGCCAGGCCGACCATGGCGCCGATCATCGACGGGAACTCCGGCCCCAGCAGTACACCGGCCAGCATATAGGGCACCACGAAGCTGATGCCGGCGAAGATCGCGAAGGGGGCGATGGAGAGCCCCTCCTTCCAGGAGCGGTTGGCGCCGAAGAAACGCACCATGATCACCACCATGATCAGCGGCATCAGGATGCCGACGATGCCGTGGATCACCGCGACCTCACCGGCGATCAGGCGGAAGTACTCCATCCACCCGGCGCCACCGGCCTCCAGGGTCTCGGTGATGCCGGCGCGGTCCAGGCCGCCGGAGACACCGACCACGATGGGCGTGCCGACCGCGCCGAAGGAGACCGGGGTGGACTGGATCATCATGCCCACCACCACGGCGGCCAGCGCCGGGAAGCCCAGCGCCACCATCAGCGGGGCGGCCACGGCGGCGGGGGTGCCGAAGCCAGAGGCGCCCTCGATGAAGCAGCCGAACAGCCAGGCGACGATGATCGCCTGCACGCGGCGGTCAGGGCTGATGCCGGAGAAGCCGTTGCGGATCGCCTTGATGCCGCCGGAGTGCTTCAGGGTGTTGAGCAGCAGGATGGCACCGAAGATGATCCACAGGATCGAGACCGTGAGGATCAGGCCCTGCAGGGTGGAGGCCAGCACGCGGGTGGCGCTCATCTCCCAGGCGAACAGGCCGATGATGACGGTGACCACGAACACGATGGGCATGGCGGTCTTGGCCGCCATGCGCAGACCGATCAGCAGCACACCGGCCAGCACCAGGGGCACGAAGGCCAGCAGTGCAAGGAGGGTGTCATTCATGGGGCAGGTTACCTCGATCAGCTGTCAGTGTGGTGTCCAACCGGCGGTGAGCCGGCCGGGTGAGTTGGTCAGCGGGACCTTAAGGCCTGATCGGTGTGCTTTCCATAGTTGGGAAATTGGTATGACCAAATTGTGATGAGCTGGCGGGAGTGCTGATATAAATCCTAACCATTTGTCAGATCAGGAGAAAAGTCGTGGTGTCGGCGGGACAGAGGGGGGCGCGCGATGATAATTGTTAGACTAATGGACAGGCGGTGACCGCTATTGGCGGCCATGGCAATCGCTGCCAGACTGCATCGGTATCACCCTGACGGTTACGCGAACGAGGAGATGGCATGACACGAGTGCTCTATGACCTGTGTGGCGTCGACGAGGGGCTGCGCTTCTCGCCCTACTGCTGGCGCGTGCGCTACGCCCTGGCCCACAAGGGGCTGGAGGTGGAGACCCGCCCCTGGCGTTTCACCGACAAGGCGGCACTGGCCTTTGCGGACCATGACAAGGTGCCGGTGCTGGTCGACGGCGAGACGGTGGTCACCGACAGCTACGAGATCCTGCGCTACCTGGATCGTGCCTACCCCGAGGCGCCACTGCTGGGCGACGACCTGGCCGAGGGGCGCGCGCGCTTCCTGCGCCACTATGCCGAGCGCACCCTGCAGCCGGCCATCATGCGCACCATCATCATGGACCTGTTCAACGCCATCCACCCCGACGATCGGGCCTACTTCCGCGAGAGCCGCGAGCAGCGCTTCGGCCGCACCCTGGAGGAGTTCCACTCGCCGTCGAAGGGGCTCTCCCAGCTGGATGCCGGCCTCGAGCCGCTGCGCGGCCGGCTCAAGGAGGCGACGTTCCTGGACGGTGACGCCCCGGCCGGTGCCGACTACCTGGTCTTCGGCTGCTTCATGTGGGCCCGCTGCGTCTCCAGCGCCGACCTGGTCTCCAACGCCGACCCGGTACACGCCTGGATCGAGCGCATGCTCGATCAGCACGACGGGCTGGGGCGGCGGGCGCTGCGCATCACCGACGTCGAAGGAGCCTATCGCTGAGGTGACCGTGAAGGGGCAGGCGCTGGTCGAGGACGGCGGGCGTTGGTCGGGCCATTACCCTGCCGGGCGACCGCCGGGGCCTGCCCCGAGCAGCCGCACCACGTCGTCATCGCTGACCTGGTCGAAGTCGGCGAAGAACCGGCCTACGGAACCGAAGCGCTCGGGGACCTCGCCGCAGACCACTTCGTCGGCCAGGGCCTTCAGGCGTGCCAGGGTGTCCGGCGGGGCCACCCCCAGGGCGGCAATCAGGCGTGCCGGCCCGCGCTGGCGCAGGGCCGTCAGGGCCGCGGCCATGGTCGCCCCGGTGGCACTGCCGTCGTCCACCACCACCACGGTGTGCCCGGACGGGTCGATCGGCGAGCGCACCGGCGTATAGCGTCGGCGGCGCTCGCCGATCAGCGCCTGTTGCCTCTCCACCTCGCGGGCAATCCAGTCGCCGGGGTATTCCCCTGCCGTCTCCTCCAGGTGCACGCTGCCGTCCTCGCTCACCGCGCCGATGGCGTATTCCGGATTGCCGGGGGCACCGATCTTGCGTACCAGTACCACGTCCAGCTCGCCCTCGAGGGCGTCGGCGATGACCCGGCCCATGGGCACCCCGCCACGGGGTATGGCCAGCACCAGCGGGTGCTGGCCGGCCAGATGGCCCAGGCGTTCGGCCAAACGCTCGGCCGCCTCAAGGCGGTGTCGAAACATGGCGAGCCTCCCCTTAGGTGCGTGCCTCTCTTCACTATAGAAGAGGGTGCGCCTCACGCCTGCCCGGGGTGGGTGGTGTCACTGCCTGGTGTTGGCCCTGGCCTCCAGGCGGAAGCGGGCAATGCGGTTGATCTGCGCCACTGCCGTACGGCGCTCCTCGGCCGGGGTGTTCTCCAGGCGCGTCTCGAAGGCGTCGAGAATGGCGTAGCGGTCGCTGCCCTTGACCGCCATCACGAAGGGGAAGCCGAACTTCGCCTTATAGGCGGCATTGAGCCGCTCGAAGCGTGCCATCTCTTCCGGCAAACACTGGTCGAGGCCGGCGCCGGCCTGCTCCCGGGTGGAGTCGTCGGTGAGCTCGCCGGCGATGGCCGCCTTGCCGGCCAGGTCGGGGTGGGCGCGGATCACGTCCAACTGGCGCTCGGCCGGGGCGCCGGTGAGTACGGCGCTCATCGCCTCGGCCAGGCCCGCCGGGGAGTCATGCGCGGGGCCCAGCCCCTGTTCCCAGGCCAGCTCGGCCACCCAAGGGGAGTGCTCGTAGATCTCGCCATAGGCAGCCACGAAGGCGGCCTGATCCAGCTGACTGGGGGGTGGGCTCAGGGTGCTGTCGCTCATGGTCATGCTCCTCCTGGCGGGGGCGGGTGATGTTCGATCGTGTGCTTCGAGTGAATGTATACAAAAAATATTTTGAAATGTACCCCAAAGATGGATAAAGCTGTCTTCATGAGTGAGGGTGGTGGTCGCCACCCCGTCTTCGACAGCGTAGCCCGAGCTTCACCGCGATACGCTTCACTACATCACGCAAGGAGAGTCCAGCATGGGACGCCTGACCACCCACGTACTCGATACCGCCCAGGGGTGCCCGGGCGAGGGCATCCGCATCGAGGTCTACCGCCTGGAGAGAGGGCAGCGCATCCGCCTGAAGGAAGTGGTGACCAACGCCGACGGTCGCTGCGAGGCGCCGATCCTCGAGGGCGAGGCGTTTGCCACCGGCCAGTACGAGCTGGTCTTTCATGCCGGCGACTACCTGAGTGCACAGGGCGTAGTGGCCGAGGAGCCGCGCTTCCTGGATGTCATCCCGTTGCGCTTCGGCGTGGCCGATGCCGGCGCGCACTATCATGTACCGCTGCTGCTCTCGCCCTATGGCTATTCCACCTATCGCGGCAGCTGAGGGGGACCACCCTGTCGATGTGCCCATGACGAGACGCTAGACGAGGCCCCCTATGCAAGCCTACCTGCTGGATTTCGGGAACTTCATGCTGCGCTGGCTGCATGTCATCGCGGCCATCGCCTGGATCGGCGAGTCCATCTACTTCGTGATGCTGGACAACGGCCTGCGCACGCCCAGGGCGGCAGAGGAGCGCGACAAGGGTGTATTTGGCGAGATGTGGGCGGTTCACGGCGGTGGCTTCTACCACAACCAGAAGTACGCCACGGCGCCGGCCAAGCTTCCCGAGGACCTGCACTGGTCGTTCTGGAAGGCCTATACCACCTGGCTGTCGGGCTTTGCGCTGTTCGTTCTGCTGTACATGGCCAGCCCCAGCTTCTACCTGGTCAACCCTAATGCCAGCTGGGGCTGGGCCGCCAACATGAGCGGTTGGCAGGCCAACGTGGTGACGCTGCTGTTCCTGCTCGGCGGCTGGGTGCTCTATAACGAGCTGTGCAAGCGCATCAGTCCCAACATGACGCGTGATGGCGTCCTCAGTGTCGCGGTGGCGGTGATGATGGTGGTGGTCTCCTACCTGAGCACCCAGATCTTCTCCGGCCGTGCGGCCTTCCTGCTCACCGGCGCGGTGATGGCCACCGCCATGTCGGCCAATGTGTTCTTCTGGATCATTCCCGGTCAGCGCCGCATGGTGAAGGCGATGAAGGCCGGCGAGGCACCCAACCCGCTGGACGGCAAGCGCGGTAAGCAGCGTTCGGTCCACAACACCTATTTCACCCTGCCGGTGGTGTTGCTGATGATCAGCAACCACTACTCCTTCGCCTACTCCCACGAGCATGCATGGGTGGTCATGTCGTTGTTCATCTTCGCCGGCGCCCTGATCCGCCAGTTCTTCGTGCTGATGCACGCCGGCAAGATCCAGCCGGCTTATCCGGTGGCCGGCACCGCGCTGATCGCGGTGGCCTTCTGGATCGCCATGCCCAGCGTCGGTGGCAACGCCGGGCAGGCCCAGGTGCCGGTTTCCGTCGGCATGGCCGAGGTGCAGCCGATCATCGAGAGCCGCTGCGTCGCCTGCCATGCCAGCGAGCCCACCCAGCAGGGTTTCAATGCGCCGCCCGCGGGCCTGGCCTACGACACCCACGAGCAGATCCTGCAGCAGAGGCACAAGATCCAGGAGGTCGTGGCGAGCGGCTACATGCCGCTGGGCAATATCACCGGCATGACCGAGGAGGAGCGCGATACCATCGCCACCTGGTCCCCCTGAGCCTTGGCTCTGAGCATCCAGCGAGATGATCCGCTCCCGTGGCGGCTCCTCCTGCACCGAGGCAGGGGCGTGATTTCATCGGCATCACGTATACAATGAGGGCAGCCAATCACAGGGAACCAGGCCACATGAACCAGCGTCAGGAGGCCCCGAGCCGCCGCGGCAAGAATGGCGACGGCGCCGAGCGCCACGCGACGATCCACCGGGCGATCAGCGATGCCATCATCGAGCACCGTCTCAAGCCCGGTGCGCGCCTACGCGAGGATGCCCTGGCCGAGGTGTTCGGCGTCAGCCGCACCGGCATCCGCAAGATCCTGCAGCGTCTGGCGTTGGAGCAGCTGGTCACCCTCACGCCGCGGCGCGGTGCCAGCGTCACGCGACCCACCGCCGAGGAGGCCAGAGACGTCTTCGATGCTCGCCAGATGGTGGAGTGTGGGCTGATGCCTGAAGTGGCGCGACGCATTACTGTCGACGAGGCCGCCGACCTGCGTCAGCTGGCCCAGCGAGAACGGGAGGCACTGCGGGCCGGCGAGCAGAGTACTGCCATTCGATTCTCCGCCGACTTCCACACCCGCCTGGCGCGTATCGCCGGCAACGCCACCCTGGCCGATTTCGTCGAGCGGCTGTGCTTTCGCTCTTCCCTGATCCTGGCGGTCTATGGCAACCCAGGCCATCTGGGGTGTGAATCCCATGATCACGAGGACCTGATCGGTTACCTGGAGGATCGCAACGGCGAGCGTGCGACGGCCTTCATGAGCCGGCATCTCAAGGCGATCGAGGCGTCGCTGTCGATCCTCGAGGAGGAGGACGAGGCGCCCGACCTGCAGCGCATCTTCGGCGCTTGACTCGATTCGACCGCGGTATCCACCGCGGCTACCGTGTCCCCCATGCGCAGCGCCCCGGATCCTGGTCCGGGGCGCTGGCGCTCATGCCTGGTCGGCCTACTGGCAGAAGCGCTGGCAGGGGGCCCAGTGGCGCATCAGCAGGTAGTAGGTTAGGCCCGCCGGGATCAGGCTGGCGTACCAGGAAATGGAGGAGAAGCTCAGGGCGGTGACGATGCCCACGGCAGTGGCGATCAGTGCGGCCAGGTTGACGCCCCGGTAGGGCCCGTGCTCGTCATAGAGCTTGTCGAGGTCCAGCGTGCGGCGGCGGATCAGGAAGTAGTCCACCACCAGCACCGCGAAGATCGGGCCGAGGAAGGCGGATTAGGTCTGCACGAAGAGCTGCAGGCCGGCGGCGGAGTCGGGCTGAACCAGCTTCCTGGTGGATGGTCTTGTACACAAAGTAAGTTGATTTTGTGTGTGTGGCAAGAGTCGGATGGCCGGCATGGGAAGCGCGCTGAAAGCGCCGTTTCATGCGACTTCAGGGCTGTTTTGACGGGTCTCTCTGGTCTGCCTGAGGGGGAGACATTAGTCTAATGAGGCTCGTGAATGCTTGAATGGCGACATTTTTATAATACTTTTGTATTCAAAATGTGGCGTGCTGCATCCCTTGCCGCCCGCATGGCAACGGCTTACTTTTATCCTTGTATACATAAGTGCTTGCCGTGTTCGCCTGCTACTTCTCTGTCCATAACAATCGGGAGCCCTGCCATGACGTTGGTTTCTGCCACTGAATACCCCCGTGACCTGATCGGCCATGGCCGCACTCCGCCCCATGCTAATTGGCCCGGCAAGGCCCGCATTGCCGTACAGTTCGTGCTCAACTACGAGGAGGGCGGCGAGAACTGCGTGCTCCACGGCGACGAAGGCTCCGAGCAGTTCCTTTCCGAGATCATCGGTGCGGCCAGCTATCCGGATCGCCATCTGAGCATGGAGTCGATCTACGAATACGGCTCCCGCGTCGGCGTATGGCGCATCCTGCGCGAGTTCGAGCGCCGCGGCCTGCCGCTGACCGTGTTCGGCGTGGCCATGGCGCTGGAGCGCCACCCCGAGGTGGCCCACGCCTTCAAGGAACTGGGGCACGAAATCGCCTGTCACGGCTATCGCTGGATCCACTATCAGAACGTGCCCGAACACGTCGAGCGTGAGCACCTGCAGAAGGCCGTGGCGATCTTTCAGCGCCTCTACGGCGAAAAGCCCCAAGGCTGGTATACCGGCCGCGACAGCCCCAACACCCGCCGCCTGGTGCTCGACGAAGGCGGCTTCCTCTATGACAGCGACTACTACGGCGATGACCTGCCGTTCTGGACCCGCGAGGCCGACAGCCAGGGCATCGAGCACAACCATCTGATCGTGCCCTACACCCTGGACACCAACGACATGCGCTTCGCCGCGCCCCAGGGCTTCAACACCGCCGACCACTTCTTCACCTACCTGCGTGACGCCTTCGACGTGCTCTACGCGGAGGGCGAGGAGGCCCCCAAGATGCTCTCCGTCGGCATGCACTGCCGCCTGCTGGGGCGTCCCGGCCGCTTCCGCGCCCTGCAGCGCTTCCTCGACCATATCGAGGCCCACGACCGGGTGTGGGTGGCGCGCCGCGTGGATATCGCCCGACACTGGGCGGAGCATCACCCGGCGCCCGCGCGCTGAACCCAGGCCATTCGGAGTGGCTCGAGGCTGATCTGGCGACAGGCCTGTTCGGGGGCGCTGTGAATACGTCCCTGTACGCTACCTCGGCCGTCCCTGGACCTCGGACCCCCTCCAGACCTGTCCCCGATGCCTCTCGCCGGAGACGAGCCCTATCTGATCAGGACACACCATGAACCAACGCACCTACTATGCCCCGCACGGCGGGCATCCGCCCCAGACCCAGCTGCTCTCCGACCGGGCGGTGTTCACCCAGGCCTACGCCTTCATCCCCCGGGGGGTGATGCGCGATATCGTCACCAGCAACCTGCCGTTCTGGGAGAAGACCCGGTTGTGGGTGCTGGCGCGCCCGCTCTCCGGCTTCGCCGAGACCTTCTCCCAGTACATCATGGAGGTCTCCCCAGGCGGCGGCAGCGAGCGCCCCGAGCCCGATCCCGAAGCCGAGGGAGTGCTCTTCGTGGTGGAGGGCGAGATGACCCTGACCCTGGCCGGCGAGCGCCACCGCATGGTGCCCGGCGGCTACGCTTTCCTGCCGCCGGGCTGCCATTGGCAGGTGAGGAATGAAGCGGACGCCCCGGTGCGCTTCCACTGGGTGCGCAAGGCCTTTGAGCGGGTCGAAGGCATCGAGGTGCCCGAGCCCTTCGTGGTCAACGAGAACGACATCGCCCCCAGCGAGATGCCGGGTACCGAGGGGCGCTGGGCCACCACCCGCTTCGTCGACCCCGACGACGTGCGCCACGACATGCACGTCAACATCGTCACCTTCCAGCCCGGCGCGGTGATCCCCTTCGACGAGACCCACGTCATGGAGCACGGCCTCTACGTGCTCGAGGGCAAGGCGGTCTACCACCTCAACCAGGAGTGGGTGGAGGTCGAGGCCGGCGACTTCATGTGGCTGCGCGCCTTCTGCCCACAGGCCTGCTACGCCGGCGGCCCGGGCCCGTTCCGCTACCTGCTCTACAAGGACGTCAACCGCCACCCCAAGCTGCGCCTGGGTGGCCGCTGAGCATTCAGGCGTCTGCCCGAGACTCGCGAGCTGCGTTGGCGGGGCTCGAGGCTGATCCGGCGACAGGCCTGTTCGGGGGCGCTGTGAACCCCTCCCTGGGCGTATATGGAGTCCTCCCCGTTTGCAAGCACGAGGCACGATGGTCGGTAGGTACGACTGCACACGTATATCCGGTCTCGTTAATGATGCTCTGATGAGCATCGGACCTTGATGGGCTATCCGCACGTCAGCTCCCAATCGCTACCTCGAGCTCAAAAGGCTCAGCGTCCAGAAGGGGTTGTCTGACGTCGGTTCGACCTGTTCGCCATCCTGCAGCATGCTCAGCAATCGTGGTGGACGATGCTCAATATTACACTAACGTGCTAAATCCAATCGTTTTTCATGCCGACAGCCGCGACGCCAGCGACGCATCATAGGCCGTCTCATGGCGGGTTACCGCCCAGGCGATCCGTGCCGTCTTGTTGGCCAGTGCGACGACCGCCACATTGGCATGCTTGTGCTCGGCCAGGTGCCTGACCCACTGGCTCAGGCCGTCGTCCTTGGTGCCCACATGCCGGAGCACCGAGCGCGCGCCATGCACCAGTAGCTTGCGCAGGTAACTGTCGCCGCGTTTGCTGATGCCCAGCAGGCGGTCTCGCCCCCCGGTGCTGTGCTGTCGCGGCGTCAAGCCGAGCGAGGCGGCAAAATCTCGCCCGCGCCGAAAGCTCTTGCCATCGCCGAGGGCGCCGGCCAGCGCGGTGGCGGTCAGTGGACCGATACCCTGCAGCGTCATCAGCCGCTTGGCCACGGGGTCGGTCTTGGCCTGTCGCTCGAGGCTTGCCGTGACCGTCGCGATGCGCTCATCCAGGTGGCGCAGATCCTCGGCAAGGCCGGCAAGCAGGACACGAAAGGCATCCGTCAGCCCGTTGTCTGCCGCTTCCAGCCAGCGAGGCAGGGCGGCACGCAACTGACCGATACCCACCGGAGCGACCAGGCCATACTCCCCCACCAGCCCGCGTATCTGGTTGGCCTTGGCCGTGCGCTGCCGTACCAGCTCTTCACGAATGCGGTGTGCCGCCTGGGTATCCTGCTGAGCGACGCTCTTGACGGCCACGAAGCGCATACTGGGCCGCCCCATGGCTTCACAGATCGCTTCGGCGTCGACCCGGTCATTCTTGTTGCTCTTCACGTAGGGCGTCACGAACTGTGCGGCGATCAACTTGACGCGATAGCCCCGCGCCTGCAGGGCCCGCGCCCAGAAGTGAGACGAGGCACAGGCTTCCATGCCGATCTCGGCTCCCGCCGGCACCCGCTTGCTGACCGCATTCAGCCATTTTTCGCGGGTGTACTTACCTTGCCACTGCACCTGATCATGGCGATCGACGCCGTGGACATGAAAAACAGACTTTGCGATATCGACGCCGACACGGGTAATGTTCATGACGAGTTCTCCTCACCCTCAGGCTGGTTGGTGTTCTCGCCCACCAGTGTGGCGCAACGACGCCGATATAGGGTGGGGAGGACTCCATCCCATTGCTACCGATGCCATCCCTGGCATAGGACCCCCTCCAGGCCTGTCCCCGGCGCCTCTCGCATCCAACGTCGGAGATACAAGAACATGCTGGAACTGAAAGCCGAACCGCTGACCGCCGAGGCCTTCGCGCCCTTCGGCGACGTGATCGACGCTCGGGCATCGGAGTGGTTTCCCATCAACGCCGGGCGTACCCGGCGCCACCACGACCTGGCCAAGGTCGAGACCCTGGGGGAGGGTGCGCGGACGTTGATCAGCGTCTTCGTCAGCCAGCCCGTCGAGATTCCACTGGAACTCGACTTCCTGGAGCGTCACCCACTGGGCAGCCAGGCCTTCATGCCGCTCCATCAAGAAAGGTTCGTGGTGGTGGTGGCGCCACCGGGCGACGAGATCGACCCTGCCGAGGTGCGCGCCTTCGTCACCGACGGGCGCCAGGGAGTCAACTACCGCGCCGGCACCTGGCACGCCATCCAGTCGGTGCTGGAGCAGGAAGGGGAGTTCCTGGTCGTCGATCGTGGCGGCGAGGGCAGCAACTGCGATGAGACCCCCCTGTCGATGCGAGTCGTCCTGTAACGCAGGATCCATGACCTCCCTATGAGTACCCAAGCCGCTGCAGCGATTTGGGTATTTTTTGGGCGGGTGAGTATTTGAAAATATTTTCCAAATGAGCTTGACGCTCCGTGCCCGCCGACCTAGTTTCGGTATGCAGAAAGTGTTTCCATAAAAAGATCCTCGGCAGGGAGTCGTCATGGCCCGCATGACCGCCGCAGAATCCGGTAGGCTCCAGATGCCTGTACCCGACGCCACGACCCAAGCATTCCATGGTTGGTCCCGGTGGGGCCATCAGCATAGAGGAGAATCCCATGGTCGCCACGCCGTCCCCATCCACCCCCGATGCCATCGCCGTCCTGTCGGAGCCGGAGCTCCTGTGCTGGTTGCGCGGCCTGGCCGGTGAGGCCGTACGCGCGGTGCACCCCGACAGCCTGCTGCCCGGCGAACTCCCCCCGCCGCCCGCCGGCCGCACCGTGGTGGTCGGCGCGGGCAAGGCCGCCGCCGCCATGGCCGCGACCCTGGAGCGCGCCTGGCTGGCCCATCAGCCCGAGGCGCCTCTCGAGGGGCTGGTGGTGACCCGCTACGGGCACGGTATCGAAAATCGAGAGGCGCCCTGCCAGCGCATCGAGGTCCTCGAGGCGTCGCACCCGATGCCCGACGACCTGAGCGAGAAGGCCGCGCGACGCATGCTCGAGGCCGTGGCGCTGGTGGGCGAGGACGACCTGGTGATCGCGCTGATCTCCGGCGGTGGCTCGTCGCTGATGAGCCTGCCGGCACCGGGCGTGAGCCTGGCCGAGAAGCAGGCGCTCAACCGCGAGTTACTGCGCTGCGGCGCGCCGATTCGCGAGATCAACACCGTGCGCCGTCACCTCTCGGCCATCAAGGGCGGGCGCCTGGCCGCCGCGGCTCATCCGGCGCCGGTGCTGACCTGGGTGATCTCCGACGTGCCCGGCGATGACCCGACCCTGGTCGCCTCCGGCCCGACCCTGCCCGATACCACCACCCCGGCGGACGCCCTGGCGATCCTCGAGCGTTACGGTATCGACATTCCCGCCCCGGTGCGGCACCACCTCGAGAGTGCCGGCCGTCAGGCCCCGGTGTCCGATGACCCCGGCTTCGCACGGGATCGTGCCCGGGTGCTGGCCCGCGCCGCCGATGCCCTGGCGGCCGCTCGGGCCGCCGCGGAGGCGAGCGATGTGGAGGTGCGCGTGCTCGGCGATGACCTGGAGGGTGAGGCCCGCGAGCTGGGGCGCGTCCAGGCCCGGCTGGCACTCAGCTGTCAGCAGGAGCTGGCGCGGCCGCTGCTGCTGCTTTCCGGTGGCGAGACCAGTGTCACCGTGCGAGGTGACGGCCGCGGGGGACGCAATGTCGAGTATCTGCTGGGGCTCTTCGAGACACTCCACGGCGCCTCGGGCATCCACGCCCTGGCCATCGACACCGATGGCATCGACGGCTCCGAGGACAACGCCGGGGCCCTGTTCGGCGCCGGCGACCGCGCACGAGCCGACTCCCTCGGGCTTGACCCTGACGCCTTTCTGTCACGCAATGATGCCTACACTTTCTTCCAGACCCTGGACCGACTGATCGTGACGGGCCCCACACGAACCAACGTCAACGATCTGCGGGCCATCCTTATCCTGCCGAGGACGCCATGACGCACCCCCCCCATGCCCCCATCCATGACCCTATCCGCCGTACCAAGATCGTCGCTACCCTGGGCCCGGCCAGCGACCGTGCGGGGGTCCTCGAGGCGATGATCGCAGCCGGTGTCGACGTGGTACGCCTCAACTTCTCCCATGGTTCGGCGGACGACCACCGCCGCCGGCTGGTCGAGGTGCGCGAGATCGCCGCCCGTCAGGGCAGGAGTGTCGCCGCCCTGGGTGACCTGCAGGGGCCGAAGATCCGCATCGCCCGCTTCGCCGAGGGGGCCGTGGAACTGGTCGAGGGTGAGTCCTTTATCCTCGACATGGCGCTGGGCAGCGACGATGGCTCTCAGGAGCGCGTCGGCTGCGACTACAAGACGCTGATCGATGACGTCGCTCCCGGTGACCGTTTGTTGCTCGACGACGGCCGCCTGGTGCTCGATGTCATTGCCATCGAGGGGCGCGAGATCCACACCACCGTGACGGTGGGCGGCAAGCTCTCCAACAACAAGGGCATCAACAAGCTGGGCGGCGGCCTCTCGGCCCCGGCACTCACCGACAAGGACCGCGCGGATCTCGCCACCGCCGTGGAGATCGGCGTCGACTACCTGGCGGTCTCCTTCCCGCGCAACGCCGCCGACATGGCCGAGGCCCGTGAGCTGCTGGGCGAGGCCGGCGCCGAGATCGGCCTGGTCGCCAAGCTCGAGCGTGCCGAAGCGGTGGCCGACGAGGCGACGCTGGACGGCATCATCCAGTCCTGCGAGGCGGTGATGGTGGCCCGCGGTGACCTCGGCGTGGAGATCGGTGACGAGAAGCTGATCGGCACCCAGAAGCGCATCATCAAGCGTGCCCGCACACTCAACCGCGCGGTGATCACCGCCACCCAGATGATGGAGTCGATGATCGAAGCGCCCCTGCCTACCCGGGCCGAGGTGTTCGACGTCGCCAACGCGGTGCTCGACGGCACCGACGCGGTGATGCTCTCCGCCGAGACCGCCGCCGGCGACTTCCCGGTGGAGACCATCGAGGCCATGGATCGAGTCTGCCTGGGTGCCGAGCGCGAGCGTATCGCCCAGGAATCGGGCCACCGCATCCACGAGGGCTTCACCCAGAAGGACGAAACCATCGCGCTCTCCGCCATGTACGCCGCCAACCATCTCTCCGGCGTGGCGGCCATCGCCTGCATGACGTCCACTGGCTACACGCCGCTGATCGCCTCGCGCATCCGTTCGGGGCTGCCGATCGTTGGCCTGGCCCACAGCGCCATCGCCCAGCGGCGCATGGCACTCTTCCGCGGGGTGGTCTCGCTGCCCTTCGATACCAGCGAGATGACGGCCGAGGAGCTCAACGACCGCGCCCTGGCCCTACTGGTGGAGAAGGGTATCGCCGAGCCGGGGGACCACGTGATCCTGACTCGGGGCGACGAGATGAACGCCCATGGCGGCACCAACACGATGAAGATCCTCGACGTCAATGCCGGCCATCTGCCCGGGCAGTGATGGCGGGCAGTGATGGCGGGCATGCCGAGGTGTGCTGATGGCGGACATCCTGTATACAGGATGTCCGCTGAATGTAGTCATTCTGCCTGAAAAGTGCGAAGGTTCCGCTGGGACCATCACCAGCGAGACACTCATGAGCCAGTCCTGGAGGGAAGGGGTCGAGGCCGTCGTGCGCGCCGGCGAACGGATTGGCGACCGCCATATCGTCGAGCAGGTTCGCCTGGCGGTTCTCAGTCAGCGTCTGCCGCCGGGCACGCGGCTGCCGGAGGTGGCGCTGGGTGAGGTCTTCGGCGTCAGCCGCTCGGTGGTGCGTCGCGCCCTGGCTCGCCTGGCTGCCGACCACGTCATCGACCAGCGTCCCAATCAGGTCGCCCGGGTACGCGCGCCCAGCGTGGAGGAGACCCGCGAGACCTTCGCCGCCCGCCGCCTGGTGGAGGGCGAGGTGGCCGCGCTGCTGGCGGGGCGGGGCATCGAGTCTCGCGAGCTGGTCGCCCTGGAGGCCGAGGCGCGGGCCGAGGCCGAGGCACACGGCCGCGGCGACGAGCCGGCGCGCATCGCCCACTCCCTGGCCATCCACCACCGCCTGGCCGCACTCTCCCCCAACCGCGTGCTGGGCGCCATGCTCACCGACCTGGTGATGCGCACCTCCATCGTCATCGCCCTCTACAAGCGGCCGACACTGCCCTCCTGCTACCTGGAGGGGGACCATCCGCGGTTGCTGGCCGCCCTGGGTGAGGGCGATGCCGCGGGCGCCCGCGAAGCCGTGGTTGGCCACCTGGCGAGCCTCGAGGAGCTGCTCGACCTTGGCCATCGTGAGGAAGAGATCGACCTGCGCGCCATCTTCTCCGGCGTCGCCACGAGCTGAACAGCGCCAGGTGCCGCCGCGCCTGAATCCGGCGACAGGCCTGTTCGGGGCGCTGTGCCCCCTCCCTGGGCGCTACCTCGACCTTCCCAGCTCCTCGGCCCCCCTCCAGACCTGCCCCCGGCGTCGCTGGCAACAGGCACACCGGGCGGGTTGTGGGCGTCGGCGGGGTGTCGGACAATGCGGCCATCCATGCCTTGCGGAGCCTCGCCATGTCACCCTTCACCCGCGCGGGGTGTCGCGCCCTGCTGCTGGGGTTTGCCCTGTTGCTGTCACCGTTGGCTATCGCCGCTGAGCCACCCACCGTGGCCGCGGCCTCCGACCTGCAGTTTGCCCTCGGCGAGGCCGCCGAACGCTTCACGGCCGAGACCGGCCGCGAGCTGCGCCTGAATTTCGGCTCGTCCGGCAACTTTCGCCGCCAGATCGCCCAGGGGGCCCCGTTCGAGCTCTATCTCTCCGCCGACGAGGGCTATGTGCTGGCGCTGCACGAGGCGGGCCACCTCGAGGATGCGGGGGTGGTCTATGCGGTGGGACGGCTGGCCTGGCTGCAGCCGCGAGGGCAGGGGGAGCTGCCCCCGGCGTCGGCCCCCCTGGCCGCGGTTCGCGAGGCGATCGACGCCCATGCGGCGGGTCAGGGCCGGCCGCGGCTCGCCCTGGCCAATCCGGAGCACGCCCCCTACGGGGTAGCGGCGCGCCAGGTACTGGAGCGTGCTGAGCTGTGGGAGGCGAGCGCGCCGCTGCGGGTGCTGGGCGAGAACGTCTCCCAGGCCGCCCGTTTCGCCCTTACCCGTGATGCCCGTGGCGGCCTGGTGGCCTGGTCGTTGGCCCTGGCACCGCCCATCGCCGCGCGCAGCGAGCATGTGTTGATTCCCGAATCCTGGCATGCGCCACTCATCCAGCGCATGGCGTTGGTCGAGGGTGCTGGTGAGACAGCGCGGGCCTTCTATGCCTGGCTGCAGCAGCAGGAGGCGCGCGCGATCCTGGCCGGCTATGGTTTTCGCCCCCCCGATGATGGTTTTCGCCCCCCCGGCGATGGCCTCCGCCTCCCTGAAGATGCTGGTCCCTGATGGACTGGATCGCGCTCTCGGTCTCGCTCAAGCTGGCGGCCCTGACCTGCTTGTTGCTGCTGCCGGTGGGGCTGTGGCTGGGGCGCACGCTGGCCACCAGCCGCTCGCGGGCCAAGCCGCTTGGCGAGGCACTGGTGGCCCTGCCGCTGGTGATGCCGCCCACAGTGCTGGGCTTCTACCTGATGCAGGCCTTCGGCGTCGAGGCGCCCTTCGGGGGGCTCTGGCAGCGGCTGTTCGGAGAGGGGCTCAACTTCACCTTCGAGGGCATCCTGATCGCCTCCCTGGTGGCCAACCTGCCCTTCGCGGTGCAGCCGGTGCAGCGCGCCTTCGAGGCGGTGCCGGCCAACCTGCGCGAGGCGGCCTGGTGCAGCGGGCTGTCGCCATGGCACACCCTGTGGCGCATCGAGCTGCCGCTGGTGTGGCCGGGTATCGTCTCGGCCCTGGCCCTCACCTTCGCCCATACCCTGGGCGAGTTCGGGGTGATCCTGATGGTGGGCGGCGCCATCGATGGCGAGACCCGCACCCTGGCCATCGCCATCTACGACCGGGTGCAGGCCTTCGATGAGGCCGGCGCCGGGATCATGTCGGCCATGCTGCTGCTGGCCTCCTTCCTTACCATCGGCGTGGTGTACGGCATGGCGGGTCGACGGAGGGGGTGCCGTGGTTGAGCCTGCCGCCCCCGCCGTCAGCCTCTCCGTCAGCCTCCACCAGTCGGGGCCCATCCCGCTGGCCGCCGAGTTCCACTGTGCGGCCGGCGAGCTGCTGGCCCTGGTGGGTCCCTCCGGCAGCGGCAAGACGACCCTGCTGCGCGCGGTGGCCGGGCTCTACCATCCGGCCGCTGGGCGCATCGCCTGCGGTGGTGCCCTGTGGTTCGATGCCGGCAGACGACTCTCCCTTTCCGCTCAGCGACGGCGTGTCGGGCTGGTGTTCCAGGACTATGCCCTCTTTCCCCACCTGACGGCGTTGGGCAATGTCATGATCGCCTTGGGACACCTGCCGTCCGCCGAGCGCCGCCGGCGGGCAGGGGAGTGGCTCTCCCGGGTGCGCCTGGATGGCCTGGCCGGGCGTCACCCCGGCGAGCTCTCCGGCGGCCAGCGGCAGCGGGTGGCGCTGGCCCGGGCGCTGGCGCGCAATCCCCAGGTGCTGTTGCTCGATGAGCCCTTCTCGGCGGTGGACCAGGTCACCCGGCGGCGCCTGCAGCGCGAGCTGGCGCTGCTGCGTCAGGAGATCCGCATTCCCATCGTGCTGGTCACCCACGATCTCGATGAGGCGGCGGCGCTGGCGGACCGCCTGTGCGTGCTGCACGCCGGTCGCACCCTGCAGGATGGCCCGCCGGAAGCGCTGTTCCGCCGTCCGGCCTCTGCCGCGGTGGCCCGACTGCTCGATCGCCACAACGTCTTCGAGGGCGAGGTGGCGGAGGAGGGGGGCGAACGCCGCCTGGCCTGGGGACCATGGCGCCTGGAGGTGGCCGAGGGGCTGGCGTCGTTGCCGCTGGGCGCTCGAGTGACCTGGTATCTGCCGCCCTCCGACGTGGTGCTGCATCGCCGTGGGCGACCTTCGCTCGGCGAGCGCGAGAACCCGGTGAGTGCTCGCGTCGAGGAGTTGGTGGTGCTGGGCGGAATGACCTCGGTGACCCTGGCCTTCGACCATACCCCGCGGCGGCTCGGCTTCGAGATTGCCACCCATGCCGCCCGCCGCAACGGCCTGGCCCGGGGCGAGGCGGTGCGAGTCTCGCTGCTCGCCGCCGGGATCCACCTGATGCTGGATGCACCCGCCTCCGGTCATTATCCCAGGAGCCTGCCATGAAACGCCTCCTTCACGTTGCCATCCTGCTTCTGGGGCCGCTCATGATCGCCAAGGCGAGCCGCGCCGAGACAGCCGCGGAGCGCTGGTGGCTCGCCGTTCACGGCGACTCGGGAAAGCATGCCTTCCGGGTCGAGGTGGCGGATGATCCGGCCGAGCGCCGCCGCGGTTTGATGGGGCGCGAACAGCTCGCCGAAGGCGCCGGCATGCTCTTCCTCTATGCCGCCGAGCGGCCCGGTGGCAGCGGCTTCTGGATGTACAACACTCTGATCCCGCTGGATATCGCTTTCATCGACGGGGCGGGGCGCATCGTCGCGACCCATACCATGCAGCC
The DNA here is from genome assembly GCF_040147005.1 of Halomonas sp. H10-9-1. Taxonomy (NCBI): domain Bacteria; kingdom Pseudomonadati; phylum Pseudomonadota; class Gammaproteobacteria; order Oceanospirillales; family Halomonadaceae; genus Halomonas; species Halomonas sp. H10-9-1. The sequence continues at coordinate 2,774,832 of NZ_JAMSHO010000001.1, read as the reverse complement.
CTGCGGCTCGAGTGTTCCCGCCGACTGTGCGGTAACCCGCTCGGGGGAGCCCTATCGGGCAGCGCTGGAGGTCAACGCCGGCACCTTCGAAGCGCTGGGTATCGTCGTGGGTGACTGTGTCGCCTGGCCAGGGGCGGAGACACGCTGCGAGTAGGGCGACCGCGGGCTGTCATTCAACGCTGGGCGCCTTAGAATAGGAGCGAGCGGCCTTGCCGCCGCATCGTACACCCCATAACCATAATCGCGCCTCGAAGCCCCTGAGGCACCGCTGCAAGGACATGCCATGATTAACCATCGACCGCTTGCCAAGCTGGCCGCCGCCCTGGCCGGCGCCGCCGTACTTTCCGCCTCGCTCTCTGCTCAGGCCCGTGAGATCGCCGTCTCCACCGTGCTCTCCGATGCCTTCCCCTGGGGCCAGGCGGCGGAGAAGTGGGCCGAACTGGTAGAGGAGCGCACCGAGGGGCGTATCACCATGCGCGTCTACGCCAACTCCCAACTGGTCAACGGCGACCAGACCCGTGAGTTCTCCGCCATGCGCTCTGGCCTGATCGATGCCGCGGTGGGCTCCACCATCAACTGGTCGCCCCAGGTGCCGGAGCTCAACCTGTTCTCGCTGCCCTTCTTCCTGCCCGACGAGGCGGCGGTGGATGCCGTGACCGGCGGCGAGGCCGGCGAGATGATCTTCGCGGCCATCGAGTCCCGCGACGTTATCCCGCTGGGGTGGGGCGAAAACGGCTTCCGCCAGCTCTCCAACTCCCGTGGGGCGATCGACGAGCCCGCCGATCTGGAAGGACTGAAGATTCGTGTGGTGGGCTCGCCGCTGTTCCAGGACACCTTCGACGCCCTGGGCGCCGACCCCACCCAGATGAGCTGGGCCGATGCCAAGCCTGCGCTGACCACCGGCGCGGTGGACGGCCAGGAGAACCCGCTCTCGGTGTTTGACGTGGCGCGTATCGACCAGGTGGGGCAGGAGCATCTGACCCTCTGGAACTACATGAACGACCCGCTGATCTTCGCCGTGAACCGTCAGGTGTGGGAGTCCCTCGCGGAGGGCGACCGCGAGATCCTGCGCGAGGCCGCAGTGGCGGCGGGCGAGTGGGAAATTGCCATGACCCGCGAGCAGGAGGGCGAGCGGCTGGCCGCCATCCAGGAGCGTGGTGTCACCGTTACCGAGCTCTCCGATGATCAGTATCAGGCCTTCGTCGAGGCCACCGCCGGCGTTCACGACGAGTGGGTTCCCGAGATCGGCGAGGAGATCGTCGAGGCCGCCCGAGCCGCCGTCGAGGCACGCTGATCCCCGCTCTTTCTTCCGACTGACCGGCCGGCCCTCGTGGCCGGCCGCTGCCTTGTGAGGTATCCATGACGCCCTCTCCCGATGCCAGGCCGGAGCGCTGGCTGGCCGCCCTGGCCCTGGTGATCATCTCGCTGATCAGCCTGGGTAATGTGGTGACCCGCTATATCACTGGCGGCTCGCTCGCCTTTACCGAGGAGTTTTCGGTGTTCCTGCTGGTGGTGCTGACTTTCGCCGGTGCCGCCGTGGCGCTGCGCCGCAACGGCCATATCCGCATCGGCATGCTGGAGCGGGCCCTGCCTCCCGGCCCGCGCCGGCTGCTGGTGCTCTTCCAGGGGCTCTGCGGAGTCGTGGTGCTGGGCATGATCACCTGGTTCGGCGCCCGACTGGCCTGGCAGGAGTACCAGTGGGAGAGCACCTCGCCGGGGCTGGGGTTGCCCCAGTGGTGGTATATCGTCTGGCTGCCCGTGCTGGCGGCGGTGATGCTGGTGCGCCAGCTGCAGCAGACATGGGACCGCCTGCGTGGGAGGCTCGCTGATGAGTGCTGACCTATGGATGCTGCTGGCCTTCGCCGGGCTGCTTATCGCCGGGGTACCGGTGGCCTTCTCCCTGGCGCTGGCCGGGGCGGTGGGCATTCTCAGCGGGCTGTCTCCGGCGATGCTGGCCACACTCGGCACCAATACCTACAACGGCATCGCCAAGTACCCGCTGATCGCCATCCCGCTGTTCATCCTGACCGGGCTGATCTTCGAGCGCTCCGGGGTGGCGCTGCGCCTGGTGCGTTTCGCCCAGGCGCTGATCGGACCGCACCACGGCGGCCTGGCCCTGGTGGCGGTGCTGGTGTGCATGATCATGGGCGGGATGAGCGGTTCGGGACCGGCGGATGCCGCCGCGGTGGCCATGGTGATGTTGCCAAGCATGACCAAGGCCGGCTATCCGAAGCCCTTCTCGGCGACCCTGATCGCGGCCTCGGCCTCCACGGCGATCCTGATCCCGCCCTCGGTGGCGCTGATCCTCTACTCCATCGTGGTGCCGGGGGTGGACCTGCGCGCGCTGTTCGCCGCGGGGCTCTTCCCCGGTATCCTCGCCGGCCTGGCGCTGCTGATACCCGCCATGCTGGTGTCCCGGCGCCATGGTTGGGAAGGGAGTGGCCGGGAGGGCGGCGCGTCGGTCGCCGGAGCCGAGCGCCTCAGGGTAGGCGAGACCTTCACGCAGGCACTGCCGGCGCTGTTTGCGCCGGTACTGATCCTCGGCGGGCTGCGCTCGGGGCTCTTCACGCCCACCGAGGCGGCGGTGGTGGCGGTGGCCTACGGGGTGGTGATCGGGCTCTTCGTCACCCGCGAGCTCGGCTGGCGAGATCTGTGGGCGCTGTTTGGCGAGGCGGCAGTGATCTCCGGGGTGGTGATGTTGATCATCGCCCTGGCCGGCATCTTCGCCTGGGCGGGCACCATGCTCGGCACCTTCCGCCACCTGGCAGAGTGGATCATCTCGCTCTCCGACAGCGGGGTCGTGCTGCTGGTGCTGGTCATGCTGGCGGTGCTGGCTGCCGGCATGCTGCTCGATGCCATCTCCATCTACCTGATCATGATGCCGATCCTGATCCCGGTGATGCAGCATTTCGAATGGAACCCGGTGTGGTTCGGCATCCTGCTGGCGATGAACATCGCCATCGGCCAGTTTACCCCGCCGGTGGCGGTCAACCTGATGGTGACCACCGAGGTGGCGAAGATTCGCCTCGAGCAGACCGTGGGCTGGGCGCTGCTGTTCGTGGTGGCCATGGCCGGCGCCCTGGCGCTGGTGGCGGTGTTCCCTGAGATCGCCCTGTGGTTGCCGCGAACCCTCGGCTACAACGTGGGGTAGGTTGCTACCCTGCCTGCAGCTCGTCGAGTAGACGCCGGAAGAGCGCGGCGCTCCTGGCATCGAAGAGCACGAAGCGCACCCGCTCCAGGTGCGGGCAGCGGGTCAGGGTGGTGGACACCGTCTCCAGTGCCACCCGCGCGGCTTCCTCCAGCGGGTAGCCGAAGGCACCGGCGGAGAGCGCCGGGAAGGCGATGGAGTGCAGGCCCTCGCGTTCGGCAAGCTCCAGGGCGTTGCGATAGCAGTCGGCGAGCAGTGCCTCCGCCGGCTCATCCACACCGTAGACCGGCCCCAGGCAGTGGATCACGTACTGGTTGGGCAGCGCGAAGGCCGCGGTGATCACCGCCTCGCCCGGGCGGATCGGCGCCAGGGAGCGACAGGCGCGGTCGAGCTCGGGGCCAGCGGCGCGGTGCAGGGCGCCGGCCACGCCGCCGCCGGGGCGCAGCTGGGCGTTGGCGGCGTTGACCACCGCCTCGATGTCGGGCTGCCGGGCGATATCGCCCTGGATACATTCGATCATGCGGCCTCCTCGGTTGTGTTCGTTCAGGGCCGCCACAGCGGCAGCCCGGCGAGGTCGTCGCGACGGTCGCGGGAGAGCGGCAGCTGCTCCCGGGCCTCGGCCAGCGCCGCATTCGACAGCGTCAGTCTCTGCCACCTCTCCTCCGGGCCGAAGTCCATCACGGGGTGCGCCTCGTCCACCAGCGGCGGACAGAGCAGGGAGTGGCCCCAGGCCTCGCCGGCGCGGTTGAGACTCAGCCACCACTGCTGGTTCTCCATGGCGCGGGCGGTGACGAAGGCGTGCCAGCTGGCGAAGGAGAAGTCGCGGGTGAAGGCCACCGGGTGCAGCACCAGCTCCACTCCCTCGGCGGCCAGGCGCCGTGCCAGTTCGGGGAAGCGCAGGTCGTAGCAGATCATCACACCGACCCGCCAGCCGGCGATGTCCAACACCAGCAGAGACTCGCCGGGCGTGAAATGGGCCGCTTCGGCGGAGGCACCGAACTGGGCACAGTGCAGCTTGTCGTAGACGCCGGCCAGGGCACCATCCGGCCCCACCAGCACCTGGCTGATATGGCGGCCCCGGGCGCTGCGACGGGCGGTGCCATAGGCGATGGTGCACTCCAGGCGCCGGGCCAGCTCGCTGAAGCGTTCGTGGACCGGCCCCTGCAGGTCGTCGTCCAGGTCCCTCAGGCAGGCGAAGGCGCTGCTGCCGTACTCCAGGGTGGTGAGCTCGGGCAGCACGATCAGGTCGGGACGACTCGCCTGGCAACGGGACTCGATCTCGCGGCTCAGCTGGCGCAGCCAGGCGAGCTGGTCGCCGCGGCAGCGAATGGCGGGTATGGCGGGTTGGCAGGCAAGCAGTTCCATGGGATCTCCTGGGGCATGCGACCTCCCGTGACCTGCGACCAAGGGGCACGGGAGCCATTCGCGGTGGTCGGCCTATAATAGGCCCCGTCCATCTCCTTCCCTCAGGCTATCAGGAGTCCCGATGTTCTTCCCGCCGCGCCTCGCGCCTATGGTCTTCGCCGTGTTGATGTCGCTGTATATGGTGTTCCTGATGACCTTCGTGATCACCTGGGTCAATACCGGTCTGGGCGAGGGTTTTGTCGGCCGCTGGTGGCGTGCCTTCTATATCGCCTGGCCTATCGCCTTCTCGTTGATACTGGTCGGTGCGCCAAGACTGCAACGCCTTACCGCAGGGCTCATTCGCAAGCCCTAGCATGGTAGCCGCCGGATGAAAGGGGTGTTGCGATTTACTGAACTTTTCGCGACATTCGTTGCAAATCGGCGCACAAAGTTGCAACTCAAGCCTCGTCCCTGTACCAATAGCCTCCCCCCGATAACCGATGCCGGCACCGCCTCCCGTGGCGGAAGCCCTGGGCCCCTGTGCCAGGGCGCCGGACGCGACAACATGAGGAGGCGAGATGAACCAGAGCGTCAATATCGAGCTCGGCAGCCCCGCGGCCGAGGCCTTCGAGGCCCGTCAGTTCAAGGTCTACACCCACCGCCAGCTCGACAAGATCGAAGCGATCCAGAACCTGCCTGACGACCTGCGCTTCGACATGCGGGTCGTCAGCCAGGTGCTGCCGTTCCGGGTCAACGAGTACGTGATCGAGGAGCTGATCGACTGGGACAGGGTGCCCGAAGACCCGGTCTTCCAGCTCACCTTCCCCCAGCGCGGCATGCTGCTTCCCGAGCACTTCGAGGAGGTGGCCGAGCTGATGCGCCGCGAGGCCACCGCCGCCGAGATGAAACCGGTGATCGAGCGCATCCGCTCCGAACTCAACCCGCATCCGGCGGGGCAGATGGACCTCAACCTGCCGTTGCTCGATGGCGAGCCGCTGCCCGGCATGCAGCACAAGTACCGCGAGACGGTGCTGTTCTTCCCCAGCCAGGGTCAGGTCTGCCACAGCTACTGCACCTTCTGCTTCCGCTGGGCGCAGTTCGTCGGCGACAAGGACCTGAAGTTCGCCTCCAATGAAGCGGATTCTCTGCACCGCTATCTGGCCGAGCACACCGAGGTCACCGACCTGCTGATGACCGGCGGCGACCCCATGGTGATGAAGGCCAAGCACCTGCGTCAGTACCTGGAGGGGCTGATGGCGCCTGAGCTGGATCACGTTCAGGACATCCGCATCGGCACCAAGAGCCTGACGTTCTGGCCCTACCGCTTTGTCACCGACCCGGACGCTGAGGATATTCTCGAGTTGTTCAGAGAGTTGGTGGCTGCTGGGAAGCATGTCGCCTTCATGGCGCACTTCAACCACTGGAAGGAGATGGACACCCCCATTTGCCGCGAGGCGATCCGCCGCATCCGCGCCACCGGGGCGGAGATCCGTACCCAGGCGCCGCTGCTCAAACACATCAATGACGATGCCGACCAGTGGGCACGCATGTGGACCACCCAGGTGCGCCTGGGGATGATCCCGTATTACATGTTCGTGGAGCGCGACACCGGTGCCCGTCACTACTTCGAGGTGCCGCTGGTGCGAGCCTGGGAGATCTACCGCGAGGCGATGAAGCAGGTGCCGGGCCTGGCGCGTACGGCTCGTGGACCGTCGATGTCCGCCGATCCGGGCAAGGTGGAGATCCAGGGGGTCACCGAGATTCAGGGCGAGAAGGTCTTCGTGCTGCGTTTCATCCAGGGTCGCGATAGCGACTGGGTGCAGCGGCCCTTCTTCGCGAAATATGACGAAGCCGCCACCTGGCTGAACCACCTGGAACCGGCGCTGGGGGAGAGCGAGTTCTTCTTCGAGGCTGAGTTCGCCGCCATGAAGGACGAGAAGCAGGCGCTGATCATGAAGGCGTCGTGAGGCAATGAATTGCTAGCTCCCGGCTTTCTTCCGATGGCAGGGGGCTATTTCATGGCCCACTTGCAGCTAAAAGAGAACTTAGCTACATTGAAGTTGCCTTGGCGTTAGGCGGTCCAGCACCAGCCTTCCCCTCGTCCCTGTCACACTGTGACGTACAGTAGGCGTACAGTTTGTCGTTTGTACATTGTTCGCCCTGTTGGTTTTAAAGCCATGCGCGATGCGCTAGGTGAGCCAAGGCAGAGGATGAGGTACGTGATATGAAGAAATTCAATTACGGCCTAGCTCGGGATCGCGTATTGTTTGCGACAGCTGTCATTGTGATGCTGCGCGAACTTATTACGCTCCTGGGCGTGGCTTTTAACTATCCAATAGATAAAACATGCCTAGTTACCCTAGATGGTCATCCCGATTTGAGCTGAAGCCTGGTTCTTGGGTTTATGTGCCAACTAAAGAGACTTCTGAAGAAGGCCGGCTCATAAAAGATAAAGTCGAAAACTTTTGGAAGGTGCCTAAATATTATTACCACCTAAAATCGGGTGGCCATGTTGCAGCATTGAGATCTCATGCGCATCATAAATTTTTTGCTCGACTAGACATTAAAAACTTTTTTTCTTCTGTCGGGAAAAGCCGGATAACGAGAAGCTTGAAAGGCTACGTGGGTTACCCTAAAGCAAGAGATATAGCTGAAAAATCTACAGTGACTCACCCGAATAATGGAGGTGAGTCTTTTGCTAACGTACTTCCATTCGGTTTCGTACAATCACCCGTTATTGCTTCGTTGTGTTTGAGCAAAAGTGCTTTAGGTCGATTTCTTTCTGAAGTTTATAAAGATAAGAGGTTTAGTGTGAGTGTCTATATGGATGATATTATTTTGTCATCCGACGACGCTGATAGATTGAGATATGTTTATGATGAAGCAAGGAGGTTGGCTGAAAGGTCACGGTTTCCTATAAATGATAGAAAATCAGAGCCTCCATCAGGAAAAATCACCGCGTTTAACATAGAGCTTTCTAGTAACAGCCTGGAAATAACCCGAGAAAGGCTTGGGGAACTTATGGAAGAATATGATAATTCGAATAGCAAAGATCAGAAAGAAGGGATATTGGGCTATGTAAGATCTGTGAATGAAAGGCAGGCTATGTTGTTTTTTGCCTCGGGCGACTTAGTGGTTTAGTGGTCTTGTTCTTGTGTTGGCGCGGTTCACATTTTCATAAAAAATTTCTTTGGCTTTTTTCTTTTGCCCAGTTAAATGCTTCTTTTGCTGACATGAAGCTTTTCGTAGGTTGTTTTTCTTCTACTGTACCAATTCCGCTTTGTGCTTCATGTAATCTATAAGCGCCAAAGGTTGAACATTTTTGTTCGCTCCATTGTTCTTTGATTATGTACGCCTTGCCATAATCTACTGATAACTTTTGGTTGTAATCCGATACCAGTTTTTTCATGTAGTTGTAAATGTCTTTTGAGGGCCATACTCTCTTTGGCAAGTTTCGGGAAAGGGTGCGGTTGATCGCAAAATCAACAAATAGCTTTATGTGACCATCAGGGTATAGCTTTAGTTTTAGGTGCTCTGCAATCTCGCCGTCTATAGTCATTTCACAACCTTCATATAGGTGATATTTTGAAAGTAATCCCCTTCTCCCGTTGTAAGCCCAGCCTGTAGAGTCTAGGTAAGAGGTGGCATCGGACTGGCTTGGAAATTTTTTCTCGTAGACTTTTTTAAACATTTTTTGTTGCGCTCACATGCTTTGATTCGGCGAAACCACTTCTTCATCTTAGGTTATTTTCTTATGCTGTTCAAGTTTTTGATATGATGGGCGCATTTGTTTGATCTGTTACCTACCTTTCTACGCAAGGAGAAAGAATTGTAAAGGTTTTGATATATAATGGTATATAAATATATATTATTCTTTTGACTATTCGGTAAAGGAATAGAACAATGCGATTTATCAGTTGCCCATCCTTCGTGGATGGGATTTTTCTTTCTGCGCCTGTCAAAGCCTACGTGGATCATGAGATGATAAAGTAAGCCTTTGTCTGTAACCTGACGCAAGCTGATCAGTTCAGGAGGGAAACCGGAATTAGAGTTTCTCCTGATTACTTGTGCTGAGGTAAAAATAAGCAAAGCCCACCAGTGCGTGGGCTTTTTTGATCTGTGTAAAAAGAGCTGGCGACGACATTGCATTTCAGGACGGAGAGTGATATCTGTGTGTGTGCTAATTTAGCTTAGCATTTTGCACATGAGAATCTATACGCACTCGATTGTGAAAGGGAACGATAATGGGGAAAAGAACAGCTTATAGTATTTTGGCGCTTGTCGGCCTTATGCTCATCAGCGGGGCAGCATCAGCTATTCCCAAGGAGGAAATGAAGGCCGCTTCAAAAATGCTCGGTGAGAAAGCCAATCAAGCAATCGAAGACGGCTTCCCATCCGATCACAAAGAACGGTTCGAAGAGATGGGGGAGACGAAATTAAGAGACCCATATGCGACGTCAACTACTTTGGCCGCTTGGCGACAATTAAAATGGCCGGTTGGGTGGGGTAGTTGTCGTCAGTCCGACGACCCAGTTTTTCCTCCTTGTAATTGTCGTTGATAAGCACGCTTACGGTAGCTCTCCCCGCTCAGCTCCATCAGCGTGGCGTGGTGCACCAACCGGTCGATGGCGGCCACTGCCATCATGCTGTCGGGGAAGATGCTGTCCCAGGCGCTGAACGGCTGGTTGGCGGTGATGATCAGGCTGGCCGACTCGTAGCGATGGGCGATCAGCTCGAACAGCACTGACGTCTCGGCCTCGCTGCGTTGGACGTAGCCGATATCGTCGATCACCAGCACGGCGTACTTGTCGAGCTTGATCAGGGCGTCGCTCAGGCGCAGTGCCTGCTTGGCAGCCTGGAGCTCCTGGACCAGGCTTGAGGCGGTGGCGTAGCGCACCCGGTAACCCTGGTCGACCAGCGTATGCCCGAGCCCGGCCGCCACGTGGCTCTTGCCGACGCCGGAGGGCCCAAACAGCAGCAGGTTGTGAGCCTGGTCGACCCACTGCGTGTCGCCGGCCAAGGCGCTCAGTTGCCGGCGCTGCTCGGCCGCGATGGCGTCGAACTCGAAGGACTCCAGCGTCTTGCCCACCGGCAGCCGGGCCTCCTTGAGGTGCCGGGCCAGCCGGCGTCGCTCACGCTCGGCCAGCTCGTGCTCGCATAGGGCGGCCAGTGTTTGTGGCAGGCTCCAGTTTTCGGCTCGGGCGCGGGTTTCCAGCTGGGGCCAGCAGGCGGCCATGGTGGGCAGGCGGAGCTGTCGCAGTAGCAGCGGCAGCGTCTGGGCATCAGGCATGGCAGCCCACCTCTGTGGTCGGCACGCTGGGCACCAGATGGTTGTAGCTGGCGATGTCATGCTGAGTCACCTGGGGGAAAACCAGCGTGGCGCTCGGCGTGGCGGCGAAGCGGGCCTGGAGCTCGGCCAGCGTCGGGCTCTTCCCGCGCGCCAGGGCGCCCAGCCAGTAACTGGCGATCGCCTCGGCCTGGTCCTGCTCGGCGGCCAACGCCAGAGCGCCAACGATGCGCTTGCAGGCCTCGGCGACCGGCAAGGCGGCGGTCAGCCGGGCGTACAGCTCGCGCCACTCCGCACTCGGCAACAGGTCGTCGCGGAACGTCAGCCCCGCCAGCGCCCGGGGCTTGCGGACCAGCCAGCCGATCACATGGCGGTAATCGATGACCCGCAACCGGCCGCTTTCCGGCGTGGCATGCAGCCGCCTCAGCGTCAGCAATGCTTGCTGTGCGTGATGCAGCACCAAGCGATCATCGTAAAGGTGCACCCGCAGGTTCTCGCCGATCAGCCGGGACGGCACCGAGTAGAGCACCTTGCGCACCTGGATGGTGCTGGAGGTAGTGACGCGCACCGTCACCTCGCTGTAGTCGGTACCGGGCCGGCTGGGCAGTGGCTGCAGCGCGCCACGCTCGACGGTGATCCGGGCCGCGTTGCGGCGGTTGATCGCGGTGGTCACCTCATCGAGGAAGGCCTGGTAGTCATCGAGGCTAGCGAAGTCCTGGGAGCCGCGCAGCGTCAGGCGCTGTTGCAGGCGCCGCTTGAAGTGGCCATGTGGCGACTCGATGCTGGCGTTTTCATGGCCGCGCCCTGGGTTATTACGGGTGGCCGTCATGCCGTAGTGAGCGCACAGGGCAGCATAACGCTCGGTGAGGTCGGCTTCCGCCTCCCGGCCGAGGTTGCGGAAGGCCGCCGACAAGCTGTCGGTGCGGTGCTCCGCGGGGACACCGCCAAGCCGCTCCAGCGCACGGGTCAGGCCTTCAGCCAGCGCCGGGTAGCTCTCGCCACCGAGCACCACCCGGACATAACACCAGCCGCTGTAGGCCAGGCGGAAGTGGTAGAGCCGGTGATCAAGCAGCTCCCCTGCCACGGTAATGACAATCCCCTTGAGCTCGGTGAAGTCGGAGAGGCCGCGCAGCCCGGGGCCATGGGTTTGCGGGAACATTACCTCTTTCTCCGGGCCGTGCGCGGCTCGCCAGCCCTTGACCCGGCGCTGCAGGGTTCGCAGCAGGCTGTCCGGGTACTGGCCGGGGTGCTGCTCCTGCAACCACTCCAGCAGGGTCAGTGCCTGCAAGCCCGGGGCGGCGGCCAGCTGGGGGACGAGCGTGGTCTCCCACACATCGGCGAAGGGGTCGGGCCGGGTTCGCCAGTGTCGTGATGCCTGCGGCTCGGAGGACTCGGCCCGGCGTTCGAGGCGGCGAGCGGTTCTAACGGAGAGGCCGGCCTTGGCGGCGGCGACCTCCTGGGTCTGGCCTTGTTGACGTTGCGACATATAGAGCGTGACCTGTTGGCTGGTGACCGCCATACCGGCTCCCTGGTGGGTCGGGACAAGCGGTCAAGCTTAGGGCAACCGGTCACAGTAGTTGTCGTCGGCCGGCCAGAGTAATTGTCGCTCTATAGACCCAGATGAAAGGGATGCGGCTTTTGTGTCTCTCTGCCCTGCCATACTTCGTTCCTATATAGGGGATGCTATTAACACTTCCATGGCATGGGTAGACACTGAGATAAGAGTTGAGCGCATGGAAGAAATTCCTGAAATGTCTAAGGTTGCTGGATTTATGTGGGCCTTGCAAAGCGGGATACCTCTGAGGCAGCGATCGCAATATCATGTGCCCAGGATAGAAATGTCCACTTACCCTTATGATATCGAGGAAGTTTACGCTTGCTTTGATGATGGTGTGTCTTACTACGAAAATGCAAAGCTGAAAGATCCATGGATGTTTGAGAAGGTTTTTGGGGAAGAGCTGCACGTTACTTATGACTAGGAGAGCAGGGATGCTTTTTAGGAATTATTTTCTTGCGGTTGCCTTGATTATAGTCGCTTCTGGCGACGTGGTGGCAGCACCATTTTCTTACCAGGCCGGTAAGCTATATTGCGGATTTACCCACCCCGCAGAGTTGGTTTCTCCAATAAGGCGGTCAACTTGTGAAGAGCAGCATGTTATTCAACAACAGAGTGGTGGAGTAGATGAAGCGAATGTCGTTTGGTGGTCGGCTTCTTCTCACGTAAGGACAGACCTTTGGTCAGGTCAGCCTTGGCAGAATAATCGTCCTTGGGTAGTGTTTGGCTTCACCGGAGAGGCGAAGCAGAATCTTGAAAAAGCCTACATGCTGGGGACTTTTGGAAAATCATGGTCACTCTTCCAGCATAGCTACCAAGGGCGTGGGGAATCGTCATTGGTTTTGGCAGAATTTGATGGCATGTCAAATGCCTTGTATATGTATTCGTGGTTTGTGAATCTCCCCCAGAAGTATTTGAATCAAGTGGCCTATATTTCTGACAGAGGGTATTGGCACCTTCTTGTCGATATGGTTATTGCCATCGTCGTGCTAGGTGCTGAAGGTATACTGGCAATTGCATCTTCTTTTCTGGGTATGGTTGTTGGGACAGTGCTAAATCCCATTGATACCGTTTCAGCTATTCCGGGCGGGATATGGTTGGCAGTGGAAGCCACAATAGCTGCTGTTGCACACTATGTGACTGGTATCATTTCATTGGCGACCTCTGGTATTGCTGGGTTGGTGTTGACGCCATTCGCTGTCATCTTCTCGGTTCTTCCTTTTATGGCGCTTTCGAAGATCGTTAGCCGAGGCCGGTAGAAATGCGTAAACAAGATGTATTTTAAATACATATTATTCCTTTGCCTATCCGGTAAAGGAGACTCATAATGCGATTTATCAGTTGCCCATCCTTCGTGGATGGGCTTTTTCTTTCTGCGCCCGTCAAAGCCTTCGTCAATCATGAGCTGATACAGTCGGCATTTGGCGGTGACCTGACGCAAGCCAATCAGTTCTGGAGGGAAACCGGAACACGCCTCTATCATGTCTTGCCCTCGGATACCCTCGATGAGCTACGCGGTGACGAGTGCCGATTCTTACGTTACCCACCTGAATTCATCCTCAAGGGCCCTGATGACTACTACTTGCTTCTGGTGGTTACCCAGGATGATGGCGGTGGTGTCTATGTGCTGTTTCCTCGGCACAGTGCCTGCTCAGTGCTCAACGAACTTGCCAGGCAGGCCGATGATTAACTTCCGCTATCAAGGCTACGCCAAGCACTTTTCCAATCGGGCTTTCTGGAAGAAGGTGAAGTCACTTCCTGGAACCTACCGTGATCTCATCTACTACGCCAAGCTGCTCTGGTACGTGATGCAAGATCCCGGTGTGCCGGTCGCGCTCAAGACGGCTGCTGTCGGTGCCCTCGGTTATCTGATCAGTCCTGTGGATTTGATGCCCGATATGTTGCCCGGTGGCTTTGTCGATGACCTGGCCGTGGTGATGAGTGTCCTCAAGATGCTGGATTCCTACGTCACCCCGGAGATGCGACGTCGTGCTCGTAAGTAAGCGGCTCAACCCGATTTTGGGCCCATAGAACCTCGATTACCCGTCTTACCGACCTTTCCTTAGTAAATCTCTTCATCATGCCTCGCTGCCGCCAAATTGGTGGTGATCGGCGTGGCTTTGTGTGCGTGAACCCTGGAGATCCCTATATGACATCTCGTACTGTCAGGCGACACGTAAAACTGACCCCCAGGCGACACGGAAAATTGACCCCTCCGTGAGCTCATCAGGAGGGTCCGCCCATGAAGAAATCCGGATATAACGTTCCCCACACTCAGGTACGAGGGGAACCGATGCAGAGCCCAGAGGATGTCGCCGCCATGCTGCGCCTGAAGGCCTGTGGCTGGGGCACCAAGCGCATCGCCGACGAGCTCGGCATCAGCAGGAACACCGTCAAACGCTACCTGCGCCAGGGCGGCTGGGCACCCTACGCGAGCCCGCAGCGCAGCAAGTCGCTGGAAGGGCTGGAGGAATGGCTGAAGGCGCGCTTCCTGCAGCATGCCGGCAACGCCGCCGTGGTCCTGCAGGACCTGCAGCTAGCAGTCTGTCGGGTTTTCGATAATGCCGTGAGATACTCTCAGCATGCCGCCACTACTGGAACGTCGCCATGAGTCGCTTCATCCCCGTTGACCGCCAGACCGACTATCTCCTGCCGCCTTCGGTGGATGAGTGGCTGCCCGATGGCCACCTGGCACGGTTCGTGGTGGATGTTGTCGAGCAGCTGGACCTCTCGGCATTAACGCGGCGCTACGCCGGCCGCGGGCACAAGGCGCATCACCCGGCGGTACTGCTGAGCCTGCTGGTCTACGGCTACGCCACCGGGGTGGTCTCCAGCCGCAAGATCGAGCGCGCCACCTATGACTCGGTGGCGTTCCGTTACCTGGCCGCCAATACCCATCCCGACCATGACACGCTGGCCACCTTTCGCCGCCGCTTTCTGCCGGAACTGGAACAGTTGTTCGTACAGGTGCTGCTGCTGGCCCGCGAGATGAAGCTGCTCAAGCTTGGCACCATCGCCCTGGACGGCACCAAGCTCAAGGCCAACGCCAGCAAGCACAAGGCGTTGTCGTATGGCCATGCCAAGAAGCTGGAGGCACAGTTCAGGGCAGAGGTGAAAGCGCTGACCGAGCGGGCCGAGTCGGCGGACAAGGAGGACGCGGCCGACGGCATGGATATCCCCGCCGAGATTGCCCGCCGTGAAGCCCGCCTGGCGGCCATCGCTGAGGCGAAGGCCAAGATCGAGGCGCGCGCCGAGGAGCGGGACGCCACCGAGCAAGCCGCCTATCAGGAAAAGGTGGCGCGGCGGGAGGCGCAGCGCAAGGCCGGCAAGAAGCCCCGTGGGCGTGACCCCGAACCGCCCACTGGTGGCCCGCGTGACAAGGATCAGATCAATTTCACCGACCCGCAGTCGCGCATCATGCCGGTCACCGGCAAGGGGTTTGATCAGTGCTACAACGCCCAAGCCGCGGTTGATACCGAGAGTCTGCTGGTGACCCATGTCCACGTCACGCAGGCGACCAATGACAAGCAGCAAGTCATGCCGCTACTGACGGCCTGGCAAGGTTACCCGGAAACGCTGGGAAAACCTGACCACCTGCTGGGTGATACCGGCTACTTCAGTGCCAGCAATATCCAGGCCTGCCATGACCATGGTATCGAACCGCTGTTGGCGATGAAGCGAGACGTCCATCACCTTCCGGTCTTTGAACGTTTCGCCGCGGATCCGCCTGCCCCGGAGAGCGAGGACCCCGTCGAACAGATGGCACACCGCTTGAAGACGCAGGCGGGCCGAGCGCTCTACGCATTGCGCAAACATACCGTGGAGCCGGTCTTCGGGATCATCAAACACGTGATGGGGTTCCGGCAGTTCTCGCTACGCGGACTGGATAAGGTCAGCGGCGAGTGGCGATTGGCCACCATGGCGTGGAATATCAAGCGGATGCACCGGTTGACGGCGGGCTGAGGGCCGTCCCTTAGCCTGATAGGGCGGTGTCACAAGCGCTCAGGCTACTCCAGGATTGCCGAACGACGCCAGGTTGCTGACATGGCCGGCGCCAACACGAAAATGGAGAGAAGTGGGTGTCGTTACTGTGAGCGACACCCATAACCCGACAGACTGCTAGAGCACGGCATCACGGTCAGCCTGCGCACGGTGGAACGCGCCTGCGCGCCGTTCCGCCAGGCACTGGCCGCCGAAGCCAAGGCCACGGTGAGGTTCGAGACGCCGCCCGGGAAGCAGCTGCAGATCGACTTTGGCAGCCGCCACATCACCATCAATGGGGAGTCGGTCAAGGTCTTCCTGTTTGTCGCCACCCTGGGCTACTCCCGCCGCCTCTACGTCCGTGCCTTCCGGCACGAGCGGCAGTCGGCGTGGTTCGCCGGCCTGGAGGGCGCCTTCCGCCACTTTGGCGGGGTGCCAGAGCAGGTGCTGCTGGATAACGCCCGGGCGCTGGTCGACCACCACAACGCGGCGACCCGCGAAGTCGTGTTCAACGAGCGGCTGGCGGCCTTTGCCCGCTACTGGGGGTTCCGGCCGGTGGCCTGTGCGCCGTACCGTGCCCGCACCAAGGGCAAGGACGAGCGTGGCGTCGGCTACGTGAAGCGTAACGCCATCGCCGGCCGGACCTTCGCCACCTGGGCGGCGCTGGAGGCCCACCTGAGCTGGTGGATGCGCGAGATCGCCGACCAGCGGGTGCATGGCACCACCGGCGAGCTGCCGGCGGTGCGCTTCATCGCCGAACAGGCCAGCCTGCAACCGCTCAACGATCGGGCGCCCTTCGAGCAGGCCCGGGAGCTGAACCGGCGGGTTCAGCGCGACGCCACCGTGGAGGTCGACACCAACCGCTACAGCGTGCCCTGGCGCCTGGTCGGTGAGCCTGTCCAGGTCAGCGTGACCGACGGCGAACTGCGGGTGCACCACGCCGGCCGCGAGGTGGCCCGCCACCCGGAGCTGGGCGGGCGCCGCCAGGTGCGCTGCCTGCCGGAGCATCTGCAGGGCATCGTCGGCTACCGATCACCCAAGGCGGACACCGAGGAGGTCGTGGCGTCCAGCGAGATCGTGACCACCTTGCCGCCGGCCGCGCTGCAGCGCGACCTGACCGAGTACGAAGCCGTGGTGGGAGGTGGCTGGTGATGACGACGCCGGAGACTGAGCGCCTGGACGCCATGCTGACGCGTCTCAAGCTGACCGCCATCCGCGAGCGGCTCGACACGCTGCTCGACGAAGCCGCACGCCGGGAGCTGACCCTGCGCGAGACGCTGGCCTACCTGTGCGAGCAGGAGGTGGCCCATAAGGAGCAGCGGCGCATCCAGATGGGGCTGAGCATCGCCCGCTTCCCGTTCCTGCGCACTCTGGAAGGGTTCGACTTCAGCGCCCAGCCTGCCGTCGACCCCGGTCAGATCCGTGAGCTGGCCTGCGGGCGCTGGATCGCCAACGGCGACGCCCTGCTGCTGCTCGGCCCGCCGGGCGTGGGCAAAAGCCATCTCGCCGTGGCACTGGGCCGGGAGGCGGTCAAGGCTGGCTACTCCGTGCTGTTCACCACCGCCACGGCACTGATCACCCAACTGGTCCAGGCCTATGCCAATGGCGCCCTGGAGGAGCGGCTGAGGCACTTCGCCAAGCCCAAGCTATTGATCATCGACGAGCTGGGCTACCTGCCGCTGGAACCCGGGGCGGCCAACCTGTTCTTCCAGTTGGTCACCCGGCGCTATGAACGCGGCAGTCTGCTGGTCACCAGCAACCGGGCGGTCAGCGAGTGGGGTGAGGTGTTCGGTGACGCCGTGGTCGCCACAGCGATCCTCGACCGGCTGCTTCATCACAGTCACGTCATCACCATCCGCGGTGACAGTTACCGACTGCGCGCCAAGCGCAAGGCCGGGCTGATCAAGCCCGATTCCATCCACCATGACGAGCAGGTCGTCAGAGGGTAAGGGGGTCAGATTTCACTGTCGCCAGGGGGTCACTTTCTGATGTCGCTTGACACGTACAAAGCGTAAGCCTGCTGCGAATACCGCCACCCAGCGCAAGGCCAAGGCGCCACAACCGTCGTCACCCGTCGACCCGACGCCAGAGGATCAGCAAGCCGCGTCACCGGTTTCTACGATCCGCATCCTCAAGAAGGCGACCTGTCCCAAGCTGAGCCCGCGTGGCAATGGGGAGCTGACCTACCACCTTGGCTACCGTGACGAGGATGGCCAGGTCTTCCTTCGTGTGACCGCCAATGCCTCCAGCGGCTACTTCAGTCAGGAGTGGATTGCTCTGCAGGATATCGAGGCTGTTATGGGCGCTGAGAATGGCCACGGCTTCAAGGCGATTCTCTTCAAGCCGCTGTATCAGCAGAAGGGCGCCAACAACCATGGCTTCTTGGGGGCCGCGCTCAAGGCCGAGGGCATCGTGGAAGTGGAAGAGGAACAACCGCTGATCCTGTATGCCGCCGAGGATCGTACTGCCTTTGATCAGCAGGTAGCGACACTGGTGGAGGAGGGGACCGCCCTGCATGACGACGTCGCCGAGGAGAACGCCCGCAAGGAAGCTCGTAAGCAGGAGCGCCTGGCCGAACAGCAGCGTCGACGGGAAGCGCGGATGGCGCAGGAGAAGGCTTCCGCCGATGCCAAGTCTTCCACCTCACTACCTGCCATGGATGACGCTGCCGATCAGGAAACCCCGGAATCGCCCGATTCTGATGCCGAAAACCCCGATAGGACGGCGACTGAAGGCTAATCCATAGACCCGCCCGCCTATGGGCGTTTTTCATCACGCAAAAGGTTCGTTTAGCGAAATGCAGGATTCGGCATAGCACCTTCCCGGGGGCTATGCCGTTTTTTTATGTCCAGACGCCGTGCCGCTGCGCATGGCCCTTACCCATTGGAGTTCCCCATGAGCTTTCCCATCACCCTCGACACAACCGATACCGCCTTGCCCATTCCGCAGGCCCTCACCGATGTGCTGCTCAAGGAGATCGAGCGTGCCTATACCACGACACCGCCTCTACCCAAGGAAGACCCGCTGTTCGGTATCACCTTGGTCTTCCGTGATCCTGGCTATGACCCTCTGCTAGGTGGCTATCACCCGGTCGAGATCCGCCTGGGTCGTGCCAACGGCCATTACCGCCTCGACTACCTCACCGACTTTAGCTATGTGGGCCCTGCCGATCAGGCCGAGCTGCAAGCCGAGGTCGATTTTGAATTCGGGGTCTCCCAATGCCTGGTGCGTCACCTGCCACCCATCGGCCTGAGCCGGGTAGGGGAGTTCTTCAATCTCTACGTCACCAACTTCCTCAGCTACTACCGCAACGGCGTCTATGAGGTTGAGGTGGTCTGGGAAAACTGAGGCCACAGGAAGTCACGATGCCGACACCCATCATCACCGTCACCCCGGAGCCGTCCATGAGCGAACGCCGCTATGTCGTCTACTACCGTGTCAGTACCCAGAAGCAGTCCCGTTCGGGATTGGGGCTGGAGGCCCAGCAGCAAGCCGTCAACGACTACCTGGCGCAGTATGAGGGGCAGGTGATTGCCGAGTTCCAGGAGGTGGAATCAGGCAAGCGTGCCGATCGCCCCCGGTTCCATGAGGCTGCCGACTACGCCGAGCTGGCCAATGCCACTTTGCTGGTCGCCAAGCTGGATCGCCTCAGTCGTGACCTGCACTTCATCACCGGCCTGCAGAAGCGCGGTATCCGCTTCACCCTCTGCGACCTGCCCGATGTGGATCAGTTGACCATTCACATCCTCGCCGCGATGGCCCAGCACGAAGCCCGCATGATCAGCCAGCGCACCAAGCATGCCCTCCAGGCCGCCAAGGCCCGGGGGGCAAGGCTGGGCAACCCGGAACTGGATGCTATCCGCCATCACGACCTTACCACCGCCAACCGTCAGCGCTCCGAGGCCCAGGCACAGTGGAAGCAGCGTATCCAGCGGGTCATTCAGCATCTGGAGGAGCAGGAGGGGCTACGCAGTGGGGTCGCCATCGCCGAGGCGCTCAATCGGAGGGGGCTGACCACCTACCAGGGGAGGCCGTTCACAAGTGCGACGATCAGCAGGTTGAGGCACAGCAGCGACGCATAAGCCAAAGTATAGTTAGTAAAATAGAAAATAATTCACGCCTGCTTCACCGTGATCTCATGGTTGGTACTAAGGGAGAACAGGGTTTGAGCACTAAGGCGATAAAACCAGGCAAAAAAGGGGATTTCTCGCTATGCTAATTATACTTAATAAAAATTCTCTTTAATTTCAGCGTGTTGGGAATTTCGGTTTTTGGCGGAGGCAGCTGTTTGGGCAAGAGTCATAGACAGGAAGCGCCACTTGAACGCCCTATTAGGTGTGCTAAATTCTGCAGACCAGGCCAGCGAGGCTGGTGCCAGAAACCCAAGACCCAAACGATTGAAAGCCGAGCTCCGAGACGAAAACCGCCGCATGATGTACTGATATTGGCCAGCAGTTTTGGCCCCAATGAAGGCGAATTTCCCTGATACTTTTACCGTCCATGAGCGTATTACTTAGGAGGCTGAATACTATGAAATTGACTACGAAACCATCAGTGACTCTGGCCCGTATCGCTTGGCCTGTGGGAGCCCTGAAAAGGGCATTACGTACCACAGTTCAAGGAGCAATTGCTCATGAATGCTTCACACCTATCTCACTACAGGGCGAATCACGTTGAACCATCGCTAATCACCATCACTTGCACTAGAGATGGCCTACCCCTGGAGCAAGTGTATGACGTCGAAGACTGTCACTCTTGCTGTCAGGACGACCCTACCCCTCAGGACCTCGGTGCCGAAGGAGTAGATGACACATCCGCACTGCCTTCGGATGCTTTCTCGGATGGTCATGCAGAAGATCGCCTCGCTGCAGTCCTGTCCCACAGTGGTCATGGACCAGCCAACGTCGCCATCAAGACGGTGTTCAAAGCTGCCATCACGCAGATGATGGCGTTAAGCCACCGTGGTGAGCAAACTAAAGTACCTCTGCTGGGTCCACAGAGCTATCCGGTAGCAGCGCTATGCCGTGAGCTGGTGGAACCGGGGAAAGATACCCCCTTTCCGCTGCCAATCACGGGCCTGGAAAGCGTCAATGGCCTGGATAGCTTTCAGGACCTACACGCCGCTATTCGTAACGAAGACCTTGTTGTAGTTACCACGCCGCGCCAGGGAAGCATCGCCAAGGAGCTTGCCAGCATCCGCGCCAAGTTTGGGTGCTATGCGCCAATCATGGTCGTCAAACATCATGGTAGCAAGGTCGAACCAGCGCTTCAGTATGCTCCCGATGGCGCAAAAGGCATCAACGTCGTGTACCCCGATCTACCCCGCCTCATGGAAGAGGCCCGGGACCTCGCCAGCATGCTTCGTCCCGAGCTGATGTCGCTAATGCGCCGTGTCAGCGAACGTTGGACAACGGAGCGGGTGAGTACCCGCAACGCTGACACCCATGACGGGATTCGCTGGCTGTGGCTGGTCGCGGATGAGCTGGGCCTGTCGTCGTCCCAGATGGATGACCTCAGCTGGACGATGCACATCAACTCCCGGTATTGCCGCCAATCCAGGGATCTTCTGGTCCGCATTTAACTTTCAAGAACAACCTGTGATGCAGGGGGCCAGACAGCCCCCTGGTAGCCAACTACGTCTATTAAAAAGAAAATGGTGTTGAAAATGAAGAACGAGAACGAGAACGAGAAGAAAGTCGAAAGCCAGGCCAACCATTCTGACAAGAAGCAGCTCAAAAAAGCTGGCGAGAAGAAGGTAGATCAAAATCTCGTTAATCTACGCCAATCCGGTGTGCGGCCAAAGCGATCTGGTAAGGTGTACTCCCCTTGCGTATTCCGACGAACGTGACCGGTCATTCCGGGGATCGTGACCGATCTGCTCACTCCTCTCTCGCTGGCTCTGGTTTTGTAAGCTGACCGGTCACGATGGGTCAACTTCTGCCGCTTGCGGGGAGGCGCTCTTGCGCATCGATTCTCCTCTGAGTGTCAGGCGGTGGGCGCTGTGTAGCAGCCGGTCCAGGATGGCGTCAGCCACCGTCGCGGCGCCGATGTAGTCGTGCCAGTGCTCGATGGGCAGCTGGCTGGCGATCAGCGTCGAGCCCCGGCCGTGCCGGTCCTCGATCACCTCCATCAGGTCCTGGCGCTGCGGCGCGGTCATCTTCTGCATGCCCCAGTCGTCGAGGATCAGCAGGTCGGTCTTCTGCAGCTGGCCCATCAGCCGGGCGTAAGAGCCGTCGCCCTGGGCAATGCGCAGTTGCTCGAACAGGCGCGGTACCCGCAGATAGCGCACCGAGTAGCCTTGCCGGCAGGCTTGGTTGCCCAGCGCGCAGGCCAGCCAGGTCTTGCCACACCCGGTGGGGCCGGTGAGGCACAGGTTGAGTGACTGGCCGATCCACTCGCCGCTCGTCAGCGGTGCCATGCGGCCCCGCTCCAGGCCGCGGGGGTGGCGGTAGTCGATGTCCTCGACGCAGGCCATCACCCGCAGCCTGGCGGCCTTCAGTAGCCGGTCGAGGCGACGGTTATCGCGATGCAGGACCTCTCGGTCGAGCAGCATGCCCAGGCGGTCCTCGAACGGAAGGTCGTAGGTGTCCGGCTGGGTGAGCTGGTGAGCCAGGGCGTCGTGCATGCCGGTCAGCTTGAGGCGGCGCAGGGTGTCGAGCAGGGGCTGGGTCATCATCGGTCGTCTCCTCGGGTCAGTGGTAGTACTCAGCACCGCGCACATTGGTGTGGGGCGGCAGGTCGTCGAGGGCCTCGGGGAGCGTCAGCATCGGCTGCTGATCCAGCCCCTGCTTGAGGATCGAGGCGATGCTGCTGTAGCGCGTGGTGGGGATCGCCAGGGCATGCGCGCAGGCCTGCTCCAGGCGGCCCTTGCCGTAGCGCCGGCTGAGCTGCAGCAGGCCCAGGCAGGCACGGTAGCCATGCTCGGGATGGGGGCGGTCCTGCAGCTGTCGCTGGGTCATCTCCAGCGTGGCGACGCCGATGCCCTTCGCCCAGTCCAGGAAGCGGCTTGGCGACCAGTCGCGGTGGGCCTGGTGACGCTTGGGCATGTGCTCGGCCAGGGTCGAGAAACGTCCCGGGGCGTGGCGCGGGTGCGCCGCCACCCGCTGCCCTTTGTGGAACACCTCCACCATGGCGTGGGTCAGGCGCACCTCCAGCACCTGGCCGACCAGGCTGTGAGGGACGCTGTAGAAGTGTTTGTCGAGGTCGAGGTGGTAGTCGATGCCGGGCCTGGCCTTGCGCCACTCGGCGTACTCGTAGGGCGTCTCCGGCAGCGGGCGCAGCACCGGCCGGTCGATGGCCGCGAACAAATCGCGCCGGCTCTCCTCGCGGCCCTGGAAGGGTCGGCGGTTGAGATCCTCCAGCAGCTCGCGGATGGCCTGGTTCAGCGAGGCCAGCGTGAAGAAGGTGTGGTGGCGCAGTCGGGCCAGGATCCAGCGCTCCACCAACAGCACCGCGGCCTCCGCCTTGGCCTTGTCCTTGGGTTTGTAAGGCCGCGCCGGCAGCACCGCGACCTGGTAGTGCTGGGCCATCTCGGCGTAGGTCGCGTTGAGCTGGCTCTCGTAGCGACATGCCCGCGTCACGGCGCTCTTCAGGTTGTCGGGCACCAGTAGCTCGGGGACACCGCCCAGGAACTGGAAGGCGCGCTGGTGAGAGGCGATCCAGTCGGGCAGCGCCTGGCTCCAGGTGGCCTCGGCGTAGGTGTAGCTGGAGGCGCCCAGCACGGCAACGAACACCTGGGCCCGTCGCTCCTCGCCGGTGGCCTGGTTGATGATCGGCACGGTCGGGCCGCAGTAGTCGATGAACAGCTTCTCGCCGGCGCGGTGGACCTGACGCATGCTGCGCCGCTGGCGGTCCCGCCAGGCGCGGTAATGATCGCAGAACCGACTGTAGCGGTAGGCCTTGTCGCCGTGGACCTCGACGTACTCGGCCCACAGCAGCTGCAGGGTGACGCCCTTGCGCTTGAGCGCCTGGTGGACCTGGAAGTAGTCCGGCGCCGAGAAGCGCATCGGCGGCGATTTGGCCGGGAACAGCCGCGCCTCCAGCGCCGCCTCGTCGGTGCCGTCGGGCAACGGCCAGCGGATGCCGGCCACCTGGGCCAGGCTGACGTACTTGCTGACCACGCCCTTGGAGAGGCCGCAGGCCCGCGCAATCTTCTCGTGGCTGAGGCCGGCGTCGTACTTGAGGCGCAACACCTCGGTGATGGTTCGCATGGGAATCCTCGGTGCTGGCATGTCCACCTCCAGGGCAAAGACAAAAGGAGGGGTATGCCGTAAAAGTCCGAATCATTCCAGCGAGTTAGGTGAGATTCCGGGAACGTGACCGAGGATTCCGACATCGTGACCGCGGATTCCGGGAAAGAGGCCGAAATCGGTCACGATGAAATGGAATGGCCGGTCACGTTGGCCCGGAATGGTCGGTCACGATAGATCGGAACGGGCGGTCACGATGGCCCGGAATACGCACCCCTCGGGCAGCTGATAAGAAAGCTGGGGAGGGGCATGCTGCACCAAAACCCGCCCTGCAGCCTAGCAGGAAGGGTAGTTCTGCCGGTAAGAACAAAGAGCCGGATCTTCCTCTAGCAGTCTGTCGGGTTTTCGATAATGCCGTGAGATACTCTCAGCATGCCGCCACTACTGGAACGTCGCCATGAGTCGCTTCATCCCCGTTGACCGCCAGACCGACTATCTCCTGCCGCCTTCGGTGGATGAGTGGCTGCCCGATGGCCACCTGGCACGGTTCGTGGTGGATGTTGTCGAGCAGCTGGACCTCTCGGCATTAACGCGGCGCTACGCCGGCCGCGGGCACAAGGCGCATCACCCGGCGGTACTGCTGAGCCTGCTGGTCTACGGCTACGCCACCGGGGTGGTCTCCAGCCGCAAGATCGAGCGCGCCACCTATGACTCGGTGGCGTTCCGTTACCTGGCCGCCAATACCCATCCCGACCATGACACGCTGGCCACCTTTCGCCGCCGCTTTCTGCCGGAACTGGAACAGTTGTTCGTGCAGGTGCTGTTGCTGGCCCGCGAGATGAAGCTGCTCAAGCTCGGCACCATCGCCCTGGACGGCACCAAGCTCAAGGCCAACGCCAGCAAGCACAAGGCGCTATCGTATGGCCACGCCAAGAAGCTGGAGGCGCAGTTCAGGGCTGAGGTGAAAGCGCTGACGCAGCGGGCCGAGTCGGCGGACAAGGAGGATGCGGCCGATGGCATGGATATCCCCGCCGAGATTGCCCGCCGTGAAGCACGCCTGGCGGCCATCGCCGAGGCGAAGGCCAAGATCGAGGCGCGTGCCGAGGAGCGGGACGCCACCGAGCAAGCCGCCTACCAGGAAAAGGTGGCGCGACGAGACGCACAGCGCAAGGCCGGCAAGAAGCCCCGTGGGCGTGATCCCGAACCGCCGACTGGCGGCCCGCGTGACAAGGACCAGATCAACTTCACCGACCCGCAGTCTCGCATCATGCCGGTCA
Source organism: Halomonas sp. H10-9-1 (assembly GCF_040147005.1). NCBI lineage: Bacteria > Pseudomonadati > Pseudomonadota > Gammaproteobacteria > Oceanospirillales > Halomonadaceae > Halomonas > Halomonas sp. H10-9-1. Next base: position 2,750,051 of record NZ_JAMSHO010000001.1, on the reverse strand, counting down.
CCGGCAAGGGGTTTGATCAGTGCTACAACGCCCAGGCCGCCGTCGATACCGAGAGTCTGCTGGTGACCCATGTCCACGTCACTCAGGCGACCAACGACAAGCAGCAAGTCATGCCGTTACTGACGGCCTGGCAGGGTTACCCGGAGACGCTGGGCAAGCCTGACCACCTGCTGGGTGATACCGGCTACTTCAGTACCGCCAATATCCAGGCCTGCCATGACCATGGTATCGAACCGCTATTGGCGATGAGGCGTGATGTCCATCACCTTCCGGTCTTCGAACGTTTCGCCGCGGACCCGCCCGCACCGGAGAGCGAGGACCCTGTCGAGCACATGGCGTACCGCTTGAAGACGCAGGCGGGCCGAGCGCTCTATGCGCTGCGCAAGCACACGGTGGAGCCGGTCTTCGGGATCATCAAACACGTGATGGGATTCCGGCAGTTCTCGCTACGCGGTCTGGATAAGGTCAGCGGTGAGTGGCGACTGGCCACCCTGGCATGGAATATCAAGCGGATGCATCGCTTGGCAGCAGGCTGAGGGCCGTCCCTTAGCCTGATAGGGCGGTGTCACAAGCGCTCAGGCTACTCCAGGATTGCCGAACGACGCCAGGTTGCTGACATGGCCGGCGCCAACACGAAAATGGAGAGAAGTGGGTGTCGTTACTGTGAGCGACACCCATAACCCGACAGACTGCTAGATGCAAAGGTCCAGAAGCTCCTCGAAGAAAGTGGCTACCTGGCTCAGGATGAAAGCTCGAATCAGACCCTTCTGGTGAGGCAGCCGGGAAACCCCATTGCCAGGCCGGTCGACAGTCAGGACATGGTCAACCAGCTGTACGTCGAGCTGATGGAACGGGGCGAAGACGTCTCTCCCGAAGCGGTCGAAAAGGCGCTTGTCGTTCTCAAGACCAAGGTAAAGCACTTCGGCAACAAGGTTCGGGTGTACTGCGCCGTTGGCTACGGTGAGCACCGGCTGAAGCGCATTATCGACCTTCGCCATGATGATGGTGCGCTGGCGGTCCTCGAAGGTGGCCAGGTTCACATTGTCCGTGATGGGGAGAAGGTCGTCATGCTCAGGCGTCCGGGGATGGCGGCCTTCCCCATGCCCGCTGAAGTGTCAGACCCGGAGCTGGATGGCCTGAACCCGCTGCTCGACCTGATCAACACGCCGGAAGAGGAGAAGTACCTGCTGCTTGCATGGATGGCCTTCGTCCTGTCGCACCCCCTGGACCCTATGGTCTCCCAGGTATTTCTGGTGCTGTTAGGCGGTCAAGGCTCGGGCAAAAGCTCATTCTGCAAGTGGGTGCTGCGCAAGTTCGTCGACCCCAGCAAGATGAGCGTGATGGCCCTGCCGCGCAACATTGATGACCTGGCGGTAGCGACCAGCTTCACCTACATGCCGATCATCGACAACGTGCGCAACCTGTCCCGTCCTATCAGCGATAGGCTCTGCAAGATGTCGACCGGTGGGGAGGTCCTGAAGCGAAAGCTCTATACGGATGCCGACCCACATGTGTCGACCCTCCAGACCAGCCTGGTGCTCAACGGTATCGTCAACCCGGTTACCGAGCCGGATCTCAGCAGCCGGTGCCTCTTCGTTCATCTGGAAGCCCTGGATGCCGATCAGCGTGTGAGTGAGGCCGAAATGGCCGACTACCTCACCGAGCATGAAGGTGGGATCTTCCGGGCACTACTGGAGCTGGCGGCTCAGGCGCTCAACGTCATGGAACATGTGGAACCTCAGCGCCCCCTGCGGATGCTGGAGTTTTCCCGTTGGCTGGCTGCTTGCGAGCACGTCATGGGCCTCGATGCGGGTTACCTCGAAGACGCCTACGCCGATAATCAGGCAAGCGCCTACGAATCCTCGATCGGGGAGCAACCGCTGGCCAATGCCCTTTACAACTTCGCGCTGCTCTACTGTGCCGATGGTCCGTGGGTAGGGACCTGTAGTGAGCTCCTGCCGCTACTGGAAGAGCTGGTCTCCGATCGGGATATTCGCGCGCACTTCCATCAGTGGCCGCACAACCCCGAGTCCCTGGGACGTCGCTTCACCCAGCATGCCGCCTCACTGGATGCCCTTGGGGTCAAGCTGGAGCGTCTGCCCCGTAGCCGCAATCGCCAGGTCAAGATCTCGCTCAAGGCTGATTGCCCCCGTCTTGCCGAGCTAACGCAAGACTAACCCGCCTGGAGGGGCTGTGGATCATCCGCAGCCCCTTTTATCCCGTTGTCACCCTACCGATCGGCCTGGCCACTGCGTCGGGTCGTCGGGTGTCGACGGGTACCGCCCAGACTTTCTCTTATCGTGTCACCACCGGTCAGGAGGAGATATGCCTGTCGTTGAGCTCACCGCCCATCTCGTCAAGCGCCTGCACTGTCCCGAAGTATAGAGCGACAATTACTCTGGCCGGCCGACGACAACTACTGTGACCGGTTGCCCTAAGCTTGACCGCTTGTCCCGACCCACCAGGGAGCCGGTATGGCGGTCACCAGCCAACAGGTCACGCTCTATATGTCGCAACGTCAACAAGGCCAGACCCAGGAGGTCGCCGCCGCCAAGGCCGGCCTCTCCGTCAGAACCGCTCGCCGCCTCGAACGCCGGGCCGAGTCCTCCGAGCCGCCGGCATCACGGCACTGGCGAACCCGGCCCGACCCCTTCGCCGATGTGTGGGAGACCACGCTCGTCCCCCAGCTGGCCGCCGCCCCGGGCTTGCAGGCACTGACCCTGCTGGAGTGGTTGCAGGAGCAGCACCCCGGCCAGTACCCGGACAGCCTGCTGCGAACCCTGCAGCGCCGGGTCAAGGGCTGGCGAGCCGCGCACGGCCCGGAGAAAGAGGTAATGTTCCCGCAAACCCATGGCCCCGGGCTGCGCGGCCTCTCCGACTTCACCGAGCTCAAGGGGATTGTCATTACCGTGGCAGGGGAGCTGCTTGATCACCGGCTCTACCACTTCCGCCTGGCCTACAGCGGCTGGTGTTATGTCCGGGTGGTGCTCGGTGGCGAGAGCTACCCCGCGCTGGCTGAAGGCCTGACCCGTGCGCTGGAGCGGCTTGGCGGTGTCCCCGCGGAGCACCGCACCGACAGCTTGTCGGCGGCCTTCCGCAACCTCGGCCGGGAGGCGGAAGCCGACCTCACCGAGCGTTATGCTGCCCTGTGCGCTCACTACGGCATGACGGCCACCCGTAATAACCCAGGGCGCGGCCATGAAAACGCCAGCATCGAGTCGCCGCATGGTCACTTCAAGCGGCGCCTGCAGCAGCGCCTGGCGCTGCGTGGCTCCCAGGACTTCGCCAGCATCGATGACTATCAGGCGTTCCTCGATGAGGTGGCCGCCGCGATCAACCGCCGCAACGCGGCCCGCATCACCGTCGAGCGTGGCGCGCTGCAGCCACTGCCCAGCCGGCCCGGTACCGACTACAGCGAGGTGACGGTGCGCGTCACTACCTCCAGCACCATCCAGGTGCGCAAGGTGCTCTACTCGGTGCCGTCCCGGCTGATCGGCGAGAACCTGCGGGTGCACCTTTACGATGATCGCTTGGTGCTGCATCACGCACAGCAAGCATTGCTGACGCTGAGGCGGCTGCATGCCACGCCGGAAAGCGGCCGGTTGCGGGTCATCGATTACCGCCATGTGATCGGCTGGCTGGTCCGCAAGCCCCGGGCGCTGGCGGGGCTGACGTTCCGCGACGACCTGTTGCCGAGTGCGGAGTGGCGCGAGCTGTACGCCCGGCTGACCGCCGCCTTGCCGGTCGCCGAGGCCTGCAAGCGCATCGTTGGCGCTCTGGCGTTGGCCGCCGAGCAGGACCAGGCCGAGGCGATCGCCAGTTACTGGCTGGGCGCCCTGGCGCGCGGGAAGAGCCCGACGCTGGCCGAGCTCCAGGCCCGCTTCGCCGCCACGCCGAGCGCCACGCTGGTTTTCCCCCAGGTGACTCAGCATGACATCGCCAGCTACAACCATCTGGTGCCCAGCGTGCCGACCACAGAGGTGGGCTGCCATGCCTGATGCCCAGACGCTGCCGCTGCTACTGCGACAGCTCCGCCTGCCCACCATGGCCGCCTGCTGGCCCCAGCTGGAAACCCGCGCCCGAGCCGAAAACTGGAGCCTGCCACAAACACTGGCCGCCCTATGCGAGCACGAGCTGGCCGAGCGTGAGCGACGCCGGCTGGCCCGGCACCTCAAGGAGGCCCGGCTGCCGGTGGGCAAGACGCTGGAGTCCTTCGAGTTCGACGCCATCGCGGCCGAGCAGCGCCGGCAACTGAGCGCCTTGGCCGGCGACACGCAGTGGGTCGACCAGGCTCACAACCTGCTGCTGTTTGGGCCCTCCGGCGTCGGCAAGAGCCACGTGGCGGCCGGGCTCGGGCATACGCTGGTCGACCAGGGTTACCGGGTGCGCTACGCCACCGCCTCAAGCCTGGTCCAGGAGCTCCAGGCTGCCAAGCAGGCACTGCGCCTGAGCGACGCCCTGATCAAGCTCGACAAGTACGCCGTGCTGGTGATCGACGATATCGGCTACGTCCAACGCAGCGAGGCCGAGACGTCAGTGCTGTTCGAGCTGATCGCCCATCGCTACGAGTCGGCCAGCCTGATCATCACCGCCAACCAGCCGTTCAGCGCCTGGGACAGTATCTTCCCCGACAGCATGATGGCAGTGGCTGCCATCGACCGGTTGGTGCACCACGCCACGCTGATGGAGCTGAGCGGGGAGAGCTACCGTAAGCGTGCTTATCAACGACAATTACAAGGAGGAAAAGCTGGGTCGTCGGACTGACGACAACTACCCACCCAACCGGCCATTTTAATTGTCGCCAAGCGGCCAAAGTAGTTGACGTCGCATACCCGAAGACAAGCGTCGTATTGAATATTGCGACCGCCAGCACCCCGGGTTCTATGTGGAGGTCAGGCGCACCACCCCCGGCAAGGGGACCTACTATCTGCGTCACACCACCGATCAGAAGAAGAACCAGCACTTCAAACTGGGCACCACGACCGAGATTTCCCTGTCTCAAGCCCGGAAGAAGGCAAAGACCTTGCGTGCCGAGCTGGTCATGGAAAAAACGCCTCAGACGGTCCACAAATCGGCCAAGGCCGTGCCGACCCTCAAGGCCTTCGTCGAGGAGCAGTATCTGGACTACATCAAGACCCGCAAGCGGTCCTGGAAGACCGACTATACCCATCTACGCAGCAAGGTGATTCCTACCTTCGGTGGCAAGCGCCTGGATGAGGTTACCCATGCCGACGTGGCGCAGTTCCACAACCGGATGCGTAACGAGGGCAGGGCACCGGCCACCTGTGATCGTCAGCTGATGATCGTTCGGGCTCTATTCGCGGTAGCCATGGAATGGGAGCTGGTCGATAGCAACCCGGCCAAGTCAGTCAAGCTGTTCAAGGAGAACAACAACCGGGAACGCTATCTGGATGAGACCGAGAGCAAGCGGCTACTGGACGTGCTGCTGCACGATAGGAATCGTCCCGTCTGTTGTATCGTGATGTTCCTGCTCAGTACCGGGGCCCGGGTAGGGGAAGCCCTCAAGGCCAAGTGGTCAGATATTGACCTCACCAAGCAGACCTGGCGGATACCGGTCAGCAACGCCAAGAGCAAGAAGGAACGGATCGTGCCGCTGAATACCTCGGCGTTACAGGTCCTGGAGGAAGCCAAGCGGGAATGCGGTGGTCAGGAGTGGATCTTCGTCAGTCCCAAGACCCAGGCACCCTTCAAGTCGATTACGCTGGTCTGGCACCGGCTACGCGACAAGGCTGGGCTACCTGACTTCCGCCTCCATGATTGCCGCCATACCTACGCCTCCAAGTTGGTCGGGGCAGGGCGCTCCCTTTACGAGGTGCAACAGATCCTTGGTCATAGCAATCCCAAGGTCACGGAACGCTACGCTCACTTGTCCCAAGACTCCCTACTGAGTGCCGCGTCGAGTGCCAACTGGACCTATGACAGCGATGATGATCACCATGAGGAGGAGAACGACGACGACCGTGCCGACGTCACTGGGGAAGACAGCGCACCAATAACGACTCCCATACGCCACGCCAGCTGACCGAGCGAGGTTCAGAGGAGCTTTCAAGGATGAGAAAATAGTGCATTTGGTTATAGATACTATTTTTGAGGCATTGGAAATCCTATGACTGAGGGTAGGGAAGCGGAGTGGCGTCTCTGCCCCCATTATGAAGAGGCGACAGCCGGATGTATCAGGGCCCCGCTACGGGGCCTATTTTGGGGCCCCTGTGGCCCTTTTTTTGATCTTGGGGCAGGGCGCTTGTCGTCATCAGGTTGATCCTTGTAGATCGGTACGGATACATTGAGTGTTCACTAATGTTAGGAGTGCTCATCATGGTCCGTATGACCGGTTATCCATTCCATTCTGATTTTTGGAAGGCCTCTTCCGGCGTCACCCACTCGATATTTAACTTTCTTCCATTCACATAAATTATTCCCTGTGAAGAGTTTGGCTTGTTATGTTGTTTTCGATAAATTATCAGAGAGTCAAGCAGTTCCATTAGGTAATGCTTGAATCCTGAGTCATTGAGGGTCTTGTATGCGTTATCATTGAGGCGCCAGGTCGCTTTTCCTAGCCGGCCATCATCGTCTGCGAAAAATACAATATCGCCAATTGCTAAGCTATCGGATAGGTGTGTAGATGCTAGTTGGTCTAGACGATATTGATCGAAATCCGGGTCGTAACTCATCGGGAACTCTCCAGGTGGTAATTGTTAAAGAAGCATAGGGACGTCGGATAGTCCGAGCTGGCTTCGTGTGGCAATTGATAGATTTTGGTAATGTTCAAAAAGCCAATCTACAAAGTCAATTCCATCCATTACTTGAATGCCGTCTTTTTCAGCTAAGGCATTAGTGCTTTCACCTGTAACAGCTGTTGTGATCAGCCAGCGTTGTGCGTCATCTTCTTCAATTGCGGAAAGTTGACGAATGCCATGAGCCCCGGTGACCCCCTGATGATGCTTTACTTGAATGAGAAGTTTCGTGGGATTGAATCGGTCCTTTCGATAAGCCTCAATATCAGCATCCGCAACGCCTTCATAGTGTCGCTTGCTTGGACGATGAACGACATATCCCTCTAGTTTCAAGAGCTCCATCACCAGCATCTCCATCCCATTCCCACCTCCAGAAAGGAATGTACTTCCTTGTTGGATGCGCTCCAGAAGCGTTTGTTTGAATGCTTCTATGGCTTCACTGTTTTCAGCTTCGTATTGGCTATTTCTGTTGCTATATCCACCAGATTCTAGTCGAGAGTATAGTGTTTCTAGTTCGTCTGAAAATTCATCGAGCGATGCAACTGCCATTCGGATCTTTAGTCGAGTTTCAAGGGCGGTTGAGAGGTCGTCGCGAGGGATTCTTTTTATCTTTCCACCCGGTTCTCGTAGATATTTTGCGCCAACTCGGTTTTCTCCATATCCTACATCTGATCCAAAGCTCTTCTCGCCAGTAGCACGTGCAAGGAGGATAGCGCGAGGAACAGGGACTACTATCAAGTCACCGGGGCGAATGTTGAAGAATCGCCGAATTTGCTTTGCTTTCCTGCCTACCTCGATATCATGATCACGGAATGCTGCCATGAGAGAGTCGGCAGTTGGGTGGTCTGAGAAATTTATTTGAGGCCAACCATATCCGGCTTGGTCATTTCTTGCTAACTCAATCGGGCTTCGTATTAGAATTACTTTGGCCAAGATAGCCTCCTTGTCTCGTTTTATGGGTCGTGATTATAATTGGTATCATTTATCTTGAGTTGTATCCCTCATGAAGGCTATCAGCTAGCTATAGAAGTCGGCAACTACATGGTCGACTTTTGGTGGCAATAGTTTTAGGTGGGGTCGTAGATAGCTCGTTCTTGGGATGTTCGGTTCTGCAAAGCTCAAGAAACAGTGTTGAGGTGTTGCTCATTGCTCACTTGTTTGTTGCCCTGCGTGACGACTACGCCAAGAAGAGGAAGTGAGGGTTTCCCGGGATACCTGACGACACCCGACGATCTGACGCTGGGGCTCTCGGTCCTCGACTGTCTCCCGAGGGTAGGGGGAAGGTAACGCTGTATCGACTGATGGATTGGCGGTAGAGGTTCATGCCGGTCACCCAGAGTGAGCACCCGCTTCGGTCCTGCTTCGGTCAGTCAGCGGTCGGTGGGATTGGCTCCCTTCTCCAGATTCCAGAGGGTTAGCCAGTGTGTGACTGTTCACTTCGGTCATGCGTCGGTCAGCCCTCTCCGGTACAGTGGTGGTCAATAAAATCCTTTGAAATCATCCGGGTAATGAGGTTTTCTGAGGTTCTGCGAGGCTCAGCTACTGCACCTTCTGCTTCCGCTGGGCGCAGTTCGTCGGCGACAAGGACCTGAAGTTCGCCTCCAATGAAGCGGATTCTCTGCACCGCTATCTGGCCGAGCACACCGAGGTCACCGACCTGCTGATGACCGGCGGCGACCCCATGGTGATGAAGGCCAAGCACCTGCGTCAGTACCTGGAGGGGCTGATGGCGCCGGAGCTGGATCACGTCCAGGACATCCGCATCGGCACCAAGAGCCTGACCTTCTGGCCCTACCGCTTCGTCACCGACCCGGACGCCGAAGATATCCTCGAGTTGTTCAGAGAGTTGGTGGCTGCCGGGAAGCATGTCGCCTTCATGGCGCACTTCAACCACTGGAAGGAGATGGACACCCCCATCTGCCGCGAGGCGATCCGTCGCATCCGGGCCACCGGGGCGGAGATCCGTACCCAGGCGCCGTTGCTCAAGCACATCAACGACGATGCCGACCAGTGGGCACGCATGTGGACCACCCAGGTGCGCCTGGGGATGATCCCGTATTACATGTTCGTGGAGCGCGATACCGGCGCCCGCCACTACTTCGAGGTGCCGCTGGTCAAGGCGTGGGAGATCTACCGCGAGGCGATGAAGCAGGTGCCGGGCCTGGCGCGCACGGCTCGTGGGCCGTCGATGTCTGCCGATCCGGGCAAGGTGGAGATCCAGGGGGTGACGGAGATCCAGGGGGAGAAGGTCTTCGTGCTGCGTTTCATCCAGGGGCGCGACAGCGACTGGGTGCAGCGTCCCTTCTTCGCCAAGTACGATGAGGCTGCCACCTGGCTCAACCACCTGGAACCGGCGCTGGGGGAGAGCGAGTTCTTCTTCGAGGCCGAGTTCGCCGCCATGAAGGACGCGAAGCAGGCGCTGATCATGAAGGCATCGTGAGGCAGCGGTGAGCTCTATTCAGCAAGGGCCGCCACGTGCGGCCCTTGCTGCATTGCATCAAGAGATTAACGCTTCATAAACGCTCGTCGGGACTAGACTAGGGGTGAACAAACCCGTCGGCCATGTTCTGCCGGCCTGGCCTCCGGTCATTATCACCGGAGAAGTTTTTTCGCTAAAGTAGAAAGGGGTGGTAGATTCGGAACCCGGTGTGGTCTCGGTCTCGCCGCTCGATTGCCGACAACGTCAAAGAGGTATGTCCATGAAACGCCATGCATTCTCTGCTGCTGCCTTCACCGGTGCGCTCCTGGGGGCCGCGATGTTCGCGTCGCCGGCCATGGCGCAGGATGAAGAGAGGTTCATCACCATCGGTACCGGTGGCCAGACCGGCGTCTACTATGTGGTCGGCCAGTCCGTCTGCCGCCTGGTGAACCGTCTGGAAGACGCTAACATCAAGTGTAATGCGCCCTCCACCGGCGGCTCGGTGGCCAACGTCAACGGCATCAAGTCCGGTCAGCTGGACATGGGCGTGGTGCAGTCCGACGTCCAGTACCAGGCTTACAACGGCACCGGCAACTTCGAGGGTGACGCCTATGAGGACCTGCGCGCGGTCTTCCGCGTCCACGGTGAGCCGCTGACCCTGCTGGCCCGTGCCGACTCCGGCATCGAGAGCCTCGATGATCTGGAAGGCAAGCGCGTCAATATCGGCAACCCCGGCTCCGGTCAGCGCAACACCATGGAAGTGGTGATGGAAGCCAAGGGATGGACCGAGGACACCTTCGCCCTGGCCTCCCAGCTGGATGCCGCCGAGCAGGCCGCCGCCCTGGCCGACAATAACGTCGATGCCATGGTCTATGTGGTGGGTCACCCCAACGGCTCCATCCAGGAGGCCACTACCACCGTGGATGCGCGCCTGATTCCGCTGACCGGCGAGGCCATCGACGGCATCGTCGAGGAGTTCCCCTACTACTCCAAGTCGGTGATTCCCGGCGGGCTCTACAAGGGCAATGACGACGACGTCGAGACCTTCGGCGTGGCGGCGACCTTCGTGACCACCGCCCAGGCCGACGAGGACATCGTCTACCAGACCGTCAAGGCGATCTTCGACAACTTCGACCGCTTCAAGCGGCTGCACCCGGCCTTCGAGGGTCTCGACCCGGAAGAGATGGTCTCCTCGGGCCTCTCCGCTCCGCTGCATGACGGCGCTGCTCGCTACTATCGCGAGCAAGGCTGGATCGAGTGATCCGAGAATCTGAGGTGATGTCACCTCGGTGAAGAATGCGCGGTCACCCGAGGGGGCCGCGCATTCTATTTGGGATGCCCAAGGGCATCACCGCAAGGGTTCCCAGGGCAAACGTTACAGAGCAGGGCTCGCTTATGACTGAGGACAACAAGAGGACCGCCGGGCAGGAGGTCGACCTGGAGGATATGGTCGCCTCGAGCGATTCCGGTGCCCGCAAGCCGGCCGGGACGCCGGGCAAGCTGCTGGTCAGCATTGCCGCCGCCTGGTCGCTCTTTCAGCTGTGGATCGCGTCCCCGCTGCCGTTCATGCTGGGGTTCGGCGTCTTCAACGCCACCGAGTCTCGCTCCATTCACCTGGCCTTTGCGCTCTTTCTGGCCTATATGGCCTATCCGGCGCTCAAGCGTTCGCCCCGCGATCGCATCCCCATCCAGGACTGGGTCCTGGCGACGGTGGCGGCACTCTGCGGCGCCTACATGTTCATGTTCTACGAGCAGCTGGCCCAGCGCCCCGGTGCGCCGATCCTGCAGGACGTGATCATCGGCGTGGCGGGTATCCTGCTGCTGCTTGAGGCCACACGACGAGCGCTCGGTCCGCCGTTGGCCATCATCGCCTCGGTCTTCATCTTCTATTCGCTGGCCGGGCCCTGGATGCCGGGTATCCTCTCCCATCGCGGGGTCAGCCTGTTCGGCCTGGTCAACCACCAGTGGCTGACGACCCAGGGGGTCTTCGGCATCGCGCTCGGGGTCTCGACCAGCTTCGTCTTCCTGTTCGTTCTGTTCGGTGCCCTGCTCGACAAGGCCGGCGCCGGTAACTATTTCATCAAGGTCGCTTTCTCGCTGCTTGGCCACTACAAGGGTGGGCCGGCCAAGGCCGCCGTGGTGGCCTCGGGCATGACCGGGCTGATCTCCGGTTCTTCCATCGCCAACGTGGTGACCACCGGCACCTTCACCGTGCCGATGATGAAGCGCGTCGGCTTCTCGGCCGAGAAGGCCGGGGCGGTGGAGGTCTCCTCCTCGGTCAACGGCCAGATCATGCCGCCGGTCATGGGGGCTGCGGCCTTCCTGATGGTCGAATATGTGGGTATCTCCTACGTGGAGGTTATCCAGCACGCCTTCCTGCCGGCACTGATCTCCTATATCGCACTGGTCTATATCGTCCACCTCGAGGCCCTCAAGGCCGGCCTGCAGGGGCTGGAGAGCAGCAATCCGCCCAAGCCCCTGGTGCGCAAGGCGATCGGCTTCCTGGCGGGCCTGCTGCTGATGATGATCACGGCCCTTGTGGTCTACTATGGCCTGGGCTGGCTCAAGCCGGTGCTGGGTGATGCCACCCCCTGGGTAGTGGCCGTGGGGCTCGCGGTGATCTATGTGGGGCTGCTCAAGGTCGCCTCGAACTATCCCGAGCTGGAGCTCGACGACCCGGACACCCCGATCTACAAGCTGCCCCAGACCCGGCCCACGGTGATGGTCGGCCTGCAGTTCATCCTGCCCGTGATCGTGCTGATCTGGTGCCTGATGGTGGAGCGTCTCTCGCCGGGGTTGTCGGCCTTCTGGGCCACGGTGTTCATGGTCTTCATCATTCTCACCCAGCGCCCCATCACCGCGATCTTCCGCGGTCGCAGTGAGATGGCGACGGACCTCCGCGAGGGGGCCCTGGACCTGTGGAACGGCCTGGTGGCCGGTGCCCGCAACATGATCGGCATCGGCATCGCCACCGCTACCGCCGGCATCATCGTCGGCGCGGTCTCCCAGACCGGAGTTGGCCTGGTGCTGGCCGACGTGGTGGAGATCCTCTCCATGGGCAACCTGATGTTGATCCTGATCTTCACCGCGCTGCTCAGCCTGATTCTCGGCATGGGCCTGCCGACCACGGCCAACTACATCGTGGTGTCGGCGCTGCTGGCCCCGGTGATCGTGCAACTGGGCGAGCAGAACGGCCTGTTGGTGCCGCTGATCGCGGTGCATCTGTTCGTGTTCTACTTCGGCATCATGGCAGACGTCACACCACCGGTGGGGCTGGCCTCCTTTGCCGCGGCCGCGGTCTCGGGCGGCGACCCGATCCGCACCGGCTTCCAGGCCTTCTACTACAGCCTGCGTACCGCGGCGCTGCCGTTCCTGTTCATCTTCAACACCGACCTGCTGCTGATCGATGTCTCACCCCTGCAGGGCGTGGTGATCTTCGTGGTATCGACCATCGCCATGCTGATCTTCGCCGCGGCCACCCAGGGCTTCATGATCGCCCGCAACCGCTGGTACGAGTCCGTCGTGCTGCTGCTGGTGGCCTTCACCCTGTTTCGGCCCGGCTTCTGGATGGACCGGATCCACGACCCCTACCAGGAGATTCCGCCGGCACAGTTCGTCGAGGCGCTGGGCAGCGTCGACGAGGAGAGCACCCTGCGCCTTCAGATCCTCGGCGAGGATGACTTCGGCGACCCGCTGACCGCCTACATGCAGCTGCCGGTGCCGGAGGGCGAGAGCGGCGCGGAGCGCCTCGACAACCTGGGCCTGATGCTGCTGATCGAGGACGACAAGGCCATCGTCGACATGGTGGCCTATGGCAGCCAGGCCTCGGACCTGGGCTTCGACTTTGACCAGGAGATCATCGAGGTGCTGGCGCCGGTGGACCGCTGGACCAAGGAGCTGATGTGGATTCCGGCCTTCCTGGTGTTCGGCTTGATCGTAGTGATGCAGCGACGGCGGCGGGATCGCAGTGTCGCCGTGCCGTCAGCCTGAGGGGAGAGAGCGTCATGTACCAGAAGATCATGTTAACGGTGGACCTCAATGAGGAGTCCTCCTGGGCCAAGGCGCTGCCGACCGCGGTGGCGCTGTGCCGCAGCTTCGGTGCCTCGTTGCACGTGGTGACGGTGCTGCCGGACTACCGCATGCCGCTGGTCGGCTCCTACTTTCCCAAGGACTTCGCCAAGAAGGCCCGTGGCGCACTCTCGGATGCCCAGCACGAGTTCATCCGAGAACACGTGCCCGAGGACATCAAGACCCAGAGCGTCATCGTCGATGGTTCACCCTGGGAGGCGATCGTCAAGGCGGCCAAGAAACTCGAGGTCGACCTGATCGTCATGGCCTCCCATAACAAGCGTAAGTTCGCCGATTACGTGCTCGGTCCCAACGCCGAACACGTGGTGCACCACTCCAAGGTGTCGGTGATGATCGTGCGCTGAGTGCGGATGGCTCTCGCCACCTCATCCGGCCTTGCGGAGGGCCCCGACCCGGTGTCGGGGCCCTCCGCGTTTGCGTGTGGCGCAGAGCGTGAAAAAAGCAAGCGCGACTGCCTGCAGAATTGACTCCGATCAACTAGATTAAGAAAGAGTTAACGGGGCAAGGCCTCGTTAACCTGTTTCGATGGGCCGGACCCGAGCCGGGCCATCCGCGCAGCGCCCGAGCCGGTCGGGCGGTAATCGGTGAAGAGAGGTGACACATGAATGCGGCAACCGCGAAAGCACATGGCACGTCGGCAGCGGCTGGCGTCAGGATCACCATCCGTCTGGTGGGCATGGAGCGTCCCAGGGCCTGGCTCGCCGCCGGCATCGAGGACTTCCGGCAGGCCGCCGCGGTCAGTCTCGCCTATGGCATGTTCTGGGTAGGGCTGAGTATCGCGGTCACCGTCGGGGCCATCTATCTGGGGCTGTGGCACTGGCTGCTGCCGCTGGTGGCCGGTTTCATGTTCATCGGCCCCCTGGTGGCGGTAGGCTCCTACGGCATCAGCCGTGCCCTGGAGGCCAATCGCGCTCCGCACCTGGGCGATGCCCTCGGCGCCTGGCGCCCCCATGCCGGCCAGCTGGCGATGATGGGCGTGATGCTGATGCTGGTGTTGCTGGCCTGGTTCAATATCGCGATTCTGCTGTTCGCGATCTTCTTCGGTCTCAAGGTGCCGAGTCCCGATGCCCTCTATGCGGCGCTGCTGACGACCCCCGAGGGGCTCGGCATGATCGCCGTCGGCACCGTGCTGGGAGGGTTCCTGGCCTTCGGTGCCTTCGCCATCAGCGTAGTGGCGATTCCCACCTTGATGGATCGCGACCTCACCTTCATGGAGGGGATTGAGGCCAGCGTGAGGGCCGTATCGCGCAACTTCCGTCCGATGCTGCTGTGGGCCGCCATCCTCACCGGCTGTGTGCTGGTCGGGGTGCTGACCTTCTATATCGGCCTGGCGCTGATCCTGCCGGTGCTGGGCTTCGCCAGCTGGCATGCTTACGAGGACCTGGTGGTGATCAAGTCCCAGGAGGAGGGCTGCGAGTTGCATAGCTGATCGGCTTGGAGCTTCTCTCGTCGAGGCACGGATCTCTTGAACGACTATGCTGGGGGGCATGAATGCCCCCCGGCTTTTATGGGTATCTGTTTACCTGCCTGCTGTGAGTCTGTCATGCCACGTTCCCTGCCCGCTGCCGCCCTGCTGGCCTTCCTTGCTCTCTTCGTCGAGCCGCTCCTGGCCCAGTCCGCCCCCTCAGCCCAGCTCGAGTCGCTGCAGCATAAGTGGCATGCCTGCCTGGTGGAGGCCGAGGAGGAGCTCGAAGCCATGCTGGCCTGTGCCGATACGGCCGAGGCGGGTTGGCGTGAGCAGGTCGAGCGGCTCACGGGACGGTTGGGCCGTGCGTTGGGAGAAGAGTCCCGCGAGGCCCTGGCGCTGTCGGAGCAGGCCTGGCAGGCCAGTCGTGAGGCGGACCTGACGTTGCTGGAGGCCTACCATGCCCAGTTGCAGGAGGTGGAGCTGGGCAGGCCGGGCATGCTCGAGCTTTCCCACCGACTGCAGCGCAATGCCATCTTCGAGGCGCGGGCCAACCTGCTGCTGCGTCTGCTCGACGGCCTGGGGTCTCTGCCCGCTCCCGAACTGCCGCCTTCGTCGAGCTGACCATGGTGTCATGATGGGGTAGTCTGGCGTCCAGAATCTGCCTCCAAGGGGCCCCATCATGCGCCTGTCGATCATCGCCCTCTCGCTGGCCTGTCTGCCGGTACTCGCCATCGGCGAAGAGCTGCCGGCACCCGAGGGAAGGGTCCTGCTCTCCATCAGCGGTGATATTGCCCATCCCAATGTTGGTGGAGAGGCGTTCTTCGACCGCTCGATGCTGATGGCGCTTTCGCCCCTTGTGGTCTGCACCCGTACCCCCTGGCACCGTGAGTCGGGCTGTTTTCAGGGGCCGCTGCTGCGTGATGTACTCGCCGCAGCGGGGGTCGCGGCCGATAGCATCGTGGTGCAGTCTCTCAATGAATACCGGGCAGAGATTCCCGTGGAGGAGCTGCACGACTACGACGTGATCCTGGCCATGAGGCGTGATGGCGAGCCGGTGCCGATTCGCGAGTTTGGGCCGCTATTCGTGCTCTACCCCTTCGATGATCATCCGGAGTTGCATAACGAGGCGGTGCGATTCCGCTCGGTATGGCACGTGGCGGAGATCCATGCGCCCTGAGCAGGCGGTGTCAGCGGGACGTCGCCCATGCTGAAGTTGCCCCTGCGGCTGAGGCTGGGGGCGATCAGTGCCCTGGTGCTGTTCGCCGCAGCTCTGGTCGTGGTGGGCCTGGTCTCCTGGCGCCAGGACAGCCTGGCGGGCAGCGTCGGCGGCGATGCCGTCTGGCATGCCTACAAGCTTGACCGGGATACCGTGCAGATGCGCAGCTATCTCGCCCAGCCCGAAGCGGTCCTCTCCGGACTGCGGCTGCGCTTCGAGCTCTTCTACAGCCGCCTGACCCTGATACGCCAGGGCGATGTCACCGAGCTGGTCGCCCAGATTCCCGCCGCCGTCGACCTCATCGATGAGATCGAGGCGCGCATCGAGGCGCTGGACGACGCCATCGCCGGGCTCGACTCCCTGGAGGGAGAGGCCCGGCAGGACCTGGAGCAGCGCCTGGAGGTGCTGGGCAACCGCACCGAGCGCCTGGTGATCGCCATCAATGGCTACCTGGCGAAGAGTGCGACCCACGAGCGGCGCCAGCTGCAGTGGCTCTATGGCCTGCTGCTGGTGCTGATCCTTGCCATGAGCTTCGCCGCCCTGCTGGTGGCGATGATGCTGTTTCGCGAGGCGCACGACAGCGCCGCCGCCCGCCGCGACCTGGAGAAGCTCAGCCACAAGCTGCAGGCCACCGCGCGGCGCGCGGAGTCGGCGAGCCGGGCCAAGTCGGATTTCCTGGCCACCGTGAGCCACGAGATTCGTACCCCGCTCAATGGCGTCATCGGCATGAGTCACCTGCTGCTGGAGGAGCCCCTGGAGGAGCACCCACGGCAGTATGCGACCACCATCCACGACAGCGCCAACTTGTTGCTGGGGCTGATCAACGAGCTGCTGGACTTCTCCAAGATCGAGGCCGGCCGGCTCGACCTGGAATACCAGCCGCTGTCGCTTGCGGCCCTGCTGGAGGGCTCGGTGTCGATCTTCTCCGCGCGCGCCGAGTCATGCGGGATCGGCCTCGAGGCGCGGGTATCCGAGATGCTGCCCGCCTGGGTGATGGGGGATCCGGCGCGGCTGCGTCAGGTACTGCTCAACCTGGTCTCCAATGCCGTGAAGTTCACCGACCAGGGGCGGGTTGTCCTCGAGGCGTCGCTCGAGGATGACGAGACCCTGCGGCTGGAAGTGCGCGACTCCGGTTGTGGCATCCCCGCCGAGCAGCGTGAGCGCATCTTCGAACCCTTCCTCCAGGGCGATGCCTCTACTGCACGGCGCTTCGGCGGTACCGGGCTGGGCCTGGCGATCTCACGCCGACTGGTCGATGCCATGGGGGGCAGCATCGACGTGCAGAGCGAGCCCGGTGTCGGTAGTCGCTTCTGGTGCCTGCTGCCGCTGGTGCCTGCCGCCGAGCCGTCACAGGCGGCCGCGACGGGCCCGGTCGAGCTCGGCCAGCTACAGGGGGCACGCTTGCTGGTAGTGGAGGACAATCCGGTCAATCAGCAAGTCGCCCAGGCGATGCTCGAGCGATTGGAGTGTCGCGTCAGCCTGGCCGAGTCCGGCGAGGCGGCACTGGCCCTGACCGAGCGCCGCTCCTTCGACCTGATCTTCATGGATGTGCAGATGCCCGGCATGGACGGCCTGGAGGTGACCCGCCGGTTACGCCAGCGCCACGGCTGGTCGGCCGAGGTGCCCATCGTGGCCATGACTGCCGGCGGACCGGGGGGCGAGCGGGCGCGTTGCCTGGCCGCGGGGATGAATGGCTACCTCACCAAGCCGCTGCTCCTGGAGGCCCTGCTGGAGGTGCTGGGGCGCCACCTGGGGGGTAGCACCTCGGCGCCGGCCGCCGCCATGAGCCAGGAGACGCTGGTCGATTCACGGATCCTGGTGTCGCTGCTCGACTCCTTCGGTGAACCTGGGCTGGTGCCAGTGGTGGTGCTGTACCGCGACCAGGCCGAGGCACATCTCGCCCAGCTCGATTCGGCCCTGGCGGCGGGTGACGCCGAGGGGATGCGGCATGTGGCGCACCAGCTGAAGGGAGAGTCCGCGAGCCTGGGAGCGGTGAAGGTGGCGGGACTGGCGGCACGGCTCGAGCGACTCGCCGCCGAGGAGACGCTCGCGGCGGCGCGTCCCGCCCTTCGGGAGCTAGATGCCTGCCTGGCCGCCACCCTGGCCTCCCTGGCTCGCTGGACGGGAGCCCTCTCGGACTGACCCTCGGATGTTGTGGCCGCGCCGGTTGCCGACCTACACTGGCTGTCTGCTTAGCCTCCGGAGTCGATGATGCGCCCCGATCCTGCCCCGTGCCCCGGCGGCTCCCCCCTGTGCAGCGCGGTCTCGCGGCATGCCGACCCTGCGGCCGCCGTGGCTGAACTCGGCGAGGCGCTGTGCCATCCGGCGCTGGGCTTCGTGCTCTTCTTCTGCAGCGCCGACTATCCCCTCGAGGGCCTGTCCCGGGCGCTCACGCACACCTTCGGGCGGGTGCCGGTGGTGGGGTGCACCACGGCCGGCGAGATCAGCCCGGCAGGCTATGAGCGCGGTTGCATCGTGGCCATCGGCCTGTCGCAGGAGTCCTTTGCGGTCGCCTGCGCCCCGGTGATGGACCTGGATCGTTTCGACCTTCTCGCGGCCCAGCGGCTGGTGGATGGTCTGCTGGAAGAGTGTCGCGACGCGGTGCCGGACAGCGCGGGACGCTTCGCCCTGACCCTGCTCGACGGCCTCTCCAGTCGCGAGGAACAGGTGCTGGCCACCCTGGAGGCCGCGCTGGGTAGCATCCCCGGCTTCGGCGGCTCCGCCGGTGACGACAACCGCCTGGCGCGCACCCACGTCTATGCCGAGGGTCGCTTCCACCCCCGGGCGGCGGTGGTGGTGATGGTGGCGACGCGGCTGCCCTTCGAGGTCTTCACCACCCACCACTTGCAGCCGCTTGACCATAAGCTGGTGGTCACCCGGGCGGACAGCGCGACGCGTCGGGTGCTCGAGCTCAATGCGCTGCCCGCGGCCGAAGAGTATGCGCGGCTGGTGGGCGTGCCGGTGGCGGCGCTGGATGCCGAGGCCTTTGCCCTGCATCCGCTGGCGGTGCGCATCGCCGATGCCCACTACGTGCGGTCGGTGCAGCGGGTCAACCCCGATGGCAGCCTGAGCTTCTACTGTGCCGTGGAGACCGGCATCGTGCTCACCGCCATGCGCCCCACGCCGATGCTCGAGCAACTCGAGGCGGTCCTCGATGGCCTGGCGCAGCGCCTTGGCGAGCCGGCCCTGGTGATCGGCTGCGATTGTTTCCTGCGCCGGCTCGAGATCGAGGCGCGCGGAGAGCTGGCGACCGCATCGCGGCTGCTGTCGCGCTCCCGGGTCATCGGTTTTAACACCTACGGCGAGCAGCACCATGGCATGCACCTCAACCAGACCTTTACCGGAGTCGCCATTGGATCCGCGACGCGCCCCTGAGGCCTCCGCCTCGCCGCAGGCGCTGGCCGAGGAGAACGCCCGGCTGCGGCGCATCTGTAGCGCCCTGATCGAACGTGTGGAGTCGGGAGGCGTGCCCCACGGAGGGCCCTATGGCGCCTTCGAGCATTCGGTGCTGCTCGCCGAGCAGGTACGTGAGCGCACCGAGACGCTGCAGCGTACCCTGGCCGCCCTGGAGCGCTCCCGGGCCGAGGCCGAAGCGGCCAACCTCTCCAAGACCCGATTCCTCGCCGCGGTGAGCCACGACCTGCTGCAGCCGCTCAACGCGGCCCGGCTCTTCGCCAGCGCCCTGGAGGGGCACCGCCTGCCCGACGAATCGCACCGCCTGGTCGGCAGTATCAACCGCGCGCTCAAGGACGTCGAGGCGCTGATCGGCAGCCTAGTGGACATCTCGCGGCTCGATGCCGGGGTGCTGCGGCCGGATGTGACCAGCTTCCCCGCTGAGGAACTGCTCGGCGTGCTGGCCGAGGAGTATCGCCAGGTCGCCGCCAGCCGGGGGCTCGAGTTGCGCCATGTGCCGAGTGGTGCGGTGATCACCTCCGACCTGGCGCTGCTGGCGCGGGTGGTGCGCAACTTCCTGAGCAACGCCATTCGCTATACCCGTCACGGGCGTATCCTGCTGGGCTGTCGGCGGCGTGGCGATGGGTTGGAGATCGTGGTCGGGGATACCGGTCCGGGCATCGCCCCGGCCCAGCAGCGCGTGATCTTCGATGAGTTCCATCGGCTCGGTGCCGGCGGAGCAGACGACGACCGCGGCCTCGGGTTGGGGCTGGCGATCGTCGAGCGCATCGCCGGCATGCTGGGCCACCCGCTGGGCCTGGCCTCACGCCCGGGGCAGGGGTCGCTGTTCTCGCTGCGGGTGCCCTACGGTACAGCACCGGCCACTCCCCAGGCGGTCGGGCACGAGACGCCGGGGCCACTGGCCGGAGCGCGTGTCTGGGTGATCGACAATGATGCCGATATCCGCGATGGCATGGTCGCCCTGCTGGGTGGCTGGGGATGCCGGGTGACAAGCGCTGCCACCCCCCAGCGGCTGGAGGGCATGCCGCCGGAGGTGCTGTTGGTGGACTATCACCTCGGCGAGGGGCAGCCGGATGGCCTGGCGGTGGCCGGTCGGCTGCGGCGGCGCTACCCGGGGCTCCCGGTGGTGGTGATCACCGCCAACCACGATGCGGCCCTCAAGGCCCGCATCCGCGAGGCGGGTTACGCCTGCCTGCACAAGCCGCTCAAGCCACTGCGGCTGAGGGTATTGCTGGGCACCCTGCTGGAGGCTCAGCGCCCCCGCCGTGAGACCAGGTAGGCGGGCAGGTCGAGCTCCCCTGCGAGCAGCACGGCCTGGACGCGGCTGGTAACGCCGAGACGGCGCAGGATCGCCGAGACGTGGGTCTTCACCGTGGTCTCGGCGATACCCAGCTTGCGAGCGATGGCCTTGTTGGAGGCGCCGTGGCCGAGCTCCTTCAGTACCTCGAGCTGCTTGTCGGTAAGCCTCGCCAGGGGCGCGTCGAGGGGTGCCGGCGGCGAATCGCGCCTGCTGAGAGGCGGGCGGCGCATCACCTGGGGGGGCAAGTAGAGATGGCCCTCAAGGATGCGCTCCAGCGCGGCCAGCAGGTCGTCGCGGGGTGTCGACTTGGGGATGTAGCCCACCGCGCCGAGCTCGATCGCCTCGAGCACTGTGCGCCGATCCTGTTCGGCGGAGAGGATCGCCACCGGCAGGTCGGGCAGGGCGTCACGGAGCCGCGCCAGGCCATCGAGCCCGGCGGCATCGGGGAGCCCCAGGTCGAGCAGCAGCAGGTCGAGGCTCGCCTCGTGGCGCTGTGCCTCGCGCATGGCCTGGGCCAGGCTGTCGGCCTCCAGTAGCCTGCTCTCGGGAAGGCCGGCGGCGATCACCGCGGCGATCGCCTCGCGAAACAGCGGGTGGTCGTCGGCGACCATCAGGGTGGTCATGGCATGCTCCTGGTTGGGGCCCTCCTACTTATGGAGGAGGGCATCTCCTGCCACCGGAGTATGTCGCAGATCGCGATGGCGACCAACACTGACAGGGCACATCCTCAATAACGACAATGTTCAGGAGCCTGCCATGATCTACGCCAATCCCGGCGAGTCCGGCGCCGTCATCGCTTTCGAGAAACGCTACGGCAACTATATCGGCGGCGAGTTCGTGCCACCGGTGAAGGGTCAGTACTTCGATAACGTCAGCCCGGTCAACGGCGAGGTGTTCTGCCAGATCCCGCGCTCGAGTGCCGAGGATATCGACCTGGCGCTGGATGCCGCCCACGCCGCCGCGCCCGCCTGGGGCAAGACCTCCGCCGCCGAGCGCTCCAACATCCTGCTCAGGATCGCCGATCGCATCGAGCAGAATATCGAGATGCTGGCCGTGGCCGAGACCTGGGACAACGGCAAGGCGGTGCGCGAGACCCTCAACGCCGACCTGCCGCTGGCCGTCGACCACTTCCGCTACTTCGCTGGCTGCATCCGCGCCCAGGAAGGCACCGCCGCCGATATCGATGCCAATACCGTGGCCTACCACTTCCACGAGCCGCTGGGCGTGGTGGGGCAGATCATTCCCTGGAACTTCCCGCTGCTGATGGCGGTGTGGAAGCTGGCGCCGGCCCTGGCCGCCGGCAACTGCGTGGTGCTCAAGCCCGCCGAGCAGACCCCGGCCTCGATACTGGAGCTGATGAAGCTGGTCGGCGACCTGCTGCCGCCGGGGGTGGTCAACGTGGTCAACGGCTACGGTGCCGAGGCGGGCCAGGCGCTGGCCGGAAGCAAGCGCATCGCCAAGATCGCCTTCACCGGCTCGACCCCGGTAGGGGCGCATATCCTCAAGTGCGCCGCGGAAAACATCATCCCCTCCACCGTGGAGCTGGGTGGCAAGTCGCCCAACATCTACTTCGCCGACATCATGAACGCCGAGCCCGCGTTCATCGACAAGGCCGCGGAAGGCCTGGTGCTGGCCTTCTTCAACCAGGGCGAGGTGTGTACCTGCCCGTCCCGGGCGCTGATCCAGGAGTCGATGTACGACGCCTTCATGGCCAAGGTGATGGAGAAGGTCGGGCAGATCAAGCGCGGCAACCCGCTGGATACCGACGTCCAGGTGGGCGCCCAGGCCTCCCAGGAGCAGTTCGACAAGATCATGTCCTACATGGCGATCGCCCGCGACGAGGGTGCCGAGGTGCTCACCGGCGGCGACAAGGCGAGCTTCGATCCCGCCTACGACAACGGCTTCTATATCCAGCCGACCCTGCTCAAGGGCCACAACAAGATGCGGGTCTTCCAGGAGGAGATCTTCGGCCCGGTGGTGGCGGTGACCACCTTCAAGGACGAGGAGGAGGCCCTGGCCATCGCCAACGACACCGAGTTCGGCCTGGGCGCCGGGGTGTGGAGTCGCGATATCAACGTCGCCTTCCGCATGGGGCGTGGCATCCAGGCTGGTCGCGTGTGGACCAACTGCTACCACCAGTACCCGGCCCACGCCGCCTTCGGCGGCTACAAGAAGTCCGGTGTCGGCCGCGAGACTCACAAGGTGGCCCTCGAGCACTACCAGCAGACCAAGAACCTGCTGGTCAGCTATGACATCAATCCTCTGGGCTTCTTCTAGGCCCTGGCCTTCGGGGGCAGCGCCGCGCCGGGCCGCTGCCCCCTCAGGACGCATCAGAATGAGCGGCTCCACCGCTTTCGCCCCCTGGCGAGACATGGTGAGACGGACGTCATCCGGTCGTCCGACCTATCGAGGAGAGACAGCATGGACAACACGATGAAGGCCGCCGTGGTACGTAAGTTCGGCGAGCCGCTGGTGATCGAGGAGGTGGCAGTGCCGCGTCCGCAGCAGGGGGAGGTCCTGGTGAAGGTGGCCGCTTCCGGCGTCTGCCATACCGACCTGCACGCCGCCCACGGGGACTGGCCGGTCAAGCCCAACCCGCCCTTTATCCCCGGCCATGAGGGCGTGGGCCACGTGGTGGCAGTGGGGGAGGGCGTCTCCCATGTCAAGGAGGGTGACCGCGTCGGCGTGCCCTGGCTCTATTCCGCCTGCGGCCACTGCGAGCACTGTCTCGGCGGCTGGGAGACCCTGTGCGAATCGCAGCAGAACACCGGCTACTCGGTCAACGGAGGCTTCGCCGACTATACCCTGGCCGATGCCGGCTACGTCGGGCGGCTGCCGGATAGCGTCGGCTTCCTGGAGATCGCGCCGGTGTTGTGCGCCGGGGTCACCGTCTACAAGGGGCTGAAGATGACCGATGCCCGTCCCGGCCAGTGGGTGGTGATCTCAGGCATCGGTGGCCTCGGGCATATGGCGGTGCAGTACGCTCGCGCCATGGGCTTCAATGTGGCCGCGGTGGACGTCGATGACGCCAAGCTGGCCCACGCCGAGCGGCTGGGGGCGGCGGTCACCGTCAACGCCTTGAAGACCGACCCCGCGGCCTACCTGAAGCGTGAGATCGGCGGCGCCCACGGCGCGCTGGTCACGGCGGTGTCGCCCCAGGCCTTCGACCAGGCCCAGCGCATGCTGCGCCGCGGCGGTACCCTGGTGCTCAACGGGTTGCCCCCCGGCGACTTCCCGCTGCCGATCTTCGACACCGTGCTCAACGGCATCACCGTCCGCGGCTCCATCGTCGGCACCCGCCAGGACCTGCAGGAGGCGCTGGACTTCGCTGGCGAAGGCAAGGTCAAGGCCACGGTGTCCACCGATCGCCTCGACAACATCAACGCGGTCTTCCAGCGCATGATCGACGGCAAGATCGAGGGCCGCGTGGTGCTCGACATGGCCTGAGTCACGCCATCCGGGAGGAAGCCAAGGGGCGCGACGACCGTCGCGCCCCTTTTTATGGTGTTTACGACGTTTACGACCCGCGCGACTCGACGGCGCCCGCCTGTCAGGCCCGGGGGCTTCACCGCGGTGCGTCTGCTGCGCCCTCGACCTCCTGCAGAAGCCGGCCCAGGCGCACGCCCAGGGCCAGCTCCTCCTCGACGCCGAAAAGGCGGTGGCGTAGCCGGCCGTGGGCGTCGATCAGCAGCGTGGTGGGGGTGCCCTCCAGCGCCCAGGCGCGCATCGTGCGTGGCCGAGGATCACCGTCGGCGCTGGCAGCGTCGATGGCCACCGGGAAGGTATAGCGGTACTCGGCCAGAAACGCCCCCAGCGCCAGGGGCATCATCGCCGCGTGGTGCTCGAACACGCTGTGCAGCCCTATCACCGTCAGCGGGGCGTCGACCAGCAGTCGCGTCACCCGCTGGGCCTGAGGCAGGCCGTGCATGGCGCAGCCCGGGCACAGCATCTGGAAGACATGGATCATCACCACCCGGCCACGCAGCATGCCCAGGGTCAGCGGCGTGTCGCAGTTGAGCCAGCGGCTTACCTGCCAGTCGGGCAGTGCGGTCATGGGCTCGCCTCGTCAGCGATCGATAGCTTCGTTTCACTATGGACGAGGTGGCGCCCCGGCGCCATGCGGTGTTGCCCACGGGCAGCGTCAGCACGCGCCGTCGGCGGCGGCCAGCCAGCGCTCGGCGAGTCGCCGTCCCCGGGGCAGGTCCCGTACCACGGCCAGGCAACCGGCTTCACGTCGCAGCCCGGCGCGGCCCAGCTTGCTCACCTGGCGTGCTGCCATGTCGACGAAGATCAGGCCAATGCGGCGTGAACGCAGCTCCTCGGCCAGCGCCTGCAGCGAGACGATGGCGGTGGCATCGAGGCTGGGGACGTCGCGCATGTCGAGCAGCACGACCCGAATCTCCGGGTCGACCACCCGCAGCGACGAGATGGCCTTCTCGGCGGCGCCGAAGAACAACGGGCCGTCGATCGCGTAGAGCGCGACGCCGTGGGGAAGCTCACCGGGCACGTCTCGGTCTTCTTCGTCCAGGCGACGGGTCTGGGTCACCTCGGCCATGCGGCGAATGAACAGCGCCGCCGCCAGCGCCATGCCCACCGCCACCGCCAGTACCATGTCGAATACCACCGTCAGCGCGAAGCAGATCACCAGGATCGCCACGTCGCTGCCCGGCGCGCTCTTCAGGGTATGCACGAAGTGGCGCGCCTCGCTCATGTTCCAGGCGATGATGAACAGCAGTGCGGCGAGGGCTGCCATGGGCACCAGGGCCAGCACGCCCGCCAGCACCACCACCGCCAGCAGCACCACCAGGGCATGGACCACCGCGGCCACCGGTGAGAAGGCCCCGCTACGGATATTGGTGGCGGTGCGCGCCAGTGCCGCGGTGGCGGTGATGCCGCCGAAGAAGGGGGCGATAAGGTTGCCCAGTCCCTGGCCCAGCAGCTCGGCGTTGGGGTCGTGACGGGTGCGGGTGAGGCCATCGGCCACCACCGCGCAGAGCAGCGACTCGATGGCCCCCAGCATGGCGATGGCCAGTGCCGGGCCCAGCAGCTCGCGGATCAGTGCGAAGTCCACCACCAGCGGCATGCCGTCCGGTCCGGGTAGCTGCCAGGGCAGCATCAGGCTCGGCGCGAAGGGGGGAATGCCGCTGCCGCTTTCCCCCTGCAGGCTCCAACTGAAACGCGCAGCGATGGTGTCGACCTCGACGCCGAGCGGGGTGACCGCCAGGGCCGCCAGGGTGCCCACGGCGAGTCCCGCCAGCGGCGCGGGGATCGCCAGGCGCAGGCGGGGCCAGAGGATCAGGGTGGCCAGGGTGATCAGGCCGATCCCCAGCTCCGCGGGGTCGAGTCCCGGCACCGCCCGGGCGATGGTGGCCGCATTGCCGAGGGTGCCTTCGCCCAGTTCCACCTCCAGGCCGAGGAAGTCGGGCAGTTGCAGCAGCGCGATCACCACGGCGATGCCGGCGGTGAAGCCGAGCACCACCGGGTAGGGCACAAACTGGATCAGGCTGCCCAGGCGGGCGAGTCCCAGGGCCACCAGGATCAGTCCGGCCATCAGGGTGGCGATCAACAAGCCACCGATGCCGTGGTTGGCGACGATGGGAAACAGGATGACCACGAAGGCGGCGGTGGGGCCGGAGACGTTGAAGCGTGAGCCCCCGGTCAGGGCGATGATGGCACCGGCGACGATGGCGGTGTAGAGACCGTGCTGGGGTGGCACGCCGGTGGCGATGGCCAGGGCCATGGAGAGCGGCACCGCGACGATGCCGATGGTCAGTCCGGCGAGCAGGTCGCGACGCAGCTCGGCCAGGCCGTAGCCCTGGCGCCAGGCGGCGACCAGGGCACTGCCGGGCAGCGGGAGACGATAGCCGAAACCGTCGGAGGCGCGGGGCATGACAACTCCTTTGCGTGCTAAAGAGCGGTAGGTATTACGCTACGCCCTGGTGTTGCGATGCCGCAAGGCTCCTTATGTCGCAGGCTAGCCCGCTCGAACACGACAACGCCCGGCACGGGGCCGGGCGTTGTCGCAGTCGCAGGCGCAGTCGGTGGTCGAGGCGCGGTCAGTCCTCGGCGCAGTCGCCGCCCCTGCCGCCACGCCGGTCATCGCCGTGGCCACCGCGCTGGCCATAGGCCTCGCGGGCGATGCGCTCCATCTCCTCGATCTGCTCCACGCTGAGCACCTCGGCGAGGGCCTCGCGATGCTCGTCGCGCAGCGCCTGGTAGGCCTCGCGGCGCTCCTCGCGGGAGTCGAAGTCGCGGTTGCGCAGTTCGGTCATATCGGCGTAGTGGGACTGGCGCAGCTCGCGCAGGGCCTCGCGCTCCTCAGCGGAGAGGTCCCAGCCGTCGACCATCTCGGTCATGTGTTGCTGCAGGGCCTTGGCGCGATGCGGCCTTTGCGTGTTGCGATACTCCTCGCGCATCTCGCGGCGGGCCTCGTCGAGGGCGGCCTGCTGGTCATCGCTGAGCAGCTCGGCGACATGGTCGCGATGCGTCTCGCGCAACTCGGCCATGGCCTCGCGATGCTCGTGGTAGGCGTTTTCCAGCGCCTCGCGGGTCTCGGCGTCGAGGTCGGCGCGCTCGAAGAGTGCCGCACGCCTCTCGGCATGGTGTTCGGCGCGGGCCTCCTGCCACTGCTGGCGCTGCCCGGCGCGCTCGTTGTCGCCGGGTGCGGCGGTGGCCTGAAGCGCCAGCGGGGCGATGGCGATGGCGAGGAGGGCGGGGGCAAGGATCCGGCGAGAGAGTCGGGTCTGCATGGGGAAACTCCTGTTCTTCATGAGTGGACGATTGCCATTGTGTGTTGCCGGCGTGCAAGGGCCATGCAGTGAAGGTGCAAAGGTGGTGCAGTTCACTCCTCGGGCTGGTACTTGTAGCCAACCCCGTAGACGGAACGGATCACCTCGCGCTCCGGCCAGGTTTCGGCGATCTTGCGGCGCAGCTTCTTGACGTGGCTGTCGACGGTACGCTCGGAGACGATGCGGTGGTCGCGGTACATGTGGTCCATCAGCTGGCCGCGGGAGAAGATCCGCCCCGGGGCATGCATCATCACCTTGAGCAACTGGAACTCCACGGCGGTGAGCCCCAGGTCGTGGCCGTCGGCCAGGGCTCGCCAGCCCTCCTCGTCCAGCACCAGGTCGCTGCTGGCGGCGTCTGGCTTGCTGGCCAACTGGCCGCGGCGCAGCACCGCCTTGACCCGGGCGACCACCTCGCGGGGACTGAACGGCTTGCAGATGTAGTCATCGGCGCCGAGTTCGAGGCCCAGCAGGCGGTCGACTTCCTCGACCCGGGCGGTAAGCATGATCATCGGCAGGGCCGGCCAGCGCTGGCGGATCTCGCGGCACAGGGTGAGCCCGTCGGTGCCGGGCAGCATCAGGTCGAGCAGCACCAGCGCCGGCCCCTTCCCGGTCTGGCGGGTCTCCTCCAGCCACGGCAGCACGCTGTCACCGTGATCCAGGTGGTGAGGTTCGAAGCCGTTGCCGGCCAGGTAGTCGGCCACCAGCCGGGCGATCTTGGGTTCATCCTCGACGATCAGGATGCGCTGGGGGTGCTCTGCCTGGGTCATGCGGACTCCTCCAAGGGCGTGGTGTCATCGAGTGGTGGGAAACGCAGGACCCAGCGTAACCCACCGAGCGGCGAGGCGGCAGCCGTCATTTCGCCGCCGTGGGCCTTGACCAGGGCGGTGGCGATGGAGAGTCCCAGGCCACTGCCACCGCTGGCCCGGCTGCGCGAGCCCTCGACCCGGTAGAGCCGTTCGGTGAGTCGTGACAGTTGGGCCGCCGGGACACCCGGCGCGCTGTCATCCCAGAGGATGCGGACGCCGTCGGCGCTGCTCTCAAGGCTTACGCTCAGCCGGCCGGGGGGGCGCGTATAGGCGCAGGTGTTGTCCAGCAGGTTGCTCCACAGCTGCCGCAGGCGGCTGGCGTCGCCGCGGATCCAGGCCACCTCGGGGATCGTGCCCTCCAGGGTGAGGCCGCTATCGTCCAGCCAGCCGCTGGCCTCGTCGAGGCGCTGGCGCAGGCTGTCGGCGAGGTTCAGCGGCGCCAGCTGGACCTCCAGGGCGCCGGCGTCGCTCTGGGAGAGCAGCCGCAGGTCGGCGACCAGGCGCTCGAGCTGCTCCACCTCCTGGGAGAGCGAGTGCAGGCTCTCGTGATCCAGGCGGCGGATGCCGTCCTGCATCGCCTCGATCTCGCCGCGCAGCACCGCCAATGGGGTGCGCAGCTCATGGGCGATGTCCGAGACCCAGCGACTGCGCGCCTCGCGGCTCGCCTCCAGGGTGGCGGCCAGCACGTTGAAGTCGCGCGAGAGCCGCGACAGTTCATCGCGGCCGTGCTCCGGCAGGCGAGTGCCGTAGTCGCCTTCGGTAAGGCGCCGAGTGGCCAGCGCCATGCCCCGGGTGCGTCGTCCCAGCCACCAGGAGAGACCGCCGGCCAACAGCAGCGAAGCCAGGCCCAGGGCACCGATGATGATGCCCAGGTTACGCTGCTGGCGGGTAAGGAAGACCCGCTCCATGCGGGCCATCAGTTGTTCCGGCGGGCGATAGCCGAGGGTGCCGACGCGCTCGCCCCGGTGCTCGATGGGTAGCCAGTGAAGGGTGGCGGCCTCTTCGTCACCGTCCGGTGGCAGGCCGATCACCGGCAGCCCCTGGGCATCGTGAAGCACGAAATCCTTGGGATCGCCGAGCTGGCGCTCGATGCCCATCGGTGCCGGCCCGGCGCCGGGCCATAGCTGGTGACGGACCAGACGGTGCCAGGCGCGGGGCGAGGCGCGCAGCCACTGCCAGTCGCTGCGTTGCGACCACTCCTCGGCGAGTCCCGCGGCGAGGGTCTCGGCACGCTGGGTCTGGGTCTTGTCCAGGTAGTCGAGGAAGCCCTGGTCGAGACTTCTCGATACCGCCAAGAATACCAGGCCGGAGATGGCCACATTGACCACCAGGATCACCGCGAACAACTTGATGCCCAGCCGGGAGATGGCGGGGCGGGGCAGGGTCAGGCGCATGGGCGTCTCGCCGCGGTAGGATAGGGATGGTTCGCCAGCGTAGCGCGTCGCGATGCAGCCAATGGTCAGCGAATGTGCAAGTCGGGTGCAAGGCGCGGCTCACAACGTCAGCAGGAAGAGGATCAGGGGCGGCGAGAGCAGCGAGAGCAGGAAGCCCGAGACCACCGCTACCGGCACGCAGCCGACTCCGCCATGCTGCTGGATCACCGGCAGAGTGAAATCCATCGAGGTGGCACCGCCGTAACCGATGGCCAGGGCCGCGTGTCGCCGGATCACCAGTGGGATCAGCACGAAGGCGACCAGCTCACGGGTCAGGTCGTTGAAGAAGGCAACGGCGCCCAGCGCCGGCCCCAGGGCATCGCCTACCAGGATGCCCGACAGCGAGTACCAACCGAAGCCGGCGGCCATGGCCAGCCCCTCGTTCCAGCGCAGCCCGAGCAGCGGCGCGGCAAGCAGGCCGCCGATGAGCGAGGTGGCGGCCAGGGTCAGGGCGATGGCCAGGCCGTGAGGGTTGAGCAGGATCTGGCGCAGCGGCATCCCGGAGTTGCGTAGCTGGCAGCCGATCAATGCCAGCAGGACATAGAGCACCCATTCGGCGAGGGTCTCGGCCATGGCGTGGAGCGGTGCCGCCGATAACCATCCGGCGGCTAGGCCGAGCGTCACGCCGAGCAGCACGACCCCCACCAGGCCCAGGGAGCCGGCCATGGCGGCGAGCTTGCTGGTCGGCGCACCGGGCACCACGCGCGAGGGGTCGGCGGCAAGCTTCAGGCGGCATGACAGCCACCACAATCCCGCCAGGTTGCAGGCCGAGGTCAGCACGAACAGCGTCAGCGCCTGTCCGCCCATGCGCGACAGCTGGCCGGCGAGGTTCTCGAGGCCGGCCAGGCCGAACCCCATCAGCAGCAGGATGAGATAGACCGAGGCGTTGACCCCTCGGTTGATCGCCGTCAGCACGGCGGGGTGACGCACCGGCACCAGGTAACCCAGCACCAGGGGCAGCAGCACGATCAGCAGGCCGCTCAGCATGGAGACTCCCTTCCCTCTGTGGCCGCCGTGGGGCGGGCCTGGAAAGCGGTTACTCTAGCAGCCGCCGAGGGCCTTCCCAAGCGGCTGGCTACTCCTGCACGCTGAGTTCGCTGAGTGCCAGGTGGCTGCGCCGTTCGTCACCACGCTGGTAGTCGACCGCGAGCAGCAGGCCCGGCACCTCGGGGTGGAAGTGGAACACCAGGCGACGATCGGGCTTGTCGGCCTCCCTGGCCTCCACCGTCAGTGCCTCGAAGGTGCCCGCGGGCAGGGTGATCCGCGAGCGACCCTGGGCTCGGACCCTGAGGGCCTCCTCGCGCCCCTTGTGATCCAGGTAGCCGATATCGCAGGCGCTGGCGGCGCAGTCACCAGCGATGATGCGTCGCGAGAGCGCGAAGAGTGCCGTCTGGCGGTCCGGCAGGTGTGTCAGGTTGTCACTGGAGAGGCTGTAGCTGTCGCCCACCCCGAGCAGCATATAGCCGCTGGCGTAGTAGAGGGCCTGGATGTCCCCATTCTCCAGCAGGAAGCGGCTGCGTTCACTGCCGCTGGCGACGCGGATGCCGGTTTCCATCAGGCTCTCCCAGTAGTCGCCTTCGCGGGAGAGCCGATGGTCGACATAGGCCGCAGGCCAGCCCTTGACCTCCAGGCGATAGCGCGCGGTGAAAGGGCGCGGCGCAACCGAGGCGGTGGCCCCGCGGTTCTCTGCGCTGCGCTGCAAGGGTCCCGGCGCTGCCGGTGCATCGGCCACTGCCATCAGCGGCAAGCAGACGAGCAGCCAGGAAATGAAACGGGCCATCAGGCCTCTGGGCCGAGGCCACAGGGGGGCTCGCTTGGGCATGGTCGCTCTCCGTCGCGGGAACCGGTTGGACCGACATGGCCCGTGGTGTGTGAGGCCAGTGCCTGCCCGGAGGTTCCCCATTACCCGACGATGCCACATTTCTCCCACTGTTGGCAGGCATGGTCGTCAGCCGCTCGAGGGCAGAGCGAGCGCCGGCGCACCCGAGGAGACGAGCCGTGCTTCAGTAGCCGGCCGTGGGATCCACCGCGTCCAGCGGCTCGCCAGACTCGAAGGCGCGCAGCGCCTCGGCCACCTGGTCCAGCGCCGCCTCCAGGGGGGTCGGCCCGGCCATGTGCGGAGTCACCCAGACCCGTGGATGCGACCACAGCGGGCTCGCCGCGGGCAACGGCTCCTCGGGGAAGGCATCGAGCAGCGCGCCGCGCAGGCGTCCCTCTGCCGCGCTGTTGCCGAGTGCGGCCAGCAGCGCCGCCTCGTCGATCAGGGTGCCGCGGCCGGGGTTGATCAGGCTGGCGCCCTCGGGCAGCCGGGCCAGGGCCTCGGCGTCGATGATGTGGCGCGTGGCCGGGGTGTCGGGCAGCAGCAACACCAGGCTCTTCACCCGGCCGAGCAGGGCCTCGAGGCCAGCATCGCCGTGGTGGCAGTGGATGCCGGGCAGCGTCTTGGGCGAGCGGCTCCAGCCGTGCACCGGAAAGCCATCGGCGGCGATCATGGCCGCGACCCTGGCGCCGATGGCGCCGAGCCCCAGCACCCCCACCGGCCAGTCGGCCTTGTCCAGCGGGGCGTGCTCGCGCCACTGTCGGGCGTGCTGCTGGCGACGGTAGCGGTCGAAGTCGCGCTGGAAGTGCAGCAGGCCGTAGCGCACGTAGTCGCCGATGGGCTGCGCCATGCCGGCATCGCGCAGCTTGACGATGGGCACGTTCGCGGGCAGCCCGGGGTTGTTGAGCAGGGCGTCCACCCCGGCGCCCAGGTTGACGATGCCCTTGAGGGCCACGGGTTCGCGCAGCAGTGTTGCGGGGGGCTTCCACGCGGCCAGGTAATCCGCCTCGCGACGCTTGTCGGCCGGCGCTGCACTGGTGAAGATCTCGGCCTCGGGCAGGCGCGTGGCGAGGGCCTCCTGCCAGCGTTCGGCATCGTTGATATGGACCAGTACCTTCATGTTTCCTCCTGGGGGCGCGCGATGGATCCATCATCCCGGGCCTGGGTCTCGCGAACAAGCCCGTGGCCCCGGCATCTTTCTCATCAGGAAATGCTTGACCAGCTACCGTGGGTTGGCAGTAACCTCCCGCTATGGGAGTCCTCCCCACTGCCTGGTGCAACTGAGCGGCCCGTGGTTCGTGGCCGTTCAGGCATTCGACAGTGATCGTGACCCTGGCCCCGGCCTTCTCCTCGTCGAGAGGGCCATTTTCTTGATGTTGCTTTGGCGAGTGGCCCAATGACCCAGGTAAACCTGCCCTTCACTCGTGAGGAATATGCCACCCGGCTGTGGAAGGTCCGCGCCGAGATGGCGAGTCGGGGTATCGATGTGCTGATCGTCAGCGACCCCTCCAACATGGCCTGGCTCACCGGCTATGACGGCTGGTCGTTCTATGTGCACCAGTGCGTGCTGGTCGGTCTGGAGGGTGAGCCGGTGTGGTATGGCCGGCGCATGGATGCCAACGGGGCGTTGCGCACCTGCTGGATCGATGCGGACAACATCACCTACTACCCGGACTATTACGTCCAGAATCCCGACATGCACCCCATGGAGTACCTGGCCCAGTCGATCATGCCCGATCGCGGCTGGCACCAGGGCGTGGTGGGCATGGAGATGGACAACTACTACTTCTCGGCCAAGGCCTACCAGAGCCTGCTGCGCGAGCTGCCCCACGCGCGCTTCATGGATGCCAATGGCCTGGTCAACTGGTGCCGTGCCATCAAGTCCCCCCAGGAGATCGAGTACATGCGCGTGGCGGCGAAGATCGTCGAGGGGATGCACTCGCGGATCCTCGAGGTGATCGAGCCCGGTCTGCCCAAGAGCAAGCTGGTCTCGGAGATCTACCGGGTGGCGATCGAGGGGTGGCGCGACGAGCGCGGCCAGGTGTTCGGCGGCGACTATCCGGCCATCGTACCGATGCTGCCCACCGGCAAGGACGCTGCCGCGCCCCACCTGACCTGGGACGACACGCCGTTTCGCCAGGGGGAGGGGACCTTCTTCGAGATCGCCGGAGTCTACAAGCGCTACCATGCGCCGATGTCACGGACGGTCTTCCTGGGCCGGCCGCCGGTGGAGTTCGTGCGCGCCGAGTCGGCGCTGCTCGAGGGCATCGAGAACGGCCTGGCGGTGGCCAAGCCGGGCAACCGCACCGCGGACATCGCCATGGCGCTGGGGGCCGCCATGGACAAGTACGGCTTCGACCGCGGCGGCGCCCGCTGCGGCTACCCCATCGGCATCAGCTATCCGCCGGACTGGGGCGAGCGCACCATGAGCCTGCGTCCCTCCGACGAGACCATCCTGCAGCCGGGCATGACCTTCCACTTCATGCCGGGCCTGTGGGAGGACGACTGGGGCCTGGAGATCACCGAGAGCATCCTGATCACCGAGACCGGTTGCGAGACCCTGGCCGACTTCCCGCGTCAGCTCTTCGTGCGCTGAACATACAGAATCCAAGATTGCTGCAATGAACAACGAGGGGCGCTGGCGGCAGATCGTAGAGGGGGTCCTACGCCAGGGGTGAGGAGCACTGCTCCGAACGGGCTGGCCAAGGATGGCCAGCACCGGTCCTGCAAGCGGAGCAGGATGCGAGAGCGCCGCAGGGCGTCGGTAGCGCCCATGGATGGGTTAACAGCGCCCCCTCGAAGATCTGCCGCCAGATCAGCCCCGAGTGGCATCAAGCCCACCATGCCGATGCCATATGAGAACAAGGAGTGGTACACCATGACCAAGCGTCCCAGCCCCATCAGCGCCACCGTCGACTTCGACGCCGATGGCGTCCAGCACGGCTTCCTCAAGCTGCCCATCTCGGTGGACGACTCCGCCTGGGGGGCGGTGATGATCCCGGTCACCGTGGTCAGGAACGGCGAGGGCCCCACCGCGCTGCTCACCGGCGGCAACCACGGCGACGAGTACGAGGGCATCACCTCGTTGCTCAAGCTGTCGAGCGAGCTCAAGGCCGAGGAGGTCACGGGCCGGGTGATCATCGTGCCCTGCATGAACACCCCTGCGGTGATGGCCGGCAAGCGTACCTCGGGGCTCGACGGTGGCAACCTCAATCGCAGCTTCCCCGGCGACCCCGACGGCAGCGTGACCGAGAAGATCGCCGACTACTTCACCCGGGTGATGGTGCCGATGTGCGACGTGGTGCTCGACCTGCACTCCGGCGGGCGCACCCTGGACATCATCCCCTTCGGCGCCTCCCACGTGCTCGACGACCCCGAGCAGCAGCGCCAGGCCCTGGAGGGCGCCAAGGCCTTCGGCGCCCCCTACGCCATGATGATGTTCGAACTCGACGCCGCCGCGCTGTTCGACACCGCGGTGGAGAGCCAGGGCAAGGTCTTCGTGGCCACCGAGCTCGGCGGCGGCGGCACCTCCACCCCGGAGAGCATGGCCATCACCGAGCGCGGCGTGCGCAACTTCCTGATCCACTATGGCCTGCTCCAGGGCGAGGTGGAGATGCCGGCCGAGCCCCAGGTCTACCTCGACATGCCCGATGCCAGCTGCTACGTGCAGAGCGAACACTCCGGCGTGCTGGAGCTCTGCCACGCCCTGGGCGAGCGGGTCGAGAAGGGCGAGGTGGTGGCCCGGGTCTACGACATGACCCGTAGCGGCACTGCCCCGGTGGAGTACCGCGCGGCGCGCGGCGGCGTGCTGGCGGCAAGGCGCCATCCGGCGCTGGTCAACATGGGCGACACCATCGCGGTGATCGCCGATATCGTCGACTCCCTGGGTTGAGGCGGCCGGCAACGCGATGAAACTCGACCGCTACGACCTGAAGATCCTCGAGATCCTCTCCCATGACGGCCGCATCACCAAGTCCAGGCTGGCCGAGGCGATCAACCTCTCGGTCAGCCCCTGCTGGGAGCGGGTGCGCCGCCTGGAGAAGGCCGGCATCATCGAGGGCTACAGCGCCCGCATCAACGCCACGGCGCTGGTGCGGCGCACCCCGGTGTGGGTGCAGATCGAGCTCAAGGCCCACAACGCCGAGAGCTTCGCCCGCTTCGAGGCACTGGTCCAGGAGACCCCCGAGGTCACCGAGTGCGTCGCCGTGGGCGGTGGCGTCGATTACCTGATCAAGGTGGAGGCCGACTCCATCGATGCCTACCAGCGCCTGATCGACGCCTGGCTCACCGGCGATGCCGGCATCGAGCGCTACTTCACCTATATCGTCACCAAGAGCGTCAAGCGCCCCGTCCCGGGCTTCTCCCGCGACGACTTTGTCGGCTGAATCCGCGCCTCTGCGCGAGTAGACCGTTGAAGGGCGCTGGACGACTGCTGGCTAAGCTGGTAACTAATGGGGTGGGCGAAAGCCCACTGGCCGGGCGATCTATCCGGCACCGCGAATAGCCGGACGAGATGCAGTGCCCACGCAATACCAGGATCGCCTGACGAGAGAGACGACGATGTCCTACTTCACCATTGCCGGGGTGCAAATGCATGCTCTCCACCACGGCGACAATACCGAGGCCATGCGTCACCGGATCGACGTGCTGATGAGCCGTTTTCCCCAGGTGCAGATGGTCCTGTTCAGCGAGCTGATGCCCATGGGGGCCTCGCCACACCATGCCCAGCCGTTCCCCAGCCATGCCGAGCAGCTGTTCTGCCAGATCGCCGAGCAGCATCGCATCTGGTTGATCCCGGGCTCGATGTTCGAGCAGACCGACGACGGCATCTTCAATACCCTGTCGGTGATCAACCCTCACGGCCAGGTGGTGGCCCGTTACCGCAAGATGTTCCCCTTCCGGCCCTATGAGGCGGGGGTGGAGAGCGGCAGTGAGTTCGTGGTCTTCGACGTGCCCAACGTGGCGCGCTTCGGGGTCTCGATCTGCTATGACATGTGGTTCCCGGAGACCACCCGCACCCTGGCTGCCATGGGCGCCGAGGTGATCCTGCATCCGACCATGACTGACACCATCGACCGCGATATCGAGCTCTCCATCGCGCGCACCAATGCCGCGGTCAACCAGTGCTACTTCTTCGATATCAACGGTGCCGGCGCCATCGGCAACGGCCGCTCCATCGTGGTCGGCCCCTCCGGGGACGTCATCCACCAGGCGGGCACCGGCGAAGAGGTCATGCCCATCGAGGTGGACCTGAACCGCGTGCGACGCGAGCGCGAAACCGGCCTGCGCGGACTGGGCCAGCCGCTCAAGAGCTTCCGCGATCGGGCCGTCGACTTCTCGCTCTACCGCAGCGAGACCGGGTCGTCGCCCTTCCTCGACACCCTGGGGCCTCTGGCCAAGCCCCAGCGCGCCGATATCGAGGAGTACTGACATCCCCACCCGGAGGGCCATGCCATGCTGGAGTCCCTGAAGCGCACCCTGTGCCGGCTGCTTGGCCGCGGGGGCTCCGCGGAACGCCCCTCCCCCCGAGATGCCGTGGCGGCGGATGCCGCCCGAAACACCACCGTTGGAGCGACCACAATGAACAAGATCACCAGCATCGCCGACGTCCGCCGCCACTTCCTCAACAACAAGGAGCCGATCTACTTCATCTCGGCGACCAACTTCAACCTGCTCGGCATCGGCGACTGGGTGGGCAACTTCCGGCACATCAACTACATCGACTGCTTCGAGGGGCAGCAGCGCAACGTCTTCGTGCCCAAGGAGAAGTTTCCCCGCGACTTCGAGAGCATCGAGGACATCAACAACTACCTCCTAGAGCACAAGGAGGTGATCGACTTCATCCAGTCCCGGGCCGACGGCGAGAAGGCGGGCACCGCGGCCTTCCTGATGTTCGACGAGCACACTGAGGAGGTGTGCGAGCAGCTCGGCCTGCGCATCGCCTTCCCGCCGGCGGCGCTGCGCAGCCGCATGGACAACAAGATCGAGACGGTGCGCATCGGCAACAAGGCCGGCGTGCCCAGCGTGCCCAACGTGCTGGCGAAGGTCGGCAGCTACCAGGAGCTCTGCGAGGTGAGCCGCGAGCTGGGTGACGACCTGGTGGTGCAGACCGCCTTCGGCGACTCCGGCCACACCACCTTCTTCATCGCCAGCGAGGAGGACTACTACAAGCACGCCGAGGAGATCGAGGCCGAGGCCGAGGTCAAGATCATGAAGCGCATCAACTGCCGCGGCTCGGCCATCGAGGCCTGCGCCACCCGCTGCGGCACCGTGGTGGGGCCGCTGATGACCGAGCTGGTCGGCTTCAAGTCTCTGACCCCCTACAAGGGCGGCTGGTGCGGCAACGAGATGTTCGCCGGCGCCTTCACCCAGGAGATCCGCGACAAGGCCCGGGAGTACACCTTCCAGTTCGGCGAGGCGCTGCGCGAGGAGGGCTATCGCGGCTACTTCGAGCTCGACTTCCTGATCGACATGGATAACGGAGAGGTCTACCTGGGCGAGCTCAACCCGCGGGTGACCGGGGCCAGCTCGCTGACCAACGTGGCCGCCTTCGCCCACTCCGATATCCCGCTGTTCCTGTTCCACCTGCTGGAGTTCTCCGACGTCGACTTCGACCTCGACATCGACGAGATCAACGAGCGCTGGTCCCACCCCGAGAGTGTCGACAGCTGGAGCCAGCTGGTGATCAAGCACACCGACGAGAGCGTCGATCTGCTGACCGCCGCGCCGCGCACCGGGGTGTGGAGGATGGGCGCCGACGGCGGCATCACCTACGACCACTACAGCTACCACCCCCACGCCGCCGAGAGTGAACAGGAGGGCTTCTTCCTGCGCATCAGCGGCGCCGGGGACTTCCGCTACGAGGGCGCCGACCTGGGCATCCTGATCACCCGCGGCCGGCTGATGGACGACGACTTCCAGCTCAACGAGCGCGCCAAGGCCTGGATCGACGGCATCCGCGGCCAGTACGCCGGGCAGTCGCTGCAGGACCCGGTGGTGGAGGAGGTCGCCGTGAGCCACGCCGTGGGCGGCGGCAACTTCAAGATCCTGTGAGGGCGGCGTGCCCTTGGTGGCTGGATGCGTGATGGATGACAAGACGCTGCACTTCCGCAGCCTGAGCGAGGCCGTGCCGGGGCCCAAGTGGCGGTCGCTGTTCGACACCCACTGGCCCGCCTACGAGGCCTGGTACCTGGCCGAGGGGGAGCGCGAGCGCCCCGGCTACCTGGCCTGCCTCAACGCCCTGCGGCGGCACATGCCGGAGCTGCTGCCCACCTATCGCACTCTGTGCGACCTGGCGGGCGGCGGCGACCTCGCCGCGCGCTTCCTGAGCCTCTACCAGCCGCCCCCCTATATCACTGGTTGCTCCCAGGCGGTGCTGGCGCGTGCCGAGGAGACCCTGCTGGCGCGCAACTACGACTACCCGCCGGAGCTGTGCGAGGGCTCCATCCTGCTGACCCGCTGGAACGAACGGCGGGTGATCGCCATGACGGACTGCCTGTGGGGGGTGCTCGACGGTATGAACGATGGGGGGCTGGCCGTGTCGCTGGCCTTCGGCGGGCGCAAGGCGGTGGGCGACGGCTTCGGCGCGCCGATCATCCTGCGTTACCTGCTGGAGTTCTGCGATACGGTGCCCGAGGCCGCCGAGGTGCTGGCCCGGGTGCCCACCCACATGGCCTACAACATCACCGTGGCCGATGCCGCGGGACGCTACGTCACGGCGATGATCGGCCCGGACCGGCGTGCCAGTATCCGCCGGGTACCGGTGGCCACCAACCATCAGAAGAGGATCGAGTGGTATGCACACGCCCTGGCTTCGGAGACCCTGATCCGCGAGCGACAGCTATCCATACTGGTGGACGACGAGGCCACCGACGTGGCGCGGCTGGAGGCGGCCTTCAAGGCACCGCCGTTGTTTCGCCACGACTATCGCCGGGGACTGGGGACCGTCTATACCGCGTTCTACCGTCCCGCCGAGGGGCGCGTGCGCTACCACTGGCCGGGCCTCGACCTGGACCTCGGCTTCGACCACTTCCCCGAGGAGTGGGTCACCGTGCGCTACGGCGTACGCGAACGGCTCGGCGGGTGACCGCCAGTGATGACCCGGTAATGACAACGACAACCATCATGCAAGGGTTTTGCCATGCACGAGACGAGTCCTACCGAGACGCCCTACACCGCCCTGGGCTTCTATCACAAGATCTCCCAGCTGCGTGCCGATACCTGGAACGCTCTGAATCGTGACCTGGGCCAACTGATCAGGCAGCCCGCCGACACTGCCCGGGCGCGGACCCTGGTCAAGGCGATCGACGTCAAGCTCACCCGCCTGGAGATCATCGAGGACTACCAAGCCTTTCCCTCCAAGGAGGACTTCCGGCATCTATGGTCGCTGTTCGACCGCGAGGAGTACTCGCTGCTGGAGAAGGTGGTCAAGCGCCTGGTTCGGGCGCTGATCAGCGAGTCCTACCGCCGGCGTCACGTCGACCTCAGCGAGACCGACGGTGATGCCGAGGACCTCGAGACCCTCGACGCCCTCAACCAGTTGCGCCGCGGCCACCCGGCCTCCAACAGCTCGGCCCAGCCCTACTTCGAGCTGCTGATCGTCGACAACCTCTCCCCCCAGGAGGAGGAGGTGGTGCGCGAGGCCTTCCACAACATGCGTCGCCCGGAGGATCGCTTCGTCTACGACGTGGTCACGGTGCGTAGCTTCGAGGACGCCCTGATCGCGGTGCTGGTCAACCCCAACATCCAGGCCTGCCTGATCCGCTACGAGTTCCCCTACAAGTCGAAGTACAACCTGAGCGCGCTGCGCAACTACCTCGAGGGGCTCTCCGAGCAGGAGCTGGAGAACCAGTCCGAGGCCGACCGCAGTATCCTGCTCAGCTCGATGATCCACGAGCTGCGCCCGGAGATCGACCAGTTCCTGGTCACCAGCGGCGACGTCGAGGCCACCGCCAGCCGCGACATCCGCCACTTCAACCGGATCTTCTACCGCGAGACCGACTACATCGAGCAGCACCACACCATCCTGCGGGCCATCGACAACCGTTACCGCACCCCCTTCTTCGATGCCCTGCGCGAGTACAGCAAGAAGCCCACCGGGGTCTTCCACGCCATGCCCATCTCGCGGGGCAAGTCGGTGACCCGCTCCCACTGGGCGGGCCACATGATCGACTTCTACGGCATCAACATCTTCCTGGCCGAGACCTCGGCCACCTCCGGCGGGCTCGACTCGCTGC
This sequence comes from Halomonas sp. H10-9-1, assembly GCF_040147005.1. Classification (NCBI taxonomy): domain Bacteria; kingdom Pseudomonadati; phylum Pseudomonadota; class Gammaproteobacteria; order Oceanospirillales; family Halomonadaceae; genus Halomonas; species Halomonas sp. H10-9-1. The sequence continues at coordinate 2,709,368 of NZ_JAMSHO010000001.1, read as the reverse complement.
TGCAACCCTTCGGGCCGATCAAGAAGGCCCAGGAGTATGCCGCCCGGGCCTTCGGCGCACGCCAGAGCTTCTTCGTCACCAACGGCACCTCCACCGCCAACAAGATCGTAGTGCAGGCACTGGTCAAGCCCCGCGACATCGTGCTGATCGACCGCGACTGCCACAAGTCGCACCACTACGGCATGGTGCTGGCCGGCGCCCATGTCAGCTACCTGGACTCCTATCCGCTCAACGACTATTCCATGTACGGCGCGGTGCCGCTGCACGAGATCAAGAAGACCCTGCTTGCCTACAAGCGCGCCGGCGAGCTCGACAAGGTCAAGATGCTGCTGCTCACCAACTGCACCTTCGACGGCGTGGTCTACAACGTGCGCCGGGTGATGGAGGAGTGCCTGGCGATCAAGCCCGACCTGGTGTTCCTGTGGGACGAGGCGTGGTTCGCCTTCGCCAGCTTCAACCCCACCTACCGGCCGCGCACCGCCATGCATGCCGCGCGCACCCTGCGCGATCGCTACCGCAGCGAGGCCTACCGCGAAGAGTACGCCGCCTGGAAGGCGGAATTCGATGCCCTCGACCCGGACGACGACGCCACCTGGCTGGAGCGCCGGCTGCTGCCGGACCCCGACGCGGTGCGCATCCGCGCCTACGCCACCCACTCCACCCACAAGACCCTGACCTCGCTGCGGCAGGGCTCGATGATCCACGTCTACGACCAGGACTTCCGGCAGCGCGTGGAGGCCCCCTTCCACGAGGCCTACATGACCCACACCTCCACTTCGCCCAACTACCAGATCCTCGCCTCGCTGGACGTGGGCCGGATGCAGGCGGAGATGGAGGGCTTCGAGCTGGTCCATGCCCAGGTGGAGGCGGCGCTGTCGCTGCGCGAGCAGCTCTACACCCATCCGCTGCTGCAGAAGTACTTCCGGGTGCTCAAGAACAGCGACATGGTGCCCGCCGAGTACCGTGAATCGGGGGTGGAGTCCTACTACGACCCGGTGACCGGCTGGAACCAGATGGAGGAGGCCTGGGCGCGGGACGAGTTCGTGGTCGACCCGACCCGGGTGACCATCGCCATCGGCGCCACCGGGGTGGACGGCGACGCCTTCAAGAACGAGTACCTGATGAACAAGTACGGCATCCAGATCAATAAGACCTCGCGCAACACCGTGCTGTTCATGACCAACATCGGCACCTCCCGGGGCGCCATCGCCTACCTGCTCGACGTGCTGATCAAGCTCGCCAAGGAGTTCGAGGCGCGCTGGGAGGAGAGCAGTCGGCCGGAGCGCAAGATCATCGAGCACCGCGTACACTCCCTGACCCAGGAGCTGCCGCCGCTGCCCGACTTCAGCCGCTTCCACGACGCCTTCCGCCAGTGCGCCGACACGCCCCAGGGCGACATCCGCCGCGCCTACTTCCTCGCCTACGACGAGGAGAACACCGAATACCTGCGCTTCGACAACGGTGCGCTGCAGGCCGAGATGCGCGCCGGGCGCGACGTGGTCTCGGCAAGCTTCGTGATCCCCTATCCGCCGGGCTTCCCGGTGCTGGTGCCGGGCCAGGTGATCAGCGAGGAGATCCTCGCCTTCCTGCAGGCCCTGGACGTCAAGGAGATCCATGGCTACCGCCCGGAGCTGGGCTTGCTGGTGTTCACCGAGGCCGCGCTGGTCGACCCCGCGGCGGGCTGACCCGCCCTGCCAGGCGCGAGGGCCACAGAAAAACTTCGCGTCACGCCGACGAGGACGAAAAAAAGCCCATTCGCCTCGTCGGCTAACGAAAACTCCCGCCGCGCCATCTCCCCTACCATGTCCTCATCGAGCCGCCCGCAGGCGGCTCGCCCGTTTCTTTCGTACTGGCCCACCACGTCAATCCGGCCAGTGCTCAGGGGAGGTGCCGCATGAACATGAAGCTGTCCAGGACGCTGTCCACCATGCTCGACGATCCGCGTCTGTTCCGTCAGTACGCCTATGTCGACGGCAAGTGGACCCACGGCGACGGTGGCCGCGAGGAGGCCGTGATCGATCCCGCCACCGGCGAGGTGATCGGGCATATCCCGTGGCTCGAGGCGGACCAGATTCGTGCCGCCGTGGACGCCGCCGAGGCCGCCTTCGTGCACTGGCGCGCCCTGCGTGCCGACGAGCGCTGCGAGCGCCTGCTGGCCTGGTACGACCTGCTGCAGGCCAACCGCGAGGACCTGGCCACCATCATGACCCTGGAGCAGGGCAAGCCGCTGCCCGACGCCCGCGGCGAGGTGGAGTATGGCGCCAGCTTCGTGCGCTGGTTCGCCGAGGAGGGCAAGCGGACCTTCGGCGAGACCATCCCCAGCCACATCCCCAACGCCGCCCTGGGTACCATCAAGGAGCCGGTGGGCATCGCCGCGCTGATCACCCCGTGGAACTTCCCGCTGGCGATGATCACCCGCAAGGCCGCCGCCGCCATGGCCGCCGGCTGCCCGGTGATCGTCAAGCCCGCCGGCGAGACCCCGTTCTCGGCGCTGGCGCTGGCCGAGCTCGCCGAGCGCGCCGGGATCCCCGCCGGGGTCTTCAATGTGGTGCTGGGCGAGCCCGCCGAGGTGTCGAAGATCCTGTGTGCCGAGGATCGCGTCAAGGCGCTCTCCTTCACCGGCTCCACCCGGGTCGGCCGGCTGCTGCTGGAGCAGAGCGCCAACACCGTCAAGCGCGTCTCGCTGGAGCTGGGTGGCAACGCCCCCTTTATCGTCGGCCCGGATATGGATCCCCGGGAGGCGGCCTTCGCCGCGGTGGCGGCCAAGTTCCAGACCGCCGGCCAGGACTGCCTCGCCGCGGACCGCATCCTGGTCCACGAGTCGATCCATGACGCCTTCGTCGAACACTTCGCCGAGCGCATGGCGGCGCTGACCGTGGGCAATGGCCTGGACAGCGAGATCGACCTGGGCCCGCTGATCCACCGCCAGGCAGTGGAGAAGGCCGCGGCCATCGTCGATGATGCCATCGCGAAGGGTGCGACCCTGGTGGCCGGCGACCAGCGCCAGGCGCCGGGCGAGAACTTCTTCATGCCCACCCTGTTGACCGGGGTGACCCGTGACATGAAGATCTGGCACGAGGAGAGCTTCGCGCCGGTGGCCGGGATCACCGCCTACGCCGACGACGACCAGGTCATCGAGATGGCCAACGACACCGAGTACGGCCTGGCGGCCTACCTCTACACCCACGATATCCGCCGCATCTGGAAGCTGCTGCGGGCCCTGGAGTACGGCATGGTCAGCGTCAACTCGGTGAAGATGACCGGTCCCCCGGTACCCTTCGGCGGCGTCAAGCAGTCGGGCCTGGGCCGCGAGGGCGGCATCACCGGCATCGACGAGTACCTGGAGACCAAGTACTACTGCCTGGGTGCCCTGGGCTCCGTCTCCGGCAGCTGAGAGTAATACGGTAGGAGGCCGGGTTCCCCGGGCGACGGCGCCGATAGGCGCCTGGCAGTGCCTCCTGCGCCGGAGGGTGCATCAGGGCGCCTGCGGCGCCAGTCGCGAGGCGGAGCCTCCCTCCTACAGCGATAGTCACCGTTGTTTGTAACCGATTCGTTGTACCTTCTCCCCGGCGGGATGCCGGGGAGTCTTGCTAACAGAGAGAACGATATGAGCCAGCAGCACCAGGACCTGATCGACCGCGACCGCAAGGTCACCTTCCACGCCTCCAGCCACCTGCGCGATTTCGCCCACGGCGACGCCCCGGGCCGCGTGATCACCGGCGGTCAGGGCATCACCATCCGCGACAAGGATGGCCGCGAGTTCATCGACGGCTTCGCAGGCCTGTACTGCGTCAACATCGGCTATGGGCGCACCGAGGTGGCGGAGGCCATCTACCAGCAGGCCCTGGAGCTCTCCTACTACCACACCTACGTGGGCCACTCCAACGAGCCGCAGATCGCCCTCTCCGAGAAGATCATCGAGCTCGCCGGGCCCGGCATGTCCAAGGTCTATTACGGCCTGGGTGGCAGTGACGCCAACGAGACCCAGCTCAAGCTCGTGCGCTACTACAACAACGTGCTCGGTCGCCCGCAGAAGAAGAAAGTGATCTCGCGCATGCGCGGCTACCACGGCTCGGGCCTGGCCACCGGCTCGCTCACCGGTCTCAAGGCGTTCCACGACCAGTTCGACCTGCCCATCGAGGGTATCCTGCACACCGAGGCGCCGTTCTACTACCAGCGTGCCGCCGAGCTGGAGGGCATGAGCGAGCGCGAGTTCTCGGCTCACTGTGCCGCCAGGCTCGAGGCGATGATCCTGGCCGAGGGCCCGGAGACCGTGGCCGCCTTCATCGGCGAGCCGGTGCTGGGTACCGGCGGCATCGTGCCGCCCCCGGAAGGCTACTGGGAGGCGATCCAGGCGGTGCTCACCAAGTACGACGTGCTGTTGATCGCCGACGAGGTGGTGTGCGGCTTCGGGCGTATCGGCGCCGACTTCGGCAGCCACCACTACGCCATCCGGCCCGACCTGATGACCGTGGCCAAGGGCCTGACCAGCGCCTATCAGCCGCTCTCCGGGGTCATCGTCGGTGACCGCGTGTGGCAGGTGCTGGAGCAGGGCACCGGCGAGCATGGCCCCATCGGCCACGGCTGGACCTACTCCGGACACGCCCTGGGCTGTGCCGCGGCGCTGGCCAATCTCGAGATCATCGAGCGCGAGCGGCTGACCGAGAACTCGCGCGATACCGGCGCCTACCTGCAGCAGGCCATGGCCGACGCCTTCGGCGACCATCCCATCGTCGGCGACGTGCGTGGGGTGGGCATGCTGGCGGCGCTGGAGTTCTCCGCCAACCCGGAGAAACGCGCACACTTCGACCCGGCGCTCAAGGTGGGCCCGCGCATCTCCGCCGCGGCTCTCGACGAGAACCTGATCGCCCGCGCCATGCCCCAGGGCGACATCCTCGGCTTCGCGCCGCCGCTGATCGCCACCCGCGACCAGGTCGACGAGATCGTCGCCCGCGCCCGCCGCGCCGTGGATCGCGTCACCGACGAGCTGGTGCGCGAGGGCGCCCTCAAGGCGGTGGCCGCACCTGTCGCCTGATCCGGCGCTCACCCCACGCGGCCTTCGGGCCGCCTCATCGCCGCGGGCCTATCCCGCGGCGACCTCACCGCCACCGACCTCGACGTCCTGGTCGAGCGGCTCGGCTGGCACGGTAGGGAAACACGAGGCCCCGCGAGCTCACGCTCGCGGGGCCTCTGTGTGGGCAGGGCAAGTGGGCAGGGCAAGTGGGCAGGGCAAGAGAGTAGCCAGCCGGTGCATCGCGCACTGAACCCGGCGGCGCGCCGGGACTCTCACGTCAGGAGACCCCCACTCGTCGAGGGGAGCCGCAGGGATGACCATCATGATGCCAAGTCGTAGCGCCCTCACCGGGCACCGCCTGCTGCTGTTCAGCCTCGCCTGCCTGGCGTTGGGCGTGTTGATGCTGGCGGGCCAGGCCGCGGTGCAGGCCCAGCAGGGCGAGTCACGCAGTGCGCTGGTGATGCACCTGGAGGGCGCCATCGGCCCCGCTACCGCCGACTACTTTCGCCGCGGCCTGGCGCGTGCCGCCGAGGCGGAGGCGGAGCTGGTGGTAGTAGAGATGGATACCCCAGGTGGCCTGGACGCCGCCATGCGCGACATGATCCGCGATATGCTCGCCTCCGCGGTGCCGGTGGCGATCCACGTCATGCCGGCCGGTGCCCGGGCGGCCAGCGCCGGCACCTACCTGCTCTACGCCAGCCATGTCGCCGCCATGGCGCCGGCCACCCACCTCGGCTCGGCCACCCCGGTGCAGCTGGGCGGAGGCGGCGGGCTGCCGGGGCTGGGTGACGCCGACCCCGAACCCGAGACACAGGAGGCGGGCAGCGAGGATGGCGACGACCCGGCGGGCGAGGGCGAGGCGGCCCCGGCGGAGGAGCAGGCCGATCAGGCGCCGGCCAGGCGCCGCGGCGAGACCGCCATGGAGCGCAAGGTGCTCGAGGACGCCGTGGCCTACATCCGCAGCCTGGCCGAGCGTCACGGCCGCAACGCCGACTGGGCCGAGGCGGCGGTACGCGAGGCGGTCAACCTTACCGCCGAGGAGGCACTCGAGGAGAACGTCATCGATGTGGTGGCCCGCGACCTCGATGAACTGCTCGCCCGGATCGACGGGCGCACGGTGGTGATGGACGACGGCGAGCGCAGCCTGTCCACCGCGGGGCTGGCCATCGAACGCTTCGATCCCGACTGGCGCACCCAACTGCTGGCGGTGATCACCGACCCCAACGTCGCCTATTTCCTGATGATCATCGGCTTCTACGGGCTGATCTTCGAGCTCTCCAACCCGGGCAGCCTGGTGCCGGGTACCATCGGCATCATCTGCCTGCTGCTGGCGCTGTTTGCCTTCCAGGTGCTGTCGGTGAACTATGCGGGGCTGGCGCTGATCCTGGTGGGGCTGGCGCTGATCGTGGGCGAGGCGCTGATGCCCAGCTTCGGCATCCTCGGTATCGGCGGCATTGCCGCCTTCGTGATCGGATCGGTGATACTGATGGACGCGGAGAACCTGAGACTCTCGTTGCCACTGATCGGCGGGGTGGCGCTGATCGCCTCGGCGCTGATGCTATGGGTCATGCTGCGCTTCACTGGCCTGCGCCGTCGGCGTGCCCGCACCGGGCAGGAAGAACTGATCGGCCACGCGGCGGTGGCGCTGGAGGACTTCACCGGCAGTGGCCACGTGCGCCTGATGGGCGAGCGCTGGAACGCCCGCAGCGACGAGCCGGTGGCCCGGAACCAGGCGGTGCGGGTTGTCGCGGTGGACGGCCTGACCCTGGAAGTGGCGCCGCTGGCGTCATCCGGGTAAGGCAAGCGGGGAGACGGCAGCCGCCGTCTCCCGATCGATCAAGGAGTGGCAACCATGTTGATTTCCTATCTCGTCCCCGTCGTGCTGTTGGTGATGCTGCTGGCAGCCTCGATCCGCATCCTGCCGGAGTACAGGCGCGGGGTGGTGTTCTTCCTCGGGCGCTTCCAGTCGGTGAAGGGGCCTGGGCTGATCATCATCATCCCCGGCATCCAGAAGATGGAGGTGGTCGACCTGCGGGTGGTGACCATGGACGTGCCCGAGCAGGACGTGATCTCGCGGGACAACGTCACCGTCAAGGTCAACGCGGTGCTTTACTTCCGGGTGGTGGACCCCGAGAAGGCGATCATCCAGGTGGAGAACTTCACCCAGGCCACCAGCCAGTTGGCCCAGACCACCCTGCGTTCGGTGCTCGGCAAGCACGACCTCGACGAGATGCTCTCCGAGCGCGACAAGCTCAACGATGATATCCAGGAGATCATCGACAGTTCCGCTGAAAACTGGGGCATCAAGGTCGCCAACGTCGAGATCAAGCATGTCGACCTCGACGAGAGCATGATCCGTGCCATCGCCCGCCAGGCCGAGGCGGAGCGCGAGCGGCGCGCCAAGGTGATCCATGCCGAGGGTGAGCTGCAGGCCTCCCGCAAGCTGGTGGAGGCGGCCAACGTCATGGCCGAGAACTCGGCGGCGCTGCAGTTGCGCTACCTGCAGACCATGAGCGACATGAGCAACAAGAACGCCTCGACCATCGTCTTCCCGCTGCCCATGGACATCATGGAGGCCTTCCGCCATCTCAAGGCCTCCCCGGCCGCCCAGGCGCGCACGGGCAATCAGGGGCCGGAGGAGGGCGGCGCCTCCTGATCTCCTGATGCCACGGCCAACTGGCCGTGGCATGCTGAGGGGCCCATCGCGATATCGAGGTTGCCTTGAGCCCCGCTTCCCTCTCGTACCGCCAGCAGGGCCTGCTGATGACCGGCGGCGGTGCCCTGATCATTTCCCCCGACGCCTTGCTGATCAAGGTGATTGGCCTGCCCGACGCCGAGATCCTGATCTGGCGTGGGCTGCTCACGGCACTCGGCTTCATCGCCATCGCCGTCGCCCGCCACGGGCGCGGGGCGCTCGCGGCCTACCGGCGCTGCGGCTGGACCGGCATCGGCGTGGCGCTGCTCTTCAGCCTCTCCACCTTCGGCTTCGTGCTGGGCAACCAGTACACCCGCGGCGGCAACGTGTTGATGATCCTGGCCGGGGCGCCGCTGATCGCCGCACTGCTCTCACGGCTGTGCCTGAATGAGCGCCTGCCCCGGCGTACCTGGCTGGCGATCTTCGCCTGCCTGGTCGGCATCGCGCTGATCGCCATGGACGATGCCGGGGCGGGTTCCTGGCAAGGCAACGCCTTTGCGCTGCTCGCCGCCACGGCGATGGCGGCCAACTTCACGCTCTGTCGCACTCGTCCGGGGGTCGACATGAGCCCCATGCTCACCCTGGCGGGGGTGATCGTGGCGGCCACCGCAACGCTCTATGGCCTGGCCGGCCCCGGTATCGCGCTGCCCTCCGGCACCACCCTGGCGTGGCTGCTGCTGCTCTGCCTGGGACTGCTGCCGCTGGGCTTCACCCTGCTCCAGCGCGGCCCCCTCTACCTGCCTGCCGCAGAGGTGGGGCTACTGATGTTGCTGGAGGTGGTGGTCGGCACGCTCTGGGTGTGGTGGCTGCTCGGCGAGCGCCCGACGACGGCGGCCTTCGCCGGCGGCGCCCTGGTGCTCGGCAGCTTGCTGGCCAAGGGGCTGGTGGACCGGCATGTCGAGCGTCGCCAGCGGGCGCTGGGTGCAGTGCAGCACGAGCCCTGCTAGAATGCCGCGCTCCTGTCGCACGCACCCCATGGCCCCGTCGCCGGTGTCGCCTCGATGTCGAGCAAGGGAATAGACATGACATGATGACTCTCCTGGCAGGGCTGGTCACACCGCCCTAGCGCACTCCTCTTAATGCCCTCGGCGATGCCGCCGTCTTCGAGGCGACATCGCGCGACATCATCATGATGACTCGGGTGCCCCTGCGCGCCGCCCCACTCGTGACTCACAGCCTCTTCGCCGCCTGCCGTGGGCGACACGCCCCTGGCGGATGCCCGCTGGGCATGCGAGCGACAGGACGCCGACGCCTCACGGCCCCTCCATTCCCCCGACTGGACCGCAGCATGTACGAAAAGATGAAACAGAGCTGGTTCTCCAACCTCAAGGGCGACACCCTCTCGGGAATCGTCGTCGCCCTGGCGTTGATCCCCGAGGCCATCGCCTTCTCGATCATCGCCGGCGTCGACCCCAAGGTCGGCCTCTACGCCTCCTTCTCCATGGCGGTGATCATCGCCTTCGCCGGCGGTCGGCCGGGGATGATCTCGGCGGCTACCGGTGCCATGGCGCTGCTGATGGTCACCCTGGTCAAGGAGCACGGCCTGCAGTACCTGCTGGCCGCCACCCTGCTCACCGGGGTGTTGCAGATCCTTGCCGGCTACCTGCGCCTCGCCGACCTGATGCGCTTCGTGTCACGCTCGGTGGTTACCGGTTTCGTCAACGCCCTGGCGATCCTGATCTTCATGGCCCAGTTGCCGGAGCTGACCGGGGTGACCTGGCATGTGTATGCCATGACCGCGGCGGGCCTGGCGATCATCTACGGCTTCCCCTACCTGCCGAAGGTGGGCAAGCTGCTACCGTCCCCGCTGGTCTGCATCCTGGTGCTGACCGCGGTCTACCTGCTGACCGGCATGGAGATCCGCACCGTCGGCGACATGGGCGAGCTGCCCGACACCCTGCCGGTGTTCCTGTGGCCCGAGGTGCCGCTGAACCTCGAGACGTTGATGATCATCCTGCCCTATTCGGTGATGCTTACCGTGGTGGGCCTGCTGGAGTCGATGATGACCGCCACCATCGTCGACGACTTGACCGATACCCAGAGCGACAAGAACCGTGAGTGCAAGGGGCAGGGGCTGGCCAACATCGGTACCGGGCTGATCGGTGGCATGGCGGGCTGTGCGATGATTGGGCAGTCGGTGATCAACATCAAGTCGGGTGGCCGCACCCGGCTCTCTACCCTCGTCGCCGGCGTGGCGCTGCTGCTGATGGTGGTGTTCCTCGCCGACTGGGTCTCGCAGATCCCCATGGCGGCCCTGGTGGCGGTGATGATCATGGTCTCCATCGGTACCTTCAGCTGGGAATCGATCCGCGACCTGAAGAAGCACCCGATGAGCACCAACATGGTGATGCTGGCCACCGTGGCCGTCACCGTCGGCACCCACAACCTGGCGATCGGTGTCTTCGTCGGCGTGCTGCTCGCCGCGATGAACTTCGCCAACAAGGTGGGCAATATCCTCTACATTGGCAGCGAGGAAGATGACGAGGGCAACGCGCGGGTCTACCAGGTGGTGGGCCAGGTGTTCTTCGCCTCCTCCGAGCGCTTCGGCAAGGCCTTCGACTTCAAGGAGACCCTGGAGAAGGTCACCATCGACCTGTCGCGCGCTCACTTCTGGGACATCACCGCCGTCCAGGCCCTGGACCGCATCGTGCTCAAGTTCCGGCGCGAGGGCACCGAGGTGGAACTGGTCGGCCTCAACGAGGCCAGCGCCACCATCGTTGACCGCTATGCGGTGCACGACGACCCCGAGGCGGTGGAGAAGCTGATGGGCGGCCATTGACGTCCGTCTCGATGGGGGAGAACGTGACACCATGACCCAATACGCCAGTATCAGGACAAGACGATGACCGAACAGGTAATGGCCGCCATCGACGGCTCGAAGTTCTCGGAAGGCGTGTGCGACTACGCCGCCTGGGCCAGTCGGGCGCTAGATGCACCGCTGACCTTCCTGCACGTGAACGACAACCACCCCCAGACCGCCGAGGCCGACCTCTCCGGCAGCATCGGCTTGGGGGCGCGGGAGCATCTGCTGGAGGAGCTCGCCCAGCTGGAGGAGAGACAGGCCAAGGTGGCCCAGGAGCAGGGCCGGCGGATGCTCAAGGCGGCCCGGGAGCGCGCCGTGGAGAGCGGTGTCGCCGAGCCCGCTGGCCGCCAGCGCAACGGTACCCTGGTGGAGACCCTCGAGGAGTTGGCCGACGAGATCCGCCTGCTGGTGGTAGGCAAGCGCGGCGAGACCGCCCACCTGGACAGCGGCCACCTGGGCTCCAACCTGGAGCGGGTGGTGCGCACCCTGCACCGCCCGATCCTGATGGTGCCGCACACCTACCGGCGTCCCGAGCGGGTGATGCTGGCCTTCGACGGCAGCAAGACCACTCGCAAGGGGGTCGAGATGCTGGCCAGAAGCCCCCTCTTCGAGGGTGTGCCGGTGCACGTGGTGATCGTCGGTGCCGAGACCGGCGACAACCGCTCCCAGCTCGACTGGGCGCTCGGCACCCTGCGCGACGCCGGTCATGAGGCCGAGGGCGCCATCCGCGCCGGCGAGGTAGAGGCGACCCTGCGCACCTACCAGGAGGAACACGGGATCGACATGTTGGTGATGGGCGCCTACGGCCACTCGCGCATCCGCCACCTGCTGGTGGGCAGCACCACCACCGAGATGCTGCGCCGTGCGAAGGTGCCCGTGCTGCTGCTGCGCTGAGGCGACTCCCTCCCAGATTCGACCCGACGCCCCGGGCGCGAGAGCGCACGGGGCGTCGTCGCCTCCCACGCCTCGTCACGAGAAAACCCCGGCCAGGATGGCCGGGGGCGAGCAGCGCTTCGCTCAGGACGAGGAAACTAGCCTTTCACGCCGCCGGCGGTGAGCCCGCCGATGATCCAGCGCTGGCAGACCAGGAAGGCCACGGTGATGGGCAGGCCCGAGAGCACCGCGGCGGCGGCGAAGTTGCCCCAGCGCTGGTTGTGGTCGGCCAGGTACTGCTGGGCCCCCACGGCGAGCGTCAGCTTGTGCTCGTCGACCAGCAGCACCGAGGCCATGGGGTACTCCATGATGCTCATCACGAAGGCGAGGATGAAGACCACCATCAGGATCGGCACCGACAGCGGCAGCAGGATGTAGCGGAAGGCCTGCCAGGTGCTGGCGCCGTCGACCATGGCGGCCTCCTCCAGAGAACCGTCGATGGATTCGAAGTAGCCCTTGATGGTCCAGATGTGCAGGGCCACCGCCCCCAGCGAGGCGACGATCAGGGCGCCATGGGTGTTGATGCCCAGCCAGGGCACCAGCTGGCCCAGGCGATCGAACAGCGCATAGAGTGCCACCAGCGAGAGCACCGCCGGGAACATCTGGAAGATCAGCATGCCCTTGAGGATCGGCGCCTTGCCGCGGAAGCGCATGCGAGCGAAGGCGTAGGCGCTGGTGGTGGCGAGCGCCAGGATCAGCAGCGACGACACCAGCGCGACCTTCACCGAGTTCCACAGCCACAGCAGCACCGGGAAGGGTGGCTGGACCACGCTGCCGTCGGCCCGCTCCCAGGGGATGCCGAAGGCCAGGGCCCAGTGCTCCAGCGAGAAGCGCTCGGGAATCAGGCTGCCGCTGGCGAAGTTGCCCTCGCGGAAGGAGATCGAGATCACCAGCAGAAGCGGGAAGACGATCAGCGAGACGAAGCCGAGCAGCGCTAGGTGGGCGGCAAGCCGCCGGGCACGGATCGAGCGGGGTTGAACCATGTCCATGACGGTATCTCCTTTTCAGACCTTGACCCTGGACAGCCGCAGGTTGAGCAGCGACAGGCCGGCCACCAGCAGGAAGATCAGGGTGGCGATGGCGGCGGCCAGGCCGAAGTTCTGGCCGGCATCCTGGAAGGCGATGCGGTAGGTGTAGCTGACCAGCAGGTCGGTGGTGCCCGCCGGCGTGCTGGCGCCGAGGATGTCCGGGTTGCCGCCGGTGAGCAGGGCGATCAGGACGAAGTTGTTGAAGTTGAAGGCGAAGGCGGCGATCAGCAGGGGCGTCAGTGGCCTGATGATCAGCGGCAGGGTGATCCGGAACAGGTTGGTGAGCGGACCGCCGCCGTCCACCGCCGAGGCCTCGAAGAGGTCCCGCGGGATCGACTGGATCAGCCCCATGCACAGCAGCAGCATGTAGGGGTAGCCGAGCCAGGTGTTGACCACCAGCAGCATCGTGCGGGCCAGCCAGGGGTCGGTGAACCACTCCGGGCGAATGCCGAACAGGCCGTCGAGGATCATGTTCACCTCGCCGAAGTGCTGGTTGAACATCCCCTTGAAGATCAGGATCGAGATGAAGGCGGGTACCGCGTAGGGCAGGATCAGCAGCGTGCGGTAGATCGCCTTGCCGCGCAGCTGATCCCACTGCAGCAGGGCGGCCAGCACGAAGCCCACCGCCAGGGTGAACAGCACGGTCAGCCCGGCGAAGGCGAAGGTCCAGACGAAGATCTGCAGGAAGGGGCCGCGGATGTCCGGGTCGGCGAAGATCCGGGTGTAGTTGTCCAGGCCGACCGCCACCGGCCACCCCGGGGTGATGGTCTCGCCGTCGTCGGTGACGAAGAAGCCGATCTGCTGGTCCGGCGTCAGCACCCGGTCGTCGCGGCGGTCGAACAGGCTGCCGTCGTCGCGGGCCTCGTAGCGGTCGAGCATCGGGGCGAAATGGCGCAGCCCCGACATGCGCAGCTCGAGGCCCTCGGGGGTGACCAGGCGCAGTCCCTGCAGGGCGCCGCGGGCGGCGATCACCTCGCGCATCGGCAGCGGTTCGGCAGCCGGGGCCCGGTCGGCGGGCTGGACGCCGATCCGGCGCTCCTCCCGGTTGGCCAGGTTAAGCGGCGGGCTCGTGAAGCGCTTGGCGCCTTCCCCGGTCGGGCCGCCCTCGGCTTCCAGGTAGAGCCTGACGAGCTCGCCCTCGCGGTGCAGCGAGAAGCCGAAGGCGGCGCCCTCCTCCTGATAGGTGCGCGAGAGGAGCTGCGCGCGGACCCGCTCCTCGCTGAGCAGGTTGCTCGAGCTGTAGTTGCTGAAGCTGATGCCGAAGGTGTAGACCAGCGGGAAGATCACGAAGACGCCGAGGCCGGCCACGGCGGGGAAGATGTAGCGGTGACTCATCAGGCTGCGGCGGGTGAAGACCACCGCCAGGGCGGCGCCCAGCACCAGGAAGAGCAGCGCGAACATCCATTGGCCGTTGAGGTGGAAGGCGACGACCAGCCACATCAGGCCCACGACCAGGGCGGCGACCAGGGCGCGGGCCGCCCAGCGGGCGTAGCGTTCCGCGGGATGGCGCGACCGGTGTCGCGGCAGCCCCCGGGAGGCGTTGGTGGTGTACATAGCGAGTGTCCTGCGGGAGCGGCCGACGGCAGGGCCGCCGGCCGGGGTGGTGAGTCGGCTTACTGGCGCATGCGGCGGGCGGCGGCGTCCAGCGCCTCCTGCGGGGTCTGGCGGCCACTGCCGATGTTCTGCAGCGCCGGCTCCATGGCGGCCCAGAAGGCGCCCATCTCGGGGATGTTGGGCATCGGCATGCCGATCTCGGCGTTGGCCAGGGTGGCGGCGATCGCGGGGTCCTCCGCCAGCTCCCGCTGGTAGGCCACATGGGCCACCGCGCCCAGGGTGCCGTCGCCGTTGAAGGTACGCAGCCCCGCCTCGTCGAGCAGGTAGTTCTCGAGGAACTCCACGGCCAGGAAGTCGTTGGGCGTGGCGGCGTTGATCATCGCCGTCATGACGCCGAACATCGGCCTGGCGCGCTCGTCGCCCACCCTGGGCAGCAGGGCCACGCCGTAGTCGATCCCGCTGCGCTCCAGGTTGCCCCAGGCCCAGGGCCCGCTGATCATGGTGGCCACCTCGCCGCGATTGAAGCGGGTATCCATCACGCTGTAGTCGGTGCCGCGGGGCACCACGTCCCGTTCGATCAGCTCGCGCAGCAGCTCGGCGCCCTGCAGGGCCCCCGCGTTGTTGACCCCGATGTCGCTGACGTCGAAGCCCGTCTCGGTCTGGCGGAAGGGGTAGCCGCCGTTGGCCGCCAGCAGGATCCAGCCGTAGTAGGGCTCGCTGTAGTCGAAGAGGATCGCCTTCCTGCCCTGCTCGGCCAGCTCGGCATCCAATGCCATCAGTTCGGCGAAGCTCTCCGGGGCCTCGTCGACGAGCGCCTTGTTGTAGATCAGCCCCAGCGACTCCACGGAGATCGGGTAGCCGTAGGTCTCGCCGTTCCACAGGGTGGCGTCCCAGGTGAAGTCGAAGTAGCGGCCACGGAAGTCGTCGCTCGGGGAGAGCGGCGTCAGCAGCCCGCTCTGGGCCCATTCGCCCAGGCGGTCATGGGCCCAGATCACGATATCCGGGCCCTGTCCGCTGCCGGCGGCCTGCTGGAAGCGGTCGGTGAGGTTGTCGGGATGGACGACCTCCACCTCGACCCCGGTATCGGCGGTGAACCGGCGGCCGACCTCTCGGATGCCCTCCGGCCCCTTGTTGTCGCCCATCCAGATGGTCAGCTTGTCGGCGTCGAAGGCCACGGCGGGCAGGGCGAGGCCGCTCCCCAGGGCGGCGGCCAGCAGCGGGAACAGGAAACCACGGCGTGATGGCGTCATGGGACTGGATCCTCCAGGCTGTTGTTGTGCGGTGGCGCCCCGGGTGGAGCGTCATGACGGAGGCGTCCAGCGTCGCCAATCCCCCGCTCGACGTCCTCCTCCCCGGGGGGCGCAGGGGTGGCGTACGGGTGGGGCGTAGGGCACGGGGCGAAGGGGGAGAGGGCGAAGGAGAGGAGGCGCGGGGCGGCAGGCCCCGTCGGTTCAGGGGCAGCTGGCGCCGATCACCAGTTCGGTGGGCAGCAGGCTGGGTTCGGCCGGAGCGAGGCCGAGGATGATGCGGGCGGCGGTGCGGCCCTTCTCGGTACTGTCCTGGCGGATCGTGGTGAGGCGAGGGGCCCGGTACTGCCCCTCGGCGATGCCGTCAAAGCCGGTGATCCGCAGGTCCCCGGGGATGCGCAGGCCGCGCTGCTCGGCCAGGGTGACGGCGGTCAGCGCGATGCGGTCGGACATGCAGAGCAGCAGGTCGGGGCGCTCGTCGTCTGGCGAGTCGAGGATCGCCTCGATCACCGGGGCGCAGACCTCGAAGGTGTTCTCCTCGATGTTCCACATCGGCACCCCGGCCGGGTCGATCCCGTGCTCCGCCAGGGCGCGGTGGAAGGCGGTCAGGCGCGAGCGGGTGATGGTCTGATCGGCTCCCAGCAGGGCATGGGCCGGGGTGATGCGGCCGTTGCAGGGCTCGGCGGTGAGGCGCAGGTTGACGATGGCCGGCCGCCGCGGGGGCGTCCGCAGGGCGTGGCGGGCGATGGCGAGGCAGGCGGCCTCGTTGTCGACGTGGACGGTGGGGCGGCCGGCGATTTCGGAGTCCACCGAAACCAGCGAAGCCTGGGCAGGCAGCCGGCCGAGCAGCGAGGGGCTCGGCATCAGGCCGTAGACGATGAAGCCGTCGGCCATGCTCGCCGAGCCCGGGACCTGGCCCTGGGTCTGGCGCGAGGAGAGCAGCAGCAGGGTGTGGCCCTGGGCGTCGAGCACCTCGGCCACCCCCGAGAGGAACTCGCTCGCCACGGCGTCGTTGAGGCTGTAGGTGAGGCTCTCGGCGAGGATCACCGCGATGATCCGCGAGCGCCCGGTGCGCAGGCTGCGCGCCTTGGCATCGGGGCCGTGGTAGCCCAGCCGGCTGGCCTCGCAGAGGATGCGCTCGCGCAGGGCGGGCGAGAGCTGGTCCGGCCGGTTGAAGGCGTTGGAGACGGTGGCGGTGGAGACCCCGAGCTCACGGGCCAGGTCCTTCAAGGTGATGCGGCGCGTTGGTGCGGTCATGGCCTTCCCTGGTCGTTGGCGACCCGCTGACAAGGATACCGACCCTGGCCCGCGGGGGACAGGGCCGGTGCGTGCTCATGCGCCGCTTCAGGCCACGGCTCGGGCCCGGCTGGCCTTCAGGGCGCGATCGTTCGCATCGAACAGGTGCACGTGTTGCGGGTCCGGCACCAGCGCCACCCGCTGCCCCTCCTGCCAGCGGCTGGGCGCCTCGCTGCGATGGATCAGCAGGGTCTCGCCGGCCCTGGGTTCCAGGTAGACGTAGACCTCGTTGCCCAGGTACTCGACGTTGACGATCTCGAAGGCGTTGTCGCCGCTGGCCGCCTCCAGGCGCAGGTGCTCGGGGCGAACGCCCAGGGTCAGCGCCGTGCCGGCGGCATGCTCGCCCGCCGCCTGGGGCAGGCTCAGCTCGCCGATGCCCTCGACCTGCACCCGGCAGCCCGCCTCGGCCTGGCCGGCCAGGCTCGCCGGCATGAAGTTCATGGTCGGCGAGCCGATGAAGCCGGCGACGAACCTGGTCGCCGGCCGCTGGTAGAGCTCGTGGGGGCTGCCCACCTGCTCGATGCGTCCGCCGTTGAGCACCACGATCTTGTCGGCCAGGGTCATGGCCTCCACCTGGTCGTGGGTGACATAGATCATGGTCGAGCCCAGCCGGTTGTGTAGCCGGGCGATCTCGTTGCGCATCTGCACGCGCAGCGAGGCGTCCAGGTTGGAGAGCGGCTCGTCGAACAGCAGGATGCGCGGCTCGCGGGCCATGGCGCGACCCATGGCCACGCGCTGGCGCTGGCCGCCGGAGAGCGCCTTGGGCTTGCGGTCGAGCAGCTCCTCGAGCTGCAGGATGCGCGCCGTGGCCATCACGCGATCCTCCACCGTCTCCTGGCTGGCCTTGGCCAGCTTGAGGCCGAAGGCCATGTTCTCGTAGACGGTCATGTGCGGGTAGAGGGCATAGGACTGGAACACCATGCCCACGCCGCGCTCCCGGGGCGGCAGCTCGTTGACCACCGTCTCGCCGATGCTGAGCGTGCCGTCGCTGATCGACTCCAGCCCGGCGATCAGCCGCAGCAGGGTCGACTTGCCGCAGCCCGAGGGGCCGACGAAGACCACGAACTCGCCGTCGCCGATATCCAGGTCCACGTCCTTGATGATGTGGGTGCTGCCGAAGACCTTGTTGACCTTGTCGAGAGTGACGCTTGCCATCTGATGACTCCTTGCCGGCCCCGCGCCCTTGGCGTTCTCGTCGGGGCCGGCCTGTTGTTATGGTGAGCTGCGATCGTTCAGGATACCGCGAACCAGGCGGCCTGGTAGGCCGGCAGCCGCAGGGTGTCGCCGTCGAGGGAGGCCGTGAAGCCATGGCCCTCGAGGGCGTGGTCGACCGCCAGCGGCAGCCGGGTCTCCCGGGGCTCGGCGGTCAGGTTGAAGAGGCAGAGGATCCGCTCGCCCGCCCTTTCGCGGACGAAGCCGAGCAGCGCGTCGCCCACGTCGACCAGGCGCAGCTCGCCGTCGAACAGCGCAGGGTGCCTGGCGCGGAACGCCAGCAGGCGGCGGGTGGCGTTGAGCACCGACGCGCTGTCGTCCTCCTGCCGCGCCACCGAGAGGGGCAGGTGGCGCGCCTCCACGGGCAGCCAGGGCTCGACGCCCGGGGCGGTGAAGCCGCCGTTCGCGCTGTTCTCCCAGGGCATGGGGGTGCGGCAGCCGTCGCGGCCCTTGAACGCCGGCCACAGCACCTTGCCGTAGGGGTCCTGGAGGCGCTCGAAGGGCACCTCCGCCTCCGGCAGGCCCAGCTCCTCGCCCTGGTAGAGGCAGACGCTGCCGCGTAGCGAGAAGAGCATGGCCAGGGCCGCCTTGGGGTAGGCGAGCGGGTCCTCATCCGCGCCCCAGCGCGTGGCGCTTCTCACCACGTCGTGGTTGGAGAGCGCCCAGCAGGGCCAGGCGTCGCCGGCCAGGCGTTGGAAGCGCTCGATCACTTCGCGTAGATAGGCCGCCGAGTGGGGCGCGTTGAGCAGGTCGAAGGTGTAGGCCATATGCAGCTTGTCGCCGCCGGCGGTGTACTCGGCCATGCGCTCCAGCGGATTGTCGTCGCCGATCTCGCCCACCGTGGTGGTCCCGGGGTACTCGTCCATCAGCGCGCGCAGCTCGCGCAGGAAATCGAGGTTCTCCGGGCGGCTCAGGTCGTAGACGTGGCGCTGCCAGGTGTAGGGGTTGGCCTCCGGGGCGCCCAGGGTCTTGGCCTCCCCCTCGGGGACCGGCGGGTTGTCACGCAGCTCGGCGTCGTGGAAGTAGAAGTTGACGGTGTCCAGGCGGAAGCCGTCCACCCCCAGCTCCAGCCAGAAGCGCATGTTGTCCAGCTGGGCGGCCCTCACCTCCGGGTGGTGGAAGTTGAGGTCCGGCTGGCTGGTCAGGAAGTTGTGCAGGTAGTACTGGCGGCGGCGCGGGTCGAAGGTCCAGGCCGGCCCGCCGAAGATCGACAGCCAGTTGTTGGGGGGCGTGCCGTCGGGCTTGGGGTCGGCCCACACGTACCAGTCGGCCCTGGCGTTGGTGCGATCGGCGCGGCTCTCCTGGAACCAGGGGTGCTGGTCGGAGGTGTGGCTGATCACCTGGTCGATCATCACCTTCAGGCCCAGCGCGTGGGCCCGGGTCAGCAGCGCCTTGAAGTCCTCGAGCGTGCCGAACATCGGGTCGACGTCGCGGTAGTCGCTGACGTCGTAACCGAAGTCGAGCATCGGCGAGGTGAAGAAGGGCGACAGCCAGATGCCGTCCACGCCCAGCGAGGCCACGTAGTCCAGCTTCTCGGTGATGCCCGTGAGGTCGCCGATGCCGTCACCATTGGCGTCCATGAAGCTGCGCGGGTAGATCTGGTAGATGACGCCGCCGCGCCACCAGAGGGTATTGTCTTGCATCTTGGATTCCGTGAATGACATGAGAGGCTTACCCCTTGACCGCGCCGGCGGTGAGGCCGGAGACGATACGCCGCTGGAAGATGATCACCAGCACCACCAGGGGCACGGTGACGATCACCGAGGCGGCCATGATCGGGCCCCAGGGCAGCTCGTAGGCGCTGCCGCCGGAGAGCAGGGCGATGGCCACCGGCACGGTGCGCTGGCTGTCGGTCAGGGTGAAGGTCAGAGCGAAGAGGAACTCGTTCCAGGCGGCGATAAAGGCTAATAACCCTGTCGTCGCCATGGCCGGCCACATCAGCGGCAGGAACACCTTGGTGATGGTGACCAAGGGGGTGGCCCCGTCCATAATCGCCGCCTCCTCGAGCTCCATGGGCAGCTGGCGCATGAAGGTGGTCAGCACCCAGACGGTGAAGGGCAGGGTGAAGATGGTGTAGCTCAGGATCAGGCCGCCCGGGTTGTTATAGAGGTTGAGCGCGCGGATCACCTCGAAGAGCCCGGAGAGCACCGCTACCTGGGGGAACATCGATACGCCCAGGATCACCAGCAGCACCGTGGAGCGGCCGCGGAAGCGCACCCGGCCCAGGGCGTAGGAGGCGGTGATGCCGAGCAGCAGGGCGATGAACACCACGCTGGTGGCGACCAGGATCGAGTTGAAGATCGCCTGGATGAAGCTGCGCTGGGTGAACACCTGCACGTAGTTGGCGAGATCCCAGGTGCTGGGCCACAGCTCGACCCGGAAGAGGTCGCCGGACGGCTTGAAGGAGGTGATCACGGCGTAATAGAAGGGGAACACGGCGACGACCACCACCAGGGCCACCAGCCCCCAGAAGCCGACCCGTGCGGCGAGCTTGTTGAACCAGCGCGAGGTCATGCGTCACCTCCCAGGTTGAGTTGCTTGCGGCCCAAGTAGAGATAGGCGATGGTCGCCAGGGCGATGATCAGGAACAGCAGGGTCGAGGCGGCGCTGCCGTAGCCCACGTCCTGGAACTCGACGAGCTGCTGGCGGGCGTAGATCGACATGGACATGGTGCTGGTGGAGTTCGAGGTCAGCACGTAGATGACGTCGAACACCCGCAGGGCGTCGAGCAGGCGGAAGATCACCGCCACCATCAGCGCCGGGGTGATCAGCGGCAGGGTGACCCGGAAGAACACCCTGACCGGGTGGATGCCGTCCACCTCGGCGGCCTCGTAGCAGTCCTTGGGGAGCATCTGCATGGCGGCCAGCGCCAGCAGGGCGACGAAGGGCGTGGTCTTCCACACGTCGACCATGATCACCGCCCACATGGAGTAGCTGGCATCCGCCGTCCAGGCGATGGGGTCGGCGATGAGGCCCAGCGTCATCAGCAGCTCGTTGATGATCCCGAACTGGTCGTTGAGCATCCAGGCCCACATCTGCGCCGAGACGATGGTGGGGATCGCCCAGGGGATCAGCACCGCGGCGCGCACCAGGGTGCGGCCCTTGAACTCGGCGTTGAGGATCAGCGCGACGATCACCCCGAACACCACCTCCAGCGACACCGAGACGATGGCGAAGAAGAAGGTGTTCCACACCGAGCGCCACCAGACGGGGTCGGCGAGCACGCCGTACCAGCGGCCATCGTCCAGGACCAGGTAGTTCTCCAGCCCGATGAAGAAGACGTTGCCGAGGTCCGACAGCGAGGCATCGGTGAAGCTGAAGTAGAAGGTGCGGATCAGCGGCCAGCCGGCCACCAGGGCCAGGGTCACCAGCATCGGCGCCAGGAAGGTCCAGGCGGCGCGCACCCGCTGGCGGCGTACCTTGGTGCTGCGGTACTGGCCGGAGAGGGGGCGCGCCGCGGCGGGCGCGCTGTCGTTGACGGTAGAGGTCATGGGAAGGCTCCCGGTTACCAGTTGCGGCGCTTGACGCGCGAGAGCTCGCGCTCGAGGTCGGCCACGGCCTGCTCGCCGCTGCGGCTGCCGGAGAGCACGTCATGGCTGGCGCTGAAGAAGGCGTTGCTGACCCGGCCGTAGGCGTCACCGGTCACCGCCGAGGGGCGGGCCACGGCGTTGACGAAGGTGTCGTAGAGCTCGCCGAAGAAGGGCACGGCCTCCAGCACCTCCTCGTCCTGGTAGAGGGCCTCGAGGGTCGGGTTGTAGGAGGCCTCGATAGCGCGACGCTTCTGCTCGTCATGCCCGGTCAGGAAGGCGACCAGGTCCACGGCCAGTTCGGGATTCTCGCTGTAGCGGGAGACCGCCAGGTTCCAGCCGCCCAGGCCCGCCGCGTTTCTGCTCTCGCCGCCATCGCCGCCCGCCGGCAGCTGGGTCACGCCGACCTTGTCGCGCACCTCGCTGCCCTCGCTCTGGGCCAGGGACCAGGCATAGGGCCAGTTGCGCATGAACACGGCATTGCCGCCCTGGAAGACCCCGCGGGCCTCCTCCTCGGTGTAGTTGAGGACCCCGTCGGGAGCGATGTCGCCGACCCAGCTGGCGGCCAGGTCCAGGGCGGCCGCAGCGCGGGGGTTGTTGATGCTGATCTCGCCGTCGGGCTCCACCAGGGTGCCGCCACCGTGGCTCGCCACCCACTCCAGGGCGTTGACGGTCAGACCCTCGTAGGCCCGGCCCTGGAACACGAAGCCGTGCATGCGCTCGTTGCCGGCCTCGCGTTCGGCCGCCTTGATCTCGCGAGCGATCTCGGTAAGCTCGGCCCAGGTCGCGGGTGCCTCGAAGCCGTACTTCTCGAGCAGGTCCTTGCGGTAGTAGAGCACCCCGGCATCGGTGAACCAGGGCATCGCCACCAGGCGGCCATCGACGGTGTTGTTCTCGACGATCGCGGGGAAGTGTCCCTTGCCGGCCTCGTCACCCAGCGCCTCGCGCAGGTCGAGCAGGTGGTTGGCGAGCAGGCCCGGCCAGACCACGTCGATCTGCATCACGTCGATGTCGCTGGAGTTGGCGGAGAGGATCTGCTGGTAGAGCGACAGGCGCTCGGTGGAGGAGTTGGGGGTGGAGACGATATCGACCTCGTGGCCGGTCTTTTCCTCCCAGGTGCGCACGCCCTCCTCGCAGAGGGTCAGCTCGGCGCCGACGGCGCCACAGGAGATGGTCAGGTCCGCCGCCTGGGCGTGGCCGGTGCCGGCCAGCGCGGCGGAACCCAGGGCGATGGCGGTGATGAGAGGCGTCTTGAGCATGGGATAATCCTCGTCGGCTTGTTGTTGTGGGGGCTTGCGAGCGGTGGATGGCGTGTCTTAAACGATTAAGTTCGTGGCGACAGTTAAGATCATGGCCCTGGCTCCATCAACCTAGACTTTTGTCGAAGCCTGGCCGCGCGGCCTGGCGTGAGCGCCTGCTTACCTCGCCGGCGAAGGGGAAGGGGAGTGAGGGTCTGGTTAAGAGGCCTTCGGCAGGGAGGCGCTGCATTAGACATTGGTCGCGTTCTTCGCTCATGACGTTGAGGGGGGTGGGCTTAAACGATTAAGTTTCGATTGGCTTGTCCAGCCGCCTCCCCCGACTCCCGCCGCGTCGGGCACGTCATGGGACTGAATCGATACAGACCGGGGCCGGCATGGGCGACAGTCCACAACAACAAGGGATGACACCACCATGAACGCCGTCATGTTCAAGACCCCCCTCGCCATTGCCATCACCGCCGCCGGCGTGGCGCTGAGTGGCGCCGCCAGCGCCGACAACCACGGGCTGGAGCAGCGCCTGGCCGAGCTCGAGGCGCGTATCGCCGCCGCCGAGCAGCGAGCCGATGCCGCCGAGCAGCGCGCCGAGATCGCCGAAGCCGAGGCCCAGGGGCGGCTCTCCGCCGACGAGGTCGAGGCACGACTGGCCAGGGTCGAGCGCCAGGCCAGCGGCGAGGAGGGCTTCTCCTTCAACGTCTATGCCCGCTCCGGGCTGCTGCTGGGCGAGGATGGCAAGAGCCTGCCGGGCGGGCCCTACGTGACCCCCGCCGGTCCGCTGGGCGGCGCCGTGGGGCGGCTGGGCAACGAGGGGGATACCTATGTCGAGGGCATCTTCAACTACCGGATGCGCTACGACAACGGCGCCCGGGCCCACTACCGGATGATGCTCGCCGACTCGGTCAGCACCAGCAACGACTGGACCGCCGACGAATCGAACCTCAACGTGCGCCAGGTCTATGCCGAGTTCAGCGACCTGCCGAGCTTCACCGGCGTCTTCGAGAACGCCTCGATCTGGGCCGGCAAGCGCTTCGATCGCGACAACTTCGACATCCACTGGATCGACAGCGACTTCATCTTCCTGGCCGGCACCGGCGCGGGTATCTACGACATGCAGCTGGCCGAGAACTGGACCTCCAACCTGTCGCTCTACGGTCGCAGCTTCAGCGACTTCGACATCATCGGCAGCGAGGACCCGGGCAGCACCGACAGTCTGACCCTCACCTCCAACAACTATGTGGGCAACTGGCAGTTCATGGTCAGCGGCCTCTCCGCCGCCGACAACGACGAACGCGACATCGAGGCGGGCCAGACGGCCGCCGACAGCGGCTTCCACACCATGGTGGCCTACCACGGCGACAGCTTCTTCGGCCTGGGGGAGGGTAACTTCAAGGCGGCGCTGATCCATGGTCAGGGCCTGGGCGCGGAGGCCAAGGTGCTGGGCGCCGACGGCGCGCTGACCGATGACGCCCAGGCGACCCGCCTCGGCCTCTACGGCACCACCTACCTGGCTCCGACCTGGCGCGTGGCGCCTTCGCTGCTCGCCGAGACCAGCCGGGACCGCTACGTGCAGGGCGACGAGTTCACCTGGGCGGGCCTCAACGTGCGCCTGGCCAACGAGCTGACCGAGAACTTCGAGATGCAGTACGAGGCCAGCTACCAGTATATGGACCTCGACCAGGGCGCCGGCGGCAACGCCGTGAAGGGAGACTTCGGCAAGTTCACCCTTGCCCCGACCTTCAAGCCCCAGGTGGGTGGCTTCTGGCAGCGCCCGGAGGTCCGTCTCTTTGCCTCCTACACTGACTGGAGCGAGGAGCTGAACGAGTACGGCGGCAGCTTCGGCGAAGACGGCTTCACCGGGGGCCAGTGGAGCTTCGGCGTCCAGACCGAAGTCTGGTTCTGATGGCAGGGGCCCGGCGCCGGCCGGGCCCTGTCGGCTGTTTCGATCCTTGCCCGCGGCCCTGGCCGCGGGCTTTTCGCAGGCCCATCCGATGCCAGGGAGCCGTCATGACGCTGATCCCGAACAAGCTGGCGCCCCCGGCGCTGCCCCTGTCGCTGGTGGCGCGTTCGCGCCTCAACGATCACTTCGTGCTCGACGAGCGGGTCCGCCTGCTGGTGGTCGAGGCGCCTCCCGGCTATGGCAAGAGTACCCTGGTGGCCGAGCGCCTGCCCGCCCTGGAACAGCGTGCCGCCTGGCTGAGGCTGGACGGCCGCGATGACGCCCCCCGGCGTTTCGCCGAGGGCTTCCGGGCCATGCTCGGCGAGCTCGGTGACGCCCCCCTCGCGCCGCTCGAGGAGGACGCCGCCCTGGACGATGCCATGGAGGCCTGGCTTGCCGCGCTGCCCGCCGTGGCGGCGCCGGCACGGCTGGTGCTCGATGGCTTCGAGCACCTCACCGAGCCCGCGATCCTCGCCGCCCTGGTGACCTGGCTGCGCCACCAGCCGCCCTGGCTGACCCTCACCGTGATCTCTCGCCGCCGCCCGGCCCTGGGGCTGCCGGCGCTGCGGCTGCGCGGCGAACTGGAGGAGATCGGCATGGCCGAGCTGGCCTTCGACCTGGAGGAAGCCCAGACCCTGTGTGCCGAACAGCTGAGCTTCCCGCCGACCCGGGTCAGCCTGGAGCGCGCCCTGCGCCGCACCGGCGGCTGGGCCATGGCGCTCGACTGGCTGATCCAGCGGACCACCACCCGGGCGGGATTCGACCGCCTGGTGGACCGGCTCGACGGCCCGCATCCCGACTTCGTCGCCTGGTTCGATGACCTGATCGATGTCGGCGACCGCGAGCTGCTGCTGCAGCTGGGCGTGCTGGAGCGCTTCTCGCCACCCCTGGTGGCGAGGCTGCTGGAGGGGGATGGCCTCTCCCAGCGGCTCGAGGCCCTGGAGCAGGCCGGCCTGTTCCTGGAGCGTCCCGACCCCGATGATCACTGGCTGCGCCTGCATCCGCTGTTCGCCCGCTACCTGTGCTTTCGTCGCCATGAGCTGAGCCTGTCGCGCCAGCGGGCGCTCCACCGGCGCGCTGGTGAGGCGTGGCTGTCGCTGGGCGAGCCGGCGCTGGCCCTGGCCCAGCTCATCGAGGCCGACGACCCGGAGGCCCTGGCCGCCCAGGTCGAGGCACAGGGGCCCTCCCTGCTGGCTGGGGGGCACTTCTCGCTGCTGGCGCGTGCCCTGGACCGGCTGGGCGATACGTGCCTGGCCGCCGCGCCGAAACTGGCCCTGCTGCAGGGCTGGGTCTCCCATGCCCAGTACCAGTTCGGGCGTACCCGGCGAGTCATCGACTGGATCGAGGCCCAGCTCGAGGCGCCCGAGTGGCAGGCGCTGGCCGCCGAGTTCGCGACCCTGCGCGCCCAGCTGGCCATCAACGAGGGGAACGCCGAGCGCGCTGCCCCGCTGGCCGAGCAGGCGCTGGCGCTGCCGGCGCGCTACCTGGCGGCCACGCCCGCCTCGGCGGCGGCGATACGCGCCGAGGCGCGATTCGTCCAGGGCCACCTCGAGGCCTCGCTCGGGGAGGTGGCCGAGGTGGAGCGCGAGGCCACCCGCATCGGCGACGACCGGCTGCTGCTCTGGTCGCTCTGTCACCAGTCGGAGACCCTGGTCGCCCAGGGTCGGCTGCAGGCCGCCCATGACGTCCAGGAGCGCGCTCTGGCGCATCTCGAGCGCAGCGGCCTGGATCGGCTGCCGGTGGCGGAGTTCCTCTACCGCATCCGCAGCCAGCTGCTGTGGGAGTGGCAGCGCCTGGACGAGTCGGAGCAGGCGGCGCTGGCCGGGATCGCGGTACTCGACCGGCAGGGCAAGCGCTGGACCCTGCAGTGCCACGTCAGCCTCGCCAAGCTCGCGCTCTCCCGCGGCGACCAGGCCCAGTGCGCCGACCACGTGCGGCGCCTGCGCCAGATCCTGGCCGAGGGCGACTACCATGCCGACTGGCAGGCCAATGCCCATGCCACCCTGCTGGCCTGGTGGCAGGCCAACGGTGACCTGGACGCCGTGGCACGCTGGTGGCAGGAGGCGCCCCCCGGCGATCCCGAGGCGGCCACCAACCACTTCGCCCAGTGCAACCTGCGCAACCATGCCCGGGCGCTGACCCTGCTCGGCCGCCATGACGAGGCCGCCGGGCTGCTAGAGGCGCTGCAGCGCCGGGCCGAGTCGCTGGGGCTGGTCACCGACACCAATCGCAACCGGCTCTGCCTGGCGGCCCTGGCCTGGCAGCGCGGGGGGCGTGAGGAGGGCCTCGAGCACCTGCGCGAGGCCCTGGTCCTGGCCACCCGCACGGGACTGACGGGGAGCTTCCTGAGGCTGGGATCGGCCCTGCCCGAGATGCTCACCGAGCTGCTCGCCGGGGACGGGCTGGAGCCGCTGGCTCGCCGCCATGCCGAGCGGCTGCTCGAGCTGGCCCGGCGCCAGCGCGACTTCACCAGCGCGGTGCGGCTGATGCTCGACGAGTCGGTGATCGCCGATATCGTCGCGCGCCCCGACGTTCCCGAGCTGATCCGGGTCTCGCCGTTGACCCGGCGCGAGTGGCAGATCCTCGGGCTGATCCATGCCGGCCTCTCCAACGAACAGATCGCCGACCAGCTGTCGGTGGCGCCCACCACGGTCAAGACGCATATCCGCAGCCTCTACCAGAAGCAGGGCATCCGTCGCCGCGAGGAGGCCGTGGCGCTGGCCGCCGACCTGCTCTCGCGCATTCAGGGGGAGTAACCTCCGCCCCCCGACTACGCCGCCCCCTCCGTCCCCGGGAGGATGTCCGCCTGGCCGCTGCGGCGCACCATGAGCCTGACCCTTGCCATGGCCGGGTTCCGGCGCGTGGCCCACGCATGATGGAGGACAGGACGCATGACACGGATTATGGGTCGGCAGGGCGCCGACTGGTGGCGCGGCGCGGTGATCTACCAGATCTACCCGCGCAGTTTCCAGGACACCAACGGCGACGGCATCGGCGACCTCAAGGGCGTCATCGAGCGCCTCGACTATATCGCCTCCCTGAATGTCGACGCCATCTGGCTGTCGCCCTTCTTCACCTCGCCGATGAAGGACTTCGGCTACGACATCAGCGACTACCGCGGCGTCGACCCCATGTTCGGCAGCCTCGAGGACTTCGACCGCCTGGTGGAGGCGGCCCATGCCCGGGGCCTACGCGTGACCATCGACCAGGTGCTCTCCCACACCTCGGACCAGCACCCCTGGTTCGCCGAGAGCCGCGCCAGCCGCGACAATCCCAAGGCCGACTGGTACGTCTGGGCCGATGCCCGTCCCGACGGCGCGCCGCCCACCAACTGGCAGTCGGTATTCGGCGGCAGCGCCTGGCAGTGGGACACCCGCCGCTGCCAGTACTACCTGCACAACTTCCTGGTCGAGCAGCCGGACCTCAACTTCCGCAACCCGGCGGTGGTGGAGGCGATCCTCGGCGAGGTGCGCTTCTGGCTGGAGCGCGGCGTGGACGGTTTCCGCCTCGATGCGGTCAACTTCTGCACCCATGGCGAGTTGAAAGACAACCCGCCCCGGAAGGAGATCGTCGAGGGCTTTATCGGGGTACGGCCGGACAACCCCTACGGCTTCCAGCTCCACCACCACGACAAGACCCAGCCGGAGAACCTGGCCTTCCTGGAGAAGCTGCGCGCCCTGCTCGACGAGTACCCGGGCACCACCAGCGTCGGTGAGGTGGGCGACGACGACTCCCTCGGCGTGATGGCGGCGTACACCCAGGGCGGCAAGCGCCTGCACATGGCCTACTCCTTCGACCTGCTGGGGGAGCGCCATGACCCGGCCTTCCTGCGTGATACCCTCACCGAGATGGAGGCGCGCATCGGCGACGGCTGGCCCTGCTGGGCGCTGGGCAACCATGACGTGACCCGCCTGGCGACCCGCTGGGGCGCCGGGGGCGATCAGGCCAGGCTGCGCCTCTACCTGGCCTTCCTATTCACCCAGCGCGGCAGCGTCTGCCTCTACCAGGGCGAGGAGCTGGGCCTCACCGAGGCCGAACTGGGCTTCGACCAGCTGGTGGACCCGGCCGGCATCACCTTCTGGCCGGCCTACAAGGGCCGCGACGGCTGCCGCACGCCCCAGCCCTGGGTCGCCGATGCCCGCCACGGCGGCTTCTCATCGGCCACGCCCTGGCTGCCGGTGCCCGAGGCGCATCTCGCCCTGGCCGTGGACCAGCAGGAGCGGGATCCCGAGTCGCTGCTCAACGCCTGTCGGGCCCTGCTGGCCTTTCGTCGCCAGCAGCCGGCGCTGGTCAGGGGCGACATCCGCTACCACCCGGTGCGCGAGGGCGTGCTCTGCCTGGAGCGCCGCCACCCGGCCAGCGACCCGGGCAGCCGCCTGCTGGTGGCACTCAACTTCACCGGCGAGGCGCGCATCCTTCCGGCCCCTGGCGCCGCCGAGGCGCTGCCCGGGGCGCCGGCCCTGGTCAACGGCCACTGGGCCGAGGGCCGCGTCACGCTACCCCCACACGGCATCGCCATCGCGCGCTGTCCCGACGAGGAGGACGCCACATGGGACGTCTGACACTGGAAGGCATCGGCAAGGCCTTCGACGGCATCGAGATCTCGCGCGATATCGACCTCACCATCGAGGACGGGGAGTTCGTGGTCTTCGTCGGCCCCTCCGGCTGCGGCAAGTCGACCCTGCTGCGCATGATCGCGGGGCTCGAGGAGATCACCCGGGGGGAGATGTGCCTGGACGGCGAGCGGATCAACGAGATCCCGCCCCAGGAGCGCGACATCGGCATGGTGTTCCAGTCCTACGCCCTCTACCCGCACCTGAGCGTGGCCGAGAACATGGCCTTCGGGCTCAAGCTGGCGCGCACCGACAAGGCGGAGATCCGGCGCCGGGTGGACCATGCCGCCGGGATGCTGCACCTCACCGAGCTGCTCGACCGCAAGCCCAGGGACCTCTCCGGCGGCCAGCGCCAGCGGGTGGCCATCGGCCGGACCCTGGTCAAGGAGCCGGCGGTGTTCCTGTTCGACGAGCCGCTCTCCAACCTGGATGCGGCCCTGCGGGTGGACATGCGGGTGCAGATCGCCGAGCTGCACAAGCGGCTCGAGGCCACCATGATCTACGTCACCCACGACCAGGTGGAGGCGATGACCCTGGCCGACCGCATCGTGCTGCTCTCCCGGGGGCGCATCGCCCAGGTCGGTCCGCCGCTGTCGCTCTACCACTTCCCCCGGACCCGGGAGGTGGCCGAGTTCATCGGCTCGCCGCGCATCAATACCCTGGAGGTGGAGGTGGTCGAGCCGGGCCGGCAGCACACGACCGTGCGCCTGCCCGGCGGCGAGCCGCTGCGGGTGGCGGTGGATGGCCGGGGGCTCGAGCCCGGCGGGCGGGCGACCCTGGGGGTGCGTGCCGAGGACTTCGTGGCCCCCGAGCAGGCCGAGGCGACCCTGTCGGCCCGGCTGACGGTGGCCGAGAAGCTGGGCTACGAGACCCTGGCCCACCTGAGGGTGGCGGGCGTCGAGGGAACCCTGACCCGGCGGCTGGATGGCCTGACCGCCCTCGAGGATGGCCAGGCGGTGCCCCTGGGGCTTGTCGGCGAGCGCTGCCACCTGTTCGGCCCGGACGGCGCGGCCTGTCCGCGCCAGGTGGAGATCCCCGGCGTCAGCCACTAGGGCGGTGGTGCACGGCTGGTGGATCAGCGACATGGCCCGCCGCATAGCGTGCGGCAGGGCATCGACGCCGGCCATGCCTTCCGGGATACTCACCCTGCTGCCGGACCATGGCAGCGAGAGAATTCCTCCCACCAGGAGCATGAAGGCCCATGACCATCATCCGTCACGACACCAAGGCGCGCATGAGCCGCGCCGTGATCCACAACGGCGTCGCCTACCTGTGCGGCCAGGTGGCCGGCCCCGAGGCGCGCCATGGCGACATCACCGCCCAGACCGAAAGCATGCTGGGCCGCCTCGATGACCTCCTCAAGGAGATCGGCTCCGACCGCGAGCACCTGCTCTCGGCCACGATCTACCTGAAGGAGGGCCACGACTTCGCCGCCATGAACGAGGTCTGGGATGCCTGGGTGCCCACCGGCCACGCGCCGGCGCGCACCTGCGTCTGTGCCCCGATGCCCGCCGATGAGCTGAAGGTGGAGATCACCGTCACGGCCCTGGTGGTCGGCGACTACAGCTACTGAGGATCTGCCTAGCGCGAGCAGGGATCCTCGATAGGCGCCTCTCGTGGCCGCAGCCGCCGCGAGAGGGCGTCCACCGCGATGTTCAGCGCCGCGGTGACCAGCAGCAGGAAGAAGGCCACGTCGAACAGCAGGTAGTCGAATCCCTCCTCGATGTAGAAGCCGAGCGTCGCCACCCCCAGCATCCCCAGGATCGCCGTCTCGCGCAGGATCACCTCGGCGCGGTAGTAGAGCAGCGCCAGCATTCCCGGGTAGAGCCGTGGCAGCAGCTCGTAGGCATAGCGGCCGGAGGCCGGCAGCCCGGGCATGCCGGGGGCCAGGGCATCGGCGTGGCGCGCCACCAGGAAGGCGATCAGCGCCCCGTTGTGCAGGGCCAGCGCCAGCCAGGCCGGCAGCAGCGAGGGGCCGAGCAGCAGCAGGAGAGGAAGGCCAGCATCAGCTCAGGCGTCGAGCGCAGCGCCACCAGCAGACCCCGGCCGGCCAGCCGGCTGGCGCGGTTGCCGAAGTGGCGACTGGCCAGCGGCCAGAGCAGCAGCGCCACCGCCAGCGCCCCCACCGTGCCGAGCAGCCCCAGCAGCAGGGTATTGCCGATGGCCGGCCCCAGCGCGGGAATCCGCGACAGCCAGGCGGCGAGCCCCGCCCAGTCCCCGGCGAGCAGCGCCGGCGGCCAGATGTCCTCGGAGACGAAGCGCCACAGCAGGGCGCCATCCACGCTGGGCCATGGGGCGAGTAGCCAGGCCCCGCCCGCCAGCAGTACCGGGACCAGCCGCCGATGCCCCCACCAGGGCAGGCTGGCGATCAGCAGGTAGAAGAGCCAGAGCAGGGCGCCGGCCTCGTGGTAGCGCCCCTCGCGGAAGGCGGTCTCCAGGTGGAAGCCCAGCGTCGGCAGCCCGACGAAGCCCAGCAGCACGCTGGCGCGCAGGGCGCACTCGAAGCGGTAGCGGGTATAGGCGACCAGCTGCGCCCAGGCCAGCGGCAGCTCGGTGTAGACGAAGCGCGACAGCCGCCCGCTGCCGGGGGGCAGGGCATCGCGGGGCGCGCGGGGCGCCTGCTCGAGGATCTCCGCATAGACCTTGGCGAAGATCCCCGCGTAGGGGATCGCCAGGGCCGCCAGGGCGGTCAGCGCCGACAGCCCGAAGACCTGCAGGAAGAGCAGCGCCCAGAACAGCTCGTGGATGGCGCGCACGAAGGCGCACCCGGCGCGCACCAGCCGCGAGCGGGCGAACAGCAGGGCCAGCGGGAAGCCCAGCACCACGCCGGCCAGGGTGCCCCAGATCGCCACCGCCACGGTGAGGCCGATGGCGGTGAGCGGCGATTCCAGCGAGCCCCAGGCCGGCCAGGCCATGCCCAGGGCCATGCGGCCCAGCTCGGCCCAGGGCTCCCGGGTGTGGATGGCGAGGTCGGCGAAGGGCACCAGCAGCACCGCCAGGGCGACCAGCGCCAGGGTATGGCGGGCCAGCTTCAGCCCGGTGCTGTCACCCCGCCACCAGTGGCGGCCATGGCCCGGATGGGGATGACGGGAGAGCGTCTCGCTCATGGCCGGCCCCGCGCGCAGGGCAGCGCCTCCGGGCTGGGCATGGCCGGTGTGGCCGCCTCACGGGGCGAGCCGGCGGGGGCATCGGCATCGGGATAGAGGGCGTCGAGGTCGGCCAGGCGCAGCTCCCGGGACGGGGCATCGATCACCAGGCGGCCGTCGCGCAGGCCCCAGACCCGGTCGAAGTGGGTGAGGGCCAGCTCGCGCTGGTGCAGGGCCACCACCTGGGTGGCGTGGCGGGCATCGATCAGCGCCAGCAGCCGCAGCGCCTGGTGGGGGTCGACGCTGGCCACCGGCTCGTCGCCGAGGAACAGCGCGCGGCTCTGGTAGAGGGCGCGGGCGATGGCCACCCGCTGGCGCTGGCCGCCGGAGAGCCGGCCCACCGGGCGGCGCAGCAGGCCCGCGAGCCCCACCTGCTCGCACAGCGCCTCCACCTCCCGCCAGGGTTGGCGCAGGGGGCGCACCAGGTTCCACAGGTTGGCCAGCGCCGAGTGCTCGGGCAGCCGCCCCATGTAGACGTTGTGGTAGACGGCCAGGGCCGGCACCAGGCCATGGTGCTGGGGGCACCAGGCGGCGCGCCGGCCGAGCCGCTCGCGCAGCTCGCGCAGCTCGGCGAGCAGGGTGGACTTGCCCGAGCCGCTCTGTCCCAGCAGGGCGACGCGCTCGCCCTCGCGCAGGGCCAGCGTCAGGCGGGGCAGCACCACGCTGTCGAGCCGCCCGTGACCGTCGCGGCCATGGCCGAGGTCCTCGGCCGCGAAGGCGACCAGCGGGCGGCGTTGCTCGCTCTCCATGGTGTCAGGCCCTCAGCGCAGCAGGCCGAGCTCCTCGGCCACCTCTTCGATGGGGCATAGAGGGCGTTGTCGGCGGGGATGAAGGCCTCGCGGGGGAAGCTGGCCAGCAGCTCCGGGTCGTCCATCTCCAGGAAGGCGGCCTGCACCCGGTCGGTGAAGCCCTCGCCGAAGCGCTCGTCGGCGTCGCCGCGCAGGGTCCAGTTGTAGTCGGGGTAGGGCGGGGTGGCCCAGATCACCTCGACCCGGTCGGTGTCGACGCGGCCATCGGCCACCGCGGCCTCCCACACGGTGTAGTTCACCGCGCCCAGGTCCCAGGTGCCGGCCTCCACCAGGGCGATGGTGCGCGAGTGGTCGCCGGAGTAGCCCACCCGGGAGAAGAACGCCTCGGGGTCGGCGTCATCGAAGCGCTGGCGGAAGAAGTGCTCCGGCATCAGGCGCCCGGAGGTGGAGGTGCGCGAGCCGAAGGTGAGGCTCATGCCCTCGATCGCGTCGGGCAGCGCGTCGGCCCGCTCCAGGCCCGTGGAGTGGTGGGCGATGAAGTAGCTCATGAAGGCGTCGTCCTCGCTGCCCTGGGCCAGGGCCACCGAGCCCGGCACCAGGCGGCGGGCCTGTACGCCGGAGAGGCCGCCGAACCAGGCCAGCTGCACCTGGTCGTTGCGAAAGGCGGTCACCGCGGCACTGTAGGACTTCACCGGCACGTACTCCACCTCGACGCCCAGGCGCTCCTCCCGGTAGTCGGCCACCTTGCCGAAGCGCTCCACCAGGCGCGCCTGGTCCTCGTCGGGGATGGCGGTGAAGCGGAAGGTCTCGGCGGCCGCCCCCTGGGCGAACAGGGCGAGGACGGCGGCAAGGGCGAGGTGGCGCATGGCGCGGCTCCGGTCGGGGAATCGGGCCGCTATTGTTGTCGCTGGGCCCGGGCCTGGCAAGTCCGGGACGATCAGTCCGGCCGGCCGGACGGGTAGCGGGTATCGAGCAGGCTGTCCTTGATCTTCTTGAGGTGGCCCAGGAAGTCCTCGCCGCGGCGCAGGGTCACCCCGGTGGCCAGTACGTCGATCAGTGCCAGCTGGATCATCCGCGAGGTCATCGGCATGTAGTGGTCGGTGTCCTCGGGGGTGGCGATGGCGACTTCCAGCGTCTCGGTGCACTCGGCGGCCAGCGGCGAACCCGGCGCGGTGATGCCCAGCACCACGGCCCCGTTCTCCCGGGCCAGCCGGGCAATGTCGACCAGCTCCCGGGTGCGACCGGTCCAGGAGATCACCACCACCACGTCGCCGGTATGGCAGCTCGAGGCCACCATGCGCTGCATCAGCACGTCCACGTAGGCGGTGACCGGCAGGTTGAAGCGGAAGAACTTGTGCTGGGCGTCCTGGGCCACCGCCCCCGAGGCGCCCAGGCCGAAGAAGTGCACCTGCTTGGCCTGGATCAGGTAGTCCACGACCCGCTCGATGCGCTGGGGGTCGGCCTGGCGGCGCGCCTCGTCCAGGGCGGCGATGGTGGCGCCGAAGATCTTCTGGGTATAGTCGGCGGCGCTGTCTTCCGGCTCCACGGCGCGGCTCACGTAGGGGGTGCCGCCGGCCAGGCTCTGGGCCAGCTTGATCTTGAAGTCCGGATAGCCCTTGGCATCGAAGCTGCGGCAGAAGCGGTTGACCGTGGGCTCGCTCACCGAGGCCGCCTGGGCGAGGGTGGCGATGCTCATGCTGGTGGCGGCGCCGGGGTCGGCGAGGATGACGTCGGCGACCTTGCGCTCGGAGCGGTTGAGTTCCTCGAGGCGTTGGCGAATGCGATCGAGCAGGTCGTGACTGGCCATGATGGGCGGGGGTCTCCATGACAGCGGGCGGCGTGGGCCGCGGATTTAGCCGGGATAGATGATGTAGTGATTTAACTACATTATGCTGGCTATCCTAGCCCGAGGAGGTGGGTCGCGGCCAACCGTCCCCGTCGGGCGGGCGTTTGTTTTGTAAGTTTACAACAAAAACTTGCCTTTTGACCGCTCGGTGGGTATTTTTTTGGTAATCCAACGAAAAGCGAGGCGCACATGAGTCACTCCAGCCGATCCGGCCAGGCGGCCAGGACCGATATCGACCTGGCGCTGTTCGGCGCCCTCGGCGACCTGGCACAGCGCAAGCTCTTTCCGGCGCTGTTCCAGCTCGACCGCGAGGGGCTGCTCGACCCGAGCACGCGACTGCTGGGGCTGGCGCGCCAGGAGCTCGACGTGGACGGCTTCAAGGGACGCGTCGAGAAGGCGCTCAAGACCCACGTCAAGGCCGAGGAGCTCGACCGCCAGGCGCTGGCGCGCTTCCTTTCGCGACTCGACTATCGCCAGCTCGACTTCACTCAGCCCGAGGGCTATACGGTCATCCGCGACTGGCGCCAGGCGGGGCAGGAGCGCCCCATGGTGGTCTACCTCTCGGTGGCGGCGAGGATCTACGGCGACATCTGCCGACACCTTGAGGCCAGCGGCAGCCTGGACGACCAGAGCCGGGTGGTGGTGGAGAAGCCGATCGGCTATGACCTCGCGTCCTCCGCCGAGGTCAACGACGCCATCGGCGCGGTCTTTCCCGAGTCGCGCATCTACCGCATCGACCACTATCTGGGCAAGGAGACGGTGCAGAACCTGATCGCGCTGCGCTTCGCCAACCCGCTGTTCGGCACCCAGTGGAACCAGAACCACATCTCCCATGTGGAGATCACCGTGGCCGAGCAGGTCGGCATCGAGGGGCGCTGGGGCTACTTCGACGACGCCGGCCAGCTCCGCGACATGGTGCAGAACCACCTGCTGCAGCTGGTCTGCCTGATCGCCATGGATCCGCCGGCCAACCTCGACGCCGACGCCATCCGCGACGAGAAGGTCAAGGTGCTCAAGGCGCTCAAGCCCTTCACCGACGACATGCTGGGGCGCGACGTGGTGCGCGGCCAGTACACCGCCGGCACCATCGGCGGCAAGTCGGTGCCCGGCTATCTCGAGGAGGAGGGGGCGAACACCGAGAGCCACACCGAGTCCTTCGTGGCGATGAAGACCGGCGTCCAGAACTGGCGCTGGGCCGGCGTGCCCTTCTACCTGCGCACCGGCAAGCGGATGCCCGAGAAGCTCTCCCAGATCATCATCCACTTCCGCCAGCAGCCCTACTACATCTTCGATCCGGACCAGCGCGGGCTCGCCGCCAACAAGCTGGTGATCCGCCTGCAGCCGGAGGAGGGCATCGCCCTGGAGGTGCTGACCAAGGACAGCGGCCTGGACAAGGGCATGCGCCTGCGCCGTGGCCCGCTGCACCTGGACTTCAACAGCTCCTTCCCCAAGTCACGGATTCCCGACGCCTACGAGCGCCTGCTGCTCGAGGTGATGAAGGGGCAGCAGTACCTCTTCGTGCGCCGCGACGAGGTCGAGCATGCCTGGCAGTGGTGCGACAACCTGATCGCCGCCTGGGCCGATCGCGACGAGCCGCCACGCCGCTACCCGGCCGGATCCTGGGGCCCCGTCGCCTCCATCGCCATGATCACCCAGGACGGACGGAGCTGGTATGAAGATTACTAGAGCCTGGCGACCGGCCCCCGGGGCCCGTGGCGCCTCTCTCAAGACCGCCATGATCACCCGGGACGGACGGAGCTGGTATGAAGATTACTAGAGCCTGGCGACCGGCCCCCCGGGCCCGTGGCGCCTCTCTCAAGACCGCCATGATCACCCAGGACGGACGAAGCTGGTATGAAGACTACTGAGGACCCCCAACGATGAGTGAGCTTTGCCGAGAACGCCTGGCCACCCAGCTGGCCGAGGCCGTGGCCGAGGCGCTGCGCACCGACCTGGCCCGCCAGGAGCGCGCCCTGCTGGTGGTCTCCGGTGGCTCCACGCCGGTGCCCTTCTTCCGGGCGCTGGCCGCCATGGCGCTGCCCTGGTCGCGCATCGACGTGACCCTGGCCGACGAGCGCTGGGTGCCCGAGTCCGCCGACGACAGCAATGCCCGCCTGGTGCGCGAACACCTGCTGCAGGGGGCCGCCGCCGAGGCGACCTTCGTGCCGCTGACCACCCAGGATCCCACCCCGGAGCAGGGCGCCGAGGCGGTGGCCGACCGCCTGGCGCCGCTCGCCTGGCCGGCCAGCGTGGTGGTGCTGGGCATGGGCGGCGACGGCCATACCGCCTCGCTGTTCCCCGACAGCCGCGAGCTCGACCTGGCGCTGACCACCGATGCAGCGGCGGTGGCGGTGCGCACCCCCAGCCAGCCCCAGCCGCGCATTACCCTCAGCGCCGACCGCCTGCACCAGGCCCGCCGTCACGTGCTGCACATCACCGGCGGCGACAAGCGCGCCGTGCTGGCCCGGGCACTGTCCGGCGACGACGTCCGCGAACTGCCGATCCGCGCCTTCCTCGCCTGCCCCCTGGCCACCTACTGGGCCCCCTGATCTCATGGAGAGACATCAATGACCATCGACAAGCAGCTGCCCTCCACCCGCACCACCGAGCTCGACAGCATCTGCCTCAAGGCCGAGGTGATCCCGGTGCTCGCCATCCAGCGCGTGGAGGACGCCGTGCCCCTGGCCACCGCCCTGGTCGAAGGGGGGCTGACCGTGCTCGAGGTGACCCTGCGCACCGACTGTGCCCTGGAGGCGATCCGCCGCATCAAGGCCGCGCTGCCCCAGGCCAGCATCGGGGTGGGCACCGTGCTCACGCCGGCCCAGTACCGCAAGGCCGAGCAGGCCGGCGCCGACTTCGTGGTCACCCCGGGCACCACCGAGGCGCTCTATCGCTATGGCGTCTCGAGCCCGGTGCCGATGCTCCCCGGCGTGGCCACCGTCTCCGAGCTGATGACCGGCTGGCAGTACGGCTATCGCCGCTTCAAGTTCTTCCCCGCCGAGGCCAGCGGCGGCGTCAAGGCGCTCAAGGCCTTCGCCGGGCCGATTCCCGAGGCGCGCTTCTGCCCCACCGGCGGCATCAACCTCGACAACGCCGAGGACTACCTGGCGCTCAGGAACGTGATGTGCGTGGGCGGCTCCTGGCTGACGCCGAACTCGCTGGTGGAGGCCGAGGACTGGAACGGCATCCGCCAGCTGGCCCGCGATGCGGCCCAGCGCTTCCACCACTGATTTCCCGCGCCCGGCAGGGCGCACCCCTGTGCTCTCTCGACAGCCAGCCGCTGTCCTTTCCCCCGGCCCCCGCGGCCGGGTTTTTTTGTTGTCGCTGGCCGGCGTGAAACGCAGCGGGGCCGGCAGTTGCCGGCCCCGCTGCGTCAGCGTGCCTCAGCGCCGGGTTCGCTTGCTGCCCTTGCCGGCGGGTTTCGCCGCGGGCTCGTCGGCGCTCGCCCGGGGAGCGCCGTCGGCCGCGAAGTGGCCACGCACCAGCGCCAGCAGCCCCTGGGTGGAGGCGTCGAAGTCCTGGCTCTGCTCGTCGATGCGCTCGCTGATCTCGCCGGCGATGCGCTTGCCGAGCTGCACGCCCCACTGGTCGAAGGAGTTGATGTTCCAGATTACCCCCTGGACGAACACCTTGTGCTCGTACAGTGCGATCAGCGCGCCGAGGTTCCTCGGCGTCAGCTCGTCGAGCAGCAGCACGCTGGAGGGGCGGTTGCCGGGGCAGCTGTAGGGGTCCAGCCGGCTGCCGCTCTGGCTGCCCTCCATGAAGGCGTTGGCCTGGGCCAGCATGTTGGTGAGCAGGGCGAAGTGGTGCTCCTCCATGCCGGGCTCGGGCTTCAGCGAGGCGATGAAGTCGATGGGCACGTAGCGGGTGCCCTGGTGGAGCAGCTGGAAGAAGGCGTGCTGGCCGTTGGAGCCGGTCTGGCCCCAGACGATGGGACCGGTCTTGTAGTCCACCGGGTGGCCGAAGATGTCCACCGACTTGCCGTTGGACTCCATGTCGAGCTGCTGCAGGAAGGCCGGCAGCTGATGCAGGGCCTGGTCGTAGGGCACGATGGCCTGGGTCTCGGCGCCGACGAAGTTGATGTACCAGATGCCGATCAGCGCCATCAGTACCGGCATGTTCTCGCGGAAGGGGGCGGTGAGGAAGTGCTGGTCCATGGCATAGGCGCCCTCCAGCAGCTCCATGAACCCCTCGAAGCCGATGGAGAGGGCGATGGGCAGCCCGATGGAGGACCACATGGAGTAGCGCCCGCCCACCCAGGCCCAGAACTCGAAGACGTTCTCCTCGCGGATGCCGAAGGCCATGGCCGCCTTCTTGTTGGTGGAAGCGGCGATGAAGTGCGCCCCCACGTCGGCATCCGGGCCGGCATTCTCCAGGAACCAGCGCCGGGCGGTATGGGCGTTGAGCAGGGTCTCCTGGGTGGAGAAGGTCTTGGTGGAGACGATGAACAGGGTGGTGGCCGGGTCGAGGCGGCTGAGCACCTTGCGGATGTGGGCGCCGTCGACGTTGGAGACGAAGTGGAAGTTCAGCTCCGGGTGGCGGTGCTTGAGCAGCGCCCGGCAGGCCATGTTGGGCCCCAGGTCCGAGCCGCCGATGCCGATGTTGACCACGTCGCGGATGCGCTCGCCGCTGTAGCCCTTCCATTCGCCGTTGCGCACCGCCTCGGAGAACGCCCGGATCTGCTCGCGGGTGCGCTGGATCTCCGGCATCACGTCCTGGCCATCGACCATCAGCGGCCCCTCGCCGAGGTTGCGCAGGGCGGTGTGCAGCACCGGACGGTCCTCGGTGACGTTGATGATGTCGCCGGAGAACATCTGGGCGCGGCGCTGCACCAGCGCCGAGTGCTCGGCGAGCTCGATCAGCTTGTCGAGCACCGCGTCGGAGACCTGATGCTTGGAGTAGTCGAGAAACAGGCCGCCGACGCGCAGGCTCATCTTTTCGAAGCGCTGGGGGTCATTGGTGAAGTAGTCGCGGATGCGGTCGTTGGCGGTCTGCGCATGCAGGCGCGCAAGGGCCTGCCAGGTCACGCTGCGGGTCAGCTGGAACATCGGAAGCCTCGCCTCTTGTTGTCGGTTGGGTGGGGGTCGGGTCAGTCGGCGGTCCGGTCGGAGATCCAGGCGCCGGCGTCGGGAATGGTCATCTCGTAGGCCGATTCCAGCCAGGGCGAGCTGATCAGGAAATCGGCGCTGGCGGCGTTGCAGGCCACGGGGATGTTCCACAGGGCGGCGAGTCGCAGCAGCGCCTTGACGTCGGGATCATGGGGCTGGGGCGCGAAGGGATCCCAGAAGAAGATCAGCAGGTCGAGCCGCTGCTCGGTGATCAGGGCGCCGATCTGCTGGTCGCCGCCCAGCGGGCCGCTCATCAGTCCCCTGACGGGTAGCCCCACTGTCCTGGCCACCCGCTCCGCCGTGGTGCCGGTGCCGGTGAGTTCGTGGCGGGCCAGTGTCTCCTGCCAGCGTGCCGCCCATGCCAGCAGCTCCTCCTTCTTGCCGTCGTGGGCGATCAGCGCAATGCGCTTGCGCGCCGGCAGGGTGCGGGTCACGGTCTGGCGGGGACGGGTCACGTTCATGGGCTCATGCCTCCAGGATCTTCAGGGTGTTGGTGCCGCCATGGGCGTTCATGTGATCGCCGCGGGTCAGGATCACGTGGTCGCCGGGCGCGGCGATGCCCTTCTCCACCAGCAGCGCCAGCGCCCGGTCGTTGAGTTCGGTGGGGGCCATGTCGCGGGTATCGAAGGGCAGCGACACCACCCCACGGTAGAGCGCCATGCGCCGCTGCGCCACCGGGCTGTGGGCCAGCCCGACGATGGGCAGCCCCGAGCGGATCCGCGAGGCAATCAGCGGCGTGTAGCCGGTGGAGGTCATGCAGGCGATGGCCGCCACGCCCGAGAGGTGGTTGGCGGCGTACATGGCGGAGAGCGCGATGGTCTCGTCGATGCGCGAGAAACCCTCGTGGATGCGGTGGCCGGATTCCTGGGCGACCTTCTCCCGCTCGGCGCCCAGGCAGACCCGGTCCATCGCCTCGATGGTCTCCACCGGGAAGCGCCCCGCGGCGGTCTCGGCAGAGAGCATTACCGCGTCGGTGCCGTCGAGCACGGCGTTGGCCACGTCGAACACCTCGGCCCGGGTGGGCAGCGGCGATTCGATCATCGACTCCATCATCTGGGTGGCGGTGATCACCGCGCGGTTGAGGGTGCGGGCGCGCTTGATGATGCGCTTCTGGGTACCGATCAGCTTGGCGTCGCCGATCTCCACGCCCAGGTCGCCACGCGCCACCATGACCGCCTCCGAGGCGCGGATGATGCCGTCCAGGGTCGCCTCGTCGGCTACCGCCTCGGCCCGCTCGAGCTTGGCCACCAGGCCGATCTCGGCCCCGGCCTCGCCGAGCAATTCGCGT
This sequence comes from Halomonas sp. H10-9-1, assembly GCF_040147005.1. Classification (NCBI taxonomy): domain Bacteria; kingdom Pseudomonadati; phylum Pseudomonadota; class Gammaproteobacteria; order Oceanospirillales; family Halomonadaceae; genus Halomonas; species Halomonas sp. H10-9-1. The sequence continues at coordinate 2,668,117 of NZ_JAMSHO010000001.1, read as the reverse complement.
GCCTCGGCCATGTCGGCGGCACTGCGCGGGAAGGAGACCGCCAGGTAGTCGACGCCGATCGCCACGGCGGTGGCGAGGTCCGCGCGGTCCTTGTCGGTGAGCGCCGGAGCCGAGAGGCCACCGCCCTGCTTGTTGATGCCCTTGTTGTTGGAGAGCTTGCCGCCCACCGTCACGGTGGTGTGGATCTCGCGCCCCTCGACGCCGCTGACGTCGAGCACCAGCCGGCCGTCGTCGAGCAGCAGGCGGTCGCCCGGGGCGACATCGTCGATCAGCTGCTGGTAGTCGCAGCCGACCCGGGTCGCATCGCCGGCGTTGCCGTCGAGGGCCATGTCGAGCACGAAGGGGGCGCCCTCGGCGAGCTCGACGGCGCCCTCGGCGAAGCGGGCGATGCGGATCTTGGGCCCCTGGAGGTCGCCGAGGGCGGCGACGCTCCGGCCCAGGCGGTCGGCGATCTCGCGCACCCGGGTCAGGCGCTGGCGGTGGTCGTCGGGGGAGCCGTGGGAGAAGTTGAGGCGCACCACGTCGACGCCGGCCGCGATCATGGCCTCCAGCACGCCCTCGCGGTCGCTGGCCGGGCCCAGGGTGGCGACGATCTTGGTGCGGCGAATGGGGTCATGGATGGAGGAGTGGTGAGGCTGGCTCGACATCGCGGTCTCCTGGGGCAAGGGGCTGGGTGTCCAGAATAGCGGACTATGTGTAAGTTTACTACTAATCGAGCGGAGATCTGGCTCGTGGTAAGTATCAGCCCACAGATAATGGTTAGTTTTTAAGCGTTACGAATGTAAACTTACCAAAATAATCTTGAATCCTTCCCTCCGCTGAGGCACATTGCGGAGAGGACGAGCCCGTGGGCAAGTCGGGCGGCGACCGGCCGCCACCTCCGCCGACCGGCTCCCCCCGGACCACGACAAGATCACAACAGGGCCACCGCCTGGGAGGAGAGAACCATGACCCTCAAGATTGCCATCAACGGCTTCGGCCGCATCGGCCGCAACGTGCTGCGGGCCCTCTACGAGAACGGCTATCGCCACCGGGTGCAGGTGGTGGCCATCAACGATCTCGGTGATCCCGCCCTCAACGCCCATCTGCTGCGCCACGATACCGTGCACGGCCACTTCCCCTTCAAGGTAGAGCACGACGAGCAGAGCCTTTGCGTTGACGGCGACCGCATCGCCATCCTATCCGAGCGGGACCCGGCGGCGCTGCCCTGGGCGACGCTGGGCGTCGATCTGGTGATGGAGTGCACCGGGCTGTTCACCCGACGTGCCGCCGCCGCCAAGCACCTCGCGGCCGGCGCCCGGCGGGTACTGATCTCAGCGCCGAGCCCGGATGCCGACGCCACCGTGGTCTACGGGGTGAACGAGCAGGTCCTGAGCGCCGAGCACAAGGTGGTCTCCAACGCTTCCTGCACCACCAACTGCCTGGCGCCGATCGCTCAGGCCCTCAACGCGGCGGTGGGCATCGAGAACGGCCTGATGACCACGGTGCACGCCTACACCAACGACCAGAACCTCTCCGACGTCTATCACAGCGATCCCTACCGGGCGCGCAGCGCCACCCACTCGATGATCCCGACCAAGACCGGGGCCGCCGCCGCCGTCGGGCTGGTGCTGCCGGAACTCGCCGGCAAGTTCGACGGCCTGGCGGTGCGGGTGCCGGTGATCAACGTCTCCCTGGTCGACCTGGTGTTCACCGCCGGCCGAGACACCACCCGGGAGGAGATCAACGCCATCGTTGCCCGGGCCGCCGAGGCCTCCCCGGTGCTGGCGGTCAACGCCCAGCCGCTGGTCTCCATCGACTTCAACCACGACGCCCACTCTTCCACCTTCGATGCCAACCACACCCGGGTGAACGGTCGCCTGGTGAAGGTGATGGCCTGGTACGACAACGAGTGGGGCTTCTCCAACCGCATGCTGGATACCGCACTCGCCATGCAGGCGGTGAGCGACGCCAAACGCGAAGCGGCCTGATCGCCTGACCCGGCCTGTCGCCGGGTCCTTGGCGCGAACGCCGGGACGGGAAACCGTCCCGGCGTTCGCGCGTCAGGGACCCGGGCAACGGCAGCAGGGCCCGGGTAACACCCGGGCCCTGTCGGTGGGGCGCCCCTGGTGCCGGGTCAGGTGGCGGCGCTCACAGCCACCGGTGCGGCGCCGCGCTTGATCGCGGCGTAGCCCATGCCGGTGACCAGGGAGCCGATCACGATGGCCGCGAGGTAGAGCAGCACCGGGGTGATGGCGCCGGGAATCATCAGCACGAAGATGCCGCCATGGGGGGCCATCAGCTGGGCGCCGACCAGCATGGAGAGGGCGCCGGTCACCGCGCCGCCGGCGATGCAGGCGGGGATCACCCGCAGCGGGTCCTTGGCGGCGAAGGGGATGGCGCCCTCGCTGATAAAGCACAGCCCCAGGACGAAGGACGCCTTGCCCGCCTCACGCTCCGGCTCGGAGAACTTGTGCTTGGCCACGAAGCTACTGATGCCCATGCCGATGGCCGGCACCATGCCGGCGGCCATGATCGCCGCCATGGGCGCGTAGGTCTGGGAGGCCAGCAGGCCGACGCCGAAGGTGTAGGCGGCCTTGTTGACCGGTCCACCGAGGTCGACGCACATCATGGCGCCGAGCAGGATGCCGAGCAGCACGGCGTTGGTGGCATCCATGCCGGCCAGGAAGCTGGTCAGCCCGGCCATGATCGCCGCCACCGGCTCGCCGATCACGTAGATCATGGTCAGGCCGGTGACCAGACTGGCCACCAGGGGAATGATCAGGATCGGCTTGAGCGACTCGACGCTGGCCGGCAGCTTGACGTGGCGGGCCACCGCCAGCGCCACATAGCCGGCCAGGAAGCCGGCCAGGATGCCGCCGAGAAAGCCCGCCTCGATATTGGCGGCCAGCATGCCGCCGATCATGCCCGGGGCGATGCCCGGTCGGTCGGCGATGGAGTAGGCGATATAGCCGGCCAGTACCGGAATCATCAGCGCAAACGCCGTGCCGCCGCCGATCTGCATCAGCGCCGCGGCCAGGGTCCCTTCCTGCTCGAAGGCCTCGATGCCGAAGGCGAAGGAGAGCGCGATCAGCAGTCCCCCGGCCACCACCATGGGCAGCATGAAGGAGACCCCGGTGAGCAAGTGCTTGTAGACGCCGACCTCCTTTAGACTCTTCTTGGCGCTGTTGGAGGCACCGCTGGGAGCGCTGCCGGCGCTCTCCACCGCGGCGTTTTCCAGCGCCGCCTCGATGGTGGGCTTGGCCTTCTTCAGGGCGTTGCCGGTGGAGGTGCGATAGAGGCGCTTGCCGGCGAAGCGGGTCGGATCGATCTCGATATCGCAGGCCAGGATCACCACGTCGGCGTCGGCGATCTCCTCCTCGGTCAACTGATTCTGGGCGCCCACCGAGCCCTGGGTTTCCACGCGGATCTGGTGACCGAGTGCCTTGCCTGCCTCGGATAGGGCTTCGGCCGCCATAAAGGTATGCGCCACCCCGGTGGGGCAGGCGGTCACCGCCACGATCCGGGCGCTACCCGTTGCGGCGGCCGGTGCCTCGGCCTGGGCCGGCGAGGTAAAGGGGGTGGCCTCACGCTCGGCGCGTGCCAGGAAGGCGGCCGGGTCGGGCAGGGCCTGGTCGATGGCGGCCTGGAACAGCGGTTTGCCGGCGAAGCGCTCGGAGGCCGGGACGCGGTCGGCGGCGACGATCACCAGGTCGGTGGCGGCGATAGCCTCGGCGGAGAGTGGCGTCGGGGCCACCAGCTCGCCATGCATCTCGATGCTGGGCGACCAGCCCAGGCGGCGGGCGGCCTGCTCCAGGCGGCGGGCGGCGAGGAAGGTAGTGGCCATGCCGCTCGGGCAGGCGGTGATGATGATGACGTTCATGCGATGGCTCCCCCCGCGCTGGCATCGACATCGTTGAGGCGACGCACGCGGGTCTGTTGTTGGAGGTGGGGGAAGTCGGAGGCGCGGGGATTGCCCACGCCGACGTGGCGGACGGACTCGGCGGAGAGCGCCGTGGCCAGGCGCAGGGTCTGCTCGGGGGTGTGGCCTTCGATCACCCCATGCAGGAGGGCGGCGAGCAGGGTATCGCCGGCGCCCACGGTGCTGGCCACCTCGAGACGCGGCGGCACCGCCTGCCAGGCCCCGCGCTGGCTGACCCAGAGCACCCCGGCGGGGCCCGCCGAGATCAGCGACTCCTCGATGCCGCCCGCGTAGAGCCTGAGGGCTGCCTTGAGGCGGGCCTCACCGGTGTCCAGGGCATGGCCAGCCCAGTCGGCCAGCTCCAGCTCATTGGGCTTGACGGCGGTGGCGCGGGCGCCGATGGCGGCGGTCAGCGCCGCGCCGCTGGTATCGACCCACACCGGTAGGCCCTCGCCGCGCAAGTGAGTGACCAGCTCGGCCAGCTCCGCGGGCGTGAGTCCGGGGGGCAGACTGCCGGCGATCACCACCGCCGCGGGGCGGCGCTCGGGATTGGCCAGGAAGGCGTCGAGCCAGGCCAGCAGCCGCTGCCAGGCGGCGCTGCCGATGGTGGCACCGGGCCCGTTGATGTCGGTGACTCGACCGTCGGCCTCGGCGAGCTTGGCGTTGATGCGGGTTTCTCCGGGCACGCGCAGGAAGGCGTCCTCCACGCCCAGGGCCTCGAAGGCGCGCAGGAAGGGGCCGTCGTTGTCGATGCCGAGGAACCCCGACACCGTGACCTGGTGGCCGAGGGCGACCAGCACCCGGGCCACGTTGACGCCCTTGCCGGCAGCCTCCAGGTGGGTCTCGCGGGTGCGGTTGACCTCCCCGGGGACGAGTCGCTCGAGACCGATCGCCAGGTCCAGGGCGGGGTTGAGGGTGAGGGTGAGAATCCGGGCCATCAGCGCACCTCCAGGGCGTCGCGTACCGCCTCGGCGGTGGGCTGGGCCAGGGCCAGCTCGGCCTGGGCGCGGGCCTCGGCAAGATCGAACTCGCGTAGCCGCGCCTTGACCAGCGGCACCTGGCGGGCACTGACCGAGAGCTCGTCGACGCCGAGGCCCACCAGCACCGGGATCGCCGTGGCGTCACTGCCCAGCTCGCCGCACACCCCCACCCACTTGCCCTGGGCGTGGGCGGCCTGGACGGTCATCTGGATCAACCGCAGCACCGCCGGATGCAGGCCGTCGGACTGGGCGGAGAGCTCCGGGTGGCCGCGATCGATGGCCAGGGTGTACTGGGTCAGGTCGTTGGTGCCCACCGAGAAGAAGTCCACCTCGGCGGCGAGCGTCGGGGCCAGCAGGGCCGCCGAGGGTACCTCGATCATCACCCCGAGCTGGACGTCGGTGGCGCGTTCGGCCGCGGGCATCTCCTCGAGCAGGCGGTCGAAGATGGTGCGGGCGGTGCGGAACTCGCCGAGATCCTTGACCATGGGCAGCATGATGCGCAGCGGCCGGGCCGTCCCTTCGCCACCTGCCGCGGGCGCGGCTGCGATGAGCAGTGCGCGCAACTGGGTCTCCAGTACCTCGGGGCGGGTCAGCGCCAGCCGGATGCCGCGCAGGCCGAGGAAGGGGTTGTCCTCTCTGGGCACCGGCCAGTAGGGCAGCGGCTTGTCGCCGCCCACGTCCAGGGTGCGGGCCACCAATGGACGGCCGTCCAGGGCGTCGATAGCCTCGCGATATTCGGCGATCTGGGTCTCCAGATCGGGGGCCGAGGCGTGTGCCATGAAGATGAATTCGGTACGCAGCAGGCCGACTCCCTCGGCGCCGCGCTCCACGGCGTCCTGGGCGTGAGCGGTGTTGCCCAGGTTGGCGGCCACCTCGACGCGGTGGCCATCGGGGGTCCGGGCCGGCCGGTGGCGGGCCTCCCAGGCCTCCGCCTCGCGGCGGCGTTGGTCCGCCAGTCGTTGCTCGGCACTGGCCAGGCGCTCTTCGGAAGGGGCGATGGTGTAGCGGCCCCGGTCGCCGTCGAGGATCAGCAGGGTGTCATTGGCAAGCGTCAGCACCCTGTCGCCTGCGCCCACCGCGGCGGGGATGCCCAGTGCCCGGGCCAGGATGGCGCTGTGGGCGGTGGCGCCGCCGCGTGCGGTGAGCAGGCCGCGGACCCGCGCGGTATCCAGGCGGGCCACGTCGGAGGGGCCGAGGTCGTCGGCGATCAGGATATAGGGGGTATCCGGCGGCTCAGGCAGCTCGACCCGGCAGAGCAGCCCCAGCACCCGGCGCCCCACGTCGCGCAGGTCGGCGGCACGTTCGGCCAGTAGGCGGTCGGCCAGCATCTCCTGGGCGTGGGCGGCGGTCTCGATGGCATGCCACCAGGCGGCTTCGGCGGAGGCACCCTCACTGATGCCCTCGCGGGCGGCCTGGTGCAGTTCGGGATCGGTGAGCATCTCCTCGTGCATGGAGAGGATCTGGGCCACCTCGCCGCCGCGGGCCTGGCCCACCAGGGCCTCGAGCTGCGCCTCGCCCTCGCGCAGCGCCTCGTCCAGCCGGCGGCTCTCGACGGCTGGTTCGCTGGCCCGCTCGGGGTACTCGAAGCGTGGTGTGCGCAGCACGAAGGCCGGGGCGATGGCCAGGCCCGGAGAGGCGGCCACCGCCGTCTGGGGTTCGTCCTCGGGCAGGGGGTTGATCGTCACTACCGGCTGGGGCAACTGGTGCTCGCGGCTCTCGTTGAAGGGCAGCACAGATTCGCCGAGGCCCTCGGTGACGGCTTGGCAGACGGCCTCAAGGGCCGCCTTGGCGCTCTCGCCCTCGGCGGAGAAGAGCAGCGGCTGGCCGCGTCGGGCGCCCAGGCCAATCACCTTGGTCAAGCTAGTGGCCAAGACCGCCCGGCCGCCGCCCTCCGCCAGGCGTACCCGAATCGTCACACCCTGGGCGCGGGCCACCTGCACCAGCTGCTTGGCCGGGCGGGCGTGCAGGCCATGGGCATTGAGTACCCGCACTCGCCTGGTGGTGGCAGTCGCACTCTCGCCGGCCAGCCGGGCCAGCACCGTAGCGGCATCGGCGCCGGCCAGAGCGGAGGCGCTGCCACTCTCCAGCAGGGTGATGAGTCGCTCCAGCAGTCCGTGATGAGCGTCGCCCTGGGCGGCCAGGCAGAAGACTCCGGTCAAGGGGGAATCCCCTGCGGCGAGTGGGGATGCCGGCGTGGCCAGTGCCAGGGCCGGCTGGGTCACGCCCTTGTCGCTGGTCACCAGCCACAGTCCCTGGCCGAGGTTGCGGGGCGTCTGGTCGGCCACGGTGGCGACGAAGGCACTCTCCACGCAACCGGCCTGGCGCAGACGGGCGGCGGCGGCCAGGGCCAGCTCGCTGGCGTCCCGAGCGGGGAAGCCGAGGCACAGGGTATCGGCATCCAGCCGCGCCTCCACCACTGCCTTCGACAGCAGTCCGGCGATCTCGGCGCGAGAGTCGGCGGCGGCCAGGCGCTCGGCGACGCCGTCGCGGTCCAGCACATGGGTCAGCTGGCGCAGGATGTCCAGGTGCTCATCGCTCTGGGCGGCGATGGTCACCAGCACATGGACGCGGTTGCCGTCATGCCAGTCGATGCCCTGGGGGAACTGCAGCACCCGCACCCCGGTGGCGCGCACGTGCTCGCGGCTCTCCGGCGTGCCATGGGGGATGGCGATGGCGCTGCCGAGGAAGGTGGAGGACTGCGCCTCTCGGGCGTGCAGGCCGTCGCGGTAACCAGAGGCCACCAGGCCGGCTTCCTGCAGCGCCTCGGCGGCGAGGTCCAGGGCGCCGCGCCAATCGTGGGCCTCGCAGCCCAGCAGGATATCGTCCTGGGTGAGGGTGAGCATGGGAGTGTCCTCGAGGGTGGGTGAATCGTGTCAGCATGGCGTCAAGGCTGGCTCGATTCACCTCACATGGCAAGGCGAAGAGCCTACGACATTGGTAGGGGAGTCCAGGAGCGCCAGGCTGGCATCGAGTGGCGTAGAATCGTGTCACTCACGCCAAAAGGAAAGGTTATGACGCTCGCCGAGATCGCACGCCTGGCCGGTGTCTCGCGCACCACGGCCAGCTATGTCATCAACGGCAAGGCCGAGGAGAAGCGCATCAGCCCGCAGACCGTGGAGCGGGTGATGGCCGTGGTGCGCAAGCACCGTTTCCGAGTCGATGCCCAGGCCGCGGCACTGCGCCGCGGCAGCAGCCGCATCCTCGGCTTGATCGTGCCCGACCTGGAGAACGCCAGCTATGCGCGCCTGGCCAAGCGGCTAGAACGCGGCGCTCGAGAGCAAGGCTACCAGCTGCTGATCGTCGGCTCCGACGATCGGCCGGAAAGCGAGCGGGACCTGGCGCTGGCGCTGCGCGCCCAGCGCTGCGAGGTGCTGATCACCGCCAGCTGTCTGTCGCCGGACGATCCCTTCTACGTCGAACTGATGGCCGACGGCCTGCCGGTGATCGCCGTGGACCGCGGCCTGGACACGGCGCGTTTCGTCAGCGTGGTGAGCAACGACGCCGAGGCCGCCGAGCGCCTGACGCGTTCGGTGCTGGGTGAGGGGGTGCGACGGGTGGCCTGGCTGGACGCCGTGCCGGGGATCTCCATCACCCGGGAGCGACGGGCCGGCTTCGAGCGTGCCCTGGCGGGCCAGGATGTCGAGCCGGTCATCGCCAGCGGGGAGCGCTACGAGCGCGACGAAGGCGCGCGGCTGCTGCGCGAGCTGATCGCTGCCCACGGCCTGCCCGATGCCCTGATCACCGCCTCCTACACCCTGCTCGACGGGGTCTTCGATGTGCTGTTGGAGGAGGGGGGGCTGCCCCAGGACCTGCGCCTGGCCACCTTCGGCGACAGCCGGCTGCTGGACTTCCTGCCGCAGCCGGTCAACTCGGCGGTGCAGGATCACGACCGCATTGCCGCGGCCGCCCTGCAGGCCGCCCTCGCCGCGGCGCGCGGCGACTACCGCCCGGGCGAGACGGTCATCGCCCGGCGGCTGCGCTGGCGGCGGCCGGATCGCCGGCCGGTCTCATGACGGCGGTTCAGCCTTTGAGACGTGCCAGATCCTCGCGGGTGGGCAGGGCGGCATAGGCGCCGGGGCGGGTCACGGCGTGGGCGCCGCAGCGGCAGGCGGTCTCCACGGCCCGGGCCAGGAAGTCGGCGTCGCGGTGCCAGTCGCCGTCGATGCCTGCCTCGCCGAGGTGTTCAGCGAGCTCGGCCAGCAGCCCGCCGATGAAGGCGTCGCCGCCGGCGGTGGTGTCCACCGCCTCGACGGCGGGCGGCGTCACGCGCCTCTCGAGGCCCGCGCCCAGCAGGCGAACCTCGCCGGGCCCGTCGGTGATCACGACGGCCTTGACCCCGGCGGCCAGCCGCTCGGCCAGCCAGGCGTCCTCCGGGTGGTCGGCGCGCAGGCAGTCGAGCTCGTCGGTGGAGAGCTTGAGCAGGTCGGCGGCGTCGAGCAGGCGGGTCACCAGGCTGATGTCGGCCTGGCCGGTCGCCCACAGGTTGTGGCGCAGGTTGGCGTCCACGCTGACCAGGCAGCCGGCGCGACGGGCCATCTCGGCCATGGCCAGGGTGGTCTCGGCGATTTCCGGCTCGGTCAGGCTGTTGCTGCACAGGTGCAGGATGGCGGGCTCGGCGAACACGCCCTGGGGCAGGTGCTCGAGCCGGTAGAGCAGGTCGGCGGCCGGTGGCCGGTAGAAGTCGAAGGTGCGCTCCCCCGCGGCGTCCCGGGAGACGAAGGCCAGCGCGGTTCGCGCCTCCCGGGTGCGCACCGCCCCGGAGGTGTCGACGCCATGGGCGGCCAGCTCCCGGGCGAGGAAGTCGCCGAAGCGGTCCTCGCCGAGCATGCCGAGGAAGCGGCTGGGCACGCCCAGCCGAGCGCAGGCCACGGCCACGTTGGCGGGCGCGCCGCCGGCGTACGGGGTGAAGGTCTCGGTCTCGTCGGCGGCCGGGTCGCCGAGTCGGCTCGAGAGCATGTCGACCAGAGCCTCGCCGAAGGCGATCACGGGCATCATGCGGGAAGCTCCAGGCTGAGGGTGGTGCCCAGCAGGTGCTGGGCGCCGGGGACGAGCCACACCGGGTCGAGGCGGGTATTGGCGGACTCCACGCAGAGGAAGCGGCGGGCGGCCTCGGCGGGGGTGTCGTCGGGCAGCGCTTCGCCGGGGTGCCAGATCACCGCCGAGTCGCTGCCCTGGCGGGCGATGCGCAGGCGGCGCGAGCCGTCGTCCAGGACCAGCTCGGCGTTGCTGTGGTAGATGCGGTCGAGCCCGCCGCGCACGCCGAGCTCGCCCTGCTGATCGTGTTCGGCGAAGCCGGCCAGCTTGTCCAGGTAGCGGGCACCGGCCAGCCCTTCGACGCGGCAGGCGAAGGCGTCGCCCACGGCCAGGTAGCTGTGCAGGGCGCCGCTGATCTTCACCGGCGTCTCGCCGACGTGCTCGGTGATCAGCTCCAGGTGGAGGCGGCGGGCATTGGCCTGGACCACCAGCCGCGGCGCCAGCTGGGTATGCAGGCGCCCCTCGGGCGAGAGGTGCAGCTCCACGCCCTCCTCGTGGTCATCCACCGCATCCAGCCGCCAGTCGGCCTTGCGCGCCGGGCCATGGAAGGGGCCCGAGCGGTCCGGCGACTCGTCAGCATAGCGGTCGTCGGCGAACCAGGGCCAGCAGAGCGGGATGCCCCCGCGGATCGCTCCGGGCAGGGCCTGGGGCGTCGGCGTCACCCACAGCCAGCCGTCGCCGTCACGCTCCGCAGGTTGAAAGTGAAGGACCTGGGCGCCCTGGAGCGAGACGGCCAGCTCCCCCCAGCCCTCGTTGGCCAGCCACACCTCGCGGCCGGCCCATTCGGCGCGGCGTCGACCGCGGGTCTCGTCGAGCAGGGTTCGCAGGCTTTGCGGAATCATCATTCGACCTCTTCCGTCGCGTTACTCGACTTCTTCCGTCGATTCATTTGACCTCTGGATTATGCAGGGCCTCGGCGGCGCCCAGCAGCCCCGGCCAGGGCGCGGTGGCCAGGTGCACGGGGATCGCCGCCGTGTAGGGGCCCATGCGCCCCTTGGCGGCGAAGGCCTCGCAGAAGCGGCTCCGCGGCAGCCACTCCCGCAGCCGGGGCAGGATGCCGCCGCACAGGGTGACCCCGCCGCGGGCGCCCAGCATCAGGGCGGCGTCACCGCAGACGTCGCCGAGGATCTTGAGAAAACGCAGCAGGGTATCTCGGGCCAGCGGGTCGCTGTCGGCCGCTGCGGTGACCTCGGCGGGGGTGGTGTGCACGGGGTTGGCGCCCTTGAGCGAGCAGTGGGCGAGGTAGAGGTCCAGCAGTCCCTGGCCGCACAGCAGGCGCTCCACGCTGACCCGGCCGTAGCGGTTGCGGAAGTGGCGCAGGAGGTTCTGCTCGCGCTCGTCGGTGGGGGCGAAGGTGACGTGGCCCCCCTCGGTGGGCAGCGGGATCCAGGCGTGGCGGCCGGGGAAGAGCCCGGCCACGCCGAGGCCGGTGCCGGGGCCGATCACCAGCCGGGCCGCGTGGGGGATCGCCTCGCCGGGCTGCACCTCGACCAGGTCTTCCTCACCCAGGTGGGGTACGCCCAGCGCCTGGGCGGTGAAGTCGTTGATCACCTTGAAGAGCGAGAGACCAAGCGCCTGTTGGACCTCGGCCCGGGAGAAGGACCAGGGGTTGTTGGTCATGGTGACCCGGTCGCCGCGGATCGGGCAGGCGAAGGCCAGGCAGGCCTCGCGCGGGGCCCCGTCGCCGGTGGCGCCGACCCGTGCCAGGTAGTCGCGTACCGCCTCCACCAGGCCGGGGTAGTCGGCGCAGGGCAGGCTCAGGATGTCGTGGGGCGCGAAGCCGCCCGGGGTCACCAGGGCGAAGCGCGCGTTGGTGCCGCCGATGTCCCCGATAAGTGCGGGTCGTGTCATTGCCGTGGGCCCTCAGGCATCCTCGTCGTGGATCTGGCCGGCCTGGCGGGCCAGGTCGTCGGCCTCGAAGCCGCCGAACACCGAGGCGCCCTGCTCGGAGCCGCTGGCCAGGTGGCGGAAGCCGGCGAACAGCTCGCGGCCCAGGCCCACGTGGTAGTGGTCGAGATGCGGCTCGCCGACCTCGCGTTCGGCCCAGGCGTGGGCGTCCACCTTGACCTCGAGGGTGCCGGCATTGGCGTCCAGGCGGACGATATCGCCATCGCGCAGCCTCGCCAGGGGGCCGCCGTCCAGGGCCTCAGGGGTCATGTGGATGGCCGCCGGCACCTTGCCTGAGGCCCCGGACATGCGCCCGTCGGTGACCAGCGCCACCTTGTGGCCGCGGTCCTGGAGCACGCCGAGATAGGGGGTGAGCTTGTGCAGCTCCGGCATGCCGTTGGCCTTGGGGCCCTGGTAGCGCACCACCACTACCACGTCGCGATCCAGCTCGCCGGCCTCGAAGGCCGCCTTGAGCTCGTTCTGGTCCTCGAAGATCCGCGCCGGGGCCTCGACACTCCGGTGCTCCTCGGCCACTGCCGAGACCTTGATCACCCCTCGGCCCAGGTTGCCGTCCAGCACGGTGAGGCCGCCGGTGGGGGCGAAGGGGGCGGCCACGCCGCGCAGCACGTCCCGGTCGAGGCTCTCGGTGGGGCCCTCGCGCCAGGTCAGCTGCCCGTCCTCGAGGAAGGGCTCCCGGGTGTAGGCGGTCAGGTCGCTGCCGAACACCGTGGGGATGTCGCCATGGATCAGCCCGGCGCCGAGCAGCTCGCGAATCAGCAGGCTCATGCCGCCCGCGGCCTGGAAATGGTTCACGTCGGCCTGGCCGTTGGGGTAGATGCGGGTCAGGCTGGGGGTCACCGCGGAGAGGGCGGTGAAGTCGTCCCAGGTGATGGTGAGGCCCGCCGCGGCGGCCATGGCCACCAGGTGCAGGGTGTGGTTGGTGGAGCCGCCGGAGGCCAGCAGGCCGACCATGGCGTTGACGATGGCGCGCTCGTCGATCTGCTGGTAGAAGGGACGGTAGTCGCCGCCGACCTCGGTGTTGCGGATCGCCTGCTCGGCGGCGTAGCGGGTCAGCGCCTCGCGCAGCGGCGTGCCCGGGTTGACGAAGGAGGCGCCGGGCAGGTGCAGGCCCATCATCTCCATCATCAGCTGGTTGGAGTTGGCGGTGCCGTAGAAGGTGCAGGTGCCGGGGCTGTGGTAGGAGGCGGACTCCGCCTCGAGCAGCTCGTCGCGGCCCACCTTGCCCTCGGCGTAGAGCTGACGGATGCGCGCCTTCTCCTTGTTGGGCAGGCCGCTCTCCATGGGGCCGGCAGGCACGAACAGCGCCGGCAGGTGGCCGAAGCGCGCCGCGCCGATGAACAGGCCAGGAACGATCTTGTCGCAGACCCCCAGGTAGAGGGCGGCGTCGAACATGTTGTGGGAGAGCGCCACGGCGGTGGCCATGGCGATCACCTCCCGGGAGAAGAGCGACAGCTCCATTCCGGGCTGGCCCTGGGTCACCCCGTCGCACATGGCCGGCACGCCGCCGGCGAACTGGGCGGTGCCGCCCATGGCGCGGGCGGCGGCCTTGATGGTCGCGGGGAAGGCCGCAAGCGGCTGGTGGGCGGAGAGCATGTCGTTGTAGGAGGAGACGACCCCCAGGTTGGCGCTGTTCATCAGCTTGAGGCGGCCCTTGTCCTCCGCGCCGCAGGCGGCGAAGCCGTGGGCCAGGTTGCCGCAGGAGAGCTCGCCGCGATGTACGCCGCGCCGATGCTGGTCGGCCATGCGCGCCTCGTAGAGGGCGCGGCGCTCGGCGGAGCGCTCGCGGATGCGTCGGGTAACATCGGCGACGGTGGCGTTCAGTTCGGGGGTCGGCGTGGCCATGGGGCACCTCGGTCTCTTGTGGCGTGTTTGGTAAGTTTACCAAAATTATATCCGGATTCCTCGCCATTCTAGCCGGAGTCTTGGAATATTTGTAGTTTTATTACCTTAGGTTCTTGGCTGGCGACGCCTCCGGCTAGAGCCCCAGCAGCCTGAGCAGCCAGCGGCGGTAGGGGGGATTCAGCAGCCCCACGGCACTGCGCCGCGCCTGGAGGAAGACGCTGCGCTCCAGGCTGAAGCGCAGGAAGCCGGCCTCGCCCTGGTAGGCCCCCATGCCGCTCTCGCCCACGCCGCCGAAGGGCAGTGCCGGCACGGCGTTGTGCCAGAGGGTGTCGTTGAAGACCACGCCGCCGGAGTGGGTGGTCTCCAGCACCTGCCGGCGCCGCCCGGCATCGTCGGTGAAGGCGTAGAGCGCCAGCGGACGGGGGCCGGCGTTGACATGGTCGATGGCGGCGTCGAGGTCGCGCACGCCGACGATCGGCAGCCAGGGGCCGAAGATCTCCTCGCGCATCAGCGACAGGCCCTCGTGGGGGTCGATCACCAGGGTCGGCGGCAGCTTGACCCCGCCCCCCGGCAGCTCGACGCGCTCGCCCAGGGCGATCACCCGGCAGCCGTGGTCGCGGGCCTCCTCCAGCGTCGCCTCGAGCCGCGCCCGCTGGTGGCTCCCCAGCACGGCCGTGTAGTCCTCGCTGGCGGTGCCCCGGGGGTAGAACGTCTTCACCGCCTTGCGCATCGCCTCGATGAAGTCGCCGAGCCGGGAGGCCTCGACCAGCACGTGGTCCGGGGCGATACAGGTCTGGCCGGCGTTGAGCCACTTGCCGAAGGCGATGCGCTCGGCGGCGCGGGTCAGGTCGGCGTCGTCGGCGACGATGGCCGGCGTCTTGCCGCCGAGCTCCAGGGTGATGGGGGTCAGGTTGGCGGCGGCGGCCCGGGCCACCTCGCGGCCGATGCGCCCGCCGCCGGTGAACAGCAGGTGGTCGAAGGGCAGGGCGGCGAAGGCGCGGGCCACCTCGGCATCACCCTCCACCACGCAGAGCTCCTCCGCTTCGAAATAGCGAGCCGCCAGGCGCGCCATCAGCGCCGAGGTGGCTGGGGTGTGTTCGCTGGGCTTGATCATCACCCGGTTGCCGGCGGCCAGGGCATCGATGGCGGGTAGCCAGGCGAGGCTCCACGGATAGTTGGAGGGTGAGATGATGCCCACCACGCCCAGCGGCTGGCTGTGTACCCGGGCGCGGGCCGGCTGCAGCCGCCAGCCGACCGGCTGGCGGCTGGGGCGCATCCAGCGGCGCAGCCTGCGCCGGGCGTATCCGGCCCCCTGGAGGATGGTGGCCACCTCGGCCAGGCGGGTCTCCATCTCGGCGCGCTGGCCGAAGTCCTTGTTGATGGCCTCGGCGATCTCGTTGCGGTGGCGGCGGGTCAGGGTGGCAAGCCGCGCCAGCCGCTCGCGGCGGGTGGCGAGGCTCGGGTAGGGGGCCGCGTTGAAGGCGCGGCGCTGGGCGTCGAGGTGGGCCTCTAGATCATGGGCATCGCGCATGCTGAGATCCTGTTTGCGGAGATGGAAGGTCGATCGTGGTCTGGGCACAATGGTGGCGCCATCTCGCCGCCAGGGGAAGGCACCACGACGCCCCATGAACGGAGTGACTGCATGACCATGCTGACGCGTCAGACCCTGCCCGCCATGGAGGCGGTGTCCGCCAGCGACTGGAACGCCCTGGTCGGCGACGATCATCCGTTCCTGCGCCACGAGTTCCTGCACGCCCTGGAGGCCAGCGGTTCGGTGGGCCCGGCCACTGGCTGGGTGCCCCGTCACCAGACGCTGTGGCAGGGTCAGTCTCTGGTCGGCATCATGCCGTTCTACCACAAGCACCACTCCTTCGGTGAATACGTCTTCGACTGGGCCTGGGCCGATGCCTGGGAGCGCGCCGGTGGACGCTACTACCCCAAGGCGCTGACGGCGATTCCCTACACCCCGGCGCCCGGCCCGCGGCTGGCCCTGGCGCCGGGGGTCGAGCCGCGCGCGGCCCGCGCGGCCCTGGCCGATGCCTGGGAGCTGACCAATGACCAGGAGATAGGCGAGCTCTCGAGCTGGCACCTGCTGTTCGCCGAGGAGGCCGAGGTGGCCGAGTGGCAGGCGGCGCGGCCGGAACTGCTGGCGCGCCACGGGGTGCAGTTCCAGTGGTGCGATCATGGGTATGGCGACTTCGCCGGCTTCCTGGCCGCCATGACCTCGAAGCGGCGCAAGGCGATCCGCCGGGAGCGGCGCATCGTCGCCGACCAGGGGCTGACCCTGCACCGCCTGGAGGGGGAGGCCATCGACGAGGCGGCCCTCGAGCACTTCTTCCGCTGCTACGAGATCACCTACCTGGAGCGCGGCCGCCACGGCTACCTCAACCTGGACTTCTTCCGCCGCCTGCATGCCTCGATGCCCGAGAGCCTGCTGCTGGTCCAGGCGCGGCTCGAAGGCACGCCGGTGGCCGCGGCCCTCTGCCTGCAGGGCGCGCGCACCCTCTTCGGCCGCTACTGGGGCAGCGAGGTGATGGCCGACTGCCTGCACTTCGAAGCCTGCTACTACCAGGGCATCGAGCACTGCCTGGCCCGGGGGCTTGCCACCTTCGACCCGGGCACCCAGGGGGAGCACAAGCTCGCCCGGGGCTTCGCGCCGCGCCTGCTCACCTCCCTGCACCATATCGCCGACCCGCGCCTGCGCGACGCCGTGGCGCGTTTCTGCGCTGAGGAGCGAGTGCAGGTGCGTGCCTACTGCCGGGCCGCCGAGCAGGCGCTGCCGTTTCGCGATGAGGCGAAGATTGGTCCTGCCGGCGAGCAATGAAGATGGCATAATACGCGCCATCGTAACGACGTAACGGGAAGGCTCCATGCTCAAGGGGTTGGCGCTGGCGCTGGCGATCCTGGTGGCGCTGCTGCAGTATCGGCTGTGGCTCGGCCAGGGTGGTATCGAGGAACTGCGCGAGGTGCGCCAGCGAGTGGCGACGCTCGAGGCGGCCAACCAGCCGCTGCGTGACCGCAACGCGCGCTTGGCCGCCGAAGTGCTCGACCTCAAGACCGGCCTCGACGCCATCGAGGAGCGCGCGCGCAGCGACATCGGCATGGTACGCACCGACGAGCAGTTCTTCTGGGTGCCCGATGTGACGGTGGAGGCCTCGCCGGTGGTCAACCCGGTGCCCGCCGCACGCCTGGGGGCGAGCCGGTGAGTGCGGCTCCCTGGCTGGTGGTGCCGGCGGCGGGGCGGGGGCGGCGCATGGGCGCGGATCGCCCCAAGCAGTACCTGTCGCTGCGGGGGAGCCCGGTGTTGGCTCATACGCTGGTACGGCTGCACGCCGCCCTGCCCGAGGCCAGGCTCTGCCTCTGCCTGGATCCCGATGATGGCTGGTTCGACCCCGCCTGGGTACCCTTCGCCGACTGGCGCCGGGTGCCCGGGGGCGTCGAGCGCGCCGACTCCGTGGCCAACGCCCTGGCCGCCATCGCGTCCGAGGCCCATGGCGACGACCTGGTGCTGGTCCATGACGTGGCGCGTCCCTGCGTCAGCGTGGCGGACCTGGGTCGGCTGATGCGCGTCCTGGCAGACGATCCGGTAGGTGGGCTGCTGGCAGCGCCGGTGGCCGACACCATGAAGCGCGACGACGGCAACGGTCGGGTCGCCCTTACCGAGCCCCGCGCGGGCCTCTGGCACGCCTATACGCCCCAGGGCTTTCGCTACGGCCTGCTGCTACGGGCGCTGCGAGACGCCGCGGCGTCCGGCGTGGCGGTCACCGACGAGGCCTCCGCGGTGGAAGCCCTGGGCCAGGCACCGCGGCTGGTGCCCGGACGTCGCGACAACCTCAAGATCACCCATCCCGAGGACCTGGCCCTGGCCGGCATGATCCTGGCCGCCCAGGCCTCGGCGTACAGCGAGACGACGCCGGCGGGCGTTGCGGAGAGATGATGCGAATCGGCCATGGTTTCGATGTCCACCGCTTCGGCGAGGGCGACCACCTGATGATCGGCGGCGTTGCCGTCCCCTTCGAGCGCGGCTTTGTCGCACACTCCGATGGCGATGTACTGCTGCATGCCATCAGCGACGCCCTGCTGGGCGCCTGTGCGCTGGGCGATATCGGGCGGCACTTCCCCGATACCGACCCGGCCTGGGAGGGCGCCGATAGTCGCGATCTACTGCGCCGCGTGGTGGCCCTGGTGCAGGCGGCCGGCTATCGGGTCGGTAATCTCGATGCCACCCTGATGGCCCAGGCGCCCAGGATGGCTCGCCATATCGAGGCGATGGCGGCCAATATTGCCGCTGACCTGGGGGTCGGGCGCGGAGCCGTCAACGTCAAGGCCACCACCACCGAGCGTCTGGGCTTTACCGGCCGTGGCGAGGGCATTGCCGCCGCGGCGGTAGTGCTGCTGCTGCCGGTCTCGGGGACGATTTTAGGACAGTCGGGCGAACGCCGGTGAGTGATACCGCTACACAACCTCGGGTCGATGCCATCGACTGGCCGCCGGCCTGGCCGCGGGTGCTCGATGCCGAGCTTGGTCCACCAGTGGCCGGGGACTACCGGGCGCGCCCCGAGGACTTCATGGTCGAGGAGGTGCTCGATTTCACCCCCGAGGGGGAGGGCGAACATCTCTGGCTCTATATCGAGAAGCGCGGCCTGACCACCGCCATGGCGGTGAAGGAGCTTGCACGGCTATGTGAAGCCTCGCCGCGGGCGGTGGGCTACTCGGGAATGAAGGACCGGGTCGCGGTGACCCGCCAGTGGCTATCGGTGCAGCTGCCGGGCCGCGAGGCGCCGGCGGGATTGCGCGAGGCCCTGGCTGCGAGTGGTGTGCGGGTGTTGGAGATGGCGCGCCATCCGCGCAAGCTCAAGCGCGGCGTGCATCGAGCCAATCGCTTCCGGCTGCGCCTGACCGGGCCGGTCGTGAGCGACGCTGCCTTCGCGGCTCGCTGGGAGCGCCTGCTCGAGCGTGGGGTAGCCAACTATTTTGGCCCGCAGCGCTTCGGGCCGGACGGGCGTAACCTGCTGCGCGCCCGCTCACTGCTGGCCCGCGGCTGGCGCAAGCGCGATGACCGCGACGGCATGTTGCTCTCGGCGGCGCGTAGCTTCCTGTTCAACGAGCAGCTTGCCGAGCGTATCCACGAGGGCGGCTGGGACCGACTGCTGGCGGGTGAGGTGGCCAACCTCGACGGCACCGCCAGCCAGTTCACCGTCGAGTCGCTCGATGCCGGGCTCGAGGACCGCGCGGCGCGCCTCGACCTGCACCCGAGTGGCGTGCTGTGGGGCACCGGGGTGTCGGTGGCGAGGGGGGAGGCGCTGGCTCGCGAGGTGCGCCTGGCCAACCGCTTCCCGGCGCTGTGCGCAGGCCTCGAGGCGGCCGGCGTGCGTCTGGGGCGTCGGCCGCTGCGCCTGCGCCTGGTGGAGGCGAGCCTCGAGCGCGGTGAAGGCGAGCTGTGGCTCGCCTTTACGCTGCCCCGCGGCGCCTTCGCTACCGCAGTACTTCGAGAATTGATCGCGCACCCGACCCTGTGACGGGTGCGCCTACGCGAGGATTCCAGATGCGCCGACTGCTGCTCTCCAATGATGATGGCGTGCATGCCCCCGGACTGCGCGCCCTGCACGATGCCTTGGCCCCTCATGCCAAACTGCGTGTGGTGGCGCCGGACCGCGACAAGAGCGGGGCCAGCAACTCACTGACCCTGACCCGCCCGCTGGCGATGTCGGCGCTGGACAACGGCTTCTACAGCGTGGATGGCACGCCGGCGGATTGTGTCTACCTGGGTGTCAACGGCGTCTGGAACGAGAAGCCCGACCTGGTGATCTCGGGCATCAATCATGGCGGCAACCTGGGCGATGACGTTCTCTACTCCGGCACTGTCGCCGCCGCCATGGAGGGGCGCAACCTGGGCATGACGGCCATCGCCATGTCGCTGGTGGGCCATCGCCACTTCGAGACGGCCGGCCGGGTGGCGGCGAGCCTGGTGGGGGCCGCGGAACAGCTCTCGCTGCCGCCGCGCAGCCTGATCAATGTCAATGTGCCTGACCTGCCCTGGGACGAGATCCAGGGTTTCCGGGTGACCCGCCTGGGCTATCGCGGTCCCGCGGCACGGCCCCAGGAGGTACGCGATCCCCGTGGTCGGGTGCGCTGGTGGATCGCCGCCGTGGGCGCGAACGCCGACGATGGCACCGATACCGACTTCGCCGCTGTGGAGGCTGGCTTCGTTTCCATTACCCCGCTGCAGACCGACCTCACCCGGCATGCGGCTATCGCGGATGTAAAGGGCTGGCTGGATGCACTCACCTGAACGCCTGGCCGAGCTGGTGCGCGGGGTGGGCATGACCTCCCAGCGTACCCGCGACCGGATGCTGGAACGCCTGGTTGCCCAGGGCATCCGCGATCCTCGGGTGCTCGAGACCCTCGGCCGTGAGCCTCGCCACCTGTTTCTGGACGAGGCGTTGTCCCACCGCGCCTACGAGGATACCTCTCTGCCCATCGGCCATGGCCAGACTCTCTCCCAGCCGTGGATGGTGGCGCGCATGACCGAACTGGTGCTGCAGGCATCGCCACAGCGAGTGCTGGAGATCGGCACCGGCTCCGGCTACCAGACCCTGGTCCTCTCGCGGCTGGTGCCGGAACTCTGGTCCATCGAACGGATCAATGCCTTGCACCGTCGCGCCGCCGAGCGGCTGCGTCTGCTGGGCGTGCACAATGCTCACTTGCGCCTCGCTGACGGCGGTCATGGCTGGGACGAGGCCGCGCCCTTCGACGTCATCCTGCTGACCGCCTGTGCCAGCGAGCTGCCGGCAGCGCTGCTCGCCCAGCTCGCCGAGGGTGGCGTGCTGATTACCCCGCTGTCCGATGCTCGCGGCCGCCAGTGGCTGACGCGTATCCAGCGCCAGGACAACAAGTTCGAGCAGCGACGGCTGGAGCCGGTGCGCTTTGTGCCGCTACTCGAGGGCGTCATTCGTTGAAAGGAGTCCGCTGTTGAAGCGATACCTCGGTATCATCCTCAGGGGCGCCGGCATGGGCGCCGCCGACGCGGTCCCCGGCGTTTCCGGTGGCACCATCGCCTTTATCACAGGCATCTACGAGGAGTTGATCCATACCATCAAGCAGTTCGGGCCCAGCGCCTTCGGCGCCTGGCGCCGGGGCGGGAGTGCTGGCCTGGTGGCCCATCTCAATCTGCCCTTCCTGCTGCCGCTGCTGCTGGGCATCGCCGTCAGCCTGGTCAGCGTTGCTCACCTGGTGGTGTGGCTGATGGAGGCCCACCCCCTGCTGCTCAACGGCTTCTTCTTCGGGCTGGTGCTGGCTTCGGCGCTGGTGGTCAGCCGACATCCTGCCGACTGGCGCTGGTGGCATATCCTACCGCTGGTCGGTGGCTTGCTGCTGGCCCACGGCCTGCCCTCGCTGATGCCGCTGGTGACCGAGCTGGGCAGCCGTGAGGTGATGTTGCTGGTAGGCGGTGCGATTGCCATCAGCGCCATGATCCTGCCCGGGGTCTCGGGCAGTTTCCTGCTGCTGACCATGGGCCTCTATGGCACCGTGATGGACGGCATCCGCGGCTTCGACCTGGGGCTGATCGGGCTGTTCGGGCTGGGTTGTGCCGTCGGGCTGTTCGCCTTTTCACGGCTGCTCTCCTGGCTGCTCGACCGCTTCCATACCGGTACCCTGCAGTTGCTGGTGGGCTTCATCATCGGTTCGTTGCCGGTACTCTGGCCGTGGCGAGAGCTGATACGCTACCAGCTCGGCCCGGAGGGACAGATGATTCCACTGGACTACCGCTACCTGACACCGGGCGACTACGCCCTGCTCACCGGTGATGCCCCGCAACTGGTGGCCGTGGTGGCGCTGATGCTGGCGGGGGCGATCGGCGTGCTGCTGCTCGACCGCGCCGGGCGACGCCCGGCAACCATGCGTGGGAAGCGTTCACATGGGGCAAGCCCTGATATGGCAGACTCTCGAGGGGCAAGCTCTCAAGGGGCAAACAAGGAGGAAGGCTCTGATGCGTAAGGTATTGATGATTTCGGGCCTGGCCCTGGCGATGGCCGGTTGTGCCAGTCAGCAGGACTCTCCGGGGCAGGTGCCGGTGCGCGATCTGTCGGCGAGCCGTTCGGACTCCGGGGCGAGCCACTATACCGTTGAGCGGGGCGATACCCTCTACGGCATCGCCTGGCGCCATGACATGGACTACCGCGATCTGGCACGACTCAACCGCATTGGCCCGCCCTACGAGATCCAGCCGGGCCAGCGCCTGGTGCTCGAAGGCGGGGCGGACGGAGGAGTGCCGGCGGCTCGGCCGACTGACGACGGCGCAAGCGCCGTGGCGGTGGCCACGCCGCTCGGCGGCGCCCAGGCCGAGGCCGACTCCGGCGACATGGAGTGGCTGCTGCCCAGCGGTGAGATCGAGACCGTGTCCCGCGCCGATCGCGCCGCTGCCACCGCCGGCGAGGACGTGTCCCAGGCGGCTGCCGACGACGACAGTGGTCCGGGACCGGTCTACTCGCCGGATAGCCCCGGCGCCGATGGCAGCCTGAGCGAGCGAGACCTGGCCGAGCGTAGCGAGCGCGATGCCGAAGGTGAGGCCGGGCAGGTCGCCGAGGCGAGTGAGGCCCCAGAAGTGGCCGAGGCCGCTGACCGGGAAGAACCTGCCCGCGAAGTGGCCAGTCAGGCACCGCGTGAAGAGGCCACCGAGGCCGATGCAGGCACCGCCGTTGCCGGCGGCACCCAGGGTGTGGATCGCGGCTCGCGGACCTATTCACCGGTCGCCGAGGTGCCCTGGCAGTGGCCGGCAAGTGGCGATGTGGTCGGTCAGTTCGGCGATGGTGGCGCGATTACCGCCGGCATTGATATCGCCGGACAAAAGGGGCAACCTGTCAAGGCGGCAGGGCCCGGGATCGTGGTTTATGCGGGCAGCGGTGTCAGGGGCTACGGCAAGCTGATTCTGCTCAAGCATAACGACCAGTTCCTGAGTGCCTACGCCCACAACGACACGCTGCGGGTAAGCGAGAATGACGTGGTCGAGGCTGGGGAGGTGATTGCCACCATGGGCGACAGCGATGCCGAGGACGTCAGGCTGCATTTCGAGGTGCGCAAGGATGGCCAACCCCAGGACCCCCTGGGCTACCTGCCCTCACGCTGAGGCCGCGCCCCGCTGGATACGTCCCGGCGTGACTGTCACACAATAATAATCGGTTTCGCCGATGCTCTAGGGCATCGGCGACAGGACGCAAGTACGGGGTAGCCAT
Organism: Halomonas sp. H10-9-1; assembly: GCF_040147005.1. NCBI lineage: Bacteria > Pseudomonadati > Pseudomonadota > Gammaproteobacteria > Oceanospirillales > Halomonadaceae > Halomonas > Halomonas sp. H10-9-1. The sequence goes on along the minus strand of NZ_JAMSHO010000001.1, from coordinate 2,645,219 downwards.
CGATGAGCATGCTTGAACGGGACCTTCAGGATGTGGATCTGGACACGCTCGAGGAGAAGGATAACAACATCGTCGATGCCATCGACGAGCCGGAGGGTGACGACGAGGCGGCCTTCGAGAAGGCACTGACCCGCGAGGACCGCTACAGCCACCAGAGCCTCGACGCCACCCAGATCTACCTCAATGAGATCGGCTTCTCGCCGCTGCTGACTCCCGAGGAGGAGGTCTTCTACGGCCGCCTGGCCCAGAAGGGCGACCCGCTGGGCCGCTCGCGCATGATCGAGTCCAACCTGCGGTTGGTGGTGAAGATCGCCAGGCGCTACCTCAACCGCGGCCTCTCGCTACTCGACTTGATCGAGGAGGGTAACCTCGGGTTGATCCGTGCCGTGGAGAAGTTCGACCCCGAGCGCGGCTTCCGCTTCTCCACCTATGCCACCTGGTGGATCCGCCAGACCATCGAGCGGGCGCTGATGAACCAGACCCGCACCATTCGCCTGCCCATCCACGTGGTCAAGGAGCTCAACATCTATCTGCGCGCGGCCCGCGAGCTGACCCAGAAGCTCGATCACGAGGCCACTGCGGAGGAGATCGCCGACCACCTCGACAAGCCGGTGGAAGCTGTCAAGAAAATGATGGGGCTCAACGAGCGCATCTCCTCGGTGGACTACCCGGTGGGCGGTGACAGCGACAAGCCGCTGATCGAGACCCTGGCCGACGACAACGACCATGGCCCCGAGTCGAGCCTGCTCGACGGCGACGTCAAGCAGCTCGTGGACGAATGGCTCTCCGAACTCACCGAAAAGCAGCGCGAGGTCGTGGTGCGTCGCTTCGGTCTGCGCGGCCACGAGGCGGCCACCCTCGAGCAGGTGGGGGAGGAGATCGGCCTGACCCGGGAACGGGTCCGCCAGATCCAGGTCGAGGCCTTGAAGAAGCTGCGCCGGGTGCTCGAGAAGCAGGGGCTCAGCCTGGATGCCATCTTCGCCTGATAGTCCTGGGTGGTCTTGGGCCGTAAGATTCGCCATATTTCTTGCCATATTTAGTGATTAACAGCGATAAGCTACCATTCATATGGTGGCTTTTTTCGTGATTTGCCGCGCGCTTGCAACGATAATCTCCGGTTTTCCCATCCATTTCCGTTCAGGAGTCCGCCATGGCCCGGCCGCTGATCGCCGAGATCGACCTCGACGCCTTGCGCCACAATTACCGTCTCGCCTGTGAGTGCGCTCCCGAGAGCCGCTGTGTCGCCGTGATCAAGGCCGACGCCTATGGCCATGGTGCGGTGGCCTGCGCGCGCGCCCTGGAAGGAGTCGCTCCCGCCTTCGCGGTGGCCTGCATCGAGGAGGCCGTGACCCTGCGCGAGGCGGGTATCACGGCCCCCATCGTGCTGCTCGAGGGCATCTTTGCCGCCGACGAGCTCGCCCGGGTGGAAGCGCTGGGTCTGTGGATGGCGATGCACAGCGACTGGCAGCTGGAGGCGCTGCTGGCATACCGCCCGGCGAAGCCGATCCCGGTATGGGTCAAGGTGGATTCCGGCATGCACCGCCTGGGCTTTTCTCCCGAGCGTGTCGAGGCGGTATGGCAGCGCCTGTTGGCTGCCCCGGGGCACGCCTGCGACTTGCAGCTGATGAGCCACTTCGCCACCGCCGACCTGGTGGACACCGGCTATTTCGAACGCCAGATGGCGAGACTCGAGTCCCTGGCCCAGCGCCTGGGTGCGCCGCTCTGCCTGGCCAACTCGCCGGCGACCCTGGCCCGCCCCGAGGCACACGGCGCCTGGAATCGCCCAGGCGTAATGCTCTACGGCAGCGACCCGCTGGAGGTTCCCAATGACGTGACCTTCCGGCTTGCCCCGGTGATGACCCTGCGCTCGGCGATCATCGCCGTGCGCGAGCTTCCCGCCGGCGAACCGGTGGGCTACGGCGGGCGTTGGCTCACCCCGCGCCCCACGCGCATCGGTGTGGTGGCGTGTGGCTACGGTGATGGCTACGACCGTCATGCCATGGATGGCACGCCAGTGCTGGTGGCAGGCAAGCGCGCCGCCATCGCCGGCAAGGTCTCCATGGACATGCTCACCGTCGATATCACCGCTATTCCCGAGGCCGACATCGGCAGCGAGGTCGTGCTGTGGGGCAGGGCGGCCAACGGCCTGGTGCTGCCGGTGGACGAGGTGGCCCGACACTGCGATACCATCAGCTACACCCTGCTCACCGGGGTGCTGCCAAGGGTGCCGAGGCGGTATCATGGAGCAGTCGGGGACGAACAGCCGGGGACAGACCCCGATTAACCTTGTAGAAGGAGAGGGTTCACATGGAGCGGTCCGTTAATTGGGGTCTGTCCCCATGAGACAGAATTTTGCCCATCCCCGCTACTGGCATGTCTGGCTGGCCATCGGGGCCATGTACCTGGCAGCCTGGCTGCCCTGGCGGCTCAAGCTGTGGATCGGCAAGCTGATCGGGCTGGCGGCGCTGCGCCTCGCCGGGCGGCGTCGGCATATCACCGAGACCAACCTCAGGCTGTGCTTCCCGGAGCTCGATGACGACCAGCAGCGGCGACTGGTCAGGAAGACCTTTATCGCCAACGGCATCGGTCTGATGGAGACCGCGACCGGCTGGTGTCGCGACCCGGAGCACCTTCGTCATCGGGTAGTATTCAAGGGCCAGGAGCACCGCGCCCGGCTGCAGGCGGCGGGCAAGGGCGCACTGATCCTCGGCGTGCATTTCTCGACCCTGGACCTGGGAGCCGCCCTGCATTCGCTCTACTTCCGCGCCGATGCCGTGCAGCGCCCCCACGACAATCCTCTCTTCGCCCGCTTCATGGGGCATGCCCGCGCGCCCTACTTCGATGCGGTACTCGATCGTTATGACCTGCGCGGCGTGGTACGCCGGATCAAGGCCGGCCATGCGGTCTGGTATTCGCCGGATCAGGACTTCGGCCGCGACGCCAGCGTCTTCGCCCCCTTCTTCGGCATCCAGGCCGCCACGGTGAAGATGACCGCGCGCATCGCCCGCATGACCGGGGCAGCCGTGATTCCACTGGTCTTTCACCGCAACCTGGACGGCCGCACCTATACCCTCGAATACCTGCCGCCGCTCGCGGATTTCCCCAGCGGCGATGAGGTGGCCGACGCCACGCGCATCAATGCGGTGATCGAGGCGGCAATCCGCAAGCACCCCGAGCAGTACCTGTGGCTGCACCGGCGCTTCAAGACCCGGCCGGAAGGCGAACCCGGGTTCTATTGAAGCAATGCTTCAATAGAACCCGGGAACCGTTAGCGGTAAGCCATAAGAAACATCCCGAAGATTTGAACTGCGCCTCGCAAGTTGGACACTCAATCCAACCTTCGGGGTGCAGTTCAAAGGCCCGGTACGTCTTCTATAGTGGGGTAGCCACTATCGATACCCGAGGAGGTCGAGATGAGTACTGTGGAAGCCAATGTACGGCCCGACTATGACGCCGAACTGCAGAAGATCGCCGACTATATGTTGAATAGCCGGATCGAGAGCGATGAGGCCTGGGATTCCGCCAGGCTCTGCTTGATGGATACTCTGGGTTGCGGCCTGCTGGCGCTGCGCTTTCCGGAGTGCACCAAGCATCTGGGGCCCCTGGTGGAGGGCACCGTAGTGCCTCATGGTGCCAGGGTGCCAGGCACTTCCTTCCGGCTGGACCCGGTCAAGGCGGCCTGGGATGTCGGGGCCATCGTGCGCTGGCTCGACTATAACGACACCTGGCTGGCGGCCGAGTGGGGGCACCCCTCGGACAACCTCGGCGCCATCCTCGCCGTGGCCGATCACCTCGCCCAGAAACGGGTCGCCCAGGGCGAGGCACCACTCACGATGCGTGACGTCCTCGAGGCGATGATCATGGCTCACGAGATCCAGGGGGTGCTGGCGCTGGAAAACTCCTTCAACCGGGTGGGGCTCGACCATGTGGTACTGGTCAAGGTGGCTTCCACGGCGGTGGCGGCGAAGCTGCTCGGTGCCGATCGCGAGCAGCTGCTCGCGGCGCTCTCCCATGCCTGGGTCGATGGTCAGAGCCTGCGTACCTATCGTCACGCACCGAACGCTGGTTCACGCAAGAGCTGGGCGGCGGGGGACGCTACCTCCCGGGCAGTGCGCCTGGCGGATATCGCCCTGCGCGGCGAGATGGGTGTGCCCGGTGCCCTGAGCGCCCCCCAGTGGGGCTTCTATGACGTGCTGTTCAGTCATACCAATCGTGACCTGGCCACCAAGCCCGAGGGAGAGCGCCGCTTTCGTTTCCAGCGTGAGTTCGGTAGCTACGTGATGGAGAACATTCTCTTCAAGCTCTCCTTCCCGGCGGAGTTCCATGCCCAGACGGCCTGTGAGGCGGCGGTGACCCTGCATCCCCGGGTGAAGGGGCGCCTCGACGAGATCGAACGCATCGTCATCACCACCCATGAGTCGGCTATCCGCATCATCTCCAAGGAGGGAGACCTGGCCAACCCGGCGGATCGTGACCATTGCCTGCAGTACATGATCGCCGTGCCGTTGATGCTGGGTGAGCTGACCGCCGAGCACTACGAGGATGACTTTCATGCCTCGCACCCCGAGCTCGATACGTTGCGCAGCAAGATGGAGGTGGTCGAGGAGCCCCGCTATACCCGCGACTACCTGGACCCCGAAAAGCGCTCCATCGCCAACGCCATCCAGATCTTCTTCACCGATGGCACCGCTACCGAGCAGGTCGCCGTGGAGTATCCCATCGGTCATCGCCGGCGTCGTGGTGAGGGTATTCCGGTGCTGGAGGCCAAATTCCGGCGCAACCTCGAGACGCGCTTCCCGCGTTCCCGCTGCGAGCAGATACTGGCACTTTGCCAGGACGGACAGCGTCTGCAGGCGACCCCTGTCCATCGCTTCATGGACCTTCTGGTGATCTGACGGCGGGGAGGCGGCAGGCTGGCGGAAAGAATCATGGCGCCGGTGGTGTAATAGGACTACATTTTTCTCTGTAGGGGCTTGCACCCCACCCGGGAAAGCCGTAAAGTACGCATCCGCTGCCGGCGACGAGCAAACGTTGCAGGCGGTGGAAGTGGCAGAAGTGATTGTTCTGCATGGATTTTTTTCGAAACAAGTTGCATCGCTTCGAAACATTCCAATTGACAATCACCGCGCATTCGGTAGAATGCCCGCCACGGTTTCGCAGCCGCCTCGAGGGGCGGGGCAGTCAGCAGTCACGGCAAGCACGCTTCGCCAAACACCGCTTGACACCGCCAGGCGAAACGGTAGAATACGCCTTCCTCGCAGGGCGCTGACGAGACGGAGTTCGCTTCGGTCGGCAGCAAGCGAGACGCTTCACTCGAAAGGGTCGAAGCCGCTCTTTAACAATCGATCAGGTAATTCATGTGGGCGCTTGTCGATGGCTCGGTGATTCATATCATTGAACCATCAAGGCAAGCGACTCGTCATAGATCTTCGGGTCTATTTGAGAACGTTTGAACCTTGAGTCAAGTTTGGTGCTGCTTCAAGCACTTATGATCTTAAACTGAAGAGTTTGATCATGGCTCAGATTGAACGCTGGCGGCAGGCCTAACACATGCAAGTCGAGCGGAAACGATGGAAGCTTGCTTCCAGGCGTCGAGCGGCGGACGGGTGAGTAATGCATAGGAATCTGCCCGGTAGTGGGGGATAACCTGGGGAAACTCAGGCTAATACCGCATACGTCCTACGGGAGAAAGCAGGGGATCTTCGGACCTTGCGCTATCGGATGAGCCTATGTCGGATTAGCTAGTTGGTGAGGTAATGGCTCACCAAGGCCGCGATCCGTAGCTGGTCTGAGAGGATGATCAGCCACATCGGGACTGAGACACGGCCCGAACTCCTACGGGAGGCAGCAGTGGGGAATATTGGACAATGGGCGAAAGCCTGATCCAGCCATGCCGCGTGTGTGAAGAAGGCCTTCGGGTTGTAAAGCACTTTCAGTGGGGAAGAAAGCCTCGAGGTTAATACCTTCGAGGGAGGACATCACCCACAGAAGAAGCACCGGCTAACTCCGTGCCAGCAGCCGCGGTAATACGGAGGGTGCGAGCGTTAATCGGAATTACTGGGCGTAAAGCGCGCGTAGGCGGCGTGATAAGCCGGTTGTGAAAGCCCCGGGCTCAACCTGGGAACGGCATCCGGAACTGTCAGGCTAGAGTGCAGGAGAGGAAGGTAGAATTCCCGGTGTAGCGGTGAAATGCGTAGAGATCGGGAGGAATACCAGTGGCGAAGGCGGCCTTCTGGACTGACACTGACGCTGAGGTGCGAAAGCGTGGGTAGCAAACAGGATTAGATACCCTGGTAGTCCACGCCGTAAACGATGTCGACTAGCCGTTGGGGTCCTTGTGACCTTTGTGGCGCAGTTAACGCGATAAGTCGACCGCCTGGGGAGTACGGCCGCAAGGTTAAAACTCAAATGAATTGACGGGGGCCCGCACAAGCGGTGGAGCATGTGGTTTAATTCGATGCAACGCGAAGAACCTTACCTACTCTTGACATCGTGCGAACTTGGTAGAGATACCTTGGTGCCTTCGGGAACGCACAGACAGGTGCTGCATGGCCGTCGTCAGCTCGTGTTGTGAAATGTTGGGTTAAGTCCCGTAACGAGCGCAACCCTTGTCCCTATTTGCCAGCGATTCGGTCGGGAACTCTAGGGAGACTGCCGGTGACAAACCGGAGGAAGGTGGGGACGACGTCAGGTCATCATGGCCCTTACGAGTAGGGCTACACACGTGCTACAATGGCCGGTACAAAGGGTTGCGAAGCCGCGAGGTGGAGCCAATCCCGAAAAGCCGGTCTCAGTCCGGATCGGAGTCTGCAACTCGACTCCGTGAAGTCGGAATCGCTAGTAATCGTGAATCAGAATGTCACGGTGAATACGTTCCCGGGCCTTGTACACACCGCCCGTCACACCATGGGAGTGGACTGCACCAGAAGTGGTTAGCCTAACTTCGGAGGGCGATCACCACGGTGTGGTTCATGACTGGGGTGAAGTCGTAACAAGGTAGCCGTAGGGGAACCTGCGGCTGGATCACCTCCTTACCGATATGTCGCCGACTGTCGGCAAGTGCCCACAATGAATTACCTGATCGACCAGAGCAAAAGACTGTTTGGGTATAGGCCCAGCGTGACCCTAGGGTTTTCGCTCAGTTGGTTGGAGTGCGCCCCCTGACCTTTATGGACAGGAGGGTGAGGTCGGCAAGCCGGCCTCGCTCAGCCAGCGAGAGAAATGGTGTTGGGTCTGTAGCTCAGTTGGTTAGAGCGCACCCCTGATAAGGGTGAGGTCGGCAGTTCAAATCTGCCCAGACCCACCAGATTTTATCCAGTACCGCGTTGTTTTGTGACTCGCATGGCAGGTTATGCGTCGCCGCAAAACGCCTTGTCCTGAATAAAATTTCCCCATGTCGCGTATGGGAATCAGAGGGGCCATAGCTCAGCTGGGAGAGCGCCTGCCTTGCACGCAGGAGGTCAGCGGTTCGATCCCGCTTGGCTCCACCATCTTCCCCACAGTCTTCGCTGATCGGATCCGCAGTCATAAGCCAGCATCGCATCACCGGATGTCAGGTTTATGACTGTCGATTGACAGTCTGCTCTTTAACAATGTGAATCATGCTGACAAACGTTCTTTCCGCAAGGAAAGAGCACGAGATACGTCTCAAGCGTATCCGGCAATGTCGTGTGTCATCGCGGACCAGACCCTTTGGGGTTATATGGTCAAGCGATGAAGCGCATACGGTGGATGCCTAGGCAGCCAGAGGCGATGAAAGACGTGGAAGCCTGCGATAAGGCTCGGCGAGGTGGCAAACAACCTGTGACCCGGGCATCTCTGAATGGGGAAACCCACCCAGCATAAGCTGGGTATCCCACACTGAATCCATAGGTGGTGGGAGGCGAACCAGGGGAACTGAAACATCTAAGTACCCTGAGGAAAAGAAATCAACCGAGATTCCCCCAGTAGCGGCGAGCGACCGGGGACCAGCCCTTAAGCATGTGACGGATTAGACGAACGCGTTGGGAAGCGCGGCCATAGTGGGTGATAGCCCCGTAGTCGAAAATCTGATCATGTGAAATCGAGTAGGTCGGGGCACGAGAAACCTTGACTGAAGACGGGGGGACCATCCTCCAAGGCTAAATACTCCTGGCTGACCGATAGTGAACCAGTACCGTGAGGGAAAGGCGAAAAGAACCCCGGAGAGGGGAGTGAAATAGATCCTGAAACCGTATGCGTACAAGCAGTGGGAGCAGACACGTTCTGTGACCGCGTACCTTTTGTATAATGGGTCAGCGACTTATTTTCAGTGGCGAGCTTAACCGAATAGGGGAGGCGTAGGGAAACCGAGTCTTAACTGGGCGACCAGTCGCTGGGAATAGACCCGAAACCGGGCGATCTATCCATGAGCAGGTTGAAGGTTGAGTAACATCAACTGGAGGACCGAACCAGGATCTGTTGAAAAAGATTTGGATGACTTGTGGATCGGAGTGAAAGGCTAATCAAGCCCGGAGATAGCTGGTTCTCCTCGAAAGCTATTTAGGTAGCGCCTCACGTAGCACCGCCGGGGGTAGAGCACTGTTTCGGCTAGGGGGTCATCCCGACTTACCAACCCGAGGCAAACTCCGAATACCGGTGAGTGACGCGTGGGAGACACACAGCGGGTGCTAACGTCCGTTGTGAAAAGGGAAACAACCCAGACCGTCAGCTAAGGTCCCGAAATCCTGGTTAAGTGGGAAACGAGGTGGGAAGGCTCAGACAGCTAGGAGGTTGGCTTAGAAGCAGCCATCCTTTAAAGAAAGCGTAATAGCTCACTAGTCGAGTCGGCCTGCGCGGAAGATGTAACGGGGCTCAAACCAGGTACCGAAGCTACGGGTTCGTCGAATGACGAGCGGTAGAGGAGCGTCGTGTAAGCCGATGAAGGGAGATCGAGAGGTCTGCTGGAGGTATCACGAGTGCGAATGCTGACATGAGTAACGACAAGGGGAGTGAAAAACTCCCCCGCCGGAAGACCAAGGGTTTCTGTTCGACGTTAATCGGAGCAGAGTGAGTCGGCCCCTAAGGCGAGGCCGAAAGGCGTAGTCGATGGGAAACGGGTTAATATTCCCGTACCTCACTGTATTGCGATGGGGGGACGGAGAAGGCTAGGTGAGCCAGGCGTTGGTTGTCCTGGTGAAAGTCAGTAGGCTGAGGATTCAGGCAAATCCGGATCCTCAAGGCCGAGAGACGAGACGAACTGACCACGGTCAGGAAGTCATTGATGCCACGCTTCCAGGAAAAGCCTCTAAGCTTCAGATACAGTGGGACCGTACCCCAAACCGACACAGGTGGTCAGGGTGAGAATCCCAAGGCGCTTGAGAGAACTCGGGTGAAGGAACTAGGCAAAATGGTGCCGTAACTTCGGGAGAAGGCACGCCGCGTTAGTGTGAAGGCCCTGCGGCCGGAGCACGAGGCGGTCGAAGATACCAGGTGGCTGCAACTGTTTATTAAAAACACAGTACTCTGCAAACGCGTAAGCGGACGTATAGGGTATGACGCCTGCCCGGTGCCGGAAGGTTAAGTGATGGTGTTAGCGCAAGCGAAGCTCTTGATCGAAGCCCCGGTAAACGGCGGCCGTAACTATAACGGTCCTAAGGTAGCGAAATTCCTTGTCGGGTAAGTTCCGACCTGCACGAATGGCGTAATGATGGCCACGCTGTCTCCACCCGAGACTCAGTGAAATTGAAATCGCAGTGAAGATGCTGTGTACCCGCGGCTAGACGGAAAGACCCCGTGAACCTTTACTATAGCTTCACACTGGACGCTGATGTTGCTTGTGTAGGATAGCTGGGAGGCTTGGAAACCCGGACGCCAGTTCGGGTGGAGCCAACCTTGAAATACCAGCCTGGCATCATTGGCGTTCTAACTCAGGTCCGTTATCCGGATCGAGGACCGTGTGTGGTGGGTAGTTTGACTGGGGCGGTCTCCTCCCAAAGCGTAACGGAGGAGCACGAAGGTACCCTCAGTACGGTTGGAAATCGTGCAGTGAGTGCAAGAGCATAAGGGTGCTTGACTGCGAGACAGACACGTCGAGCAGGTACGAAAGTAGGTTCTAGTGATCCGGTGGTTCTGTATGGAAGGGCCATCGCTCAACGGATAAAAGGTACTCCGGGGATAACAGGCTGATACCGCCCAAGAGTTCACATCGACGGCGGTGTTTGGCACCTCGATGTCGGCTCATCACATCCTGGGGCTGAAGTCGGTCCCAAGGGTATGGCTGTTCGCCATTTAAAGTGGTACGCGAGCTGGGTTTAGAACGTCGTGAGACAGTTCGGTCCCTATCTGCCGTGGGCGTTGGAGATTTGAGAAGAGCTGCTCCTAGTACGAGAGGACCGGAGTGGACGCACCTCTGGTGTTCCGGTTGTCACGCCAGTGGCATTGCCGGGTAGCTATGTGCGGACAGGATAACCGCTGAAAGCATCTAAGCGGGAAGCCCCCTTCAAGATGAGATCTCCCCGAGGCCTTGAGCCTCCTGAAGGACCCAGCGAGACCAGCTGGTTGATAGGTCGGATGTGGAAGCGCTGCAAGGCGTTGAGCTAACCGATACTAATTGTCCGTGAGGCTTGACCATATAACACCCAAGGGGTCTGTGATGACCACGACACCGGATACGCACGAGACGTAGCGTGTCAGCATGATTCCGCGTTTTTCGCCTGACGACCATAGCGAGTGTGAACCACCTGATCCCATGCCGAACTCAGCAGTGAAACCGCTCAGCGCCGATGGTAGTGTGGGGTCTCCCCATGTGAGAGTAGGTCATCGTCAGGCACTTATTGAAAAAAGCCCCGAGCTCCTTGTGAGTTCGGGGCTTTTTGCATGTGGAGATTTGTGCATCTGGGGCCGTCATGCACGGCCGGTGTTTCTGGGCATTGATGGTCGAGGTTAGACTTTAGTCGTCATACCAAGGTATAATCACCGTCATCATCAATAGCGTAAGGGGTCCTTGCCATGATCAAGTCGGTCGAAGTCTTCCCTACCATCTGGGACCGCAGCGGAACCTCACGTCCTGTCGTCCGGCCTCTCCTGAGAGGGCTGTGGCGGGGGATGATCAAGTTGGCGGAACCCCAATGTGCCGCGCATGCTCGCCGTGGCTTCATGCCCCACGTCTGAGCCGGAGTATGCGCCGAGCGCGCCGGCACTGCAGGCAGCACAGAAAAGCCCGGACCAGTCGGTCCGGGCTTTTGCATGCTGATACTCCGGGGAGTGTGTCTTACACCACACCCTGGTCGATCATCGCATCGGCTACCTTGCGGAAACCGGCAATGTTGGCGCCCAGCACCAGGTTGGTGGGCTCGCCGAATTCCTCGGCGGTATCGGCGCACTGGCGATGAATATTGGCCATGATCTCCTTGAGCTTGTCGTCGACCTTCTCCAGCGGCCACTGCTCCATGCTGCTGTTCTGGGCCATCTCCAGCTGGCTGGTGGCCACGCCGCCGGCATTGGCGGCCTTGCCGGGTCCGTAGGCGATCTTCGCTCCTAGGAAGCGATCCACGGCATCCGCGGTGGAGGGCATGTTGGCGCCTTCACTGATGCAGTAGATGCCGTTTTCCAGCAGAGCTTCGGCATCGGCGGCGGTGAGCTCATTCTGGGTAGCGCAGGGGAAGGCGGCGTCGGCCTTGATACGCCAGACCGCGTGACCATCTTCGGGGTACTCGCCGGCCGGAATGTAGGTCGCCTCGGGATGCTGCTCGAGATAGGCCTCCAGTGAGGCGCGCTTGACCTCCTTGAGTTCCTTGAGCAGGTCAAGGTCGATGCCGCGGGCGTCATGCAGTGTGCCGCGGGAGTCGGAGCAGGTCACTGGCTTGGCGCCCATCTCGTAGAGCTTCTCGATGGTGTAGATCGCCACGTTACCGGCGCCGGAGACCAGGCAGGTCTTGCCTTCGAGGGTCTTGCCGCGGGCTTCCAGCATGTTCTGGGCGAAGTAGACTGCGCCATAGCCGGTGGCTTCCTTGCGACCGATGGAGCCGCCCCAGTCCAGCCCCTTGCCGGTGAGCACGCCTTCATAGCGGCCGGTCAAGCGCTTGTACTGGCCGTAGAGGTAGCCGATCTCACGACCGCCGACACCGATGTCGCCAGCGGGAACGTCGGTGTGCGGGCCGATATGCCGATACAGCTCGGACATGAAGGCCTGGCAGAAGCGCATGATTTCGCCATCGGACTTGCCCTTGGGGTCGAAGTCCGAGCCGCCCTTACCACCACCGATGGGCAGGCCGGTGAGGGCATTCTTGAAGATCTGCTCGAAACCCAGGAACTTGATGATGCCGGAGGTGACGCTGGCGTGGAAGCGAAGCCCACCCTTATAGGGCCCCAGTGCGGAGTTGAACTGGATGCGGTAGCCCTTGTTCACCTGGACGCGGCCGTCGTCGTCGGTCCAGCAGACACGGAACATGATCTGGCGTTCGGGCTCCACGATGCGCTCGATGATGCTGTGGTCCAGGTAGTGGGGGCTATGCTGGAACAGCGGGCGCAGGCACTCCAGGACCTCTTCGGCGGCCTGGTAGAACTCGGTCTGGGCGGGGCTGCTCTTGCGAAGGTTTGCCAGGGTATCGTGAACGTAGGGCATCATCGTGTCCTGTGTGAATGAATGAGCGGCCGCAACAGGCCAATCTGAAAGTGGTTTCCACGGGCAACGACTATATAGCAATGCACCATTATGCAGCAAATGTATGGGCTATGCGCTCGTTAGACATTGTTATGAGCCAAACGCGCTTGTAAGTCCGGTAAACTCTTGCACCCAATTCATGCATCGAAATATTTTCATAAATCATATTTAAACGGTATGCCGCGGGATGCTTGCCACCCTGCATCGGCTTTCCTCGTGGGAAGCGCGGTGCTAAGGTGCTTCGCCGCCGGTTGTCTCGGCAGGGGCGGGGCCATCGGCATACTGAGAAACAAGGTGCGGCATGGAGAAGACGATGACTTATCCGGGAGAGTTGCTCTGCTACTGTCGTCCCGGTTTCGAGCCCGATCTGGCAGCCGAGCTGGCCGACAAGGTTGCGGCGCTGGGCAGGGAAGGGGAAGCTCATCATGTTCAGGGCGATGGCTTCGTGCGTTTCCTGCTGCCCGAAGGCGAGGCGGCCAATGGCTTGCATCGTGATCTGCCGCTGACAGGATTGGTCTTCGCCCGGCAGAGCCTGGTGGCCCTGCCGCCACTGACGCTGTCGCGCGATGACCGGCTAACGCCGATCATCGACCAGGTGGTCGCCAGTGGCTGGAGCTTCGAGAGCCTGTGGCAGGAGACCCCGGATACCAACGAGGGCAAGGCGCTGGCTGGGCTGGCCAAGGCGCTGGAGAGGCCCCTGAGCTCGCTGCTGACCAAGCGCAAGGCGTTGCGTCGCAAGGCCGGCGGGCGGCGGCTACACCTGTTGTGGAGCGCCGGTGATCGTGTGCAGTTGGGCATGAGCTTTCCTGGCAATCGCAGCGAACTGCTGGGTGGCATTCGTCGCCTGCGCTTCCCGAAAGCGGCGCCCAGCCGTTCCACGCTCAAGCTGGAAGAGGCGTGGCATGAGTTCGTGCCGCGGGATGAGTGGGGTGATCGCCTGGGCCAGGGCATGCAAGCGGCGGATCTGGGGGCGGCGCCTGGAGGCTGGACCTGGCAGTTGGTCCAGCGCGGCATGCATGTCTATGCCATCGACAACGGGCCCATGGACCGGACGCTGATGGCTACCGGGCAGGTCGAGCACCTGCAAGAGGATGGTTTTACCTGGGAGCCTCCGTATCGCCTCGACTGGTTGGTCTGCGATATCGTCGACAAGCCGTCACGGGTCGAGGCGATGGTGGAGCGCTGGCTGGTTAGGCGTTGGTGCCGAGAGGCGGTCTTCAACCTCAAGTTGCCGATGAAGCGACGCTGGCCCGAAGTGGAAGCCTGCCTGGGACGGCTCGCCGAGGCGTTGAGGGCCGCCAGGGTCGACGCCGAGATTGCCTGCCGTCACCTCTACCATGATCGTGAAGAGGTGACGGTGCATGTCCGCCTGAGGCCGTGAGGCTCAGTAGGTGGTGGGCTCGTAGATGCGGATGCGCTCCTCCTCGGTGAGCAGTGGCAGCAGGCGCTGCATCACCCGGGTGCGGGTCTCGCTGGAGTACCACTCCTTCCAGGCGCGCAGGTCGCGCCACTTGGTGATCATCACACGCCGGTCGCTGTGCCCCAGCTCCACGAGGCTCTCGCCACCCACGAAGCCTCTGGCGCCCAGGGACTCGCGCATGGCCTCGCGGGCGGCTTCCTCGTACTCTTCCCCGAGACCGGGCATGATGCGGCGTTCGATAATGATCTTGATCATCTTGCAGGCTCCGACTGATTTCTTAAGCAACCCACGAGGTCCTCGATGGCAGAGATACCCGACTTTCACGCCGAGCTCGATACCACCGGGCTCTACTGTCCCGAGCCAATCATGCTAATGCACAACAAGGTCCGTGACATGCAGGCGGGCGAGGTGCTGAAGGTGGTCGCCAGCGACCCGGCTACCACCCGTGATGTGCCCAGGTTCTGCCAGTTCCTGGGCCATGAGCTGGTCGACCAGCAGCAGCTCGGGGACAGCTACCTCTACATTATCCGTTTAGGTTAATTCTGTCCCGGCCCTGGCGGTCAGGCGTCGGGGGCACCCTCCGGCATCACCATCAGGGCCAGCGCCTCCAGGGTCGCAGGGTCTTCCTGGCGGATGCGGTTGGCGATCTGGCGCTGGAAGAAGTAGACCAGGCGGTGGCGGCTGTGCCCGGGATAGAGGCAGGCATCGCCGAGCAGGATCGGCGTCTCCTCGACGCGGCGTTCGTCGGCAAGCAGCGCCTCGATCGTGCCGTCGCTGTAGAGGCGCCAGCCAAACACCTGCTTGAGTTGCCAGGGCGCATCGCCGTCGTCCATGCACAGGGCGTGGGTACCCTGGATCTCGGGCAACTGCTGGATCAGGGTAACCTGCTCGGTCTCCTCATAGTCGAAGTAGTTGGCGGCGTGCTCCAGCTCCATCAGCTTGTGCTCCGGCGCCGCCTCGAACAGTTCCTCGGTCTCGGGGTCGCGGTAGCCGACGAAGCGGCCCTGATCGTCGTCATCGAGGCGCTGGCAGGGCGTCAACGACTCCATCCACGCCACCAGTCCGACCACTTCGCCATCCTCGCGCAGGCCCCAGGCCAGCAGCGGCATGCCATACAGGGTGTCCGGGCTGGAAGTCAGGCGATACACCATCTCGAGCCCATCGAGTTCCGGTGCCAGTCGTATCAGGCGGCGTCTGGCCTGCCGACGCTGGCGCCTGGCTTCCAGGTCGATGACCCGGGCGGAGCGGGGTGACAGCTGGGTTCCCATGGTGTCTCTCCAGGTGCTGCGTGATCACGGGACCGGGGCGGACGGTGCACTCCCCGGGCCGGCGCGGAAGCTCTCTGCGTCACTTAGGCACCACCAATAGCATAGACCCTCTCCCAGGTTAAGCCCTGTGGCCTGGGTCCGTCGCCGCAAGGGGGCTCAGCAGCGCGATGCCAGGCGTCGGCGTCGCTCCAGGTGGTCTCGCATGGCTTGCCGAAAGCGAGGTAACGGCGCCTCGGAGCGTTGTCGCGAGAGCCACGCCCGGCGGTATGCCTCCACGGCGTCGGGCGGTGCTTCCAGGCTGGCGAAGAGCGGTGCCAGGCCCGTGAGCCAGGCCGTGGCCGCGTCATCCAATGCGTCCAGCCAGTCGGCGAGCCGTCGGGTCTCGTGGGGCTGCTGCAGGTCGGCGGTGAAGACTCCTGTAGGGCAGTGTCCGGGGATGGAGAGTGCCCGGTCGAGCAGTGCGTTGGCTTCGCTGAGGCGCTGTTCGGCGAGCAGCAGGGTGCGCAGCAGCTCGGCCGTGTAGGGACGCTCGTTGAGTGCCTGAAGGTGCTCCTCCAGCGCCACGGGGTCGGGTAGCGGCCTGTCCGCCTCGAAGGGGGCGCGACTCAGTTCGTGGAGATAGCCGAGGGCGGCCAGTTGTTCGTCCGGCGGCGCCAGGGCCTCCGGCTCCAGCGTCGAGCTGACCCGAGAGAAACTCTGCGCCCATTCCTCGGAGCCGAAGAGCCCGTTCCAAGTGGCGCGCCGCAGCTGCGCACGCTTGGTGACGGCCAGCCGCTCGAGGCGGGCGAGATCATCCGCGGCGAGGCGCCCCGGCACGTCGCTCGACAGGCATGACTCGAGGCGCTGCCACAGCTCGAGTTCGTACTGCCAGCGCTGGCTGGCCGGCGCCACGCGGCCCAGGGTGCTGTTGCGCTCGGCGACCAGGGTGGTGATGTGGCATTCGCGCAGGGCGTAGATATCGAGCATGCCTTCGCGGGTCTCGGGAATGCTCACGCGGCGTTCGCGCAGCTTGGGGAAGGCGCCGATATTGCGGGGCTCGGCGTGCTCGGGAGGTGCCAGGTCGAGCCGCTCGGCGAGGGCTCTCTGGTAGTCGCGGAGCAGGCGGTCACTGGCGTCGTTGCCGCCGCAGCCGACCAGGCTTACCGCCAGGACGATGCCCACGCCGACGCGGCGTAGGATGTCATGGATGGAGCGGGTCGCGTTCGCCATGGGCCACCGCCTTGCCGATGCGTCTCAAGCGTTCGCCGAGCATCACCGCGGCGGCGGTGAGCCCGCCGATCAGGCCAACCCAGTAGCCGTGCACACCGAGAGGCTCGACGAGTCCGGGAATGCCGCGGGTCCCCAGCCAGTGACCGCCGGCCATGCCCACCAGCCAGTAGGAAGCCAGCGTGATCACCATGATGATACGCGTATCCTTGTAGCCGCGCAGCGCACCGGCCAGGTTGACCTGCAGTGAATCGGAGACCTGGTAGATCATGGCCAGCAGCACCAGCGACAGGGCCAGGCTGGCCACTTCGGCGTCGCGGGTATAGAGACCGATCACCGGTTCCGCGGTAAAGCGCAGCAGCAGGCCGTTGAACAGTGCCACGGCGAGGCAGGCGGTGATGCCGTGCCAGGCCACCCGCCGAGCATAGCTCGGGCGGCCCTGGCCGAGCACGTTGCCCACGCGCACCGTCAGCGCCATGCTCAGCGACAGCGGGAGCATGAACAGGATGGACGTGTAGTTGAGCGCCACCTGATGGGCGGCCACGGTGATCTCACCCAGGCTGGCGATGAACAGGGCGATCAGCGTGAACAGCGTGACCTCGACGAAGATCGCCACGCCGATGGGCAACCCCACGTAGAGCAGCTCGCCGATCATCCGCCGCCGAGGGGGGCTGGGGGCGTGCCACAGCGAGACCTCGCCATAGGCTCGCGAGTGGCGGGTATAGAGCACCATGGCCAGGCACATGGTCCACAGCGACAGCGCCGTGGCGATGCCGCAGCCCAGGGCTCCCAGGGCTGGCAGCGCCTGGATCCAGCCCGGCAGCCAGCTGCCCAGCAGGTCGCTGAGACCCTCGCCGCCGTAGATCAGCACGAAGTTGCTGGGCACATTGACCGCGAGGCCCAGCAGGCTGATCCACAGCGAGGGACGGGTGTGATTCATGCCGTCGGAGAAGGCGCGCAGGGCCTGGAAGAGGGCGGCTCCGGGCATGCCGAAGGCGACCGCGAAGAGGTAGCTGCGGGAGCGCTCCGCCACCGCTTCGGGCACGTCCATCAGGGTGAAGATCGGGCCCACTGCGAACCACAGCAGGGTAGCGGCCAGCGCCCCCAGCGCCAGCGCCACCCACAGCCCCTGGTGAACGTTGGGGCCGATCTCGGAGCTGCGCCGGCCGCCCAGCAACTGGGCGACGGTGGGCGTCAGCCCCATCAGGGTACCGGTCATGAACAGCATCAGCGGTAGCCACAGGCTGGAGCCCACCGACACCGCGGCCAGGTCGGTGGCGCTCAGGCGTCCGGTCATCATCACGTCGGCCACGCTCATGCCGGCCTGGGCCAACTGGGCACCGCAGATCGGCAGGGCTAGCGCCAGCAGCGGGCGGGTCTCGCGGCGTGCGGTATCGAAGAGAGTGGCCAGCGGGCGGCTCAAGACGTGCGCTCCATGCAGTCGGCTAAGGCTCCATGCTAGCAAGGCCGAGCATTTTTTACCCGCCCGGCGGCGGGTATACTGGCGGCTCACCTCATGACCATGGAGGCCAAGTGACACACCGCCTCGAGGACATCATCGCCCTGTTCGATGGCCTGTTCCAGGAGGCCGAGCGGACTCGCCTGGTACGCGGGGGCGATGAGCCTCTCTACCTGCCCGCCGACGCCGAGAGTCCCTGGCACCGGGTAATCTTCGCCCGCGGCTTCTTCACCAGCGCGCTGCACGAGATCAGCCACTGGTGTATCGCCGGAGCTCGGCGCCGTCAGCTGGAGGACTACGGTTACTGGTACCTGCCCGACGGTCGGGACGCCGAACAGCAGCGTGACTTCGAAGCCGTGGAACTGGCGCCCCAGGCGCTGGAGCTGCTCTTTTCCCGGGCCTGCGGCTTGCGCTTCCATGTCAGCGTCGACAACCTCGAGGGCGACGCCGAGGTGGATCGTGACGCCTTCCACGCCAAGGTCGAGGCGCGTGCCCGGCGCTACCTGCGGGAGGGCCTGCCTGCCAGGGCCGAAGCGCTGCGCACCGCCCTGACCGTCTTCTACTGCGACGGGGCGCCGTTGGCCGAGGCGCTGGCGGCCGGCCGCGCTCGGCTGCTGGTCGAGCCAGCCTGAAGCGTTGGCAAGCGTGAGCGGCGGGCGCTGTTCGCCGTGATCGCGGACAGGCTAGGGTAGAGGCTGGATCACCGGCCGCTGGAGGCATCGTGTACCCCGAACCGCTCCCCCAGGAACAGCGCTTCCTCGAGGCCCTGGACCGGGACGATTGGCCCGCGCCTGGGCAGGCCTTGACCCTTGCGCAGGCGGGGCTCTCTCCCGCAGCCCTGGTCGAGCTCTTCGAATCGCAGCTGATGAGCCGCCACCTGGACCTCCAGGCGCGTCGCCTGCAGGCGCGCGGCGAGGCTTTCTACACCATTGGCAGCGCCGGCCACGAGGGCAATGCCGCCGTGGCCATGGCGTTGCGAGCTACCGATCCCGCCTTTCTCCACTACCGTGACGCAGCCTTCTTCATCCAGCGAGCGCGCATGGTGCCGGGGCAGGATCCGTTGCGCGATCTGCTGCTGAGCTTCGCGGCGAGTGCAGAGGACCCGATCTCCGGTGGTCGCCACAAGGTGCTTGGATCGAAGACCCTCAATGTGCCGCCCCAGACCAGCACCATCGCCTCCCACCTGCCCAAGGCCATGGGCGCTGCCCACTCGCTGGCCCTGGCGAGACGCCTGGGGAGTCGGGGCGAATGGCCCCATGACGGGGTGGTACTGTGCAGCTTCGGGGATGCCTCCTTTAACCACTCCACCGCCCAGGGGGCTCTCAATGCCGCGGCCTGGAGTGCCTATCAGGGCCTGCCGATGCCGCTGGTGTGGCTCTGCGAGGACAATGGCATCGGCATCTCGACCCCTACCCCCGAGGGGTGGATCGCGGCGAGCATGACCTCACGCCCCGGCGTTGACTACCTGGCCTGCGACGGCCTCGACCTGCTCGACACCTGGCGTGCGGCGCGTCAGGCGGTGCAGGTCGCGCGTACCCGGCGGCGGCCGGTGTTCCTGCATATGCGTTGTGTCCGCCTTTTCGGGCATGCCGGTTCCGATGCCCAGCAGGCCTACCTCTCGTCGGTCCGAATCCAGGCCGACGAGGCCCGGGACCCGCTGCTGGTCAGCGCCGGCCTGCTGCGCCGCCACGGCATCCTGAGTCGGGACGCCATCGCCGAGTGCTATCACGAGCTGCGCGAGCGGGTGGCGCGACGTGCCGAGGAGGTGATCCGTCGCCCGCGCCTCGAGCATGCGGAGCAGGTGATGGCCAGTATCGTGCCGCCGCCTCGCCCGTCGCGGATCGGGCCCTGGCGAGGCGAGGCCGATGTCACTCCGGATACCCTGGCGCGGCGGCTCAATCGCTCCCTGGAGCGGCTGATGAGTCGCTACCCGCAGCTGGTGATGGCGGGAGAAGACATCGGCCGCAAGGGGGGCGTCTATGGGGTGACCCAGAAGCTGCAGGCGCGCTTCGGGGCGCACCGGGTGATCGATACCCTGCTCGATGAGCAGAGCATCCTCGGGCTCGGCATCGGCATGGCCCAGAATGGCCTGGTACCGATCCTCGAGATCCAGTTCCTGGCCTACCTGCACAACGCCGAGGACCAGCTGCGGGGCGAGGCGGCCACGCTCAGCTTCTTCTCCAGTGGCCAGTACACCAATCCGATGGTGGTACGCATCGCCGGGCTGGGGTATCAGAAGGGCTTCGGCGGCCACTTCCACAACGACAACGCCATCGCCGTGCTGCGCGACATTCCCGGCCTGCTGGTAGCTTGCCCGTCCAACGGGGCCGATGCGGTAGGGTTGCTGCAGGAGGCGGTGCGCCTGGCCGACGAGGAGCAGCGGGTGGTGGTGGTGATCGAGCCCATCGCCCTCTACCATACCCGCGACCTGCGGGAGGAGGGCGATGGCGCCTGGTGCTTTCCGGACCCGGGGCCCGAGCATCGCCTGGCGGTGGGTGAGCTGGGTCAGTGGGGTGACGGGCGGGAGCTGGCGATCATCAGCTACGGCAACGGCGTCTACCTGTCGCGGCAGGCCGCGGAACGCCTGCAAGACGAAGGGGTGGCGCTGCGCATCCTCGACCTGCGCTGGCTCACCACCATCGACCACGATGCGGTGCATGCCGCGGTGGCCGACTGCGCGCGGGTGCTGATCGTCGATGAGTGCCGTCGCTCCGGCTCGGTGAGCGAAGAGCTGGTGACCGGGCTGGTGGAACGAGGCCTGGAGGGCAAGCGGCTGGCGCGGCTCACCGCCGAGGACAGCTTCATTCCCCTGGGGCGCGCCGCCACCGTGACCCTGCCCTCCGTGGAGGACATCGTGGTGCACGCCCGGGAGCTACTGGGGCGGTAGTCGGGCGCGTCAGTCCGCCTCGCCGCCGTGGAGCCGCTGATGCAGCCGCAGCATCACCTCCACCTCGTGCTCCGGGCGCAAGGGTTCGAGCCCCAGTTCGCCGAACAGCTCGCCCCGCGCCCGCGACCAGTCGCCGGGGGTGAGGCCGGCATAAAGGCTCTCCGCAGGGGCCAGCTCGACGAAGGGGTCCAGGCCGTAGGTATCGAAGAGCCGTGACAGGGCCGCCTCGTCGTCGCCGACACCGGCGGTGAACAGGGTGGCGCTGAAATGATCGTTCTCCAGTTCGCGGATGATGTCCAGCGGGCTCACTCCCATGCTGCCGAGCTCTTCGAGGCTGTAGCCGCCCAGCGAGACCAATTCGTCCTCCAGCCACTCGTCATCGGGCTGGATCAGGGTGTGCTTGATGCGGCCGTCGGGCAGCGTCCAGGCGATTGCCAGCGGCAGGCCGCCTTCATCGCGGGTCTCCACGGCGATAAAGCCGGGGATCGAAGTGTCGTCGCCTTTGGGTGGCATGTCGGGTGTCCTCATGATGTCGTGTCGCCGTGGCGTGTTTCACGGGTGGCGTCGGCCGGCAGCCGGAAGAAGCGTCGGGCCGTTGCGGTAGTGGCGGCGGCCAGCTCGGCCTCGCTCTCCCCGCGCCAGTGGGCGATCTCACGCACTATCCACGGCAGCAGGGCCGGCTCGTGGCGCCTGCCCTTGAGTTTGGCAGGTAAGTTGCGCGGCAGCAGGTAAGGGCAGTCGGTTTCCACCATCAGCCGCGTCGCGGGGATCTCCGCGACCAGCTCGCGCAGGTGGTGGCCCCGGCGCTCGTCGCACAGCCAGCCGGTCAGGCCGATGTGCAGGTCCAGGTCGAGATAGCCGAACAGGGTCGCGCGATCGGCGGTGAAGCAGTGCACCACGGCATCGGTGATCTCGTCGCGGAAGGCATGCAGCATCTCGCGCATGCGTCGCCCGGCGTCGCGCTCGAGGAGGAACAGTGGCTTGCCGCTCTCCGCGGCCAGTCCCAGCTGTGCCTCGAAGGCGCGCTCCTGCTCGGCGGGGGTAGAGAAGTTGCGGTTGAAGTCGAGACCGCATTCACCCACCGCCACCACCTCGGGCTGGCGCTGCAGCTCGCGCATGGCGGCGGCAAGCCCCGCGTCCCAGCGGTTGGCATCGTGGGGGTGGACCCCGGCGGTGGCATGCAGCGCCAGCCCCCCGCCGGCGTGCTCACGGGCCATGGCCACCGCCTGCTCGGCGTGCTCGCGGTCGGTGCCGGTGAGAATCAGCGTGGTCACGTTGGCCGCCCGGGCGCGCCCCAGCACCGCCGGGAGGTCCCGAGCAAAGCTGTCGTGGGTCAGGTTGGCGCCGATGTCGACCAGCGGTCTGGGCGAGGTGATGCGCAGCGTCTCGGGGAGGAAGTCGTCGGAGGTGTCGGCCACGCCTTGGCTCCTGTGCGGTGAGGTCGGCAGGGGGCGCTATTCTACCCGTCGCGCGTATGCCACGGCCACGTTCATGCGCGCTTGCGTTACACTGGGCGCCCTGTCGATCGAGGAGGACCCCGCGTGACCCTGCTACGTCTGGAACAGCTGCAACTGGCCTACGGCACCCATGTGCTTCTCGACGGCGCCGACCTGGTACTAGAGAAGGGCGAGCGCCTGGCCTTGGTGGGGCGCAATGGCACCGGCAAGTCGACGCTGCTGCGCCTGGTGGCCGGCGAGACCCTGCCCGACGGCGGCAATATCTGGCGCGCTCCCGGGCTCAAGATCGGCGTGCTGGCCCAGGAGCTTCCCGAGGCCTCAGGCCAGACCATCTTCGACATGGTGGCCGGCGGCCTGCCCGAGGCCGGCGAGCTGCTCTCCGAGTACCAGCACCTGATCCACGAGGACGAGCCCGATATGCGCCGCATGGCCGAGCTGCAGACGCGGCTCGAGGCCATCGACGGCTGGTCCTTCCACCAGCGTATCGATGTGGTGCTGACCCGGCTGGGGTTGCCCGCCGAGGCGGAGATGGCGGCGCTCTCCGGTGGCTGGCGCCGGCGCGTGGCGCTGGCCCGGGCGTTGGTCGCCGAGCCCGACCTGCTGCTGCTCGACGAGCCCACCAACCACCTCGACCTCGACACCATCGCCTGGCTGGAGGAGCAGCTGCTGGACTTCAATGGTGCCGTGCTCTTCATTACCCACGACCGTGCCTTCCTGTCGAGGCTGGCCACGGCGATCCTCGAGCTGGATCGCGGGCGCCTGGGCCGCTATCCCGGCGACTATGCCGCCTATCAGGCGCAGAAGAGCCACGAGCTGGAGATCGAGGCCCGCGAGCATGCCGAGTTCGACAAGAAGCTTGCCCAGGAGGAGGCCTGGATCCGCCAGGGGATCAAGGCCCGGCGCACCCGTAACGAGGGCCGGGTCAGGGCCCTGGAGCAGCTGCGCCGGGAGCGCAGTGAGCGCCGTGAGCGCCAGGGCAAGGCCGCGCTCTCCGTCGACAGCGGCGAGCGCAGCGGCAAGCGGGTGGTGAGCCTCGAGCACGTCACCCAGCGCTTCGGCGGCGCGGCGGTGATCCACGACCTCTCGCTGGAGGTGCAGCGCGGCGACCGCATCGGCTTTATCGGCCGCAACGGTGCCGGCAAGACGACGCTGCTCAAGATCCTGCTCGGGGAGCTCGCGCCGAGCGCAGGCAAGGTGCAGTTCGGGACCAAGCTGCAGGTGGCCTACTTCGACCAGCTGCGAGCCGGCCTGGAGCCAGAGAAGACCGTCTACGACAACGTCGCCCAGGGCAGCGATCGCATCACCGTGGGCGGCCGCGACCGCCACGTGATGAGCTACCTGCAGGACTTTCTGTTCACCCCGGAGCGGGTGCGTCAGCCGGTCAAGGCGCTCTCCGGTGGCGAGTCCAATCGTCTGCTGCTGGCCAAGCTGTTCACCCAGCCCGCCAACGTGCTGGTGCTCGACGAGCCCACCAACGATCTCGATGTGGAGACCCTGGAGCTGCTCGAGGAGCTGCTGCTCGACTTCGACGGCACCCTGCTGCTGGTCTCCCACGACCGCGCCTTCATGGACAACGTGGTCACCAGCGTGCTGGCCTTCGAGGGCGAGGGCCGGGTGCGCGAATACGTGGGTGGCTACAGCGACTGGGTACGCCAGGGCGGCACTCTGCCGCCGGCCCCCTGGGAAGGGGCTGCGCGCCAGCACGCCGAGCCGGTGGCGGAGCCGTCGCCGGCGCCACCGGGGGAGACGCAGGCTGCTGCCCTGGGGGCACAAAAGGCGGCCGCGGCCGATCAGGCGTCAGCTGGCACGAGGCGTGTCGCCAAGAAATCCGCCAAGCTCTCCTACAAGCTGCAGCGCGAACTCGATGGTCTGCCGGCGGAGATCGAACGGTTGGAAGGGGAGGTCGCCGGGTTCGAGGCTCGGGTCGGCGACCCGGGGTTCTATCAGCAGGAGGCCGGCAAGGTGACCGCGACCCTGGAGGCGCTCGCCGCCCGGCAGGCCGAGCTCGATGCCGCCATGGAGCGGTGGATGGAGTTGGAGGCACAGGCGTCCGGCGAGACATGAGAAAGGCGCCCGGAGGCGCCTTGCAGAGTGGGTGACGGTGGCAGCAGGTGGTTACTCGGCGCTCTTCTGCCCCACGCGCACGGCCAGCACGTCGCACTGGGCGCCGTGGAGCACGCCGGTAGAGGTGGAGCCCAGTAGCAGGGCGAAGCCGTGACGGCCGTGGGAGCCGACCACGATCAGGTCGATGTCGTGCTCCTCGGCGAAGCGGTGGATCTCGGTGTCGGGCATGCCCACCACCACGTGCTGGTCCTCCTTGGCCACGCGCGGGTCGGCGATCTCGGCGAGACGGTGCTTGGCATGGTCGTCGAGCTGGTCCTGGATGCTGGTCAGGTCCATGGGGATGTCGCCGCCATAGGCGAAGCCCAGCGGCTCCAGGGTGTGCATGATGGAGAGCTTGGCCTGGTTGCGGTCGGCGATCTGGGCGGCGCGCTCCAGCACCTTGTGGGAGTCCTTGGTCAGGTCGACGGCGACCAGGATGTGACGATACTCGTTGCTCATGGGAAGGCTCCTCGACGCATGTGGCGCGGTTAACAGAGTGCCTTCACTCTAGGCCGGCTGGCTCCGCAAGACAACGGTCTACATCAAGCATTTCGCATCTATCTATATGAAAAGAGAGGCACCCATGATCTGGCTGTTCATCCTGCTGGCCATGCTGCTGGTAATCTCGCCGGTGATGTGGCTCAAGCCCAGCCCGAGACAGAAGCGAGTGGTGGCACTGCGCAACGCCGCCATGCAGAGCGGGCTCAAGGTAGCGCTGCAGGTATCGCCGCTGCATGGCGACAAGGTGCCGATGCCGGCGTATCGCTGGGCTTACCCGCCGCAGCGGCCGGGGCCGGACTTCATGCTGGTGCGCGGCTCGCACGCGGCCGCGGCACTCAAGCCCTTCGCCCACGACTGGCGCTGGCGCGTGGAGCCCCTGCGGCCCCTGCCCGACGCGTTGGAGGCAACGCTCAAGCGGCTGCTGGAGCGGCTTCCCCAGGACGCCCTGGTGGTGGAGTCCAATGCCCGGGCCCTGATCCTGTGGTGGCATGAATCCCAGGGCTACGAGCGTTTTTCGACCTATCTTGCGGATTTCGAGACGCTGCGTGATGGCCTGGCGGGGCGTCCCGATGATCCCCAGGCATCCGGGCCGCCGGCGCCTCCCGTCATCTAGTGCTCCGCTGCATCGCCACGCGCCTGCAGTGCCAGGCCATTGGCCTCGATGCGTGACAGCAGTTCGATGAGTGTCGTCACCTCGGCCTCCTCGAGGCCGGCCAGCATCTCGTTGCGCGCCTGGCGCACCACGTCGTCAATGCGCTCGAGCAGCGGGGCGGCTGCGGCGGTGAGATAGACTCGCTTGGTGCGACGATCCTGACCGCAGGGGCGGCGTTCCACCAGGCCCTGTTCCGAGAGTTGGTCGAGGGTACGCACCAGCGAAGGCGCCTCGACCCCGATGGTGCGGGCCAGGTCGCACTGGGGCTGGCCGTCGCCCAGTCGCCACAGGTGGTAGAGCGTGACCCAGCGGGTCTGGGTCAGCCCCAGGGGAGCGAGGCGTTCGTCGATGACTGCGCGCCACAGGCGAGGCAGTCGGCTGAGTTGGAACCCGATGTTCTCTTGCATGGGATAGCGGCCCTTCGGCTCAGGAAGTATGCCTGAATTGTCGGAACCCCCTGCGTGGATTGCAAGCGGGCTTATCATTCGCTTTTCCGTGCAGTTCCCGGCGCCTCGGGGGCGTCATTGTCAGCGTTGTCATTGCCACTCTCATCGCCACTCTCATTGCCGCCCTCGCCGGTGGCGGGGGGCCGCTCGGTGACGCCTTGTGGCGAGACGTCCGCTTCACTTTCGGCCCCACCATCGCTGGGTATAGAGGGTTGCCAGGCCAGCCCTGGCAGGCCCGCTGGCCGGCGCGGACGACCATCGGCCAGGGTGGCCGATTCATCCTCGGCCACGCGAAAGCGGATCACCCCGATGCGCTGGCCGCCTTCTGTCATCACGTCTATGCGCCAGCGCCCCGTGGGCGTCATCGGGAAGTTCTGCTTATGGCTCCAGGCGCGATAACCCGCCTCGCGGCCTCCCTCGATCACCAGCGGGATGCGGTCGACCTCCCGGCCCTCCTGGCGCCACACATGATGAATCTCCTCGCGCAGGCCGCGTGGGGCACGGATTGCCGTATAGGCGAACAGCCCCTGGCTGCTCAGCGCCTCGGGGGTGAGGCGCAGCTCGCCGTTGGGCATCCGTGCGGCCTCGTCGAAGCCCGGCGAGAGCGCCGTGGCGGTGATCCACAGGCTGGCCGGTGGCACCCAGATGCGCCCCAGCCAGGCGGCACCGGCCAGTGGCAGCAGCAGGGTAAGCGCCGTCAGCCAGCGCCTGCCGCGCTGGTTGGCGGTCAGGTGGAGCAAGCTTGGCAGGCTGAACAGCAGCATGGCGACGATGGCCAGCAGCAGGCTCTGGTAGGTGGTCAAGTGGAGCAGCGTGGGCAGGGCGACCAGCACTACCAGGAAGACGCACTGGGCGTGGAAGGCGAAATAGAGCCAGCGCAGCCGGTCGGCGATCCGGTAGTAGAGGGGGTCGACGATGGAGAAGAGCGCCATGCTGATGACCAACAGGGTGAACAGCGCCTGGCCGCTGCTCCACACCGTGGTGGCCAGCAGGAAGGGCAGGCAGAAGAACAGCGTCTCCTGGTGGATCATCTGGGCGATGAACTGGGTCGCGCCGTGGGGCAGGGTGGGATAGCCGCGGCGCGCCAGCAGCCGTCCTATCAGGCTTTCGGAGAGCAGCAGCAGCCAGGCCCCAAGCATTCCCAACGCCAGCAGGGCACCCAGCCAGCGCTGGCGCTCGACCAGGAAGAAGCTGCCCAGGCCGGCGGCAAAGGCGATGGGGGGCCATAGCCAGCTCCACGGGCGCAGGCGGTGGATAAGTGCCTCGGTGCGGGCCTGCAGGCGAGTGATGCGGCTGGCGGATGGCGTATCGTGTGGGGTGGGCATGGTTGTCTCGTTTGAGCTGGCGGCTCGATAAGCCCGTTATCCTAGCAGCATAGCTGGCTGGCCTGGCTGCCATACTGCTGAGTCAGCGGGAAGGGCTATCGCAGTTACCGGAGGCAAGGGGCGCTGGGGATAAGCCGAAGAGGAGGTCCGAGGACCAGGGACGGCCGAGGTAGCGTACAGGGAGGTATTTACAGCGCCTCCTCGTAGGCTTGTCGCCAGATCAGCCCCGGGATACTGACCTGCTAATTATCTGGGAAAGCCCTGAGTCACCGGGGAAGAGACTTGACGTGCGCGCCAGGCTGACCCAAGCTGTGGGCATTCAAACGTCCGTATGAAATCGGGAGGTTCACGGAATGATCTATCAGGGTAATGCCATCGGGGTGGTACGCGGCGATGACGATATCGCCACGTTGACCTTCGATCTCAAGGATGAGTCGGTCAACAAGCTCTCCAGTGCGGTGGTCACCGAACTGGAGGAGGCGGTCAAGGCGCTCAAGGGCGAGACCGGCCTGGCGGGCCTGCTGCTCACCAGCGCCAAGGAGGCCTTTATCGTCGGCGCCGATATCACCGAGTTCCAGGCCATGTTCGGCAAGGGCGGTGACTTCCTGGAAGCGATGCTGATGCGGGTCCACGGGATCTTCAACGCCCTGGAGGATCTTCCCTTTCCTACCGTCACCGCCATCAATGGCCTGGCGCTCGGCGGCGGCTGCGAGGTGCTGCTGACCACCGACTTCCGGGTGATGAGTGAGTCCGCCCAGATCGGCCTGCCCGAGACCAAGCTCGGCATTCTGCCCGGCTGGGGCGGCTGCGTTCGCCTGCCGCGGTTGATCGGTGCCGACAACGCCATCGAATGGATCGCCGGCGGCACCCAGAACACGGCCGACGCCGCCCTCAGGATGGGCGCCGTTGATGCCGTGGTGGCGGCTGAGTCGCTCGAGGCGGCGGCCCGCGACATCCTGGCCCGCGCCATCGCCGGCGAGCTGGATTACCGTGCCCGCCGCGAGGAGAAGCGGCAGCCGCTCAAGCTCGGCCCCATCGAACAGATGATGGCCTTCGAGACGGCCAAGGGCTACGTCAAGGGCAAGGCTGGCCCGCACTACCCGGCGCCGGTGGAGGCGATCAAGGTGATCCAGAAGGGTGCCGGTGAGGAGCGTGCCCGGGCCCAGGCCATCGAGGCCAAGGCCTTCGCCAAGCTGGCGATGACCGACGTGGCCTTCAACCTGGTCGGCCTGTTCATGAACGACCAGGTGGTCAAGAAGAAGGGGAGTCGTTACGAGAAGCAGGCGCGCCCGGTCAAGCAGGCCGCCGTGCTCGGCGCCGGCATCATGGGGGGCGGCATCGCCTACCAGAGCGCCTCCAAGGGCACGCCGATCCTGATGAAGGACATCAAGGAGGAGGCCGTCGAACTTGGCCTCAAGGAGGCGCGCAAGCTCTTCACCAAGCAGGTAGAACGCAAGAAGCTCTCCACCGAGAAGATGGCCGCGCGCCTCACCAACATCCGCCCGACCCTCTCCTACGGCGACTTCGGCCACGTCGACCTGGTGGTCGAGGCGGTCGTCGAGAACCCCAAGGTCAAGGCGGCGGTGCTGGCCGAGGTTGAGGCCGAGGTGGGTGAGGAGACCATCCTGGCCTCCAACACTTCCACCATCTCCATCGATCGTCTGGCGGCCAACCTCAAGCGCCCCGAGAACTTCTGCGGCATGCACTTCTTCAATCCGGTGCATCGCATGCCGCTGGTGGAAGTGATTCGCGGCGAGCAGACCAGTGACGCCGCGGTGGCGGCCACCGTGGCCTATGCCCGTGCCATGGGCAAGACGCCGATCGTGGTCAATGACTGCCCGGGCTTTCTGGTCAACCGGGTGCTCTTCCCCTATTTCGGCGGCTTCAGCCGGCTGATGGAGCAGGGCGCCGACTTCGCCCGGGTCGACAAGGTGATGGAGAAGTTCGGCTGGCCCATGGGGCCCGCCTACCTGCTCGATGTGGTGGGCCTGGATACCGCGGTGCATGCCGGCGAGGTCATGGCCAAGGGCTTCCCCGAGCGCATGGGCAGCCTGGGAGGCGAGGGCGAAAGCAGCGCCATTCAGCTGATGTACGAGAACGATCGCCTGGGGCAGAAGAACGCCAAGGGGTTCTACGCCTACGAGGAGGATCGCAAGGGCAAGCCGAAGAAGGTCCTTGACGAGGCGGCCATCGAGCTGGTCAAGGGGGTGGCCAGGGAGAGTCGTGAGTTCAGCGACGACGACATCATCGCGCGCATGATGGTGCCGCTGTGCCTGGAGGCCGTGCGCTGCCTCGAGGATGGCATCGTCGGCAGCGCCGCTGAGGCCGACATGGCACTGATCTATGGTATCGGCTTTCCGCCGTTCCGCGGGGGGGCGCTGCGCTACATCGATGCCATGGGCGTGGATGCCTTCGTCGCACTGGCCGACGGCCTGGCCGAGGAGCTGGGTGCCCTCTATGCGCCCACCGACAAGCTGCGCGAAATGGCCGCTGCCGGCGAGTGCTTCTACGCCACACAGGTCCAGGCTCAGGCCTGACCCCACCACCCCTACAGGAGTCGCAAGAAATGAGCTTGAATCCGAGAGATATCGTGGTGGTCGACTGTGTGCGTACCGCCATGGCCAAGGCCAAGAACGGCGCCTTTCGACACGTGCGCGCCGAGAGCCTCTCCGCCGCCGTCATGCAGTCGCTGTTCGAGCGCAATCCCGGCCTCGCCCCGGCCGAGGTGGATGACGTGATCTGGGGTTGCGTCAACCAGACCCTGGAGCAGTCCATGAACATCGCCCGCAACGCGGCGATCCTGACCGGCATCCCGCGCAGCGTGCCGGCCCAGACGGTCAACCGCCTGTGCGGTTCCTCGATGAGCGCGCTGCACATCGCCGCGGCCAACATCAAGGCCGGCATGGGTGACTTCTACGTGATCGGTGGCGTGGAGCACATGGAGCACGTGCCCATGACCCACGGTGTCGACGTCAACCCGGCGGCCAGCAAGCATGTCGCCAAGGCGGCCATGATGATGGGACTTACCGCCGAACTGCTGGGCAAGATGCATGGCGTCTCCCGGGAGGAGCAGGATGCCTTCGGCGTGCGCTCCCACCAGCGTGCCCTGGCGGCCATGGAGAAGAGCGGTTTCGACCGCGAAATCATCGGCGTGGAGGGCCACGATGCCGAGGGCCGCCGGATCCTGGTACGGCGCGACGAGGTGATTCGCGCCGATGCTAGCCTGGAGAAGATGGCCGAACTCAAGCCGGCCTTCGACCCCCGCGGTGGCACCGTCACCGCGGGCACCTCCTCGGCGCTCTCGGTGGGGGCCTCGGCCATGGCGGTGATGAGCTACGAGCGTGCCCAGGCGTTGGGCCTTGCGCCCATCGCCCGGGTGCTCTCCACCGGTGTGGCCGGCTGCGACGCCTCAATCATGGGCTATGGCCCGGTGCCGGCCACGCAGAAGGCGCTCAAGGCCGCCGGCCTCAGCGTAGACGACCTCGACGCCGTGGAGCTCAACGAGGCCTTCGCCGCCCAGGCGCTGCCGGTGCTCAAGGACCTGGGGTTGCGTGATGTCATGGAGGAGAAGGTCAACCTGCATGGTGGTGCCATCGCCCTGGGGCACCCCCTTGGCTGTTCCGGCGCGCGCATCTGCACCACCCTGCTCAACGTGATGCGCGAGCGCGACACCACCCTGGGCCTGGCCACCATGTGCATCGGCATGGGCCAGGGCGTGGCCACGGTGTTCGAGCGCCTGAAGTAAGGGCCGACTCGATACAGAAAACAGCGGCGGCGCCCTTTGGGGCGCCGCCGTTCTCTTCTGGGACGACTCGCCGGCATTGGTGCGGGAGCTAGTTCGCCTGGGCGCTGTCGACCCGTCGCCCAAGCGCCGCGTTCGGGGTGGCCAGGGCCTCTGCCGGGAGCCATCCCCGCTCGCGGTAGTAGCGCAGGGCCCCCTCGTGCAGCGGCGCACTGAGCCCATCCTCGATCATCATCTGGGGCGTCAGTTCGCCGAGGGCGGGATGTGACGACTGGAAGCGAGGGAAGTCGTCGAAGACGCTTGCGACCAGTCGGTAGACCAGGTCGGGGTCGGTCTCCTGGGTGGTCACCAGGGTGGCCCTGACTCCGAAGGTGTGCACTTCCTTCTGCTCGGGAGCGTACAGGCCGGCCGGGATCGAGGCGCGAGTGAAGTAGGGGAAGGCGTTGACCATCAGGTCAACGAAGCTCCCCTCGACGTCGACGATCTCGGCATCGCAGAGGCGGATTGCCTGGGCTACCGAGGCGTTCGGGTGTCCCACGGTGTAGACCATGGCGTCGATGTTGCCGTGGCACAACTCCATGGACTGCTGGTCGGCCGGCAGGTCGTGAACCTGCCGGAAGTCGCTGCGCGTCCAGCCACGGGCGTCCATCAGCCGGAGCATGGTGCTGCGCTGCCCTGAGCCGGGGTTGCCTATGTTGACCGAACGGTGCTGCAGATCCTCGAATCCCCTGATGTTGGTGCGGCGACGCACCACCAGGGTGAAGGGTTCGCTGTGCAGGGAGAAGATGGAGCGCAGTGAGGTGTCCGGGCCGGCCTCGCGGAATCCCTCGATGCCCTGCACCGCATATTGATGAATGTCGGACTGGGCCAGGGCGAACATCAGCTCTCCCCGGCGCAGGGCGCGCAGGTTGGCGCTGGAGCCATCGCTTGGCTGTGCCCGGCAGGGCGTGTCGATGGCTCGGCAAAGGGCGCGCCCCACCACATGGTAGACGCCGGCCGGGCTCGCTGTGGCGATGATCAGGGCTGTTTCGGCGGGCGCGGAAAGCGGAAGGCTGAGAAGCAGGCTGGCCATGGCGATGGCCAGCCGTCGGGCGGTGATTTGCATGACTCACCTCGCAACGGTGAGTCGGCCAGAGGCACACCCGAACCGGATGGCTCAGGGGGAAGCCAGGCAAGCGACTTCGTCTCGCATCTGGTCGACAGGCTGGGGTGTTATCGTGTTGTCGGTGTCGGCCAAGGGGTGTCGAACGGCCCCTTCCTTCCCTGCGTTTAGGGGGGAGGCTCTCTTGAGGTATAGCAGGTGGCAGGAGAGGGGGGGCGACCTTCAGAGGAGTTTGATCGAATAAGCTTATAGCATCCCTGCCTCGAGCCCCGCGGCCATGGTCATGGCGAGCTCCTCTACCCGCTCGGGAAAGGCCTCCTGCCACTCGCCGCGCAGGATCAGGGGGGCCTGGACCCAGCGCCAGCGCAGGCCGGTGACGATGCTCTCCACGGCGCGGCGGGTACCGGTGCCGTCGTGGCCGGCGCGCACGTAGAGCGCGCAGGGTAGGCCCTGGGTCTTGTCCAGCAGCGGATAGTAGCTGCGATCGAAGAAGTCCTTGAGAGCGCCGCTCATGGTGCCGAGGTTCTCGGGGGTGCCGAGCAGGATGGCATCACAGGCCAGCACGTCGTCGGGGCCCGTCTCGAACGGGGCCTTGACCACCACCTCGATGCCCCCGACCTCGGGGTGGCGTGCCCCTCGTTCGGCGGCTTCGCGCAGCCTGGCGGTGTTGGGGGAGGGGACGTGGGCGACGATCAGCAGACGCTTGGACATGTTGACAGCTCCTCGGTTGTTTCCCAGGCTACATCGGCACTTGTTCGCTTTCATCAGGAGGATCATCCATGGCATTCGCCCTGTCGACCCTGCGACTCTCCAGTCCCGCCTTCGAGGATGGGGGGACCATTCCTGCCAAGCATACGGGTGAAGGCGATGACCTCTCGCCGGCACTGGTCTGGCAGGATGCCCCGAAGGGCACCAAGGGGTTCGCGCTGATCTGCCACGACCCGGACGCCCCGTTGGTGCAGAATGGCACCTACGGGTTCGTGCACTGGGTGCTCTACAACATCCCGGCCTCCACCACCAGCCTCGAGGAGGCGAGCCGTGTGGGCACCAAGGGCAAGAACGACTTCGCCAAGCTGGGTTACGGCGGCCCCATGCCCCCGGAGGGGCATGGCATCCACCGTTACTACTTCTGGATCCTGGCGCTGGACAAGCCCACCGACGACCTGCCCGAAGGGCTCTCGCTGCATGACCTGTTGGTCAAGGTCGAGCCGCACCTGCTGGGCATGAATCGCCTGGTGGGCACCTACCGTCGCGGTTGAGCCAGCCGCCAACGCAGGGCTCCCCGGCATCCTTCGCTGCCGGGGAGCCTGTGCGTCTTGCCCCTGGAAGTAAGGGCTATCGGGATGCGCTGCCTCATGTGACGCTCTTGTTGGTGGCATTGCTTTCGTAAGGGGAGGCGCCCATGGTGAGGCGATCGCCGGCCATGAGGGGGAATTGGAGTTTTCCCATGGGCGATGTGCAGGGGCTTGGTCATGTCGGTGCGGAAAGCGGAGGTCTGTGATGCCGGAGCGAGATGGTGGTGTCCTGAGGGTCTATTACGACGGTATCTGCCCGCGCTGCCGTCGCGATCGCGCCCGTTACGAGCACTGGGGCGAGGAGGCGGGGGCGCAGGTGGAGTGGTGCGATGTCACCGAGCACCAGCAGGCGCTGCGCGACAGGGGCGTCGATCCGCAGGCGGCGCTGCTCTCCCTGCACGTGGAGGACGAGGGCGGGCGCATCCGCGAGGGCATCGATGCCTATATCCTGTTGATGCGCCGGGTGCCGCGCCTGCGCCCTGTCGCCTGGCTGATCGGCCTGCCTGGCCTCAAGCCGCTGCTACGGCGGCTCTATGACGCTTGGGTTCGGCGCCGCCTGGCGCGCCAGGGGCGCCTGCCGTGAACCGCGTTGGCGTCACGCCTCGCCGTGGAGATGAGGTTCTGATCGGTCAGTCTTGCCTGGCGAAGGCATGAGTCCCTGACGGAGCATCGCCCTACTGCGGTGCTGCCGAGCGCAACAGGTTGCAGAAGTTGCGTCGATAATGCGACGGCGACGTGCCTAGCTGAGCGGCAAACTGCTGACGTAGTGCCAGGGTCGTACCAAAGCCGACCTCCGAGGTGATGCGCTCGATCGGCAGGTCGGTGGTCTCCAGCAGCTGCTGCGCTCTGGCGACCCGCTCGGCATTCAGCCACTTGGTGACGGTGGTGCCAGTTGCCTCCCGAAAGCGTCGGGTAAAGGTGCGCCGGCTCATCTTCGCTACGCCGGCGAGGGTGTCGAGCGACAGCGGTTCCGACAGATGCTCTCGCGCCCACTCCAGCACACCGGGCAAACGATGACTGTCGGTAAGCTTCGGGACGGGGCGTTCGATGTACTGTGCCTGCCCCCCCGGGCGGTGCGGCGGCGTGACCAGCAACCGGGCGACATGATTCGCCGCCTCGCAGCCATGACGTTGGCGAATCAACTGCAAACAGCAGTCAATGGCGGCGACCGTGCCGGCGGAGGTGATGATGTTGTCAGCGGCGACATACAGCACATCCGGGCGGAACAAGGTATCGGGAAAGCGCCGGGCAAACACATCGCGCGCCACCCAGTGCGTGGTTGCCTCACGTCCGTCAAGCAGCCCCGCATCCCCCAGTGCAAAGGCGCCCAGGCATAACCCCACGATCAGCGTGCCTTGCCCATGGGCACGTCGTAACGCGTCGATGAGCTCGCGGGACGCCGGTACGTCTGGATCACTCCAGGCCGGAATGATGACGATATCGGCCTCGTCCATGGCTTTCAGCCCATGGGGCACCTCGATCACCATGCCCTGATCGCTGCGTATCCGGCCGGGTATCTCTGCGCAATAGGTCACGTCGTAGTGAGTCAGGCCGGAACCGTCATCTGCACCGAGGACCATGCCGGGCACGGAAAGATGAAACAGGCTGACACCGTCGAAGGCCAGGACGACAACGCGCACGCACGACATGGACTTGCCTCATCTCTCAGGAATGGCCCAAATGTATCGAATGGACTTTTTCGGGTCAATATCCAGCGAGAGCCGCTTGCATACAACTCGTTTCACTATTGGCCCAATTTTATCTCTAATTGTCATTTAGGCCAGTTTCCGGCATGAGCGGCTGCCCTCACAATAGCGTTCCACCTGTAAGGGCCACTCACTGGAGATCCACATGACGATGAAAATGCTTGCCAGTTCGCTGGCGATGGCACTGAGCCTGACCGCTGGTGCAGTCACTGCCCAGGCACAATCGGGGGAGACCGCGCAGGCGACGACCGACGCCGTGCAGTTGCAGCAGATCCGCAATGCGACGGTGAAGATCACCTATGGTGACACGACCTTCCTGCTCGACCCGATGCTGTCGAAGAAGGGCACTTATCCGGGATTCGAGGGCACCTACCGCAGCACGCGGCGCAACCCCCTGGTGGACCTGCCGATGCCGGCGCAGGAGATTATCGCCGACGTGGACGCGGTGATCGTCACCCACACCCACCTGGACCACTGGGATGATGCCGCGCAGCAGGCGCTGCCAAAGGATATCCCGCTCTTCGCGCAGCACCAGGCCGATGCGGTGATGATCCGTGAGCAGGGCTTCACCAACGTGCGCGTCCTTTCCTACAAGGCCGAGTTCGATGGCGTGACCCTGAGCAGGACAGGTGGCCAGCACGGCACCGATGAAATGTATGCCTCGGCTGACGTCGCGACCTTCCTCGGCGACGCCATGGGCGTGGTCTTCCAGGCGCCAGGCCAGGAGACCCTCTACCTGGTAGGCGACACCATCTGGCGCGACGAAGTCGACCTGGCGCTTGAGGCGTACGATCCTGAGATCGTCGTGCTCAACGCTGGATATGCACTGTTGAGCGACTATGAAGGCGCTATCATCATGGGTAAGGAAGACGTGCTGCGCGCTACCCAGGCCGCTCCAGAGGCCACGATAGTCGCCACGCACATGGATGCCATCAACCATATGGCGTTGACACGCGACGAGTTGAGAGAGTACGTGCAGGAAAACAGCATCGAAGATCGTGTAGAAATCCCCGAGGATGGTGTCACGATCAACTTCTAAACTCCCCCGAAGGCTGCCTGTCGTTATAGACAGGCAGCTTCATTTCCAAAGCTTTGAGGATATTTGGGCCGCGCGCTAAGAGCGCCAGGTGGGCGGGCATATGCAAGGTTTGCGTGATGGCGCGTTGTTGGCGCTTGGGTCAGGCGAGCCTCCGTTCGCTTACCTCGCTCAGGGGTGGCTCTCACCGCCACCTCGCACCTTGCACTCCTGGGGCAACAGGGCGGCGTGGATCAGGGCGTTGACCGGGGTGGCGACGCCGGCCTCGCGGCCCAGGCGCACCACGGCGCCGTTCTGGGACTCGAGTTCGGAGGGGCGGCCGTCCATGATGTCACGCTGCATGGAGGCGGTGCTGGCCGCCGGCAGGGCATCGATGAAATGGAGGGCACGAGCCTCGGCGTCCGCGGGCAGGGCGATGCCGCGTGCCCGGGCCACCGCCGCGATCTCGGCCAGGATCGCCTCGATTAGCTCGCGGGTCTCGGGCAGGCGGCGGGTCACGCCGATGGGGGCGCGGGTGATGGCGCCGATGCCACTCATGGCGCAGATGAACAGGAACTTGCTCCACACTGCGGCCTGGATGTCGTCGGGGATCTCGGCGGTGACCCCATGCGCGGCGTCGAAGGCGGCCTTGAGGCGCTCGCCGCGCTTGCTCGGGTGGTTGTCCCGCTCGCCGAAGCGTACGAAGGGGGAGACCCCGGCATGCCGGATGT
Source organism: Halomonas sp. H10-9-1 (assembly GCF_040147005.1). NCBI lineage: Bacteria > Pseudomonadati > Pseudomonadota > Gammaproteobacteria > Oceanospirillales > Halomonadaceae > Halomonas > Halomonas sp. H10-9-1. Next base: position 2,608,282 of record NZ_JAMSHO010000001.1, on the reverse strand, counting down.
GCCCCGGGGCCTCCTGCCAGGCCAGGATCCCGCATAGCCCCTCCAGCACGTGCGCCTCACCGAGTGCCTCGGCCAGGGTGTCGGCGGCCTCGACGCCGTTCTCCAGCGGCACCACCAGGGTCTCGGGCCCCAGCATGGGGCGGATCGCCTCGGCGGCCTCCCTGACCTGCCAGGCCTTGACCGCGACGATGATCGCCTCCACTTCGCCGACCTCACGCGGGTCGTCGGTGGCGTCCACCGAGTCAAGGTGCAGGTTCCCTTCGATGCTTGAGACCTCGAGCCCGTCGCGGCGCATCGCCGCCAGGTGCTCGCCGCGGGCGATGAAGGTGACCGCGTGGCCGGCCTCGGCCAGGCGTGCCCCAAAATAACCGCCAACACCGCCGCTACCCATGATCGCGAAACGCATCCCTCTCTCCTTCCGTGTCCAGACGTTATCCGGTAGAGGCTACACCGCCGCGGCGGCTATGGCACGGCGCCCAGGCTCAGTGTTCGCGCCGCGCCATAGCCGCATCGACACTTCGTAGTGCATCAGGAAGACCAGCACGATGCCATGACGCTGCGTCGTGGCGGCTGGTAGGATGAAGGCATTCGATATGCTCGTGATGGCCCGGCCCCGGCCGCCATGCTTCCCTGGACGTTGCCATGAAGAAGAGCTCCCCCGCGCAGGCACCGCTGGACGATACCCTCTCGCCGCTGGCCCTCAAGCGAGTGGGGATCGACACCTATCGCGAGAACGTGGCCTACCTGCATCGCGAGTGCCATCTCTACCGCGCCGAAGGCTTCCAGGCCCTCTCCAAGGTGGAGGTGCGCGCCAATGGGCAGCGCATCCTGGCCAGCCTCAACGTGGTCGATGACCCGACCATCGTCGACTGCCAGCAGCTGGGACTGTCCGAGGATGCCTTCGCCTCGTTGGGGCTGGCGGAGGGGGAGCCGGTCAGCGTCTCCCAGGCCGAGCCGCCGGCGTCGATTCCTGCCCTGCGTCGCAAGATCCGTGGCGAACGCCTCACCCGCGACGACTATCGGGCGATCATCCAGGACATCGCCGATCTGCGCTACTCCAAGATCGAGCTGACCGCCTTCGTGGTGGCCTGCGATCTGGGCGAACTGGATCGCGAGGAGATCTTCTACCTCAGCGACGCCATGTGCCGGGTGGGGCGTCGCCTCGACTGGCACGAGCATCCGGTGGTCGACAAGCACTGCATTGGTGGCATCCCCGGCAACCGCACTTCGATGCTGGTGGTGCCCATCGTTGCCGCCCATGGGTTGCTGTGTCCCAAGACCTCGTCGCGGGCCATCACCTCGCCCTCGGGCACCGCTGATACCATGGAGGTGCTGGCCAACGTCGACCTGCCGTTCGCAGTCCTGGGCGAGATCGTGCGTACCCATCGCGGCTGCCTCGCCTGGGGCGGCTGCAGTAAGCTGTCGCCGGCCGACGACGTGCTGATCTCGGTGGAGCGCCCGCTCTCCATCGATTCGCCGGGCCAGATGGTCGCCTCGATCCTCTCGAAGAAGGTCGCCGCCGGCTCCACCCACCTGCTGCTGGATATCCCCGTGGGCCCCTCTGCCAAGGTGCGTTCCATGCCCGAGGCTCGCCGGCTGCGCAAGCTATTCGAGTTCGTGGCCGGGCGCATGGGGCTGACCCTGGACGTGGTGATCACCGACGGCAGCCAGCCCATCGGTCGCGGTATCGGCCCCATGCTCGAGGCCCGCGACGTGATGCAGGTACTGACCAACCATCCCGACGCCCCCATGGACCTGCGTCAGAAGGCGCTGCGGCTGGCCGGGCGGATGCTCGAGTTCGACCCCGATGTGCGCGGCGGGGATGGTTTCGGTATCGCCCGAGATATCCTCGACTCCGGGCGTGCCCTGGACAAGATGCAGGCGATCATCGAGGCCCAGGGGGCGAAGCCCTTCGACGCGGAGAATCAGCTCCTGGCACCGCACCGCTTCGAGGTGGTGGCGCCCGAGGATGGCGTGGTGGTGGGCATCGACAACCTTAAGCTGGCGCGCATCGCCAGGCTGGCCGGGGCACCCAAGGCGGTCGGGGCGGGGGTCGACATGGCGGTGCGCCTGGGCGACACGGTCAGGGCCGGCCAGGCGCTCTATATTGTCTACGCCGCCTTCCGCAACGAGCTGACACTGGCCCACCAGTCCAGCGAGCGTGACAGCGCCGTGACCCTGGGGGAGCGTGATGAGCTGACGCGCTTGAACGTGGAGATGTGATTCCGTGAGTCGAGGCGAGGCACGCGCACTGCTGCATTTTGCCGATGAGGCTGCCGCCGCCGGACGCCTGGCCGCCGCCGCCGGGCTATCGGCGCTGGTCGTCGAGCGCCACCGTTTCCCCGATGCCGAGCTCAAGCTGACCCTGGCCGTCGGCGAGGGGAATAGCATGCCCGAGACCCTGGTGGTCTATCGCAGCCTGGACCGGCCCAACGACAAGCTGGTGGAACTGCTGCTGCTGGCGCGCCACGTTCGCCGTCAGGGCGTGAGGCGCCTGGTGCTGGTGGCGCCCTACCTCGCCTACATGCGCCAGGATATCGCCTTCCAGCCCGGCGAGATCGTCAGCCAGGGTATCGTCGGCGGCTTCCTGGCCGAGCTGTTCGACGCCGTGATCACGGTGGATCCCCACCTGCACCGCATCGAGCGTCTCGACCAGGCGATCCCCCTCGAACACGCCATCGCGCTCTCCGGTGCGCCGCGCCTGGCCGAGCTGGTGGCCGAGAAGCGCCCCGGTGCGTTGCTGCTGGGTCCGGATGAGGAGGCTCGCCAGTGGGTGGCCCAGGCCGCGGCGGTCACCGGTGGCGACGTCGGGGTGTGTCGTAAGGAGCGCCGCGGCGACCGCGATGTCAGCATTCGCCTGCCCGAAGGCGTGGCGGTGGCCGGGCGGGCGGTGGTACTGATGGACGACGTGGCGAGCTCTGGCCGCACCGTGGCGCGTGCCGCCGAGGCGCTGTTGGCCGCAGGGGCGGCCTCGGTGGACCTGGCGCTCACCCACGCGCTGTTTGCCGGCGATGCCCTGGCGGTGATTCGCGCGGCCGGGGTCGGCGAGGTGTGGAGTACCGATTGCATCGCTCACGAGAGCAACGCCATTGGCATGGCGTCGCCACTTGCCGCCGCGCTTGTCGAGGTCCTGGCCGGGCAGTGGCAATCCCCGGCCGGCAAGGGGTAATGAATCGCTGAAACGACAGCGCCGCCCCACAGGGCGGCGCTGTCGTGCGGGTCTGGTGCAGATCAGGCGAAGGCGGGGTGCGGCATGAAGGCCCGCAGGCTTTCCAGGCTCATCACCTTCCAGCCGGTATCGGGCTGGTCGGTCTGAAAACCGATGTCGTAGCCCTGGTCGTCCAGGCGCTCCTGCCAGAATTCCCGGGTCGCCAGGGTCTCGGCCTCGTCGGCGTTGGCCGCGTGGAAGATGCCGCCGCCGAGGTGCTGCTCCTGACCGCGGGGATGGATGGCAAAGACATCGACGAGGAAGGCTTGCATGACGCTCTCACTGATAGGTAACTGTGGATGCCATCATAGCCCCGGCGAAGGCGAATGGAGAGCGAATCCCGATTCCGTTGTGTTACCCCCCATGACGGCGCTGCATCATTCCTCGCCGGCATGATGGATGCCCCAAGTGAGAGGCCCCGCACGCCTGGCGTGTGGGGCCCGTGGGCGGTGTCATGGCAGCCGGCGGGGAGCCTTCAGTCTTGCGGATCGGCCGGTTTCTCGCCGCCACGATGGGTCAGTGGACCGGCCTGATCGAGGCGCGGATGGTGGTCGAGGAACTCGCGCTGCGGATTGGGCAGGGCGTCGAGCGCCTGGAGGCTGCGCGTGATGGCGTGGATCGCCGCCACCACATCCCGGGTGTTGCCGGTCTCCGAGATGGTATGCATGTTGCGAATCGGGAAACCGATGGAGGTGGCCACGCAGTCCACCGCGGCGAGCACGCCGGCCATGCCGTCGGTACCGGTGTCGACGCCGACGACGTCGCGCTGCATGGGAATGGCGTGCTTGCGGGCGGTGCCCTCGATGATGCGGTTGAGCTGCTCGCTGGCGATGGAGCCTACCGACATGGTGAACCCCTTGCCCATCTCCAGCGGCTGCATGCGGCGGTCACCGATGCCGGGTGCGGCGACATAGTCGTGGTTGACGTCCACGGCGATGATGGCATCGGGCTCGAGTTCGCCGGCCAGCACTCGGCTGCCGAAGCGACCGATCTCCTCATAGCTGGCGATGGCGAACATCACCCTGACCTTCTCGGTGCCGCCCGCCTCGGCGATCAGGCGTGCCACCTCGGCGGTGACGAAGCAGCCCAGGCCGTTGTCGAGGTAGGCGCCGTAGAAGGTGTCCGGGCTGAAGCCGTGGCGGATGGGGCGCTCCAGCAGGATGGCGTCGCCGGGACGCACGCCCAGGTTCATCACCTGCTGCTTTTTGTTGTCGCCGTGGATCTGCAGGTCGAGATAGAGCTGCTCCTTCTTGATGCCCTTGCTTCCATCGCGCTGGGCGGGATCGGAAAAGTGGATAGCGCCCAGCGCCTCCACGGTACCACCCTGGATGCGGCGGTAGCTGCCTGGTACCTCCGGGTCCTCGCTGAACAGGGTGACCTCGTGGCCGATCAGGACGTTGGGCAGGAAGGAGTCGCTGTTGATCCAGATCTTGCCATCCTCGCCGATGGAGCGAACCTGCATGCGGATCTTGTCGGCGTGGCCGATGACCATCACCTTGAAGAGGTCATCGCGGCCCGGGTGGGTGTCCAGCACCACGCCGGCGTGGCCCTTGAACTGGTGCAGTTGCCAGCCCGCGAGGGCAAAGCGCTCGAAATAGGGCTTGAGCACGCCATAGGTCATGGCCCCTTCGAGTCCCACAGGGCTCGGTGCGGCGAGGATCTCGCGCATCAGCTCGAACTGCTCCTGGGGCATGGCGGAAGTCCAGGGGGTATCGCTCATTCGTTGCTTCTCCTTGCATGCCGGGCGTCATGACCGGCGCCCGGCGTCGTGGTGGCTATCGAGGCGTGATCAGGCTGGCTACCGGAACGGTATCGCCTCAGCTTACCATGGAGCAGACCCTGCTCTGCAGGGCCGCGCGGCGTTAGCGGTCCTGTCAGCTGGATGGCGATGTCATCAATCAGAGGGAGGGAATCAGCATGCAAGGGCACAAGCGTGGCGACCTGGAGGCGGAGCATCACCCGGAGGCGATTCGCCGACGACTGCAGGGTGGCAATACCGGGCAGAGTCTCCCCGACGCCATCCTTGGTGGCATCGATGGCTGCGTGACTACCTTCGCGGTGGTCTCCGGAGCCTTCGGTGCCGGCTTCTCGGCCACGGTGGCGCTGGTGCTGGGTTTCGCCAACCTGCTGGCCGACGGCTTCAGCATGGCGATCAGCAACTATGAGGCGATCAACGCCCAGCGCGAGCATATCGACGGGGTGCGCCGCGACGAGCACTTGCATATCGACGTGATCCCCGACGGCGAGCGCGAGGAGGTCCGCCAGATATTTATCGCCAAGGGCTTCGCGGGGGAGACCCTGGAGCGGGTGGTGGAGACCATCTGCAGCGACCGCGAGCTGTGGGTGGAGACCATGCTGCGCGAGGAGCACGGCCTGCAGACCGAGGGATTGAGCCCCCTGCGCTCCGGGCTTACGACCTTCGTTGCCTTCCTGGTGGTGGGCGCGGTGCCGCTGCTGCCCTATACGGTGCCGGGCCTGACCACCGATGCCCAGTTCCTGACCAGCCTTGCGCTCGCCGGACTGATGTTCTTCCTGATCGGCATGGGCAAGAGCCTGGTCTACCACCAGCCGGTGCTGGCCTCCGGGGTGCGCACCTTGCTGATGGGTGGGGCCGCGGCGGGGCTGGCCTTCCTGACCGGGCACCTGGCTCAGGCGCTATTCGGCGTCAGCGTGTGATGGCTTGAAGCGGAGCGAGGCGAAGCCCCGGCGCTGGGCTAGACATGCTTGATGCCGCCAGTCCGCCAGGTCGTTTCGCCGACCGCGAGGCGACCTCCTACCCAGTAGGTTGTCAGGCGTTAGGCGTGCATCGAGCGTGGCGGGATACCCAAGCTCAACAACGATAACCGCTGCCGGGTCGAGCTCAAGTGAATGACACCCCGGTCGCAGGTCGCCGGTCGGAGAGCGGCAAGGCTCGGGCGCAGTGGGCCACTGGTTCGGCACGAATGTGCAGATGCACCGCGCAGGCCACCCGCAGCATGGAAGCGAGATTGGGTACCGCTCCCTTGGTTGCCATGACCTCGCCATAGAGCTCGCTGATGAACCGTCCGGTAGACAGTTGCTGGTCGTGGGCCAGCTGGTCGAGGATCTCCCAGAACTCGTTTTCAAGTCGGACGCTGGTCACGCTTCCCTGAAGGCGCACCGAGCGGGTGGTGCACTCGTAGCGTTCCGGCTCGGTAGATGCGTAGACGTGGCACATGATTTTTCTCTTTAATTCATTTCGCTCACTGGCATGGGCCGCGCAGCGGCACCCTGCCGAGATGGCCCCACTCTGACATTGAGGCCTGTGGTAGTCCTTTAGCATTAGACCATCGTCGATGTAGTACCCCATTGTTACCTGGTGAGGTGCTGCTGACTCTATTCTCACTTCAGGTGTCCGCTTCCGCCGGTCACCCGATGACAATAAAAGCGTGGTGCGCGATTCCTGTGATCGTCGCATCCCAACCTGGAGAGGTCAGCCATGCGTTCACCCACCCTGTCACGCCGCGTCTTCCTCAAGGGAAGCGGAGGAGTCCTAGCCGGCACCCTGGCCTTTACCGCAGGACCAATTGCGCTGCTCGCCCCTTCGCGGAGCTGGGCCATGCCTCTCGACACCCTCAGCACTCGCCAGGGTGATGTGCTGCTGGGGGTCGCCAAGCAGATGTTCCCCCATCCGGGTCTTGAAGATGCTGTCTACGCCCACGTGGTGAAGAGTCTCGATCGCAAGTCGGCCAAGGGTGCCATGCTTGGCATCCTCCACGATGGCATCGTCGAGCTCGACCGGTCTGCCGGCGGAGACTGGCTCGCGCTGAATGATGCCGCACGACTCGAGCATTTGGCTCCCTTGGCCGGCACGCCCTTCTTCGAAACCATCCGTGGCGATGCCGTTGTTTCACTTTACGACAACCCCCTGGCTTTCGCCCACTTCGGTTATCAAGGGGCCGAGGGCGACGGCGGTTATCTGACCAAGGGGTTCAATGACCTCAACTGGCTGCCCGATCCTCCCCAGCCCCAGGGTGGCTATCTGCCATTCGAGGAACCGACGGCCTGACGCGGACCAGAACAACAACATATCGTATGTGGAGGCGCCAAGATGGCAATGACCGATAACCAGAAGACTTTTGCCCATGACGATGACAGCGTCGTTGTCGTGATCGGGTCTGGGGCCGGGGGCGGTACCCTGGCCAACGAACTTGCTCAGCAGGGTATCGATGTGGTGGTGCTGGAAGCCGGTGCGCTGCACACCACCGCGGACTTCCTTGCCGATGAGTGGGCCTCTTTTGCGCAGCTTGCTTGGCTCGACACCCGCACCACTTCCGGCAGTTGGCGACTCGCCAAGGACTTTCCGAACCTGCCGGCCTGGATTGTCAAGGCAGTAGGTGGGACCACGGTTCACTGGGCAGGAGCGAGCCTTCGCTTCCAGCCTCATGAATTTGCGGCTCTCTCGACCTATGGGGACGTCGCGGGGGCCAACCTGCTCGACTGGCCACTCACCTATGACGACCTGGCATCCTATTATGACCGTGCTGAACAGCGCATGGGGGTGACCCGCACTAACGACAACAAGGGGCTGCCTGGCAACAACAACTTCAAGGTGATGTACAACGGAGCGAAGAACCTAGGCTACTCATGCAACACCGGGCACATGGCCATCAACAGCGCGCCCCGCGATGGACGTGCTGCCTGCCAACAGCGGGGCTTCTGTTTCCAGGGCTGCAAAACCGGCGCCAAGTGGTCGACTCTCTATACCGAACTGCCAGAAGGGATTGCGACCGGCCACCTGGAGCTTCGTCCCGAGTCCCATGTGGCACGCATCGAGCACGATGATAGTGGCAAGGTCACGGCGGTGGTCTACTTCGATGCCGACGGCAACGAGCAGCGGCAGAAGGCGCGGTTGGTGGCAGTGGCCGGCAACTCCATCGAAACGCCGCGCCTGCTGCTCAACTCGGCGAGCACGATGTTCCCCGAGGGACTTGCCAACGGCTCCGGCCAGGTGGGACGCAACTACATGCGCCACATGACTGGCTCGGTATACGCCACCTTCGACGAGCCCGTGCACATGTATCGCGGTACCACCATGGCCGGCATCATCGCCGATGAGTCACGACACGATCCTGAGCGGGGATTCGTGGGCGGCTACGAAATGGAAACACTGTCGCTGGGTCTTCCGTTTATGGCGGCCTTCTTCGACCCCGGTGCCTGGGGACCGCGCTTCACCGGCGCGCTCGACCAGTACGAGAACATGGCCGGCATGTGGCTGGTGGGTGAAGACCTGCCTCAGGAGAGCAACCGCGTGACCCTAAACCCTGACGTCACCGACCGCTACGGGTTGCCCGTGGCCAATGTCCACTACGACGATCATCCCAACGATATCGCCATGCGCGAGCACGGCTACCGCCAGGGGGCCGAGCTATACCGCTCGGTGGGGGCTCGGGACATCTACGAGGTGCCACCTTACCCCTCGACCCATAACCTGGGCACCTGCCGGATGAGCGAGCGCCCCGAGGACGGCGTCTGCAACGGGTTCGGACAGGCTCACGAGATCCCCAATCTGTTCATATCGGACGGCAGTCAGTTCACCACCTCGGCGGCGGAGAACCCCACCCTGACTATTGTCTCCCTGGCGATCCGTCAGGCGGAGTATATCGGGGAACTGATGCAGCGCGGCGCTGTCTGACCCCTTCGCCCCCGGCCGAGGCCGGAGGCGCCTTTTCGCAGAATGCTTCCTATTGGCAGCACGATTTCGAGCTACACGGCAAGGAGATCCCATGAGTTTCACCGGTGAACAATACCCCGGAGTAAAGGCCCCCACCTCCGACTCCGATGGCTTCCGCCTCAACCACACCATGCTCAGGGTCAAGGACCCCGAGAAGGCGCTCGCTTTCTACACTCGGGTGTTCGGCATGCGCGTCATGCGTCGCCTCGACTTCGAGGAGATGCAATTCTCGCTCTACTTCCTGGCCCGTCCGGAGGCCGGCGAGGCGGTACCGGAGGAGAGCGGCGAGCGTACCGTCTGGACCTTTAGCCAGCGTGGCCTGCTGGAGTTGACCCACAACTGGGGCACCGAGAACCAGGAGGGGCGCATCTATCACGATGGCAATGCCGAGCCTCAGGGCTTCGGCCACATCTGCTTCAGCGTCCCGGACCTCGAGGCCGCCGAGGCGTGGTTCGACGCCAACGATGTCGAGTTCGTCAAGCGCTCCGACCAGGGTAAGATGAAGAACGTGGTCTTCGTGAAGGACGTCGACGGCTACTGGATCGAGGTGGTCCAGGCGGATCGCCTGGCGGCACTGGGCGACTGACGCCGTTCCGGCGCGCCTGGCCTAGCCACCCCCAAGGCAGCGCGGCAGGCTGTCGTGCAGGGTGCGGGGCACGATGCCGAGGTCGGCGAAGCTGCCGGCGTCCGGATCGGCCAGGTTGTCGCGCTGCATCAGCCACACCTGGTCGCGAGTGAGCGGCGGCGACGGCAGCGGGGCGAGCAGGGCGGCGACGAGGTGCCAGGCGAGAAAGGGTAGCGGCAGTAGTCGTGGGCGACGCTCGAGCTGCGCCGCGACTCGCTCGACCAGTTGGCGGTAGCTGAGCACCTCGGGACCTCCCAGCTCGAACAGTCGGCGCGCGACGGGCCGCGAGGCCGTCAGGCGTACCGCCGCGCGGGCCACGTCGTCCACATGGACCGGCTGCAGGCGGGTCGTGCCGCGGCCGAACAGCGGCACCAGCGGGAGGCGCACCAGCCGGACCAGGCCGGCCAGCAGGGCGTCATCGGGGCCAAACAGCACTCCTGGGCGCAGCAGGATCGCCTTCGGCATGGCCTCGATCACGGCCTCCTCGCCGCTGGCGCGGGCACGCACGTAGGCGGAAGGGGAGTCGCTGCTGGCCCCGATACCGGAAACGTGCACCAGCCGTTCGAGGCCGGCGTCACGGGCGAGCCTCGCCAGCCGCCCGGCCCCCGCCACATGGATCGCCTCGAAGGTCAGGCCCGAACGCCGGCGCTCCACATAGAGGCTCACCGCATTGATCGCCGCCGCGCTGCCCGCGAGGGCGGTGGCCACCTGGGATTCGTCGCGGAGGTCGCATGCCACCGCCTCGACGTGATCGCCGGGCTCCAGCCACTCGGGAAGCCTCGGGTGGCGCGCGGCGATGCGCACCGGCCGGCCCGCCTCCACCAGCTCGCGCACGATGGCGCGGCCGAGGAAGCCGGTGCCGCCGAAAACCGTGGTCGGGCCCTCCTGCATGCTGTTTCCTTTTCACCGATGGGGAGCGTCAATCCTGCCAGGCCGGGCCGCACCCGTCATGTGTCGGCTGGAGACCCGGCGCGGCGCGGTGTACGCTTGGCGGCTTTCCGCTATCTCGTCAGGAGCCCGTCATGAGCGATCTTCCCGTCTGTCCCGCCTGTGCCTCCCCCTATACCTATGAGGACGGTATCCAGTATGTCTGCCCCGAGTGCGGCCACGAGTGGTCAGGGGATGCCGGCGTCGGGAGCGATGACGACACGCTTCAGGTACGCGATGCCAACGGCAACCTGCTGGCCGACGGCGACACCGTGACCGTGATCAAGGACCTCAAGGTCAAGGGCACCTCCCTGGTGGTGAAGGTGGGCACCAAGGTGAAGGGCATCCGCCTGGTGGAGGGTGACCACGATATCGACTGCAAGGTCGAGGGTGTCGGTCCCATGAAGCTGAAGTCTGCGTTCGTAAAGAAGGCGTGAGAGACGAGGGCGAGCCTCGGGATACGGCCTTCCGCTAGTTGATGCAAATGGTAATGATAGTCGTTGTTAGTGCTAATTGCGTCCATCGTGTCGCCAACTCTCCACTTCGGCACGGAAAGCATGCCGCGGGCTTCACATCGAATTCATATAGGACTAAAATGGTCCGCAATTGAGGCACGGCATTTCGCCGGGCCGCTCGTCCTCAGGAGGCTCGTCATGCTCAAGCTCTCGCGGCTGACCGACTACGCCGCCGTGGTGATGGCCCAGATCGCGCGTCATCCCGAGCAGCCCCAGGCGGCAGCCGAGCTCGCCGAGGCCGTACAACTCCCGCATCCCACCGTCAGCAAGACGTTGAAGATGCTGGTCAAGGCGGGGCTGCTGGAGTCACGCCGTGGTGCCCAGGGGGGGTACTCCCTGGCGCGGCCCGCCTTCGAGATCACCGCCATCGACATCATCACCGCCATCGAGGGGCCGGTGGCGATGACCGAATGTAGTCACGCCGAAGGCGACTGCGATCTGGCCGCCACCTGTGGGGTGGCCGATAACTGGCAGCGTGTTTCGCTGGGTGTGCGCGCCCTGCTCGGTAGTGTGACCCTGGCCCATCTGGCCAGTACCGTGCCGATCAAGCTGCCGGTCCAGCTGCCCATCCAGAGCGTGAGCCTGGCCGCCGACACGGCCTGAGCCACTCAAGTTTCATCGGATTCAATCGGCGAGCCTGTCTCGCCGGCCCAACCGCCCGGGAGGGGAGAGATCATGGCAAGTCAGGAAATGGAACAGCTGGTCCGTCGCGACTACAAGGAAGGCTTCGTGACCGACATCGAGAGCGACACGTTGCCGCCCGGCCTCGACGAGGACACTATCGCCTTCATCTCGAACAAGAAGGGCGAGCCGGAGTGGATGCTCGAGTGGCGCCTCAAGGCCTACCGTGCCTGGCTGAAGATGACGCCGCCCTCCTGGGCGCATCTCGACTATCCTCCCATCGACTACCAGTCGATCTCCTACTTCAGTGCCCCCAAGCGCCCCGAGGATCGCCCCCAGAGCCTCGACGAGGTCGACCCCAAGCTGCTCGAGACCTACGAGAAGCTGGGTATCCCGTTGCATGAGCGGGCCGCCCTGGCCGGCGTGGCGGTGGACGCGGTGTTCGACTCCGTCTCGGTGGCGACCACTTTCAAGGAGAAACTCGGCGAAGCCGGTGTGATCTTCTGCTCCATCTCCGAGGCGGTGAGGGAGCACCCGGAGCTGGTCAAGCAGTACCTGGGCAGCGTGGTTCCCCAGACCGACAACTACTTCGCGGCCCTCAATTCCGCGGTGTTTACCGATGGGTCGTTCGTCTTCGTGCCCAAGGGCGTGACCTGCCCCATGGAGCTCTCCACCTATTTCCGCATCAACGCCGAGAATACCGGCCAGTTCGAGCGCACCCTGATCATCTGCGAGGAGGGTGCCCAGGTCTCCTACCTGGAGGGTTGCACGGCGCCGATGCGTGACGAGAACCAGCTGCATGCCGCGGTGGTCGAGCTGGTGGCGCTGGACGACTCCTACATCAAGTACTCCACCGTGCAGAACTGGTATCCCGGCGACGAGGATGGCAAGGGCGGCATCTACAACTTCGTCACCAAGCGCGGCGACTGCCGCGGCGACCGCTCGCGGATCAGCTGGACCCAGGTCGAGACCGGCTCCGCCATCACCTGGAAGTACCCCTCCTGCATGCTGCGTGGCCGCGACAGCAAGGGCGAGTTCTATTCGGTGGCGGTGACCAACGGCCGTCAGCAGGCCGATACCGGCACCAAGATGATCCATATCGGCGAGGGGAGTCGCTCCAGCATCATCTCCAAGGGGATCTCCGCCGGCCGCAGCAACCAGTCCTACCGTGGCCTGGTGAAGATCGGCCCGCGGGCCAAGGGGGCGCGCAACTTCACCCAGTGCGACTCGCTGCTGATCGGCGACAAATGCGGCGCTCACACCTTTCCCTACCAGGAGATCGGCAACAGCACCGCCACCGTGGAGCATGAGGCCACCACCTCCAAGATCGGCGAGGACCAGCTGTTCTACTGCCAGAGCCGCGGCATCTCCGAGGAGGATGCGGTGAGCATGATCGTCAACGGCTTCTGCAAGGATGTCTTCCAGGAGCTGCCCATGGAGTTTGCCGTCGAGGCCGAGGCGCTGCTCAGGGTGACCCTCGAGGGCTCCGTGGGCTGAGTCGCCGTCCAGGCAATGAATTCACCGTGTCGGGCCGCGGTGGCGGCCCGCCCGAACCGAAAAGGTAATCACGATGCTCGAAGTCAAGGATCTGCACGTCACGGTCGAGGGCAAGGAAATCCTCAAGGGCCTCACCCTGACCATCAACGCCGGTGAGGTGCACGCCATCATGGGCCCCAACGGTGCTGGCAAGTCCACCCTCTCCTCGGTGATCGCCGGCAAGGAAGGCTACGAGGTCACCTCGGGCTCCATCTCCTACGAGGGCCAGGACGTGCTGGAGATGGCGGTCGAGGAGCGCGCCCAGGCTGGCCTGCTGCTGGGCTTCCAGCACCCCGTCGAGATCCCCGGGGTGAAGAACATCTACCTGCTCAAGTCGGCGCTCAACGCCCAGCGGGAGGCCCGCGGCGAGGGTGAGATGCCTGCCCCGGAGTTTCTCAAGCTGATCAAGGAGAAGATCGCCCAGATGCAGATGGACGCCAGCTTCCTGCAGCGCTCCGTCAACGAGGGCTTCTCCGGCGGCGAGAAGAAGCGCAACGAGATCCTGCAGATGCTGGTACTGCAGCCGAAGCTTGCCATGCTCGACGAGATCGACTCCGGCCTCGACATCGACGCCCTGCGCGTGGTGGCCGACGGCGTCAACTCGCTGCGTGACGAGAAGCGCGCCATCCTGCTGGTGACCCACTATCAGCGCCTGCTCGACTACATCGTGCCGGATTACGTGCACGTGCTGATCGACGGCCGTATCGCCAAGAGCGGCGACGCGGAGCTGGCTCGCGAGCTCGAAACCCGTGGCTATGACTGGGTGCTGGAGGAGTCTGCCGCATGAGTGAAGAGACACAGCGTTTTCTCGACCGTCTGGCCGAGTTCCGCGCCGGTCGCCTCGAGACGAGAGGACAGGAGCCGACCTGGATCGCCGCACGGCGCCAGGCCGGTGAGGCTCGCTTCGAGGCGATGGGGTTCCCCACGCGCCGCGACGAGGCGTGGAAATACACCGACGTGCGCGCCATCGCCCGGGGCGACTTTGCCCTGGCCGGCGATGCCGAGTTCTCCCAGGCCAGCGCGGCGGCCCTGACCCTGCCCATCGATGCGTATCGCCTGACCTTCGTCGATGGCGTCTTCGCCCCGGCCTTGTCGCGTTTCGATGACCTGCCGGAAGGCGTCTCCCTGCAGCCGCTCTCGGCGGCCCTGGCCGAGAATCACGAGGCGGTGGGTGGCCCACTGGGCCGTCTCACCGGGGTCGAGTTCTCACCCTTCTCGGCCCTCAATACCGCCTTCATGGAAGAGGGGGCCGTACTGCGCCTGGCGCCGGGCACGGTGGTGGAGAAGCCGATCATCCTGCAGTTCCTGTCCAGGAACGGGGAGCGGCCGGTGATGAGCCATCCGCGCATCCTGGTGCAGGCCGGCGGGCGCAGCCAGACGACCCTGGTCGAGCACCATGTGGGCGAGGAGGGTGCCGCCAACTTCACCAACCTGGTGGAGGAGGTGATCCTCGAGCGCAACGCCATCCTCACCCACTACAAGTTGCAGGAGGCGCCGCTGTCCGACCTGCACGTGGCCTCCATCCATGTCGAGCAGGCCCGCGACAGTCGCTATACCTCGTTCAACCTGAACCTGGGGGGTGCCCTGGTGCGCACCGACCTGATCAGTGAACTCAATGGCGAGAACGCCACCTGCGACTTCTACGGCTTGTTCTACGGCCAGGGTCGCCAGCATGTCGACAGCCATACCCTGGCCAACCACAACGCGCCCCATACTTTCTCCAACGAGAACTACAAGGGCATCCTCGACGATCGCGCCCATGGCGTGTTCAACGGCAAGGTGGTGGTCAAGCGCGATAGCCAGAAGATCGAGGGCTTCCAGAGCAACGCCAACCTGCTGCTCTCCGACCGCGCCGAGATCGATGCCAAGCCCGAGCTCGAGATCTACGCCGACGACGTCAAGTGCTCGCATGGCACCACCACAGGCCAGCTCGACGAGGAGGCGATCTACACCCTGCGCAGCCGCGGCATCGATCGCCAGACCGCCCGCGGGCTGCTGACCCTGGCCTTCGCCGGAGAGGTGCTGGAGCAGGTGGGCCTGGACGCCATCGCCGAGCGCGTGGAGCTCGCCGTGGCCGGCAAGCTGCCCGAGCGCTTCAACCTGGCCGGGCTGGTGGAAGCCGCCGTGGCCTTGGGTGATGAATAGGGTGATGAGTAAGGATGATGAGCGACCACGCCATCCTGAGGAGGAGCCTGCCATGACTGACCTGGCCACTCGCGCCCCCGCGACCCCGACCCTGGACGTCGCGGCGGTCCGCGCCGACTTCCCGATCCTGTCCCGCCAGGTGCATGGCAGGCCGCTGGTCTATCTCGACAATGCGGCCACCAGCCAGACCCCGCGCCAGGTGATCGCGGCGTTCGACGCCTACTACGGCGGCTACAATGCCAACATCCACCGCGGCCTGCACACCCTGGCCGACGAGGCCACCGCCGCTTTCGAGGGTACCCGGGAGACGGTGCGTGGCTTCCTCAACGCCGCCGAGACCCGCGAGATCATCTTTACCCGCGGCACCACCGAGGCGATCAACCTGGTGGCCCACAGCTGGGGGCGGTCCAACCTCAAGGCCGGCGACGAGGTGCTGATCTCGCGGCTGGAGCACCATTCCAATATCGTGCCCTGGCAGCTGCTGGCCCGCGAGTTGGGCTTCACCATCAAGGTGATCCCGGTGGACGAGCGCGGCGTGCTGGACCTCGACGCCTACCGTGCGCTCTTCACCGAGCGCACCCGGCTGGTGGCGGTCAACCACGTCTCCAATGCCTTCGGTACCGTCAACCCGGTCAAGGCCATGGCGGCCATCGCCCACGCCCACGGGGCGCGTATCCTGGTCGACGGTGCCCAGGCCGTGCCGCACCAGGTGGTGGACGTGCGCGACATCGATGCCGACTTCTACGCCTTCTCCGGTCACAAGGTCTATGGCCCCACCGGGATCGGGGTGCTCTACGGCAGGGCCGAGCTCCTCGAGGCGATGCCGCCCTGGCAGGGCGGCGGCGAGATGATCGCCACGGTCTCCTTCGAGGCCGGTACCACCTTCGCCGAGCTCCCCCATAAGTTCGAGGCGGGCACCCCGGCCATCGCCGAGGTGGTCGCCCTGGGCGATGCCCTGAAGTGGGTAGCCGGTGTGGGCCTCGACGCCATTGGCGCCTGGGAGGGGCGGCTGCTGGCCCACGCCACCGAGCGAGTCTCTACCATCGATGGCCTGCGCATCCTGGGTACTGCCCCGGACAAGGCGGGGGTGCTCTCCTTCGCGGTCGACGGTGCCCATGCCCAGGACATCGGGCTGTTGATCGACCAGCTTGGGGTGGCGATCCGCACCGGTCACCACTGTGCCCAGCCGCTGCTCGCTCACTTCGGCGTGGACGCCACCTGCCGGGCATCGTTCGCCGCCTACAACACCCTGGAAGAGGTCGACGTCTTCGCCGAGGCCCTCACGCGCGTCATCGGCATGGTCAGGTAACCACGTCGGGTAAGCCCCGGCCGGCCAGGGAGCCGCCAGAAAAGGAACGCCATGAGCGATATCGAGCAGATAGCGAGCCTCCACAAGGGGCAGGAGCTGCCCCTGCAGCGCGACGTGGAGGTGATCTCCATTCCCTTCGGCAAGACCGTGACCCTTGCCGAGGACAGCGTGGTCAGCGTGATGCAGGCCAAGGGCAGTACGGTCAGTGTCGGCTACGAGGGGCGCCTCTACCTGATCGAGGGGGCGAACCTCGATGCCCTGGGCCTCGAGGCGCTGCCGCGTCCGACCCTGCCCGAAAATGCCTCCGACGAGGAGATCGAGCAGTTCGTGTGGGACCAGCTGCGCACCTGTTTCGACCCGGAAATTCCTGTCAATATCGTCGACCTGGGGCTGGTCTACGGCTGTCGCCTCGAGCGGCTGATCAGCGGCGAGCGCATCGTCACCATCCGCATGACGCTGACCGCGCCGGGCTGCGGCATGGGCGACGTGATCGCCGCCGATGCACGCAACAAGATCCTCGGTGCCCCCCAGGTCAGCAAGGTGCATACCGAGATCGTCTTCGATCCGCCCTGGAGCCGTGAGATGATGAGCGACGAGGCCAAGCTCGAGCTCGGCATGTTCTAGCGACTCGTGTTCGAGGCCTCCCCGGGGTGTCGGCCGGGGCGCGCCGGGTGCACAGGGAACGGGAGATGCCGATGAGGCGGGCAGCGTGGCGGGTCCTTCGGGCACTGCTGGTGGCACTGGGCACGGCGGTGTTGCTGGCGGCGCTGTTGCTGCTGGCCACCAACTTCTGGGTGCTGGGCCAGACTCGTGAACGCATCGCGCATGAGCTGCCGCTGTGTCGTGTCGAGCGGGTGGGTATCGTGTTCGGCACCTCCCACTGGACCCGCAGCGGCGTCCGCAATCCCTACTTCGAGGCGCGCATGAGCGCCTCGGCGCAGTTATTGCGCCTGGGCCGGGTCGACCACCTGCTGCTCTCCGGCGACAATCGCACCCTCTCCTACAACGAACCCATCACCATGTGGCGAGACCTGCGCGGCCGCGAGGTGCCCGAGGCCGCCATGACGCTGGACTACGCCGGCTTCAGTACCTTCGATACCCTGGCCCGGGCGCGGGAGGTGTTCGGCGTGGAGCGTGCGCTGTTGATTACCCAGGCCTGGCACCTGCCACGGGCGCTGTTCATCGCCGAGGCGCTGGGCATCGAGGCCCATGGCTGCGCGGTGTCGTCACACCGGATCAAGGGACAGTGGCGTCTGGCGGCGCGGGAGTGGGTGGCGCGACTGGCCACCCTGGGAGATCTCTACCTGTGGGGGCGCGAGCCCCACTTCCTGGGGCCCCGGGAGCCGCTGGAGATCGTGCCGCAGGCCATGCAGCGGGGCTGGGCCATCGACACGCCGGGGCCGCTAGCAGAGCGGCGCTGAGCGGGAGTCCTCAGCGCCGCCTGGTATGGCTCTTCTGCAGGGCATAGAGCTCGCGGATCAGCACCCGGCAGCTCTTCCAGCACTCCTCTACCTTGGGCTCCAGGGCATCGGGCAGCGGGTGGGTCATCAGGTTGGAGAGGGCCTGCATCAGCACCCGCTCCTGTTCCAGCAGCTCGCCGATCACCACCTGGCTCTCGTTGCCGACGAAGCTCTTCAGCCGGCTCCACAGCCACATATAGTCGTCACGTTCGACGTCGGCGTCCCGGGGCAGCATGCTCAAATGGTCGCGGACCAGCCCCTGTAGCTCGCTGATGGATTGGCGTCGCGCCTCATAGTGCGGCTTCAGCGAGTCGCGCAGCGAGGGTCGCAGACGCTCCAGGTTGTCCTGGAAGTAGTCGATGCTGTCGGCCAGCGCTTCCAGCACGTTGTCCATCGCCACCTGGCGATTGTCGAGAAACATGAGCGGTCACCCCCTTTGGTGACGCAGATTGTGACGGGGAAAACACTGTTTTGCTACCCCCGTGAATGGATCCACTGATGCCTATTGGGCCAGGGTGTTGCCGATACTGCAATTACCCCTTGGGCCTAGGCGGTGCCTTGCGGGCCGGCGCAGCGTTCTTCTCCAGATGCTCGATGATCAGCCCGGCGATATCCTTGCCGGTGGCGCTTTCGATGCCTTGCAGGCCGGGCGAGGAGTTGACCTCCATGATCACCGGGCCGTGGTTGGAGCGCAATAGGTCGACCCCGGCCACACGCAGGCCCATGGCCTTGGCGGCACGGATCGCCGTGGAGCGCTCCTCGGGAGTGATGCGGATCACGCTGGCGGTGCCGCCGCGATGGAGGTTGGAGCGAAACTCGCCCTCGGCGGCCTGACGCTTCATCGCCGCCACCACCTTGTCACCGATCACGAGGCAGCGGATATCGGCGCCGCGGGCCTCCTTGATGTACTCCTGGACCATGATATTGGCCTTCATGCCCATGAAGGCCTGGATCACGCTCTCCGCTGCCTGGTTGGTCTCGGCCAGCACCACGCCGATGCCCTGAGTACCCTCGAGCAGCTTGATCACCAGCGGCGCGCCGCGGACCATGGTGATCAGGTCGGGGATATCGTCCGGCGAGTGGGCGAAGCCGGTGATTGGCAGTCCCAGGCCCTTGCGCGACAGCAGCTGCAGCGAGCGCAGCTTGTCCCGCGAGCGGCTGATGGCCACCGAGTCATTGAGCACATAGGTGCCCATCATCTCGAACTGGCGCAGCACCGCGCAGCCGTAGAAGGTTACCGAGGCGCCGATGCGCGGGACCACCGCGTCGAAAGGTTCCAGCTCCTCCCCCTTGTAGTGGATCGAGGGGTTGTGGGCGGCGATGCTCATGTAGCAGCGCAGGGTGTCGACCACCCGGGCGGTGTGGCCGCGTGCCTCAGCAGCCTCCACCAGGCGCCGCGTGGAGTAGAGGTTGCGATTGCGTGACAGCAGCGCGATATGCATCGAGTAGCTCCGGGTCGATAGCCGGTCGGTTCAAGGTTCGCCGTGCAGGAAGGCGGCGCCGGGTGCCACCAGCAGGCGGCGCAGGGCGCGGCGGCCCAGCAGCATGGGGTGGCGCATCTCGCGCCGGTCGGTCAGGGACAGCTCCACCTGGTACGAAAGCGAGCCGAGGCGCATGGGCGTGCGGATCACGTAGCGCCACTCCGCCAGTCCGTTGGAGCTGCGCACCTTGCGGCGATCGTGGAGATGCATGCGGAACACATGGGGGGGCGTCTCCGGGCCACCGCTGCGCGTGGTGAAGCTGACCCACAGGTGGCCGTCCTCCTCGAAGGACTCGATGTCCTCGGCGTGTAGCGCCGAGGTGCGTGCCCCGGTATCCGCCTTGGCGCACAGCACGAGGTGCATCTCTGGCAGCGAGACCATCTCGCGGCGGCCGATCACCGCCTTGGGGGTATAGGGCAGTTCCTTCATCATCGTCATGGTTGGTTCTCGCCTTCAGCGCGTCAAGGCCGCGAGCCGCCGGCCGATGGGCGAGTCGGCGGGCGCCTCGCGCAGGATCATCAGCACCGGCAGTCGCAGCCTGGGAATCAGGGCCAGGTCGCGGGCCACTCTCATGAAGTCTGCCTGCTCGCAGCAGGCCAGGCGTTCCAGATAGCGCGGCAGCCGCTGGCCATCCTCGAGGAGGGACCAGCCGCGCGCGGCGATGGCCGCCAGCAGGTCGGGGCCACAGGCGTGGGTATCGTCCAGCAGGCTGTCGAACCAGGCGCCGGCGGCCTCGCTACCCGACGCGGCGCGCACGCAGGCACACAGTCCTTCCACGTCGCCCGCGGCCGCTGCCGCCTCGCCCCGGGCGCGCAGCGCCGCGGCCAGTTCGGCGTCGATGGCCACATGCTCCAGGCAGTAGCATAGTGAGGTGAGCACCTCGTGGGGGAGCTCGGGCAGGATCACGGCCAGCTGATGGCGCTCCTCGCCGCCCATGCGTACCGCAAAGTCGGCCAGGCCCTGGAGCCCCAGCGCCTGCCAGTCCAGGGCCTGCTGGCCGCTCAGGTAGGCCTCCACCGGCTCCAGGTGCTGGCTGGCCGAGCGGCCCAGGTCACGACTGGCGCGGGCATGGAGCATGGCCTGGAAGGGCAGCGAGGGGGTGAACGCCAGGGGGTTGTCCTTCATCAGGTTATCCACCACCGCGCCGTCCTCGCGACCGACGTTGGCCACGCTGTGGCCCAGGGTCTCGAGCAGCCGCTGCACGAAGGCATCGCGGGATGCCGGGTCGAGGCGGCCCTGTTCGTCCAGGGGCAGGGCCAGGAACCAGATCAGCGGGTCGGGCATGTCGCCCAGGCGAAAGACCAGGCCCAGCCGCGCCTGGCCCTGCCAGGGGGCCGGCCAGGGCGACTCATCGGCCTCCAGGGCCGCCAGGGTCGCCATCTCGCAGGGCTCGACGCGCCGGCCCAGGTGGTAGAGCTGCACCTCGGCACCGCTGTGCACGAAGAAGTCGTGAAGGGTGTGGATGGGTTGCATGGCATCTCCGCTTGTCAGAGCGTGCACTCTACCGCGGCTCCGGTGGGCTGTCAGTAGGTTCGCCGAGGTTCCCGGGGCAATGGTCAAATCTTGATCGGGAGTCGCGATTGCCCATGGCATCGGTGCTGGCGGACTCTTTCCAGCGGTTATCCACAGCCCCGTTCACGGAAACTGTGAATGGGGCAGGGCCGGGTGATGGGTGGTCACTCGCCGCCGAGAGCGTGATAATGGCGCCACACGCCAATGGAGTTTGCCCGATGACGGTTCACGACGAGCTCGACCAGGCCCTGCGCCGGCTCGAGGCGACCATGAAGGCCGCCAACCTGTGGCGCATGGAGACGCCCGATCCCGCGGCGTTCGACAGTCAGCAGCCGTTCTGCCTCGATACCATGGTACTGCCCCAGTGGCTGCGCTTCGTGTTCATCGCGCGCCTCGATGCCCTGGTGGAGCAGCGCGCCGCGCTGCCGGCTCGCTGTGATGTGGCGCCGGCCCTGGAGGCTTTCCTGGCCCAGCAAGGAGTGCGTGCCAGCGACCGCCTGCTGTTGCGTCAGGCGGTGGAAGAGATCGACCGCCTGGTCACCGAGAACTGAACCGCGACGCGGTGGTGGGCTCGGCGGGTCGCCGGGCCATGACGCAGCGGGGCCCGCCAATGGCGGGCCCCGCTGCGTTCGGTGTCAGGCGTGGATCAGAACCGGTAGCTGATGCCACCCATCACCACCACCGGGTCGATCTCGACCTTGCCGGCATCGGCGCCGCCGACCTTGGCGTCGGTGTCGATATCCATATACCAGACCGCGCCGTTGAGGGCCCAGTGGTCGTCGATCAGCAGGTCGACACCGAGCTGGCCGGCGGCGCCCCAGGAGTCATCCAGCTCGAGGCTGACCCCAGGGATCTTGGTTTCTTCGTCGGAGAAGCGGGTGTAGTTGACGCCCACACCGACATAGGGCTGCACATAGGCGTCGGTGCCGCCCAGCGGGTAGTACTGTAGGGTCAGGGTCGGCGGCAGGTGCTCGGTGGAGGCGAGGTTGGCGCCGTTCAGCTCGATGTCGTGGTCGAAGGGTTCGGCGGCCAGCAGCTCCACGCCCACCTTGTCGGTGAAGCGGTAGCCCAGGGTAAAGGCGAAGGCGCTATCGTCCTGAACGTCCGTTTCCAGAACGCCAAGACCCGTATCCAGCTTCCCGTTATCGCTCTTGGGCGCGACCTTGGCCACGCCGACCCGGGTGAAGAAGTCGCCGGCACCGTAGGCGAAGGCCTGGGTGCTGGCGGTGAGGGCGGCGGCGGCCACGCCGGCGGCGATCAGGGGGGAGAGGGCACTCTTGCGCATGGTTTCGGCTCCTGCTGGATCGGCTGCGGCACAACGCCGCAAGGAAAGATAAGTTCAGTTTAACCGCAGTATTCGGTGGTGAAATTGATCCAGCGCAAGGGAATAATGCGGTGCGGCGAACTGCCACCCCGGTGTTGCCCTTGGCGTGAGGCTCGCCCTTCGTGATGCGTCGTCGCCTGGCGACAGGTCGCCGAACTCGTCACTATCGGCTTCACTTACGGAGGGACGAACCACTGGAGGAGTCGGAATGGGAGACGCGAGCCCGCGGGACGAGAGCCGACTGACCCTGCTGGGGCTGCTGCTGGCCGCCGGCCTGGCGGTGTGGCTGCTGCTCGAGCCGCAACTGATCGCCACCCTGCCCATGTCGCTGCGGCTGCCGCTGATCCTGTTGGGGGTCGCCACCCTGGGGGCGGCCTTCGCCGCGCCGCTGGCGATGGAAAGGGTTCGGCGAGTGCCGTCGCCCGCCTGGCGGCTAGGGGCCCTGGTCGCCTTCACCCTGCTGCTCGCGGGGCGGTCGCTCTCGGGGTAGTCCGGCACGCCGAGAAACGCAGCGGGCCGCCCGAGGGCGGCCCGCTGGTGGGTGAGGGGCAGGCGAGGGCCTGCCCTGTCGGTGTGCCCCCCGCTACTCGGCCGTCGCCAGCAGGCTGGCGTTGCCGCCGGCGGCGGTGGTGTCGATGCACAGGTGGCGCTCCACCACGTAGCGCGCCGGGGCGATGACCTGGGTCTCCAGGGGCACGATGGCCCCCGCGCGTTCGGCCAGCGCCATGCGCAGTGCGCGGGACCAGTCGCTGGTGCCGGCCGCGGCGACGCTGGCGATGCCCTCAAGCTCGGTCAGCGTCTCGGCGGCCACGCTGCCGTCGAGGCCGGCCACCGGCGTCCCCGCCTCGACCAGCGGCCGCACGGCCTGGCTCGCCCCCGGGGCGACCACCAGCGCCGGGGAACCGCAGCCCAGTGCCTGCACCGCCTGGGCGATGGCGATCTCCAGCGTCGGCCCGAGGCACAGCACCATGCCCTTGGGGTACATCGACAGGCGGTTGCTCTCCCCGGTGGGTCCGGGCAGCGTCTGGGGCGTCATGTCCAGCGCCGCGGTCTCGGCCAGCGCCTTGCGAATCACCCCACCCTTGCCGGAGAGCGCCCGGCGCAGCACCTCGACGCGATCGGGGCGCGCCGCCCAGTTGCGTGCATCCAGCCCATCCAGCGCCGCCTGCAGCGCCTCGCGGCCCACGGCGTCGCCCTCGGGGGGCGCCAGGCGCTCCTCCCGGGCGGTGCGCCGGAAGCGGTTGACGTAGAGCGGCCCGCCCGCCTTGGGCCCGGTGCCCGAGAGCCCTTCGCCGCCGAAGGGCTGGGAGCCGACGATGGCACCGATCTGGTTGCGGTTGACGTAGATGTTACCGACATGGATGCGTGCGACGATCTGCTGCACCCGGTCGTCGATGCGGGTGTGCAGGCCGAAGGTGAGGCCGTAGCCGCGATCGTTGATGGCATCGACCACCCTGTCGATGTCGCGCGCCTTGAAGGTGGCCACGTGCAGCACCGGGCCGAAGATCTCGCGCTCGAGCTCCTCGATCCCGCCGACCTCGACCACGGCCGGGGTGACGAAGGTGCCGACATCTGGTGCGGGCAGTTTCTTCAACACCTTGCCGGCCTTTTCCTTCTCTGCCACATAGGCGGTGATGTCGGCCTGGGCCTCGGCGTCGATCACCGGTGAGACGTCGGTGTCGGTGTTCCAGGGATCCCCGATGGTCAGCACGTCCATGGCGCCGTCGAGCATGTGCAGCAAGCGCTCGCGCGCCTCCTCCTGGACGTAGAGCATGCGCAGCGCCGAGCAGCGCTGGCCGGCCGACTGGAAGGAGGAGATCAGGATGTCGCGCACCGCCTGCTCGGTGAGTGCCGTGGAGTCCACGATCATGGCGTTCAGGCCGCCGGTCTCGGCGATCAGGATGGCATCCGGCCCGGCGTTCCGGGCCAGGGTCTTGTGAATGATCTGTGCCACCTCGGTGGAGCCGGTGAAACAGACCCCGGCGAGGCGCGGGTCGCCGGTCAGGGGCGCGCCCACGTTCGGTCCGTCGCCGGGCAGCAGCTGCAGCGCCGCCTCGGGCAGGCCCGCCTCGCGCATCAGCTCGACGGCGCGCGCGGCGATCAGCGGTGTCTGCTCGGCGGGCTTGGCGAGCACCGCATTGCCGGCCGCCAGGGCCGCGGCGACCTGCCCGGTGAAGATGGCCAGCGGGAAGTTCCAGGGGCTGATACAGACGAAGATGCCGCGGGCGTTGCCGGGCTCCTCCTCCTCGAGCCGCTCGGCCTCGTTGGCGTAGTAGCGCAGGAAGTCGACCGCCTCGCGCACCTCGGCGATGCCATCGAAGAGCATCTTGCCCGCCTCGCGGGTGCAGATCACCGTTAGCTCGGCAATATGCGCCTCGTAGAGGTCGGCGGTGCGGCGCAGCACCTGGGCGCGGTCGGCCACGGGCGTGGCCGACCACTCCTTGAAGCCTGCCTCGGCAGCGTCGAGGGCGGCCGTCACCTCCTCCGGCGTGGCCTCATGCACCTGGCCGACGATCCGGCCGCTGTCGGCGGGGGAGAGGGCGTCACGCGCCTTGCCCTTGGGCGCGGGGCTGCCAGCCAGCATGGGACCGGCGCTCCAGGTAGCGTCGGCGAACGCCTCGCGGGCCTTGAGCAGCGGCAGGATGGAGGCGGGCTCGTTGACCCGGTAGCCGAGGGAGTTCTTCCGGTCGGGGGCAAACAGCTCGCCGGGCTGGCGGATCATGGGGCTTGAGATGGTGTCGCCCAGCTCGAGCAGGCCAGCCACCGGGTCCCTGGCCACCTCGCTCGGGGGGATCGAGTCGTCCACCACCTGGTTGACGAACGAGGAGTTCGCCCCGTTCTCCAGCAGGCGGCGCACCAGGTAGGCGAGCAGGTCGCGGTGGGCCCCCACCGGGGCGTAGATGCGGCAGTGGGTGCCCTCGGTCTCCTTGACGATGTGGTGCAGCGACTCGCCCATGCCGTGCAGTCGCTGGAACTCGTAGCTGTCCTTGTCGTTACCCGCCATGGCCACGATGGCGGCGCAGGTGTGGGCGTTGTGGGTGGCGAACTGCGGGTAGATGCGGTCGCGCCGCTCGAGCAGCAGCCGCGCACAGGCCATGTAGCTGACGTCGGTGTTGACCTTGCGGGTGAAGACCGGGAAGGTCTCGACGCCCATCTCCTGGGCCAGCTTGATCTCGGAGTCCCAGTAGGCGCCCTTGACCAGGCGCACCATGATCTTGCGGTCGTAGCGCTCGGCGAGGTCGTAGAGCGCCTCGATCACCGGGGCGGCGCGGCGGCCGTAGGCCTGTACCACGATCCCGAAGCCGTCCCAGCCGTCGAGGCCGGGATCGGCCATCAGCGCCTCGATCACGTCCAGCGAGAGGTCCAGGCGGTCCTGCTCCTCGGCATCGATGTTGAAGCCGATGTTGGCCTTCGCGGCCTGTTGCACCAGCGCCCTGGTGCGAGGCACCAGGACCTCCATCACGGTCTCGCGGTGGGTGGTCTCGTAGCGCGGATGCAGCGCGGAGAGCTTTACCGAGATGCCGGGGCTACCGCGCACGTCGCCCTTGGCCTGCTTGGCGATCGCCTCGATCGCCGCGGCGTAGGCCTGGTGGTAACGCAGCGCATCCTCGTCGGTGCGCGCCGCCTCGCCGAGCATGTCATAGGAGTAGGTGTAGCCCTGTTTCTCGAGGTCGCGGGCGTTCTTCAGGCCCTCCTCGATGGTCTGGCCGAGTACGAACTGGCGGCCGAGGATGCGCATCGACTGGGCCACCGCGGTACGCACCACGGGCTCACCCATGCGGCGCACCAGGCCGCGCAGCGCGCGCACCGGCCCCTTGGGATCGTCGTCGAGCACCTTGCCGGTCAGCATCAGCGCCCAGGTCGAGGCGTTGACCATCGATGACGCAGACTTGCCCAGGTGGGCGCCCCAGTCCGACGGCTCGATCTTGTCGTGGATCAGGTCGTCGATGGTCTCGGCATCGGGCACCCGCAGCAGGGCCTCGGCCAGGCACATCAGGCCGACGCCCTCGGCGGTGGAGAGCCCGTACTCGGCCAGGAACGCCTCCATCATCGAGGGGGAGGTCTCCTTGCGCACGCGGGCCACGTAGCCAGCGCCGGCCTCGGCGATCCGGTGGCGC
The DNA here is from genome assembly GCF_040147005.1 of Halomonas sp. H10-9-1. Lineage (NCBI taxonomy): Bacteria > Pseudomonadati > Pseudomonadota > Gammaproteobacteria > Oceanospirillales > Halomonadaceae > Halomonas > Halomonas sp. H10-9-1. Next base: position 2,581,809 of record NZ_JAMSHO010000001.1, on the reverse strand, counting down.
TCCTCCGCGGAGAGCCGGAGCTGCTCCAGCAGCCCCTTCAGCACACTGGCCTCATCGATTGAATAGTGATCGCGGATACGCGCACGGAGGGCGCTTTCGACCTGCTGAGAAGCCGGGTTGGCGTGGTTCATGGTTGCTCTCTCCTGCATGTGGCCCCGCGAGCGGGGCCACATGGCATTGTTTGACTCAGCGCGACATCTGGGGCCAGACCTAGCGCTCGATATGCTGATACTCACCGGCATCGGGGGTGGCGAGGCTCACCACCATGATGGCCACCCAGGCCGCGATAAAGCCGGGGATGATCTCGTAAACGCCGGGCCCGCCCATGAAGGAGCCGTTCCAGCCGAGCGAGATCCAGATCATCACGGTGAGGGCACCTGCCACCATGCCGGCGATGGCACCGGCGCCATTGGTGCGCGGCCACATCAGCGAGAGGATGATCAGCGGACCGAAGGCCGAGCCGAAGCCTGCCCAGGCGTTGCTGACCAGGCCCAACACCTGGGAATCGGGGTTGGAGGCGATGATCACGGCGACGATACCCACCAGCACCACACACAGGCGGCCGATCGCTACCGTCTCCTTGTCCGATGCCTGCTTGCGCAGGAAGAGCCGGTAGAAGTCCTCGGTCAGTGACGATGAGGAAACCAGCAGCTGGCTGGAGATGGTGCTCATGATCGCCGCCAGCAGCGCGGCATAGAGGAAGCCGGTGATCAGCGGGTGGAACAGCAGGTTGGCCAGGATGATGAAGATGGTCTCCGGGTCCTCGACGTCTATGCCGTTGCGCACGGCATAGGCCCGGCCGAAGATGCCCAGCGACACGGCACCGATCAGCGAAATAGCCATCCAGGACATGCCGATGTTGCGTGCCACCGGGACCTCCTTGAGGCTGCGGATGGCCATGAAACGCACGATGATGTGCGGCTGGCCGAAGTAGCCCAGCCCCCAGGTCACCGCCGACAGCCAGCCGACGATGGTCAGCCCTTCGGTCCAGGTCAGCAGGGTAGGATCCACCTCGTTGAGCGTCTGGGAAGCCTGGGAGAAGCCGCCACCGCCCTCGCCGAAGAGCACCACCGCTGGCATGATCACCAGCGCCAGCATCATGATGCAGCCCTGCACGAAGTCGGTCAGGCTGACGGCCAGGAAGCCGCCGATGACGGTGTAGGCCAGCACGATGCCCAGGGTGATGATCACCCCCGCGGTGTAGTTGCTCATGCCGCCGAAGTCGAATACCCCGGCGAAGGCGCTTTCGAACAGCTTGCCTCCCGCCACCAGGCCAGAGGCGGTGTAGACCGCGAAGAATACGACGATGACGATGGCCGACACCGTCCGCAATGACAGGGCCCGGGTCGGAAACCGGTTGGCCAGGAACTCGGGGATGGTGATCGCATTGCCGTAGTGGACGGTCTGCTCACGCAGGCGGGGAGCGACCAGGGTCCAGTTGAAGAAAGCGCCCACCAGCAGGCCGATGCCGATCCAGGCCGAGCCGAGGCCCGAGGCGAACAGTGCTCCGGGCAGCCCCAGCAGCAGCCAACCGCTCATGTCCGAGGCCCCGGCCGACAACGCGGCTACCTTGGGGCTCAGGCCGCGTCCCCCGAGCATGTAGTCCTCGGAGGACGAGGTGGCTCTCTGCATCGCATAAACGCCGATGGCGATCATGAGCGCGAAGTAGCCCAGCAGGCTGATCCATACACCAGTTTCCATGAAAACTCTCCAGTTCATCAGGGTGGAGCTTGGCTCCGAATGATTGGTGCCAGTGCCGAGGGGTCGGCAGCCAGGCACCGCTTTATTGACCTTGTTGTGTGGATATCTCGCCACGCCCGAATGCCCCGAGGCTTGGTGGCGGTGTTTTCCGGAGGAGGCCTCCTGTGATGTCAATCGGTTGTGTGGCGTTCGGGACCAGAACCCCTATCCGGTTGTACCGGCGCCATGAGGGCGAAGCTGTCGCAGCCTGGCCTTCTCCTGACTGTAGGTGCTTGGCGTCGATGATGCTTATGGATTCCGCGGGAGTTATTGCGAAAATCACGGTAATTGCCGGGCATCGGCATCAGGTTGTTAGACTTTTGTCTTAATTTGTGGCGGGGGAGGCGGCCCGGCGCAGCGTGCCGGCGGTGGATCGGGTTGTGGCGGCCAGGCGCCCGCGCAGGTGGCTCGGTGGCTGGCCATAGGCCTCGCGACAGGCGTGGGAAAGAGCGCTTTGGGTGCTGAAGCCGGTGAGGGCGGCGATCTCCGCCAACGGCAGCCGGCTCTCCTCGAGCAGGCGCCGGGCGGCCTCCAGGCGCCGCCGGCGCACGAACTGCCAGGGCGTGAGGCCGGTCTGTCGACGGAAGCAGTCGCGGAAGTGTGATTCGCTGAGGCACGCCTCCCGGGCCAGGTCGGCGACGCTCAGCCGGCGGGCAAGATGCGCCTCGATGAAGCGCTCGAGCCGCTCCAGGTTGAGCCGCGAGGCGGGCGGCGGCTCATTGCGGGCCAGGCGACCGTACAGGCAGCCTAGCAGGGTGGCGGCGAGGCGCTCGCCCTGCTCGTCGTCGTGGGCCGAGTGTTCGAGTTCCAGCAGCAGGAACTCCAGGTAGCGCTTGAGCGGGTCGTCCAGGGTGAAGAAACGGGGCGCGTCGAACAGGCGGGCGAGCCGGTGCTGGGGCCCGGTAAGGGCGGCGGATCGGGTCGGCAGGTCGAGGATCAGTTGGCGGTTGTCGCCGGTGCCGGCGTAGTAGTGCACATGGTTGGCCGGCACGATGCAGCCGGAGAGCGCCGAGATGGCGCCGCCCAACCCCGCGATCTCGAACTCCGCGCGGCCGCGCAGGCCGATCACCACCTGGTGGAAGTCGTGGGCATGGTGGCGGGTGGCGGTATCGAGGGGCGTCTGGTGGATCACGCTAGGCATGGTGGCTTCCCTCCGGCGGGCGGGCGAAAGCGCATCCTACTCCGTGCGGCAGGTTGATTCATTGCTCGCTGCCTGAGCGCTCCTGGAGGGCCTGACGGCGTGCCAGGTGGGCGCGCAGCGCCTCGAGCTCACCATGTCCCGTCGCGTCCAGCAGCGGCTTGCCGCGAGCAGCGCGGCCGTGGTTGCCGTGCTCATCCATCAGGCGTTGGGCGCGGCGGCGCACGCCGTCCAGATAGTCGTCGTGGCGGATCGGGTAGCCCATGATGGCGTTCCATTCGCTCTCGTTCACGCGGCCCTCCAGGGCCTGTTCGAAGAGCCTGAGCAGTTGCACGGGATCGGTGCGAAAGCGCGGCGTGCCGGAGAGCAGCAGGATGCCGATCATGCCACCGAAGATCAGTAGGCAGACGGCGAAGACCAGCAGGAACAGGGCCATGGGACGCACCAGGGTGACCCGGGGGAACGGCCACGGAAGGTCAATAAGATGGAGCGGGTGAAGGGAACAGCACCCGGTCGCTAACTCGTTTATTACGAACGTTTTTTCCGATCCAGGCGTCACGGAATGGACTCGATTGTGGACTCAAGTCTTCGGCCTGGTCAACGCAGGCCGTTGCGGGTGATCCAAAGCGAGCCAAGCACATCCATCAACAGCCAGAGCATCGGATTTCATTCCGAAGTCTATCTGTCCACCGGCACATAACGCCACAGGCCGCAACGGACAGGCGAGCTGCGTCCTCAAAGGACCGGCTCATCATCGACCGGCGCGGCCCCGTCTTTCACCCGCTCGATGAATCGCCTCATGGGCTCCGAGGGTTCGCCCCGGCGGCGCAGCAGGTAGGTGGAGAGCATCGGTGGGATGCCGGCCAGGGGACGAATGGAGATGTCCGGGCGCTGTAGCGTCTGCACCTGCGAGGCGATGGCGAAGCCGATGCCGTAGCCGGCGCCGACCAGGGTCAGCATCACGCCCAGGCTGGTCACTTCGTCCACCAGCTTGAGCGGCATGTTCGTGTCCTGCAGCACCGCCTGAATCTGGTGGCGGCAACCGGAGCCCGCCTCGGGGTGGCACAGAACCAGCGGAAACTTCAAGGCTTCGGGCAGCGGCACCTGCACGTGTGCCAGCAAGGGATGGCGTGCGGGCACGATCACCGACAGCGGGTCGGTCCACACCGGCTCGGCGACGAGGCCATCATGCACCGCGTTTGACAACGCAAAGCCGATGTCCAGCAGATCGTCGTGCAGCATCTTGAGCTGCTGCGCGAACGGCAGCTCGAAGACGCGAATCTCCAGCTCGGGCTCCTCCTCACGGCTGCGTGCCAGCAGGGTGGCGATGCGGGGCTGCGCCAGGCTGTCGCAGATGGCGATGCGCAGATGGCCCTGGTAGCCCTGTGCCGCCGCCTTGGCGCTCTTGACTGCCTGCTCCACGGTGGCCATCACGCGCCGGCATTCGCCGAGGAACACCTGGCCGGCCCAGGTCAGCCGCGTCAGGCGTGTGCTGCGGTCGAACAACTGCACGCCAAGCTGGCTTTCCAGGTCGCGCATCGCACGCGACACAGGCGACTGCTCGATGCCCAGACGCTCGGCTGCACGGGCCAGATGCAGTTCTTCCGCAACTGCGACGAAGTAACGCAGCAATCTGAAATCCAAGGCCACCTCCTGTTTGTCTTCTTCTGGTTCGGCATCTCGGGCGCCAGCATCTACATCCGCATCCCGTCAGTACCTCCTTCGATTGCATCGCGTCGAAGCACTCATGCCTGTCGGGACCAGGCCCGTCGCCGACACGCGCGGAGCTGGCCGGCGCACACAGCCGGACACTGAATGCTGATGGCCAGTGTTTGCTGCTGCCATGCCAGGGCGGGCGGCCAAGCAATATGACGCAGGCGTTCCTGCGAACCAGGGCCGCGAAGACGATGCTGCGTCCGCAAGGCTGGTAAATCAGCCGGTGTGTCGAGCACCGCGCGCAGGCGCTCACGCGTGTCGGAGTTCGCGATCGGTGCAGCCGACGACGACACGCCGGCGTCAGGGCGGGCGTGCCGATGCAGTTTCATGGGGGTGTCTTTCGGCTCACCCCGGTCGTGGCCTGGTCGGTCACGAACCCAGCTCCAACACCCCGGACTTCTGCGTAGCCGCCATCCCCTGGGCGACGCGCTCGTAGATCCACCAGGCGGTCGCCGCGGATGAAGTCCTCGGGCTGCGGTTGACGCGGCGCGGAGGCCTGCAGCCGCTGCGCGAGCTGCTCGTCGCCCATGCGTTCGTCGTTCCAGAACACGCTGCCGTGGGTAGTGACGGACAGGTTCGCCACGTCGGGCTTGATCGGCTTCACTCCATTCAGACACAGATGCTAATAAGAACTATTATTGATTGTCCGTGGTTTTGTGTGATATGGCAACACCGATGGAATAACCCGGCCTTGCCTGGACACTCGCAGCCTCGCCAGCGACTGAAGGCCGGATGGCGGCAACTGGAAAGCCTCTGTGACCGGCATCGCCACCGGGAAGCACTCATGCGGTTCCCTACGGCCAGAGGAATGGACTCCACTTTCTGGGGGGGAAGTACATGAACTTACGCCATCTTCGCTGTTTCATCGCCGTGGCCGAGGAGTTGCACTTCGGCCGGGCGGCGCGAAGGCTGCATGTGGAGCAGTCACCCCTGTCGCGAACGATCCGCCAACTGGAGGCGGACTTGGGCGTGACGCTGCTGGAGCGCGGGGTGCGCCTGACCCCGGCCGGGCAGGTGTTCCTGGAGGAGGCCCGGCGCGTGCTGCTGACCCTTGAGCAAGCCCAGACCAAGGCGCGGGCGGTGGCGGCGGGACACCGGGGCACCCTGCGCATCGCCTTGGCCGGCGGCGTCGGGCGGACCCGGCTGTCGGCGCTGCTCGCGCTGTGCCGGGAGGAGGCGCCGGAAGTGGGCATCCGGCTGTTCGAGGCGCCGCTGTCGCAGGTGGTGGGCGGGCTGGGCAACGACCTGTACGACGCGGCCTTTGCGATGGCCGGCGAGATGGAGGCCGGGGTGGTCGCCATGCCGGTGTGGCAAGACCCGCTGGTGCTGTGCCACCCGCAGGTGTGTGCGGAGTGCAGCCGGCAATGCGAGCGCCTGCTACGCCTGGTGGAGACACCGTCGGTCGTGGCCGAGTACGTGACGACCCACTCGCTGATGCTGGCCCTGGTGGCGGCCGGCTATGGCGTGGGATTTTCCACCGAGGCGCACGTGGTGGCATGCCGGCAGGCGGACGTGATCGTCCGGCCGCTGGATGAAGACTCGGCGGCGCTGACGACCTACCTGCTACATCCCGAGGGCGCGATGTCGGAGCCACTGCACCACTTCATCGACCGTGCGCAGCGTGTCGGCCATATGCCGTTGGATACGCAACGGCTCGCATGAGGCTGTTTCAGGCGGGTTGGCCGATTCCATTTTGGTCAAACCGCCAGACCTGTTTTGTCATAGCGGGTTTCCATTGACGTTGTGCACGGGCGCGCTGCATCCAGGCGTTGCTCGCGCTTGCGGTTGGCATCCTGCGATGAAACTCGCATGCCCATCGTGGCGCGTCACAGCGAAGACGCGCGGCGCAACAGTGCTTGCCGTATGCGCATCGGCTCTGGCGTGTTGAGCTGATCGCGCTTTACTGGGCCTTTTCCCCTGCAAAGACTTTGGCCTGGTTATCCGGGTCAGGCATGGTGCCCGCGAATGATGCTGGTGACAGCATGTTTCGCGGCTTGCGAATTGTGAGTGATGGCGCCATGCGCGGCAAGACGCACATCTCGCAACGAAACCGGCGGCATCGTCGATGCCACGGTCTTCGCCGCTTCGCCACTTGCTCGTTTCGCCCGGAGATTTCTGGACAGCCACGCACGTCGCCTGTACGGCGGGTGCGTGTGTGTGGACTCGGTGCGATGACGAATGGAGGCGCGTGATATGCCGAAGTCGAGCAGCCTGGCCGATGGCGCCAAGACCTACTACCGCCCGATCGAGGCGGCAATCCGCTGGAGCGGATTGCTGCGCTTCGAGCAGCGCATCCTGGCGACCTTGGGACAGCGGCCTCTGCCGGAGGCAACGGAGTTTCCGCGCTGGCCGATGCTGCGGTTGAACGCCGAAAGAATCTTCGATGCGCTGGCTCACGGCGAGCTGCCGTATGGCAAGGACGGCTTGGCGCGGGACACGCAGGGCCTGACGATGGACGACCCGTCGCTGACCGTGCGGCACGTCGATCTGAAAGCCTGGATGGCGCACTACTACCCCGGCGAGAAACCGGCGTTTCTGTTCGATGAGATCGAGCGTGCGCTTCACCCGGCGATCAGCCTGGACACAGTGGGCGCATTGATGGCCGAGCGGGAAGCGATCAAGGCGCGGCTGGCGGAACACTTGGGCGTGCACGAGACGCTGCGCGCCGAGCACGAGGCGCTGCTGAAGACGCACGCCGCCTACACGGCCGACGCGGAGCGTGCGAGCACGCCTGGGCCGCGCAGCGAATCGACCTACCTGAACATCGTTGGCGGGTTACTGACGCTACTGCTGGGCAAGTCGCCCAGCGGCATGCCGTATTCCAGCTTCCTGACGCAGGAAGCCATCATCAGCGCGATGGTGGCGCACCACGGCAACGCGATGGGCATCACCGAGCGCACGCTGCAGGCCAAGTTCGCACTGGCTCGGCGCAATCTGCAGAGCACAAATTCCTGAGCGATGCCAGACCGTATCTGCGGTCGCGGATGCCGCATTTGCGGTGTCTTTCCTCAGCGCGGCGTTCTTAATGCGAGTCACGCCAATCAGCGCCACTGAGCGTTAAGGAGTGACCCTCATGTCTTCGCAGACCACCGCCACGGCGGCACCGACCGAGCACCGCATCCTGCGCCGCGCCGAGGTCGAAGCCAAGACCGGCTTCAAGCGCGCGCACATCTACAGCCTGATGAAGGAAGGCAAGTTCCCCAAGGCGCTGCGCCTGGGCGTGCGCGCGGTGGGCTGGGACTCGGTGGAGATCGAACAGTGGATCGCCGATCGCCTCAAAGAACGCGCCTGACGCTTCTTCTCGGTTCATGCCATTCGACGAGGAGAAGCCCATGCAGGTGGTGTCCATCATTTCGACCAAGGGCGGCGTGGGCAAGACCACGACGGCGGCCAACCTGGGCGGCTTTATCGCCGATGCCGGGCTGCGCGTGCTGCTGCTGGACCTGGACGTGCAGCCCACGCTGTCGAGCTACTTCACGCTGGACGCGCGCGCGCCCGGCGGCATCTACGAGATGCTGGCCTTCAACGAGCGGCGCATCGAGCAACTGGTGTCACGCACCGCGATCGCGGGCCTGGACCTGGTGCTCTCCAACGACGACCGCGGTGAACTGAACACGCTGCTGCTGCACGCTCCGGATGGGCGCCTGCGACTGCGCCATTTGCTGCCCGTCTTCCGCACGCACTATGACCTGCTGTTGATCGACACCCAGGGCGCGCGCAGCGTGCTGCTGGAGATGGCTGTGCTGGCGTCCGACCTGGCGCTGTCGCCGGTGACGCCGGAAATCCTCGCGGCGCGCGAGCTGCGGCGCGGCACGCTGCAACTGATCGAGGACATCGCGCCGTATCGGCACCTGGGCATCGAGCCGCCGCCGCTGCGCCTGCTCATCAACCGTGTGCATCCGGTGTCGTCGAACGCGCGGCTGGTCCAGCAGGCGCTGCGACAGGTGTTCCAGGAACAGGCCGGCGTGCAGGTGCTGGGCACCGACGTGCCGGCCATCGAAGCCTATCCGCGCGCTGCGACACGAGGATTGCCAGTGCACCGGGTGGAGTACCGGCAGCCGGCTGGGCGCACGGCGCCCGCGGCGCTGGAGACCATGCGCACGCTGGCCGGCGAGCTGTTCCCCGCGTGGCGGGAGTGCTTCGCGCTGGTCACCGGCCGGGCCGATGCGGGAGGGGCCAGCCATGGCGAGCGCACATGAACTGGCGCGCGGCCGTGAACGGCTGCGCGCGCTGATCGAGTTCGCGCTGGGCGAAGGCTGGCGCGTGGTGCGCACGTCCGGCGGGCACCTGAAATTCACGAAGCAAGGCTGCGCGTCGATCTACACCAGTTCGACGGCGAGCGACCACCGTGCCGACCGCAATGCCCGCGCGCAACTTCGCCGCGCCGACCGGCAGGCGCAGGAGAACGGCCGTGGCTGAGCTGACGCCGCAGGACATGGCTGCCAAGCTTCTGGCCACCGGCTTCGAGCGCAGCGGCCCTTCGGCCGCGACCTTGAGCGACCCCATCGCCGACACGCCGATGGTGGTGACGCTGGACCAGTTGCGGCCCTACGACCACGACCCGCGCGTGACGCGCAACCCGGCCTATGCGGAGATCAAGGCGTCCATCCGCGAACGCGGGCTGGACGCGCCCCCCGCGATCACGCGCAGGCCGGGCGAGGCGCACTACATCATTCGCAACGGCGGCAACACGCGGCTGGCGATCCTGCGCGAGTTGTGGAGCGAGACCAAGGAGGAACGCTTCTTCCGCATTGCGTGCCTGTTCCGCCCGTGGCCGGCGCGCGGCGAAATCGTGGCGCTGACCGGACATCTGGCCGAGAACGAGCTGCGCGGCGGGCTGACCTTCATCGAGCGGGCATTGGGCATCGAGAAGGCGCGCGAGTTCTACGAGCAGGAAAGCGGCCAGGCGCTGTCACAGAGCGAACTCGCGCGGCGGCTGACGGCCGACGGCTATCCGGTGCCGCAGTCACACATCAGCCGCATGAACGATGCGGTGCGCTATCTGCTGCCGGCGATCCCGACGCTGCTGTACGGCGGATTGGGCCGGCATCAGGTGGACCGGCTCGCAGTGCTGCGCAAGGCGTGCGAGCGCACCTGGGAGCGGCGGGCGCTGGGCCGCACTGTGGCCGTGGACTTCGCCACCTTGTTTCAGGACGTGCTGACGCAGTTCGACACACAGCCGGACGACTTCTCGCCGCAGCGAGTACAGGACGAGCTGGTGGGCCAGATGGCCGAGCTGCTGGAGGCGGACTACGACACGCTGGCGCTGGAGATCAACGACAGCGAAAGCCGCCAGCGTGCGCTGACCAGCGAACCGGCGGCGCCGACGCCAGCGGCAGCGCCTGTCGTGCCTGCTGCACCTCCCCCGCCGGTCTCCGCGCCTCAGCAGCCACCCGCCTCGTCTGTGCCGCGCGACACCACGCCAGCCGCGCCTCCGGCGCCAGCAGCAACACCGCCTGCACCGCTCGAGGCGCCGGAGGAGCAGCACGGGCAGCGCGACGAGCGCCTGCAAGGGCACATCGTGACGCCGGCGCCGACCACCGAGCGCCTGCAGTCCATCCAACGGATGGTCGCGGACCAGCTCGGCGACAAGCTGCCCGACTTCGAGGCCGATGCGCTGCGTGCGATCCCCGTGCAGGCGGGCGGACTCTATCCCATCTCGGACGTCTGGTACATCGAGCCGAGCTTGGACGTGCCGGATCGCCTGCGCGTGCACATCGCGCAATTCGCGCGCGAGATCGCCGGGGACGCAGCGGTAGCCGACCACATCGAGGCCAGCGACGGCGGCATCGGCTTCGTCTGCGTGGCGCCGGCCGTGGGCCAGGCGAAGGCGCTGCCGGTGTTCGCGCGGGCGGTGCTGACCCTGCTGCATGCGCTGAGTGCAGCGCCGCCCGCCGCGAACGGATTGGACCGCGCGCGGCTGGCCGATGAGCTGGCGGCGCTGCTCCATGGCCATGGCGGCTCGGCCACACGCCTGAGCGATGCTGCGCTGGTGAAGCTGTTCCGTCTGCTGCGCCTGGCGCGCCGGCTGCTGGATCTGGAAGCCGGCGTAGCGAGCCAGGATTCCTGAGCGCAGGAGGCTCCCGTATGTCGGCACCGCACCCGCTCAACCAGGCCGTGATCGCCCAGGCCCTGCATGACCTGCGCAACGGCCAGTTGCGCCGCTGCAAGGCCATGGGCTTCGGCGAGGAGGAGCTGGATGCGCTGAAACACCCCGAGCTCGTGAGCATGCTGGTGAATGCCACGGTGTCGTGGTGTTCGGTATCGGTGAACCGGGAAGTGTTGAAGCGGCTGCTGAGCCAGGTGCACGACGTGGAGCGGGAGATCGCCACGGTGGACCGCATGCTGCGCTTGGGGGCGAGCACGGAGATGGTCAGCAAGTTCTACGGCCTCACGCATCAGGAAGTGGCGCTGCGCCGCGACATCCTCGGGCTGCCCAAGCGCAAGGGCCGGCATCCGGTACTCGACGAGGCGCAGGACGTGGCCTTGTGGGAGCGCTGGAAGGCCGGCGTCGCCGAGCGCCATGTCGCCCTGACCGACGACATGGCGATGCTGGCGCTGACCATGGACCTGGCCGAGGCCATGACCCTGCCCATGTCGGTGATCTGGTCGGCGATACGCAACTGGATCGACCAGGGGCTGGTGTAGCCATGACCACGGGCGGCGCACCACGGCGCGAAGGCCCCGTTGCGCTGTCGGCGTTGTTCGACGAGGCGCTGCGGCACCTTGAGCCGAAGGAACCGGCGCAGGGCACGGCGCCGGCCGCCGACGGTTTCCTCTACAGCGGCAACCGCCATGAGAGCGTGCCGCGCCGACTGTTCCTCGACCGACGCCTGACGCCGCTGGAGCGCAACGCCTGGCAGGTGTTCCGCCTGCAGCTCAACGACGACGGCGTGACCGCCTTTCCCACCTACGACCAATTGCGCCCCTACCTGGCCTCGATGCCCTGCGCGGCGCAGGCATCGCACGAGACCGTGGCGCGCGCCCTGACGCTGCTGCGGCTGACGCGCTGGCTGAGCCTGGTGCGACGACGGCGCGACCCGAAGACCGGCCGTATCCAAGGCAACCTCTACGTGCTGCACGACGAACCGCTGTCGCCCTTCGAGGCGATGCAGCTCGATGCCGACTACCTCGGTCTGGTCAGCCAGGCGCTGACCCATGCCGCCAAGGCGGTGCAGATCGTGGGCATGAACACGCTCAAGGAGATTGCCGAAGACCCGCTGCTCAGCGGCCGCACGCTGCCGACCCGCCTGCAGGTGCTGGCGCAGCGCATGGCGCTGCATGGCTGGACGACGCCAGGTTATCCACAGGAGGGTGCGGACCACGAATCCGAAGAAGGCCAGGAAGCCCTTCTTCGGAATGCTGCGCGCCCGTCTTCGGAATCCGAAGCAGGGCCGAAACCCGCGCCGGACGGCTCTCTTCGGATTCCGAAGGAGGACCGTACAGTACGTAATGATCGTATAAATGAAGTACGTACAGTACCGCGCGCGAGGGCCTTGCAGAACCTGCGGCTGCCGGACCGTTTCCTGCGTTTGAAGGACGAGCAGCAGGCCGGCGCGCTGGTGGCGCTGCAGCAGGTGGACGAGGCGCTGAGGCAGGCCGTTCTCGACGAGTGGGCGGCACGCTGCCACAACAGCGCGGTACGCAACCCGGCCGGCTACCTGTTTGGCATCATCCAGAAGGCGATCCGCGGGGAGTTCAAGGCCTGGGCCGGAGAAAGTGCATCGGCACCGCCAGCGCCCCCGTCACCTGCGCCCTCGTCACCGCCGGCATCCCGTGCGGCTGACCCCGAGGTCGCACGTGCCTACCTGGCTCAGCTCCGAGAAGCCTTGCGTGATCGCTGATGTTGACTATCCCCAGGGGATAGCTGGAACAGACATCTTTCCGCCGCGCTCGATTGTCGCCCGCCGAATGACAGGCGAAACTGTCGCCTGTGAATCAGACGAGGACAGCCACGCACGAGCCCGGCCGACGATGGACACGACGACTTCCCCCGCCACAAACGCACTGCAACCACTACAGCAAGACGTTCAGCGCTTGCTGGGCAGATGCCTGTTGCGCCTTCAACAATACGAGCGCCTCATGAAAGCCATCGTGGCCCACCACGAGATTTCAGGCCCGGCGCATTCGCTGGAGGCCATTCGCGCAGCGCGGATTGAAGATGCCGCGACCAAGACCCTGGGCACGTTGGTCGGACAACTGTTTGGTTCGTATGTCGTCACCGATGGAAATGGCGGCGAGGAACGCGACGACGATCTTCCCGGCGACGTGATTTCCTTTCGCACGCGCGTGCAACTGAGCCTGTCTGCGCAGGACTACGCCAACACCCAGGCCGACCTCAAAGACCTGGTATCGCTGCGCAACACCCTGGTGCACCACTTCATCGATCAGCACGATCTATGGACCGTGGACGGGTGCCGCGTTGCACAGGACGAACTCGGTTCCGCCTACACGCGCATCGATCAACACTTCGAGCAGCTGCGCGGCTGGGCCGAGCACATGGATCAGGCGCGGCGCCTGGCAGCGGAGTTCGTCCAGTCGGATGTGTTCCACGACCTGGTGGTCAATGGCATCGCGCCGGACGGCACGGTGGACTGGCCGGCCGCCGGCATCGTCCGCGCGCTGCGCGAGGCCGCCGCGCAGTTGGCCGTCGAGGGCTGGACACCCATCGCCGCCGCTGGCCGCTGGATCGCGGACCGGCATCCCGAGCAACTTCCAGCCAAGTACGGCTGCAGCAGTTGGCGGCAGGTGGTGCACGAGTGCCGCCTGTTCGAGCTTCGCTACCGTGAGGTGGAGGGGCAACGGGCCGCTTGGTACAGACCTCGCGAGGCGTAGCCCCGCAACGCGGTCTCACCTCCGCGCGAGCCGCGAACAAGTCCGCCGAGCTATCCCCAGGGGATAGCCGGCACACACAGCCTTCCGTGCAGAACAAACCGGGCGCACATGGGCTGCGGTTTGTTGACTGACAGCCTTCCGGCCGATGCCGATGCTGGCGACTCGCCCCTTCACCGCGAGTCGCTCCCATGGCCAACGAACGCACAGAACCCCTGCAACTGAATCTCGGATCGCTGCGCAGCGCGATGTCGCTGACGCTGCACACGCACCACGCTTCGCGCATCTGGCACGGCCGCGCGCCGACCGAGGGGCGCCCCGGCATCATCGGACTCAACGGCTATATCGGCGCCATGAACAAGATGAAGCGCGGCGCCGAGCAGGACGACCCGTACTCGGACTGGTGGATGTTGCGGATCGAGGACAAGCTCGCCGACACCAGGACCCGTCTGCAGACCCTGCGCGAACAGGTGGATCAGGCCTTGGCCGACGTGCCAGCGGCGCTGTCGCTGGGCGAGAACATGAACGTGCAGCCGGTGAAGCTGCCGCTGTTCGTCAATGCTCAGCTCGGTTTCATGGCGGTGTACCTGCTGGCCGACTACGACGACCTGGCACGCAAACTCATCCTGGCGCACCACACGGCGCTGATCGACCGCAGCACCTTGGAGCGCTGGCTCAATGATGGCGCGCACGCGCTGCGCAGCCTGTTCTCGCTGGCCCAGCAGTACCGCTACTCGGGCACGACGCGCGACGACTTCGCGGCGAAGAACGCCGCGGCGCGAGCGGCGCTGGAGAAGTTCGGCGAGCTGCCGCAGGACGTGCTGGAAGGCACGCGCCGCTCGCGCTTCGCGCCACCGATCGCGCGGCGGACGACCAAGCCCGGCACGCCGCCTGCTGCGCCCGCCATCGAGCCCGATGCGCCGGCTCACACGGATGGCGCAGCCGATGGTGCGGCGGGCGATGAGGGTACTGACGCATGACGGCATCGCCCCCCATCAGCCACTCCACGCGCTTCGTGGCGCTGGAACAGGCGGACTTCCAGCGGCTGGAACACGCAGGCTACCTAAAAGGCCTTTTACAGCCTTTTAAGGGTAAGGGGAGTCTGGAGACCTGGGCCAGCCAGTGCGCGGCGCTGCGCGACGACGTGATTGGCCTGGCGCAGCGGCGCGTGCTGCCCCAGGCGCGCGCCTACCCCTTCAGCCTGCTCCACGTGCAACTGGCCCAGCAGGCCACTGGCGCAGGGACGACCTTCCTGCGCTGGCGCAACCTCGACCGTTCCTCCATGGGCGTGGCGTTGTGGGAGGCCCTGCTGGCCAACCCCGCGACGCCGGCCTCGCTGATCGACGAGCTGTACGCGATGGAACTGCAGCGCATCGTGCTGAACATGCAGATCAGCCTGACCCACAGCATCGCTCGCCAAGCCCTGGAATGCGCCAGCAAGGCCGCCCAGGCCGAAGCGGCTTACCTGCGACGTGTCCACGGGCATACCGCGGCCGTTCCACCCACCACCAAGGAGTCACCATGAGCACGCACTTCGTCGGCGAGGGCAACATCGGTTCTGCGCCGGACTACCGCGAATTCCCGAACGGCAACGACGAGCCGCGCCGGCTGCTTCGCCTGAACGTCTATTTCGACAACCCGATCCCGAAGAAGGACGGCGAGTACGAAGATCGCGGCGGCTTCTGGGCGCCGGTGGAGCTGTGGCACCGCGACGCCGATCACTGGAAGACGCTGTATCAGAAGGGTATGCGGGTGCTGGTCGAGGGCCGCACCGTGCGCGACGAATGGGAGGACGCCGACGAGAACGAGCGCGTCACGTTCAAGGTCGAGGCCCGGCGCGTGGGCATCCTGCCGTACCGCATCGAGTCGGTGGCGCTCAGCGCCAAGCCGGCCGGCGGACAGTAGTTCGCCCATCGCCGCTCCCCCGAGGGCGGCTGTAGCAACCGTCATACGCCCGCGATGCACCAGCGAGCTATCCCCAGGGGATAGCTCCAAGGTCGTCCACAGAGTTCCAGCCGCCCTCCCGTAACGACGCTTTTGCTGTGCCAGCTCCTGCGGTCTATGCGCACCGCTGCGGCAACGGACCGCCTGCCGATCACAAAGCGGTGTCTGCGCCAATCGGCTTCCTTGCTGCCGGCATCTCCTGGCCCCGCCAAGCTGACGCCCATCCGATGAACCGCACATTTCCAAGGAGGCTTCATGCGCGTGTTCCTGTGCGAGAAGCCGTCCCAGGGCAAGGACATCGCCCGTGTGCTGGGTGCCGGTCAACGCGGCAACGGCTGCTACAGCGGCGCGGGTGTCGTCGTGACCTGGTGCATCGGTCATCTGGTGGAGGCGGTTCCGCCCGAAGGCTACGGCGAACAATACAAGCGCTGGGCCATCGAGCAACTGCCCATTCTTCCTGAGCGTTGGCGTGTCGAGCCCAAGGCGGCGACCGCGGCGCAATTCAAGGTCGTGCAGCAGCTCGTCGCCAAGGCGGGCGAGCTGGTGATAGCGACCGACGCCGACCGCGAGGGCGAGATGATCGCCCGCGAGATCATCGACCTGTGCGGCTACCACGGGCCGATTCAGCGCCTGTGGCTGTCGGCGCTCAACGATGCGTCGATCCGCAAGGCGCTGGGTGCGCTCAAGCCGTCCGCCGAGACGCTGCCGCTGTACTACTCGGCCCTGGCCCGCTCGCGTGCCGACTGGCTGATCGGCATGAACCTGAGCCGGCTGTTTACGCTTCTAGGTCGGCAGGCCGGCTACACCGGCGTGCTGTCGGTGGGGCGCGTGCAGACGCCGACGCTGAAGTTGGTGGTGGATCGTGATCGCGAGATCGCGCGCTTCGTCTCTGTGCCGTATTGGGCCGTGGACGTGCTGCTATCCCATGCCGGCCGGTCCTTCACCGCGAGCTGGATACCGCCCGAAGGCAGCACCGATGCAGCGGGTCGCTGCCTTCAGCAGCCGGTGGCGCAGCAGGCTGCGGATTGCATTCGCGCCGCACGCGATGCGCAGGTCGTGTCGGTGGACACCGAGCGCGTGCGCGAGGCACCGCCGCTGCCGTTCGACCTGGGCACGCTGCAGGAGGTGTGCTCCAAGCAGTTGGGCCTCGACGTGCAGGAGACGCTGGACATCGCGCAGGCGCTGTACGAGACGCACAAGGCGACGACCTATCCGCGCAGCGACTCGGGATACCTGCCCGAAAGCATGCTCGCGGAAGTGCCGGCGGTGCTCGATGCACTGCTCGCCACCGATCCCAGCCTGCGGCCCTTGATCGGCCAGCTCGACCGCAACCAGCGTTCGCGCGCCTGGAACGACGGCAAGGTGACGGCTCACCACGGCATCATCCCGACGCTGGAGCCCGCCAACCTGTCGGCCATGAACGAGAAGGAACTGGCCGTCTACCGGCTGATCCGCGCCCATTACCTCGCGCAGTTCCTCCCGCACCATGAGTTCGACCGGACGGTGGCGCAGTTCTCGTGCGGCAGTCAGTCGCTGGCGGCCGTGGGCAAGCAGATCGCCGTCACCGGCTGGCGCGAGGTGCTGGCGACGCCGGGGCCGGACGATGCCGATGGCGAGGATGCGCAGCGCAGCCAGGTGCTGCCGGCGCTGCATGCGGGCCTGTCCTGCCCGGTCGGGAAGGTGGATCTCAAGGCGCTGAAGACGCTGCCGCCCAAGCCCTACACGCAGGGCGAGCTGATCAAGGCCATGAAGACCGTCGCCAAGTTCGTGACCGACCCGCGGCTGAAACAGAAGCTGCGAGATACCACCGGCATCGGCACCGAGGCGACACGCGCCAACATCATCAACGGTCTGATCGGTCGCGGCTACCTGGTCAAGAAAGGCCGCGCCGTCCGCGCTTCCGACGCGGCATTCACGCTCATCGACGCGGTGCCCTCGGCCATCGCCGACCCCGGCACCACGGCGGTGTGGGAGCAGGCGCTCGACATGATCGAGGCCGGCCAGATGGCGTTGGACACCTTCATCGAGAAGCAGTCCGTGTGGGTCGGTCAGCTCGTGCAGCAGTACCGCGGCGCGACGCTCTCGCTCAAGCTGCCGCCGACGCCGGCCTGCCCACAGTGCGGCGCACCGATGCAGCAGCGCACGGGCAAGAGCGGCGCGTTCTGGTCCTGCTCGCGCTACCCGGACTGCAAGGGCACGTTGCCGATCGAGTCCCCGACGGGCCGGCGCAGCGCACCGCGCAAGCGGCGCGCTACCTCCAAGGCGTCCTGATCCTCGCTTCCCCCTGCCGCGCCGGCCACTTCACTGGCGGCGAGGCAAACGTCCCGCACCGCGCGGGACTCCAAAGCGCGCGTCTCCTTCTGCAACGGTGTGCGCGCCCCGTCTGCCCGCCATCGGGCGACGGGGCGAGAAGGTCATTGCTCCACGAATCGCGCCCGCCGCCATTCCCTTGATCGGTGTGCCTTGCCTCGGTCATGAGGGGCTTCCTGACGCCTTGCCGCCGCGCGAGCCGTGAGGAGGCCCCTTGGGCCGAGGGTATTCCGTGCCGGTGCCCGCCGGCGAAACATCGGGCTCCCTTTGTGTGTGGATGCACGCCAGAGGTTTCCGGCCCCAGCCACGAAACGGGCCGGGTGCGATTGCTGACGCAGCGAACGGCTTTGACGACGGCCCGCGCTGACGCAGCCCACAGGTGGTTTTCCTTCCTCTCCAGCCGAAGGCCCGCGTGGCCTTCGGCGCCCTGGTCCTTGCCTTGTCCCGTGACGCGGGCCTGCCCTAAAGCGGACCGTCCGCGATTCGGTTTTCCCTGCGACGGCAGCCATGCTTCGCGCCCATCCTCACGCCATGCGTTGCTGACAGTCGTCAGCGGCATGCCCTGGCAGTCCCGGTCTTCAAGACTGCAACGCGGTTCGCCGCGTTGACCGATCCAGTCCGCTTCGCATCGCCCACCGCGGACGCTCGCCGGCCTGGCGACGATGCACTTTTCTCAACCACCCGAGGGGAACTCCATCCTCTACGGGATGCGTGCTCCTCGACCCACCAAGGAGCACGGCATGTCTGAACCTTCCGCATCTTCCTCTGCAACCGCAGTACGCAGTGGTGCGCTGGCGCTGGCCTGGACCGGCAAGCGTCTGCCGCTACAGGTGCTGCGCAGCGCGGCCGGCCACTACATCGGCACGCAAGACGACGAAGGCCCGGTATCGCGGGAGTCCGTCGAGTATTTCCCGACCCACCTCGCAGCACAGCGTGCCCTGGATACCCATGCCTGGACACAGCGCGCTCACCCCTGATTCCCACCCTTCAAGGAGTTCTCTCATGAATCTGTCTTTACCCGAAGACGTGCTCGATCAGATGGCGCTGGAACAGGCGCACTTCGACGCTGCACCGCAAGCCTTCTTCGAGGCCTGGAAGCGCGGCGCGCAGATCGCCGGCCACGAGTGGTTCGGCGACGGCACACGCGAAGGTCTGCAGCGTGCCACGACCAAGTGGGACCTGCGGCCCAACATGCTGATGCTCAACGACGCCCTGGGTGTGCTGAGCAGCGGTCAACGCATGTTCCTGTCCGCGATGGTGAGCTTCTACAACTCCCGCGAGGGCGGCGCGATGCTCAAGCGTTGCGGCTTCGAGGGGTTGTCCGACTTCGGCGGCCTCGATCTGGAACGGCGCCAGGTCATCGCCGACCTCACGCTGCACTACAACGGCTGGTGAGCCGCGCCTGGCAACCCACCGTTCTTTCATCCCACCCCACGAGGGACATGCGTCCCCGTTCGGGGCCATGTCCCTCCTTCTTTTCGCAGGAGCGGCCATGTCCCGAATCACCATCTTCCACTGACCTGCACCGCCCGCCACCAGGGCGGCCCGACGCCGCGGCCTGCTGACTGGCTGCCACTTCATCCACTCGCTGGGGTTCAATCCCCGGCAGGGGATTGCCTCGGCCATCCTCTGCTGGAGGAATCCTATGTCCCATTTCAAAAACCCCTTCGTCCGCGGCTACGATGGCCTGTCCGTGCAACGGCTGCTGGCGATTTCCTACGACGACGACTGCCCGCTGAGCTATCTGCCGCTGCACATCTCGCAGTCGCACCTGCCGGACAGCCAGGTCGAGCGCCATGCCTGCGTCTTCTGCGACGACTTCGCGCTGATCACCGAGGGCCAGAACGTGCCGCCCGAGCTGGACGCGCAGTGCCCCAGCCACGGCATCGCCCGAAACCTCGTCTACGCCGTCATGGCCGAAGAAGCCGGCCAGCCGCTGCACGTCGGCGATACCTACTCCGAGGAAGCCGCGCGCGAGGTGGTACGCCGCCTGCGCTTCGAGACCGGGTTCTACAGCCGTGCCTGGGAAATCAGTTCGGCGCACATCACCGAGGAGGCCGGTCGCTTCCTCGCCGAACTGGCGGACATCGCCACGCCGAGCGGTTTTCTGTTCGTGGCCTTCCGCATTCCCTACAGCCCGGCGGTCGGCATGAAGCTGATCGCCACGCCCTGGACGGATGCGAACCTGCAGCATGTCGAGAGCATCACCGCCGAAGAGCTGCGGCAGGAGCACCGGGCCAAGGGCATGCCGGAGTCCCTCGTGGAAGTGTTGCACCTGGCTGCGCTCGCCGACGTGCGGCTGCTGATCTTCGATGCCGACGCGCCCGTGCTGGACGGACTGACGCTCTACGACGACGAGTAACCCGCAACCCATTCGAGCCCCCACGTCGGGGCTCTTCTTTTTCGCGGAACGCGGTGCCGGCGCATTGCCGATTCCCGGCGGACGGCCGCCGCCATGTGCCGCACGCTGGCCGCATGTTCGCTGGCGTTGCCGGCAGCATGCCCAGGCAGTCGAGACCTTCGAGACTGCGGTGCGGTCCGCCGCGCTGGTCGTTTCTTTCGCCGGACGCATGCCGCGTCCATCCACCTCACCCTCAAGGGATCGACCTCCCTTGCGG
Organism: Halomonas sp. H10-9-1; assembly: GCF_040147005.1. Classification (NCBI taxonomy): domain Bacteria; kingdom Pseudomonadati; phylum Pseudomonadota; class Gammaproteobacteria; order Oceanospirillales; family Halomonadaceae; genus Halomonas; species Halomonas sp. H10-9-1. The sequence continues at coordinate 2,561,511 of NZ_JAMSHO010000001.1, read as the reverse complement.
GCGGGAGTCCCTTGGTTGCCACAAGGAGTCTCCCCATGGATACCCAAGCCATCCGCGCACAGATGCCGACGCTCGTCGTCGGTCATGTGCCTTCCAACGTCCGTTCGTTCAAGTTCAACATCTTCGACGGCCAGCCCAAGGTTTCGACGCTGGGCTTTCACATCGACCCGAAGCCTTTCGAGGGCAAGGTCATCGCCACCACCGACGAGGCCATCATCGTCAAGACGGCACGGGCCGAGTTCGCGGTGCTCGATCGCACCCTCGTGACCGAAGTGCCCGACGAGGGCGCCAAGGTGCAGGTCGAACCCTATGTCAGACGCCGCTTCGACGGTCAGCGGGCGGACACGCCCGAGGAGCAGACCGAGTTCACCGCCGACGGCCAGCCCTACACGGTGAAGCGGTTCGTGCTCGGTTCCGCACCGGCGAAGCTGCCGATCCCCGAGCCGCGCTGCCCCGAGCTGCAGGAACTGATCGTCCAACTGGAGCAGTTGCCCGCTCCCGATGGTTTCCGGCGCATCACCCACCTGTTGGTGGATGCCAGTGCGCGGGACATCACCTGGGTCGATCCGCTGCCCGCCGACATCATCCGCACGCCACCGGCCATCGGCTTCACCGTCGCCACGATGAAGTTCCAGGGTCGCGTCACCGTGCTGTATGAGCGTGGCCTCGACCTCTACGCGGTGGAGCTGCACCGCGACGGCGAGCTGATTGAACGGGTCGATGAGGTGTTCTTCGACATCCTCGGCGAGACGCTGGAACGGCTGATCGACGACGGGAGCTGGAGGCGCATCCGCGTGCAGTGCCTGTCGAGTCGCAAGGCTGTCCGGCACTGACCTCTCAGCAGCTTCCCGCCCTCGCGGCGGGAAGCCTCTCTTCCTGCCCCCTGGAGATCACACCCATGACTGTTCGATTCAAAGGCACGGAGCTGCGGCCCGTGCTCGCCGAAGCGGTGGCGAATCAATGCCGCGTCATCCTGGTCAAGGATCAGGGCGTGTACTTCCTGGCCGAGCGCGGCGAGCGCCGACCCGATGGTCGCCAGAAGACCATCGCCTATGCCGCCGGCTGCAACCCGGATGTCGATGGCTTCGACGACTGGTGGGAACTGGCGCGTGCCGAGTTCGGCGGCGATGACTTTGGCGAGTTCTTCGATCCGCAGGAGGGCGTGTTTGCGCGCATCCTGCGCAGCGAGGACGACCTCGACGTGTCCGCTACCACGACACACCTGTCGCTGCAGGCGGTTCTTCCCACGCCCAGCGGTAACTGACCGCCCATCCCTGGCCCCCGCTCCGGGAGCCTCTTTCTTCCCGGCAATGTGGACAGCCGCGAGTGCCGATTGCCGCTCGCCCGCGCGCCATCCCGGCGCCACGCTTCCGGCCATGTTCCGCTGACGTCCGTCAGCGACATGCCCAGGCAGCCACGATCTTCAAGGCTGCGACGCGGTTCCGACCGCGTTGATCACACCAGTTCGCACCGGCATCCATGCGCGAACGGCCATCGGTTCTCGATGGCGATGCCACCAAGCTGTTCCATCAACCCACGCGGGGGTTCCACACCTTCCCCGCCTTGGGTCGGGTGTGTCTCCGCCTCATTGTTCCCAGGAGATTCACCATGACCACTTCCACCGAAAAGTCCTACTTCGATCTGCACATCACCGGCCTCGGGTATCTCAATCGCATCCGCGAAGTGAAGCCCAAGAAAGGCGATGCGTTCCTGGCCTGCGACATCGCGGCTCTGAACGGTCCCAGCGATGACGTCTCGTATGTGCGTTTCGACACGCGCGTATCGGGTTCGGAAGCGCAGCACCTGGTGCGCCGCTGCATTCAGGCGGTCGACGCCGAGAAGAAGGTGATGATCGGCTTCCGCCTGGGCGACCTGTGGGCCGACACCTTCACCTACTCCAAGGGCAAGCGTGCCGGCGAGCAGGGGGTGAGCCTCAAGGCCCGCCTGCTGTTCGTCAGTTGGATCAAGGTCGACGGCAAGCTCGTCTACAAGGCCGAACCCAAGCCGACCGAGACCGACGAGCGCGACCCGGAAGTCCCTGTGACGTCCGACGCGCCCGCCGCGCAGCAAGCCTCGGCACCGGAGCCTTCCAAGCCCGACGCCGATGCTGCCGACGACGCTGCCGATGCCCCCGCATTGGCCGTTGCCGAGTCGTTCTGATCCGCAAGGCCCCATCCCCGGGGCCTTGTCTTCTCTTCGTCAGCAGGAGACCTTCATGATCACCATCCCCGGCCAACTGGCCATCAAGACCATCCACGGCAGGAACGGCGACTTCAACGTCGGCCGCCTGGCGACCTCGATCGGCGAGTTCGTCGTGAAGAACGCCGAACTCGATCAGTACCGCGAGGGCAAGTACGACGGTGATTTCGTCATCGTCGAGATTCGCCCCTCCACGTACAACGCCAACGGCCGCATGGTCATCGAGATCCGCGCCCATCTGGGCGGGATGACACTGTCCAACATCGACGCCCTGAGCCGCGACGAAGCCCGCCGGCTGAGTCCGCAGGAAGTCGATCCGGTCGACGAGGAGGCGCAGGCGCCCGTGCCGGCAACGCCCCCGGCCAAGCCGAAGGCGAAGCCGCGCAGTCCGCGTGATCCCCTGGTCGATACCACGCCGTTCGGCAGCGAACCGGCTCCCGTGTCCGCTGCGGCCTCGGCCGAGGCAGACGACGCGGCGCTGTTCGGTGCCTTGTGGCCCCTGGGCGAGACCGTGAAGCTCGATGCGACCGTGGATCGTCGTGTGCTGCGTCAGCAGCGCGACCGTCTCGACAAGCTGGGCTACGAGTTCGCTCCGTTGTCCCAGGACTGGCACCTCAAAGCTGCCTGATCCATCCGCCGCCTTACGCGGCATTCCGCCACCCGCCGGGGTTCTCCCCCGACGGGGAGGGCTCCGGCCTTTGCTTCAAGGAGACCCTCATGGGCTGGACCTTCGTTCGTCAGACGCGCGATCAGTTGATCCGCGAGCTGATCGCTCCGCAGGCGTCCGAACACGCTTGCTGCGAAGTCATCGACCACACGCTGGACGGCGACGTTCTGTGGACCGTGGTTCGCGTCACCGCCAGGCAGGCGGGCGTCATGGGCCTCGTGGCCGGTGAGTCCGTCTGCTACATCGGCTGCCATCTGCTGGAAAGCTCGGGCGGCGATTGGGGCTACAAGTCCCTCGATGAGTCCGTGCATCCGTACTACTACTCGTGCCCGCTGCGCTATCTCGACATGGCGCCGGTGCAAAGCCCCGAGTGGCGCGAGCGGGTTCACCGCTTCCACGCGGGGCGCGCTGTCTAGCGGCACGCATCTTCCTTCACCCAACCGGGGCGAGCACGGCCCCGCGGGCTGTGGTTGCTCCTTCATTTCCAAGAGGACATCACCATGCCTGCACCTTCTTCCGCGAAACCGCTGTACCGCATCGACGAATGCCCCGACCTCATGGCCGACGGTTGCGTCGGTGACGAGCAGGGCAATCTCGTCTTTCTCTCGATCTGGGCGCGCGACACCGCCGTTCAGGAGTTCCTCGCCCGCCTGACCCTCGGCCGGGATGAACAGGGACTGGATCAGTTCCACGTCATCACCGAGCAGGGCGCATCCATCTCGGTCTTCGTCGGCAACGTCGAGAACCTGGAAAAGCGCATCACCCGCGCCTATCGGCGAACGCTGTTCGGTTCGCTGACGAACGTGTGGCTGTTCGATCGTCGCTGCGTGAAGCCAGACAAGGCCAACGCCAGCGCGCTGGCGCTTCTGCCCAGGGATTCCGCTCACCGGCTCGACCGGCTGTGGACGCTGGTGCAGGACACCTGCCCGCTGCCACTGCTCGACCACTGGCGCGACACCGTGCTGGAGCTGTTGCAGACACGGCGGATGCTGACCGGTCTTCCCTTGGCCCTCGGGCCGCTGGAAGGCCATCGGCTGGCCCTCGATGTCCCGGCGCTGACGAAGGCGTTGGGCGAGCTGATCCGCAACGGCACCCTTGGCGCCACGCAGTACGAACTGGCCGCGAACGCACCGCTTCGGCGTGTGGCGTGAGCCATCCCCACGGGCATGCGCGCCGCGCGTGCCCGCCTTCCCTCATCCATCATCAGGAGAAATCCATGGCACTCATGTTTCCGCGCCTGGCGCGCAATTTCATCCGTAACGGCTACTTCCCCACCGACGAGCCGACGCTGGAGCGGGCCTTGTCCGCACTGGCGCCGTCTCCCGGCTCCATGTCCATCCTCGATCCCTGCGCCGGCGAAGGCGTGGCGATTGCCGAAGCCGCCCACGCCCTCGGGCGCGAGCAGGTCCAGGCCTTCGCCGTCGAGTACGACGCTGAGCGTGCCCGCCACGCACGGCAACTGGTCGATCGCTGCATCCACGGTGACCTGATGGACACACTGATCTCGCGCCAGTCCTTCGGGCTGCTGTGGCTGAACCCGCCGTATGGCGACCTGAGCAAGGACGTGAACGGCAACATCGGCTATCAGGGCCAGGGCCGTGCGCGGCTGGAAAAGCTCTTCTATCAGCGCGCGCTGCCGCTGCTGCAGTACGACGGCGTGCTGATCTTCATCGTGCCGTCCTACGTGCTCGACCCCGAGCTGGTCGGATGGCTGACGCGCCACTTCGCCGACCTACGCATCTACCGTGCGGTGGAAACGCAGTTCAAGCAGGTGGTGATCTTCGGCCGCAGGATTCGTCAGCGCGACCAGGCGTCGGAGTCGGTCAAGGCCGTGCGTGGTCTGCTGCTGCAGATCGGACAGGGCGACGCCGAAGCCGAGGAGCTGCCGCTCGAATGGCCGTTCCTGCCGTACACCGTCCCTGCCAGCCCGGCCGAGCCGGAGCACTTCTATCGCGTGACGATGGAGCCCGAGCAGTTCGCCGATGAAGTCGGCCGGCTGCAAGGTCTCTGGCCGGCGCTCGATACGCACCTGGGCGCCGCGCAGCAATCGCTGCGTCCGCCCGCGCGGGCCTTGTCGCACTGGCATCTCGCCTTGGCCTTGGCCGCAGGCGCGATCTCTGGCGTAGTGAAGTCCAAGAGCGGGCGCGTGCTCGTCGTCAAAGGTGATACCCACAAGGAGAAGACCCTCCAGACGGAATACACCGAACGCGACGACGGCTCCGTGGCCGAGACGCGCATCCTCACCGACAAGTTCGTGCCGGTCATTCGTGCATGGGACTTGACGCTGGGCTCGCCTACGTGGGGCGAAGTGCTGACCATCCGCTGATCGCTGTTCCCTGACGGTTCGCCGTCGCTTTCATCCACCCACCGGGGTCACGTTGCCCCGATGGGGTGCCGTGGCCCCTTCTTCCAGAAGGAGAAACCACCATGGCACTCGCAGTCCTCAACCTCGCGTCACAAGCACGCTTTTCGCCAGGGCAGGTGGTCATGACCGCCGGCGTCGACGAGCTGGTCCGACAGGGCCGGCTCAACCCCTCGCCGTACCTGCGCCGCCATCTTCATGGCGATTGGGGCGACCTGGACGACAGCGATCGACGGCAGAACGACGCCGCGCTGAAGTCCGGTGAGGATCGTCTGTTCTCGTCCTACCAGGTCACGCGCGACCTGAAGCTCTGGATCATCACTGAATGGGATCGCAGCGTCACCACGCTGCTGCTGCCCAGCGAATACTGATCCGCATCCCGCGGTCTCGCGCCGCTTCATTCTTCCCACCCAGGGGCATGTCACCGCCCCGTGAGGGAGGTGACATGCCCCATTGCCTTGGAGCATCACCATGTCCCTCGATCTCGAAACCGTTCCCGAAACCGCTGTGCAGGGCGACCTGCTCGAAGCGGCCGCTTCACCCCTCACGCTCAGCCTGCAGGACTTCGTAACGGAGTTCGGCGACGAGTTGCTCGATTCGCTCAACCGTGCCAATCCGCCGGTCTACACCGGCCAGGTGCGGGTGCATCGGCAACTTATCCTCGCCGCGCTTAAGCGCAAGCTGTTCCCCGCGCAAGCCGATGTGGTCCATGCCGTCACCGAGCTGCTGGTCGACCGCGGCGAACGCGCCGCGATCGTCAACGGCGAGATGGGCTGCGGCAAGACGACGGTGGGTATTGCCACCGCCGCCGTGCTCAACGCCGAAGGCTACCGCCGCACCCTGGTGCTCTCGCCACCCCACCTGGTCTACAAGTGGCGGCGCGAAATCCAGGAGACGGTGGCCGGTGCCAAGGTCTGGGTGCTCAATGGCCCGGACACGCTGGTCAAGCTGCTGAAACTGCGCGAGCAGTTGGGCGTGCCGGCCCAGGGCCAGGAGTTCTTCGTCCTGGGCCGCGTGCGGATGCGGATGGGGTTCCACTGGAAACCTGTCTTCGTTCGACGGCGCACTCCTCACGGCGACGTGGGGGGCTGCCCGGATTGCGGGCATGTCATCACCGACCTCGACGGCGAGCCGATCAACCCGGTCGAACTCGAAGCCGAAGAGTCCCGCCGCAAGTGCAGCCACTGCCATGCACCGCTGTGGTCCTTGATCCGTCCCAGAGGCCTGTCCGCCAGCGACCAGTCCTCGACCGTGCTCAAGGCGCTGAAGCGTATTCCAACCATCGGGGAAGTCACCGCGCAGAAGCTGATGCAGAAGTTCGGCGACGCTTTCCTTGCGTCGATGCTCGGGGACAACATCCACGAGTTCATCAACCTGATGGATGGCAACGGCGAGCTGGTCTTCTCGGACCGGCAAGCCCATCGCATGGAACGCGCGATGGCCAACATGGAGTTCGGCTTCGGCGAGGGCGGCTACCAGCCTTCCGAGTTCATCAAGAGGCAGCTTCCCCAAGGCACGTTCGACCTGCTCATCGCCGACGAGGCGCACGAGTACAAGAACGGCGGCTCCGCTCAGGGCCAGGCCATGGGGGTGTTGGCGGCCAAGGCGCGCAAGACGCTATTGCTCACCGGCACACTGATGGGCGGCTACGGCGACGACCTGTTCCACCTGCTGTTCCGAGCCCTGCCGGGGCGGATGATAGAAGACGGCTACCGGCCGACGAAGAGCGGCAGCATGACCTCGGCCGCGATGGCGTTCATGCGCGATCACGGCGTGCTCAAGGACATCTATTCCGAGAGCACCGGCACGGCGCACAAGACGGCCAAGGGCACCAAGGTATCGGTGCGAACGGTCAAGGCGCCGGGGTTCGGTCCCAAGGGCGTGCTGCGTTGCGTCCTGCCGTTCACAGTCTTCCTCAAGCTGAAGGACATCGGTGGCAACGTGCTGCCGCCCTACGACGAGGAGTTCCGCGAAGTCGCGATGGACACGGCGCAAGCCGCGGCCTACCGCGATCTGGCGGGTCGGCTGACCCAGGAGCTGAAGCAGGCCCTGGCGAAGCGCGACACGACGCTGCTCGGTGTAGTCCTCAACGTGCTGCTGGCCTGGCCGGACTGCTGCTTCCGGTCGGAGACAGTGGTGCATCCGCGCACGCGCAACACCTTGGCGTTCGTTCCGGCTCAGTTCAACGAGCTGGAGGTGATGCCCAAGGAGCGCGAGCTGATCGAGATCTGCAAGCAAGAGAAGGCAGAAGGTCGCAAGACCCTGGTCTATTCGGTCTACACCGGCACGCGCGACACCACGTCGCGTTTGAAGGTGCTGCTGGAGCAGGAAGGCTTCAAGGTGGCGGTGCTGCGCGCGAGCGTGGATGCCTCCCGCCGTGAGGACTGGATCGCCGAGCAGTTGGACCGTGGCATCGACGTGCTCATCACCAATCCCGAGCTGGTGAAAACCGGCCTGGATCTGCTGGAGTTCCCGACCATCGTGTTCCTCCAGTCCGGCTACAACGTGTATTCGTTGCAGCAGGCTGCCCGGCGCTCCTGGCGCATCGGCCAGAAGCAGCCGGTGCGCGTGATCTACCTCGGCTACGCCAACTCCTCGCAGATGACCTGCCTGGGGCTGATGGCCCGGAAGATCATGGTGTCGCAATCCACCTCGGGCGACGTTCCTGAATCCGGGCTCGATGTCCTGAACCAGGATGGCGACTCGGTGGAGGTGGCACTGGCTCGGCAGTTGGTGCATTGAGTTCGACGAGCTTTCGCGGCCCCTTCGGGGGCCGCTGTTTTTTACTCGTTCAACTTGCGATTGGAGCCGGGAATGAGGGACTCCAATCGACCCACCGCGGTCGTTCAGGCTGATGCCACGAGGGCGTCTCTTGCTCGGCCACAGCGGTCATACGACCGGATTTCAGTATCGGTCGGCAGTGAGCCGGTTAACTTCCATTCGGATTCTTGATGAACGCCAAGTCAATGCCGTCGAGATCCAGTAGGTTGTCGCGCCGACGGCGCCGCTCATCGGGCAGGCCCGCGATTGCGCGGAACCGCGGATAGAAATCGCGTCGCTGATCGGGGTCGAGCGTCGCAAGAGCTCCCTTGGCTTGTCGAGAGAGGCCTCGCGGCGACCAAATCTGGCCACGTTCATCGATGACAACCACCAGCGACCGATGGGTAAAGCCGCTGGAGTCTCCGGCACGTCCGCTCGATTTCCCTTTATGGTATTTCTGGAGCGTGAGTGCGACGACAAGACTACGCTCGGACACCTTGAGCAGGGAAAGCAATGCGTCACGACCGACGAACAAGCGGTACCCAGTCTCGCTCCAGGCGTATTCACCCCGTCCGCCCTCAGCACCCCAAGCTTCTGCGCGATACGCTGTTCTCCCGCCGATTGACCAACTGCGGACTACCTCATCATCCGCGACTGTCCCCAACAGCTCTCGCGTCCAATCCGATGGGAAAGGCCTGTCGAGTGCGGTGGCGGCACCATAAGGATCATGCCGATCGAGCTGGCGCTCGGTGTTCGGTGTCTTTGCGACCCATGGCTGAACCGTGTGACCGTCGCCGCCGAAGTGACGGGCAATCTCATCTTCATCGTCCGGCAACCATCTAAAGAATGCTTCAGCTGACAGCACGGTCAAGACCACCGCTCGCGCATCGCCGGCATTCGCCAGTACGCTTTGAAGCGTGACAGTTGTGTCTCGCCCGATCGACCAACGTCCTGCGACCGGAAGCCAATCCGTCGCCGCCTTGCCGTCCAGTAAGCCGAGCAACGGTGCCAGCAGATTGCTGTCTTCGCGAACGGTGCCTCTCTCACCGCTCTCCGGCATAGGCATGTCCGCCTCCTTGGTAAGGTCGAGCGGAAACGGATCGGTGAGATCGGCAAGCCAGAGACCATCGCTTCTTGACAGCGTGTACTCCCCCAGGAACGCGGCCCAAGCATCACCGCCCCAGTCTTCGCCGACAACCGCCCGTGTCGCCAGCAACTCACCGGCGACAAGCATGAGTGCGTGCCATCCGAGATATCCCCCGTACGGATCTCGATCCGGAACATACCCCGAAGACCAAGATGCGTCATCGCTTCTGCCACGCGGGTAATCATGCATTCCTCGCACGGTTGTGTCCCAACGCCGCACCCACGCGCTGATGCGGTCCTCCACCTCCCAGCCTGGACAAGCGAAGACGTGGCACAAACGCTCGACCTGATATTTGTTGAAGTCGTAGTCGAGGTGGAAGCCATCCTCTGGGCGCGGCGAGGCGTCTGGCCTAGGCGCATACCGGAACTCGCGGTAGTCGGTTCGAGGAGCCGATGGGAAGGGCGACCGGTTTGCGAGGCCAAGCTTGGCGATCAGAGCTTCGCGCTCTTGGGGTGCGAGTGCAGGCGCAAGCTCGCGAAGTACGTCTATCGCGAACGCACGCATGACAACGTGCGGGAACTCAGCGGAAAAGGCGATTCGCTCGAAGAACGCGCGATGGGAGGCAAACGCGGAAGCAGCGTCTTTCGCTACGCGAGCGAGTGCGATCAACAGCCAGAGCTGCGCATGCATTAAGTAGAAAGGCAGCTTCACATCGCCGAACGGCAAGCTCGAAGCAGACCCGAATCGCTCGATCAGTCGTTCAATGACATCGAACCGTCCGGCCACCACCAGGCGCCGCACCGCATGGGCTGCGCGCCAGCGCATTGCTGCGATGGGATGGCCGAGCCTCGCCCACACGAGTCCCGCCACGAATGTCGCCTCGTCAGACGGAACCGTAAAACGCGCGTCCCACGGCCCGTCCCCCACTTCGGACGGCAGCTTTTCATCTGTGTTCGCCAGAAACCGTTCGAGGCCTTCCGCAATGGCGCTGGCACTGACGTCAGACGCCAGTCTCGCGGCGAGTGCGAGCCAGGCATTACCACCAAGACTGTCCGCGGTGCTCCGGAGCGCTGCAACTACGTGCTCGACAAGAACTGCACGGTCGGCATGAAAATGCTGCTCCAGCCCCCGCCAGTTGCCCCACGCGTCGGTGCTTGAACTGGCAAGTTCGGCGGCGTGCTTGGTGGCAAGGCGCAGTCCCAAGTCAGGCAGAGCATCGCGCATAGCCGCCGACGACCTACCCCATTCCTCCAAGTAGTCGTCCAGCGCGTGGATTTTGTCGGCAAGCGTGGCAGCGGTTGCTTCAACGACCGCGCGGACAAACCCGAGGCGTTCGGCGGGAGAGTTTGCTCGCTTGGCCAGATCAATCAGTGTCCGAACCGGCCAGCGCCGTCCCGACTGATCAATCTCCTCGCTGAGAATCTGGCGGTCAATGTCGTCCGAGTCCGTGAGGTCCACCGGGAAGACGACCGGCGGCTCCATCGCGGTTGACGGGGAGATGACCGTTCGCGATTCGGATTGGGGTCCAAGGCGAGTGAGCAGGCCCTCAATTCGTGTTCGAGCATGAGAAGTGGCAGGAAGACTGCGCTCAGCGAGGTCATGTAGCCCTTCGATCGTCTCCCGTGCGGGAGACAGTTGATCCTCACGATCGATCTCGACCAGAAGGAGGTCGAAGAACCATTCCCGCCGCTCTTGAGGTAGGCGACCAATGACCTCTGACGCGAAGCCCGAGATGTGCCACGTCCACGTTTCGACTGGAGCAGCCAAACCAAATAGCGCGACGGCGGCTTCAACTGAAAGCTTCGAATCACGAACGAGGACAGTTAACGCTGGGCCGAGCGACAGTCCGAGCCGAGCAGCGTCACGATCATCCAGCCGTGCCAACGTAGCCAACATCGCCCGACCAGCAATCGGCACCATCGTTTTCGCGTACTCCGTCCAGGGGAATTTGCCATCCTCGTTCTGATTCAGTTCGAGGATACGCGCCAGGGTGTGCACCGCCGCCGGCGAAAGTTCGGGACCCGAATAGTGGCCGGTCAGCTCCAGCAAGTGATTGGTACGATCGAAGTCATCCGATCCAATGGCCTCGGCAAGATCGAGCGCACGGCGAAAATAGGCCGCAGCCTCTTCGGTGCTCACTCGCCAGGCTGCGCGAGCGAGGTCACCGTAGGATGAGATGCGGGATCCGACATCGGTATCGAGTTGGATCTTGCGCTCGACATGGCCAGCAAGGAGGAGCGCTGCATCATGGCACTGTGGGAGGCGCGATAGTCGAGCAACCGCCTGGGTAAGTTCCGGCGTGAATAGGCCCGGCGCGCTCGCTGCCCACTCGACCATGCGCTTCGCCATCGCGGCATTGAGCGCACCTAACGAGTCAGCAAGGTCGAAAATCACTCGGAAGCCGTTTCGCGCGAGATATGCCTTCCCGTCCCGATACGGATAGTCGGATGACTGCGCGACTTCATGGACAAGTCGGTCAAAGGCCGCGGCCACCATCTCGTCCCGCGCCTTTCCATTTGGCGGTCGAATGATGTCGGCGACATCCTGCGCATAGTTCAGCATCGGCAGGATTCGGCTGCCAAGCGCACGCGAGTAATTTGATCGTTTTTCCTCGTCGAGTTCATTGCGCCTCTTCCGTCGGTGCCGAGTTCCATCGAACTTGGGAGCCGCTAGCTTCTGGTTAAGCACCCGACTGAAGGTTGCTGCGCCCCGCGATCGAGCACTTGCAGGCACCAACCCGATGAATTCCGCTGGCGCTATGTCAGCCAAGGCGGCGCGCTTCCGGCTCAAGGCGGCTCGAACACCGGCGGCCAGTACGGTCACGTGGATCGCACGGTCGCTCGGATAGTGACTGGAATAGTCATAAACGCTTGGTGGTGTAAGTGCAGCTCCAGCGAGGATGCTTGCTGCCTCTTTCTCCATGCCGAGCACTATCGCCAGGGCCGATGCCAGTACGCTGGCCATCGCCAAGGCTTCGCTTTTGCCAGTCCCAGAAGATGCGGCTGCAAGTGCCGTGACAAGCCTTCTGGCGTGGGATGGTTCACGGCCGACGAATGGAAGCGCGGCGGCGTAGAGTGCGCGAGATGGCAGTCGACAACGCAACAGCCGCGTTGCGACGCGCGTCTTGGGCGGATGCGCCGAACACTGGTGTCGATCCAGAAGATCGAACAAGTCGCTAAACTTGGCGAAGGCCACACCGTCCTCTCGACGGGCGAAGAACTCTGCAACGCGCACGTCATTGCCCGCCAGCATCTCGACATAGGCGAAGCCAATGTCGTCCCATTGCCTTGTGGTGCTCGATTCGCTAAAGCGCGCGCTACGTTTGCTATGCGCGGCCCAATTGTGCCAATCGATTGATCGCCGAGCATGGCGACGGGCTTCGTCTCGGTCACCGGCGAAGGCGTTCACAAGTGCAAGCGCGGCGTGTTTCCCTCCAGGCCAGCCAACATTGGTCGCGAAAAGCCGTCGCAAGGCTTCTGGGTCACCCGCTACCGCGGTGAGATCAGGATACTGGTATAGGAAGCGGTCGGATCGCTCATGGCCCGCGGCAACGAGCGATGCTTCCAGCAGCAGACGGAGAAGATCATCGCGCCGCTTCAGCTCTCCCACCAGCGCTATCGCGGCAGTGATCCGCGACAGACGGATGTCGCGTGCGCTTACCTGTGAAGCGCCTCGGGGAACACGCAAGTCGTAGGCGAGTTGGATGAGCTGATCGGCATCGCGTAGCGAGGTGAGCAACGCGGGCAGTGCCCGGGCTGCATAGTTTGAAGTGAGTTGGCGTTCTTGGAGAGCGGCGATAACGCGATCTCGACCGGCCTGGCTCGCGCCGTAGCTCGATCGGATCAGGGTTTCGGTCGGCTCGTCGCGGAACATCAGGCCGTGTGGCGTTCGCTCAAGCAAGGGGGCGAGGTCGGCCGCGAAGCTCTCAACCTGCTCCGCGATCAAGCCGTGAGCCGCAGCAAGCTCTTCAATAGGAACTGGGGGCGCCAGCAAGGCGATGCCTGTGAGCAGGAGGTCAATGTCCGCATCGCTTGCACCACGAGCGCGTGCGGTTTCGCGCGCTTCGGTGAGACGCTTGCGAAGCAGCACGTCGAGCAGATCTTGCGGCTCTCCCGGGGCGTCAGGGAAAGACACGGGATCAAACGGCCGTCCGGCCGCGATCAGGTTGTCGAGACAGCGTGGGTTGCGACCTGACCGTGTCAGCAAAGCGGCGATCTCGTCGGCCGAAGCATCCGGCACACGCCGCTCGACGAGGGCTCGTACTTCCGCGTCAGTGAACAGTGGAATTGTGAAAGGACGATGCGAGGTATCGCCGGTTGCCAGCGCGAGCCGTTCAGTCCGGCACGATACGACGATGCGAACGCCGTCGATTGGCTCTACGCTGATGCTGCGCATGAGAAGGTGTGCGAAGGATGATGTCGCGGTTTCCCGCGCGGCAAGCCCGGCGTGGTCGATCGCATCGAGCACTAGTGATACACATGCATCGCTGCGAGTTCGCCGAGCCGTCTCCACCGATTGAGCGAGCCGTCGGCGGAATGCCCTGAGCAAGCCCGTAACGTCCGCCACTGGCAACAGAATGTCGCACAGGCCTTGTCCGGCCATGAGATTGGCAAGGTGGACAAGCGTCCTTTCCGGGAGGTGCCGACCGTCAGCAGGATCCCGCCAGCGACCGGCGCCGAAGCCATCGAAGAGCACCACGGGGCCATCGGCTCGCAATCGGTCGGCGAGGCCTTGCATCAAGACAGTCTTGCCCATCCCGCCCGCAGCATGGACAACGAGAGGAAGACCAGCTTCACGGGCGAGGGTCGCAATGTCGCCAAGAACATCGCGCTGAATGACTACCTCAACCTCGGGGAACGCGTCGGGCGTGGGATACAGCCGATCCTCGTGCTCCACTTCCAACTCAGCCAAAACCGCTACCCGGTCAACGCGTTTGTCCGTCTCGCTACCGGGACCGGCCTTGATCCTGATGAGATTCCGCAACTTCAGCAGGCGTTTCTCCGCATCCGGATCCCCTGGCTCGCTCCATGCGGCGAGCGTTGTTGAAATCGCACGCTCAGCCTCTATCAAGCTTCCCTTGCTACCGACCATTTCCATTCGCCGCAGTAGGTCTGCAAAGGGATGGGGATACTCTTTCAGAGCTTCACTGATCTGGCCTGCTTGGCGGGCTACATCACCGGCTTCTTGCGTGCCTGCGACAACCGCTGCGATCGCCTTCCCCAAGTTCTCGTGGATGGGCCTGTTCGTAGCAAATTCATACCGGACCACGGCGAGAACATGATCATCCCCATGCATCGCCCGAAGCTCGGCATCGGTCGCGGCAAACTTGGCAAGAGTTGATGCCAAGTCAGCAGCTCGCACTGCCGTGTCGGCGCTTGCGATCGAGTATTTGAACTGAACGACCGTGACTCGATGCGCCCGGGCAACATCGGTGGCGCCGTGGTACCGGACGAGATCGGCAATCTCGACCGCACCAGTTCCCAAGCTCTGTTCGTCTCGCTCATCGAAACCCTCGAGCGTGATAGCGGTAAGGTCGGTCGACGGCGGCAGGAGTTCAAGAGCGGAGCGCGCGGCCCAAGCTTCATGAAAGGCATGGCCCGCCTTTGATGCTCGAACTTTGTCGATGGTTATTGGTGCTGCGCCAGCGTCATCATCACTCATAATCAGTTCGATTCATTTGGCCAAATTGGTGCAACCACTGTAAGCGTCTGCTCGCGCAGTACTTCGTCGCCGAAGACGGCGGCGACACCTCGGGGCGGGCGCAGGTTCTGCTTGATCTGACTGCGCGTTGGCCAAGGCGCATAGGCTTCCCCTTGTTTGCTGATGCGTTTGCCCGAGCATATCTTTGCTGCCAGTGACATCGCGTCGCAAGCATTCCAAGGCAGCCATGGCATGCTGATGTCCCCGGTTATTTCGGCCTCCGGTCGCCGTGAAAGGTCGTTCAATGCTTCGTGCAACTCGGTAGAGAACCTAATCTCCCGTGCCATAACACTATGGCTTCAAGTGCTTGAAATAAGCCGCCCGCACAATTACGGCACCTTGATCAACATCGAATTTGGGCAATCCCGGCCGCAACAGCGTGTCCATGTCGCGACGAAAGGCCGCCTTACGCAGCCTGGCATCAAGCAGTGCATTGGCTTCGTCGCAGTCCATTCGAGTTCCTTCCTTGTCCAGATACCAGGCGAAGGCTTCCATCGCCATGGCGCCGTCCACCGGATAGGGGGTGGTACCCGCCTCACTGAGTTGCCAGGCATGAAAAAGATCGAAGAGATCGCGTCCCTGCTCGCGCTGCATCAACGCCCGCGTCTTGGTGCCCAACATTTCATTGATGTCGTAGGAGCGCACGACGGCACGAATGCGCTCGCCTTCTTCGTCCAGCGTGTCCAGTTCGACGCCAACCAGCGGGTACAGCGACGCGCTTTCGTTGAGGTTGACCTCGACCTTGATGGTTTCCTCGCGCCGCAGGCCCACTGGCACGAATCGATAGGCGGTGCGCAGAATCTTCGACGGCCGCAGTACGTTGCGAATCGCCAGCCAGGCGTCGGCGATCAGCGAGTCGGCCGGCTGTCCCAGCACCGGCGTCAGCACGCGGCGCAGATGTTGATCCAGCGTTTCCGTATCCATCGCCTTGACGAGCACCAGATCGATGTCTTCCGAATAGCGTGCGGCCGGTGCCAGGTGCGCCTTGTGTAGGACCGTGCCACCGCGCATCGCCAAATGTTCGCCCAGGACAGGATCGGCGAAGATGGCCGCCACACCACGGGATAGCCGCAGATCCTGCTCGATCTGACTGCGCTTGGGCCACGGCGCATGGCTCTGCCAGGCCGTCAGGTGGGCATGCTGGATCATGTATTGGCGCTCCTGGCATCAAAGGTCAGTCGCACCTTGAAAGTGGTATCGACTTCAGACGATGTATCCGGCGCTTGTCCTCGCTCCAGGGGGATGAGACGCAGCGCCTTGTCGCGTAACCATTCGGCGACCCGCGACCCGAGGGCGCCCTGGTCCTCCAGGGCAAGCAAGGCCCCGAGACGTTGTGCGGTCGGGACTTCCTGCAGGGCATTCAGCGCCTCGATCAACCCCTGCGGCGTGCAGGACACCCACAACTCCCGCAGTACCTCTCGAACTCGGGCCATGCCGCCGACCAGGGCCACGCGCTCTACCAGTTCCAGCGCAGTCAGTTCCGGTGTACCGACCTTGAAGCGCCCGTCCGGCGTCTCGTGCCAGCGGGTCGGCATGTCTTCGATCCGTGCGCGGGTGTGAAACACCACCTCGTGGCGACCGACCGTGATGGGACGCCGACGTTCGGGCACCATCACCTGCGTCACCATCACCGCGTAAGGCGACGCTCCATAGGTTTCGGCGGCACTCAGCAGCGTGACGTAATAGGGAACACCCAGCGTCTTGCTCATGTAGCGGTCCAGCCAGGCTTCCGGGGGTGGGGCACCGGAGGCGGCGTGCTGCAGGGGCACGATGAGCCAGTGATCCGAGCCGCGGGACAGGCGGACGAGCCGGCCACGCCGCTGCTGCCGATGCAGTGCCTGGTGCAGTGCTGCTGGGCTGACGCCAGGCAGCTCTGCGCGAATGTCCTCTGTGCGCAGGTTCAGCTTGCCGGAACGTTCGGCCGCGTCGAGTACGGCAGACAAGGGGCTGGGGGCGGCCATGGAGTTTCCTCAAGCGTTTCGCGCAACATATCATTATTCGTGATTTAACGCGAACAAATTGCTCACCCGGCTTCGCCAGCCGCTTCCCTGAATCCCCAGGGAGGCCGCGCCTGACCATCCGCCATCCAGGAAGTCGGTTGAATCGCGGTTCCCTTTGTTTGCTGATGCGAATACCTGCCGCGGCGATGGTGACGGTTCCACGTTCCAGGGAGCCGTCACATGCGACTGTCCAACCGTTTCCTTCGCCGCCCGGTCGCGCCCGGCTTGCTGGCGGTCTGCGTCCTGGCCTCCGGATGTGCCACCACCGCGGCGCCGCCGAGCCCGCCACTCGTGGAAGAGGCGGTCAGGGTACCGCCCGATGCCATAGCACCCACGCTGATCCCCGTGGCCCGCTACGGACGCTACACCCTGGTCGAGCTGGTGCCGGAACCTGCGCAGCGCGATCTCTTGCAGCAGGCGGTGGAGGTCTCGATTCCGCCCATGCTCGATGCCAGCGTGGGCGATGCCATGCGCCACGTGTTGCTGCGCTCCGGCTACCGGCTCTGCGATGCGGCCGAGGCCGCCGCGCTCTACGCGCTGCCGCTGCCCGCCGCACACCTGCGCCTGGGTCCGCTGATGCTGCGCGATGCCTTGCTGACCCTTGCCGGCCCCGCCTGGGAGCTGTCGGTCGATGACTTGACCCGCCAGGTCTGCTTCAGCCGGCACAGTGCTCCCGCCTTCCTTTCCGCCAACCCGCCCGGCGCCGCCACGCCCGTGCCGGACGCCGACCGGCCCGAGGAGATGTAATGGATGCCTCCCTCCCTACGGGGAAGTCGATCACAGCAGGAGCACGCAGATGAGCAACGTATCGGTTGCGGGAAGCTGGCTTGTCCGCTGGACAAGGAGGAGCCTCGACTGGATACGGCATCAAAGTGCCCAAGGCGTGATAGACCGAGGTCTTCACAAACACCAGCGAGGCTCCGTCATGAATCGTAATGCAGTGCAGGGTGCAGGGCAAATCATCGGCCTGATCGATGGCCGTCAGGTCGTCGGTCTGGATATCGCCAAGAACGTGTTCCAACTTCACAGCGTGGACATGAGAACGGGGGAGATCGTGAACATGCAGCTCAAGCGGGCCAAGGTGCTGGAGCACTTCGCCAACCGTGCACCGAACCTGATCGGCATCGAAGCGTGCGGCGGCGCGCACCACTGGGCACGCGAGCTGACGGCGTTGGGCCACAGCGTGCGGCTGATCCATGCCAAGGCCGTGCGCCCCTTCGTGAGCGGCAACAAGACCGACGCCACGGACGCGCGGGCCATCTGGCTGGCCATTCAGCAGCCGGGCACCAAGTTCGTGGGCATGAAGACGCTGGCGCAGCAGGCCACACTCACATTGCACCGCCAGCGTGAATTGCTCATGCGCATGAAGGTCATGCAGATCAACGCGCTGCGGGGACTGCTCTACGAATTTGGAGCGGCTCTCGCCAAGGGAAAGAACGCCTTGTTCAGCGAGATCGAAGCCACCTTGGAGCGGCTGGCCGGTGACATCCCGCAGTACGTGCTTGAGAGCCTGCGCGAGCAGGTGCAGCGCATCAAGCAACTGGCGGCCGACATCAAGGCCATTGAAGTGCGCCTTGCCGCAGTCCTGCGCGGCGACAAGGACATGAAGCGCGTGGCCCAGATACCCGGCGTGGGATTGCTGACGGCCACGGCAGCGATTGCCACGATGGGCCAGGCCAGTGCCTTCAAGTCGGCGCGTGAGTTCTGCGCCTGGCTGGGCCTGGTGCCCAAGCAGCGCGGCACGGGCGGGCGGGTCTTGCTGCTGGGCATCTCTAAGCGGGGTGACACTTACCTGCGCACCTTGCTTATCCACGGAGCCAGGAGCGTGCTCTGCCACGCCAAGGAGCCAGGGCCGTGGCTGGAGCAGCTCAAGGCCAGGCGCCCGGACAACGTCGTAATCGTGG
The DNA here is from genome assembly GCF_040147005.1 of Halomonas sp. H10-9-1. NCBI lineage: Bacteria > Pseudomonadati > Pseudomonadota > Gammaproteobacteria > Oceanospirillales > Halomonadaceae > Halomonas > Halomonas sp. H10-9-1. Next base: position 2,542,832 of record NZ_JAMSHO010000001.1, on the reverse strand, counting down.
CGCAGGCGGCCAAGATGGCCCGAACGATCTGGGCCGTGACGGCCCGCCAGCAGGATTACCAACGGGGCCACCAGAGCACCAGGCCGCAAGCGGCTTGAGCAGGCAGCCAAACATCAACCCAACCAAAGAAAGGGTATGTGAGAGCCTTTGAAGGCAATTGAGGCAGCAACGAAGCAGCGTGATGTGAAACAGGTCAGACCGGGACGAGCCAAGCCTGAATGGCTGGAAGGACTTGAACAGTCCGCCAAGGAGATGAGGCGTTCGTCAGCGGATTACATCGGGGCCAGTGGGCACATGGGGCAACCCAGAGTCCACACAACAGGCCGGATACAAGGCAGCAGCCGACTTCTTCACGAAATGATGCGGGTTACTACTCATTGCCGGGAGGCATCCATACAAGATGCAGCCATGACCTTTCCCCAGGCGCCATCCGAGCGCAATTCCCGCACGCGCTGGCTCAAGATCGCCGCGGCCTTCTGGCTGCTGCTCATCAGTGCCGTGGCACTCATCAACAGCGTCGGCCTGTCGCGGCTCGCCGAACAGACCCAGGGCAGCGCGCAGGATGCGCAGGTCAAGGCGCTGGGCCTGCGCGTGGCCGATCTCGAACAACAGGCCGATGCGGACAAGCGCCGGCCGGCGCCGATCAGCCAGGCCGAGTTCGCCACCGCGCGGCAGGCGCTGGACGAACGGATGACGCGCCTCGAAGAGGACGATGAGGCGAGGGCCCTGGCCATCGACCTGCAGACGCTGCAGGCGCGCGTGAACGGAATCGAAACCCGCCTGGAGAAGACCCGGCAGGTGGCATCCGCCGCTCGCCCGCGCGCTCCGGTTGCGACGAAGCCCAAGGTGCCGGAGCCGCCGTTCCGGGTGCTCGGCATGGAGCTGCGGGGAGGCGAGCGCTTTCTGTCGATCACCTCCACCGCCGCGGCCTCGCTCGCGGGCGCCCGGCTGCTGCGCGAGGGCGATGCCGAGGGCGGCTGGCAACTGCAGTCCATCGAGGCGCAGGCGGGCGTGTTCCAGGTGAACGGCCAGACGCAGCGCATCGCGGTGCCGTAGGAGGTCGCCATGATCCTGCGGTCGTTGCTCGCTGCCGTTGTCCTGTTCGCCGCTTTCGGTGCATCCGCCCAACCGGCCCCGGTGACGAACTCGCGCATGGTGCCCGCCCAGGTGCAGCCGGGCGCTGATGCCGCGCTCGACGAGAGGCTGGCGCGGGAGTGGGGGCTTCGCTCCGAGGAGTGGGCACGTTACCGGCAACTGATGCAGGGGCCGCTCGGGGTCTATTCACCCCAGCTCGATCCGCTCACGGCACTGGGCATCGAGGCCCGCAGCGAGGAGGAGCGCAGGCGCTACGCGGAGTTGCAGGTGCAGGCCGAGGCCCGGCGCGTCGGCAAGACGCTGGCCTACCAGCGCGCCTACGACGCGGCGTGGCAGCGCCTGTTTCCTGGCCAGCCGCGCGTGAGCCTGCCCGGTGCCAAGGCGCCGGGTGCCGGCAACACCGGCTCCGGCCGCCTGGCAGTTTTCGTCAAGGCCGACTGCGCACCGTGCGCGCAGCGCGTGCAGCAATTGCAGGCGGCCGGCACGGCCTTCGATCTCTACATGGTCGGCAGCCGTCAGGACGACGCGCGCATCCGGCAGTGGGCCACCCAGGCGGGCATCGACCCGGCCAGGGTGCGCGCCCGCTCCATCACGCTCAACCACGATGCAGGGCGCTGGCTGTCGCTGGGCCTGCCCGGCGATCTGCCGGCCGTGGTGCGCGAGGTGAACGGCCAATGGCAGCGGCAATAGGTGCTCCAGGCCGGGAGCATCGGCCATCCCGCGTCGCCATCCGCTGCGCCAGCGCCATGCTGCTGCTCGCCACCGGCGGCTGGGCGTTGGCCGCCCTGGCGCGGGAAGTGCCGCCGCCGGCCTATCAACTGGCGGCGCATCGTGCAGACGTGCCGGCGGCGGTGCTATATGCGGTGGCCTTGCAGGAGAGTGGCGCCATGCTGCGCGGGCGCCTGATCCCCTGGCCGTGGACGCTCAACGTCGCCGGCTCGCCACAGCGCTATGCCACCCGCGCCGAGGCCTGCGCGGGGCTGCACCGTGCGCTCGCCCACACGCCGGCCAATCGCATCGACGCCGGCCTCGGCCAGGTCAATCTCGGCTACCACACGCATCGCTACACGCAGCCCTGCGAGCTGCTGGACCCGTACCGCAACCTCGCCATCGCTGCGGAAATCCTGCGCGAACAGTACACGCCGGGCGAGGACTGGCTGCTTGCCATCGGCCGCTACCACCGGCCCGCCGGCGGGGCACCCGCGGCGCGATACCGGCGCAGTGTGCATCGGCACCTGACCCGCGTACTCGACCCCGGCGTTCCCGTTCCAACTCTCCAGGCCACCACGCCATGAACCACACCGTCCTCATCGCCGCCATCGGGCTGCTGTCCACGACCACCATCTTCGCCCAGACCGTCTCCGGGCCGCTGATCGTCGTCGAAGACCGCGGCGGCGACTCCGCGCTGCCGTACTACCAGTCGCTGAATCCTCAGCCGGATCAGGCCACGCCGCCGGCCCCGATGCCGACCCCTCGCGCGGGCAACACGGCCGACGCCGAAGCCGCCATGCTGCCGGTGCGCTCGACGCAACTGTCGCCGGGCGAGGTGCAGCGCCGCGTCATCCGGGCGCCGGGCCTGACGGCGCTGTTCCTGATCGGCGACGACGAGCGTTCGCGCGCCTGGCTGCGGCAGCGGCAGGCGGCGCTGCGAGAGCTGCAGGCCGTGGGCCTGGTGGTCAACGTGGAGTCGATGGCTGCGCTGACGGCGCTGCGCAGGCTGGCGCCCGGCCTGATCCTGTCGCCGGCCTCCGGCGATGACCTGGCCCAGCGCCTGGGCCTGCGCCACTACCCGGTGCTCATCACGGCCACCGGTGTCGAGCAGTAGGTGCGCAAATGGCCCAACCGCATGCGGTCGAGGTCTTGCTGCGGCCAGCGGTGGAGCTTTATACCGTGGCGGTCTGCACCGGCGCCGCGATTCTGTGCCTGGTGGCACCGTGGTCGCTCGCGCTGAACCCGCTGCTCGGCCTGGGCTCGGCGCTGGCCTTCCTGACCTTCGGCGCGATTCGCCTGCGCGATGCCTGGGCGATCCTGCGCTATCGCCGCAACATCCGCCGCCTGCCGCGCTACGTGATGACCAGCCGCGACGTGCCGGTGAGTCAGCAACGGCTGTTCGTCGGCCAGGGCTTTCGCTGGGAACAGCGGCACACGCACCGGCTGATGCAGACCTATCGGCCGGAGTTCCGCCGCTACGTCGAGCCGACGGCGATCTACCGGGCCGCCCGGCGGCTGGAGGAGCGGCTTGAGTTCGCGCCGTTTCCCGTCTCGACGCTGGCGCGCGCGTTGGCCTGGGACAGCCCGCTCAACCCGGCGCGACCACTGCCGTCGGTCGGCGGACTGCCACGCCTGCATGGCATCGAGCCGCACGAGGTCGACGTCACCCTGCCGCTGGGCGAGCGCGTCGGCCACACCCTGGTGCTGGGCACCACGCGCGTGGGCAAGACGCGGCTGGCCGAGCTGTTCATCACCCAGGACATCCGCCGCAAGGTCCGCGGCGAGCACGAGGTGGTGATCGTCTTCGACCCCAAGGGCGATGCGGACCTGTTGAAGCGCATGTACGTCGAGGCCAAGCGCGCCGGGCGCGAAGGCGAGTTCTACGTCTTCCATCTGGGCTGGCCGGACATCTCGGCGCGCTACAACGCCGTGGGCCGGTTCGGGCGGATCTCCGAGGTGGCCACGCGGATCGCCGGGCAGCTCTCCGGCGAAGGCAACAGCGCCGCGTTCCGCGAATTCGCCTGGCGCTTCGTCAACATCATCGCGCGCGCCCTGGTCGAGCTGGGGCAGCGGCCGGACTACCTGCTGATCCAGCGCCACGTCATCAACATCGACGCGCTGTTCATCGAGTACGCCCAGCACTACTTCGCCAAGAACGAGCCGAAGGCCTGGGAGGTCATCGTTCAGCTCGAAGCGAAGCTGAACGAGAAGAACATCCCGCGCAACATGATCGGGCGCGAGAAGCGCGTGGTGGCCCTCGAACAGTACCTGTCCCAAGTGCGCATCTATGACCCGGTGCTCGACGGCCTGCGCAGCGCCGTGCGCTACGACCGGACCTACTTCGACAAGATCGTCGCTTCGCTGCTGCCGCTGCTGGAGAAGCTCACCACCGGCAAGATCGCGCAACTGCTCGCACCGAACTATTCCGACCTGTCCGACCCGCGGCCGATCTTCGACTGGATGCAGGTCATCCGCAAACGCGCGGTGGTCTACGTGGGGCTGGATGCGCTGTCCGACGCCGAAGTCGCGGCGGCGGTGGGCAACTCGATGTTCAGCGATCTGGTCTCGGTCGCCGGCCACATCTACAAGTTCGGCGTCGACGACGGGCTGCCCGGCGCCGCGGCGGGCGCCAAGATTCCGATCAACGTCCACGCCGACGAATTCAACGAACTCATGGGCGACGAGTTCATTCCGATGGTCAACAAGGGCGGCGGTGCCGGCGTGCAGGTGACGGCCTACACGCAGACCTTGAGCGACATCGAGGCCCGCATCGGCAATCGTGCCAAGGCCGGCCAGGTGGTCGGCAACTTCAACAACCTGTTCATGCTGCGCGTGCGCGAGACCGCCACCGCCGAGCTGCTGACGCGACAACTGCCCAAGGTCGAGGTGTACGCCACGGCGCTGATGAGCGGCGCCACCGACAGCTCCGATCCGCACGGCAATACCGCGTTCACGTCCAACACCCAGGACCGCATCAGCAGCAACAGCGTGCCGTTGATCGAGCCGGCGCATGTGGTGGCGCTGCCCAAGGGGCAGTGCTTCGCGCTGACCGAGGGCGGCAACCTCTGGAAAGTCCGCATGCCGCTGCCTGCGCCCGACCCCGACGAAGCCATGCCGAAGGATCTGCAGGAGCTGGCCGGCTACATGCGACAGCACTACGTCGAGGCAGGAGACTGGTGGGAGAACCAAGGCATCCCCGGCCTGCAGGACAAGGCGCTGCCCGACGACCTGCTGGACGACTTCAAGCAGATGGCCGCGGCTGAAGAGGCCGAAGCATGAGCGATCCGGCCGTCGCGGCCCAACGCCAGCAGCAACGACAGCAAGGCCTGATCGCCGGCCTGGTCACGCTGCCGTTCCGCTTCTTCGGCGTGCTGTGCGGCGCGCTGCTGCTGTGCATCCTGATCGAATGCGTCGGCATGCACTTCTTCTGGCCCGAGCAGGGCTGGCGCCACGCGCAGGGCATGCTGCACTACGAGCTGGATCAGCTTTCCACGCATTTCACCCGCAGCGCGCTGGTGCAGGAGCCGGGGCGCACCGCGCACCGGCTGGTCGAGCAGGGCTACGACTGGCTGTTCGTGAAAAGCGGTCTGCTGGACTGGATACGCGACGCCTCGGCGCAGGCCAGCGCCGGCAGCCATCGTCCGACCAAGGATTTCCGCTACTACATCGGCTTGGTCTATGTGAACGTGGAGAGCTACCTGATCGCGGCGGCCTATACGACGCTGGTCTTCCTCGTGCGGCTGCTGGTGCTGTGCCTGACCCTGCCGCTGTTCCTGATGGCCGCCTTCGTCGGGCTGGTGGACGGCCTGGTGCGCCGGGACATCCGCCGCTTCGGCGCGGGACGCGAGTCGGGGTTCATCTATCACCGCGCCAGGGCCAGCCTGATCCCGCTGGCCGTGCTGCCGTGGGTGACTTACCTGGCATTGCCGGTCAGCGTGAACCCGCTGCTGATCCTGTTGCCCAGTGCCGCATTGCTCGGCGTGGCGGTGTGCATTGCGGCGGCGACGTTCAAGAAGTACCTGTAAGAACGCGCAAATGGCGCATAAGAGTCACCCCCTTGCGGTCTTGGCCGTGATCGCTTTTCAGCGGCGCCTGCTTCGCCCCGGCCATGGCAGTTCTCCCGTCAGTTCAGCCAAGCCTCCATCGTCTTCGACACGTGCGCCGAAGCGGTTCACCTCAACCTCCGGCAAATCGTCGCTGTCGAACCATAGCAAGGAGATGGTGGTATCGGTGCGCTGGTAATGTCTTGAAAGTTCCCAGAGGTCAAGGCCCTTTTCCCAGTTGTCGAACCAGATGTCCTGTGAAACTTCCCCCGTCTCAGTAGCGCTATTCCCTGAAGAGCGAATTCGGTGAGCCACGGAGCCTGCTGGAATGACCGACCTGGGAGGTATCCAGGCCCCTGCTTGCCGCAAGGCCGTTGAGCGTGCGGCATACCGCACCGCACCGCGCTCCATGGTGACGAATGCGCACGGCATATCGCTAAGACTGGCAAACCTTGACGCCGCTGCAGGGAATGATGTGCCGAACAAGTCGGCCATGTGTTGGATGAGATCCAGGGAGGGCTCTTCCTTGGGAACAGCGGAGAGCCATTGCTGATAGGGCATCAGCAGTTCAGCGGCAAACGTGTCGCAGGCGATCTCGTTCGGATGTCGCTTTGCATAGGACCATGACGGCACCTCGTCGTGACTCGATTCCAAGCCAAGCACGATATGGGCTATTTCGTGGCAGACAGTGAAGCGCTGGCGCTCTTCGGTTTCCAGCGAATTCACAGTGATGATGTGCTTCCCGTTCGGCTTGGTAACGGTATAGCCAGACTCCCCCTCGCCAAGCTCATCCTTCTTGACCTTGGCGTTAGCAGCGGTCACATACGGGGACAGGTCTGCTCGGATGTTCGAAACATCGACTCTCGCGACAAACGCGCGCGCTCTCTGCCTGACATCCGCCTCGTCCATGTTCAGTCGTCCTCGTCGTCATCGAAGGCCCTTTTGATTCGGGCGATGAGCGTCGCGGGGTCAGGCCTTGCATTTCCCCGATGCCTGACGCCAGCCGCGGCCGAAAAAACGTCGATGCTGATCGAGGGATCTTGTAGCACGAATTCAACGAGGCTTGGATCAGCGTCTGCGTGGTCAACCAGCCACATCACGAGTGCGGCATCTCTTTCTCCCGGCTTGAGAACCTTCAACAGCTTCTCAACCAAGTCTTGGGATGGGTTTGTCTTCTCGCCTGTTTCGAGGCGGTGGACATAAGCATGATCAACTGACGATAGCTGGCCGATCTCACGCAGGGAAAGGGTTCTGCGTTCGCGTAGCGTCTTGAGGGCGACGCCTAGGCCTGTTTGCGACATGAGTTCTGATCCTTGCGGTTGCGGGAAGAAGGGCCAAGCCCTCTGTTGCCCCTCCACATCCGGTTGATGTTCAAAGGCGCACGCCGCACGCCAGTTGCACCGGCACACGTGCTCTGATACATTGTTGTCCAGCCAGACAACAGACGTAGGTTTTACGCCTGCTCCAGGTTGGATTGGCTTGGCCATCCTGTTGTCTGCGTGAGCAACGAATTGTGCTACAGCGGGTGGCCATTGACAACCCAGCCGAGCGGCTGGGACTTCGATAGTTCCACTGTAGGAGAGCCATCATGGCAGGCAAGAATCAGCATGTTGTTCCTCATCAGGACGGTTGGGCCGTCAAGGGAGCCGGCAATCAGCGGGCGACCTCCGTGCACGACACGCAGCAACAGGCCATTGACGCAGCGAGGGATATCGCACGCAACCAGCAGTCCGAACTCGTCATCCATCGTCCGGATGGCCGTATCCGTGATAAGGACAGCCACGGCAACGACTCCTTCCCGCCGAAGGGCTGAAGTGCCATGACGGGCATCCCTACCTACCATGTGCTCGCCCTGTCAGGGGGCGGTTATCGCGGCCTGTACACCGCCACGGTTCTCGCCGAACTCGAAACCGCGCTGGGTCGTCCGATCGCTTCGCACTTTGATCTGATTTGCGGCACATCGGCAGGAGGGATGCTCGCTTTGGGGCTGGCTGCGGAAATTCCGGCCCACGAACTCAAGGCACTGTTTGAAGAACAGGGCAGCCGCATCTTTGGTTGCCGCAGCCTTCCACGGCAGCTTCTTGGATTCTGGTTGACCGCAAAGCATGACTCAGCGGGATTGAAAGAAGTGCTGACCGAGCGCTTCCAGGGGACCACGATAGGCGACCTGAAGCATCGTGTTCTCGTGCCGGCAGTCAACTACTCAACGGGGCGTGGGCAGTTCTTCAAGACACCGCACCATCCGTCCTTTGAGCTGGATCACCGCATGAAGGTCGTTGATGTGGCGTTGGCGACTGCTGCCGCGCCGGTCTATTTTCCTCTGGCGCGCAACGACCGTGGTGTCTTCGCGGATGGGGGGCTGGTGGGCAACGCCCCGGGCCTCTTCGGGTTGCACGAAGTCAAGACGTTCCTGGCGCCGAAACAGGATGCGCTGGTTCGGGTCCTCGCCATCGGCACGATGACCATCGGTGCGACCGTTCGCGGCGGCGCCAGCCTCGACCGCGGATTCGGCAAGTGGCGTGGGGGACTCTTCGACCTCGTGATCTCCGCCCAGGAGTCGTCGGTGGACTACATGCTGCGGCAGGCGCTGGGCAACAACTACTTCCAGATCGACGACAAGGCGACACCGGATCAAAGCAAGGACGTGAAGGCGCTGGATCGGGTTTCCATTGGCGCCACGAACACGCTCAAGGATCGCGGCAACCACGCGGCGCAGCGTGCGCTCGGCGATCCTCTTTTCCAACCATTTCGAGCGCACCAGGCCGGCGCTCCCATCTTCTATCACGGCCCCAACAAGAATGTTCAGGAGGCCGCATGCTGAACTTGAGCCCACTCTTCTTCACCACCCTTGATGACGAATCCTGCATGCACGACGAGCTGGATCTGACGCCTGGGCAGCGCGCCTGGATCGCCAGCGCACGCACTGACGTCAGGGACTGCCTGCGCACAGGCATCCCCCGCGTGCTTAGGGCAAACGGATACACGGAAGACGTGCCACAGCCGCGCTTCTTCACGCAAGGGTCGTGGGCATACAAGACGCTGAACTCCCCGGCACAACACCCTCAGCAGGCGGATGTCGATGATGGCTGCTATCTGCCAATGAGTTTCGTCTCGCAGACGAAGCGTCCCAGCACTGCGGCGACGGTGTTCTTTGCCGCTGCGGAAGAAGCATTGAAGCCGCTGGTCGAGGAAAGGCGGTGGAAGCTTGTCACCGACAAGCCGACATGCATCCGCATCGTCATTGCTGCGTATGCCCACATTGATATTCCTCTGTACGCCATTCCCGACGAGGAATTTGTCACGCTCGCAAAGGCTTCGATGGAGCGATATGGCTACGACTCGCTGACGGAAGCGGTGAACATGGCAGAGCGCGATGCCTGGACCGCGCTGCCGGCTGACAAGGTTCTCCTGGCCCATCGTGAATGCAACTGGATGTCCTCTGACCCGAGGCCCGTGAAGGAATGGTTCCTGGGCGAAGTGGAGGCCAAGGGGGAGCAGTTCCGCCGCGTGGTTCGTTACTTGAAGGCGTTCCGCGATTGGAAGTGGTCCAGCGGAGGACCTGCCTCGATCCTGTTGATGGCCGCCGCGGCCCCGCTCTTTGAGAAACGCGATAGGCGCGACGACCTCGCTCTGCTGGATGTCGTCGCGGCACTGCCAGCCCGGTTGCGTGGGGGAGTGAACAACCCCGTGGAAGAGTCCGAATCGCTCACGGAGCGACTTGGCCAAGCGGGTGTCGAAGATGCGGCCAAAGCATTCGAAGAGTTTGAGAAGGTGCTTCGCGGAGCAACCGGCGCCGGCAGTCCTTCACAGGCCTGCATCTGGATGCGAGGCGAATTCGGCCCGCGTTTTCCGAACGAGCCGGATCGGGTCAAGGTGGTGTCCGTTGCCGCCACGATTGCCGCGACTCCCGCTACTGCCGGTCCTAGCGAACTCATCGGACGAACGAAAGCTGGATGAGCAGCGCCGCAGCGGTCGCAGACGTGATCGAGGCCTTCAAGCAGCGAGGCTTCGCGTTTGTTGGCAAGACGGATGACGGCTGGTTCAGGCTGCACGGGCGGTTGACCTCGCCCCAAGCGGACAAGGGTTGTCCGTGCGAAGTCCAGCTCGACCCCACGTTCTTCGACTTGCCTCGCATCCGGCTGCTGGAAATCCCTCCTGAGCTGCCCGCAGCGGTTCCTCATCTTGGCGCAGATGGCGGGCTTTGCTATCTCGCCAAGGGCACCGTCGTTCTGGACATCTACGATCCTGTCGGACAGTCGCTGGCGTGCCTGCAACGCGCGGCCGTCGTGTTCGGGCAGATCATGCAGGGGGAGATGATCGAAGACCTCGCGGAAGAGTTCTTCGCCTATTGGCACGGCTGGCATTGTTTCGTGGACATGCAAGGCGAGGATCTAGGGCGACAGAACTGCATCGTCGCGCATGCCAATGGGTGCCCCTTGTGGTTCATCACCGACAACGAAGATCGAACAACTGAAAAGCTGAAGTCGCTCGGCTACCAGGTCACCGATAGAACGGTGCTGACTTACCGAGTAAAGACCGGTGCTCAACCGCGCCCTCTGACTAGCAATTGGCCTCCTGAAACAGTCGGGGATATCCTGGCGTGGCAGAGCACTCTTGATCCCCGGTGCCGGCGCAAGATTCACGAGCGTATCAAGGAGGGGGAGAGGAAGAAGGCCAACGGAGTTCTGATCGTCATCGAGTCTCCGCTGATGACCTATGGCTTTGCGGTTCTCTACGACCGCCAAAGTCCTGTCCAAAAGAGCAAGCTCGCAGATCGCAGGGATTCGAGCTATGGGTTGAAGGTGATGCCCATTTCGGTGGTCAGAATTGACGATCGGTACCTTGCCCAGCGGAACATGCCGAACTCAAAGACGCTTGCAGGGAAGAACATCGCCGTCGTTGGATGCGGCACGATTGGTGGCTATCTGTCGGACATGCTTGTCAAGGCTGGGGCGGGGACATGTGGCGGAAAACTCACGTTGGTGGATTTCGATTGCTTTCTCCCGCAAAACATCGGGCGCCATCGCCTCGGATTCCCGGACCTGCTGTCGAACAAGGCCGAGGCTATGGCGAAGGAACTCAAGCGCTTGGCGCCAGGCGCCGAGATTCGCGCGCTGCCCGTGGATGTCAGGCATGCCCAACTGGGAGAGCTGGACCTGCTCATAGATGCCACCGGGGAAGAATCTCTCGGGCATTGGCTGTGCGGCCACTATCCGCCTCCGACGCCCATGCTTTCGGTCTGGATCGAGGGGCCGGGAACGGCTGTCCGTGCGCTCCTGAGGACGAAAGCATCTGATGCGTGCTATCGATGTCTTTGGCATAGCAACAGAAGAGGCGAGTTCCGTTCTATCACTGATCCTCTTCCTGCCATTCTGGCGGGGCATGGATGCGAAGGCTTGTACGTGCCATTCCCCGCTTCGGTGTCGGTGCACGCTGCCAGCCTGGGCGCTGAGATGACCCTCGATTGGGTCAACGGCGTTTATACCCCCGCGTTACGAACCAGGTTGATCGACCGCGCCCAGCAGCTTGCCACACCCGATTGCGATCCGCCGCGGGATCGGGAGTGCCCATTATGCAATTCATGAGTTCTTGGGCGGCCGACGACAACAGAACGCTGCTGCATTTTTCGAAGTCCACGCTGGAGACCTTCCGCCAGCATGTCCAGGCCAGTGATTCTGACTGCGAAGCTGGCGGGCTGCTACTCGGTTCGGTCCATGGAACTCACATGCTCATTGAGCATGCAACGGTTCCCACGGCATGGGACAAACGGTTTCGCTACCTGTTCGAGAGAATGCCATTCGGCCACGAAGCCATTGCACTGGCTCGATGGACGGCGAGCCAGGGAACCATCCGCTATTTGGGCGAATGGCACACCCATCCGGAAGACAACCCCAACCCGTCGGGCCTCGATAGATCGGAGTGGAACCGTCTGTCGGCCAAGCGTCGGGATAAGCGACCAACGCTCGCTGTCATTGTTGGCCGAAATGCCCTGTATATTGAGTTGGTGCCAGGCTCAGGCCAAGGATCAGTATTCTCCCCTGTGGAATAGCGGCACACAAACCAATGTCGTCGCAGCGTGCCGCCTTCGTCGGGCTGGTGGACGGCCTGGTGCGCCGGGACATCCGCCGCTTCGGCGCGGGCCGCGAGTCGGGGTTCATCTATCACCGCGCCAGGGCCAGCCTGATCCCGCTGGCCGTACTGCCGTGGGTGACTTACCTGGCACTGCCGGTCAGCGTGAACCCGCTGCTGATCCTGCTGCCCAGCGCCGCATTGCTCTGCGTGGCGGTGTGCATTGCGGCGGCGACATTCAAGAAGTGTCTCTAACCGATCACTGGACTGGCGCTACACACTACGAGCTTCATCGACCCCCGGGTCATGGCGACGTAGAGGTTCTGCGCACTCATGCCCTCGATATTTAGCAGCACCGCGACTTCGGCTTCCAGCCCCTTGAGCAACAGCGTGCTGCCGACGGCGCGCTTTGGTAGCGGGCGCCCCAACAGCCGGTTCTCTTCCCGCACGCGCCGGGCCGCTTCTGTCAGAGGGACGGCCCCCGACGAGGCTTCTCGGAGCGCCTTGAGCACCCCGTAGAGGATGGCCGGCCGATGCACACGCACGTTCGGCAGTGCCCGCAGCTCCGACAACAGCGCGGCGGCCGCAGCGAGAGAGGGCGCGCGCCCGAACGCCAGTGCGCGGCTTTCTGCCTCGTTCGGAGGATTCCTTGCAGTTCCCTTTGCCAACGACTCCAGGCGCCGCGTCAACTCCGCCACGCCCACATTGGTCATGACGCTCTGCGCCAGCGCCAGTAACTGCGCGAGGGCATTCGGTGCCCCCGCATCAAAGTTGCTGGCGAAGGCGATGAGGTCTTGCAGATCGACGGCCTCGACCGTCGAAGCGCCCGGCGTCTGGCTCACAAAGTTCTGCTGTGCTGCTCGGTTGCGGCTATCGGCGATGATGAGCACGCGCCCGTCAGCGGTTGGCGATGCCGTCCTCGCAGCGGCTAGGCGCTGGGCATGGTCGTTGGGTGGTACGGCCTGCATCCAGGTCACATGCTCCGGTGGCCCACTACGCAGATCCACCGACTGCCCCACCGCCAACAACCGGCGGGCCTCCAGCAACCATTGTCCCAGCGCTTCCGCGCCGGCGTTGCGCCATCGCCAGGGCGTTGCCAGTTCCCCGACGACAGGAAAATGCGCGCACACGTGCTGGTTCCAGTCGGCCAGCGCATTGCCCCGGAATCCGAAGATCGCCTGCATGGGGTCGCCCAGCACGCAGGTCGGCAAGATCAACGAGAGGAAATAGACGATGTAGTGCTGAGGCACCGAACAATCCTGGTACTCATCCACGATCAGATGCGCATATGAGGCTTTCAGCACCTCACTGACGTGCCCGGCTTGCAGGAGCTTCCAGGCGGCGTCGCGGATTGCCGGGTAGTCCCGCGCAGGTGCAGCCAGCCGCAGAATCTCCGGATCGTGGGCGCTGCGGCCGGGAAAGGTCGAGATGAGCCGGATGGCCCAGCCATCGATCGTGCTCAATCGATAGGCGCTGGCTGGCACACCGGCGCGGTCCAGCCGGCCACGCAGGGCCGCGACCCCGGCATTCGTGTGTGTCAGCACGAGGATGGGCTTGTTGCCCCGATGCCCGGCAAGCGCGTGGGCAATCAACTGTGTCTTGCCGCAGCCGGCCGGTGCGGTGACGGTTCCGCGTTCGATTGCACGAAGGTCGATTTCAACGTGGTCCATCAGTGGCCCACCCGAATACCTGGTCCATCAGAGCACGGAAGCCCTGATCGCAAAGATGCAGGTCCGGTGCAACGATGGTCCTCGCCACGTCCTCCATCCACGAGATGGACTTGAACCAGCCCGCCTTTCGGATGCGCGCTGCCTGACCAAGGATGGCCCTGCATTCGGCCGACAGGTGGCCGGTGTTCTGGATCTCGTCCCAGACCTGCTGGAACGTGAGCATGTTGTTCGAGACGGTGCGCAGGTGTTCGACGATCAGGTCGCCATGCAATTCGTTGGCGTAGCCGATCAGCCTCTGGCAGGCAACCGGCGTGAGACTGCCGAACAGCTCGTCCTCCAGCGCCCGGCCCGCGCGGTAGGCGACGACGGTGCCACCGTTCTCGACAAAAGCCTGCTCGACCGCAGATGTGGGCTTCTTGTCGTCGTCGCGCAGCACCATCACCCGGTAGCCCAGAGACTGAAACGCTGCGGCCCGGGCATACGGTCGATCCGGCTCCCCGCCACCGCAGTCGACGAGGGCCACGCCCAATGCAGCCAGTGACGCATTCCCCTGGTCAAGCCTGTACAAGTCCAGGCCGCGCAGCAGGCCTATCTCGCTGGCTCCCTCGCATACGACCACGGAGCCAGCCAGGAAGGCCTCGGGGTAGAGGCGGATCGTGCTCTGGATGTCATTGTCGGCGCCGACCAGGCGAGCCTCGTGGCCCTGGGGACCACGGCGCAACACGAAGAGCTGGCCGCCCGACAGTTCTCTCAGTGCCACGGGTGAGTGGGTGGTGAGGAACACCTGCAGCGGGGCAGCGGCCTCCTTGGCACCGAGGGAGCCCAGGAACCGCGCGATGCGGTGCGGCTCCAGCCCGTACTCCAGTTCATCCGAGAGCACGATCGACGCCTGACCGGCCGCCTTGCGCTGGAGGCCAGCGACAAGCAGACGGGTGGACCCGACGCCCAGACTGCGAAGCGGGATGCCGCTTTCGTTGTGCAGGGAGATGGTGCCGCCACCGAACGACACCGAATGCGAATCCAGCAGCGCCTTGGCTTTGGCGCCGATGTTGACGCCCAGTTCCTGAGCAGTGGTGGTGACGATCCCCAGCGCTTCTCCCAACTGTTGTTCGGCCTGGTCTCCGAAGGCACTGCGCGCATCCCTTGCGGCCTTGACCAGAGCGGCTGAAGCGTCGGCTCGTTCCTCCGAGATGCGGTTCAGTACGGAGCCGCGCTGCCATCCCAGGTTGAAGTCCGCCAGGGCACCGATCCGAGTGGGCGCCAGGGCGACGCGATCCTTCCATGCGAGCGTCTTGACGATGCCTTGCTGTGCGGCGCGGTCGGAGACAAGGGTCCACGAGGGCTCCAGGTCACTGGCGACCGTCAGGTTCAGGCAGAGCACAACCTCCGCGCCGGCAGAGGGTTCGTCTTCGACGACGCCAGTGTTGGCGTGGTATCCGCGCAGGAACGCACCGAAGCTCTCCAGCGTTCTCATGCTGTCATCGAGGTCGCCGAGCGTCAGCGTGATGCTGATTGGGGTCGTGATGTCCAGGCCGAAGAAGTCCGCATCCGAGAACTGGACATTACGCCTGGCCCCCAGGCATAGATCGATCGCGTCCAGTACCGTGGACTTGCCGCTGTCGCCCGGGCCGATCAGGCAGTTGATGCCAGGCGTCGGGCACCAGGCCAGCAACTGGATGCCGCGGAAGTTGGCGATCTCGATCTTTCTGATTCGTGCCATGGGCTGCCTCTCTGGTGATCGTGCGGCCGTGGCCACGAGGGTTGCGCGCCGAAGAGCCCGGCGAAGTCCATCATTCCCGCCGCCTGGGTGCCTTGCCGGAATCGCTCTTGCTCACCGAAATCGATCGAGGGCAACTCAATTAGCCTTGACCTCAAAGCGCAGGTAATCCGCGAGCCGTTTCGACTCGCTGACTTCGTCATGAGGCACCAGCAGGTACTTCCAGGGCTTGGTGCCTACGCTCGCCGCGTGATCAGATGCGTGCTTGCACCAGCGCATGGCGGCAGCGGCCTTGGCCTGAACTTCCTGCGTGTTGATGTCGGCACGTGCCTTGGTCTCCACCATGAAGATGGTCGCGTCCGTCTCGGCGACGAAGTCGGGGATGTACTCCGGCTGCTCGGTGCCGAGCTTGTAGTAGATCTGGAACTGTCCCTTCGCGGGCTTGAACCACTTCGTCGCGTCGCGCTCCAGGATGATGGCGAAGCGCCGTTCGGTGTCCGAATCGAACTTCTGCAGCGGGTACAGACAACGGGCGAATCCACCGAAGAGCATCTGCTTGATGCGACTGGTCTCGGTCACGGTCTCCCGGAAGTGGTGGGCCGTCTGGCCTGCCGTAGCGGTGTAGTTGCAAGGCCTGAGTTCGGTGAAACCGCGACTGACCTGCACCTCGTACTCCGTCGCCTCTTCCCAGAAGTGGGCCATCATCTGCGCGTGGATTTCCCGTGCGATCAAGCGGCGGTCACGATCGAGGACGCTGATGGCTTCGTCCTCGGACAGATAACTGCGCAGGTGCTGCACCATCTGGCCTGCGAGGTCGTAGAGGAGGTCGGCGTGGGTGAAGTAGTCGATGTCATCGAAGTCCACCAGCGCGTGGACGATGTAGTCCTCCGGGCGCTGCTCCTTGAGTCCGACCTCGGCGGCCAGGGTGAACTGCTCGTTGGTGCGCAGCATCTGCCCGACGATCTCGCGTTGGCCTGGCTGGAGATGAAGCTGGCTCACATCCAGCTTGAAGGCGTGGAAGCCCGTCGTGACCTCGCCAGTCGGTACCACCGCGATGCGCGGGATGTCGATGGTCTGCTGCACCACGATCTCGGTGGTCTTCGCCACCACGGCGGACAAGTCAAGTGCGGGGACTGATTCATCCACGCCCGCCAGCAATTCGCCTTGCAGCGGCTTCAACCGTTCTGCCACTTCCGCGAGGATTTCCTTCTGCACTTCTGGTTTCAGCAGCGCGCTGCTGGTGGGCACCAGATCGCGCTTGACCTCGTACTTGCCGATGACGTCCATGACCACGCGCGCGGCCTGCTTCTCCGCCTCCGTGGTGAACACCGGTTTGGGCGCGGGGACTTCCGCTCCACTGTCAGTGGCTGAAGCCCCTGTGATCACGACCGGTGCTTCCGTCAAACCGAGACGCGCCGCCGCCCCGGACTCGACCTGCACGCTGACCTTCTTGTCGTCGGCGCTCGGCGCATCGAGGATGACCTGCTTCAGGCGAATCGGCGAGTCGCCGCGGTTGGCCTCGTCGATGATCTCCTGGAACTTGTCGTGCGCGACGATGTTCAAGCGATCCACCGACGCGACGCCCGTGCGCTTGCCGTAGGGCAGACGCAGGCCACGCCCGATGGACTGTTCAATCAACGTGCGGGCATTGGCGGCGCGCAGCGGCACGATGGTGTAGAGGTTGGTTACGTCCCAGCCTTCCTTCAGCATGTTGACGTGAATCACGATCTCGGTCGGTTCATCCACGCTCTCCACGGCTAACAGGCGCGTGATCATCTCCTCTTCTTCAGCGCCGGTACGGCTGGAATCGACCTGAATCACCTTGCCCTGGTAGCGCCCCTCATAGAAGGCTTCCGACTCCAGCAGCGCCAAGAGTTGCCCCGCGTGCGTGGTATCGCGAGCGATGACGAGCATGAAGGGCTTGACCGGCTTGACGCCGTTCTCGCGGGCATAGGTGAGCAGCTCGACCTTGGTCGTCTCGTGCAGGCGCACACCGTCTTCCAGCTTGGTCTTCTCGATCTCCTCGGGCGTGTGCGCCTTGGCGTCGAAGTTGCGCTGGGTGACCACGGCAGGTTCCTTGACGAAGCCGTCCTCCATCGCCCTCGCCAGCGGGTAGTCCATCACCACGTTCTTGAACGGCACCGGCCCACGGCTGGACTCGACGAACGGTGTCGCCGTCACCTCCAGACCGAATAGCGGCTTGAGCTCGTTGATAGAGCGCACCCCAGCGCTGGCCCGGTAACGGTGCGACTCGTCCATCAGCAGCACGAGGTCAGGCAGGTTCGCGAGATGGTTGAAGTAGCTGTCGCCCAGCACTTCCTTCATCCGCTTGATGCGCGGCTCCTTGCCGCCGCGCACCTCGGAGTTGATCTTGGAGATGTTGAAGATGTTGATGCGCACGTCGTGAGCGAAGCCCATCGACTGATCGCCCACCGCCGCGCCGGTCTGGTCGTAGTTGTCGCCGGTGATGATCAGCGGCGGTTGCTGCGCGAATTCTGCGATGCCCTTGAACACGTACTTCGGCGTGTTGCGCGTGAAGTCCGTGATGAGCTTGTTGTAGATCGTCAGGTTGGGCGCAAGCACGAAGAAGTTGTTGATGCCGTGCGCCAGATGCAGGTAGGCGACAAATGCCCCCATCAGGCGCGTCTTGCCCACACCCGTGGCCAGCGCGAAGCACAGCGACGGGAACTCACGCTCAAAGTCCTCCAGCGTGCTGAACTCGGCCTTCAACGTGGAGAGAATGGCCGAGACATCACGCTCGTGACCCAATAGCTCGGGCGCAGCATCGAGCGCGCGAGCGAGCTTGATGAGGGAGTCGGCCTGGGGCGGGCGGAGAGACAGACGGCCGGTAACGGCGTGCAGGACGCGGGTGCTCATTATTCGTTCTCCCCAAACAGGCCGCCCTGTCCCGCGTTGGCGAGGGCCACTTTTCTGCTCTTAGTGTTCTTGACGCTAGTGCCAGAGGGCGCAGGCTCGGCCTTCTCAATCTCCGCCATCGGCAGGTTGGTCACATTCAAGCTGTAGTCGTCACGGCCCCAATGGCAGCGGGCCAACACCATCTTCGGAATCTTCTTCAACGTCAGGTTCGGCCAGCGTTCCGCCGCTTTGGCCGCCGTGACTCCGTGGAAAGCGGCGCAGCACACCAGCAGGCTCTGCTCCAGGCCGACTTCATCGGACAGGGCTTGCAGTTGCTCTGCGGACAGGTTCTGGGTGGTGACATAGATGAAATCGCGCTCGCTGGAGTGGCCGTGCTGCCACCAGTGAGTTTCCGATGGCGCGTAGTTGAAGCCTTCCAGCTTGGCCAGCGCCTCGGCCAGTTGCGCAGCGTTGTATTCGGGATTGATGACCGGGTTGCCCCAGCGGTCGTTGACGATCAGGCTGGGGGCAAGACGGTAATAGCGGAAGCCGCCGCCGCCGTGCCAACTTAGAGCCTCTGTGACGCCGCCCTTATCTTCGCCGTCAATTACCTTCCTGAGACGCGGAATGATGTGTGTATGGCAAGTTTCCTCAAGCTCCACCATTATCCAGCGCCGTCCCATTTTATGAGCGGCTGCTCCAGTGGTACCAGATCCCGCAAATGAGTCAAGAACCCAGTCTCCTGGATTCGTTGAAATACTAAGAATACGGGAAACCAAGTCTTCTGGCTTCGGGGTTTCAAATGCTTGAACGCCCTCCAAAACAGATCTTTGATGAGCCTTAGTTTGTCGAGTCGTGTGCAAGTCTGACCAGATTGTTGGCCAAGGGCGCGTAGGAGCGTCGGGAGCATATTCTCTTGTGTAAGGAACCCACCGCAGTACTCCGCCGCTTTCCCTTTGCTTCCAAACAAGCTCTCCCTTCGCTATCAGCTCATCAACACCCTTTTTCCCCATTGCCCATCGGGCTTCTTGGCCGTCATCGTGAATGGGGTAAACATCCACGCCGTCTGGCCCCTTGATCGGGAAATACATCGACGGGCGGTCGATCCGAAGACTATTCTTCCCGTTTTTCTTTAGGAGACGGTCACGGTACGGCCTGTCCGATTCCGCGTCCGGCTGCCGGTATGCATTTAAGATTGACTCATCCTGCTTCGGTCGAAAATTAATCGAGTCAGGATTCTTTACATAGCAAAGAATGTATTCATGATCTGGGGAAAGGGCGCCCTTGTTGTCATTTGGGCTGTCGACCTTCTTCCAGATAAATGACGTAACGAAACACTTGCGACCAAAAATCTCGTCGCACAAGACCTTAAGATAGTGAGCCTCGTTGTCATCAATAGAAATCCATAGCGAGCCATCGTCCGAAAGCAGACGCCTGATGATTTCTAGCCGATCCCGTACTAAGCCAAGCCAAATCGAGTGCTCAAGACCATCATCATATTGTGCAAATGCGCTACCGGTGTTGTACGGTGGGTCAATGAACACGCACTTCACTTTGCCGGAGAACTCTTGCTCCAATGCTTTCAGCGCAAGCAGGTTGTCACCGAAGATCAGTCGGTTGTCGAAGATATCGTTGTCCGACACGCGATGCTTGGCGTGATATGACTTCTCTGGATCTTCGAGCAGGATGCGTGGCTCCAACTTGGGCCGCTTCTCCTTGCCGATCCAGGTAAGTTCTAGTTTTTGTTTGCTCATGACATCGCTCTCATAGTTGTGGCGCGCGGTTCGACAAGTAGTCGATCAGGCGCTTGCGCGGATACGCGTCCGCTGCATTCTGAATATTGCGTAGTGGCGCTATGGCCGGATCGGCACCCAGCGCAAAGTGTGCCTCCATCAGGTCGGCCAGGAAGTTCACGACGTTGCCCTGGTTGCGGAAGTAAGCCAGTGGCCCCTCAAGAATGAGTCGTTGTTGGCCAAGGTCGAAAGCCTGCTGCCTGAGCTGATCGAGCGGCTGGCTGATCAGCGCGGGAATCGCTGTCGGGTCGATGACGGCTGCCGTGCCGATGCGGCTGCGCAGGCGCTTCACCATGACCGCCGTGATGACGTGTAAGCCATGACGGTAGATCAGGCGTTCCTGGCTACGCGCCGGGGCCTTCTGTTCGTAGTCCACCACGAGGGTGCGAATCGCGCGGTGGCACAGGACCGCATTGACCAGCGTCACGCCCGGTAGCGCGACGGTGAACAGCGCCTGGTACTCGGCGGAGTCGGGGGTGGCGAGTCGCACCGGTTCGCTCTTGAGCCACACGGCGTAGCGTGGGTCGTTCTGTTGCGAGGCCAGTGCTCGCAGCGCCTCATCGAGCGTGATGGCATTGGTGCCATTTGCCACGGCCTCGGGACGGTAGTGGTAGCCGAAGCCAAGGTGGGCAATCTCTTGCCGCAACCGCTCTTGGTTCTCGTCCAGCGAGGCGAAGTTCGCGGTCTGTACCGGGTTCTGGTGGTTGCGAGCCTTGGTCACGCTCTTCCCAAACTGGCCATCCGCCGATGCCTTGATCAAAGTGAGCATCACCTTGGCGTCATCGATGCTCTTGCCCGGATGCTGGCGCACGAACTCGGCAGCCGACGCAACCGTTTGCGCGCCGTTGATGATGGACAGGCCGCGAACCTTGAACTTCTTGACGCCATTCTTGTTGGCCTTCGGCTCGATCTGGTCGCAGACGGCCGTGACGCCGTTGTTGAGATAGAAGAAGTCCAGCGGGGCGTCATGCAAGGTCGTCTTGATGGCCTTGTTGACATCGGACTTGCTACTGCCGAGGAAGTAGCGGATGTTGCGTTCGTACAGGGCCTTGCCGTGCATCTGGTGTAGGGTCACCAAGTCCGCCAGCCGCGCGACACCGTAGTACGTGGCTCGCGGGCTTTCGACTTTCGCGTGCTTGTGCAACGCGATATCCGTGTGCACGGGTTGGTAGGCTTGTTCCGCCAGCAGATCGCAGACGATCTCGGTTGCCGTGTAATACTCCACCTGCTTGGCCAGCCGCTCTTCGTCGAGGTCTTCGTCATCGAGCAGCGCCTGCAAGGCGTCGCGAGCCGCTTGCGATACACCATCGCCCGTGTAGGGCACGACCAGCTTGATGTGGCTGCACACATCGAGTGCGCCCTCGATGTCGGTCTTCCGATTCTGGACATTCCCGTTGAACGCGGCGAAGTCCTGTTTGAGCAACAGGCGAATGCCCTCGCAGAACGGCAGCGCATCCTCCTGCTTGAACTGCTCGGACTCCTTCAACTTGGTTTGCAGCAGGTACAGAGTCTCCGACGGCGCGTGGTAGTGGATCGCGTCGATGCCCTTGTCGTTGAAATCATCCACGACCGAGGCGGCCGCCACCTGCGGCGTAATGTC